>CAVWDE010000009.1:0-119645 GCA_963753685.1 uncultured Alphaproteobacteria bacterium
CTGCATCGATGCCCGGCGCATGAAGGCGGCGGTGAGCGCGATGCCGGTGGGCGGGTACCTGCCGGAGCACCTGAAGCGCCCGGAAGAGAGGAAGCTCCGGCTGCTCCTGCCCAGCGGCGAGATGCTGGTGCGCATGCGGATCGACCTCGACAATCACATCCGTGGCGTGCTCAAGGTGTTCGGGCTCAAGGTCGGCAAGGTGGCGACCGGCCAGTTCGAAGACCGCGTCTGGAGCTGATCGACGAAGGCGATGCGCAGATCCGCTGGGTCGTCGGCACGCTATCGACGAGCCGCGCTGCCGTCGTGAGCCAGCTCGCGTTGCTGCACCGGGCGGTGCTGGCGGTCGTCAAGCAGGACCAGGTGTGTCGCCGGCTGATGACCGTGCCCGGCGTCGGCGCGCTCACCGCGCTCGCCTTTAAGACCGCAGTTGACGAGCCTGAGCGCTTCCCGAACTCAGCCGAGGTCGGCGCCTACTTCGGGCTGACGCCGAGCAAGTACGCCTCGGGCAGACCGACTACACCGGTCACATCACCAAATGCGGCGACAAAGCCGTGCGCGCCCTGCTGTGCGAGGCCGCGAACGCGCTGCTGACCCGGGTGAGCCGATGGAGCTGGGTGAAGCGCTGGGGCTTCGAGGTGCTCAAGCGCCCCGGCAAGACGCGCGCCCAGATCGCCGTGGCACGGCGGCTGGCCGTGATCATGCACAGCATGTGGCTGGACGGCACTGACTTCCGTTGGCAGCGCGAGCCGGATGCGCCAGCCGGCGCCGCGGCCTGAGCAGGCCGGAACGCGGCATCGATCCGATGATCACAGGGCCGCATCTGGAGGCGCGGGCGTCAAGGCCAGGGCCGGCCAGGCCGGGGGCTTCGCCCGCCTTGACGCCCGCGCCTCCAGATGCACCTCGTCCGGCATCGGATCGACGCCCGGAATTGCCCCTGGACCAGAGGCCGCAGAACAGGCGCTCGGCGGCCTCAGCGAGATCACGAGTTCCGCTCCGGCGGAAGCGTCCGGCAGGGACGCGGGGCAGCGGTGACATCGACGAACCCTCTGCGGGGACCGGACGAGCTCGCTCGATCGGCGACCACGCACTTTCTGAGATTGATGCGCCGGGCCCTCGCCTGACCCCAACTTGCGGCGGCCACACGCGCCGACCTCGGACAGAAGAGTGGCTCCTGCCAAAGACCACCCTTCGCGGAGCCGGTGCCAGCTTGGAGCCCTTGACCCGCATATGGCTCAAGCATCGGCCAGCGCATACGAGATCGACCGCGGGGACCGTCCCGGGACGACGTTGATGTTGCCGCCCTGCTCGAGGTCCGGCTCGAAGAGGGCCTTGCAGGCCGCGCACCGGCTGGGTACCGTAGAGAATTGAGACTTCACACAAATTCGTGTGATGATGTGTTGTACTAACTCATTGAAATAAAAGAAAGAGAATGTTTAACCTGGGCCCCCGTCGCTCCGCCAGTCTCCCCATGAGGGACATTCTTTTTCCGCTCCTCATCTGCAGTCGGAATTGCGCAGAACGCGGCCATTCCTGGCAGGTTGTTCGAACCATGGGGACTGGCCTGACGGCGCGATTCGGGCCTGTTTTGCGGCTCTCTCCTCGGTCCACTTTCTCCGAGGCAACCGAACCACGGCCATTTGGGTACGGATGTTGAAAGCTCGATAATTCAATGAATTAGAGGATACCCGAAGGGAGCGGGTTTGAAAAAGCTCCGCTCAGGCGGAGTGAACCGGGATCGAACCGTTTGGTTCAGTGTGTCTGCTTCAGGCAGAGCGGACCTGTCATAAGGAGGCTTCGACCGGCTGGTCGTGACCCAAAGCGGCTGCCACGACGCCCGGATCGTGGTTGGATCGATGGCGTCCGGTGGGCAACCCTGGTAGCCTTGCCAAAGGCGGTCACGGATGCATGGGGGCGCGCCGTGGATGTCGCGGCCTGGCTGCGGAACCTCGGGCTGGAGCGCTACGAGCCCGGCACGCCCTGGTCCAGGACGCTGCCTACCAATCGCTGCTGAAGTCGAAGCGTCAGGAGCTGCATGCCCGCATCGCCCAAACCCTTCAACAGCATTTGCCGGGGGCCGGCGAGATTGGGCCGGAAGTGTTGGCCCAACATCTCACTGACGCGGGCCTGGCGGAACGGGCCATTCCTTACTGGCGCAGCGCGGGCGAGCTGGCGGCTGGCCGCTCAGCCAACGTCGAAGCCATCGCGCACCTGAGCAAAGGGCTCGAGCTTGTCGGCACTCTGCCCGACGCGCCGGAGCACCTCGAAGAGGAGTTGGCGCTCCGGTTGGCGATCGGCGGTCCGCTGATTGCCACCAGGAGCGAAGCAGCTAATGAAGTTGAACGGACCTACAGCCGGGCTTGGGCGCTATGCGACCAGCTGGGTCGATCGGCCGAGCTGTTTCCGGTACTGCGCGGACTGTGGAACTGCTTTCTTTTGCGAAGCGACCTCCAGCGTGCTGGCGACCTCGCCGAGCGGCTGGTCGTGCTTGCGGACGAGCAAGGCGAATTGCGTCGTGCCCTGGCCCGGCGCGCTCGAGGTACAACGCTGTTCTTCCTCGGTCGTTTTTCCGACGCGGCGGCCGCGCTGGACGAGGGCATCGCGATCGACGATGCGGTCGCGGCCTGGGAGAATCCAGCTCACCTTCTGCTCTACACGGAACGGGCCGGCGTCGTGTGCCGGCTATATTCGGCATGGGCCCTCTGGTTTCTTGGTTTCCCCGATCGCGCCCTTGAGACGATGGAAGCCGCGCTCGCCCTCAGTCAAAGGCTCTCCCACGCACAAAGCCTCGCCTTTGCGCTGAGCTGGACTGCGGTTCTGCGCAACTGGCGACGCGAGTTCGCGGCGGCGCGAGCACGCGCCGGGGCGACCATCGATCTCGCGAGCGAGCATCGCCTGCCGCTGTACCTCGCGGATGCCACCATGTCCGAGGGCTTTGCTCTGGTCGGCCTCGGCCAGGAGGTGGAGGGGCTCGCCCACCTTCAAGCGGGCTTGGCCACCTGGAATAGCCTCGGTGCCCGCGTGCTCGGTACTCAGTGGCTCGGCTTTCTAGCCGAAGCCCACCTTCGGGCGGGTCAACTAGGCGATGCGCTCGCCGCGTTAGATCGGGCGGCGGAAACCGCTGCGCCGACCGGCGAGAACCACTATCAAGCGGAGCTGCAACGCCTGAGAGGGATGGTCCTGGCGGAGACCGGCGAGGATGACGAAGCGGCTGCGTGGTTGCAACGGGCCATCGATACCGCTCGGAGCCAGCAGGCCAAATCCCTGGAGCTCCGCGCCGCCACCAGCCTCGCGCGACTGTGGGCTCAACAAGGCGAACGAGCCGAGGCCCATGACCTGCTCGCCCCGATCTACGACTGGTTCACCGAGGGCTTCGATACCGCTGACCTCAAGGACGCCAAAGCGCTGCTTGAGGAGCTGCGATGACGGACGTCGCGGCATGGCTCAAGGAACTCGGGCTCGAACGTTACGAGCCGGCGTTCCGCGAGAGCGAGATCACCTCAGCGGTCCTACCCGAACTGACGGAGGCGGATCTCAAGGAGCTCGGTCTACCTCTTGGGCCGCGGAAGCTGCTGCTACGGGCGATTGCCTCGCTGACGATAAGGTCGGCGTCCGAGCCGACGCCAGCATCGACCACCACCCCACGCGAGGCCGAGCGGCGGCAGCTGACGGTGCTGTTCTGCGACTTAGTGGGCTCGACTGAACTATCGGCGAAGCTCGACCCCGAGGACATGGGGCAGGTGATCCGCGCTTATCACGACATTTCGGCCACCGTGATCACCCGCTACGAGGGTCATGTCGCCAAATATATGGGCGATGGCGTGCTCGCCTACTTCGGCTGGCCACGGGCCCACGAGGACGACGCCGAGCGTGCGGTCCGGGCTGGGCTCCAGTTGGTTCAGGCGGTGAGTTCGAACTCGAGATTGGCGACGGCGGGCCACTAGCCGCCCGTGTCGGGGTTGCGACCGGGCAGGTCGTGGTCGGCGACCTGATCGGCAAGGGTGCGGCCGAAGAGGAGGCGGTTGTAGGCCAGACGCCGAACCTGGCGGCACGATTACAGGCGTTGGCCGAGCCGGGCAGTGTGGTCATCGACCCACGGTGTCATCAACTTGTCGGCGGCCTGTTCGAGTACGCTGACCTCGGCACGCAGGACCTCAAGGGATTCACCGAGCCGGTTCGGACCTGGCACGTGCTCGACGAGAGTCGAGCCGAGAGCCGCTTTGAGGCCATGCATGGTCAACAGCTCACGGTGCTGGTCGGCCGCGAGCACGAGATCGGTCTGCTAGCGGACCGATGGGAGCGCGCCAAAGAGGGCGAGGGCCAAGTGGTGCTGCTTTCGGGTGAGCCGGGGATCGGCAAATCACGGATCGCGCGCGCACTGCGCGCGCGGCTCGCGAACGAACCTCACACGCCGCTCAGTCACTATTGCTCGCCGCACCACACCAACAGCGCGCTCTATCCCGTCATCGGCCACCTCGAACGCGCCGCTGGCTTCACGCGAGACGATCGGCCTGAGGCCAGATTGGACAAGCTCGAAGCGTTGCTTTCTCAAGCCGCTGCGGCGCTCGGCGAGGCCGTGCCGCTCGTGGCTGCTCTGCTCGGGATCGAGACCGGGCAGCGCTACCCGGCACTGGCGCTCACTCCCCAGCACCAGAAGCAGCGCACCCTCAAAACACTGGTCGACCAAGTCGAGGGCCTGGCGGCCCAGAAGCCGGTGCTCGCGGTCTACGAGGACGTGCACTGGGTCGATCCCTCGACCCTCGAGGCGCTCGATCAGCTGATCGAGCGGGTGCAGGGTCTGCCCGTGCTGGTGCTGATCACCTTTCGACCCGAGTTCAACCCGCCCTGGACCGGCCATGCCCACGTCATGCAGCTTTCGCTCTCGCGTTTGACCCGCCGCCACGGCCAAGCCCTGGTCGAGGAGGTGACCGGCGGGAAGGCATTGCCGGACGAGATGCTCAACCAGATCCTCGCGAAGACCGACGGCGTGCCCCTATTCGTCGAGGAGTTGACTAAGACCGTGCTCGAATCCGGTCTGCTCACCGATGCCGGCGATCACTTCGCGCTCGCCGGGCCGCTCGTGCCGCTCGAGATTCCTGCGACCCTGCATGACTCGCTGATGGCCCGGCTCGACCGGCTCGCCCCAGTGAAGGAGGTCGCGCAGGCCGGCGCGGTGATCGGCCGGGAATTCTCGCACGAGCTGCTCGCCGCTGTCTCACCCCTGCCCGAGGATAAACTCCGCGAGTCCCTCGACCAGCTGGTCGCCTCGGAGCTGGTGTTCCGCCGCGGTTCTCCACCCGACGCAAACTACACCTTCAAGCACGCCCTCGTTCAGGACGCCGCCTATCAGTCGCTCCTCAAGAGCACGCGGCAGCGCTTCCACCAGAAGATCGCAAGGACGCTGGAGGAGCAGTTCCCGGCCACTGCCGACACGCAGCCCGAGCTACTCGCTTACCACTACACGGAGGCGCAGCTCACCGATCAGGCGATCGATTACTGGCAGCGGGCCGGCCAACGCGCCTCGAAGCGGTCGGCGACGGTCGAGGCGATCGCCCAGCTCTCGAAAGCCCTGGATTTGCTCGAAAGCCTACCGCCGTCCGTCGAGCGAGACCGCAAGGAGCTCCGCCTGCGCATAGACCTGACCTCACCCCTGATCGCCTCCAAGGGCATGGCTGCACCTGAAATGGGGCAGACGATCACCCGCGCGCGGGGCCTTTGCGAGCGACTCGGCGAGACGACCCAACTCTTCCCTGTCCTCTATGGACAGTGGGTGTATCATCATGTCAGCGGGCAGGTTGTCAAGAGCCTGGAGTACGCCAAGGAGGCAGCGAGACTCGCCGAAGGTGAGAGCAGCGAGATCCCGCGCATGGTCGCCCACCGGACCCTCGGCATTTCCTTGATAGTGCTTGGCGAGCCCGCCGCGGCGCGGCGGCATCTGGAAGACGGAAACAGGCTGTACGACATCCAGCGCCACCGTGACTTGGCGCTCGTCTACGGAATGGACTTCTTCGAGGTCAACCTTGCCTATCTGGCACTGACGGACTGGTTTCTGGGCTTTCCGGATCGGGCACTCAAGGCGAACGAGCAGACGATTCGCTTCGCCCGGTCCCTGTCGCATGCGAGCAGCCTTTGTCATGCTTTGTCCATGGGTGCTGGAACCTTGCACACCTTCAATCGCCAGTTTGCCTCGGCGCAGGCGATTGGCGAAGAACTGATGCGGGTGGCCGGCGAGCACGAAATGCCACAGTGGTCGCTGTTCGGGCGCATGTTCGTCTCCTTCGGACTCCTTGAGACAGAGCAGGAGGAGGGCACGACCACCCTGGAGGCATGCCTCGAGCAATGCCGGGCGGTGCCCATGTTGGCGACCAGCACGCTGGCTCTCGCGAGACTCGCCGAGAGTCAGGCCCGGAAGGGAGACTACGAGAACGCCCTGAGATCGCTTGAGGAGGCGGACGGGATCATCGAAGCCGGCGGCGAACGCTGGGCCAGATCCGAAATCGTGAGGCTGAAAGGGGAGATCTCGCGTGCCCGATCCGCCAGTGCGGAGGCGGAGGCATGCTTCCGGCGAGCTATCGAGGTGGCACAGCGTCAGGGCGCGAAGCTACTGCAGCTCCGCGCAGCCGCGAGCCTCGCTCGTTTGTGGCAGAGCCAAGGCAGATTTCGCGAGGCGCGCGAGCTTTTGGCTCCCCTCTACGACTGGTTCACCGAGGGCTTTGACACCGCCGATCTCAAGGACGCCAAGGCGCTGCTCGACGAACTCGGCTGATCACGTCTGAATTTGTGGAGGGTTTCGGACGCCGGCCCTCGGTGCTGCTGGCTACGTCACGACCAGCCGGCACCCGAAACCTTTCGCAATTGCCGAGGCCCCAGGTCTCCCTCTGGGCGTTCCATTCCGAGCACATCGACAAGCCTCAACCCCTTCGGCTGCCGTCGGTGCATCGGTCTTCTGCCCGTTGCCGCGGCACCGGATGCACACGATCGCACTCGTTGATTAGCGCAAATGCCCTGCTGGCTTGATTGGCAGGGCAATGCCTGCACCGCTGTTCACTTGATCCGCCTTCCGATTCGTGCTCACCCTCTGCGGCAGGGAGCGGAGACCCGGGTCGGACCGCGCGATGGACAATGCAATCAAGCTGATTTTCGACATCGCCGCCTTTGCCTCGATCATGGTGCTGGTGGTCTCGGGCCTTGCAGTGATCGCCAGCCTGATGGGCATCTTCAATCTCGGGCACGGCGAATTCGTGCTGCTCGGCGCCTACACCGTTTTTCTTTTCGGCAGGTCGGGGCTGCCGACCTGGCTCGGCATGTTGGTCGCGCCTGTCGCTGTCGGCCTGTTCGGTGCCGCGATCGAGCGCACCGTGATCCGGCGGCTCTACGCGCAACCGGTGATCGCCATGCTCGCGACCTACGCGATCGGGCTGATTATCCGCGAGATCGTCCGCGGCCTGATCGGCGGGCAGTACTACGCGATCGCCGAGCCGCTGCCGGGCGCCTTCGAGATTGACGGCGTCAGCTTCTCGATCTGGCGCGCGGTCATCATCGGCGCGACCCTGACAATCATGGTGCTAGCCTGGCTGTTCCTGACGCGTAGCCGGACCGGCCTGCAGATCCGCGGCGCACTCGAGAATCCAGCACTGGCGAGGGCGTCGGGCGTCTCAACGACCAGGCTTTATGCGCTGACCTTCGCGCTCGGCGCCGCGCTGGCCGGGCTCGCCGGCGCGCTGGTGGTGCCGCTCTTCTCGCTGTCGGCCGATATCGGCGTGCGGTTCCTGGTGCAGGCGTTCCTGTCGGTCATGCTGGGCGGGATCGGCACCTTCGAGGGGCCGCTGCTCGGCGCCGCGATCATCGGTGCCATGATCCCCGGCTTCCAGTGGCTGCGCGAGATTCCGGGCGTCGGCAACGCGGTCAGCCCCGTCTTCGCTGAGGTGCTGGTCTTCGTGACGGCGCTCGCTATCGTCAAGTTCCGGCCTTTGGGCCTCATCATCACGGGGAGGAGATGACCATGCGGGGATCCGACAGGGTGACGCGCCGAGGGCTCCTGCAGGGCGCCAGCGCGCTGGCGGCGGCCGAGTGGGTCGCCACCGCGACGGGCTGGGTGCTCTGGCCCGGCTGGGCGCATGCCGAGGGACCGATCAAGATGGGCATTGCCACCGACATCACCGGCGCCATTGCGCCGAGCGGCAATGCCGACTGGCAGACGGCACAGTTCGCCGCTAAGCAGATCAACGACTCCGGCGGCATCCTCGGCAGGCCGATACAGCTTTTCCTCGAGGACACCGCCTCGGACCCCGGCGTCGCCGTCGGCAACGTCCGCCGTCTGATCCAGGAAGACAAAGTCGATGTGGTGCTCGGCGGCATCACCTCGGCGATGCGCGAGGCGATCAAGAACCCGATCGTGCGCCGCGGCGGCACGCTCTATATCTATCCACAGCTCTACGAGGGGCAGGAGTGTACACCGCACCTGTTCTGCACCGGCCCGACACCGTTTCAGCAGTGCGGCCGGCTGCTGCCGTACCTGGTCCACGAGAAGGGCAACAAGCGCTTCGCATTCCCCTCGGCCAACTACATCTGGCCTCAGCTCCTGAACAAGTGGGCGCGCAAGGTCATCGAGGACAACGGCGCCGAGGTCGTCTATGAAGAATATTTCCCACTGGACCAACTCGAATACTCTGCCGCAGTCGGCAAGATCATGTCGGAGAACGTCGACCACGTCTTCAATACCGTGATCCCGCCGGGATTGCAGGCGTTTACCAAGCAGCTCTATGAGGCGGGTTACTACGATAAGGGTTCGTTGAGCTGCGTCTACTTCGACGAGAACTCGGCGAACTACGTGGCGCCGCGCGAGCTCGAGGGCGTCTACTCCTGCCTCGACATGTTCCACACGGTCGAGGATCAGTTCACGCAGCAGCTGCTCGCAGACTACAATAAGATGTTCCCGAACACTAAGTACCAGCTCACGGCCGGGACGGCGGCGACCGGCATGTATCGCGGCATCAAGCTCTACGAGCAGGCGGTGATCGCGACCAAGGGCGATCTCTCGCGCGATGCCGTCAGCGCCGCCTACGATGCCGCGAAGCTCGAGCACGGCCCCGGCGGCCCGGCGCAGATGGTACCCGGTACCGGCCACTGCGAGATGAACATGTACATCGCTCAGCAGCACGGCGGCAAATGGGACATCATCTCGCAGGAATCAATGGTGCCGCCGAAGGAGTGCGGCTGACCGAAGCCGCAGCCGCGGGGAGGCGCCCGCGGCTGCCCCCGCCCATCCGGAGAGACATGTCGCGACCAGACCTCCAGCGCCTGCGGCCGCGACCCGTGCTGCCCTTAGTGGAGATGACAGCGCTGATCGGGCTGCTTGTCATCCCGCTGGTGACGAGCAGCTTCCACACGATCATCGCCTCGCGGATGATGCTGCTGGCGATGCTGGCGATCAGCTTCGACCTGTGCTGGGGCTATTCCGGCATCATGACATTCGGCCAGGCGCTGTTCTTCGGCACGGCCGGATACGTCGCGGCTTTGCTCGCCAACAAGGCGGGGTTTTCGCAGATCTGGGGCATCGTGCCGGTCTCGATGTTGGTCGGGCTGGTCGGCTCGTTCCTGATCGGCTGGTTCCTGCTGCTCGGCAAGCGGACGCCGACGATCATTTTCGTCGCGCTCGGCACGCTGACGGCGTCCTACGCCGCCGAGCGCCTCGTCGCCGGGTGGCAGTGGGTCGGTGCCGCGAACGGCATGTCGGTCTGGGATTTCATGAAGGCCGGCGCCTATGAATTCCAGCCGGGGCCGGTTTTCTACTACCTGATCCTCGGCTTCCTGGTCGCCGCCTACGTCGCCAGCCGTTGGGTGGTGCGCTCGCAGTTCGGGCTGGTCCTCGCCGGGATGCGCCAGAACGAGCAGCGCCTGGCCTTCCTCGGCTACCGCGTGCAGGGCTTCAAGGCGCTGGTCTTCTCGTTCGCCGGGATGATCGCCGGGCTCGCCGGCGGGCTCTACACCTTCCACGAGGGGTTCATAGGCCCGGGCAGCATGGGTATCGGCCTGTCGACCTTTGCCGTGCTCTACGGCCTTTTCGGCGGCATCGGCACGCTGCTTGGCCCGGTTCTGGGCGTGGCGGCGATCGAGACCATCTCGTTCACGCTCTCCGACATCGACGTGGTCAAGAGCTACTGGCCGGTCATTCTTGGCGTCATCATGCTGGTCGTCGTGACCTGGCGGCCGAGCGGGATCCTGGGCCTGGTGCTGTCGAGGCGCGAGCGGATCGGCTCGTTCGGCATCGGCCGCACCGACGCGCCGCGGCCAGTGCCCGATGAAACGCCCGAGGACCGTCGTGGCGCTGCTTGAGGTCCGCGGCGTCGCGAAAACGTTTGGCGCCCTCAGGGCGCTCGACGGCGTCGACGTCACCGTCGCCGAGAACAGCTTTCACGGGCTGATCGGGCCGAACGGGTCGGGCAAGAGCACGCTGCTCAAGGCGATCGCCGGGGCGCATTTCGCCGATGCCGGCACGATCATCTTCGCCGGTCACGATATCGCCGAGATGCGTCCATCGGAGCGGTCGCGCCTTGGCCTCAGCCTGAAGTTCCAGATCACCGCGGTGCTGCCTGAGCTGTCCGCTTACGACAACCTGCTCATCGCGCTGCAGGCGCACGCCTCGCCCTGGAGCCTGCTGTGTTCGGCGTCCAGAAGGGCGCTGCACGGCGAGATCATGGAAGCGCTGGCGCGCTTTCGCCTCACCGACCGGGCTGACGACCTGGCCGGCGAGCTCAGCCATGGCCAGCAGCAATGGCTCGAAATCGCCATGGCGCTGACGCAGCGCCCGAAGCTTCTGCTGCTCGATGAGCCGACCAGCGGCATGAGCCTCGAGGAGCGGCGGGCTACCGGCGCGCTCCTGGCGCCCATTCGCGAGCACTGCGCGATGGTCATCGTCGAGCACGACCTCGACTTCATCAAGGACACCTGCGACCGGCTGACCGTGCTCGACAACGGCCGTGTGCTCGACGACGGCACGGTGGCCGAGATCGAGCGCTCGGCCAAGGTGCAGGAGGTCTACACGACCCGTGTCTGACGTGGCGATGCTCGAGGTCCGGGACCTCTCGGCCGGCTATGGCCGCAGTCGGGTCCTGTTCGACGTCTCTCTGACGGCGCCCCGCGTGGGGGCGGTCGCCATCCTCGGCCGCAATGGTGCCGGCAAGACGACGCTGCTGAAGACGCTGGTCGGTGAGATCGAGCCGACTGGTGGCGAGATCGTCTTCGACGGGCAAAGCTGCGCCAGCGAGGGCACGGAACACCGCGTCCGCCGCGGCCTCGGTTACGTGCCGCAGGAGCAGGCGGTGTTCGGTACGCTGACGGTGCGCGAGAACCTGGCGCTCGGCGCCATGGCGCAGCGCGGGCGCGACGCCTTCGACGTGGCGCTCGATTTCTTCCCCAAGCTCTCGGGGCGGCTGTCGCAGCAGGCGGGAACGCTTTCGGGCGGCGAGCGCAAAATGCTGGCGATCGGCCGCGCCGTCGTGGGCCGGCCGCGCCTCCTGCTGCTCGACGAGCCGACCGAGGGGGTCTGGGTCGGCGTCATTGAGGAGATTGCCGAGCGGCTGCAGCAACTCGCGCGCGAGATCAGCCTGATCATCGTCGAACAGCATGTCGAGCTGGCACTGGGCGTCGCCGATCGCGCCTATGTCATGGATCGCGGCGGGATCGCGTTGCACGGAACCTCCGACCAAATCCGAGACAACCCCGACCTGGTTCACTATCTCGCGCCGTAGGTCACCTCACGTCTGAGAAACTGCCGCCTGTGCTGGAGTCATGAGCGACTTTGCCGCCTGCGCCGACCGCGCGCTGGTGGACCTGGACCTGGCGGCGGTCCTGCGGGCGATGAACGAGCGCCTGCGGGTGCTGGTCGACCGCGACCACCAGATCGGCCACGCTTGGCTGTTCGGCGTCCGCTCTCTTGATGACCTGCGCGAGCGGTTCGCGCGACGCATCCCGCCGCTGCTCGCGGCGTACTTCTTCGACGACTGGAGCCGCATCTGCCTGGTACTCGGCGAGGATCCGATCAGGGCCGAGCCGACCGACCTCGTCGAGAAAACGGCGGTAGAGCCGGACGACCAGCGGCGGCTGTTCGGCCGCGTCGTCCGCGAGGGCGGACCGCTTGTGCTCTACGATCCGGGCGATCCGACGAGCTGGGGCGTCGAGCACTTCGCCAAAATCGCGCTGGCGGGGCACGCCGAGCACGGGGCAGAGGCGTGAGGGGTGTCTTCAGCCGGCACGAGTTCGAGTCGGTCCCGGTCGGAGGGGACGATGGGCTACGCGAGGACGAGCTCGATCACCTAGCGCAGCTTCACGCGAGCCCGATGCCGCGAGTTGCTCGCGCGGCTGGACGCGGTCGCCGATCCCCCCGCCGGGCCGCTGCGGAGCGGCGCCTTGTTCAAGGACCTCGTCCTCGACCGCCGGCACAGCCATCTTGCACCGCTGCTCTGCGTCCTCGAGTTGATTGTGACCGGCCGGGGGAGCGCGGCGGCTGCGGGCCCTGAAGCTCCAGGTCCGGCCTGGCTATTCGCGATGGAGCGGCTGTTCGAGGCGTACGTCGCCGCCGGGCTCCGACGGATCGCAGCCGGAGTCGAGGTCGTTGTTCAGGGGCCGGTCCGGCCGTTCGCCGTCGGCGGCGGCTTCCCGCAGCGCCCCGACCTCGTGGTGCTGGTCAAGGGCCGTCCGGTGCTTGTGCTGGACGCGAAGTGGAAGCTGCTGGAACGCGGCCTCGCGGACGTCGATGCGGCGGATCTGCGCCAAGTCTACGCCTACGCCCGGATCTACGGCGTCGGGCGCGGTGTGCTGATCTATCCCGGAACCATCGAAGCCCGATGTCTCCGCGAGGACATCACCGTCAACGACGGTCACGTCCGTCAAGCTGGTGTAAATTGGGCGTTGGTTTGAGGTGGTCATCGGTCAGGCGGCCTGGGGTGGAAGTTGGCGTGGCTCGGCGCCGGCGGCCGGTGGTGTGAGCTCGGCCATGGCCTCGAGCTGCATATAGCGGTGCTGGAGCTGCCACTCGTCGTTCTGCTCGCTGCTCGAGCAGAGCCTGAAGGCAGCCGCAGGCGGACTGATCCGGCTGCCGAGGGGTAGGCAGTATCATCCGGATCGCGATCGGCTCGCCGCCAGGTTCGAGCGATTCAAGCGCGTCGCTTAGCGACCTCGGCTTATGGAATCGATCCGACCAAAGTGGGCGAGCAGGAGATCGCGCGCTCTCAGAGACCCTAGGAACCTCGATCATCTGTCGAGTCGCTGGGCGAAGTGCTCAACATCGTCCTGATACATCACGAGCGCTCCCGGTCATCGCGACGCGGGCCGCTACGGCACCGTGCGCCGGAGCTCCTGGTCCTCGGCCTGATGCCGCTCGATCGCCCCCGCGCGCTCCTCGATCGAGGCTAGGTGCTCCTCGATTGAACTCACGCCCTGCTCCAAGGCGGTTAGCTGCCGATCGATCGACGTGAAACCAGCACAGAGCTGAACCTGCACCACCAGGAGCGCGACTAAGTGAGCGCGAAAAGGCCCTGCGCCGGGTCACGGCGACGAGGTCGGATACATTGGGGAGCAGCCGCACGATGAACAACGTCAGGAGGTTCTCCGTTTCCGGCGTCGAGGTCCGTGCGCAAACGCGACCGGACCCCGTATCCACACTTACCTCCTTCCGCAGCATCAGCCAACCACGACGTTGAGGTGATCTGCTGCAACCGCCGACGATCAGGACCGGCTCCACGACCTGAGCTTCTCGCTCGATGGATCGGTCGACGTTGATCAGCCGCTCCACGTGTCGTTCCTGGATGAGCGCAGCGGCAACGGCGAAGGTGGTGGGCGGGCCCTGTGGGGGCAGCCTTCACGGGCTCTGGGACACCTCCATCGTCGAGCGGAGCGTCAGCGCCAACACGCTCGAATGCCCGCTCGCGGGCCGACAACGGCAGCTGCCCGCCTCCTCGAGATCGGCACGAAGAGCCCCATCAGATCGAGGACCAGACGAGCAGCGGCTCCCCAGTCGATAATCGGCGCCCGATCATCCCGGCGTTTGTCGGGGCCGGCGCCGCAAAGTCCAATCCGAACACGAGATCAATCCGCGTGCTTGCTATGTGATTGCTGCTCCTGGATCAGATCACCGGCGTTGCCGCTTAAATCTTTGATTTTAATGGTGGGCGCGCTGGGACTCGAACCCAGAACCCGCTGATTAAAAGTCAGCTGCTCTGCCAATTGAGCTACGCGCCCTTAAGGGGGTGGCCCGCGGGCCCGCCGGGTGGCGGCGCGCGCATCGGCAAGCCGCCGATCGCGGTCGCGATCATCGGCAATCCGAACCCGGCGTCAAGCCGGCGGGCAGCCGCCCCAGGGCTCGAGATCGCCGTTCGCCTGCGCCTGGGCGAGCTGCGCGCGGCGCGCCGCCAGGTCGCCCCGCTCGATCGCCGCCCTGAGGTCCGCCAACAGCTCCTGGTAGTAGAAAAGATTGTGCCAGCTCAGCAGCATGGCCCCCAGGATCTCGCCGGCCTTGACCAGATGATGCAGATAGGCGCGCGGGTGCTCTGCGCACACCGGGCAGGCGCAGTCGGGATCGAGCGGGCGCGGATCATCGGCGTGGCGGGCGTTGCGCAGGTTGAGCGGCCCGAAGCGGGTCCAGGCCTGCGCGGTCCGGCCGGCCCGGGTCGGCAGCACGCAGTCGAACAGATCGACCCCGCGGGCGACCGCGCCGATCAGGTCGAGCGGCTTGCCGACCCCCATCAGGTAGCGCGGCCGCTCGGCCGGCAGCGCCGGCAGCACGAGGTCCAGGATCTCGAACATCCTGGCCTGCGGCTCGCCGACCGCAAGGCCGCCGATCGCGTAACCGTCGAATCCCAGCTGCAGCAGCGAGCGTGCGGACTCGATCCGCAGTTCGGCAAACACGCTGCCCTGGACGATGCCGAACAGGCCGTAGCCGGCGCGCTCGCGCCAGACGCGCCGGCAGCGCTCCGCCCAGCGCATCGAGCGGCGCATCGAGGCCGCGGCCGCAGCGCGCTCGATCGGCCAGGGCGTGCACTCGTCCAGGACCATGGTGACGGTCGCATCCAGGAGGTCCTGGACCTCGATCGCGCGCTCGGGCGTGAGCTCGAGGCGCCGGCCGTCGAGGTGGGAGGAGAACACCACGCCCTGCTCATCCAGGGTCCGGCGCGCGGCCAGCGACATGACCTGGAAGCCGCCCGAATCGGTCAGGATCGGCCCCGGCCAGGCCATGAAGCGATGCAGGCCGCCCAGGCGCGCCACCCGCTCCGCCCCCGGCCGCAGCATCAGGTGATAGGCGTTGGCGAGCACGATCTCGGCGCCGGTCTGGCGCAGCATCGCGGGCGTCATCGCCTTGACCGTGGCCGCCGTGCCGACCGGCATGAAGGCCGGCGTCTCGACCGTGCCATGGGCGGTGTGCAGCCGGCCGCGCCGGGCCGGGCCGTCGCTCGAGAGCAGCTCGAAGCGCAACCCGGTCATGCCGGCCCGGCCCGGGTCAAAAGGCGAGGGTCTGGCAAGCAGCGTCGAGCGACCTTGAGAATCGGACAGATCTGTCCTATCCTCAACCCGTGAAGGGGCGCGAGCTGATCCGAAAGCTCAGGAGACTGGGGGTGGAGATCGAGCCGCGGCGCGGCGGCACCGGGCATTGGCTGGCCCGCCATGGCGGCCGTTCGACCTCGATCCCGCTGCACAGCGATACCGATCTCTCGCCTCATTTCGTGCGTCGGATCTGCAAGCAGCTCGGTCTCGACCCGAAGCGCGTCCTGTAGGAGGCGATCATGCGCTACCCGCTGAGGGTCGAGCCCGACGAGCACGGCGCGACGATTGTGCAGGCGATCGACGTGCCCGAGGCGATCACGGTCGGGCGCACCGCAGAGGAGGCTCGCTTGCGCGCGGGCGATGCCTTGGTCTGCGTCTTGCGCGGTTACATCGACGACCGTCGGCCGATCCCCAAGGCGAGCCCGGCGCGCGGCCGACCGACCGCCGACCTGCCATCGGGGGTGGCGGCCAAGCTCGCCATCTACGAGGCGATGCGTCATCAGGGGCTGACCCAGATCGAGCTCGCCGAGCGGCTCGGTTGCGATCCGCGTCAGGTCCGCCGGCTGCTCGATCTCGATCATGCCTCGACTCTTCTCCAGCTCGAACGGGCGCTCACCGCCCTCGGCAAGCGCCTGGTGATCGAGGTCAGGGACGCAGCGTAGGACCCGGATTCCATGACCCCGCTCGTTTACGCCCCGGCCGAGCGCGTCAGCAGGCAGGCGTCGCCGTAGGAGTAAAAGCGGTAGCGCTGCGCGATCGCGTGCTGATAGGCGGCCCGCATGCGCTCGAGCCCGGCGAACGCCGCGACCAGCATGAACAGGGTCGAGCGCGGCAGGTGGAAGTTGGTCAGCAGCCGGTCGACCACCCGGAAGCGGTAGCCGGGGGTGATGAAGAGACGCGTCTCGCCGGCGCTCGCTCGCAGGCCGCGCGCCTCGGCAGCGACCGTCTCGAGCGTGCGCAGCACGGTCGTGCCGACCGCGACCACGCGCCCGCCTGCGGCGCGCGTGCGCGCGATCGCCGCGACCGTGCCCGGCCCGAGCTCGAAGCGCTCGGCGTGCATCCGGTGCTGCCCGGTGTCCAGGGCCTTGACCGGCAGGAAGGTGCCGGCGCCGACGTGCAGGGTCAGGAAGGCGTGGCCGATGCCGCGCCCGGCCAGCGCCGCCATCAGCCCCGGGGTGAAGTGGAGCGCGGCGGTCGGCGCCGCGACCGCGCCGGGGCGTCGGGCGAACAGGGTCTGATAGTCGAGCCGGTCCCTCGGATCGCCATCCTTCGGCCGCTTGATGTAGAGCGGCAGCGGCATCTGGCCGATCGCATCGAGGTGCTCCAGCAGCGTTTCGGCGGCGCCGCCGAAGCCGAGCGTCACCTCGCCGCCTTCGCCTTTGGCCAAAACCTCCGCAGCGAGCCCGGTCGAGAACTCCACGCGATCCCCCACCCGAAGCCGCTTCGCCGGCCGCGCCAGCGCCCGCCAGCAGGCGGCGCCTGCAGGCTCGACTTGACCGGGCTCGCGACCGGCTGCGGAGGTCTCAGGTTGATGCAATGTGACCTCGACGGTCGCCGCACCCCGCCGGCCGACCAGACGTGCCGGAATCACCCGGGTGTCGTTGAGCACCAGGAGATCGCCCGGCTCGAGCAGGTCCGGCAGGTCACGCATCCGCCGATCCTCGAGCGCCGGCTCGCCTGCCACCAGCAGCCGCGCGGCGTCGCGTGGCGCGGCCGGATGCTGCGCGATCAGCGCCGGCGGCAGGTCGAAATCGAACAGCTCGGTGCGCATGGCGGGCGACAATCTGCCGGATGCGCGCCCCCTTGCGAAGGGGCCCGCGGCTTGCCAGTCTCGGCCGGCCGACGATCCGGATCGAGGGCGTGATGCCGAGAATCAGTGCCGGCCTGCTGCCCTACCGCTGGCAGGACGGTGAGCTCGAGGTGTTCCTGGTGCACCCGGGCGGACCGTTCTGGGCCAAAAAAGACGACGGCGCCTGGTCGATTCCCAAGGGCGAGATCGGGCCGGGCGAGGCGCCGCTCGCCGCCGCAAGGCGCGAATTCGCGGAGGAGACCGGTCTTGCCGCCGATGGCGAGGTGATCGCCCTGGCGCCGATCCGCCAGGCGGGCGGCAAGCTGGTGCACGCCTTCGCGATCGCGGCCGACCTCGACCCGGCAGCCATCCGCAGCAACCCCTTCACCATGGAATGGCCGCCGCGCTCGGGTGCGCAACGCGAGTTTCCGGAGATCGACCGCGCCGGCTGGTTCAGGCTTGCGGATGCGCGCCAGAAACTGCTCCAGAGCCAGCTCGGCCTGCTGGACGACCTTCGCGAGCGCCTGCGGTCGTGACCGATCGCCCGCGCCGCCTCTGGCCGGCGGCCGCAGTGCTGGCAGCGCTCGTCCTCGCGACCGTCGTGGTCTGGGCCTACGCGCTGGGCGCGCGGATGCCGCTGCCTGGCTTCGAGCTGTCGGTCGAGGGGGTCGAGGCGGAGATCGAGCGCTTCGGCATGTGGGGGGTCGCCGTCTCGATCCTCCTGATGGTCCTGCACAGCTTCGTGCCGTTCCCGGCGGAACTGGTCGCGATGGCCAACGGCATGCTCTACGGCCCGGTCTTCGGCACGTTGATCACCTGGACCGGCGCCATGCTCGGAGCCCATCTCGCCTTCGGGCTCGCGCGCCGGCTCGGCCGGCCGTTCGTGCGCGCCATGATCGCCGAACGCCACCGCGCCGCCATCGAGCGCTGGACCGCCCGCCAAGGCGACGGCGTCCTCCTGTTCAGCCGCCTGATGCCCGTGATCTCGTTCAATCTGATCAACTACGCCGCCGGGCTCGCCGGCGTCTCCTGGTGGACCTTCACCTGGACGACCGGCCTCGGCATCCTGCCGCTCACCTGCGTGATGGTGATGCTGGGCGACCGCCTCTGGTCGGGAGAGGGCGGTCTCTGGCTCTGGTTGATCGCGGCCGCGCTCCTCGGCTGGCTGCTCTGGTGGGCGCTGGTGGTCCGCCGTCGACGCGCGACCCGCCGCCGCTGACCGCGGCCGGAGATCGCAAGAGGCCGTGAAGAAATTTCGGCGACTGTTCGCGCACCCCAGTATGCGTTGTAAACTAGATGTAAACTACGAAATCATTCCAAGAACTGCGATCCTTCGATCCACGCCCGCCCGCCGGCGGCCGTCAGTCAAAGCGAAGGTTGCCCATGTCCGCCATCCGCCTGGTCACCGCCTTGACTTTCCTAATTGGCGCCAGCGCCAGTGCCCATGCGGGCTCACCGGCTGCCTCCATTGACGCGCCCCGGCTGGCGGGCGTCGAGAGCGGGCTCCTGAAGCTCGACCTCGACCTGACCGAGGTCAACGACGCGGTCGCCAGCGACCAGGCTCAGCCGGCGCAGCCATCCGTCCACGGCGCCGCGTCCGCTGCCACCCGCAGCCCGACGCTGGCGCAGTACCTCAATGCCCCGCAGCCCTACCGCCAGCTGCTGCCGCAGCCGATCGACGATCGCGGCGCCGGCTACCGCCTCTGGTTCTAGCCGCCGTCGGGCCACGCGCCCGCCCTTGACGCGACCCCTGGGCGGGCGCTTGATAGTCGGGCAGACCACGAGATTGGGGTGGCCCGACGTTGCAAAGCTACTGGCGGCCGGACTCGGTTGCAGACGCGCTCGAGGCGCTCGCCACAGCTCCCCGAACCGTGCTCGCCGGCGGTACCGACCATTACCCGGCGCGGGTCGGCAGGCCCTCCGACGAGGACATTCTCGACATCACCGCGCTCGCGGCGCTGCGCGGCATCGAGGAGCAGAACGAGCACTGGCGGATCGGCGCGCTGACCACCTGGAGCACGCTCGCGCGCGCCGGGCTGCCGGCCTGGCTCGCGGGCCTGCGGCTGGCGGCCCGCGAGGTCGGCGGCGAGCAGATCCAGAACGCCGGCACCCTCGGCGGCAACCTCTGCAACGCCTCGCCGGCCGCCGACGGCGTGCCGCCGCTGCTGGCGATGGACGCCCAGATCGAGCTGGCCGCGCTCGACGGCATCCAGCGTCTGCCTCTGGCCGAGTTCATCCGGGGCAACCGCACGACCGCCCGCCGGCCCGATCAGCTGCTGACGGCGGTACTCGTCCCAAAACCGAAGGCGGCCCGCGCCGCCGGCCATTTCCTGAAGCTCGGCGCCCGGCGCTACCTGGTGATCTCGATCGTAATGGTCGGCGCCACCCTCGAGGTCGGCGCCAACGGGCGGGTCATGGCGGCGCGGATCGCGGTCGGCGCCTGCGCCCCGGTCGCAAGACGCCTGCCGGCAGCAGAACGGGCGCTGGCCGGCGCACCCTGCGACCCGCGGCTCGGCGCCCTGGTCCAGCCCGAGCATCTGGCTGAGCTCGCTCCGATCGACGATGTCCGGGCGAGCGCCGCCTATCGCAGCGACGTCGCTCTGACCCTGGTCCGCCGGACATTGACCGAACTGGCGGCCAGGCTATGAACGAGGCCGCGCCGCTGCATCGGGCATTGCCGGCAGCCGGGTCGGGAATCATCGACTTCCAGGTCAACGGCCGGCCGGTCCAGGTCCAGGCGGCGCCGATCAAGCGTCTGAGTGCTGTGCTGCGCGACGACCTCGGCCTGACCGGCACCAAGGTCGGCTGCAACGCCGGCGACTGCGGCGCCTGCACGGTGCTGCTCGATGGCGCCCAGGTCTGCGCCTGTCTGGTGCCGCTCGGTCAGGCCGAAGGCCGCCGCGTGACCACGGTCGAAGGACTCGCCGCCAACGGCCGCCTCGCCCCGCTGCAGCTTGCCTTTCAGCGCCATGGTGCTGCCCAGTGCGGCATCTGCACCCCCGGCATGCTGATGGCGGCGAGCGATCTTTTGGCGCGCGATTCGAGCCCGGACGCGGCCAAGGTGCTGGATGCGCTCGGCGGCGTGCTCTGCCGCTGCACCGGATATCAGAAGATCGTCGAGGCCGTCCTCGACGTCGCGACGGTCGCAGATGGGCCCACACCGGCGGCGGGCGCCGCGGTCGGCGCGCGCCTCGGCAAGGTCGACGGACCGGCGAAGCTCACCGGCCGCGAGTGCTATGGCGCCGACGCGATTCCCGAAGGATGCGCTCTGGCTCCAGGTGATCCGCTCGCCACACGCTTCGGCCACGTTCGAGCTCGGTGATCCGGCGCCGCTGCTCGCCCGCCATTCGGGGCTGCTCCGCCTCCTGAGCGCGGCCGACATCCCGGTCAATCGCTTCGGCATCTACCCCCACCTCAAGGATCAACCGGTGCTCGCGGACGGCGTCGTCCGCTACCGGGGCGAGGCCGTGGTCGCCCTGCTCGGCGAGCGCGCCGCGCTCGAGAGGGTCCGGGACGATGAGGTGCCGATCCGCTACCGCCCGCGCGCGGCGGTGACCGGCCTCGACGCCGCGGCCGCCGAAGGCGCACCCCTGGTCCAGCCGGACAAGCCCGGCAATCTCCTGATCGAGGGCGCGGTGCGCTCGGGCGACGCCGAGGCGGCCCTGGCGCAGGCCGCAGCCCTCGCCGCGGGCTGCTTCACCACGGCCTTCGTCGAGCACGCCTACATCGAGCCCGAGGCCGGCTGGGCAGAGCGGGTGGGCGCGCGGATCGAGGTCCACGTCACGACCCAGTCGCCCTACATGGACCGCGACGAGACCGCGCGCGTCCTGAACGTCGCCCCCGAGCAGGTCCGGATCAGGCCTTCGGCCTGCGGCGGCGGCTTCGGCGGCAAGCTCGATCTCTCGGTCCAACCCCTGCTCGCGGTCGCGGCCGGCCTGGTCGAGCGCCCGGTCGCCCTGGTCTACGAGCGGCCCGAGAGCATGGCCAGCACGACCAAGCGCCACCCGGCCCGGATCCGGGCGCGCCTCGGCGCCGACGCCGAAGGCCGGCTGCTCGCGTTCACGGCCGAGGCCGACTTCGATACCGGCGCCTACGCGTCCTGGGGGCCGACCGTGGCCGGACGCGTGCCGGTGCACGCGACCGGCCCCTACCGGGTGCCGCACGTCGCCGCGCGCGGCCGCGCGCTCTTCACCAACGCGCCGCCGTCCGGTGCTTTTCGCGGCTTCGGCGTGCCCCAGGCGGCGATCGCCCACGAAGCCTTGATGGACGACCTGGCGCTCCAGCTCGGCATCGACCGCCTGCGCTTTCGATTGCGCAACGCCCTGCGCGCGGGCGATCGGACCGCGACCGGTCAGCGGCTCGAGGCAAGCGTCGGCCTCGCCGCCTGCCTGGAGGCCCTCGAGCCCCACTGGCAGGCTTGGCTCGGCGCCGTCGCCCTGTTCAACCGAACCGCGGGCAGCCGGCGCCAGGGCGTGGGCATCGGCTGCATGTGGTACGGCATCGGCAACACAGCCCTGCCCCATCCCTCGACCATCCGGCTCGGTCTGACCCGCGCCGGCCGGCTGATCCTCTACAGTGGTGCTGTCGACATCGGCCAGGGCTCGAACACCATCCTCGTCCAGATCGCGGCCGATGCGCTCGGTGTTCCGGTCCTGCGCTTCGATCTGGTGACCGGCGATACCGACCGCACGGCCGATGCCGGCAAGACCTCGGCCTCGCGTCAGACCTTCGTCTCGGGCAAGGCCGCCGAGCTCGCCGCGCGCGAGCTGCGCGCTTTGATCCTGAGGCAGGTCAACGCCGGCCCGGACGCGGAGCTGGCGCTGGCCGATGGCGCGATCGTCGTGAGGGAGGCGGGGCGCTCGCAGCGCCTCGAGCTCGGCCGGCTCGAGGCGGACGCCGATGGCGTCGTCCTGCTCGGCGAGGGCCATTTCGACCCGCCGAGCATGCCGCTCGACCGGGACGGTCAGGGCAGCCCCTACCCGACCTATGCATTCGCCGCCCAGATCGCCCACGTCGAGGTCGACCTCGAGCTCGGCACGACCAAAGTTCGGCAAATCGTCGCCGCCCACGACGTCGGCCGGGCGATCAACCCGACCCAGGTCGAGGGCCAGATCCAGGGCGGCATCGCCCAGGGGCTGGGCATGGCGCTGATGGAGGAGTATCTGCCCGGCCGAACCGAGAACCTGCACGACTATCTGATCCCGACCATCGGCGACATGCCGCAGACCCTGGTGATCCTGATCGAGGACCCGGAGCCGCAGGGCCCATTCGGCGCCAAGGGTGTCGGCGAGCCGGGCCTGATCCCGACCGCGCCCGCGATCCTGGGCGCGATCCGCCATGCGAGCGGGGTCCGGATCACCGAGGTGCCGGCGCTGCCCCATCGCCTGCGGGCGGCGATCCTCGCCCAGGGGAGCGCCGATGGCTGAGCCCGGCCCGGTCGTCCGCTGCGATGCCTGCCCGGTGCTCTGCCGGATCCGCGAGGGCAAGGCCGGCGCCTGCGACCGCTACGCCAATCTGGATGGCAAGCTGGTGCGGGTCGATCCGCTGGTCGTGACCCGGCGCGCCGAGACCACCGTGCCGTTCCTCGACGGCGCCGGCGATTGGGACGGCGCCCTGGTCCGGGGCGCGGACAACTTCGTCACCGGGATCGGCGCCGGCACCACCTATCCGGACTACAAGCCGGCGCCGTTCATCGTCGGCTCCGAGGTCGACGGCGTCGACATGGTGACCGTGGTGTCCGAGGGCATCTTCAGCTACTGCGGGCTCAAGGTGAAGATCGACACCGACCGCTTCCTCGGGCCGGAGCAGGCAGCGGTGCGCTGCCAGGGCGAGCCGATCGGCCACGTCACGACCGCCGAATATGGCTCGCAGATGCTGGCGCTGGGCGGCGTCCGCCATCTGACCGGCGGCAGCAAGCGCGAGGGCACGATCACCTGCCAGTCCATGCTCGACCTGTGCTCGCGCGCGCCGGTCGAGGTCGAGATCGAGGGCGGCGCCAAGGTGGTCCTGCAGGCGGGCGAAGCGCCGGTCGTCAACGGCGTGCAGGAGCAGCGCATGCGGGTCGGCTGCGGCTCGGCGACCATCGGCATCTTCGCCCGGCAGTGGCAGGGGCACGCCGACGAGGTGATCGTGGTCGACGACCACATCACCGGGGTCCTGACCGAGCACCAGGCCGGGCGCTTCCTCGACATGGCGCCGGCCGGGATCCGGGTGCGCGGCCGGAAATCGACGCCCGGGCGTTACTTCCACGTCGCCGAACCGGGGCTCGGCTGGGGCGGCACCGACGTCCGCGACCCGCTCGAGATCATCGAGCGGATCGAGGCCAAGGTGGCCTGGCCCGGACTTAGATTACTGATGGTGTCCACGACCGGCGAGGATGCCGCCTGGTACGTGCTCGACGACCAGCTCCGGCCGGCGCCCGCGCCGATGCCGGCGGCGATCACGCAGGTGGTCGAGCGGATCGCCGAGAACTGCGAGCCGGCGCTGACCACGGTCCTGTTCATGGCCGGGGCCGGCGGGTCCTTGCGCGCCGGCGTCACCGAGAACCCGGTCCGCCTGACGCGCTCGGTCAAGCAGGCGCTGACGCGCGTGACCTGCGGCGGTGCCCCGGTCTACGTCTGGCCGGGCGGCGGCATCACCATCATGGTCGACGTCACCCGCATGCCCGAGGGCTCGTTCGGCTACGTGCCGACCCCCGCATTGGTGGCGCCGATCGAGTTTTCCCTGGCGCGCGCGGACTACGCAGCCCTCGGCGGTCATCTCGACAGCATCGTCGCACTCGAGGCCGTGCTCGCCGAGCGGCGCCTCACCACGCGGCCCTGGAACCAGCAGAATCCCTGGCCGGTGCGGCCCAAGCGGCCGATCGTCGAGGAGACATGAGCGGCGCGGCGCAGGCGGCGCTGCTGGCCGACGGCCGGCGCCTCCACCTGCAGCACGGGCCGATCGACATCATCGCCCAGGCGTTCGCGAGCCCGGCCGAGCGCGAGCTCGCCTACCGGCAGGCGGCACGCCGCTTCCAGACCATCCTCGCCGAGCTGGTGAGCGAGCTCGACCTGCTGCGCCAGCCGATCACCGAGGCCGGGCTCGCGGTCGCAGGGCCGGTCGCCAGGCGCATGGTCGCCGCCGTCTGGCCCTACCGGGAGCACTACGTGACGCCGATGGCGGCGGTCGCCGGTGCGGTCGCCGACGAGGTGCTGGCGGCGATGAGCGCCGGCCGGCGGCTCGCTCGGGCCTACGTCAACGACGGCGGCGACATCGCCCTGCACCTGGGGCCGGGCGAGCGCCTGCGCGCCGGCCTGATCGCCAATCCGGACGCCCCCGCCCTCGATGGCAGGCTGGAGCTCGACCACGCCATGCCGGTGCGCGGGCTGGCGACCTCGGGCTGGCGGGGTCGGTCGTTCTCGCTCGGCATCGCCGATGCCGCGACCGCGCTGGCGCGCACCGCCGCCGAGGCGGACGCCGCCGCGACCCTGATCGCCAATGCGGTCGACTGCGACCATCCGGCGATCACCCGATCGCCCGCGAACCACTTGCGCGACGATACGGATCTCGGCGATCTTCTGGTCACGGTCGACGTCGGCACGCTGCCGGCGCTGGCGGTCGATCGGGCGCTCGCCGAGGGCGCAAGGCGCGCCGAGGCGTTCCGCCAGGCGGGGCTGATCTTCGCGGCGAGCCTGGTCCTCCAGGGCCGGGTCCGGATCGTCGGCCCGCTGCGCACGAACCCATAGGCCGAAGAGACGTGGGGCCGGAGAGACTTTGGGGCGGCAGCGGGCCCGGGGCGGAGGGTGGCGGAATGAATGACCTGATCCAGCTGCGCAAGATCGCCATGCACTTCGAGGAGATCTACCACGAGGGCGGCCCGCCGCCGGCCCAGCCCCTGGTGCGCGCCGCGATCCTCGCGGTCGCGCGCAACCCTTATGCCGGCCGCTACGTCGAGGACGTGATGCCGTTCATGGAGGCGCTGCGGCCGCTCGGCGTCGAGCTCGCCAAACGCCTGATCGATGCCCTCGGCGGCCATCCGGAGGCGATCCAGGGCTACGGCAAGGGGGCGATCGTCGGCACCGCGGGCGAGCTCGAGCACGGCGCGCTCTGGCACGAGCCCGGCGGCTACGCGATGCGCGAGGCGCTGGGCGACGCCAAGGCGATCGTGCCCTCGACCAAGAAGATCGGGGCCCTCGGCGCCCGCCTGGACGTGCCGATCACCCACATCAAAGCCTCCTACGTGCGCAGCCACTTCGATGCCATCGAGGTCGGGGTCGCCGACGCGCCGCGTCCGGACGAGATCGTGCTGATCCTGGCGATGACCACCGGCGGCCGCATCCACGCCCGCGCAGGCGGGCTCAAGGCAGCCGACATCAAGGGCGAGGACGGCCTGCGCTGAGGCGGCGCCCGCTCAGCCGCGAATCACGAACGCCAACGGGAGGACATCGCGATGATCCGGCGGATCTTTCTCCAGGGCGCGGCGCTCGCGGGTCTGGCGGCGCTGCCGCTCGCCGCGCTCGCGGCCGAGCCGGTCAAAGTCGGAGAAATCAACAGCTATTCCCGCTTTCCGGGCTTCACGCTGTCCTACCAGAAGGGCTGGCAGCTCGCGCTCGAGGAGGTCAACGCCAAGGGCGGCGTGCTGGGCGGCCGGCCCTTGGAGGTGCTCTCGCGCGACGACGGCGGCGATCCCTCGAAGGCGGTGACGCAGGCGAACGAATTGGTCGCAGGCGAGGGCGTGGCGCTGCTCGCCGGCACCTTCCTCTCCAACGTCGGCCTCGCGGTCGCCGACTTCGCCAAGCAGAAGAAAATCCTGTTCATCGCCGCCGAGCCGCTCTCGACCAAGCTCACCTGGGAGCAGGGCAACCGCTACACCTGGCGCCTCAGGCCCTCGACCTACATGCAAAACGCCATGCTCGCCAAGGCCGCGGCCCAGATCCCGGCGACCCGCTGGACAACCATCGCCCCCAACTACGAATACGGCCAATCCGCGGTCGCCGAGTTCAAGAAGCTCCTCCAGGCCGAAAAACCGGACGCCAAGTTCGTCGCCGAACAATGGCCAGCCCTGGGCAAGCTCGACGCCGGCCCGACCGTGCAGGCGCTGCTCGCGGCCGACCCGGCGGCCATTTACAACGCGACCTTCGCGGGCGATCTGGTCAAGTTCGTGCGCGAGGGCACGACGCGCGGCCTGTTCGAAAACCGCCAGGTCGTGAGCCTGCTCACGGGCGAACCCGAATATCTCGACCCGCTGGGCGCCGAAGCCCCGGTCGGCTGGCTGGTCACCGGTTATCCGGTCACCGAGATCGACACCCCCGCCCACACCGCCTTCCGCACCGCCTTCGAGGCCAAATGGCACGAACTGCCCAAGCTCGGCGCGGTGGTCGGCTATTCGATGATCCACTCGATCGCCGCCATGCTCGACAAGTCAGGCTCGACCGACACGGACAAGATGATCGAGGCGATGTCCGACCTCCAGGTCGACACCCCCTTCGGCCAAATCACCTGGCGCGCGCTCGACCACCAGTCGACCATGGGCGCCTTCGTCGGCCGCATCGCGCTGAAGGACGGCCACGGCACGATGACCGACTGGCACTACATCGACGGCGCCTCGGTCATGCCCAGCGACGAGGAAGTCAAAGCGCTCCGCCCGGCGGAGTGACCGCTCTCTACTACCACCAGCATCGTGATGCGCCTACGAAAAAGTTCCTGACAAGGTCCTGACACCTTTCCCCGGTGATGAAGAACCTGGTGCACCCTTGGGAGAGCCGTACCTAAGCCCAACGCCACCCAAGTCAATCTCAATCAATCCGAAGATGCGCCCTGAATTGATGCGATAGAGATCTCGCCAGAATGGCGGCGGCGGAGTCCCACGGTCGCATGGACCATCCAAACGAAGCGTTAACCATCAGGTATTAATTTTCGGTTAACCACTGCGATGCCATCAATCCGGGCGCTCGGATGCGCGGTTGCCGGAGCGAAGCGCCCCGGCGCCGATGCGGCGCTGGAGCTGCGTCGTCGCGAGGGTCGATGCGGACGGCTCTTGCGAACCAGGCTCGCTGCCGGCCTCTCATACGGTTCCCGCGAAGTCTTCACCTTCGCGGGTCGCGCCCGCCGCCCGCCAACCCGGGCGCGCAGACCAAGCGCGAACGTCACGACTTTCTGCGCTTGGTATCAGTCCAGCACGACCCGCGGGAAGTAGCAGGAAACCAGCCAGTTCGGCTGGTCGACGATCTCCGAGATCCGCAGATCGGCGCACACGCTCAGGAGGATGTAGGCCTCGACCGGCGCCATGCCGTGGCGGGCCGCGAGCAGGTCGATCATCGCGCGCACGGCATCCTTCGCGCCCTCGAACAGGTCGGGGTTGATCCCGGTCGTGACCTCGTAGCCCTTGACATCGAAGTGCCGGCTGACCGGCCCGGGCGTGGTCAGGCGCGGCGATTTGAGGTTGGCGCCCTTGACCAGGTCGAACGTCAGGGTCACGGCCATCGGGCTCTCGATCGCGGTGCCGCAGACCTCGCCGTCGCCCTGGGCGGCATGACAGTCGCCGACCGAGAACAAGGCGCCCGGCACCGCGACCGGCAGGTAGAGGATCGTGCCGGCGGCGATGTCGCGGATGTCCATGTTGCCCCCGACCCAGCGCGGCGGCACGATCGAGTGCAGCCCCGGCTCGGCGGGCGCGCACCCGATCACGCCGGTGAAGGGCTTGAGCGGCACCCGGCCGCCGGGCCCGTACATGGCTGGCGCCATGGTTCCGGGATCGTATTTCCACAAGTGCAGCGCGGGCTCGGGGAACTGGTCGGCGAGCAGCCCGAAGCCCGGGATGTTCGCGGTCCAGCCCCAGCCCGAGGGCGCGAAGCTCTCGAGCGTCACCTTGAGCGCGTCGCCCGGCGCGGCGCCGTCGATGTTGACCGGGCCGGTCACCGGGTTGACCTTGCCAAAGTCGAGGGCGGCGACATGGGCCACGGTCGAGGTCGGGGAGAGCTGCCCGCCCGAGGCGTCGACCGTCTCGAACGCGACCGTTTCGCCCGGGGCCACGGTCAGCGCCGGCGGATTGGCGTTGTCCCAGCCGAAGTGGTGGCGGTGCTGGTGGATCGTGTGCATCAGGGCAGCCTCCGGCTCACGCTCTCTGGGTCACTGGGCATCCCTGGCATACACCACGTCGTAGTTGACCGGGATGTGCACGGGGTCGACGAAGATCGCATCCGGTCCGCCGAGCCGGTCGGCCTTCATCGTGAAGCGCAGCTCGTTGAACACCGGCGCCCAGGGCGCATCGTCCATGATCTCGATGAAGATGTCGCGCCAGGCCTTGATGCGCTCCTCGGCTTTGGCCGGGTCGGTGATCGCGTCCGCCGCGGCCGCCTTCTTGTCCAGCTCCTGGTTGCAGTACCAGGACCAGTTCCAGCCGCCCGGCACCGCACCCGCGCACCCCAGGATCGGCCCGTAGAAGTCCGACGGGTCCGGGAAGTCGGCGATCCAGGCCATGCCGCCCGACCAGATCATCGGCGCCTCCTTCTCGTCGCCGCCGGCCGCGATCACGTTCGCCTGCGCCAGCGTCTTGAGCTCGGCGCGGATGCCGACCTCGGCCAGGTCCTGCTGGATCGCCTGGGCAATGCGCGGGTTCGGGTCAGTGTTCATGGCGTAGAGCTCGGTATCGAAGCCGTCCTTGAGGCCCGCCTGCGCCAGCAGCGCCTTGGCCTTGGCCGGATCGTACGCATAGCCCTTGTAGTCCTTATCGTAGCCCGGCATCGCCGGCGGCAGAGGCTGGTTCGCCGGCACCGCACGGCCATTGATGATCTTGATGATCCGGTCCTTGTTGATCGCATGGTTGACCGCCTGGCGCACCAGCTTATTGTCAAACGGCTTGATTTTGACATTCATCGTGACGTAGCCGGTGTGCAGCTGGCCGCCCTTGATGACGTTCTTCTTGAGCGCCGGGTCGCCCATGACTTCGAGGAACTTGGCGGGCGGGATGCCGTCGCCCAGGATGTCGACCTCGCCCCGCTCCAGGCGCAACAGCGCCACCAAGGGCTCCTGGCCGATCTCGAAGGTGATCTTGTCGAGCTTCGGCAGACCCTCCTGGTAGTAGTCGGGGTTGCGCTCGAAGACCACCCGCTGGCCCAGCGTCCACTCGGCCATCTTGTAGGCGCCGGTACCGACCGGATGCTTGCCGAAGTCCTGGCCGTACTTTTCCACTTCTTCCTTGGGCACGGCGAAGCCGAAGTTGAGCGCCATGACGTGCAGGAAGGTGGCATCGGGGTGCGAGAGCGTGAAGCGGATCGTATAGGGGTCGACCACCTCGATCCCGGACAATTCCTTGGCCTTGCCCGAGGTCACGTCCTCGAAGCCCGCGATCATGTTGAAGAAGCCCTGACCCGGGCTCTGGGTCTCCGGGCGGACAGCGCGCTCGACCGACCACTTGACGTCCGCAGCCGTGAGCTCGCGGCCGTTGTGGAACTTGACGCCCTTGCGCAGCTTGAAGGTGTAGGAGAGGCCATTGGGCGCGACCTCGTAGCTCTCCGCGAGGTCGGGGACCAGGTCCGTGGTCCCCGGCTTATAGTCCATCAGACCATCGAACAGGCTCTTGATCATCGACCAGTTCTGCCAGTCGTAGCCGATCGCCGGATCGAGGGTCGAGACGTCGTCCTTGTAGGTGACGACCATGCTCCCGCCTTGCTTGGCGTCCTCGGCGAATGCCAGCGAGGTGCTCGCGACGACGGCGAGCACGGCGGTCGCGGACAGCAGATGTCGGAGCATGGACGGTCCCTCCGGATGGTTGCTTGAGACCACCCTAGCGCAGCTTGGAGCCGAGGTCGATCAACGCTGCGTGTTCACAGCCGCACCGCCTCGACATCCGTCCGCGCGAAATCCTCGCCCTTGTACAGCAACGGCAGCCCGAGCCGCTTGGCCAGCGCATAGGCGAACAGATCGCCGAAGTTCAGCACCGCCGGCGCCCGCCGCCGCCCCTTGCCGAAATCGAGCATGGCCTGGCGCAGAACCTGATGGTCCTCCGCCAGGACTGGCGCGATTTCGAACTCGTAGCCAGCCACGATCTGGCGGTCCAGCTCATTCAACGCCGTGCGGCCGCGACGACCGAAGAGGACCAGGGACGTCTCGGTGAGCGTGACGATCGAGATGACGGGCTGCCGGTCGAGCAAGGCTGCGATGAAACGGTCACGCTCCGGCTCGTGGAGAAGAATCGCCAAAAGCGCCGAGCTGTCGACGACGACTCGCACGACGGCGACGCCAGCTATCTGGGGGCGCCGATTTCGTCATACATATCGTCCTCGTCGAAGTCGTAGTCCGGCATGGCATCGAGCTTCGCCAAGCTCTCACGAATGAGGCGTTCCCGTTCCGCCCGGTCGCGTTGCATCTCGGCGATCTCTCGCTCGAGGGCTCGGCGCACGACCTCGGTGACCGTCAGGTCTCGGGCTTCAGCGACGCGCCGAGCCATCTCCCGTACGCGGTCGTCACGGATGTAGAGGCCCATCGCCTGCTCCTCCGGTCACCTGGGATTGCCGAACTCGTCGTACATATCTTCGTTGTAGGGCCGTCGTGGCATCGCGTCCAACCGCGCCAAAGCCTGATCGAGGCGCCGCTCCCGCTCCGCGCAATCCTCAGCGAGCGCTCGCTCGAGCGCCTGCCGAACCGCCTCGTCCACCGTCGTGCGCTGCAACCAAGCGAGCCGCTCCGCCAGCTCGCGGGCACCGTCATCGCTGATGAAGAGGGCCATGGCACCGAACCCGGATATACGCCGTCAGCTTCACATATACAGATCCAGTTCCAAAGGCAAGTGCGACAACTCGAGCCGGATCCGCGGGCCGTTCGGTTGACTTCTTCCCGGCGAGGCGCGGTTCTCGGAACCACTTGGCCTCCAGGTCATACAGTATTCGAATTTCGAACTCGCGCTGATTTGTTTCCTCGAAGCTTTACAAAATGTGAACCACTGGAGCGAGGGCGACCCTGAGGCGGCGCCGATCAACTCATTGGAGCGTCGCATTTCTTTCCTTAAGCAACATCTGTCCTCTCTGGATGACTGTCATGTCCGAGAGGCCGTGCTGGAGATTTTGCGCAACGTTAAAGGCGCGATATCGGACCGCCATGTCTGCATTCACGGTACGTGGTTTGTAAAACCATACAAACCGATTCGCGTCTGTACGGAAAAAGTCTTTAAGCAGAAACCGCCTCAGATAAATCCAAATCCAGCAGATATCGCTTCATCAAGTCAAGTACGATCCAACTATGCGGCTCAATATCGTGAATGGACACCCGAAGATGTCCAAAGAGTCGCTTTGTGTTTTCGTGATGCGGTTCGAGCTCTCGACGTTCAGACGCATTCTTTGAAGAAAGCGCGACAGACCGGTTAGCTGTTACCGCAGTTTGATCCGCGGGTCGATGAAGGGGGCGGCGAGGTCGGCGAGCAGGTTGCCGAGGACGATCGCGACTGCGGCGACCAGGGTCACGCCGATGATGATCGGGATGTCGACCCGCTGGATCGCTTGCCAGGTGAGCTGGCCGATGCCGGGCCAGCCGTAGACCAATTCGACCACCACGGCGCCGCTCATGAAGATGCCGATGTCGAGGCCTACCATCGCGATCACCGGCAGGGCGGCGTTGCGCAGCGCATGGATCAGCACGACGCGGGCCTCACCAGCACCCTTGGCGCGCGCGGTCTGGATGTAGTCCTGGCGGAGCACGTCGATCATCGAGGAGCGGGTCATGCGCGCGTACCAGCCGCCGCCCAGAATGCCGAGGGTCACCGCCGGCAGGACGAGGTGCCGGAAGGTGCCATAACCGCCGATCGGGAACCAGCCGAGCTGCACCGCGAACACGTAGAGTAGCAAAATACCGACCACGAACTGCGGCGCGGATACCGCGGCAAACGAGAGAATCATGACCAGCCGGTCGCCCGGCCGGCCGCGCCTGGTGGCGGCGACGATCCCGGCCGTGAGCCCGATCAGCAGCTCGACGAAAATGGCCGCGGCCATCAACTGCAGGGTCGCCGGCAGGCGCGAGGCGATCAGCGTGCTGACCTCGGTCTTCTGAATGTAGGAGCGGCCGAGATCGCCCTTTGCGAGGTGACCAAGGTAGCGCAGGTACTGCTGCCACAGCGGCAGGTCGAGGCCGAGCTGGCGGCGGATGCTCTCGACCGTCTCGGGCGTGGCACTGCGGCCGGCGATCTGCCGCACCGGATCGGCCGGCACCAGGTAGAGCAGCACGTAGGTGACGGCCGTGATGCCGATCAGGATGAAGACCGCCTGGCCCAGGCGTTTGGCGATGTAGGTGAGCATCAGCCGCGGCCGCGCTGGGTCGGGTCGAGCGCGTCGTGGAGCGCATCGCCGACCAGGTTGAAGCCGAGCGCCAGCAGCAGGATTGCGGCACCCGGGAAGAAAACCAGCCAGGGCGCGGTCGCAAAGTAGGTCTGGTTCTCGAAGATGATGTTGCCCCAGGAGGGGGTCGGCGGGCGCACGCCGACGCCGAGGAACGAAAGCGTCGCCTCGAGCAGCACCGTGGTCGCGATCCCGAGCGTGCCCCAGACCAGCATGGTCGGCACCAGATGCGGCAGGATGTGGCGCCCGAGGATGCGCCAGGAGCTGGCGCCCAGCGCCCGGCAGGCCTCGATGAACTCCTTCTCCACCAAGGCCCGGGTCTGGGTGTAGACGACGCGCGCGACCTGGACCCAGTTGACCATCGCGATCACCAGGGCCACGATCCAGAGCGAGGGGCTGAAGATCGCCGCCAGCGCGATCGCCAGCAGGAGCGCCGGGAACGCCATCATGAGGTCGGTGAAGCGCATGATGGCGCCGCCGATCCAGCCGCCGAGATAGCCCGCGATCACGCCCAAGAGCGTGCCGGTCAGCACCGCGACGCCGTTGGCCGCGATGCCGATGATCAAGGACGTGCGCGCCCCGAAGATCAGGCGCGAGAGCAGGTCGCGGCCGAGCAGGTCGGTGCCCAGCCAGAAGCGGCCGCCCGGCGGCAAGGGCGCGCCCTCGAGCGTCAGGCCGTCGAAGAACTGCTCGTCCGGCGAATAGGGCGCGAGCTCGGGCGCCGCCAGCGCGGCGAGCGTCATCAGCGGCGATCACGATCAGGCCGAACAGCGCGACGCGGTCGGCCAGAAGCTGCTTCAGGGCATGCGGCATCGGCGGGTCATGAAAGTTGGGCGCTCCAGGCCTTTCATGACATCGCCGTGGTTCACAGCCAAGGGCGCGCTGGCTAAGCTCGCCTCGGAGCCCGGGCGGAGCATCGGGACGGGAGAGCTCGACATGACGACAATGACCGGCGGCGAGGCGCTGGTGCGCGCGCTCGCGGCGCCAGGGCGTGGACACGCTGTTCGTGCTGCCGGGGGTCCAGAACGACCCGTTCTTCAGCGCCCTCTACGACCTGACGAGCGCCTGCGCGTGATCGTCACCCGCCACGAGCAGGGGGCGGCCTACATGGCGCACGGCTACGCCGCCGCGACCGGCCGGCCGGGCGTCTACTGCGTCGTCCCGGGCCCGGGCTTTCTCAACACCACGGCCGCGCTCTCGACCTCCTACGGGGCCAGCGCCCCGGTGCTCTGCCTCTGCGGCCAGATCCCGTCGCGCTGGATCGGCCGCGGCGCCGGCCTCCTGCACGAGATCCCGGACCAGCTCGGGATCATGCAGCGCCTGACCAAATGGGCCGCCCGCATCGAGGCGCCCGAGGACGCGTTCCCACTGGTCGCCGAAGCGTTCGAGAAAATGCTGCGCGGCCGGCCGCGGCCGGTCGCCCTCGAGATGCCGATGGACGTCATGGCGCGCGAAGCCTGGATCACGGGCGAGCCGCCCGTGGCCCGACCTGTCGTCCACCCGGAGCCCGACCCGGACGCCCTCGAACGCGCGGCCGACCTCCTGAACGGCGCCGAGCGCCCGATGATCTTCGCCGGCGGCGGCGCCCACGAGGCGAGCCCGGAGGTCCGGGAGCTGGCCGAGCGCCTCGGCGCGCCCGTGGTCGCGGGCTGGATGGGCCTTGGCGTCATGGACGGCCGCTCCGAGCTCAGCCTGAACATTACCGCGGCTCACCAAGCTCTGGCCCGAGGTCGATGTCGCGCTCGCCGTGGGCTCGCGCTTCCAGCGGGTGCAGATGGACTGGGGCCTCGATAAGGGCCTCAAGGTGATCCGGATCGACCTCGACCCGACCGAGATTGCCCGCCATGCACAGCCCACGGTGGCGCTTCTGGCCGACGCTGGGCAGGCCCTGCGGGCCCTCCTGCCGGCGATCCGCAGCGACCGCCGCCCGGCCTGGCGCGAGCGGGTCGCCAGCATCAAGGCCGAGATCTCCGGCCTCCTGCGGCGCGAGCTCGCCCCCCAGCACGAGCTGATCGAGGCACTGCGCACAGCCCTCCCCGAGGACGGCATCCTGGTCGAGGACTTGACGCAGATCGGCTACGTCTCACGCCTCGCTTTTCCCGTCTACGGCCCGCGCCAGTACCTGAGCTCCAGCTACCAGGGCACGCTCGGCTTCAGCTACGCGGCAGCCCTCGGCGTCAAGACCGCGCTCCCCGACCGGCCCGTAGTCGCGATCGCGGGCGACGGCGGCTTCATGTACAACGTCCAGGAGCTCGCCACCGCCGCCCAATACAACATCCCCGTGGTCGCCGTGGTCTTCAACGACCGCGCCTACGGCAACGTCAAGCGCATCCAGCGCGAGCTCTACGGCAACCGCGTGATCGCGAGCGACCTCACCAACCCCGATTTTCCCAAACTTGCCGCCTCTTTTTCCCTCTTCTCCCAACGCGCCACCACCCCGGCCGAACTCCACATCGCCCTCGACCGCGCCCTCACCCGCAACGAGCCCGCCCTGATCGAAGTCCCCCTGGGCGAACTCCCCGGCCCCTGGCCCTACCTCATCCTGCCCCGCGTCCGCGGCTGACCGACGGTGCGGCACCGGCCATGCGCAGCTATCCACCTGCGATGCCGTTGGACCGCTTCCAACTCCGTTTCCCGGCTTAAAGACCCACATGGCCAATAATGAACGCAACCACTTCTTCCGGCGACCGCCCTGCCGTCTCGATGCGGGTCATCGGAAACTTAGCAAACTCCTCAAGCATCCTCTTCCTCAGCTCCATCGCTTGCACCCGCTCGTCGTACACAGTCATCCTTCCCCTCTCCCTCAGCCTCCGCTGCCGCTCTCTCTCATCGCTCACCCCCAAAAAAAATACATGATTCGGCTCTATCAGCCCCACCCACCTCACGTCCAGGACCTCCCCCAACCCGAGTGCCCTGTGGCATGCCACCGTGCTCGCAATGTAACGGTCACACACGACATGACGTTTTTTCAAATGATATCTCACAAGATCTGATGCTTGAGATACCCCACAAAGGTACAACAAAAATCGCGTTGTCATATTCTCCCCCGCATCGACGCGACGCCGAGCTTCCGCGAAGCCCGCCGGCGGCGTTCGGATAAAGCTTCCCCGAATGCGACGCGCAAGTAGCCGACCTACTGTTGTCTTTCCAGAGCCGTCAATGCCCTCAAGAACGATAAACTCTTCTGCCGCCCGCCGGTCATTCTCCCGCGCCCACCGTATTGTGTTGCCGTCCAGCCACGTCGACTACCGCTACCATATAAGTTCCCCGAACTGTCCGGACCCTTTTGCAAGCCTGCATCTCGCCGCCCGGAAAGCCCAGGCGCACCAGTTGATGAAACTCTTCATAGGTAAAGAACCGATGATCTCCCGCTTCTCCATCTCCATATACCTTCGTATAGTACCAATTGAAAAGGCGTGCCAAAGACGATCGCTTCGGTTCTTCCACGTCAACTAGTATTATACGCGCTGCGATGTCACTTAGTCGCAGCAGCACCGCTATCATTTCTTGTTTCCGATGTACGTGATGCAAAGTATTCTTGCAGAGAACCACATCGAACTTCTGAGCATATGGAAGATAAGCAATATTATGATTCGTAAAGAGGACATTCTTGAGCGCTCGTGCTTTCGCTTTTGCGCGAAGTGACTGCATCTGCTTCCAAGCAATATCGTTTGCCACGCATAGTTCCGGTCCCTGTTCAGTTGCAATCTCCAAGATCAGGTCATCGTCACCCGCGGCTACATCAAGCACGCTCTGCGCCTCGCCCAAGTGTTTCCTGATCTCCGCCTTGAGCGGCTTTGAAGCCAAACTTTTCATGACCGGTTTAAAAATCATACGATGAAAGTGCTTCGCGACAAAACCGCGTTTGCTCGCTTGTATCTCGGACAGAGGTGGGCTGAAATATTTCCGCAAGATCTGTCGCGTGCGAGGCAGAGTATTTCGCGGTTCTGAAATGCCATTTTGTCGGGGACATCGTCAGTGAACTCGCAGGCTCCATACGTGCGCGCAACCATCTTCCCGATGCCTATGGCAACGAATGCTATACCCAAGTGCTCGACCTCGCTGCCATTCCAGCGAAATCGATTTTCGAGAATCGCAACAGGCTCCAGCTCAGCGATGTCAAGGCCGACATCTTGCTGCACGGCGCGATTGACTGCTTCTTCAATTAGTTCGCCTTCCTCATCGAATATTGGTCTTCCGAGAAGACGATGGCCTACAACCTCGTCTTCGTGGAGTCTCGTTGGGCTATTAACAATCAGAATCTCTTTTTTGTTGTTGTAGAGAGCTACCAGGACGAAATTGACGGGTGCCTTCTGGCAATGTATAAAGAACCGCGGATCTACTCGCCATTCCTTTCGGAGGGTAGGTAAATCATAAAGAGTTGCATACTTCCGAATGAGCCGTTGGGTCCTTTCGGCTGCGGTGCCGTAAAAGGTATCCAAGAAGGAGCTGAGAGGCCCTTCTTCAGTGCGACGTATCGAGGAGGTGAAGAGTCGTTCATTTATCAGCTCCTGCAGAAGATCGTGGTATTTGTAGGATGGCGGAAAAACGTCCACGACTTCCAACTCCGTCAGGTCGCCACCGATTTTGAGGCGTTTCGTGTCACCAAGTGCCAGACCCAGAAGCGCCTTTCCCACCGGGCTTGCGTAACTTAGTCCCTTGTCAGGTCTCAAATTCACCATAGGCGCCGATTGTAAATTCCTTTAGATCGGCGCCCTGGTAAAAGCGCACTGTGGTACCGATTGCTACGCGGTTGGATTGCTCCGAGGGTTCGACGATTTGATATCCTTCGAGTTCGTGGCGCAAACTCTCAAGCTTTTTTCACTCCATTTCTAAGCGGCGCTTGGCGTCTTCGTATCCGAAGTTGTCGTGCCAATCACAATTTAGGCCGGCTTCGGTCCCAGCTTCCTGGCCGACAGAGCGAATGCGCTCTTCTTAAATCCGGAGCTCTTCTCGCTTTAGCCGCAAACCCTGGGGTGAGAAGTAGTGCCCCATGTCGCTCTGCTCCTGGTGCTTGGAGGAATCGTGGCGCGGTTTCGTTGCACCAAACAGATAGGTTGGCTCGGCGGCCGGGTCAACAGAAAGGTCCAGGGAGAGGCGAAGCGGGGCGCATCGGCCCAGGGCTGGCGAGTGACGTTAGGGAGAAAAGGTGTCAGGAACGTCAGGAACCTTTTGTGAGCGGGAGGCTACGCTGGCTGCAGGACGCGGACCTCGAGGCGCTTGCCGAGGGCGGCCAGCGCGCGGTCGATCTGGTCGATGTGTGAGCGGTGGTCGAGATCGAGAGGGCGGCGGACGGCGTTCTCCTGCAGGCCGAGCCGGCGGGCGAGCTCGGTCCGGGTGATGCTCTGGGCGCGCATGGCCTCGTACAGCGCGAGCTTGGCCGCGACCAGGGGCGGCAAGGTGGCGACCGGGCGGCCGCGCGCCGGGCTCGGGCGGGGGATTTTCCGCGCCAGCCTGATGTAGCCGCCGAGTGCTGCGATCAGGCAGTCGAGGGCCTGCTCGCCGGCGGCCGCTTCGGTCGTGCCGGCGGTGTGCGCCTCGGGAACGTCGATGAACTGCACCAGCACGCCGCCGGACTCTTCGGGCTCGCAGATATAAGGGTAAGCGTGGGTCATTGCTGGCCTCATGGTAGGTGAAGGGCAAGGTCCCTCAGTCTGGCCAAGCGCCGAAGCTACCGCGGGAGTTCGTGATCCGTCATCCTCGAGCCTGTCGCACATTCGTGTGCGAGAACCAAAGAAAATCGCACAATCGATGTGCGAGCGCGGTCTGGGCGCGGGGACCGTCCCGTCGCGCGCAGAGGCGACAGAAGTGTAGCATCGACGCGCATCAATCGCCGCTCCATGGAATCTCCACATCAATCTCCGGCCGCTTGGGGTGGAGAACCCGGGTGGCAGAAATCCTCGAGATTCAGCTTCCAGGATCAACCAAACGCGCGGGCTTGATATTGAGTTGATCATCAATCCTGGAACCGGCGCGCTCATCTTGGAAGGCGCCAATCATTCATGGAACGGAAGTGTGCCCTTGGGCGCACACATGCGTCACACTCGTGGCACGGATCGAGGATTCCTGAAGTATTGATCTGGGCGTATATCCCCGTGATCGGCATGGTCAACATCAGGGTGGCCGTGCCTGACGCACTTGATTGGTCGAAGATAAGCATTGAGTGACGGTAGTTTCGCCTTTTCAAATCAGGGGCAAGACAATCCGGGCGGACTGGGTTACCCGCGATGCTGGAGATTCCTGGCCCCTTCGCATCAATCTCCAGCTCGGCTGGAGGCCCTGGAGATCTTTCGTCGGCGATCGATGCGGCTGCGGCCCCGTCAAGCCCTGCGCCTTTTGCCGACCCCGCGGGCGCGACCTGTCGCGCTCTGCGATTGGCGGGGAGCCGGGATTGCGGTAGCATCGCGGCCCCCTGGCGTATCACCGGGGATTGAGACGAAACCGGGGTCGACCATGCCCTACGCTCGCCGCTACGAAACCTTTGAAGTTCGCCGCCTGCTGCAGGAGGCCGAAGGCACCGGGTCCCCCCTGACCGGAGCGGGCGCCCATTCCCGCGGGCTCCATGCCCTGAAGACGCCGGGCGGCACCGGGGTGAGCCCCGGCGACATGATGCACCGCACCCACCGGCTGGGGGGCGAAAGCGCCAACCAGTTCAGGAATCGCGGGGGGACGGCGCAGACTTCGGCGTTCGCCAACCTCATCCAGCAGGCCGACGCTGCCTGTCAGGCCCTCAACTCCGACCAAGGCCAGCGCGGGCTGGCCGTTTTGGACGCTCCTGCGCACGCCAATAAGCAGCTGCGCCTCACCCTCAGCATCGCCGGCACCCACGAGGTCGGCTTCCTCGGCGGTGGCCAGGGTCGCATGAGCGCCGCGCACAGAAACCAGGCCAACGTGACCGGGACCAACGCCGGAGGAGTGCGGGTGATCATCGACCGGGCGCCGGGTGCCGCCAACATCCACGTCCAGACCTGCTTCCCCCTCGACGCCTTGCCCCAGGGTAGCGCCTATGAGGTCAAGGACATGGGCAGCAACGCGACCATCGCGCGCGGCTGATCGCCCCGTCGGATCGTCCGGTCCCGCAGCAGCCGGTAGCCGCCGTCAATCCCCCGCGGCACGTCAGGCACTCAGAACGCGACCTGGTCGCCGCCTTTGAGGGCGAGCATGCTGCGGGCTTCGCTGGGGGTCGCGACTTCCAGGGAGAGAGCTTCGAGGATGGTGCGGATGCGGCTGACCTGCTCGGCGTTGCTCTTGGCGAGCTGGCCGCGGCCGACGTAGATCGAGTCCTCGAGGCCGACCCGGACGTTGGCGCCCATCGTGGCGCCCATCGTGCATAAGGGGATCTGGTGGCGGCCGGCGGCGAGGATCGACCAGTGGTAGTCGGTGCCGAACAGCTTGTCGGCGATCCGGCGCATGTGGACCAGGTTCTCCGGGTCGGCGCCGATGCCGCCCAGGATGCCGAAGATCGTCTGGACGAACAACGGCGGCTTGACCAGGCCGCGGTCGAGGAAGTGGGCCAAGTTATAGAGATGGCCGACATCGTAGCACTCGAACTCGAAGCGGGTGCCGCAGCCCTCGGCCAGGGTCTGGATGATGCGCTCGATGTCCTTGTAGGTGTTGCGGAAGATGAAGTCGCGCGAGGCCTCGAGGTGCTGGCGCTCCCACTCGTGCTTGAATTCCTTATAACGGGAGAGCATCGGGAACAGGCCGAAGTTCATCGAGCCCATGTTGAGCGAGGTCATCTCGGGCTGGGCGCGCAAGGGGGCGGCGAGGCGTTCGTCGAGGCTCATGCCGTGGCCGCCGCCGGTCGTGATGTTGACGACCGCGTCGCAGGACTGCTTGATCCGCGGCAGGAACTGCATGAAGACCTCGGGGTCGGGCGTCGGGCGGCCGGTCTCGGGGTCGCGGGCGTGCAGATGGATGATCGCGGCGCCGGCTTCGGCCGCGCCGATCGCCGATTCGGCGATCTCCGACGGCGTGATCGGCAGGTAGGGGGTCATGGTCGGGGTGTGGATCGAGCCGGTGACGGCACAGGTGATGATGACTTTCTGGCCCGCGGGCATGGTTTTTTCTCCTCTTTGCCTCGGCCCTCGCCGAGCGTCCGCCAGCCGCCCCCTTTCAGCCGGAGCCTCCACTGGGATTAAGCGGCATCGCCCGCCAGGGTGTCAATCCGAAGCGGCTTCGAAGGGCTGCCGATCGGTTTGCCGTCGCCCGAGCCTTCAATGCGCCTTGAAGCCGGCGCCGGTCGCCGCCTCGAGCAGGGCTGGCGGCACCGGGAGCGCGCTCCAGGCGACGTTGACCTTGGCGATCGCGGCCGCGGGCGCGGTCCGGCCGGTTGCCACCTCGGCCAACGCGCCGGTCAGGACGGCCTCGGCCTCGGCGCTGAGCGGCGGATTCTTGGCGCGCTTGAAGCCCTCGAGCATCGCCGGCCAGTGATGGGCGTGCCGGCGCTTGAGGTCCGGGTCGTCATAGACCGCGAGCCAGACCGGGTTGATGTTGTGCAGGACGTAGTTGCTCCGGGCATGCGCGGGCCCGGCGAAGGTCTTGATCCAGGCCCAGGCGGCGTCCTTGTCCCTGGTCGCGCGCGGGATGAACTCCTGCCAGACGCTGAGCCGGGGGAAGCCCGGGCCCGGGAACGGCAGCTGGCGCCAATGGCCGCTGACCTTGCTCCGGGCCGGGTCGTCGAGCGCATCGGTGACGAAGCTCGGCCAGTCGACCAGGAAGGCGGTCCGGCCGTTGGCGAACAGGCTCAGGGCGTCGTCGAAGCTCAGTGCCTGGCCGCCCTTGGGCAGATGCGCCCAGAGCTGCGGCAGGAGCTGCGCGGCGGCGACCGCCTTGGCCGCATCGAGCCGGTAGCGGTCGTCGGCAGCGACAAAGGTGCCATCGTAGGCGCCGAAGAAGAACGCCCCGATCTGCTCGGGATTGCCGGTCGGATGGGCAAGGCAGGCGATCCCCCGCAGCTTCGCCTCGATCGTGACGCAGGCCTGGATCACGTCCGGCCAGGTCGCAAGGTCCGGCGCGATTCCGGCAGCGCGCAGGATCTCGTCGTTGGCCAGAAGCCCGTAGGCATCGATGCCGTAGGGGATCCCGATCTGCGCGCCGTCGAACCACTCCGAGCGCCCGGGCTGCATCAGGCCCGGGATCATGCCCCGAGCATAGTCGTCGCGCGCGATGTATTCGGTCAGCGGCGCGAAATAGCCGTAGAGGTCGGCCAGGTAATAGCCGCCCGACATGACCTGATAGCGGCCGGCCCCGCTGGTCAGATCGGCGGCGTTGCTCTGGCGAAGCGCAGCCCAGGGCAGGGCCATGATCTTGACGGCGGTGCCGGTCTGCTTGGCGAACTCGAGCGAGAGCTGACGGGCGGCGGCATCGTAAGTGCCGGACTCGAGGTAGGTCGCGCTCAGCCCCTCGGCGCTTGCCGGCAACGCCGGCACCGCCGACAGCAGCAGCAGCGCGCCGAGGCTCGCGCCGAGAGAACAGCGGCGCGGCGTCACGGACATGGCCAGGCTTGGTCCTGCGCAGGCACCCTCAATCGGCGACGATCGAGGTGCCCGTCTCGCCGCGCAGCGCGCGGCCGATGCTCTGCGGATCGGTGATCAGCCCCTGCCGGTTGTGGCCGTCGAGATAGCCGACGATCGCACGGATCTTGGGCGCCATGCTGCCCTCGGCGAACTCGCCGGCGGCGAGCCAGGCCAGGGCCTCGGCGCGGGTGATCCGATCGAGCCAGCGCTGCTCCGGGCGGCCGAAGGCGATCGCGACCTGGGGGACCCCGGTCGAGATCAGCAAAAGGTCGGCGTCGAGCTCGCGCGCCAGCATGCTGGAAGCGAGATCCTTGTCGATCACCGCCTCGACCCCCTCGAGATCGCCCGCGGCGTCGCGATAGACCGGGATACCGCCGCCGCCGCAGGCGATCACCACGTAGCCCGCCTTGACCAGATGGTCGATCTCCTGAATCTCGACGATGCTCTTGGGCAAGGGCGAGGGCACCACGCGCCGGAAGCCGCGGCCCGCGTCCTCCTTGACGATCCAGCCGAGCTCCTTCGCCCGCGCTTTGGCGGTCGCTTCGTCCATGTACGAGCCGATCGGCTTGACCGGGTCGGCGAACGCGGGGTCGGCGGGGTCGACCAGCACCTGGGTGACCACGGTCGCGGCCCGCCGCTCCATGCCGCGGCGCCGGAACTCGTTGCCGAGCGCTCGCTGAAACATATAGCCGATCGCCCCTTGGAGGTCGGCCGCGGCGTAGTCCATGGGCACCGGCGGCACCTCGGCGATCGCAAGCTCCGAGCGCCGGAGAATGAAGCCCACCTGGGGGCCGCTGCCGTGGGTCACGACCACGTTCCAGCCGGCGACGACCATCTCGGCGATGTGGTGCGCGGTGGTCGCGGCCGCCCGGTACTGGTCCGGGATCGACTGATGCGCCGGATCCAAGATCAGCGAATTGCCGCCGACCGCGACCACGGCGGTGCGCTTACCGGCCGTCATCGCCATCCTCGAGGCGGTCCGCGAGCGCCACGACCGCCTTGGCGAAGCAGGCGAGCGGTGCCCGGGTGATGCCGGCGCCGATCTGGCCGACGCCCGCGGCCCGGTGCGCGATGCCGGTGTTGATGATCGGTGCGATGCCGGTGTCGACCACCTTGCGCGCGTCGATCCCGGCGGGTGTGCCGGTGAAGTCCAGCGCCGGCAACGTGAACGCGCCATTCCGGCCGAGCGTGATGTGGGTCATGGCGAGCGTGTTGGCGAGCGCATCCTGGGGCGAGCCGCCCACGAACTGGACGATCGCGGGGGCCGCCGCCATCGCGAAACCGCCGACACCCGCGGTCTCCGTGATCGCGCTGTCGCCGAGGTCGGGCGCTGCATCAGCGGCCGTATAGCCCGGGAACAGCAGGCCCTCGACCAGCGGCGCGGGTGCTGTGAACCAGGCATCGCCGGTGCCGCTCAGGCGGATGCCGAACTCGACCCCGTTCCTCGCCATCGCGGTCACCAGGCTGCTGCCCGGGACGCCCGCCGCGGCATCGAGCATGGCCTTGCAGGCGGCCATCGAGAGGTTGAGGAAGAAGTGATCGTTGCCCGCGATGAAGTCGACGACCGCGGCGATCCGGTCCGGCGCGACGTCGGTGCGCAGCAGCGCCGGGATCAGGCGCTTGAGCAACAGCGACGAGGCCGCGACGTTGCGGTTGTGGATCTCGTCGCCCATGTGCAGCGCCTGCGCCATCAGGGGCTTCAGCTCGAGCCCCCCCAGGACCTCGAGCGCTGCCGCGAGCGCCGGTGCCAGCACCTCGGCCATCCAGCGCAGGCGCAGGATCACCTCCGGGCCGTTGGCGCCGAAGCGCAGGACCTTGCCCAGGCCCTCATTGAGGTTGCAGCAGGCCCGGTTGCCGCCCTCGGCGTTGGCGACCACCCAGACCGGCATCGAGGGGCTGATCACGCCCGCCATCGGCCCGAGCGCACCATGGTGATGGCCGGGTGCGAAGTCGATTTTTCCCGAACTCGCAAGCTCTTCGGCCTGCCCGGTGTCATTGGCCCAGCCCTCGAACAGGATCGCGCCGACGAGGGCTCCCTGCATCGGGCCGCACATGTCGACCCAGGCGATCGGCGGGCCGGCGTGCAGGATCATGCGCGGGCCCAGCCCCGGCACATGTGCGTGCGCGGGGCCGATGCCCTCCAGCACCGGCTGGGCCGCGAGATAGGCGGCGTAGGCGTCGCGATTGGCAGCCTCGATCCGCGGCTCGTTGATCAGACCCGCGAGCTTCTCCGCGACCGCCGGATCGCCCTGGCCGGGCGGCTGCCACGCGACCTGGACCGCGCTGCCGCCGGCCGCCCGGATGGCCTCCGTGAACGCCGGCAGGCCGACGTTGACGACCTGCAGCTCTTCCGCGAACAGCGCCGGCATCGCCCTGCCCCTCAGCCCGAGCCGCCGGCGATGCGGGCGGCAAGCCGGACCGCCTGGGCATTGCTCTCGGCGAGCAGCACGCCCGCTTGGCGCAACGCCGCCTCCTGGCGGCCAAGGTCCTGGGGATCGGCCGCGGTGCCGCAGACCGAGCCGACGAAAGCGACCTGGCGTCCGGCGCTTGCGGCCGTGGCCTGCGCCTCCCGGAGCGCGGGGCCGAGCTCGGCCGCCGGGTCGGCATGGGCGCCGTAGCCGAGCACCACGTCGAACAGGATCACCGCGACCTCGGGGTCGGCCGCCTCCTTCTGCATACGTTCGATGCGCAGGGTCTGGTCGATCATCGGGTGCGGTCGGCCACGGGTGAAGACGTCGTCGCCGAGGTCGATCGCGGTGTGGCCCTCGCTCTGCCAGACGTCGGCGAGCCGGCAGCCGGGCTCGAGCGGCGTGTTCGAGGCGATCGGCCCGAGTGCCTCGCTGAGCAGGAGCAGCGCCTCGTAGCAGAAGGTGCCGCCGCTGTAGAGCCCGCGGACGTAGCGCTGGCCCTGCGCCAGCTGCGCGATGGCTGCCGTGGCCGCCGCCATCGTCGGCTCGGTATCGGTCTCGGGCCGGCGCCCGCCGGCCAGGGCCACAGCGAGGCTGGCTGCGTCCTCGAGGGTGCGCACCGGATGCACGTTCGGCCGCCGCACCGTGCTCGGATCGGCGCCCAGGAAATTGACCACGATCGGCTTGCCGGCGGCCTCGGCGGCGGCCAGCACCAGCGCCGCGATCTCGGGGTCGGGCGGCTTCGAGATCAGCACCACGACCCGGGTGCCGGGATCGGCGGCGAGCGCGTTCAGACCCTGCAGCATGGTGATACCGCCGACCCTGGCGGAGAGATCGTGGCCGCCGGTGCCGATCGCCTGCGAGACGCCCTCGCCCCAGCGATCGATCAGGCAGGTGACCTGCTGCAGCCCGGTGCCCGACGCCGCGACCGCGCCGATCTCGCCGCGGCGGACCGCGTTCGCGAAGCCGAGCGGGATGCCGTTCAGGATCGCCGTGCCGCAGTCCGGCCCCATGACCATGAGCTCGTGCTCGCGGGCGTAGCGTTTGAGCCGGATCTCGTCCTCGAGTGCCACGTTGTCGCTGAACAGCATGACGTTGAGGCCGAGCCGGAGCGCCTTCATGGCCTCCGCGGCGGCATAGTCGCCGGGCGTCGAGATCAGGGCGAGGTTGGCGGCCGGCAGCTCCGCGAGCGCCATCTCGATACTCTTCGGCGCCATGCGCCGCGGCCCGCCGTCCGCACGCGCCGGGGGCGCCCGGGTGAGCTCGGCCTCGGCGGCGGCGAGCGCTTCGGCCAGGGCCGCCTCGTCGTCACCCTCGACCGCCACCAGAAGATCGTTCGGGCTCGGCGCGACCGCGGCCGCAACCAGCCCCGCCTCGCGCAGAAGGTCGAGGTTGCCGGCGGTCGCCATCACCGCCGAGGCCTGGCGCACGCCGGCCAGCGCGCCGATCTTCGCCGACAGCTGCATCAGCGAGACCGAATCGCGGTAGAGGTTGCGAAAGACCCGCTCCGCCCTAGCCATGGCCGGGCTCGTCCGCGAAACTCCAGGCCCGTACGCCAAGCAGGAGGCCGAGCACGCCGTCGCCACCCGAGGTGTGACCGACGTTGAGGGCCCGGCGGGTCGCGTCTTCGACCGCGGACGGCGGGGCGCCGTCGGCGATCGCGCCGGCGAGTCCTGCGAGCGGCTCGGCAACGTTGCCCCGGGTCGCGTGCTCCAGATAGATGCGGCTGATCTCGCCTGTGGCCGCCGCCCGGACGGTGACGGTGAAGCCGAGCGCGTCCAGGAAGCGGCGCCTGGCCGGATCGTCGCCGTGGGTGCACCAGAGGCCGGCGAGGAAGCCCACGATCAGGTCGTCGCCGGCCGGCGTCAGGCCGGGTCCGCAGCCGATCAGAGCCCCCATGGCGTTGCCGGCAGCGTCGATGTCGAGCGCACCGCTTGCCTCAGCCAGCGCCAGCCCGCGCTGGTGAATGGTCTGTAGCATTGGCTCGCGATCGATGCGCCGGCGGGGCTCGAGCGCTCGCCAGGCGACCGCCCAGGCGGTGGCGACTGCGGGCCGGGCGAGATCGATCCTGAGGCGAGCGAGCTCGCTTCGCCAGACGATGGCCGTGCTCAGATCGATCGCGAGGCCGCTGCCGGCGATCCGCAGCACCGCGGCCCGGCAGCCGACCTGCTGCCCGGCCTGAAGATAGTCCGTGAACGCGAGCCCGGCCGGCAGGCTGACGCGAATGCCGTGTGGCGTGTTGCCGAGCTCGGGCGCGAGCAGGGCTACGAGCCCGCCGCCGTCGGTGCGAAGGTTGCAGGCGCGCCGAAAGATGCTGTGCACGACCCCCGTGAAGCGGCCGCTTTGAACTCCGGTACCGGCAGAGAGTGCCTGAAGACGCATCCGCTCAATCGTCAGAGGCGAGGGCCACCTCCGCCTCGGATACCACCGGACCGGCCGCCGGGGCAATCTGGTTCAACGCCGAAAGCGCGGCCGCAGAATCCGCGACCCAGCCGAAGATGCCGCCCTGGGCCTTGATCATCTCCAGTGCCACCCGCTGGAACTCGGGGAAATACGAGCCGACGCAGTCGGACAGCACGAGGCATTCGTAACCACGGTCGTTGGCCTCGCGGACGGTCGTGTGGACGCAGACCTCCGTCGTGACCCCGCACACGATCAGGGTTTTGATGCCGCGGTTCTTCAGGATCAGGTCGAGATCGGTGTCGTAGAACGAGCCTTTCCCGGGCTTGTCGATCACCGGCTCGCGGGCGATCGGGTAGAGCTCGGGGATGATGTCGTGACCATACTCGCCGCGCACCAGGATCCGGCCCATCGGCCCCGGGTCGCCGATCCCGACTTCCAGCCCGCCCCGCTTGAGCTTGGCAGGCGGCGCGTCGGAGAGGTCCGGGCGGTGACCTTCGCGGGTATGGATCACGGCGAGCCCCGCCCGCCTGGCCGCCTCGAGCACGCGCAGGATGGGCTGGATGGTCGAGCGCAGCAGGGAGACGTCGTTGCCGAGCAGCTCGCCGAAGCCGCCCGGCTCGACGAAGTCGCGCTGCATGTCGATGATCAGCAGGGCCGTGGACTCGGGCGCGAACGCCAGCGCATAGGGCTCCGCCTCGAACTGCATGGTCGCCATGGTGCTTTTCCCCAAGGATGCGGCTATCGGCCGTTCTGCCTGGACCTCGTGTAAGCGCGCCAGTCCGCGAACTCCGAGATGTCGCGGTGCCGGGCCAGGGCCAGCGCCTGCGGATAGAGGATGCCCTGCACGGTGCGGCCGCCTTCGAGCCGCACCGGCCCGCAATAGAGATCCGGCGGCTCGCCTGCCTCGACCCGTTGCCAGACCTCGTCGGGCACCAGGTAGAGCTCGCCCGCGACCGCGACCCCACCCGCGGCGACCTCGAACATGCCGGGATGGCGGTCATCGATCGAGTACAGCCGGTAGACCGGCGCCGTGCGCGCCTCGCCCAGGAACTCGGCACCCGCGAGATTGGCGTGCAGGGCGAGGCCGCGCATCAGCGTGCCGTTGACGAAGAGCTCGAACGCCATCCTTTCGCTCTTACCGGCTGCCCACCGAAGCGGCGCTCCGCCTACTCGGCGGGCATCTCCTCCTGATTGCCCATCGGTGGCGCGAAGCTGAAGCGCTCCGAGGCCGGCTCCTCGCGCCAGGCGACCGCGAGGCAAATCGCGGCCAGGAAGACATAGCCGAGAGCGACCAGCGGCGAAGCGGCGAACTGCAGGTGCACGCCGTGGATGAAGCCGAAGAAAGAAAGGATCGCACCCGCGAGCGCATAGATGCCGGCCCAGCGGAACTGGCGCTCGATGATGAACGCGGCGATAGCACCCAGGATCAGGCCGGCGAGCACGGCCCCGCCGCCGACCAGCTCCATGCCGTGGTAGACGACCCCGGTGCTCATCAGCTTGTCGAAGCCGAGCGTCGATGCCGAGGTGCCGGCCGCATTGAGCGCGCCGTCGACCTGGGTCTGCCCCCAGGCCGCGATGTTGGGCACGATCGCGAGCACGACCGCGGGCGCATGCCTGGACGGCGACGCCTGGAACGCCTGGGCGCCGATCACGAGGCCGATGAACAAAAGGATCGGCAGGATCGCGACCAAGGGGATCACCGCCAGCAGGAGTGCGGTCAGGCCGAGGAACGACACGCCTGCGATCACGATGCCGGTCGCGAGCGAATAGCCGATCCGGCCGCCGACCGCCTTCCAGCCGGGATGGCCGATATAGACCGCGGGCGGGAAGGGGCTGCCGAGCAGCGAGCCCGCGATCGCGCCGATGCCGTCGGCCGCCAGGATGTGGCGGAGGTTGTAGTTGTCGCCGGCCGCGGCCGCACTCTCGACGTTGTTCATGCCTTCGGTGAAGTTGTAGACGCCGAGCGGGATCGCGGTCGCGAGCAGCGGCCAGATGTCGCCCAGCCCCTTGAGCACGTCGGTCGAGAAGATCGGCAGGCGCAGCCCGAACTGGCCGAGCGACTGACCGACCGCCGAGGGCACCATGTAGTCCGACCAGCCGAACATGACGGCGATCCAGGCGATCACGGTGCCGACGATCACGGCCGCGAGCCCGCCCGGCAGGCCGAAGGGCAGGCGGACGTTGGCGGTCCAGCTGATCAGGATGATGCCGAACGCGACGAACGCGACCCAGGGCACCTCCCACATCTGGAACACCGGCCGCATCGAGATGAAGGCGATCGAGATGCCCGCAAGGGTGCCGAGCATGGCGGCGCGCGGGGTGTATTTGCGAATGGTCGGGCCGACGAACACGCCGAGCAGCACGATCACGCCGATGATGAATGCCCAGGCGAGGCCCGCCTGCCAGGCGAGGATCGGATCTTTGGTCTTGAGGTAGGTCGGCAGCATGATCAGGAAGACGACGATGAACATGTGCGGCACGCTCGGGCCATAAGGCATGGCCGCGACGTCGCTCCGGCCCTCGGCCTTGGCCAGGCGCCAGGCGAGGTAGGCGTAGTAGAGGTTGCCGATCGGCAGCGCGACGCCGAGCGCCGGCAGAATCCGGCCGTAGACCACATCACCCGGCAGGTTGACGACGCCAAGCGTGAGCCCGGTCAGCACGATCACGTTGAGCAGGACGTTGGTGAACAGCCCGAAGAACGCATTCCAATCGCCCGGCACCCACAGCCGAGCTGCACCCGCACCGTTCTGGTTCATGCTTTTTGCCCCCGACCCCGCCCGACCGTAGTCGCCGGGCCCGCACGACTGCAAGCAACAATCATGCCTGCACTCAAGCGGTTTGGCCATCGGCATGATAGGGCGAAGGTCCGTGGCCGCGGGATGGGCGATCCGGCGCCGGCCGAGCGCCCCGGCCGACCGGCCAGCCGCGTTTGGTCGCAAAGACAGTCCGGCGCTGGCAATCCTCAACCGTGTCTTTATATGTGGGAGACCTGTGCGCAGGCTTGACCCGGCGGACCCGGGCGTGTTTGGTAGCCGGAGGCGTGTCGGATGTGTCCGAGACGGTCGGCGTCGTCGAATCGGATGGCCCGCGCTGTCGAAGCGAAGTGGAGTGCCGATGATTGAATCCAGCGATGGCGGCGCGAAATCGACGCTCTACTGCTCGTTCTGTGGCAAGAGCCAGCATGAGGTGCGCAAGCTGATCGCTGGCCCGAACGTGTTCATTTGTAACGAATGCGTCGAGCTTTGTGCCGACATCATCAAGGAAGAGGATCGCAAGACCCGTAAGGCGTCCGGCCCGTCGGTGATGTCGCCGATCGAGATCAAGCGGGTTCTGGACGACTACGTGATCGGGCAGGAGACGGCCAAGCGGGTGCTGTCGGTGGCGGTGCACAACCACTACAAGCGCCTGGCCCATGGCTCCAAGGGCGGCGAGGTCGAGCTCGCGAAGTCGAACATCCTCCTGATCGGCCCGACCGGCTGCGGCAAGACGCTGCTCGCCCAGACGCTCGCGCGCACGCTCGACGTGCCGTTCACGATGGCGGATGCGACCACGCTTGACCGAGGCCGGCTACGTCGGCGAGGACGTCGAGAACATCATCCTGAAGCTGTTGCAGGCGGCCGACTACAACGTCGAGCGGGCGCAGCGCGGCATCGTCTACATCGACGAGGTCGACAAGATCAGCCGCAAATCGGAAAACCCCTCGATCACCCGGGACGTGTCGGGCGAGGGAGTGCAGCAGGCGCTTTTGAAGATCGTCGAGGGCACGATCGCGAGCGTGCCGCCGCAGGGTGGCAGAAAACATCCGCAGCAGGAATTCCTGCAGGTCGACACGACCAACATCCTGTTCATCTGCGGGGGCGCGTTCAACGGCCTGGAGCGGATCATCAGCGCGCGCGGGCGGCAGCGCTCGATGGGCTTTGGGGCCGAGGTCCAGGGTCCGGACGAGCGGAAGACCGGGGAGCTCTTGGGCGAGGTCGAGCCGGATGATCTGTTGAAGTTCGGCCTGATTCCGGAGTTCGTGGGCCGGCTGCCGGTGGTCGCGACCCTGACGGATCTGGACGAGAAGGCGCTGGTGCAGATCCTGGTCGAGCCGAAGAACGCGCTGGTCAAGCAGTATCAGAAGCTGTTCGAGATGGAGGACGTGCGTCTGACCTTGACCGAGGACGCGCTGAAGGCGATTTCGAAGAAGGCGATCCTGCGCAAGACCGGGGCGAGAGGCCTGCGCTCGATCATGGAGACGATCCTGCTCGAGACGATGTTCGAGCTGCCGTCCCTGCACGGGGTCGAGGAGGTCGTGATCAACAAGGAGGTCGCCAACGCCAACGCCAAGCCGGTCTTCGTCTATGCCAAGAGCGCCCGGGACGATCGCGCCAGCTGAGCGCACCCCGCTCAGACAATCCCGCTGAGCGCTGCTCCGCCGAGAAAATCGTGACGATACCGCCGTCGGGCGACGGCCGCAGGGCGTAACGGCCATTAAGGCTGGACCGTCGCCGGCGTCACCGCCATCATGATCCGGCTTGCCGGCCCGCCTGGGCCGTGGCGTCGGCCCGGCACTCGACCGGCCCAATCATGGAGGAGGCGTCTCATGAACTGGAAGCAGCTTCTCGGGGCGGCGGCCGGGCTCGGTCTCGGTGCGCTCGTCAGTGGCGGTGCTGCCGCCGAGACCGTCACCGTCGGCTATCAGCTGATCTACAATCCGTGGAAGGTGCCGATCGCCGACAACACCTTCTCGAAGACCACCGGCTGGGACGTCCAGTACCGCCAGTTCGATTCGGGCGCCAAGGTGATCGCGGCCATGGCGTCGGGCGACGTCCAGATCGCGCTCGCGGGCTCCAGCCCGATCGCGGCCGGCGCCAGCCAGGGCCTCGACATCCAATTGGTCTGGATCGTCGAGGACATCGCCTCGGCCGAGGCGCTGATCGCGCGCAACGGCTCCGGCATCGAGAAGGTCGAGGACCTCAAGGGCAAGAAGGTCGGCGTGCCGTTCGTCTCGACCAGCCACTTCCATCTGCTGTTCGCGCTCGAGCATTTCGGCGTGCCGGCGAACGAGGTCGACATCCTGAACATGCAGCCGCCGCAGATCGCGGCCGCCTGGGAGCGCGGCGACATCGACGCGGCCTTCGTGTGGGACCCGGCGCTGGGCGCGATCAAGAAGACCGGTCACGTGGTGATCACCTCGGGCGAGCTCAGCGCGTTCGGCAAGCCGACCTTCGATGGCCTGGTGGTCAACAAGACCTGGGCCGAGTCCCATCAGGAGGGGCTGGCCAAGTTCATCAAGACGATCGCCGACGCCGATGCCGACTATCGCGATCACAAGGACGCCTGGACCCCGGACTCCGCGCCGGTCAAGAAGATCGTCGGCGTGGTCGGCGGCGACGTCAAGGACGTGCCGGGGGTGCTTGCCCTCTACAATTTCCCGGACATGGAGAAGCAGGCGTCCTGCGCCTGGCTTGGCTGCGGCAAGGAGGGCGGTGCGACCAAGGCGCTGATCTACACCTCGGACTTTTTGAAGGCGCAGAAGAAGATCCCGGACGTGCTGCCCGACTACACGGGCTACGTGACGCCGAAGTACGTCGAGGCGGCGATGAAGCTGAAGTAGCCAGGCCCGGGCTGAGCGCCGGACCGGCCGTCCGGCGCTCGCAGGGTCCGCAGTCACGAAGGCGATGCTGAGCGGGCGATGCTCGAGGTCAAGGACCTGTCGGTCGTCTATCCCGCTCGCCGCGGCGAGGCGGTGCACGCGCTGGCCAGCATCGACCTTCTGATCGAGCCCGGCGACTTCGTCGTGGCGCTCGGTGAGTCGGGCTGCGGCAAGACCACGCTGCTCAACGTGCTCGCGGGCTTCCTGCAGCCGACCGCGGGCAGCGTGACCCTGGACGGCCGCCCGGTGACCGGGCCGGGCGCCGATCGCGGCGTGGTCTTCCAAAAGCACGCCCTGATGCCCTGGCTGAACGTCCGCGAGAACGTCGAGTTCGGCCTCAAGCTCCAGGGCATGGCCAGGGCCGAGCGGCGCGAGGTGGCGCTCGACAACATCCGCCTGGTCGGTCTCGAAGCCTTCGCGGAGGCGCCGGTCTACGAGCTCTCGGGCGGCATGCAGCAGCGGGTCGGCCTGGCGCGCGCGCTGACCAGCGACCCGGCGATGCTGCTGATGGACGAGCCGCTCGGCGCGCTCGACAGCCTGACCCGCGAGACCATGCAGGAGCTGATCCTCGACGTCTGGCGGGCGACCGGCAAGATGGTGTTCTTCATCACCCACGGGGTCGAGGAGGCCCTGTTCATGGCGACCCGGCTGATTATGATGTCGCCGCGCCCGGGCCGGATCAGCCACCGCTTCGAGCTCGACTTCTGCCAGCGCTTCTTTGCGAGCCGGAACGCGCGGCAGATCAAGTCCAACCCCGACTTCATCGCGATGCGCGAGCAGGCGCTCAACATCATCCACGGCAAGGCCGCCTGAGCGCGCCATGGCCACCTCCTCGCGCAACCAGGCCACCCCGGCCCGGTCCGGTCTCTCCGCCCGCCTGAACGATCTGTTCAAGGCGCCGCCCGCCAAGCCCGGGGAGGCCTACGGCCAGCCGGGCCAGGGCTCGAGCGTCGTGATCAGCGTGATCACGGTGCTGGCGCTGCTCCTGCTCTGGTGGTTCGTGACCCGCAAGGGCTGGATCAAGCCTCTGTTCCTGCCGTCCCCCGCGGCCGTGATCGAGCAGTTCCGGGACGTTGCGACCGAAGGCTTCGGTGGTGCCACCTTGTTCGAGCACACCTTCTGGAGCCTGTATCGGGTGTTCGCGGCCTTCTTCCTCGCCTGCCTGACGGCGATCCCGGTCGGCATCGCGATGGGGGTCAGCCGGGGCGCCCGCGGCGTCTTCGACCCGCCGATCGAGTTCTACCGGCCGATCCCGCCGCTCGCCTATCTGCCGCTGATCGTGATCTGGTTCGGGATCGGCGATCTCGCCAAGATCATCCTGATCTACCTCGCCGTGTTCGCACCGCTCGCCCTCAACGCCCGCGCGGGGGTGCGCTCGGTCGCACTCGAGCAGATCCACGCCGCCTATTCGCTCGGCGCCTCGCGCCTGCAGGTGATCGTCCACGTCATCCTGCCGGCCGCACTGCCCGAGATCCTGACCGGCATGCGGATCGGCATCGGCTTCGGCTGGACCACGCTGGTGGCCGCGGAGATCGTCGCGGCGCGCGCCGGCCTCGGCCAGATGGTCTGGAACGCCTCCGAGTTCCTGCGCTCAGACGTCGTGATCATGGGCATCGTGGTGATCGGCGCGCTCGCCTACCTGTTCGACCTGCTGATGCGCCGGATCGAACGGGCGTTGGTGCCCTGGAAGGGCCGGATGTAGGGCGGCGGCCAAGTCATGGCCTGCCACCGTCGGTGGGTCGTGCTCTTCGGGGGGGGGGACGTGCGAGATGCTTGATCAACAGCTTGAGGCTACCATTCGCCGCGCGCTCGCTTACGCCAACGAGCGCGGCCATAAATACTCTTCCATCGAGCATTTGCTATTAGCGCTTTTGAATGATCCTGCTGCCCGAGAGATACTGATTGGTCTCGAAATCGATTGCGAAGCCCTTGGTGCAGATCTCCTTCAATTCATAGACCACGATCCGGTTAGAATAGCCGTTGACGGTGCCTCAGACGCCGAACCGACTGTTAATTTTCGATGCACAATTCAACAAGCATGGACGCACGTTCGAGCAGCTGGTCGTTCGATCGTCACTGGCGCAGATGTCTTAGTCGCGTTGTTTGACTGCAAGGAGTCGCATGCGGTCTACTATCTTACCAATCGAGGACTTCTGTTGCAAGATGTTCTTATCCGAATTGACCAAATGGCGCCGCACTTAGATATACCTTCGTCGATCGATGACGTCGTAGAGTTAGCTCTGCAGTCGATCGGACGCGGGCTGGTCTTTTCTATTGAAGAGGAGAATTGTCGCCTTACGCTGGAAGATGTGCAAGAGATACTCGAGGTATTGATGATCGATGTTCATTGGGGCTGGCGAGTTTCGGAGACGATTGTGCGACTCGCGAGTGACGATCCAATTCCAGCATGGGCAACGCGGACGATCGAGGAACTGTGCTGGTTGGCGAGCATGGCCGCCGCCGGTCGGCCATCCGCCATCCGTATCGATGCGACTGGGTTTGATCCTGGCGACCAGACAAGGTTGGATCGACCCGTGATCACCTTGGTCGAAGCAAGGGGGAGCAAGCCGCTTGAGGTGACGATCGCGGTGACCGGAGCATCGCCGACGGTTCTACTCCTGGTGGCCATGTGGAGTTTGCGAGTCTGGAAGACTATCAGAACAGAAGAAGAATTTAACACGGCGCAGACCGCCCTCCTGGCCACGCTCTCCCGGCAGATCGAATGTGCTGATGCTCGACGGACGCATACGATCGAGACAATGCTCATAGGACTGGTGAGTTTACCGAACGGTACGCATACGCGCGGTGAGCAAGTTAGACTATCAATTCCGCATTTACTGCGGGAAAACTTGAATTCCAAGAACGACCCTAGGCCGACGCCGTAACTCCGTATGGCTCGGGCCGGCGATCTGGCACGCTCGCGCACTTCCGGGCGGCCGACGCGGTCGTGGGAGCGCTCCGATCGTGCTGGCCTGGCTGTTCGATGTGCTGATGCGCCGGATCGAGCAGGCGCTGGTGTCCTGGAAGGGCAGGATGTAGACCTGACGAGGGGTCTTGGGGATGTGCGGGGCATGATTCGCACGCGACTGACAGAGAGGCTCGGCATGGAGCATCCGATCCTGCTCGCGCCAATGGGCATGGTCGCCGGCGGCGAGCTGGCGGCGGCGGTCTCGGCGGCCGGCGGGCTCGGCCTGATCGGCGGCGGCTACGGTGATGCTGCCTGGCTCAAAGAGCAGTTCGCGGCGGCCGGCAATCAGCCGGTCGGGGCGGGGTTCATCACCTGGTCGCTGGCCAGGCAGCCCGAGTTGCTCGAGCTCTGCCTCGAGCGCAGCCCGAAAGCCATGATCTTCGCCTTCGGTGATGCCGCCGCTTTCGTCGCCCGGTGCAAGGACGCGGGGGTCACGACCCTATGGCAGGTCCAGCGCCTGGACCAGGCGCGCCAGGCGATCGCGGCTGGGGTCGACATTCTGGTCGCCCAGGGCCAGGAGGCGGGCGGCCATGGCCTGGAGCGTGGTCTGACGACGCTCTTGCCGGCGGTTCGCGACCTCGCGGGTGACGACCAGCTCGTGGTCGCCGCGGGTGGCATCGGCGACGGACGTGGTCTCGCCGCGAGCCTCATGCTGGGCGCCGACGGCGTGATGATGGGCACGCGCTTCTTCGCGGCCGCCGAGGCGCTTGGCCCGCCCGGGGCCGGGGCGCGCCTCGTCGCTTCCGCTGGCGACGATACCGTGCGCACCCGGGTGTTTGACCTCGCGCGCGGCTACGATTGGCCCGAAGGCTTCACGGGCCGGGTCCTGCACAACGATTTCTCGCGCCGCTGGCATGGCGACGTCGAAGGACTACGAGCGCGCATCGACGAGGAGCGCGCCCGCTATGACGCGGCCACCGCGGACGACGTCGCGACCCGGGTCATCCATGCCGGCGAGGTCGTCGACCTGATCACCTCAGTCAAGCCGGCCGCCGAGATCGTCGCGGAAACCGTGGCCGAGGCGGTCCGCCTGCTCCGCAGCGTGCCAGCCAGATATCTGTGATCGCGGGCCAACGTCAGGCGGCTTCGAAGCGGCGGACGGCGGACGATGCCACCGGGATCGGGAGGATTGTGCATGGCCACGGCTCGCGTCTCCGGCATCAGCAATAATCCAGGTCGTCGACGTCCACGGCGTCGCCATCTTCGAACCTGAAGCTGAATTGGCCGCGCGGAGCGCTACCGGCTGAGGCGGTATTCGACCGTGCTGACCACGCGGATCTGCTTGTCGACCTGGTTCTGCTCGGACAGGCCGGGCGCCGGATCGCGGGCCAGGATCTCGAACAGGCCTTGGGAGGCGCGCCGGATCTCGGCGATCTCGCTACCGGAATCGGCGGCGAACTGCTCGGCCGCTTCGCGCGCGTTGCGGGTCGCATCGGCCAGCATCTTGGGCTTGATGTCGTTCAGCTTGGTGAACAGGTAGCTCGGGCCGCCGGTGTCGGCGAGCACGACGCCCTGTTTGACCAGTTCGCCGGTCGCCCGGTTGAGCTCCGCGACCCGGTCGACCTGCGGGGTGCGCACGATCACGGTCTGGGCGACGATGAAGCGGTTGTCGCGGACAGCCTCCTGCCGGTAGGCCTGGGCCAGGAGGTCGGTGACCTCGACCCTTTGCGGCTGGATCGCCGCGGCCTCGATGCCATGCCCGGTCAGGAACCGGGTGATCGTGGTGAGGTCGGTATCGATCTTGGTCTGCACCTGGCCGAGGTCGTTGCCGGTCGCGGTGATGCGGAGCGGCCAGACCGCGAGGTCGGCCTTGACGAAGGTCTCGGCCAGGCCCTTGACCGTGACGTAACGATCGACGCTCCGGCCGCGCTCGAAGCCGCGCCCGACCAGAAAGCCCGCGGCGGCGAGGCCAAGCCCCAGGATCAGAGCGCCAGCCAGAAATGCCCAGGCCGGCCTCGGCGCGCGCGGCAAGTCGGGCGCGGCCGCCACGTCAGGCGACTTCGTAGGCCTTGTACTTGTCGAGGAAGCGCTTCGGCTTCTTGAGCGCATCGCGGCGGAAGGGCTCGCCGAGCTCCTGGGTGATCTTGATCTCGATCACGGTGCAGACGCCGGATGAGGTCGCCGCCCGCAGCGCATCGCCGACCTCGTCCGGCGCCTCGACCGTGATCCCTTCCGCGCCCATCGCGCGTGCAATCCCGGCAAAGCTCGGGTTCTCGAGGTTGGTGCCGACGTAGCGATCGGCGTAGTAGTCGATCTGGTTTTTCTTCTCCGCACCCCACTGGCCGTTGTTGAAGACCACCGCGACAGCTGGAATCCGCTCGCGCACGGCCGTCAAAACCTCGTTCAGGCTCATGCCCCAGGCGCCGTCGCCGACATAGGCGACCGCCGGCCGCTCGGGTGCTGCGACCTTCGCCCCCATCGCGGTCGGGAAGGCGTAGCCGCAGTTGCCGAAGCTCATCGGCGCGAAGAAGCTGTTCGGGGCCTCGAAGCGCAGATAGCTGTTGGCGACCGAGCAGACGTTGCCGATGTCCGTGGTCACCATCGCGTTCTTGGGCATCGCCTTCTCGAGCTCGCGAAGGGCCCGGCGGGGGGCGATCGGCGAGCCGGAGGCCGAGGAGAGGCCGGAGAGCTCCTCCTCCCAGGCGGCCTTCTGGCGGCGGACCTCGGCCAACCGCTCGGCCCGGTTGGCGTGGCCCGCGAGCGGTTGGTTCTGCAGGCGCGCCAGCAGTTCCGCCGCGGCCGCCCTGGCGTCACCGACCACGCCGACGTCGATCGACTTGGTCAGGCCGATCATCCGGTGGTCGGGATCGACCTGGACGATGCGGGCGCCCTTCGGCCAGTACTCGATGCCGTACTGCGGCAGGGTCCCGAACGGCCCGAGGCGGGTGCCGAGCGCCAGCACCACATCCGCCTGGGCGAGGATGCGCATCGCCGCCTTCGAGCCCTGGTAGCCGAGCGGGCCGCAGTAGAGCTCGTGGCGGTTCGGGAAGCTGTCGTTGTGCAGATAGCTCGCGACCACCGGGGCGCCCAGCTGCTCGGCGAGTGCCACCGCCTCGTCCACCCCATGCGACATGATCACGCCGCCGCCCGCGACGATCACCGGGAATTTTCCGGACTTGAGGGCGTCGGCGGCTGCGGCCAGGCTCGCGGGGCCGCCGGCGGAGCGCTCGATCTTGACCGGCTTCGGCAGCGCCACGTCGATCTCGCCGTAGAAATAGTCGCGCGGGATGTTGATCTGCACCGGCCCGCGCTCGGCCAGCGCCAGGTCGAGGGCGCGCGAGGTCAGCTCGGCGATCCGGTCGGGCCGGTTGATGTGGGCCTGGAACTTGGTGATCTTCGAGAAGATCGGCATCTGCTCGGTCTCCTGGAAACCACCCATGCCGATCGTGGCGCTGCCGGTCTCGGGCGTGATGCAGACGACCGGCGAATGCGCCCAGTAGGCGGCCGCGATCCCGGTCACGAAATTGGTGATCCCGGGCCCGTTCTGAGCGATGCAGACGCCGTGCCTGTCGAGCACGCGCGAATAGCCGTCGGCCATGTGCGCGGCGTTCTGCTCGTGGGCGACCGAGACGAACCGGATGCCGGCCGGCTCGAAGATGTCGAGCGCGTCCATGTAGGCGGAGCCGACGATGCCGAAGACGGTCTTGACGCCGTGGGCGGCCAGGGTCTCGACGAAAGCTTCGCTCGGCGTCATGCGGGTCATCGGTCGGGGCCTCCTCGATTCGATCCTGGGCGGGCAGCTTGCTTCTTCTATCACCGCCGGTGGCGGCGCGCGGCTGCGTGCCTCGGGATGATGCGGGCATGGCTTGGGGCTGTCCAGCCCGGACTGCGGCGGACACCGACCCCGGCGCGCGAAGCGGATTGCGGGCGCAGTCATGCCCCGGCGGAGCGGGGCCGCTCTCGCCGCAGCTCTGAAAAATCAGGCCGGAGGCTGCGGTGCGGGCATGGCGCCCGCGTCTGCCGGCTCCGGTTCGACAGCCAGCAGCTCGACCTCCCGAACGAGGTCGCCCAGCAGAGCGCGGCCCTGGTCGCGGAGCACGACGACGGTCTCCGGGGCCGCCGGCTCGGCCAGACGCTCGATCCGCTCGGTCAGCGCGTACATGCTGATGCGGAGCGTCTCGGCGCCACCCGCATGGGGCTCGTCGCCGCTCTCGCGATAGGCTTGGATCAGCCGGTCGAGGTTACGCGCTGCAGCGTGCGCCATGGTCACCAGGCTGCGCCGCCGAAAGGCCGGGCTGCCGTCGCCGAGATCGGTGTTGAACCCGACCGTCTGGTGGCCGCTCTCGGCGAGCCCGGGGTCGATCTGCTCGAACTCGGCACTGAGCGCGCCGAGGTCACGCTGCAGACCGTTGATCAGCTCACCGGGGTCGGCGGCGACTGCAGCCGCCGGCAGCGCGACCAGCAGCGCCGTTGCCAGCGCGACCGACAGGCGGAACCGCTGCCGCGCTCCGGCGGCGCGAGATCGCTTGGAACCGAGCATTCCTTCACCCGAGTGCCGCAGCCGCACCCCATTGCGCGCCCGAATCCGGGCACCAGGTCGTCGAGGCGAGGCGATCCTGTGCTGGAGGTGCTAACAATTCATGATCGGCCGGTCTCGCCCTGCACCCGGCCGGCGCGCCGACCCGGCCTTGATGTTCCGCGCCTTGGACGCTAGGACGGGCACCCCAACCCTGGAGACCCCATGCGACCGTCCGGACGCGCTCCCGACGAGCTGCGCGCGGTGACCCTGGAACCCGGCTGCTCGCCGCATGCCGAGGGCTCCTGCCTGGTCCGCTGCGGGGCCACGCACGTGCTCTGCACGGCCACGGTCCAGGAGCGGGTGCCGCCGTTCCTGCGCAACAGCGGCCGCGGCTGGGTCACCGCCGAATACGGCATGCTGCCGCGCGCGACCAACCGCCGCACCGATCGCGAGGCGGCGCGCGGCCGCCAGTCCGGCCGGACCCAGGAGATCCAGCGCCTGATCGGCCGGGCGCTGCGCGCGGTCACCGACCTCGGCCTGATGGGCGAGCGTCAGATCGTCATGGATTGCGACGTGCTGCAGGCCGACGGCGGCACCCGCACGGCGGCGATCACCGGTGCCTACGTCGCCCTGCACCAGGCGCTCGCGGGGCTGGTCGCGGCCGCCGAGTTGCCGGCGCTGCCGCTGCGCGAGCCGGTCGCGGCGGTCGCCTGCGCCCTGGTCGAGGGCCAGGCGGTGCTCGACCCGGACTACGCCGAGGACAGCGCCGCCGAGGCCGACGCCAACTTCGTGCTGACCGGATCGGGCGGGATCGTCGAGATCCAGATCACCGCCGAGACCGAGCCGCTCGCGCTCGAGCAGTTCGCCGCCCTGCACCGCCTCGCGGAGCAGGGGGTGCGCCAGCTCCTGGTCATCCAGCGGCGGGCGCTCGGCCTGGACGCTTAAAGGTGGCAAGGCGGTTCGCCGGGCCGCGGCTCGTGCTCGCGAGCCACAATCCGGGCAAGCTAGCCGAGCTTCGGGAGCTGCTCGCCGGCCAGCCGGTCGAGGTGATCGCGAGCGCTGCGCTGGGCCTGGCGGAGCCGGTCGAGGACGGCCGGACCTTTGCGGCCAACGCCCGGATCAAGGCGCATGCAGCCGCCGGCACCACCGGGCTGCCGGCGCTGGCCGACGATTCCGGGCTGGTGGTGGCGGGCCTGGCCGGCCGGCCGGGAGTGCATTCGGCCCGCTGGGCAGGGCCGGAGGGCGACTTCGATCGGGCGATGGCCCGGGTCCGGGACGAGCTCGCCGCCCGCTACGGCAGCTTTGCCGTCGCCGACCGGCGCGCGGCCTTCGTCGCTGCCCTCTGTCTCGCCTGGCCGGACGGCCACGAGGAGCTGGTCCAGGGCCGGGTCGCGGGCGAGCTGGTCGATCCGCCACGCGGCCGGGGCGGCTTCGGCTATGACCCGATGTTCCAGCCGCTGGGCTCGAGCCAGACCTTCGCCGAGCTGCCGCGCTCGGCCAAGCAGGCGCAAAGCCATCGCGGCCGGGCGCTGCGCCGCCTGCTCGAACGCTGCTTCGGCGCGCCCGTCGGCGCGCGGCTCAGCGTCCGGCCACCTGGCCGGTAAAGCTCGCGGGCGGGGGCTCGATCGTACGCGCCGTGCCGTGCGCGACCTCGAGGATGGCGAGGCCATGATCGGCCAGGCCGTCGGCGCGCAGCCGGAACAGTCCGGTCGCGCCGGTGAACCCCTGGGCATTGGTCAGCGTTGCGGTCTGGAATTTCGGGTCGTGCATGTCGCGGGCGACGATCACGGCGAGCGCGGTGGCGTCGTAGGCGAGTGCTGCGAGCTGTTGCGGCGGGTGGCCATAGACGCCCTGAAAGCGGTTCTGGAACTGGGCCATGCCTTCGGGCGCCGTGGCTGCGAACCAGCCCTGCTGCAGCGCCGCCTCCTGCAGCACCCGCGCGTCGTCCTGCCAGCGCATGGTGCCGAGGAAGCGGATCGCCGCCGGGTCGACGTCGAAGAAGGTCAAAAGGGAGGCGACCGAGCGCAGCCGGTCGCCGCCGTCGGCGATCAGGATGGCGTCGAACGGCGGCCCGCCGAGGGTATCCAGGGTCGACAGCTTCTGGAGCGCCTGCTTGGACTGGTCGTCGTTCAGCTTCTGGAGGCGCGCGCGCTCCTTGTCCAGCGCCGCCTTGCGCGCATCGTAGGCCGCGATCTGCCGGACCACCGCGGACGGGTCGGCCTGATCCGGCGGATAGAACAGCGTCTGGCCGAGCTCGCCGCCGTTGGCCAGCACCGTGCGGCGGAGCACGTCCAACGCGGTCGCGCCGTAGGCATCGTTGGGGGCGAGGCCGGCGATCCGGACCGGACCGGCATCGAGCGGCGCCGGACCCTGGCCGGACGGCCCCGGTGCGGCCAGACCGGGATCGGTCAATCCCTGGTTGGTGGGGGCCTCAGCGGTCGGGGCCCCTGCAGTGCCAGTGGCCGGCAGGCCGACGTCGGGCGGCTGGCGCTGAACATGCTCGAGCGCATAGTGCACGACCCGCTCGACCTGCTCCTCCGGCCGGAAGCCGAGCAGGAAGGTGCCGTCGGCGGCGGCCGCGGTGACGTTGGAGAAGGCGAGCACCCGGATCCCGGCCTGCGCGGCGACCGGCGTGACCGCGGTCACGGCCTGATTGAACAACGGGCCGAGGATCACCGCGGCGCCCTCCGCGACCACCTGTTCGGCCGCCTGGCGGGCACCATCCGGGCTACCGCCGGTGTCGCGCGGCAGCAGAACCAGATCGTTGGGGCCGACGTCGAACAGCGCCATCTGGGCGGCATCGAGCATGTCATGGCCGAGGTCGGCGGCCTGGCCGGTGAGCGGCAGCAGCAGTCCGACCCGAACCTCGGCTGGCTGCAACTCGACCTGGGCTTCGGGGGGTTGTACGGTCGAGGTTGACTTGGGTCCGGTCTCGGTCGCGCAGCCCGCGAGCAGGAGCACGCCGAGAGCCGACGCCGCCACCTTCGACTCCACCCGCATCCACCCCATTGCCATTGCCCAAGCCTGAGACATGAGCGTGACCCGTTCGGCCTCGGCTGCCCCGGACGACGGCCAACCTAGCGACGCATCCGGGCGAAGTAAACTCGCGCCGGGCCTGCATCTGATCGCCACCCCGATCGGCAATCTGGGTGATCTGTCGCCGCGCGCCCTGGCCACCCTCGGCGCCGCTGACCTCGTGGTTTGCGAGGATACCCGGGTGACCGGTCAGCTGCTCCACCGGCACCGCATCGAGCGCCCGCTGCTCGCCTATCACGAGCATAACGCGGCCCGGATGCGCCCGCAGATCATCGCCCGGCTGCAGGCCGGTGCGGCGGTGGCGCTGACGACCGACGCGGGTACGCCCCTGATCTCGGATCCCGGCTACAAGCTGGTGCGGGCGGCGATCGACGCCGGCATCGAGGTATCCACGGTGCCGGGGCCGTCGGCGGCGATCGCCGCGCTCACGGTCTCGGGACTGCCGACCGACCGCTTCCTGGTCGCGGGCTTCCTGCCCGCCCGCGGAGCCGCGCGCCGGCGCGCGATTCAGGAGCTGGGCGCGGTCCGGGCGACGCTCGTGCTGTTCGAGGCGGCAAGGCGGCTGCCCGAGGCGCTGGCCGAGCTCGCGCAGGCGCTCGGGCCGCGCGAGGCGGCGGTCGCGCGCGAGCTGACCAAGCTCTTCGAGGAGGTCCGCCGCGGCCGGCTCGACCAGCTGGCCGCCGAGTACGCGCAGAGCGGGCCGCCCAAGGGCGAGGTGGTCCTGGTGATCGGGGCCGCTGCGGCGAGCGACGCGCCGGCCGATGCCGAGGCGCTCGACGCCGCGCTCGAGGCGGCGCTCGCGACTCTGGCCCCGGCGGCCGCCGCGGCCGCGGTCGCCGCGGCGACCGGCCGGCCCCGGCGCGAGGTCTACCGCCGGGCGCTGGCACTCCGGCAGCGCGGCCGCGAGCCGCCCGGGGAGCCATGAACCGGGCGCGCCGTCAGGCCTGGGGCTGGTGGGCCGAGACGCTCGCCGCCTGGAGCCTCCGGTTGCGCGGCTACCAGGTGCTCGCGCGGCGCTACCGGACCCCGCTCGGCGAGATCGACCTGGTGGTCCGCCGCGGCCGTCTGCTGGCGTTCGTCGAGGTCAAGGCGCGACGCGACCTCGTGCAGGCGCTGGATGCGCTCGGACCGCGGCAACGGGAGCGCACGCAGCGCGCCGCGGCGCTCTTCCTGCTGCGCTACCCGAACCATGCCGACTGCGTCCTGCGCTTCGACCTGGTCGCCGTGCGCCCCTGGCGGCTGCCGCGCCACCTGGTCGACGCCTGGCGCCTGGACTGAAGCCGACCCGCAGGCCGCCGGGCTTGACGACGGGCCGCGGCGATGGCGTCTTGAGCACTTCGAGAGAGCCGGCGTCGGGATCGGCGCCGAGCTGAGGCCCGGGGTGAGGGTATGGTGTCACCACAACGGATCATCCAGAGCGAGGCGCTGCTCCGCGAGCTGCTGGAGGCGGCGCTCGAGGCGGCCAGGCCGGCGCAGGCGATCCTGCCGCACCTGCCGCCGCCGCCCGCCGGGCGGACGATCGTGCTCGGAGCCGGCAAGGCGGCCGCCGCCATGGCGCAGGTCGTCGAGCGCCATATGCCGGGTGCGCTCGAAGGCCTGGTCGTGACCCGCTACGGTCATGGCGCCGAATGCGTCCAGATCGAGGTGGTCGAGGCGGCGCATCCGGTGCCCGACGCCGCCGGCCAGGACGCCGCCCGCCGCATCCTGGCGCTCGCCGCCGGCGCCGGCCCGGACGATCTGGTGCTCTGCCTGATCTCGGGCGGCGCCTCGGCCCTGCTCGCGCTGCCGGCCCCCGGCCTGTCGCTTCAGGACAAGCAGGCGGTCAATCGGGCCTTGCTGGCCTCGGGCGCCGACATCGGCCAGATGAACGTGGTGCGCAAGCATCTCTCGGCGATCAAGGGTGGGCGCCTCGCGGCTGCGGCCCATCCGGCGCGGGTGGTGAGCCTTCTGATCTCGGACGTGCCGGGCGATGACCCGGCGGTGATCGGCTCCGGGCCGACCGTGCCCGATCCCTCTACCTTCGCCGATGCCCTGGCGATCCTCGAACGCTACCGGATCGCGCCGCCGGCCACGGTCCTCGAGCATCTGCGGGCCGCCGCCGACGAGACCCCGAAGCCCGGCGACCCGCGCCTGGCCGCCGCCAGCGCGATTGTGGTCACCAGGCCGCAGGCAGCCCTCGAGGCGGCCGCGGCGGTGGCCCGGGAACGCGGTCTCAACGCGCTCATTCTCGGCGATGCGATCGAGGGCGAGGCGCGCGAGGTCGCCAAGGTGCTGGCGGCGGTAGCCTTCCAGGTGCGCCGCCACGGCCAGCCGGCGGCGGCGCCCTGCGTGCTGCTGTCCGGCGGCGAGACCACCGTCACCGTGCGCGGCGGCGGCCGCGGCGGGCGCAACGCCGAGTTCCTGCTGGCGCTGGCCGTGCAGCTGAACGGCGCGCCCGGGATCAGCGCGATTGCGGCCGACACCGACGGCATCGACGGCAGCGAGGACAATGCCGGCGCGATGATCACCCCGGACACGCTCGCGCGCGCCGAGGCGCTCGGTCTGGACGCCAAGGCCAGGCTCGCCGACAACGACGGTTACGGCTTTTTCAGCGTGCTCGAGGATCTGGTGGTGACCGGGCCGACGCTGACCAACGTCAACGATTTCCGGGCGATCTTCGTCGACCAAGCCTGAGGTCGACGAGGGGCGAGGCAAGGTCCAGGGAGGTAGGGATGCGCAGCTACCAGATCGTCGAATGGGGGCAGAGGGTCGAGCTGCGCGAGCAGCCGACGCCCGTGCCGCAGGGCACCGAGGTCCTGCTGCGGGTGACGGCAGCCGGCATCTGCCACAGCGACCTGCACATCAACGACGGCTATTTCGATCTCGGCGACGGCCGGCGGGCCGAGCTCGCCAAACTCGGCGCCACCCTGCCGCTGACGCTCGGCCACGAGATCGTGGGCGTGGTCGAGGCGCTCGGGCCCGATGCCGAGGGTGCCCGGGTTGGCGAGGCGCGGGTCGCCTTCCCCTGGATCGGCTGTCGGCACTGCGCCATCTGCGAGCACGAGCGCGAACAGTGGTGCCTGACACCCAAGTTCCTCGGCGCCCGGGTGCCCGGCGGCTACAGCGACCATGTGATTGTGCCGCACCCGATGTACCTGGTGCCCTACGACGGCATCCCGACCGAGCTCGCCTGCACCTACGCCTGCGCCGGGCTGACCGCCTACAGCGCGATCCAGAAGGTGGCGCCGCTGCGCGAGGACGACTACCTGGTCATGATCGGCGCCGGCGGGGTGGGCTTGAGCGGCGTGCACATCGCGCCAGCACTCGTGCCCGCCAAGCTGATCGTCGTCGATGTCGACCCCGAGAAGCGTGCGGTCGCGCGTCAGGCCGGGGCGTTCGAGACCATCGACAACGGCGCCCCGGATGCCGCCAAGAAGGTGCTGGAGCTGACCAAGGGCGGGGTCCGGGCGGCGATCGATTTCGTCGGTGCGCCGGCGACCGCCCGCTTCGGCATGGACGTGCTGCGCAAGGGCGGCACGCTGATCGTGGTCGGCCTGTTCGGCGGCGCGCTCTCGGTGCCCCTGCCGCTCCTGCCGCAGCGCTCGCTCAATCTGCGCGGCTCCTACGTCGGCACGCTCGAGGAGCTGCAGGCGGTCATGGCGCTCGGCCAGGCGGGCAAGGTGCCGCCGATCCCGCTCGACATCCGGCCGCTCGACGCCGCGCCGCAGGCGCTCGACGATCTGCGCGCCGGCCGCGTCCGCGGCCGCGTGATCCTCAAGCCCGCAGCCTGATTCGGCGACATCGGCGGGTCGATCGCGGCGGCGGCGAAAAAGGCGACAAGGTGGCCAGCGCGTGCTAGCCTGAGTTGTCATAACAACGATGGGGACGCGCCGTGAACCGGAGCCTCGGCCATGGGTCGGAGGCCGCGTCCTGCGCGCCGCCGGATGACACGCCGGCGCGGCTGGAGTTTGCCCTCGAGGCTGCCAACGTCGGCACCTGGCAGTGGGACCTCCAGACCGGACGCGTGCACTGGTCCGACAACCTCGAGGCCATCCACGGCTTGCCGCCCGGCTCGTTCGGCGGCGATTTCGCGAGCTTCCTTGCCGACGTCGACCCGCGCGATCGCGAGGCGGTCATGGCGCGGGTCCAGGAGGTCATGGCGCGGGGCGGCGACTATCACGTCGAATACCGGCTGGCAGGCGTCGCCGGCGGCGAGCGCTGGGTCGAGGGCAAGGGCCGGATGGTCCTGGACGAGCAGGGCCGGCCCCTGCGCATGACCGGCGTGTGCATGGACATCAGCGAGCGCAAGCAGGCGGAGCGGCGGCTGGAGCTTGCCCTCCAGGAATTGCGCCACCGGGTCAAGAACATGCTGGCCGTGGTCCAGTCGCTCGCCAGCCAGACGCTGCGGCATGGCGGTTCGCTCGAGGCCTTCGCCGAGGCGTTCCAGGGGCGTCTCGTGGGGCTCGCCGGCGCCCACGATCTGCTGGTCGAAACCAACTGGGCGGAGACCGGGCTGCGCGCTCTGATCGTGGCCCAGCTGGCACCCTTCCTCGAGCGGCAGGACCGGCTGACGCTCGCGGGCGAAGACGTGATGCTGCCTGCGAATGCGGTCCTGACCCTCGGCATGACCCTGCACGAGCTCGCGACCAATGCCGCCAAATACGGCGCGCTCTCGACCGATGCCGGCACGGTCGAGGTCACCTGGCGGCAGGAGCCGACGGCCGACGGCCAGGAGGTGGCGCTTCTCTGGCAGGAGCGCGGCGGGCCGAGGGTTGCGCCACCAGAACACAGGAGCTTCGGCACCCAGCTGATCGAGGCCGGCATCGCCCACGAGCTCGACGGCGCGGTCGCGCTCACGTTCGACCCCGACGGCGTGCGCTGCGAGCTGCGCTTCCCCAAGCCCGCCCGCTGACCGCGCGACGCGCCGGCGGCTCGACGCGTTGCCGCGCGCATGCTATATTTGCTATCGATCTCGGTTTCGGGTTGATGGCGACATGGCTCAGTTGCTGGTGCGCAATCTCGATGACGATCTCGTCCGGCGCCTCAAGATGCGTGCGGTCACAGCCGGCCGCTCGGCCGAAGCCGAGCATCGCCTGATCCTGGAACAGGCGCTCCGGCCGGACGTCGAGGCCTTCAAGGAGCGCGCGCGCCAGCTGCGTGAGCGAACCAAAGGGAGGTGCACGGTCGAAGCGTGGGAGCTGATCCGCGCCGATCGTGACCGTGACTATTCTCCGCCGGACGATGTCGACGGCGATTGACGCTGCATGGTGATCATCGACGCGAGCGTCGCGGTCAAATGGGTCGTCGACGAGCCCGATGGCGACAAGGCGGAGAAGCTGCTCAGCGAGCCGCTTGCTGCCCCAGCCTTATGGATGGCGGAAGCAGCGAGTGCCCTTTGGAGCAAGTGCCGCCGGCAGGACATCAGCGAAGACGAGGTCCGACGGGCCTGCGTGACGTTGGCGCAGGCTCCAGTATTTCAGATCTCGCTCGAGCTGCTGTTGGCGGCGGCCATCGACTACGCGCTGACGCTGCAACATCCGGTGTACGACTGCTTCTATCTTGCCGCGGCGCAGATCCACGACACTCATCTGGTGACCGCAGACCTGCGCTTCGCGCGGCGCGTGGCCAGCCATCCGGACCATGCTGCGCGGGTCCGCTTGCTCACCGACTTGCCGGCGTAGACTTCCTCCGCCGCGCTCCTTCAGGCGGCGAGCCGGGCGGTCCGGAGCTGGCGCCAGCCGACCGGGGTCAGCAAGATGAGACCGAGCAGCCCGCTCGGGATGCCGGGCGCGACCAGGAGCAGCGCGGCGGCGCCGGTCAGCAGCCGCTCCCAGAGGCTGAGCCGGTCCGCGAGGAAGCCGGTCAGCGCCACGCCCAGGCAGATCACGCCAAGGGCGCAGCCGAGCGTCGTGGTGAGGAACGGCAGCCAGGCGAAGCCGTCGGTCACGATCAGCATCACCGGCGCATAGGCGAACACGAACGGCACCAGGGCCTTGGCCGCGGCCAGGCGAAAGGCGGTGTTGCCCGTGCGCACCGGATCGGCGCCGGCGATGCTGGCAGCGGCGTAGGCGGCGAGCGCCACGGGCGGGGTGATGTCGGCGAGCACGCCGAAATAGAACACGAAGAAATGCGCGACCAGCGGTGCCAGGCCGAGCAGCCCCAGCGCCGGCGCGGCGACCGTGACCAGGATGATGTAGGTCGCCGTGGTCGGGATGCCGGCGCCCATCAGGATGCAGGCGATCGCGGTCAGCACCAGCGTGAAGAACAGCGCCAGCGCCTCGGCGCTGACCAGGCCGAACGGCACCTGCGGGGCGATCGCGCCGCCGAGATCGCTGGCCAGGCTGGTGATCATGAACGACAGCTTGAAGCCCATGCCGGTCAGCGACACGACCCCGATGACGATGCCGACCGTGGCCGCGGCGGCGCCGACCGCGAGCGCGTATTTGGCGCCGAGCTGGAAAGCGTCGAGCAGATCGCCGACCCCGAGGCGGTCATGCGGCCGCAGCAGGCCGATCACGAGGCAGCCGGTGATGCCCCAGAAGGCGGCGAGATAGGGAGTGTGGCCGCGGACGATGATCCCGACCAGCAGGATCAGCGGGATCAGGCTCAGCCAGTTGGTGCGCAGGACGCGGCCGAGCGGCGGCAGCTCGTCGGCGCGCAGCCCGCGCAGGCCCAGGCGCCTGGCCTCGAGATGGACCATGGTGAACACGCCGAGGTAGTGCATCAGGGCAGGCACCAGGGCGGCGAGGATGACCTCGCGGTACGGGATCTGCAGGAACTCGACCATGATGAAGGCGGCGGCGCCCATGATCGGCGGCGTGATCTGGCCGCCGGCGCTCGCGGTCGCCTCGACCGCAGCGGCGAAGTGGGCGGGATAGCCGGTCCGGCGCATGGCCGGGATGGTTAAGGCGCCGGTGGTCACGGTGTTGGCGATCGAGGAGCCCGAGATCATGCCGAGCAGCGCCGAGGCGACGATCGCGACCTTGGCCGGCCCGCCTGCGAACCGGCCGGCGACGACCGAGGCCAGATCGATGAACAGCTGGCCGAGCCCGATCCGGGTCGCGAGCACGCCGAACAGGACGAAATGGAAGACGTAGGTCGCGACCACCCCGACCGCGATGCCGTAGATGCCCTGGCTGGTCAGATAGAGGTGATTGACCAGGCCGGTCCAGCTGGCGCCGGGATGCACCAGCACGCCCGGCGCATACTGGCCGAACAGGGCGTAGACGATGAAGATCAGGCCGATCAGCGGCAGGGTCGGCCCCATCGCGCGCCGGGTCGCCTCGAGCACCAGCGCGATCATGACGGTGCCGAAAGCGACGTCGATCCTGAGCGGCGCGCCGACCCGGAAGGCCAGGTCGTCGAATACATAAGGGACGTAGAGCGCGGCCAGCGCGACCGCGAGCGCCAAGAGCCAGTCGAGCAGGGGCAGGCCGCCCGGTCGCCAGGACGAGGCCGACGGCGGCGAAGCCTGGCGCGCCCGGCGGCCGCCGTAGACCAGGAAGATCAGGCTCAGCACCAGGGCCAAGTGGATGCCGCGATGGGTGGCGTCGCGCAGCAACCCAAAACCCGCGGTATAGTAATGAAACGCCGAGAGGCCAACCAGCAGGCCGCCGACGATCCAGGACGCGGGCGCGGCGAGCGGCCGGAAGCTCGTCTCCGGGTCGATCACGGCCACGGTGGCAGGCGCCACGAGCGGCTGAGACCTCACCATGGGGGCCAGAGCTCGTCAGCTGCGGGCGAGATGCGACCCGGCGACCGCCGCCATTTGCCGCCGGCTAGCTGTCGTTGCTATGAAGGTTGTTCATCCGAGGCATGGGGTTGAAGCTGTGGTTGTGAGACCTGAACAGCTGCCCCGGGAGCCTCGGATGAACGTCCATAAGCATGCGCGCATGACGGTCCATGGTCGACTCCTTCTGGTCCAGCGGGTGCGCCAAGCCGGCTGGCAGGTGATGGCCGCAGCGGCGGCGGCCGGGATCTCCGAACGCACCGCCTACACCTGGCTGGCACGGTATCGGGCGGGCGGCGAGCGCGCCCTCCATGATCGCAGCTCGGCGCCCGCCCGATCGCCCCACCGGCTGCCCGCCGCGACCATCGCCATGATCGAGCGCCTGCGCCGCCAGCGCTGGAGCGGCCCGCGCATCGCCCGCGCCCTGGGCCGGCCGGTCTCGACCATCGGCACCGTGCTGCGCCGGCTCGGGCTCGGCCGCCTGAGCGCGCTCGAGGTCAAGCCGCCGGTGGTCCGCTACCAGCGCCGCGCGGCCGGCGAGCTGCTCCACATCGACACCAAGAAGCGCGGCCGGATCGCCGGGCTGGGCCACCGGGTCACCGGCGACCGGCGCGGCCACCGGGCGCGCGGGCTTGGCTGGGAATACCTGCACGTCGCGATCGACGATGCCTCGCGCCTGGCCTACACGGAAGTCCTGCCCGACGAGCGCGGCGAAAGCTGCGCCGGCTTTCTCGCGCGCGCCGCCGCCTGGTTCGCCGGCCTCGGGGTGCGCATCGAGCGGGTCATGACCGACAACGCCTTCGCCTATACCCACGCGCGCGCCTTCAAGGCCGCCCTCGCCGAGCTCGGCGCCCGCCACCTCACCACGCAGCCTTACCGGCCGCGCACCAACGGCAAGGCCGAGCGCTTCATCCAGACCGCCCTGCGCGAATGGCTCTATGGCCGGCCCTACGCCAGCTCAAAGGCGCGGGCCAGCGCCATGCCGGCCTGGCTGCACTGGTACAATCACCACCGACCCCATGCCGGCATTCACGCCGCTACCCCTGCCAGCAGACTGAACAACCTCCTTGGCAACAACAGCTAGCGCAGCAGGCCGACCTCCCGATAGTAGCGCTCGGCGCCCGGATGCAACGGTATGCCGATGCCATCGAGCGCGGTCTCCAGCGTGATCGACGTGCCCTTGGCGTGGCCGTGGTCGAGCAGCTGGCGCGCGGTCGGGGTCCAGAGCGCCTTGGTGATGCCGTAGACCAGGTCCGCGTCGACCTCGGCGCCGACCACCCATTGGGCGCCGACGCTGATGGTCTGGGTCTCGCCGATGCCCTCGTAGACGCCGGCCGGGATCACCTCCTTGCTGAAGAACTGGTACTTCTTGAGCAGGGCGTCGACCTCGGGGCCGGCGATCGGGACCAGGTCGCAGCCGACGCTGGAGGCGAGCTCGACCACCGACCCGGTCGGGTAGCCGGCGACGATGATGAAGGCGTCCAGCTGATTGTCCCGGATCTTGCCGACCGCCGGGCTCGGCTTGATGTATTCGGGCTTGATGTCGGCCTCGGTCAGGCCGAACGCCTTGAGGATGATGCGGGCGTCGACCAGGGTGCCCGAGCCCGGCTCGTCGAGCGAAACGCGCTTGCCCTTGAGGTCGCGCACCGAGTGGATGTTGGCGTCCTTGCGGGTGACGATGTGGATGCTCTCCGGGTAGAGGCTGGCGATCGCGCGCAGGTTGGCGACCTTGCCCTTGCCCTTGAAGATCCCGGTGCCGGTGTAGGCCCAGTAGGCGACGTCCGACTGCACGAAGCCGCTCTCCAGCTCGCCCGATTTGATGCCGTTGACGTTGGCGACCGAGCCGTTCGAGCTCTGCGCGATCGCGACCAGGCCGGGCACGCCGCAGCTGCCGCCCTGCTCGCAGGGCCGGGCGCCCGGCGGGCTCGAGATGATGTCCGCGATCAGGCCGCCGATCGGATAGTAGGTGCCGGCAACCCCGCCGGTGCCGATCCGGAAGAACCGCATCTCCTGCGCGTGGACGGAGATCGTTGCGCCAAGCGCGGCGAGCAGGGCGACGGCAACGAGCCTGCGCAGGGCCATGAGCTGCCTCTCTGGCGGTTTCAAGCGCCGGTTGCCGGCGCCTGCCGCCATTCTCCGGAAATGCCGGGCCAAAGCAACGGCTAATCGCCGAAATCAGTGGGATGACTCAACCTTAGACATCTGGCGCCAGAACCCTACCGAAGGTTGGGTCGCGGCGATCCCAGCAGTCTGCGCGCTGATTGAGGAACTCCTCAGGGATCCGCCTTGGCCAGATCAGCAGCGTCATGCTTTGATGGCTGAGGGTTCACGGCGTGGCTCCTTCATCCTCCGGCTCGACAAGGGTGGCCGTGGGGACGAGAGGCACGATCAGAGACGGGCCCGTCGCGGGCAGCGAGGTCAAGATGGGTGATGTGCCTTCCCACGCGCGCGCGGTGATCGTCGGCGGCGGGATCATGGGCTGCTCGCTCGCCTGGCACCTGGCGGGCTCGGCTGGCGGGACGTGGTGCTGCTCGAGCGCAAGCGGCTGACCAGCGGCTCGACCTGGCACGCCGCGGGCCTGGTCGGCCAGCTCCGGACCAACGCCAACATCACCCGTCTGCTCACCCATTCGGTCGAGCTCTACGATCGCCTCGAGGCCGAGACCGGCCAGACCAGCGGCTGGAAGATGAACGGCGGCCTGCGCCTGGCCTGCACCGCCGACCGGATGATCGAGCTCAAGCGCCAGGCCACCACGGCCCGCAGCTTCGGGCTCGAGATGCACCTTTTGTCGCCGGCCGAGGCGAAGGACCTCTGGCCGCTCATGGACACATCCGACCTGGTCGGCGCCGCCTGGCTGCCGACCGATGGCCAGGCCAATCCCTCGGACATCGCCCAGGCGCTGGCCAAGGGTGCGCGCCAGGGCGGCGTGCGGATCATCGAGGACTGCGCGGTGACCGGGTTCCGGACCGGGAACGGCCGGATCACGGGCATCGTCACCGAACGTGGAGACATCGCCTGCGAGGTCGTGGCGCTGTGCGCCGGGCTATGGTCGAGGGCGCTCGGCCGGCTGGCCGGCGTGCGCGTGCCGCTCTGCCCGGTCCGGCACCAGTATCTGATCACCGAGCGGATCGAGGGCGTCACGCCCACTCTGCCGACCCTGCGCGACCCCGACCGCCTGATCTACTTCAAGGAGGAGGTGGGCGGCCTGGTGATGGGCGGCTACGAGCCCGACCCCAAGCCCTGGGCTGTAGACGGCATCCCGGAGGGCTTCCACTTCACCTTGCTCGATCCGGACTGGGACCACTTCGAGCAGCTGATGGGCCCGGCGATGACCCGCGTCCCGGCGCTCGAGCAGGCGGGCATCAAGCAGCTGATCAGCGGCCCGGAAAGCTTCACCCCGGATGGCAACTTCATCCTCGGCGAGGCGCCGGAGCTGAAGGGTTTCTACGTCGGGTGCGGCTTCAACGCCTTCGGGATCGCGGCCGGCGGCGGCGCAGGCAAGGCGCTCGCCGAGTGGATCGCGGCCGGCGAGCCGCCGATGGACCTCTGGCCGGTCGACATCGGCCGCTTCGGCAGCCCGCACGGCGACGACGGCTTCGTGCGCGCGCGCACCCTCGAGCTCTACGGCAAGCACTACACGATCGCCTGGCCGGCCGAGGAGCACGGCAGCGGGCGCCCGCTTCGTCGCTCGCCCCTCTATGACCGCCTGCAGGCAAGGGGTGCGGTGTTCGGCGAAAAGCTCGGCTTCGAGCGCGCCAACTGGTTTGCACGGTCCCTGCTCGATGAGCCGCGAGACATCTACAGCTTCGGCCGGCCCAACTGGTTCGAGGCGGTCGGCCTGGAACATCAGGCGTGCCGCGAGCGGGTCGCTCTGTTCGATGCCAGCTCGTTTGCGAAGTTTCTGCTGGTCGGACGCGACGCCGGGCGCGCGCTGTCCTGGATCTGCGCGAACGACGTCGCGCAGCCGCCGGGCAGGGTCGTCTACACCCAGATGCTGAACGCGCGGGGCGGCATCGAGTGCGACCTCACGGTCACGCGTCTTGCCGACGACGCTTACTACATCGTGACCGGCACCGGCTTTGCGACCCACGATTTCAGCTGGATCGAACGCCACATCCCGGACCATGCGGACGCGCGCCTGCTGGATGTGACCTCGGCCTTTGCCGTGCTGCCGCTGATGGGTCCGCGCGCCCGCGACCTGTTGGCGGAGGTGACGGGCGACGAGGTCGCCAACGACGGCTTCCCGTTCGGCAGCGCCCGGGACATCCGGATCGCCGGCGCACCGGTGCGGGCGCTGCGTGTGACCTACGTCGGCGAGCTCGGGTGGGAGCTGCACGTGCCGAGCGAGTATGCGCCGACGGTCTTCGATGCCCTGGTCGAGGCGGGCCAACCGCTCGGCCTGGCGCTCGCGGGCTACCGGGCGATCGAATCGCTGCGTCTGGAAAAGGGCTACCGCGCCTGGGGCGCCGACATCGGGCCGGACCACACGCCCCTCGAGGCGGGCCTCGGCTTCGCGGTCAAGCTCGCGACCGAGCAGCCGTTCCTCGGCCGCGACGCGCTGGCACGCCAACGCCAGGAGGGGCTGAAAAAGCGGCTGGCCGGCTTCACGGTTGACGACCCTGGGGTGGTCCTGCTCGGCCGCGAGACCATCTTTCGCGATGGCGAGCGGGTCGGCTGGCTGACCTCGGGCGGCTTCGGCTATACGGTCGGCAGGGCGATCGGCTATGGCTACGTGCGCAATCCCGCGGGCGTCGATGGCGATTACCTCCGGTCCGGCCGTTACGAGCTCGAGGTCGCGACCGAGCGGGTGCCGGCGACGCTGCATCTGCGGCCGCTCTATGACCCCCTGATGGCGCGGGTGAAGGCCTGACCATCGACAGCGAACGACGAGGCGCCATGACCTTGCGCTTGATCCAGCTCGGCCTCGGCGGCTGGGGCCGCAACTGGGTGCAGGAGGTGACCCGGACGACGCCCGGGGTCGAGCCGGTCGCCTGGGTCGATAGCGACCCGGCGGCGCGGGCACAGGCGATCGCGGAGCTCGAGCTGCCGCCGGCACAGGTGTTCGCGACGCTCGAGCAGGCGCAGAGCGCCGTCCCGGCCGATGCCGCGCTGGTGGTGGTGCCGTTCGCGGCGCACGCGGCGGTGACGCGCCAGGCCCTCGAGGCCGGCCTCCACGCCCTGGTCGAGAAGCCGTTCACCGAGACGCTTTCGGAAGCGCGCTCGCTGGTCGAGCGCGCGAAGGCGCGCGGCCGCGTGCTGATGGTCAACCAGAACTACCGCTGGTTCCCGGCACCGCGGCACGCCCGCGAGCTGCTGCGCGAGAATGCGATCGGTCAACCTACCGCCTGCTACCTCGACTTCCATTTCGACTATACCGCCGGCTATCGCTACTTCTTCCTCGAGGAGCCGCTCTTAAGCGACATGGCGATCCATCACTTCGACACGCTGCGCTACGTGCTCGACGACGAGCCGGTGCTGGTCAGCTGCCTGAGCTGGAGCGAGCCCGAAGCCCCCTTCAAAGGCCGGCCGGCGGCACTCGCCTCGATCCGCTTCGCCAAGGGCACGCTGGTGAGCTACCGCGGCAGCTGGATCTCGCGCGGCCCGACCACGCCCTATGGCGGTCACTGGCGCCTCGATGGCACGACCGGCACGATCGAGTTTACCTTCCGCGGCGCCTTCGAGCAGCGTGAGAAGCTCGACCGCCTGACCCTCTACCGGTCCGGCCGCCCGCCGGAGAAGGCGAGGCTGCCGGCGATGCCGCAGAAGGACCGGGCGGGCGCGCTGGCGGCGTTCGCGCGCTGGGTCGAGGACGGCCAGGCGCCGGCAGCGCTGAGCAGTGCCGAGGACAACTTGAAGAGCCTGGCCCTGATGTTCGCTGCGATCCGCTCGGCCAAGGAGGACGGCCGGCCGGTCGCGATCGCGGACCTGCTCGAGGAGGTGCCGTCATGACCGGGCTTCGGATCACGGTCTGGAACGAGTTCCGCCACGAGCGCTCGAACCCGGCCGTCGGCAGCATCTACCCCGATGGCATCCACGAAGCGCTGGCGGGCCCGCTGCGCCAGGCCGGCCATACCGTGCGGACGGCGACCCTGGACGAGCCCGAGCACGGTCTCGGCGGTGCCGTACTCGACGAGACCGACGTGCTGCTGTGGTGGGGCCATCGGGCGCATGCCGAGGTGCAGGACGCGGTGGTCGACCGGGTCCAAGCGCGCGTCCTTGCGGGCATGGGTTTGATTGCGCTGCATTCGGCCCATTTCTCCAAGATCTTCAAGCGCCTGATGGGCACCAGCTGCGATCTCAAGTGGCGGGTCGCCGATGAGCGCGAGCGCCTTTGGGTCGTGGCCCCCGGCCACCCGATCGCGGCCGGCCTGCCGGAGCGGATCGAGCTCGAGCCCGAGGAGATGTACGGCGAGCACTTCGACATCCCGGCGCCGGATGAGCTCGTGTTCGTCAGCTGGTTCCAGGGCGGCGAGGTATTCCGGAGCGGCTGCTGCTTCCACCGCGGCGCCGGCCGTATTTTCTACTTTCGGCCCGGGCATGAAACCTACCCGACCTACCACCAGCCGCCGATCCAGCAGGTGATCGCGAACGCCGTGCGCTGGGCCGCCCCGGTCGAAAGCGCTCGCCCGCGGCGCGGCCGGTCCGACCCGCTCGAGCGCTTCGCGCCAGCCGGCCGTTAGCGCTGGTCGGTCAGCGCCCGGCGGCTACACCGACTCCCGCCATTTGATCGCCTCGCTCTCGGCGGCGATCGCGTCCATCACGTCGATCACCGGCTCGAGCCGGAACTGGAACACCGCGAGGATCGTGGTCAGCTTGTGGATCGCGGCCATGTCGTCGGTCTCCAGCACCATGTAGCCGCCCCACTCGCCGACCCGAATGACGAACTGGTGGATGTTCAGGCTGTCCGGCTTCTGCCAGGGCAGGAACAGTTCGAGCACGCGCTTTTGCGCCGCCTCGTAGTCGGCGGGCCGAGCCCTGCGAGCGCTCCCACCACGTAAGCACGTACTTCATCGCTCCCTCCGTCAGCTCTCCGGGTGCGACTTTACCCGTGCGCCGCGAGGAAGTGGACCGGAATGCCATTCGGATCGTACGCGATCAGCATACCCTCGGTCGCCCGAACGTCGGGAAGCGTCCGAGCGAGATCGGACAGCGCCGCTTCGGGCACGCGGATCTCGTACCAGAGCAGGCCGATGCCGCCCGCGTCGGGCGCTGCCGGCTTGCGCTTCTTGCCCCAGACGTTGAGCGCGACGTGGTGGTGGTAGCCGCCGATCGACATGAAGGTCGCCTGGGGCAGGGCGTAGGTCACATCGAAGCCCAGGCGCTCGACGTAGTAGCCTCTTGCCGCCGGCAGGTCGTGCGTCTGGAGATGGACGTGGCCCATGACCGTGCCGGGATCGAGCCCGTCCCATTGCCCTAGCTCGCGGCCCGCGGCCAGCACGCCCTCGTGGTCGAGGCGCTCGGTGATCAGGTGGATGCGGCCGTCGACGGTCCAGCCCGCGCGCGGCCGGTCGCGGTAGAGCTCGATGCCGTGGCCATCGGGGTCGTCCAGATAGAGCGCCTCGCTGACGTGGTGGTCGGAGGCGCCGGTCAGCGGCACGTCAGCCTCGAGCAGGTGCCGGAGCTGCTGCCCGAGGGCCGCCCGCGACGGCAGCAGGAGCGCAAAGTGGAAAAGATCGGCGGCCGTGAAATCGCGGACCGCGCCCCGCCGTTCCTCGAGCGCCAGGAGCCGCCGGCCAGCGACGCCAAGGTCAGCCCGACCACCGCCCTCGTCCAGAACCTCAAGCCCGATCGCGCGGCGATAGAAGTCGAGCGAGCGCTCGAGGTCACGGACGCTGAGCCCGACCGCGCCGGGCTCGATCCTCTGGTCGTGCAGGCCCGTCATGCTCGGCTCCGGCGACAGTTGCGAGGCCCGCCAACACGATAGCCCCGGCACCGCTCCAACGCCATAGGATGGCGGGCGGAGCCGCCGCTGCGGGTTCAGCGGACCAGGAGCACGCGCGCCGCCAGCGCGGCCATGCCACAGGTGGCGATCACCAGGCCCATCGGTGCGGCGGTGCCGTCGTCGAGCAGCCCGACCACGGCGCCGGCGAGCGCGCCGAAGCCGAACTGGGTGGCGCCCAGCAGCGCGGAGACGCTGCCGGCGACCGCCGGAAAGCGCTCGAGCGCGCCGGCGACCGCATTGGCGCCGACCAGGCCCATCATGCCGACGTAAAAGAACAGGGCGATCACCACCGCCGCGAGACCGCCAAGGGCCCGGGTCGTGATGATCATCAGGGCGAGGCCGGCGATCGCCATCACCATCGTGCCGAGCCCGAGCAGGCGGCGGACACCGAGCCGCCCGACCAGGCGCCCGCTCGCGAACGAGCCGGTCATGATGCCGATCACGTTGAGGCCGAACAAAAGGCCATAGCGCTGCGGCGAGACCTGGAACAGCTCGATGTAGACGAAGGGCGTGGCGGCGATGTAGGCGAACATGCCGGCGAACGCGAAGCCGCCGGCGAGCATGAAGCCGAGCGTCTCGCGGTCGCGGAGGGGAATGAGAAAGCTGCTGATGAGCGTGGACGCGGTCGTGCCGGGACGCCTTGTCTCCGGCAGGACCAGGCGTGTCGCCAGCAGGATCAGGACGCCAAATGTCGCCAGCAGCCAGAAGATCGCGCGCCAGCCGGCGAGCAGGAGCAGCCAGCCGCCGATCAGGGGAGCGACCAGGGGGGCGATGCCGGTCACCAGCATGACGAAGGCGAGCGCCCGGGCAGCCTCGACGCCCTGATAGAGATCACGCACGATGGCGCGCGCCAGGACGATGCCGGCGGCGCCGCCCAAAGCCTGCAACAGACGCAGCCCGACCAGCTGCGGCACGTCCGCAGCCAGCGCCAGGGCGCCGCTGGCCAGCGCGTAGAGCACCAGGCCCAGCGCCAGGATCGGCCGCCTGCCGACCCGGTCGGAGAGCGGCCCGAACAGCAGCTGACCGGCGGCGAGACCAAGAACGAAGGCGCTCAGCGACTGCTGCACTTGGGCGTAGGAGGCGGCGAGATCGTCGGCAATCGCCGGCAGGGCCGGCAGATACATGTCGACCGAGAGCGGCCCGAGCGCGACCAGCCCGCCCAGGACCAGGACCGTAGGCAGGCGCGCAGGCCGCGCCCCCGGGCTCAGGATGCGGCGCCTTTCTGCTGGCCCTGCTGCTGGAGGCGGGCCCAGCTGTCGCGCAGGCCGACCGTCCGGTCGAAGACCAGCCGACCCGGCGTCGCGTCCGGATCGAGGCAGAAGTAGCCCTGACGCTCGAACTGCAGCGCCGCCCCCGGCACTGCCGCCGCGAGCGCCGGCTCGACCCGGCTGTCCTTCAGCACTTCGAGCGAGGCGGGGTTGAGGTCCTCGAGAAAATCGCCCTCGGCGCCCGGATCCGGCCGCGCGAACAGGTGCTCGTAGAGCCGGATCTCGGCCGGCAGCGCGTGCGCCGCCGCCACCCAGTGGAGCGTCGCCTTGACCTTGCGGCCGTCGGGGGCATCGCCGCCCCGGGTCGCGGGATCGTAAGTGCAGCGCAGCTCCACGACCTCGCCGGCGGCGTCCCTGATCACCTCCCGGCAGGTGATCAGATAGGCGTAGCGCAGGCGCACCTCGCGGCCGGGCGCCAGGCGGAAAAATTTCTTCGGCGGGTCGACCATGAAGTCGTCGCGCTCGATGTAGAGCTCGCGCGCGAAGCTCACGGGCCGTGTGCCGGCCGCCGGATCTTCCGGATTGTTGACCGCCTCGAAGATCTCGGTCGCTGCTTGCGGATAGTTGGTGATCACGACCTTGAGCGGGCGCAGCACGGCCATCCGGCGCGGGGCGGTCCGGTTGAGCAGCTCGCGCACGCAATGCTCGAGCAGGGCGACCTCGACCAGGTTGTCGCTCTTGGCGACGCCCACCCTGCCGATGAAATCGCGGATCGCGGCCGGCGGGATGCCACGCCGGCGCAGGCCGGCGAGCGTCGGCATGCGCGGGTCGTCCCAGCCGCGCACATGGCCCTCGCGCACCAGCTGCACGAGCCGGCGCTTGGACAGCACCGTGTGGGAGAGGTTGAGGCGGGCGAACTCGTACTGGCGCGGGCGCGAGGGCACCGGCAGGTGCTCGATCAGCCAGTCGTAGAGCGGCCGGTGGTCCTCGAACTCGAGGGTGCAGAGCGAATGGGTGACGTGCTCGATCGCATCCGACTGGCCGTGCGCGAAATCGTAGGTCGGATAGATGCACCAGTCGTCGCCGGTGCGCGGATGCTGCGCGTAGCGGATGCGGTAGAGCACCGGATCACGAAGGTTGATGTTGCCGGAGTCCATGTCGATCCTGGCGCGCAGCACCCGGGCGCCTTCTGCAAACTCGCCGGCGCGCATGCGGCGGAACAGGTCCAGGCTCTCGGCCGCCGGCCGGTCGCGATACGGGCTGTTGCGGCCGGGCTCGGTCAGCGTGCCGCGATACTCCCGGATCTCCTCGGCGGACAGGTCGTCGACATAGGCATCGCCCTGCCGGATCAGATGCTCCGCCCAGTCGTACAGCTGGCCGAAGTAGTCCGAGGCGAAATGCGCCCGCTCGCCCCAGTCGAAGCCGAGCCAGCGCACGTCGCGCTCGATCGCTTCGATGTACTCGTGCTCCTCCTTGACCGGGTTGGTATCGTCGAAGCGGAGGTTGCAGCGGCCGCCGAAGGCCTGGGCGACGCCGAAGTTCAGGCAGATCGACTTGGCGTGGCCGATATGGAGATAGCCATTGGGCTCGGGCGGGAAGCGGGTGACGACGGTGTCAGCGCGGCCGGCCGCGAGGTCCGCGCGCACGATGTCGCGGATGAAGTCCGAAGGGCCGTCCAGCTTGCCATCCGCAACGACGGCGTCAGCACCGCTCATGCATGCTCCAGGCAATCCTCATCCGCCCCGCCGCCGGGGCCGCCGGCGTGCAAGCCGGCCCTATCTGCCAGAAAAGCCGCGAACCGCCAAGCCGCGCGTATCTCGGGCGCGGAAACCAGCCGGTTGTCGCACCGTTGCCCCTTTTCTCCACGGCGGCCTGGTGCGCGAACCTGCCTCCTCAGACGAACGGTCAGCGCTAGCGCTATCTTTTAACCGGACCTTAACCTATTGGCTGTTAACTCTTCCTTTGGGTGGTCCATGCGACCGTGGGAATCCGCGGCACTCGGTTTGGGCGGGGGCGGGCGGACTCCCACGGTCGCATGGACCAAGAAGCGCGCACCTTGCCAGCAAATGGTTGATGAGAAGTTAACCGCACCACGGCGGGGAAGGCTGCTCGCGGCGCCCGGGCGTGGTCCCATCGATACCATAGCCAGCGCCAGGCGCCGGAACCGCTACACCCAAGGCGAAGGCGCGCAGATCGAGCTCAATTGCCACCTGATCCTACGCGCGGCGCGCATCCTGGCCCAACAGCCACGTGCACTCGATCCCGAGAGGGGGCCGACCGCCGGCCGCCGTCCGGGAGGCTCCCCGATGCTCGAGGTTTGGGGCCAGCGGGCGCCCCCATCGTGCGCGGCGCCCAAACCGGGTCAGTAGCAACGGGGCGCGCAAGCAGCGCGGCGGGTCAATCGCCGCCCAGCAGTGAGAGCAGGCTCTGCGCGACCACCTCGGTCGCCTTGAACAGGTCGGCCAGCGGCAGGCGCTCGTCGGCGCGGTGCGCGTTCGCCTCCTCGATCGTGTGCGGGCCGGCGCCGTAGAGCACGATCGGCACGCCGGCCGCAGCATAGTGGCGGGCGTCGGTATAGAGCGGAACGCCCGTGGCCGCGACCGGCTCGCCCATGATCCGGCTGGCGTGCCGGCAGACGACCTCGGTCAGGCGCTCGCTGCCGGGCAAGGGTTTCAGCGGCTCGGCGAGCAGGATGCGGCGGACCTCGACCTGCGCCCGCGGGAACGCGCGCGCCGCGCCTTCGATCAGCCCGCGAAGCTCGGCCTCGACCTCGACCGGGTCCTCTTCCGGGATCATGCGTCGGTCGAGGCGGAAGGTGATCCGGTCGGGCACGACGTTGGTGTTGATCCCGCCCCGGATCAGGCCGACCGTGAGCTGCGGCGAGCCGATGCCCGGGACCTTCGAGACCCGCGCGGACAAGCCTCTGCGCCAGGCGTAGAGCGCAAACAGCACATGGTTCGCGGCTTCCAGCGCATCGATGCCGGTGAACGGCATGGCGGCGTGCGCCGAGCGGCCGTGGACCAGGGTCTCGAGGTGCAGGCAGCCGTTGTGGGCGTTGACGACGGCGTACGCAAAGCCCGCGCCGAGGGCGTAGTCGGGCTTGCTGATGCCCTCGTCCAGGAGCCACTTGGGGCCGATCTCGCCGCCTGCCTCCTCGTCGTAGGTGAGATGCAGCTCGATCGTGCCGCCGAGCCTGGCGCCGGCCGCCTCGAGCGCCAGCAGCGCGAAGGCGTAGGTCGCGAAATCGGACTTCGAGACCGCGACCCCGCGCCCATACATCCAGCCGTCCACGACCTCGGCGCCGTAGGGATCGCGGCTCCAGCCTTCGCCCGGCGGCACGACGTCGCCATGGGCGTTGAGCGCGATCACCGGGCCATCGCCGAAGCGGCGGCGGACCACGAGGTTGACGGCGCTGACCATGCCGTGCGCGCGGACCAGCGCGTCCGGCACCGGATGCCGCTCGACCGTGAGGCCGAGCCCCTCGAGCAGCTCGGCCGCGCGCCTGGCATGGCGCGCGCAGTCGCCGGGCGGATTGTCGGAGGGCACCCGGACCAGCTCGGCGAGGAAGTGCTGCTGCGCCTCGCGCTGGCTCGCGAGAAAGCTCGAGACGGCGGTGGCTGCATCGTTCATGGCGGTTGTGTCCGTTCAGAAAATCAGGCGGCTTGCAGGGCGCGGGCGGCGGCGCCATGGGCCGCGCGCAGTCCGGCCAGGTCGAGCCCCGGGATCTGGCCGTCCTCGACCAGCCAGCGACCCTGCACCATGACCCGGTCGGCGCGGCTGGCGCCGCACAGGATGAGCGCCGCGAGCGGGTCGCCGGCGCCGGAGAAGCGGAGCTCGTCGAGGCGGAACAGCGCGAGGTCGGCCTGCATGCCCGCCGCGATCCGGCCGAGCTCGGGCCGGCCGAGGCAGGCGGCCGAGCCCGCGGTCGCCCAGCGCAGCGCGTCGCGGTGCGAAATCTTGTCCGCGCCATGGTGCAGGCGCTGGAGCAGGAACGCGTGGCGCACCTCCTCGATCAGGTTCGAGGCATCGTTGCTGGCCGAACCGTCGACCCCGAGGCCGACCGGGGCGCCGGCGCGCTCGAGAGCGGGCACCGGGCAGCAGCCCGAGGCGAGGATCATGTTGGAGGTCGGGCAATGGCTGACCGCGACCCCGGCGCGGCCGAGACGCTCGATCTCGGGCGGATCGAACCAGATCCCGTGCGCCAGCCAGACATGGCTGTCGAGCCAGCCGAGCCGCTCGAGGTAGTCGAGCGGCCTGCAACCGAAGCGCTGGCGGCACCAGGCCTCCTCGTCCTCGGTCTCGGCGAGGTGGGTGTGCAGGCGGACCTGGTGGCGGGCGGCGAGCTCAGCACTCGCGCGCATCAGGCTCTCGGTGACCGAGAACGGCGAGCAGGGTGCGAGCGCGATCTGGACCATGGCGCCAGCACCCGGCTCGTGATAGCGGCCGATCAGACGCTCACAATCGGCGAGAATGATGTCCTCGGACTGCACCACCTCGCGCGGCGGCAGGCCACCTCCGTCGCGCGAGAGGCTCATCGAGCCGCGGGTCAGCACGACCCGGAGACCGAGCTTCCGCGCCTCCTCGACCTCGAGGTCGATCGCATCTTCGAGGCCCTGCGGAAAGACGTAGTGGTGATCGCTCGTCGTGGTCGTGCCGGACAGCAGCAGCTCGGCCAGCGCCGTGCGCACCGCAAGGCGCAGGTGCTCGGGCCTGAGCCGCGCCCAGATCGGATAGAGCGCTTCCAGCCAGGGGAACAGCGGCTTGTCGATCGCGGGCGGGCAGGCGCGCGTCAGCGTCTGGTAGAAGTGATGGTGGCTGTTGATCAGGCCCGGCAGGACGACGTGGGCGGAGGCGTCGAAGCGCGTCGTGCCCGGCGTCCCTGGCCGGCCGCCCGCCGGCACCAGCTCGACGATCCGGCCGTGCTCGACCACGAGGCCGCCCGCGGCATCGCTCTCCGCCAGGATCGCGAGCGGATCGGCGAGCCAGAGCGGCGCTGCGGCAGCCGCTGTCGTCATTGCGGGGCCTCGATGTGACGGAGGACATCGAGCAGCACGCGCACGGCGAGGTCGGCGTCCTCGACGCTGATCGCTTCGGCCGGATTGTGGCTGATGCCGCCTTGGCAGCGCACGAACAGCATGGCGACCGGGCACAGGGCCGCGATCGCGATCGCGTCATGGCCGGCGCCGCTCGGCAGGAGCCGCGGCGTGATGCCGGCGCGCGTGATCGAGCCGGCGAGCGCCTGGATCAGCCCCGGGTCGCAGGTCACGGCGGGCGCGTCGTGGAAGCGCTCGATCGTGACCTCGACGCGCCGCCTTGCGGCGATGCCGGCATACGCCGACTCGAGCGCGGCGATCGCTGCGTGCCTGGTGGCATCGGCGGGCGCCCGGATGTCGACCGTGAAGCGGGCCGCCCCCGGCACGACGTTGACCGAGCCGGGACGCGCCTCGATCTGGCCGACGGTCGCGACCAGGTCGGCTGCCGACCAGCCGGTGCGCTCGGTCGCGAGCACCATCTCGGCAGCCGCGGCCAGCGCATCGCGCCGCAGCGCCATCGGCACGGTGCCGGCGTGGCCGGCCTCACCCTTGACCTGAACCCTCGCGCGGGTCGCGCCATTGATCGCGGTGACCACGCCGAGCGGCAGGCCTTCAGCCTCGAGCACGGGCCCCTGCTCGATGTGCACCTCCAGATAGGCGAGCACGTCCTCCCGTCGGCGCGCGCAGCTCGCGTACTCCCTTGCATCGCCGCCGGCCTCGGCGAGCGCCTTCTGCACCGTCACGCCATCTGCGTCGCGCGCATAGAGCAGGTCCGAATCGAGGGTGCCGGCAACCGCGCGCGAGCCGGTCAGCGCGGTCGGGAAGCGCACGCCCTCCTCGTCGCCGAACGCGATCACCTCGATCGCCACCGGCAGCCGCTCACCGGCGCGGTTGAGCGCCTCGACCGCGGCGATGCCCGCGAGCACGCCGAGATTGCCGTCGTACTTGCCGGCGTCGGCGACCGTGTCGATGTGCGAGCCGACCAGGACGGCCGGTGCGCCGGGGCGGCTCGCCTCGTAGCGGCCGACCACGTTGCCGACCGCATCGATCCGGGCGGTCATGCCAGCCGCCTGCATCCAGGCCGCGACCTGCTCCATGGCGCGGCAGTGCGCGGGCGACAGATAGAGGCGGGTGAGCCCCTCCTTGTCGTCGCTGAAGGCCGCGAGCTCGTCGAGGCGGGCCATCAACGCGGGTCCGAATGCCAGCTTGCTCATGACGGGAACGGCTCCTCCGAGGGCAGCATGTCCTTGAGGCGCAGCAGCGCGATGCGCTCGATCTCGGCGAGTGCCATTGCCTGCTCGGCGGCGGCATCGTTCGCCAGCCGGCGCTCGAACGCCGCCAGAATCTCGGCCTTGCTCCGGCCTTTGACCGCCATGACGAAGGGGAAGCCGAAGCGGGCCTGGTAGGCGTCGTTGAGTGCTGTGAAGCGGGCGCGCTCCTGATCGGTCAGCTGGTCGAGGCCGGCGCCCGCCTGCTCTTTGCTGGAATCCGCGGTCAGTCGGCCGGCACGCGCCAGGCGACCGGCGAGATCGGGATGAGCCGCGATCAGGGCGCGCTGAGCCTCGGCCGGGGCTGCGCGCAGGACCGCGCAGAGCGCCCGATGCAAGCCCGTCCGCGTGGTCGGCGTCGGCGGGCAGGCCGCGCTCGAACGCGGCTTCGGCGATCCAGGGCGAATGCTCGAACACGCTGCCGAACCGCGCGACGAAGGCGTCGCGCTCCATGGCGCTGGGCGGCGAAGCCTGGGCTCTGGTAGTCTCGCTCATTGGCTCGAATCTTGCTGCCGACGTCCGTCACGGGCGATCGAGCGCAGAGCTTAGCCGACCTTGGCGGCCGGCGCCGTTCGGATTTTTTTGAAAGTGCTTGCGCATCGCGACTATTTGCGCGCTCCGCCACGGGGCTTAGAGATGAGCAGGAAGGACAAGCGAGGCGGGCGCAGACGGCGGCGCTGCAAGGTCGCAGACGCCGCCCGCCCAAAGCCTCGCCGGGGGGCCTGGATGCCATGACCACCACCGTAGGAGGCGCCTCGGGCCGGCTCACGACCCACGTGCTCGACACCATGAGCGGCGAGCCGGGGGCCGGCATCGCGGTCGAGCTGTTCCGCCTCGACGGCGAGCGCACGGAGCGGCTCGCGCGCCTCACGACCAACGCCGACGGCCGCTCGGCGGCACCGTTGCTCGAGGGCCCGGGGCTGCGGCCGGGCGTGTACGAGCTGCTGGTTCCACGTCGGCGACTATTTCCGGGGCCGCGCTGTGGCCCTGCCCGAGCCCGCCTTTCTCGACCTCGTGCCGATCCGCTTCGGGGTCGCCGACGCCGGCGCGGCACTATCACGTGCCACTTCTCATTTCGCCGTTCGGCTATTCGACCTATCGTGGCAGCTGAGAGCGAGGCAAGTCCATGCGCCAACAGGTCCGATTTCTGCTCGGCCAGGAGCTGCGGGAGCTGGGTCAGGTCGACCCGACCATGACCGTGCTCGACTGGCTGCGTCTGGTCGAGCGCCGGACCGGCACCAAGGAGGGCTGCAACGAGGGCGACTGCGGCGCCTGCACGGTCGCGATCGGGCGGCTCGAGGGTGGCCGCATCCGCTACCAGGCGGTCAACGCCTGCATCCGCTTCGTCGGCCAGCTGGATGGCTGCCAGCTGCTCACGGTCGAGGACCTCACAGGCCCCGACGGCACGCCGCACCCTGTCCAGCGGGCGATGGTCGAATGCCACGGCGCGCAGTGCGGCTTCTGCACGCCGGGCTTCGTGATGTCGCTGTTCGTGCTCTACGAGAACGATCCCAAGGCCGACCACAGCACCACCTCGCTGAGCCCTGAGCGGGTCGACGACGCGCTCGCCGGCAACCTTTGCCGCTGCACCGGCTATGCGCCGATCGTCGCCGCCGCGCACCGGATGCTGCAGCTGAGCCGGGGCGAGCCCGATCGGCTCGCAGCCGAGCGGCCGGACACGGTGGCCCGCCTCGAGGCGCTCCAGGACGACGCGACGGTCACGGTCGGCGATGCGGGGCGCCAGTTCCATGCCCCGGCGACGGTCGACGCGCTGGCCGGTCTCCTGCTCCAGTACCCAGACGCGCGGATCGTCGCCGGCGCGACCGACGTCGGCCTGTGGGTCACCAAGGAGCTGCGCGTGCTCGACCGGGTGATCGACATCGGCCGGGTGCGGGAGCTGCAGCGGATCGAGGACCGGGGCGATGCGCTCGCGATCGGCGCCGGCGTCACCTACGCCGATGCGATGCCGGCGCTGGCCAGGCTCTATCCCGACATCGGCGAGGTCTTCCGCCGGCTCGGCGGCGAGCAGGTGCGCAACGTCGGCACCATCGGCGGCAACATCGCCAACGGCTCGCCGATCGGCGACAGCCCGCCGATGCTGATCGCGCTCGGCGCCCGCCTGGTTCTCCGGAAGGGCCAGGAGCGGCGCGAGATGTCGCTCGAGGACTTCTTCATCGACTACGGCAGGCAGGACCGCCGGCCGTGCGAGTTCGTCGAGACGATCCTGTTGCCGAAGCCCGCTCCGGGGCTGCGCTTTCGCGCCTACAAGATCGCCAAGCGCTTCGATCAGGACATCTCGGCCGTGCTCGGCGCCTTCGCGCTCAAAGTCGAGGGTGACAGGATCGTAGGCGCCCGGATCGCCTATGGCGGTATGGCGGCGACGCCCAAGCGCGCGCGCAAGGCCGAGGCGGCGCTGATCGGCCAACCGTGGACCGAGGCGACGCTCGGCGCCGCGATGACGTCGCTGACCGAGGACTTCACCCCGATCACCGACTGGCGCGCCAGCGCCGGCTACCGCGCCAGGGTCGCGGCCAACCTGCTCTGCCGCCTGTTCATCGAGACCACCGATGCCGCCGCCCTGACCCGCCTGGTCGGCGACCGGAGCCTCGCGCATGCCTGAGCCTCTCATCTCCGAACGGATCGAGGGCGGCGTGCGCCAGCCGCGCCGGCACGACAGCGCCTGGAAGCACGTCAGCGGCAGCGCCGTCTACATCGACGACGTGACCCCGCCCGCGGGCCTGTTGCACGTCTATCTCGGCATCAGCGCGCGCGCGCATGCCCGCATCCGGCAGATCAATCTCGAGCCCGTGCGCCAGGCGCCGGGCGTCGTGCTGGTGCTGACCGCCGCCGACGTGCCGGGCGTCAACGACGTGAGCCCGACCCATCGCCACGACGAGCCGCTGCTGGCGACGACCGTGGTCGAGTACGCCGGCCAGGCGCTGTTCGCGGTCGCCGCGGAGACCCGCGACCAGGCAAGGCGCGCGGCCCGGCTCGCGGTCGTCGAATACGAGGACCTGCCGGCGCTGCTCGACGTCGAAGCGGCCGGGCCGGACGGCAAGCTCGTGACCGATCCCTTGACCCTCAAGCGCGGCGATGCCGCGGCCGCGCTCGCCCAGGCGCGGCACCGGATCGCGGGCAAAATGGCGATCGGCGGCCAGGACCACTTCTACCTCGAGGGCCAGATCGCGATGGCGATCCCCGGCGAGGACGACGAGGTCACCGTCCTGTCCTCGACCCAGCATCCGAGCGAGATCCAGCACATGGTGGCGCTGGTGCTGGGGGTGCCCAACAACGCCGTGACCGTCGAGTGCCGGCGCATGGGCGGCGCCTTCGGCGGCAAGGAGACCCAAGGCAACCTGTTCGCCTGCATCGCCGCCATCGTCGCCAAGAAGACCGGTCGCGCGGCCAAGATCCGGCCCGATCGCGACGACGACATGGTCATCACCGGCAAGCGCCACGACTTCGTCGCCGATTATGCCGTCGGCTTCGACGAGTACGGAAAGATCCAGGCGGTTGACATCACCTACGCCGCGCGCTGCGGTTTTTCCGCGGATCTGTCCGGCCCGGTGACCGACCGGGCGCTGTTCCATGCCGACAACTGTTATTTCTATGACCACGTGCACCTGCGCTCGCTGCCGCTCAAGACGAACACGGTCTCGAACACCGCCTTCCGTGGCTTCGGCGGGCCGCAGGGCATGGTCGCGGGCGAGCGGCTGATCGAGGAGATCGCCTACGCGCTCGGCAAGGACCCGCTCGAAGTCCGGAAAATCAATTTCTATGGCGAGGGGCCGCGCAACGTCACCCCCTACCATCAGACGGTCGAGGACAACGTCATTGTCGAGATCGTCGCGGAGCTCGAGCAGAGTGCCGATTACTGGGCGCGCCGCACGGCCATCCGCGAGGCCAACGGAAAAAGCCGGGTGATCAAGCGCGGCCTCGCGCTGACCCCGGTCAAGTTCGGGATCTCGTTCACCGCGACCCAGTACAATCAGGCGGGCGCTCTCGTCCACGTCTATACCGACGGCTCGATCCATCTGAACCACGGCGGCACCGAGATGGGCCAGGGCCTGTACACCAAGGTCGCCCAGGTGGTCGCCGAGGAGTTCCAGGTCGACGTCGACCAGGTGCGGATCACCGCGACCACCACCGCCAAGGTGCCGAACACCTCGGCGACCGCGGCGTCTTCCGGCTCCGACATCAATGGCATGGCGGCGCAGGCGGCCGCCCGCACGATCAAGGCGCGCCTGGTCGGCTTCGCCGCCGAGCATTGGGGCGTGCCGCAGGAACAGATAGAATTCCTGCCCGGCCGCGTCCGGGTCGGCAACCAGGAGGTCCTGTTCCGCGAGCTGGTCTGGCAGGCCTATCTCGGGCGCGTCTCGCTGTCCTCGACCGGCTTCTACCGGACCCCCAAGATCCATTGGGACCGGGCGAGCGGCCGCGGCCGACCCTTCTATTACTTTGCCTATGGGGCGGCGGTGAGCGAGGTCGCGGTCGACACGCTGACCGGCGAATACAAAGTGGAAAGAGTCGACATCCTGCACGAGGTCGGGCGCTCTCTGAACCCGGCGCTCGACATCGGCCAGATCGAGGGCGGCTTCGTCCAGGGCATGGGCTGGCTCACCACCGAGGAGCTGTGGTGGGACAAGGAGGGCCGCCTGCGCACCCACGCGCCCAGCACCTACAAGATCCCGGCGTGCTCCGACCGCCCGCGGATCTTCAACGTCCGCCTGCTCGAAGGCACGGAAAACCGCGAGGACACGATCTTCAAGTCCAAGGCGGTCGGCGAGCCGCCCTTGATGCTCGCGATCTCGGTGCTGCACGCGCTCTCGGATGCGATCGCGAGCACCGCAGATTACAAGCTCTGCCCGCGCCTCGACCCGCCGGCCACGCCCGAGGCGGTCCTGACCACGATCGAGCGCCTCAAGGAGCGGGCGAGCGCCGGGGGAGGCGCCGGATGATGGAGCTGGTCGCCATCCTCCGCCGGCTGCTCGATGCACGCGAGCCCGTGGTGGTGGTGCGGGTGGCGCTCGCCAAGGGCTCGACGCCCCGCGAGGCGGGCGTCAGCATGCTGGTCACCGCCAGCGCCGTGCACGGCACGATCGGCGGCGGCCGGCTCGAGTGGGATGCGATCGCTCGCGCCCGCGACCTGCTGGCGGGCGCGGAGACCGCTGCGACGCTCGAGGTGCCGCTCGGGCCCGCGGTCGGCCAGTGCTGCGGCGGCCATGTCACGCTCAGCCTGGCGCGCGCCGGCGCGGCCGAACTCGCCCTGCTGGAAGCTGCGGCCGTTGAGGAGCGTGCGGGCTGGCCGTTGGTGCTGCTGTTCGGCGCCGGCCACGTCGGCAAGGCGCTGGCCCGCGCGCTCCTGCCCCTGCCGCTGCGGCTGCGCTGGATCGACGGCCGGCCGGACGCGTTCCCAAGCCCGCCGCCCGAGGGGCCGGAGATCGTGCTGACCGAGCGGCCATTGGCCGAGATCCGGGCGGCGCCGGCGGAGACCGCCTACATGGTCATGACCCACAGCCACGGGCTCGACTTCGAGCTCTGCGAGGCGATCCTGAAGCGCGGCGACTTTGCCTATCTCGGGCTGATCGGCTCGCGCACCAAACGCATCCGCTTCGAGCGCGGCTGGCGCGAGCTTGGGCTTACCGATGCGCAGATCGCGCGCCTGGTCTGCCCGATCGGCGGTCAGCTGCGCGACAAGCGACCGCCCGTGATCGCAGCCCTCGCCGCGGCCGAGATCCTGCTGGCGCTCGCGAGCCCGGCCCAGATCAGCGAACCGCAGACGCCCGGAGAGGCAGCATGACCGAGCCCGCGCCGTCCACGTCGCCGCCGCGCCTCGAGCTGCGCGAGATCACCAAGCGCTTCCCGGGCGTGGTCGCGAACGATCGGGTGAGCTTCAAGGTCGCACCGGGCGAGGTCCACGCGCTGCTCGGCGAAAACGGCGCCGGCAAGTCGACCATCGTCAAGATCATCTATGGCGTGCTGCACGCCGACGAGGGCAGCATGCTCTGGCAGGGCCAGCCGGTCCGGGTCGCCGACCCGCACGCCGCGCGTGCGCTCGGCATCGGCATGGTGTTCCAGCACTTCTCGCTGTTCGAGGCGATGTCGGTGCTCGAGAACATCGCCCTCGGGGTCGACGATGTCACCGACATGCGAGCACTCGCGCGCAAGATCGAGGAGGTCTCGCACGCCTACGGCCTGCCGCTCGACCCCGCGCGCGAGGTGCACACGCTCTCGGTCGGCGAGCGTCAGCGGATCGAGATCGTCCGCTGCCTCTTGCAGAGCCCGAAGCTTCTGATCATGGACGAGCCGACCTCGGTGCTCACCCCGCAGGAGGTCGAGCGGCTGTTCGAGACGCTCCGCCAGCTCGCGGCCGAGGGCGTCTCGATCCTCTACATCAGCCACAAGCTCGACGAGATCAAAGCGCTCTGCGACACCGCGACCATCCTGCGCGGAGGCAAGCTGGTCGCGACCTGCAACCCCAAGGCCGAGACCGCCAAGAGCATGGCCCAGCTCATGATCGGCGCCGAGGTCCGGACGCTCTCCAGGCGCGCCGGCAACGGCGGCGGCGCGCCGCGGCTGATCGTGCGCAACCTCGATCTGCCGGCCGCCGGGCCGTTCGGGACCACGCTCAAGGACATCTCCTTCGAGGTCCGCCAGGGCGAGATCTTCGGCATCGCAGGCGTCGCCGGCAACGGCCAGAACGAGCTGTTCCAGGCGATCTCGGGCGAGCGCACGCTGGCCAGCCCGGACATGGTCAGGATCGACGACCATCCGGTCGGCCGGGTGGGGGCGGGCGGACGGCGCCGGCTCGGCTTGTGCTGCGTGCCCGAGGAGCGCAACGGCCATGGTGCCGTGCCCGACATGTCGCTGGTCGAGAACGCCGTGCTGAGCGGCCGCCATCGCATGAAGCTGGCCGCGGGCGGGTTCATCCAGAGCCGTGCGGCCGGCAGCTTCGCCGCCAGGATCATCCAGGAGTTCAACGTCAAGACGCCGAGCTCGGCGGCCGCCGCCCGCTCGCTCTCCGGCGGCAATCTGCAGAAGTTCATCGTCGGCCGCGAGGTCCTGCAGGACCCGGGCGTCCTGGTCGTCTCGCAGCCGACCTGGGGGGTCGACGCTGGCGCCGCCGCCCAGATCCATCAGGCGCTGTTCAATCTCGCCGGCGCCGGGGCCGCGGTCCTGGTGATCTCGCAGGACCTCGACGAGCTGCTGACGATCACCGATCGCCTGGCGGTGATCAACGTCGGCGTTCTGTCCGGCGCGTTCGCGACCGCCAACGCCTCGCTCGACCAGATCGGCCTCTTGATGGGCGGCCTGCACGGCATGGACGAGCACGTGCCGCCGCATGAGACCGGAGGAGTGGCCCATGTCGCTTAAGATCGAGGCGCGGCCCGAGGTCAGCCGCCAGCTGCTCTACATCACGCCGCTGCTCGCGGTCGCGCTGACCGTGGTCTCGGGCTTCTTCATCTTCCTGTTCATGGGCTACGACCCGCTGCTCTCGCTCTATCACTTCTTCATCTCGCCGGTGACCAGCCTCTATGGCCTGTCGGAGCTCGCGCTCAAGGCCTCGCCCCTGGTCCTGATCGCGGTCGGCCTGGCCGCGGGCTTTCGCGCCAACGTCTGGAACATCGGCGCCGAGGGCCAGCTGACCATGGGCGCGATCGCCGGCGGCGGCATCGGGCTCTGGCTCTGGGGCGACGAGGGCGCCTGGATCCTGCCGCTGATGTGCGTGGCCGGCGTGCTCGGCGGCATGGCCTACGCGGCGATCCCGGCCTTCCTCAAGACCCGCCTCGATGTCAACGAGATCCTGACCAGCCTGATGCTGACCTATGTCGCGACGCTGTTCCTCAGCATGCTGGTCTACGGCCCCTGGAAGGACCCGGAGGGCTTCGGCTTCCCGCAGACCCGGATGCTGACCGACGCCGCAATCCTGCCGGTGATCATCGAGGGCACGCGGCTGCATCTCGGCGTGGTCGTAGCACTCCTGGTCGCGGTCGGCGCCTGGGTGGTGATGACCCGGACCGTGATCGGCTTCGAGCTGCGCGTGGTCGGCCAGGCACCGGCGGCGGCGGCCTACGCCGGGTTCGATCGCAACCGCATGATCTGGCTCTGCCTCTTGACCAGCGGCGGGCTCGCCGGCCTCGCCGGGCTGTTCGAGGTGGCGGGGCCGATCGGTCAGCTGATCCCGGTCCTGACGCCCGGCTACGGCTTCACCGCGATCATCGTCGCCTTCCTCGGCCGGCTGCATCCGCTCGGCATCATCCTCTCCGGCCTGCTGATGGCGCTCTCCTATATCGGCGGCGAGAACGCGCAGGTCGAGGTCGGCCTGCCGCAGGCCGTGACCGGCGTGTTCCAGGGCCTGCTGCTGTTCTTCCTGCTCGCGACCGATTTTCTGACCCGCTACCGGATCCGCTCGGTCGCTCCGCGCCAGGAGGTCGCGCCCGCATGAGCCTCGACGCCGCCGCCCTCGTCCTGGTGACCATCATCAGCGCCGCGACGCCCTTGCTGTACGCCGCCCTCGGCGAGCTCGTGGTCGAGAAGTCGGGCGTCCTCAACCTCGGCATCGAAGGCATGATGCTGGCGGGCGCGGTCACTGCCTTCGCGGTCACCGTGACCACCGGCAGCGCCACGCTTGGCATCGTCACCGCCGCCCTCGCCGGGACGCTGATGGCGCTCGCCTTCGGCGCGCTGACGCTCTCGCTGCTCGCCAACCAGGTCGCAACGGGCCTGGCGCTGACGATCTTCGGCATCGGCCTCTCGGCGCTGCTCGGCTCGGGCTTCGTCGGCATCCCGGTCGACCGGCTGCCGCGCCTCCACATCCCGGGCCTGTCCGACCTGCCGATCGTCGGCCCGCTCGTGTTCGGCCACGACGTGCTGGTCTACCTCTCGGTCGCCGCGACCATCGGGGTCGCCTGGTTCCTCAAGCGCACCCGAAGCGGCATGATCCTGCGCGCGGTCGGCGAATCGGACGTCTCGGCGCACTCGATCGGCTACGACGTGATCAAGGTGCGCTACCTCGCGGTGCTGTTCGGCGGCGCCATGGCCGGGCTCGGCGGCGCCTTCCTGTCGCTCTCCTACACGCCGATGTGGGTCGAGCAGATGACCGCCGGGCGCGGCTGGATCGCGCTGGCGCTGGTGGTGTTCGCCTCCTGGCGGCCGTGGCGGCTGTTCGCCGGCGCCTATCTGTTCGGCGGCGTCACCATCCTCCAGCTCTACGCCCAGGGCTCGGGCACCTTCGGGGTGCCGGCCCAGGTGATGTCGATGCTGCCTTATCTCGCGACGATCATCGTGCTCGCGGCGATCGCCGGCGGGCCCTGGAAGGGCCGCCTCGATGCGCCTGCCTGCCTCGGCAAGCCATTCCGGCCGGCCACCTGATCCAACACTAAGCCCCAGGGAGACTACCGCCATGACACTTGCTCTCTCGCGCCGCCGCTTCCTCGCGGGCAGCGCCGCCGCCTCGGGCACCCTGCTGCTGGCCCGCCCCGGGTTCGCCGCCGGGCCGCTCAAGTGCGCCTGGGTCTACGTCGGGCCGGTCGGCGATTTCGGCTACAGCTACCAGCACGATCTCGGCCGCAAGGCGGTGGTCGAGCACTATGGCGACAAGGTCGACGCGAGCTTCGTCGAGAAGGTCGCCGAAGGGCCGGATGCCGACCGGGTGATGCGCCAGCTCGCGACCACGGGCAACAGCCTGATCTTCGCGACCTCGTTCGGCTTCATGAACTCGGCCGTACGGACCGCCAAGCAGTTTCCGAAGGTCAAGTTCGAGCACGCGACCGGTTACCAGACCGGGCCCAACCTCGCGGTCTACAACGCCCGCTTCTACGAGGGCCGGGCGGTGATCGGCACGATCGGCGGCATGATGACCAAGTCCGGGATCGTCGGCTACATCGCGTCCTTCCCGATCCCCGAGGTGGTGATGGGCATCAACTCGTTCACGCTCGCCGCCCAGAAGCACCGCCCCGACATCCAGATCAAGGTGGTCTGGGTCAACAGCTGGTACGATCCGGGCAAGGAGGCGGACGCGGCCAAGGCGCTGGTCGACCAGGGCGCCGACATTCTCGCCCAGCATACCGACAGCCCGGCGGCGCTCCAGGTCGCGCAGGACCGGGGCGTGCACGCCTTCGGCCAGTCGTCCGACATGCGCAAGTTCGCGCCCAAGGCGCAGCTCTCCGCGATCGTCGACGACTGGGGGCCGTATTACATCGGCGAGGTCAAGGCGGTCATGGACGGCACCTGGAAGACCCACAACGTCTGGCTTGGGATGAAGGACGGCACGGTCGTGATCGCGCCCTACGGCCCCGACGTGCCGCCCGACGTCGCGGCGGCCGCGGACGCGGTCAAGGACGGGATCATCGCCGGCACGCTGCATCCGTTCGACGGGCCGGTCAGCAACCAGAAGGGCGAGGTCGTGATCCCCGCGGGCCAGCACGCCTCCGACGAGCAGCTGCAGAAGATGGACTGGTACGTCAAGGGCGTGCAGGCCTGACGGCGGCGGCAGGACTGGTCAGCGCGCGCGGGCAGGCTCGGACCCGCGCGCCAGGGCCTGTTCGAGGGCCAGGCGGATGAAGCGCTGATAGGGAATGCCTTCCTCCTTGGCGCGGGCTTTGACCGCACCCAGCAGCTCCTCCGAAAGGCGCAGATTGACCGACCGTCCCTTCGGCCGGATCTCGTAGCGGAGCGGCACCATGTGCTCGGGATCGATATATTCACTCAGATCCTGCTCGAGGAAGGCCGCGGCTTCTTCATCGGTTCTGAAGTCTGGCACGCGCTTGGTCATAGATGGCGATCTCCCTCTGGTGCATGTGCCGGGCGCTGATCGGTCGCAGCAATGTTCGGCTCCGGTGTTGCCGCAGCGCAAACACGACGAAGATGTGGCGGCCGCTGCCGACCATGCCGGTGGCCATCGAACGCTGCTCGCTATCCGGACGCTGGCGACCGGGAGGATCAGCAACGCTCCGCTCCGGAGCGCTGTCTCGATCTCTTCGATGGTGACGCCGTGCTGCTGGCATTTGGTCCAGTTGCCGTGGTCCCAATCGAAACCGTCGAACGAAGTCAACGATTCGGTCATATGATATGCAAATGCCTATACAAATGTCAACCCGCCTGCTGCTGGTCCAACTCGGCCAGCGCAGGGGGGCCGTGCTCGACCATGAAGTCGGCGAAGGCCTTGACCTTGGCCGGCAGGAGGCGGCGGTGCGGGTAGAGCACGGCGAGCACCGCGGGCTCGGGCGGGAAATCGGGCAGCACCGCCTCCAGGCGACCGGCGCGCAGGTGCGCCCCCACCTCCCAGAGCGGCTTGAGCGCGATCCCCTGGCCGATCAGCGCCCAGGTCGTGAGCACGTCGCCGTCGTCGGCATCAAGCGGGCCCGTGACCGGCAGGGTGACCGGCCCGTCGGGCGTGGTGAGCGTCCAGCGGAACTGCTGCGAGCCGGCAAAGCGCAGCAGCAAACAACGGTGCTCGAGCAGATCCTCGGGCGCGGCCGGGCGCCCATGCGCCTCGAGATAGGCCGGCGCGGCGCACAGCACGCGCGGGCAGTCGGCGATCTTGCGCACGATCAGGCTCGAATCGGCGAGCACCGCCATCCGGATGGCGCAGTCGACCGCCTCCTGCAGCAGGTCGATCAGGTGGTCGGAGAGCCGAAGGCGCACGTCGACCTCGGGATGCAGCGTCTGGAACGCGGGCAGGAGCGCCGCCAGCACCCGGCGGCCGAAGCCGAGCGGGGCGGTGATCCGGAGGCTGCCCCTGGGCGTGCCGCCGGCATCGGCGATCGCGCTCTCGGCGCGCTCGAGCGCGCCGAGCACGTCCTGGCACGCCTGATAGTAGACCAGGCCCTGCTCGGTCGGCTGGACCTGGCGGGTCGTGCGGTTGAGGAGACGCGCGCCGAGGTGGCCTTCGAGCTGCTGCAGGCGGTGGCTCACGACCGCGGGCGACAGGCGCAGATGGCGGCCGGCCGCCGACAGGCTGCCGAGCTCGACCACCCGGACGAACACCCGGATGTTCTCGAGCAGCGCCATGGTTCACGCCTCCCGCGGCCGCCGCGATTGTTCGGCTTGGTTTGAAGATCCTGCCGTCCGCGCAGTGGTTCTCGGCCGCCGCGAACGAGCGTACCAGGAATGTCGGCGAAGGGCACGGGGTCTGCCGTTCGCCCGGCCGGCGAGTGGCAGCGGGGAGGGGACGCCATGGGTGCGATCTTGTGGGCCTGGATCGACTTCAGCCTGCGCTGGCTGCATGTGATCGCCGGCATCGCCTGGATCGGCAGCTCGTTCTACTTCGTCCATCTCGATGCCAGCATCAAGCAGCGGGACGGCCTGCCCAAGGGCGCCGGCGGCGAGGCCTGGCAGGTCCACGGCGGCGGCTTCTATCACATGATCAAATATCTGGTGGCGCCCGAGCGCATGCCGGACGACCTGACCTGGTTCAAGTGGGAGGCCTACACCACCTGGTTTTCCGGTTTGGCGCTGCTGATCATCATCTACTACTTCAGCGCCGAGCTCTATCTGATCGACGACCACGTGCTGCCGCTGCCGGTCTGGGGCGCGGTCCTGATCAGCGTGGTCGGCCTGATCGGCGGCTGGATCGCCTACGACCTGCTCTGCAAGTCGCCGCTCGGCAACAACGATACCGCACTCGCCGCGGTCGGCTTCGTGTTCCTGGTCGTGCTTGCCTACGTCTTCACCTGGCTGTTCAGCGGCCGCGGCGCGTACATGCAGATGGGTGCCATCATCGGCACGATCATGGCCGCCAACGTGCTGATCGTGATCATCCCCAACCAGAAGGTCGTGGTCGCCGACCTGATCGCCGGCCGCACCCCCGACCCGAAGCTCGGCTACGTCGCCAAGCAGCGCTCGATGCACAACAACTATCTGACCCTGCCGGTCCTGTTCGTGATGATCAGCAACCACTATCCGCTGGCCTTCGCGAGCCGCTTCAACTGGCTGATCCTGGCGCTGGTGCTGGTGGTCGGCGCGGTCATCCGGCACTTCTACAACGAGCGCCACGCCGGCCGGCCCAATCCCTGGTGGGCCTGGGCGGTCGCGTTCGTCGGCATGCTGCTGATCGTCTGGCTGTCGGCCGCGACCCCGCCCGCCGAGGCCGGTGCCGAGGGCGCCGCCCCGGCGGAGCCGGCCAAGGTGGATGTCGCCGAGGTCGACAACGTCGTGCTGTCACGCTGCAGCATGTGCCACGCCCAGGAGCCGCTCTGGGAGGGCATGGCGGCGCCGCCCAAAGGGGTCATGCTCGACACGCCCGGAGCGCATCCACCAGCACGCCGGCCCGATCCACATGCAGGCGGTGCTGACCCACGCCATGCCGCCCGGCAACATCACCGAGATCGAGCCCGCCGAGCGGGCGCTGCTCGGCGCCTGGTACGACGCCGGCGCGCCCGCCGAGTGAGGACCAGCCGGTGGTTCCCCAGAAGGCCCTGCGCGGCCAGCTCCTGAACTTCAAGGACGACCCGGCCGAGGTCGGCGCGGCCGCGAGTCACAGCTACGTCGAGGACGGCCTGCTGGTGATCGAGCATGGCTCGATCAAGGCAGTGGGCGAGGCGTATGAGCTGCTGCCGACGCTGGCCGCCGGCACGCCGGTCGAGGATTGGAAAAACTGCCTGATCCTGCCGGGCCTGATCGACACCCACATCCATCTGCCCCAGACCCAGGTGATCGCGAGCTTCGGCGCCCAGCTGCTCGACTGGCTGCAGAACTACACCTTCGTCGAGGAGCAGCGCTTTGCCGACCCCGCCCACAGCGCAAAGATCGCAAGCTTCTTCCTCGACGAGCTCGCCCGCAACGGCACCACCACCGCGGTCGTCTACGGCTCGGTGCACCCGCAGTCGGTCGACGCTTTCTTCGCCGAATCCGAACGTCGCGGCACGCGCATGATCGCGGGCAAGGTCATGATGGACCGGGGCGCCCCCGCAGCTCTGCTCGATACCCCTGAGCGCGGCCACGCCGAGAGCGAGGCGCTGATCGCCCGCTGGCACGGACACGGCCGCCAGCTCTACGCGATTTCTCCCAGATTCGCGCTGACCTCGACCGACGCCCAGCTCGAGGCCGCGGGCACGCTCGCGAAAGCGCATCCGGGCTGCTACGTCCAGACCCATCTGTCGGAGAACCTGGACGAGATTGCGACCGTCAAGCGCCTGTTCCCATCGGCCAAGAGCTACACCGACGTCTACGACCGCTTCGGCCTGCTTGGGCCCCGTTCGATCTTCGGCCACTGCATCCATCTCAGCGCCGACGAACGCGAGCGGCTCTCGGACACTCGCTCGATCGCGGCCTTCTGCCCGACCTCCAACCTTTTTCTCGGGTCCGGCCTGTTCGACCTCGCGGCGCTCCGCGACCCCGCGCAACCCGTCCGGGTCGGCCTCGCGACCGATGTCGGCGGCGGCACCAGCTACTCCATGCTCAGGACCGCGGCCGAGGGCTACAAGGTGCTGCAGCTCAAGGGCCAGACCTGGCCGGCGCTGGATGCGTTCTACACGCTCACCCTCGGCAACGCCCGGGCGCTCGGCCTCGAGCATGAGATCGGCACCCTCGCGCCCGGCAGCGCCGCCGATCTCGTGGTCCTCGACCCCTGCGCAACGCCCGCCATGGCGCACCGCATGGAGCGGATCGCAGGCGACCTCGCGGCGACGCTCTTCCTGCTCATGATCCTGGGCGACGAGCGCGCGGTCCGCGCCACCTACGTGCAAGGCAAGCGCCAGCCGGCGACCGGCGCCGCCTGACCAATACCGGTAACAAGGAGCAGCCGAAGATGGCCAAGATGACAGCAGTGCAGGCGGCGATCCACGTCCTCGAGAGCGAGGGCGTCGAGGCCGTCTTCGGCATTCCGGGCGCCGCGATCCTGCCCTTGTACGAGGCACTCAAAGGCAGCCGCATCAAGCACTACGTGGTCCGCCACGAGGAGGGCGGCGCGCATGCCGCCGAGGGCTACAGCCGTGCCAAAGCCGGAAAGATCGGGATCAACCTCGGCACCTCCGGCCCGGCCGGCACCGACATGATCACCGGCCTCTACTCGGCCATGGCCGACAGCATCCCGATCCTTTGCATCACCGGCCAGGCGCCGCGGGCGAAGCTGCACAAGGAGGATTTCCAGGCGATCGACATCGCCGCGATCGCCAAGCCCGTGACCAAATGGTCGGTCTGCGTCATGGAGGGCGCGCAGGTGCCGTTCGTGCTCCGGCGCGCCTTCCAGATCATGCGCGAGGGCCGCCCTGGCCCGGTCCACATCGACCTGCCGATCGACGTCCAGCGCGAGCTGATCGAATACGACCCCGAGGCCGACGCGCCGCTCGCGGTGGTCAGGCCCAAGCCCAACCGAAAGGCGATCGAGAAGGCACTCGCCATGCTGCTTGACGCCGAGCGGCCGCTGATCGTCGCGGGCGGCGGCGTGATCAACGCCGAGGCCTCCGACCTCCTGGTCAAGCTTGCCGAGCTCACCAACACACCGGTCGTGCCGACGCTGATGGGCTGGGGCTCGATCCCCGACGATCACCCGCTGCACGCCGGCATGGTCGGCCTCCAGACCCAGCACCGCTACGGCAACGCGACCTTCCTCGAGAGCGACTTCGTGCTCGGCATCGGCAACCGCTTCGCCAACCGCCACACCGGCTCGACCGAGGTCTACACGCGCGGCCGCAAATTCGTGCACGTCGACATCGAGCCGACCCAGATCGGCCGCGTGTTCGGCCCCGACCTCGGGATCGTCGCCGACGCCCGCGAGGCTCTGCTGGCCTTCCTCGAGGTCGCCCGCGACTGGGACCGGGCCGGCCGTATCCGCCGCCGCAACGCCTGGGTCGCGACGGTCGCCGAGCGCAAGCGGACGATGCTGAGAAGGACCGATTTCGACAACGTCCCGATCAAGCCGCAGCGCGTGTTCCAGGAGATCAACGCCGCCTTCGACGAGGACACCCGCTTCATCACCGCGATCGGCCTCGGCCAGATCGCCTCGGGCCAGCTCCAGCGCATCCAGAAACCCAGGCGCTACATCATCTGCGGCCAGGCCGGCCCCTTGGGCTGGGACATCCCGGCGGCGCTGGGCGCCAAGCTCGCCGAGCCCGAGACCGAGGTCGTGGCGGTCTGCGGCGACTACTCGTTCCAGTTCCTGATCGAGGAGCTCGCGGTCGGCGCCCAGTACAACATTCCGATCGTGGTCGTCCTGCTCAACAACTCCTACCTCGGCCTGATCCGCCAGGCGGAGCGCGGCTACAACATGGATTTCGAGGTCCAGCTCGGCTTCGACAACGTCAACGCGCCCGAGGTCAACGGCTACGGCGTCGATCACGTCAAGGCGGCCGAGGCCTTCGGCTGCCTGGCGGCGCGCGTGTTCGAGCCCAAGGACCTGGCGCCGACGCTGGCCTGGGCGCGCAAGGAAAGTGCCGCGCGCCGTCTGCCGGTCGTCGTCGAGGTCATCCTCGAGCGAGTGACCAACATCGCCATGGGCCCGGAGATCGACAAGATCACCGAGTTCGAGGAGATCATCGACCTGCCGAGCGAGATGAGCCTCGAGCCCGAGCCCGCCTGGTCGGCGACCGAATAGGATCAGCACTGCGGTCAGACATTCGACAGCGAGGAGCAAGGCAATGAAAATAGGGTTCATCGGGGTCGGCACCATGGGACGGCCGATGGCCGGCCATCTGATCGAGGGCGGCCACGAGCTTTGGCTGTACGACCTGGCGCCGGTGCCGCAGGCGCTGCTCGAGAAGGGCGCCAAGGCCTGCCGGAGCGGCAAGGAGGTGGCCAGGGCCGCCGAGGTGATCATCACCATGGTGCCGGACACGCCGCACGTCGAGCAGGCGCTGTTCGGCTCGGACGGGGTCGCGGACGGGCTGACCCCCGGCAAGCTCGCGGTCGACATGAGCTCGATCGCGCCACTCGCGACCAGGGAGTTCGCCCGCCGCATCAACCAACTGGGCTGCGACTATCTGGACGCTCCGGTCTCGGGTGGCGAGGTCGGCGCCAGGGCGGCGAGCCTGACCATCATGGTCGGCGGGCCGGAGGCAGCGTTCGTGCGGGTCAAGCCCCTGCTCGAGCTGCTCGGCCGGAACATCACCCTGGTCGGCGGCAACGGCGATGGCCAGACCGCCAAGGTCGCCAATCAGATCGTGGTCGCGATGACCATCCAGGCGGTGGGCGAGGCCCTGGTGTTCGCCTCCAAGGCCGGCGCCGACCCGGCTCGGGTGCGCGCCGCGCTGATGGGCGGCTTCGCGAGCTCGAAGGTGCTCGAGGTCCACGGCCAGCGGATGATCGAGCGCAATTTCGAGCCGGGCTTCCGGGTCGAGCTGCACCAGAAGGACCTGGGCCTCGCCCTGGTCGCGGCGCGCATGCTCGGGCTCTACCTGCCCGGGACGGCAGCCGCCCAGCACCTCTTCAACGCCTGCGCCGCGATGGGCGGCCAAGCCTGGGACCACTCGGCCATGGTGCGCGCGCTCGAGACCCTCTCCGCCCACGAGATCGGCCACCGCCCCGGCACCGACGTGCTGGACTGACCGCGCCGCAGGCCATGCTCCGGAGGGGCTGTGGCGCGCCGGTCACTCAGCGGCGACGGCGGGCGCGCGCTCGATGGCCAGATCCAGCGCTACCGGCACCGGATTCTGGATGATGTCGAGCACCGGGCAGTGGCTGTTGACCGCGTTGCGCAGCATTTCCAGCTGCTCGTCGCTCGCGGTCGATTCCAGCCGCACGGTTCCGGTCACCTTCTGGTAGCCGGGGCGCACCGTGTCGTCGACCGCGAAGAATCCTTTGAGGTCGATCGTGCCGGAGAGATTCACAGAGACCCGCTTGAGCGGAATGCCGAGCGCTGTGGCGTAGGCGCGGTAGGTGATCTCCTGACAGGTGCCGAGCGCCGCCAGGATCAGCTCGACCGGATTGGGTCCGGCATCGCCTCCGCCCAGCTCCGGCGGCTCGTCCACCACCAGTTTGTGCTCGCGCACGGCCACCTCGGAGCGAAGTCCTTCCTGGAGCGCGGATCGCGATTCGAACGTTGCGACCGCACTTTCCGGCTCAGCCTTGAACTTGCTCTGGGTCTGCCCGATCAGCTGCCTCAGTGCCTCGCTCATGGATCGCCTCCCACCGTTCTATCAAGCTATCTCATTCGATACGTCGTTACAGTTTTGTCCTACGTGCTCGATCTCACTGTCAACGACGAAGCTGGAATTTGTAGGACTCCAAAGTCAGGAACCTCTTTTTGATTCTCCCCGATATCCGCCCCGATCATACCGCCTAGGTCAGCGGCGATGCGAGTGCATCGGCGCGCCCTGCGCGTCCGGCCTCCCGGAGGCCGGCTTGCCGACCCGTGGCTTTGCTTCATAGTGCCCGGTCGAAGCACGGGAGGGGAGCGGGATGCGGCAGGCTTACGTGCACCGGCTGAGCGCGGCCGGGCCTGATGACGCCGAGGGGTTGGAGGACGCGATCGCGCGTGGCGCGCTCATTGCCGCGAGCATCCGGGCGATCCTCGGCAAGACCGAGGGCAACGGCTGCGTCAACGACTTCACGCGCGGCTTTGCGACCCAGTCGCTGCGGCTGGCCCTCGCGCGCGCGACCGGCGATCCTGCTGCCAGCGAGCGGATCTGCATGGTGATGTCGGGCGGCACCGAGGGGGTGCTGGCGCCACACTGGCTGGTGCTGGAGGTGCGGCCGGCGCCGGCGGGCTCGATCGCCGATCCGGCGGGCGCGCTCGCGATCGGCGTGGCGCGGACCGCCGAGCTGGCGCCCGAGGCGATCGGCCGGCGCGCACAGGCGCTCGCGGTCGCGGATGCGGTCCGGGCGGCGATGGCGGAGGCCGCGATCGAGGGGCCCGATGCGGTCCACTATGTCCAGGTCAAATGCCCGCTGCTGACCGCCGGGCGGGTCGAGGCCGCGGCCCGGCGCGGGGCCACCACGGCCACCGGCGATACCCTGAAAAGCATGGCGCTCTCGCGCGGGGCAAGCGCGCTCGGGGTGGCCCTGGCACTCGGCGAAACCCCGCCGGAGCGGGTGAGCGATGCCGCGATCGGGGCCGCACTCGAGCTGTTCTCGAGCCGCGCGAGCTGCTCGGCCGGCGTCGAGCTGATGTACAACGAGATCGTCGTGCTGGGCCTGAGCCGGGAGTGGACCGGGCCGCTCGGCATCGATCACGCCCTGATGACCGATCCGATCGATGTCGCCCCGGTCCGGCAGCTGCTGGCCCGACTCGGCGTGGACGAGCCCGGCGCGGACGGTAGCGCTAAGATCCGGGCCCTGCTCGCCAAGGCCGAGCCCCCGCGCTCCGGGCGCATCCGCGGTTTTCGCCACACCATGCTCGACGACAGCGACATCGCCGCCACCCGCCACGCCCGCGCGGCGGTCGGCGGCGCGCTTGCGAGCTTGGTCGGCCACGGCGAGATCTACGTCTCGGGCGGCGCCGAGCACCAGGGGCCGGACGGCGGCGGCCCGGTCGCGGTGATCGTTGAGCGCCGGCCGGCGCCGGACAACCCGCCCGGCAGGTAGCTCATTGGTACCGCGCGTCGCTGAAGGGTGCCCGCCGGCTCGTGCATGGCTGCATGCACCGTTCGGGCGCGCTCGCCCTCGGGCGAGCGCGGTCGTTCATATTCGGCCGAGCAGCAGCAGGATCACGATGATGATGAGCACCAAACCGAGGCCACCGCTCGGATAGTAGCCCCAGCCTGAGCTGTAGGGCCAGGTGGGCAACGAGCCGATCAAGATCAGAATCAGGATGATCAGAAGAACCGTACCCAACATCACCACGACCTCCGCTCGCGCGCAGCTGCGCTGGTGAAAGAACGTTGGTCGGCGCCTCGGGCGCCGACCAACGTTAGGCTATTCCGGGTCCTGGCTAGAGCCGGGACTCCCAGTCCTTGACCTGGCGTTCGGCCTCGTCCTGGGCGATGCCGTACCGTTCCTGGATCCGGCCGACCAGTTCCTTGCGGTTACCCTCGACCACGTCGAGATCGTCGTTGGTGAGCTTGCCCCATTGCTGTTGCACTTTGCCCTGGAACTGCTTCCAGTTGCCTTGGACGCGATCCCAATTCATTGTCATCCTCCTTGCTTACACGACTCGTTGCCGTGCTCAGACTAACACCAACACAACGAGCCAGTTCCCGGAGAATCTCGTAGTCGAGATATTCCCAGGATCGAGCAGCTCCGCGTGATTTGGTTGAGAGATAGGTTGTTCTACTGAGTTTCTTTTTCGATCTTCTGGTCGATACCTTCGTGCTCGACGGTACCGGCGCCGGCCTCGCCGAGCCGCACGCTCGCCGCCCGCTTCTCGGTGGCATCGCCGCGAGCGGCGAGCACCGGCCACTGCGCCCAGGCGCGACGCCGAACAGGGTGGGTTTGCAGCCAGGCATGGGGCCCTCCAGGGATGCTCGGAGCGAGCCATCCGCTGACGACAGCGGCAGCTCCGGCTCGCGGATTGCGAACGCTCTACCAACCCCCGGGAGCGACTGTAGTTCCCCGGGCGGCGCCCGGAACCAGCGGCACGGCGTCAGGGCACCTTGCCGAGATCGTCGGCGACGAACGCGCCGCGCGCGCCCATCGGCCTGGGCCGGCCGGTAGTCGTGTCCCTGGCGGTCTGATGCTCCATCTCGGCGTTCAACTCCGCCCCGAGCAGGACGACGAACGCCGAGAGCCAGAACCACATCAGCAAAGCGACCACCGCACTCAGGGTCCCATAGGTTGCGCTGTAATTGGCGAAGTTGGCGGCGTACAGGGCGAACCCGAGGGATGCCAGCAGCCAGAGGCCGACCGCCGCGAGCGCGCCCCAGCTGACCCACCGCGTCTTGGCTGGCGCGCGGCTCGGCCCGAAGCGGTAGATGCGCGCCCAGGCCGATCACCATCACCAGCGCCAGGATCAGCCAGGTGAGGCCGGTGATCAGCACCTGCGCCAGCCCGCCGAGCGGCAGGAACTGGAGCGCGACCGGCAGCGCCACGACCACGAGCAGCGACACGATGGCGGCCGCCATCAGGCCGACGGTAAACGCAAAGGCCACCAGATAAAACCTGATGAAGCCGCGCTTCTCGTCCTCCTGATAGGCGATGTTGAGCGCGGTCATCAGGGCGCGCACGCCGGCCCCAGCGCTCCAGAGCGCGATCAGGGTGGCGACCAGAGCGCCCAGCCCGAGGCTGCTGGTGCGCGCGGAGGCGACCGAGCGCAGCTGATCGCCGATCAGGGCGAGCGCGTCGCCCGGCACCACCCGTTCGAGCAGCTGGATCTGCTGCTGCACCTGGCTCGGATCGGCGACGATGCCGTAGAGCGAGACGAACGCCGTGATCGCCGGGAAGATCGCCAGCAGGCTGTAGAAGGCCACGCCGGCAGCGATCATCGAGACGTTGTCCTTGCCGATCTGCCCCCAGACCCGCCACAGGATGTCGCGCCAGCCGGGGCGTGGGATCTCGCTCGGCCGTTCGGCGCTCCGGCCACGGCCGTCCTCCACCCCCGGTTCGGGCGCAGGCTGCTGGACGGAGCGCCGCATCGGTCGCTGAATGCTCCGGATTGGTGTCGCCGCAATCAGGGCCTGGGCTCGTGCGGGGCCCAGCCCCTGCCGGTCCGCCTCGCGCCTGGCCGCCTCGGTGGCGACGTCCGCGACGCTCTCGACCTTGTGGCGGGCGGCTTCGGCGGCCGCCTCGAGGCCCTCGCGGCTCAGCCCCTGCGCTTCCGCCTCGTCCTGCGCCGCGGTGTAGGCGGCACCCGCGGTCGCCTTGGCCTTGGCGTATTCCTCGCGGCCCGCGGCCCGGGCGCGCTGCCTGAACTGGTCGCTGGTGTCGCCCATGAAGCTCGTCCTCGCGCCGGCTGGGCGGCAGCGCCGCGCCGAGCGCGGCGCCGATCGCGAGGCCGACCGCGCCGAGCACCAGAGGTTGCCGGTGCAGCGTCTCGAGGAAGCCTTCCCGTGCCCGCTCGCCATAGCGCCGCGCCTGGGCACCGGTCCGCCGGGCCTGGCGCGCCACGCCGGCACCCATGCCGACGGCCTGTTCGCGGGCGCCGCGCGCAAAGCGCCCCATCCCCTCTTTCGCGCCGCTGGCCGTTTGCCGCACGCCTTCGCTCGCCGCGCGGAAGCCCTCCCGGCTTCGCTCGGCGGCGTCGCTCACACCTGCCTTCGCCCGCCGGGCCGCCTCGCTCAGGCCCTCTTCGGCGCCCGCGGCCGCGTCCCACGCGCGCTCACCAAGGCCGGCGCCGACCTCGTCCGCGCCATAAACGCCGGCCGCCGCGGAGCCGTGCATCGAGGCGCCCTCGATCGTCGTCCTCATCCCAGACGGTGGCCGAGCGCGCCTCGTACGCCGCCCAGGACTCGGGATCCGACGGGTCGTCCGGATCCGGAGGATAGTCGGGTACGAAGTCGGCTGCGCGCGGCAGGACAACCTCGCGCCTGGAACCGGAGACCATCATCCAGGCGAGCCCGACCCCGACCAGCACGACCGGCACCGGGTTCTGGCGCACCGTGTCGCCGAAGTTGCGTGCAAACTCGCCGCCGTTGTCGCGCAGGTAGTGGGCGACCTGGTCGACCAGCTGCCCGGGCGACAGGCGCTCCTGGATCGCGTCCAGAGTCCGTTCGACATCGGCGCGGCTTTCGCGCACCTCGCGCTCGAGCTCGGCCGGCGACCTCGAGCCGGGATCGGTGGCGCGGGCAAAGTCGCTGGGGTGGCTGGTCATGGCATTTGCTCCTCGACGACGTGCGCATCCCGCTTGAGGGCATCGACCGTCCGGTTGGGGGCGAGGTTGCTGGCCTTGAGATCGCGCAGGCCCTTGTACACCAGCGCGTAGGCGATCAGTGCGACCACCGCGCCGACAATCAGCGCCGCGACCGCCGGCGGCACGCCGGCCTCGGCGATCGCGACCACCAGCGCCTGCAGGAGCACGAGCAGCGCCGCGAGTGCCAGGATGCCGCCGGCGGCGATCGCGGCGACCGCGGTGCCCGCCTGACCGATCTTCTCCGCGGTCTCGGCGCGCGCCAGCTGGATTTCCTTGCGAAACAGGGTCGCGATGTTGCCGCCGAGGTCGGCCATCAGGCCTTTGAGCGACCGGTCGTCGGTTTGCATCATGCCCTCTCTCCTCCTGCGGGCGCGGAGCCGGCGCTGCCAGTGGGCCGGTAGCCGCCCGCCTGCGGCTGGCGCCGGGCCGCCGAGCTCTTCATGAAGCGGGCGAGGACGAGACCGGTCAGCACCGCACCGCCGAGGAACGCGACCGGTTGCCGACGGGCAAAGTCCTCGACGCTGCCCATGAGCTCGTCGAGATCCTGGCCATGGAGCGCGCCCGAGACGCGCTCGAGGCTGTCGGCGGCCTGCTCGACGCAGCTGGCGCTCAGGGGCTGATCGCGCCCGCTCAGATCATCTGCCGCGGTCCGGAGCGCACTGGCAAAACCATGCACCCGCTCGGCGGCCACGTCCTTCTGCTGGTTGGCGGCGGCGCGCGCCCGCGCTTTGGCATCGTCGGCCAGATCGCGTGCGTGCCGTTTCAGATCCTCGGCCGCCGCCTGGGCCTGACCGCTCACGCCCTCAGGGGCGGGGTCAGGGCCGCCTGGCGGCGCGCCAGGTATGGATGATGCGCGATCCAAAGGATCGCCGTTCGACGCTGCCATGGTAACCTCCGATGGATGGGGGCGAAGGGACGCTTCGGGCCTCAGTGGATCCCGAGCAGCGACAGGACCATCAGGACGACGACGACCACGCCGATGATGTAGAACACGCTGTACACGGGCCGTGGCTCCCTGTCGGGGGTGAGTGCCGGAACCGCACAGCACGGAGCGGCTGGGGTCCGACGATCTGCGCAGTCAACGCCAGACCTCGAACTGAGTTCCGGCCGCGCGGCAAAGAACGCCGCGGCCGGCGCCCGCCGGTCGGCTCGGATGGTGAGAACGGGGGACGGCGCGCTTTTCCTTGCGGGCGAGCGGGTCTACTCTCAGTTGGATTTGTTGGGGGAGGCGTCACCATGAGTGGGTCCAGATCATTGTTCGCCGGTCTGATGATCCTCGCTGCGCTCGCAGTCGCCGAACCGGCCGCAGCGGAGAATGTGCTGCGCTACACGAGCTACGCCGGAGGCGCAGTTACGTTCGATCCGCATGCATGGCTATTGGAGGAGAATCGCACGGCGACGGAGCAGGTGTATGAGGCGCTTCTGGATGTCGATTCCAACCTGCAGATTGTTCCTCAGCTCGCCGTGGAGTGGAAGCCGATCAACCCGACCACCTGGGAATTCAGATTACGAGGAGGTGTTAAATTCCACGATGGTACGCCGTTCACTGCTGAAGACGTCGTCTTCAGCATCCGACGTGCGCGAGCCGAGACCTCTCACGTCGACTATGTCGCCAACCTGGGGCGCATCGCGGGCGTCGAAGTGATCGACGGCGAGACGATCCGCGTCGCGACGACCGCACCAGACCCCATGCTTTGGCTGAAGCTCTCACACGTCGCCATCATGTCGAAGCGATGGGCCGACCGTCACGGGGTGATTAAGCCGGCGAACTTCAAAGGCGCACGCGAGGAGACCTATGCCTCCCGCCACGCGAACGGCACCGGACCATTCGTGCTGGAGTCCTTCGAGCCGCACGGCGGTTGGGTCATGGTTCGCAATACTGACTGGTGGGGCGCGACGGAGTATCCTCACAACATCGACCGCATCGTCCACACCTGGAAGACCACTGATCAGGAGAATCTCGCCGACCTGCTCGACCGCGACATTGACCTGCTCCAGAATCCGCCATACGAAGCCCTCACCCGGATCGCCGGCACCGCTGGTCTCAAGGTCGCGACTGGCAGGCAGCTGTCCGGCGTATACCTCGGCCTGGATCAAGGTAGCGCCGAGCTGCGCTCGTCAAACGTCAAGGGAAGGAACCCCTTTCAGGACAAGCGCGTGCGCCAGGCGATGTACCATGCGATCGACGTCGGAGCGATCCTGCGCCCTCTGATGGGGGATCTGGCGGTTCCCGCGGGCATGTTGATCCCGCCCGGTGTCAACGGCTACACGGCAGAGTTGGATCGGCGCTTATCCCATGACCCCGAGAGAGCTAAGGCTCTCCTGGCTGAGGCCGGCTATCCGGACGGCTTCAGCGTGACCCTCGACTGCCCTGACGAGTGGGGCGACGACGAGATGACCACCTGTCGTGGCGCGGCGGCTGAGTTTACGGCTGTCGGGATTGAGGTCGCGATCGAGTTCCTTTCGACCGCCTCTTGGTACGACAAAGTTTACAAGGAGAAGCAAAGTGATTTTTGGTTGGATGCGACCTTTACCGAACCCGACTCTGAGAATGTTATGCGGACGGTTTTCCACAGTGGCGGTTCAAATAATCCTGCAGGATATAGCAACCCGCGGGTGGACGAACTGATCGACAAGATCGAGACGGAAATGGTCACTTATATTACGCACGCGATGCCTATCTCGAGGAAGCCTGGCGCCTCGTGACCGACGATGTTGCATACCTTCCGGTCCGCCACCCGATGACGGTGTGGGCAATGCGCAAGGAGCTCGAGATTCCAGTCGACCCTCGGGGCGTGCCGCGCTTCCGCCTGGCGCACATGGCGGGTAACTAACCAAATTGGCGGGTCCGGCGGTCAGTCGAGCCGGGCCGGGCGCAGGGTCAGGAGGTGACCGTTGGTGCGCAGCCAGCGCCGTTCGGTCCCGTAGCCGGGCAGGATCTGCGCCACCAGTTGCCAGAATTCTCTTTGATGGTTGCGCACGCGCAGGTGGCAGAGCTCGTGCACGACCACGTATTCGAACACCGGCTCGGGGGCCAGGATCAGGCGCCAGTTGAGGTTGATCAGGCCGCGCGCCGAGCAGCTGCCCCAGATCTGCTTCTGGTCCTTGATCCTGAGCCCGCTCGGCGCCAGGCGATGCGGCGGACCATGACGGTCGATCCAGCGCTCGGCGTCGAGGCGGGCCTGGCGCCGCAGCCACTGGCCGAGGGCTGCCTCGATCCACCGCTCGCGCTCGCCGTCGGGGACGCGCGCCGGCAGCCGGACCTCGAAGCCGTCCCGATAGCGGACCATCGTGCGGGCGCCCGACGCCGGCCCGATCCGGAGCTCGACCGGGCGGCCGCGGTAGGGGATCTGGCCGCCGTCCGCGAGCCGCAGCTGTCCCGGATGCGCGGCCAGCGCCCGGCGCAGCCGGCTCACCTTGTCCAGCAGCCAGTGCCGATACTGCTCGATGAACTCGAGAATCTCAGGCTCGCGCACGCGAACCGGCGCCACGACCTCGACGCCGTCCGGCTGCACCGTCAGGCGCAGGCGCCGCGCCCGGGCGCTCCGCCGCAGCCGATACGGAATCGCGGTCGAGCCGACCAGCAGCGTGGGCAAGCTTCCTCCCGGTTTCCGGACCGGCGCTCGTCCCCATGGCTAGCCGAATCCGCCGCTCGACGCTACCTTCACCAACAGCGACCGATCAGCCTGGGGGTGGGCGCATGCGCCAGCTGAAGATGACCATCGGCGACGTCGTGATCCGGGCCGAGCTGCGCGACACGGCGACCGCGGACGCGCTCTACGCCGCGGCACCGTTCGAGGCGCGCGCCTCGACCTGGGGCGACGAGGTCTATTTCCGCACGCCGATCGCGCAGGCGCGTGAGCCCGGCGCCAAGGCCGTGGTCGAGCCGGGCGAGCTCGCCTTCTGGCCGGATGGCGATGCGATCGCGATCGGCTTCGGCCCGACCCCGATCTCGCGCGGCGACGAATGCCGTCTCGCCAGCCCCTGCAACATCTGGGGTCAGGCGCTCGACGATGTCCAGGCGCTGCGCGCGGTCCGGAACGGCGCCGCGATCAAGGTCGAGCGCGCGGACTGAGGAACGCCGGAGCGCCGTCGGACCATTCAGGGTCAAGGGCAGCGTCACCTTCGGTCGGGGGCCGGCGGCGGCGAGGGGTCGGCGCTGGCGGCACCGAACACCGTAACCGTGTTGCTGAACAGCGTGCTGTTCGGAACCATGATCCGGTCGGGTCCGGCCGCGAGGACGGTGTAGCGGAAGTTCACGTCAACGATCGTGCCGCTTACCTCGGTCACGGCGATCCGGTCGCCGTAGGCGAACGGCCGGTAGAGCATGATCAGGGCGCCTGAGAGCAGATTCGAGACGGCATCGCGCAGGGCGAACCCCAGGGCAAATCCGGTCAGACCCAGGCTCGCCACCAGCGCCGATACGTCCACGCCCATCGTGCCGAGGCTCGTGACAACCGCGATCGCAAGGATCAGATAGCCGACCGCTTGGCTCGCCATGTGATAGAGCGGGTGTTGGTGGGGCTCGATGCGTCTTGCGATGCGCCCGAGGACCATGCGGGCGAGGCCGGCCCCAATCACGCCCGCCAACAGGATGAACAGGCCGGCGATGATCGTCGTGAGCCAGGACTGGCTCTGCTGGAGCAGCTGTCCGGCCGCGTCGTCGAGATTGCTCATGGGTCTGCAATGCCTCGAGATCCGCCATTTTCCGATGTGGCTGGATCGCGAGGGTTGAACCGGATTTGGGCCTTTGGCAAGGGCGCGCGCCGGCGCCTGATGTCAACCCCGATCAACCCGGCAGGCGCTTCGTCGCGCGCATCGACGCCGTCGGGACGGGCATGCGGGGACGGTTGCGGGTGGCGCCGCGGTTCGGATCAGCCCTTGACGCTGCCGATGGTGAGGCCCGTGGTCATGCGGCCGCGGAAGATGTAGTAGATCACCAGCGGCGGGATCGAATACACGATGGCCGCCGCCATCAGCAGGTTCCAGGGCGACTCATCGCTGCTGAGGAAGAAGCCGAGCGCCACCGGCACGGTCACCTTGGTCGGCGTCGACAGCAGCAGGAACGCGTACAGGTACTCGTTCCAAGCCAGCAGCAAGGCGTAGGTGCCGACCGCGACCAAGGCCGGCATCATCAGCGGCAGGAAGATGTGCCAGAAGATCTGGGGCGTGGTCGCGCCGTCGATCTTGGCGCTCTCCTCGAGCGAACGCGGGATGCTGGTGCTGTATTGCTGGAAGATGAAGATGGCGTACGGCGTTGCGAAGGTCACCTCGACCAGGATCAGCGACCACAGATTGTCGAGCAGGCCGTAGCCGTCCATGATCTTGTAGAACGGAATCGCCAGGAACGACGCCGGGATGACGTAGGTCAGGAGCGCGGCGTTGGACAGCAGCCCGCCGAACCGGATCCGCAGCCGCGTGATCGCGAAGCTCGCGAGCGCGGCGATACTGACCACGATCAGCGCGGTGCCGACGCCGACCAGCAGGCTGTTCAGCATCTGCACCCAGAAGTCATTGAGGTACCAGTAGTCCTCCTTGAACACCGTGCGGTAGGTGTCGAGGGTCGGCTGGTTCGGCCAGATGTTGCCGCTGAAGATGGCATCGTTGGTCTGCAGCGAGACGATGATGATGTTGTAGATCGGCATCAGCGTCCAGAGCAGGATGACCACGCCGAACAGCAGCGCCAGGGTCTGGCGGGGGGCCGACTGGCTGCCCGGAAGGACGGCCGCAGAGGTGCTCATAGCTCGACCGCCTCCCGGTGCAGCTTGCGCATCAGATACATCACGAGCGGCACGAGCACCGGCAAAGCGGTGATCACGACGGCGACGCCAAGCGATGGGTCGCCGATCTCGAAGGCGTCGCGGATGCCGAGCGTCGCGAACACGTGGGTCGACAGCACCGGGCCGCCGCCGGTGACGAAGTGCACCGTGTTGTAGTCGCCGAGCGTCCAGATGGTCGAGAGCACCGTGCAGATGATGTAGAGGTTCTTCATCATCGGGAAGGTGATGTAGCGGAACCGCTGCAGCCCGGTCGCGCCGTCGATCGCCGCCGCCTCGTAGAGGTCGCCCGGGATCGTGGTCCGGCCGGCGAGGAAGATCACGGTCCAGAACGGCATCCACTTCCAGATGTAGAAGACGATGACCGAGCCCATGGCGAGGCTCGGCGAGGTCAGCCAGCCCGGCCCCTCCTTGCGGAACAGGTCCCAGATGATGTTGTTGATCAGGCCCCATTGGCCGTTCAGCATCCAATGCGCCGAGATGAAGGTCGGGATTGCCGGCACCGCCCACGGCAGGATGAAGATCAGGAACAGCCACTTCACCCACGGGTAGCTCTGATGGAAGAAGCCCGAGAGCAAGAGGGCCAGGAACATCTTGAGGTTGACGCCGATGATCAGGAGCAGGAGCGTGTTCCAGACGGTCCGCAGGTAGAGCGGATCGCCGAACAGCTTGACGTAGCTGGCCGGGCTGCTGCCCAGCCAGAGGCCGTAGAGCACCGGATAGATGACGAGCAGCAAAAAGACGACGATGTAGGGGATGACGAACAGCAAGCCCCACACGCCTTCGGCGGTCAGTTCGCCGCCACCCCCGATCAACTCGGCCGCGCGCTGCCGCAGCCGCTCCAAAGGGGCGGGGGGCAGGGTCGCCCCCCTTGCCGGTGCTCTGGCCATCGCAACCTCGCTATGCGGCGACGTTGTATTGTCTAGTCGGCGACGTTGTACTGGGCGAAGATCTCCTTGATGCGCGCGAACGCTTCGTCGACGGCCTGCTCCGGGGTCTCGCCGTGGACCAGCACCGCACCCTCGGCGGTGCCCCAGACCTCCTCGGCATTGACCTGCGCATAGGCCGGATTGTAGGCCATCGGCCAGGGCTCGGTCGCGCCATCGACCTCCTGCTTCACGGCGACCGGGATGTGCGGGTCCTTGGTCTCGGTCCAGAACGACGGATTGTTCTTGATGATCTCGGGCATGACCGGCATCCAGCGACCACGCGCGGCCTCCAGGTACTCGCCGAGGTTCTCAGGCGTCACGAAGAACTTGAGGAACGCCTTGGCGGTCTCGATGTGCTCGGCGGCCTTGGGCACGATCGCGACCTTGACCGCGACCAGGCTGATCGGCCGGTCGCCACCCGGCGCGTTCGGCATCTCGCGGGTCACGATGTCATGGTAGTAGAGCTGCTTGTCGTCGAACTTGGCAACCGGGATCGACAAGGTAGCGTTGTTGGTCATGATGATCTGCTTGGAGAAGAACGCCACGTTGTTGTCCGGATCGCCCCAGTTGAGCGCGCTTGGCGGGATGTAGCCGCCTTTGAAGGCATCGGCGATGAAGGTCAATGTCTTGATCGCTGCCTGTTTGGTCTGATCGGTCAGGTTAAGCGTGCCATCGGGATTGACTATACGACCGCCATAACCCAGCATGTACTGGTTGAAGGTGTAGTAGTTATCGGTGTCGACCGTCGACACCGGGAGGCCGAGGGCATACACTCGCTTGCCCTGGTCGCGCAGCTTGTCCTGGACACCTTCCCAGAACTTCCAGTAAGCGTCCCAGTCGCTCGGGATATCGGCATCCTTGTAGCCGGCGGCTTCGAGCATCGGTCGCCAGTAGAAGTCGTGCAGGGCCTGCTGCTTCATCGGCACCGCGAAATAGCTGCGCTTCTTCAGGACCGAATCATACAGATGGGCGGAGAGCAGAGCCGTCTTGGTATATTTGTCCTTCAGCGGCTCGACCACATCGGACACGTCGGCGAGCGTGTCCTTCCACGCCTGCTGCGGCGCGATCGCGAAATCGTTGACGTCAGCGTACGCCACGTCCGGGACGTTGCCGGAGGTGATCGCCGAGATGATCTTGGTCGGGATGTCGGCGCCACTGTAGAAGGAAAGATTGACCTGGTTGCCGGTCTGATCTTCCCACTTCTTGATCATGGCCTGAAGGGCGGCATCTTCGGCGGGAAAGTAGCCCTTGTTCCACCACACCGTGATCGTCTCAGCCTGGGCGGGCGCGAGCGCGCCAAGCGCCGAGGCTCCGCCGGCGATCGCGCCGAGGCAGGCAAGCAGGAGTTGAGACGGCTTCATTACACAGTTCTCCCTCGTGTTTGCGGCGTGCGCCGTGACCTAGCCCCCGTTGCCTGGGAACCTATAGCAAAAACGCCGTCGTTCAAGCCTCCGTCAGGGGTTGTCGCCGGCCACCATGTGCAAATCATGCCAGGCAGCATTTCTTGAACTTCCTGCCGCTGCCGCAGGGGCAGGGATCGTTGCGCCCGACGCCCCGGAACGGATTGACCGCGGGCTCGCCCGGCCGGTAGTCGTCGGCGAAGGCGTCGTCCTCGCCCGTCTCTTCGCCGTCCGCGACGGCATACCAGCCCGCGAGCTCCAAAAGGGCGTCATCCAACGGCGCGTATTCCCGCTCGCCGAGCGGCCATGGCCGGTCGGGATGGGCGAGCGCGTAGCGGAGATCGGACCTGAAGTCGTCGAGGCTCATGTGCGATGGGTCGATCAGGCCGCGATCGAACGCCTTCCTGACCAGTGGCGCGAGCTCCTTGAGGCCGAGCATGGCGATCGCGGCCTGCCAGCCGGCCCAGACGTAATTGTCGCCGTGGGGCCGGAGGTTCATGAACGCGTCGCGCAGGTAGCGGGCGACCTGGTCGCGCTCGAGCTCGCCCCGCAGGACCAGCAGCGCCAGGGTCTCGAGCATGCGCGAGCGGACGAAGGGATCGGCGCGCTCGGCCTCGATCACCGCATGGAGCGGCGCCGGATCGCCGTCGAAGACCGCGGCCATCACCCGATGCGCGTTCTCGACCGTGGCATCGCCGAGCAGGTCCTCGAGGGCCTCGGGATCAATCGCGAGCAGGCGGGCGAGCGGTCGATAGGCGGCCTTCTCCCGCCGTTCGCCCAGCAGATGAAACGCAACGAACAGCGCCGGCTGGAGCGCGCGGGCGGCGGCGCCGCCTGCGGCACAGCGCTCGACCAGGTCGACCAGCAGCGGCGCGACCTCGACCCAGCGCTCGCGTGCGGCCAGGATCGCGGCTTCGGGCAGGCCCTCGTCCTGGGCCAGATGGGCGAGGATGGCTTGCGGTTCCATGCGGGGCCTGGCTGTCGGGCGGCCCCCAAGGTAGCGGGGCGCCGGCGCGTCGGCTAGTCTGGCCGCCGGGCGGGACGGGAGAGGGGCTTTGCGTCAGGCAAGCTTCGAGCAGCGTGCGTTCAACGTCGCCGAGCTTCGGCGCATGGCGCGGCGGCGCCTGCCGCGCATGGTGTTCGACTTCTGCGACGGCGGCGCCGAGGACGAGATCACCCGCGTCCGCAACGAGGCGGGCTTCGCCGACTGGGAATTTCTGCCGCAGCCGCTCGCCGGCACCACGGTCCGCGATCAGTCGGCCCTGCTGTTCGGCGAGCAGCTGGCGCTGCCGGTGATCATCGGCCCGACTGGCCTGTCCGGCATGCTCTGGCCGCGCGGCGAGCTCCTGGCCGCGCGCGCGGCCCATGCGGCCGGCACGGTCTACACCATGAGCCACGGCTCGACGGTCTCGATCGAGGACCTGGCCGCGGCGGCGCCAGGGCCGCTCTGGTTCCAGAACTTCATGTACCGCGATCGCGGCCTGACCCGCTCGTTCGCCGAACGGGCCCAGGCGGCCGGCTACCGGGCACTGGTGCTGACCATCGACAATCAGGTCCTGGGCCAGCGCGAGCGCGACCTCCGCAACGGCTTCGTGATCCCGCCGCGGGTCAGCTGGCAAAGCGTGCTCGACGTGGCGCGGGCGTTGCCCTGGGCGCTGCGCATGGCGCGGGCGCCGCTCACCTTCGTCAACTACGTGACCGACGAGAAGCAGGACATCGTCTCGCTCGCCGCGCACATCGCGGGCCTGCTCGACCCGACCCTCAACTGGCGCGACGTCGACTGGCTGCGCGGCATCTGGCGCGGGCCACTGCTGCTCAAGGGCATACTCCATCCGGACGAGGCGAAGGCCGCGCTCGATCACGGCGTCGACGGGGTGATCGTGTCGAACCATGGCGGCCGCCAGCTGGATGGCGCGATCGCCGCGATCCGGGCGCTGCCGGCGGTGGCCGACGCGGTCGCGGGCCGGATCCCGGTGCTGCTGGATGGCGGCGTCCGGCGCGGCAGCCACGTGGTCAAGGCGCTGGCGCTCGGCGCCACCGCCTGCACGATCGGCCGGCCGCATCTCTGGGGCCTCGCGGTCGCGGGCGAGGCGGGCGTCGCCCGGGTGCTCGAGATCCTGCGCCGCGACATCGATCGGGTGCTGGCGCTCGGCGGCTGGGACGGGGTCGCGACGCTCGATCGCGGGGCGCTCGCGCCGGCACCATCGACGCGCCCGCCGGCTCGGGCCCGGCGCCCCACGACCCGGCGACCCGGTCGGCGACCGGATCAGACCAGCAGCAGCGCGACTCCGCCGAGATAGCGCCGAAGGACAAGCGCGCTCTCGACGGTGATGCCGGTGTGCCGCGGCGCTCGCGGTGCGCCCGCGCCAGGCGGCCGGACACCGGTCATCGGGATCCGGCACCCGCGATCGAGCGGTTGCCGCCGAAGAGGTCACGGGCGCGGCTCGGGGCGGGCGCCGGGCACCAATGCCCGCCTCGCGCGTTCCATCGGAGGCAAGCCGGGCGGAGGTCCCATGGTCGAGCGCGCGTTCGAGGTTCTGGCGAGGCTGTTGTTCATCCTGGTCACCCTCGCCCTATTCGGCCTCGCGCTGACGCTGGTGGCGTCCGGCAGCTGGGAGCTGGTGAGCGGCGCCCTCGGCGGCCAGGCCGGCATCTACGACCT
>CAVWDE010000010.1:0-347812 GCA_963753685.1 uncultured Alphaproteobacteria bacterium
CTTGGGGCGGATTTCCGACCCCGCGCAAGCCAGCTTGGAGGACAGCCACTTGGCCGTCACGCCGCTCCCAACCCGCAGCCCGATTACGCCATCTCTGCGCGATATTTCAATGAGTTAGAAGAACATGGTTTTTGGTGGATGTTGCCTGGGGAATTTGGGCCGGCGGTCCCCTGGCCGTCAAGCCCGCCTCTCGGCGCCATTCATGGGGGCGGCCCCGTTCCAGAAAGCGGCTCGCCGATCATCCGGCAGGTCGGATGATCGGCGATCTGAACCACCGGCGGAACTACCATGACCGCCTCCCTCGGCGGTTTTGCAGAACCTTTGCTGCGTTACAGTTGACAGCCATTGCGCGATCTCGGGCTGTCGGGTGCCAGGGCCTGTTGGAGATTGTGAAGCCAACGAGTAACTCTGCGGCGGTTGACGCCGAGATCCCAGCAGCCGAAGCGAGAGCGGCTTTCGAGAACCAGGCTGGAGCGCCCGGGTCCAAGCGCCATGATTTCAGCGCGCACCAGATCGGGAAAGCGGAACACCGGCGAGCGCTGGACATGCAGGCTGCGCCAGCTGCGCTTGTCCTGTGCCCACAGCGCGGTGCGCGGCTGTTCACGGGCAAGTGCGAGCCAGGAACGCCAGAGCTCGGCCGCAGCCATGAGGAACACCGGGCTCGCGGCATCGGCAGGGCCGGGCCAGCCCGGCGGCGCGATGCGGAAGCCCCGGCGACGGGGCGCCGGCGCCAGCTCGCGAAGTGGCGGCAGTCCAGGATCGGTCACGCGGCGCGGCGCTTTCGGCACGTCCGTCACCCTCTGCGGCCGTCAAGCTGGATAGCCGCGACCGCGCCAGACGGCGGGGCGGCCGCGCCAGCCCGCCACCAACGCGCTCCATTGCAGCGCCAGCAGGAGCGCCACGCCGAGCGGGTGGCCAAGAGCGCCCCGCCAGCTCTGCCGGAAGCGGAGCACGAGCGCGATGCGCGTGCCATAGATAATAGAGCCGGCCAACGCGCCGGCCGCGAGCGCCGGCCAGTCGCCCGCTGCGAGCGCCGGCAGAAGCAGAAGGAACGGCAGGAGGTGCCCGCCGCCGAGCAGCACCGTCCAGACCGGCAACCCTAACCGCGTCGCCATGCCCTCGGTGGCATTCTTCGCGAACCCTTCCCAGACCTCCCGTCCGCCCCGGTACATCCGGCACTGCGCCAGATCGGTCGCGTCGAACAGGTCAGTGGTGCAGCCCGCCCGCCGGAAGGCGCGCGGCAGCATGAGCCCGTCATGGCGCGAGCTCCTGATCGCGGCGTGCCCGCCGGCCCGCAGGTAGGCGTCGCGGCGGACCGCGATCAGTTGGCCGCAGCCGGCCGCGAACGCCGCGCCGCGGCTCCGGCGCGCGAGCCAGATCGGCAGGTAGCCGAGCAGGAGCACGTGGATCAGGGGCACGATCAGCGCCTCGGCGAGCATGCCGGTCCGTTGCCGCGGGAAACCGCTCGCGAGATCGAGATCCTGGCGCTCGAGCCAGCCGGCGATGCGGGCCAGCGCGTCGGGGGCGAGGCGCACATCGGCATCGACGAACACCATCAGCGGCTGGCGCGCCTCGCCGGCCAGCAGGTGGCAGGCATGCTGCTTGCCGCACCAGCCGGGCGGCAGCGGCGGCGCGCCGATGAGTCGCAGACGCCGATCGCCCTGCATGTGCGCCGTCACCACCGCCGGGGTGCCGTCGGTCGAGCCGTCGTCGAGCACCAAGACCTCGAGCTCGACCCCTTCGCTGGCCAGAGCCGCCCGGAGCGCGGCGCCGATGTTGACCTCCTCATCGCGCGCCGGGATCAGCAGCGACACCTGGGGCCGCGGACCGGCGGGGCAGGGCGGCGGCGCTCGGAAGGCCCGGAGATTGACCGCGGTCATGACCGTCGGCAGCAGCGCGAGCGCCAGAGCTGCATAGGCGAGCGCGTCGAGCATCACTCCTCCCGGCCGCCGTGCCCGGGCACGAAGCGCTCACCGCGGGCCATGGCGCGCGCCCGCCGGACCAGGTCATAGATGCCGCCGACGCCGCTGCACCCGCGCAGCACGAGCTCGAAGCGGCTGGGGTCGCGGGCCATGGTGTCGGCCGCGAGCGCGTCCATGGTCGAGGTGAGCCGCTCCTCGAGCCGGGCCTGCCAGCTGGCGACCGAGCTGCCGTCACCGCCCGGCAGCGGCTCGCCGAAGCGACAGACGGCTTCCGGCAGACGTTCGCTGAAGAACGGATATTCGAGCGCCAGCGGCAGCGCGACGATGCCCTGGCTGCGCGCCATCAGATGCGCGGTGCCGGGGCGCAGGCGCACCGGCCGCACGCGCGGGTCGGCGAACGCGCCTTCGGCGGTGATCCACAGCACGGCCTCGGGATCGGCGAGGATGGCGGCGCTGGCGCGCAGGAACGCGGCAGCACCCCGGCGGGCGGAGGGCTCGATGCCGAACACGCCGATCCGGCGCATGAAGCGGTAGCGCTCGAGCGCCGCGGTCTCCATCGGGCCGTAGCCGTTGCGGCCGCGCAGCAGCGTGGTGGCAAGCACGATGAAAAAGGCGGGGTCCCACCACGAGGGGTGATTGCTGTACACGATCGCCGCGCGGCCCGGCGGCAGGCGCGGCAGGCCCGCTTTGGCGATCCGGACGCCATGGAAGTGCCGCCGCATGTGGCGCCGCATCACCGCGCCGAAGAAGCGGCAGAGCGCCGGCGAGCGGGCCCTGATGACCTCGGCGTCGGCCGTGCCGCCGCCCGTGTCCATGATCAGGCGGCCGCCCTGCCCTGCAGATCTTGATCGAGCGTGTCGGCTGCGATCCAGCCGGACATCAGCACCATTGGCATGCCAGGCCCCGGGTGCGCCGCGCCACCCGCCAGATACAGCCCCCGGACATGGCGGCTGCGGTTGCCCGGCTTGAACGCGCCGAGAAACCGGCCGTGACTGGCGAGACCGTAGATCGCGCCCTGGAGCACGCGGTAGCGCTCGTGGATGTCCTGCGGCGTCAGGGTCCGCTCGACCACGATCCGGCGCTCGAGGTCGGCAAGCCCCGCGGTGCGCGTGAGCTTGTCGAGGATGATCCGCCGGTACCCGGGCAGCATCTGACGCCAGTTGTGGTGCGCGCGCAGATAAGGTGCGTGAACCAGGACGTACAGCGCTTCGCCGCCCGCAGGGGCGACCTCGGGCTCGGTCCGGGCGGGGGCGGCGAGGTAGCAGGTCGGGTCGGGCGCCGGCTCGCCGCGCCGGTAGATCCAGTCGAACTCCTCCTTAGGCTCGCGTGAGAACACGAAGTTGTGGTGCCGGAGGTGCTTGTAGGCCCGATCGAGGCCGAGGTAGAGCACGACCCCGGAGCAGGCCGGCTCGCGCCGCCGCCCGCGGTCGAAGCGCGCCGCCGCCTCGCCGCCGATCAGGTCCCGGTAGGTGCGGACCGCATCCATGTTCGAGACCACGGCGCCGAGCGCGATCCGCTCGCCATCCGCCATCTCGATGCCCTGCAGCCGGCCCTTCTCGATCAGGATGCGGCGCACGTCAGCGCCGGTCCGGACCGTCGCGCCCAGTTGTTCGGCGAGGCGAGCGAGCGCCGCCGGCACCGCGCGGATGCCGCCTCTCGGGTACCAGACGCCGTCACCGACCTGCATGTGCGCGATCGCGCACAGAACGGCGGGAGCGCCGTGCGGGGACGAGCCGACGTACTGGATGAAGTGATCCAGCATCTGGGCGACGCGCGCGTCCTGCACCTTGCGCCGGACGGTGCCGGCCACGGTCGCCCCCATCCGCAGGCTCAGCACATCGGCGAGCGTGGCGGCGGAAAGGTTGCGCTTGAGATCGATGGTATCGCGCAGGCTCTCGACCGGCTTCCAGAAGAAGAACCGGTCGGAGACCTCATGCAGCCGTTGCGAGACCCGCAGGAACGCGGCGTAGCCGTCGGCGGTGCCGTTGCCGGGCGCGAACGCCTCGAGCTCCCGGCGCATGGCGTCCATATCCTCTCTGAGGTCGAGCGTCGAGCCGTCGTCGAAGAAGCAGCGCCATTGCGGATCGAGGCGGACCAGATCGAGCTCGTCCTCGAGACCCCGGCCCGCCTCACCGAAGATCCGGGCGAGCACGCGCGGCACGGTCAGGATCGTCGGGCCCATGTCGAACCGGAAACCGCGCTCCTCGAAGACCGCCGCCTTGCCGCCGAGCCAGCCGTTCTTCTCGAACAGGATGACCTCATGGCCGCGCGCGGCCAGGGTGCAGGCAGCCGCGAGCCCGCCGAGGCCGCCGCCGATGACGCCGATGGGCAGATCCTTGGCCATCATGAGGCCCTCGCGAGCTGAACGGGGGGAAAGTCGGCCTGCGCCGGCGCCCCGGGCAGGGCGAGCCCGAGATCCTCTGCCAGCAGTCGACCGGTGATGCGGGCCAACTCGAAGATCACCGGCAGGCCGCTGCCCGGATGGGTGCCGCCGCCGACCAGGTAGACCCGGTCGAGGTCCTCGAAGCGGTTGCGCGGCCGGTTGTGCAGCATCTGCCCGATATTGTGCGCGAGGTTGAAGGTCGCCCCGCGATAGATCTGCATGTCGTGCTCCCAGTCGGCCGGCGTGATGATCTTCTCGAAGCGGATGCGCCGCTCGAGATCGTCGATCCCCAACCGCGCCAGGCGCCGCAGGACGACCTCGCGATAGCGCGGCGCCTCGCGCTGCCAGTCGATGCCGCTGGCTTGATTGCCGACCGGCACCAGCACGTAGAGCGTGCTGTGGCCGGGGGGCGCCTGCTCGGGGTCGGTGACGCAGGCGTTCTGCACGTAGACCGACGGCTCGTCCGGCGGCGCCGCGCCGGTCTCGATCGCCCGCACGTTGCGCCGGTAATCCTCGGCCAGAAGGATCGTGTGGTGCGCCAGGTGATCGAAGCGGCCCTCGATGCCGAGGTACATCATGAAGGTCGAGCAGGAGTAACGCTTCTTCGCCAGCCTGCGATCCGACCAGCGGCGGCGCAGCCGATCGGGCACTAGGTCCGCCATGGTCTTGGCGAAGTCGGCGTTGATGACGAGCGCGTCGCAGGGGTACGCTCCGCGCCCGGTGCGCACCGCCACCGCCTTGCGGCCCTCGAAGACGATGTCGGTGATCGGCTCGTTGAGCCGGATCTGCGCGCCCGCCCGGGCCGCGATCCTGGCCATGGCCGCCATCACCGCGCCGCAGCCGCCACGCGGGTGGAAGACCCCGTGCTCGTACTCCATGAACGACAGGATGGTAAACAGGCTCGGGCACTTGAAGGGCGACATGCCCAGATACTTGGACTGGAACGAGAAGGCGAGCCGCACCCGCTGGTCCGAGAAGTAGCGGGCGAGGTCGCGATCGACGCTGTGGAAGGGGCGGAGAATGGGCAAGGCCCGCAACAGATCGGGCGTGAGAAGGTCGCGCCAGCTCGCGAACGGGCGTTGCAGAACCGGTCGGAAGGCCTCGAACTTGGCGCGGTTATCGCCGATGTAGTGGGGAACCGCCGCCGCGTCCTCGGGCGAGAGCCGGGCGATGTCCTCTGCCAGCTTGGCCAGATCGGCGGTCGCGCGGATCTCCCCGCCGCCTTCGAACATCAGATGGTACATGGGATCGAGGCGGAGCAGCTCGACCTCCTGCTCGAGGCGGTGCCCGCAGGCGGCGAAGATCTCGGCCAGCACCTGCGGGTAGAGGAAAAACGTCGGCCCCAGGTCGAATTTGAAGCCACCCGCGTGCAGGGTCGCCGAGCGACCGCCGACCCGCTCCTTGCGCTCGAGCACGACCACGTCCGCGCCGGCGTGCGCCAGGAGCATGGCCGCGGCAAGGCCGCCGGGTCCGGCGCCGGCGATGACCACCCGCGGGCGCGAGCTGCGACCCGAACCGACGCAGCGCAGAGGCGCCGGTGCGGTTCGCGCGCCGGCCGACGTCGTGAGCGCGCGCCTCATAGGACGTGGTCGAGCAGCCGGCGCAGCTTGCCGAGCGCCAGGCGTTGACGTGACTTCACGGTGCCGAGCGGCAGATCGAGCTCATCGGCGAGCGCGCTTTGCGATTTCTCGGCGAAGTAGCCCTGCGCGATCAGCCGGTTCTGGTCGCTCGGCAGCGACGCGACCGCATGGCGCAGGTGCCGCTCGAGCTCGGTCAGATAGAAGCTGTGCTCGGTATCGTCGTCCGCCGGCAGGACGAGGGACTGCGCATCCATCGTCTGCTCACCCCCGCCACGGCGAAAGGCGTCGATCAGGCGGTTGCGCGCGATCGCGAAGATCCAGGTCGAGGCGGTCGCCCGGGTCGAGTCGAACTGCGCTGCCCGCTGCCAGAGCGCCAGCATCACGTCCTGGGCCACGTCCTCGGCGAGCGGCGCCGCCGCGCCCCGGCGGCGCAGCCAGGCCTCGATGCGCGGCGCGAACCGTTCGAACAGCTGCGCAAAGGCGAGGTGGTCCTGGCGTTCGGCCACGGCGGTCAGCAGGCGGTCGGGGCCGGCCGCCGCGCGCGCGGCGGCCGCGGTGCCTCCGTCGGCGTCCCCGGTCGTGCGCTGGTTCGCCAGCATGTCATGAGTCAGCACGGTGTTCTCCCTGTTATGCTTTCGTTTCACGCAAGACTTCCGTGCGCTCCAGGAAGTCGTCGAAACTGCTCAACCGAATGCACTTCTCCGGAAGACTGGTTGCATCCAGGTTTTGAACGGCAGAGCCACCGAGCCAGACCTCGATCTCGGGAGGCAGCTGGCGACAGAGCTGAGCGAGTTGCGCCTCGAGTTGAGGAATGTCGGTGACGAGACTAAGGGCGACCACGGCGGCATGGCTGCGTACGGCCGCCTGTGCCAGCTCGGCCGGCGGCAGTTCCGCACCGAGATAGATGCAGCGCAGGCCGTGGCTCGCGGCCAGGAAGGCGGCAAGCAGGCTGCCGATCACGTGCCGCTCGCCGGTCAACGTGCCGAAGACCATGGCCGGACCACGCGCCGCCTTTTGGAAGGTGTGCATCGTGGTCATGACCAGCCGCTCGACGCTGGCCGTCAGCAGGTGCTCCTGCGCCGCCGAGAACTGGCCGTCGTGCCAGCGCGTTCCGGTTTCGACGAGGGCGGGCGCGAGCACGAACCGCACCGCGTCGCGCGGCGACAGCGCGGCGATCGCAAGCCCGAGGATCTCGTCGCAGAGGTCGGAGCGATGGCTTGCCACCGCGTCGAGCAGGGACGCGACCAGATCGCTGAAGCTATGCGCCGGGTCCTGGGCGCGGGCCTCGCGCACAAGGTCTTCCAGCTCGGCCAGGGACAGCCGGGCGGCCCGATGAATCGGGTGGCCGAGATCCACCGCCTGGCGCAGCAGGCGCAGCTTGGCCAGATCCTCGGCGGCGTACAGCCGGCGTCCGCTCTCATCGCGCCCCGGTTGCACCACCTTGTAGCGGCGCTCCCACGCCCGCAACGTATCTGGTGTGAGGCCGGTCACCTGAACCACGGTCTTCATCGAATGCACGATCGCTCTCCTTCGCGGTTGTCCATATATTGTCCAGCAGACACATTGACAAGATATGGACAGATGGAAATTTGATCGGTGCGGGCGCTGTCGACGCCAGCCCAGGAGGAGAGGATGCAGGGCTCAATGGTCGGTGAGGGGGGACGTCTGATGCGAACGGGCAGCATGGCTGAGGCCGGGATGGCGCCGCCGGCGGCCGCCGCGGGAGGCCAGCTGTGGCGGGCGCGTCTGGCACAGGCGGCGTGGGCGCAGACCACGCTGGCGGCCCGACTGGGCATCGTTCGCCGGCTGCGTCACCTGATCGCCGGGCAGTCCGACCTGCTGGTCGCCGCGGTCGGCGACCGCCACGGCCGCACCCCGGCCGATACGCTCGCGACCGAGGTCATTCCGCTCGCCGACGCCGGTCGCTTCCTTGAGCTCGAAGCGGCGCGCCTGCTGCAGCCGCGGCGCCTGGGGCGGCGTGGTCGGCCGCTCTGGCTGGCGGGCGCCGAGGCCGAGATCCGGCGCGAGCCTCTGGGCGTGGTCCTGATCCTGGCGCCCGGCAACTATCCGCTGTTCCTGCCGGGCGTGCAGCTGCTGCAGGGCCTGGTCGCCGGCAACGCGGTGCTGCTCAAGCCGGCGCCGGGCGGCACCGCTGCCCTCGAGGCGCTGAGCGGCCTGCTGAGCGCCGCCGGACTGCCGCCGGAGCTCGTGCAGCTGCTCGACGAAGGGGTCGACAGCGCGCGCGCCGTCGTTGCGCAGGGCGTCGACCATGTGGTCCTGACCGGCTCGGCGGATACCGGGCGGGCCGTGCTCGCGGACCTCGCGCCCCGGCTCACGCCGGCGACGCTCGAGCTTTCAGGCAACGATGCGGTCTTCGTCCTGGCCGGCGCCGATCTCGCCCTGGTCGCCGACGCGCTCGCGTTCGGGCTCCGGCTGAACGGCGGCGCCACCTGCATCGCGCCGCGCCGCGTGTTCGTGGCGCAGGCGCAATCGGCAGACCTCGAGCGCCTGCTCCAGGCGCGGCTCGCCGGCCTGCCGCCGGTCGCGATCGCCGCATCGATCCAGGAGCGGCTGGGCCCTCTCCTCGATGAGGCGGGGCGCGCCGGCTGCCGGTTCGCGACCGCGGCGCCGGCAGCGGGCGCGCCGGCCATGAGCCCGGTCCTGATCGCGGATGCCACCCCGGAGCTCGGCCTGTTCAAGGCCAACCTCTTCGCGCCGGTGCTCGCTCTCGTCCCGGTGCGCGATCCCGAGCAGGCGCTGGACTTCGACGCGCTCTGCCCCTATGCGCTCGGCGCCTCGGTGTTCGGGCCCGAGCAGCCCGCGCGGCGGCTGGCGGCGCGGATTCGCGCCGGTGCGGTCACGATCAACGACCTGATCGTCCCGACCGCCGATCCGCGCCTGCCCTTCGGCGGTCGCGGTCAGAGCGGCTACGGGGTCACCCGCGGCGCCGAGGGCCTGCTCGAGCTCACCTGCCCCAAGATCATCAGCCTGCGCCGCGGCCGCCTGCGGCCGCACTACCAGCCGGCGACCGCGGTCGACCCGACGCTGTTCCGCCACTATCTTGGCGCCACGCACGGGCCCGGCCGGATCGGGCGCATCCGCGCCTGGTTCAGTCTCCTCGCGGCGCTCGGCCGGCGCGCGCGCGCCTTGTCGCGCACGGCCGCAGACGGGACAGCTTTGGGTCAGCGGAAGTAGCGCAGCCGCACCCGGGTCGCGCCGCCGCCCGCGCCGATCGCGATCGCCGCGTCCGCAAAGCGCGGCGGTCCGAAGCGCATCGGCGCATCATTGCTGAAGCCCATGCCTTCCTCCGGCCAGCCGAGAAAATTGCGGTCGAGGTCGAGGTTGTCGTTCTCGTCGTGGAACGCCTGCACCGCGTATACCCCGGGCTCGATGCCCCGGACCACGACCTCGGCCTCGCCGCTGACCGCCGGCGCCCGGCCGGTATAGGGGCAGCCCCGGCGCAAAAAGGTCTCGGCCGTGCAGACCGCGACCAGAAGATGCCCCGATCCGGTGGCGACGTCCTCGAGCGTCACCTTGAGCTCGGCGGCCGCCGCGCCCGAGAGCGGCGCAAAGAGCAGGAGCGGCAGCAACACGACGGCAACGGTGCGCATGGTCGCGAACTCACGGCTCAGCAGACGGGCCCCGACCCTGCGAGACCGCATCCCGATTGCAAACCTCGAGCGCCGGCGATGATCCGAACCGCCAGCCAGGTCGTAACAGCGGCGTTCAACCATCGAGGAGTAGAACTGTGGCGAGACTTTCATCGATCATCCGCGCGAGCTGCATCGCGCTCCCCTTGGCCTACGCGAGCGGCACCGCGGCCGCTGCGGACATCGTCGATACGGCGTCCGACGCCGGATCGTTTCAGACGCTGCTCACCGCCGCGCAAGCGGCCGGTCTGGTCGACACGCTGAAGAGCGAAGGGCCGTTCACGGTGTTCGCGCCGACCGACGCCGCCTTCGCGAAGCTGCCCGCGGGCACGGTCGAAAACCTGCTCAAGCCCGAGAACCAGGATCAGCTCAAGGCCCTACTCACCTACCACGTCGTGTCCGGCAAGGTGATGTCGAGCGACCTCGCCGGCAAGCAGATCGAGGTCGCCAGCGTCGAAGGCGCGCCGATCATGATCGACGCCACCGGCGCCAACGTGATGGTCGATGGGGCGACCGTGACCAAGGCTGACATCGAGGCCGACAACGGCGTCATCCACGTGATCGACAGCGTCATTCAGCCCTAGCGCGAGTCCGCGGCGGTGCGGAGGTCTCGACAGCCGGGACCTCCGCACCGGCGCCGTGGCGGCAGGCTGCGCTGGCGCATTCACTTGCGCCGCCGCGGCTTCCGCATGCCACGACGACTTCGTATGGCATGCCACCACCACTTCGTAGGAAAGGAGCCCGTCGCGGCTACCAGCGCCTTGAATGTCAAACCGACCCCCGAGACCGACCTCGAGCCGCGCGAGCGTCTGGCCGCCAATCTCACTGCCATGCTGGCCAACGCCTATGTGCTGATGGTCAAGACGCAGGGTTTGCATTGGAATGTGGTCGGGCCGCTGTTCGTGAGCCTGCATCAACTGACCGAGCAGCAGTATCAGGACCTGTTAGCGGCCATCGACGAGATTGCGGAGCGCATCCGGGCCCTTGGCCACCTCGCACCCACGAGCTTTTCCGACCTGGTGCCACACAGCGCGATCGCTGAGGCCAACGGGAGCAACTTTTCCGCCGGGCAGATGGTGACGACCCTGATCGACGACCATGAGACCGTTGCCCGCCGGCTTCGTGATGCGGTTGAAGTGGCGGAAGGGTTTCGCGATGCAGCGACGGCGGACATGCTCACCGAGCGGTTGCAGGTCCACGAGAAGGCCGTCTGGATGCTACGGGCGACCATAGCCGCATGAATGCTCCGGCGCCCGTCTCGCGCTCCTTGCTCGCACCCGGTCACAGTGCACAGCGCGCCGTGACGCAGACCCTGGGCGTCGCCATGAAAGGCCTGGGCCGCCGCGCGCGGGGTGAGCCGTCGGCCTTGGATCGATGATGCTCCGTGCTCTTGCGTCCGTCGCCGGCCTCGTGCTGCTGTCGGGGTGCTCCGTGTTCGGGGTCCGATCAGGCTATGAGCAGCCCGCCTACACCGTCCTCGAGCGGATCGGGGAGACGGTGGAGATAAGGCGCTACGGCCCTCGATTGGCGGCCGAAGCGACCGTTGAGGCCGGCAATCCCGAGGCCGGTCGTAACGAGGCGTTCAGGATCCTCTTCGACTACATCTCGGGCGCCAACCAGGGCCAGTCCGAGATCGCGATGACGAGCCCGGTCGAGGTTGGTAGCGAAGCAGAGAAGATCGCAATGACCGTGCCCGTCGAAACGGGTGCCTCCGACAATGGGCGCTATTTGATGCGCTTCTTTCTTCCGGGCTCCTATACCACGACCACGGCCACGGCGCCCGAGCCGACCGACCCCAGGGTCCAGATTGTCGAGGTCCCGGAAGCGGCCCTCGCCGTTCTTCGCTTCAGCGGGTCGCGGGACGCGGAAAGGGTGGAGACACGCAAAGGCGAGCTGATCAAGGCGTTGAACGGTTCGGCCTGGAGCGCGACAGGCACACCGACGGCACTCTTCTACGATCCGCCTTGGACCCTCCCATTTCTCCGCCGCAACGAAGTCGCCATTACTGTCACGTCCGCGCTACAGCAAGACTGAACGCCTTAAGCGTGAGCCGGCGGCGTCCGCTTCATGGCGGGATCACCTGGCCGTTCCAAGCGAACACTTTGCCACTGTCGTCGGGCTCGATGCGATCGAGCACCTCAAGCAGGCGAGATGCGGCGAAGTCAGGCGTGAACAGTTTGCCGTCGGGCACAGTTGCCTGGAAGGGCGCCGAGAGACAGGTGTCGACCATGTCCGGATGCAGCCCGACACGCAGACTGCTCGCGGATTGCGCCGCGCCAGCTCGATCGCGAAGGTCCGGAGCAGCATGTTGAGGGCCACCTTCGAGATCGACGGACGGAATACGCGCTCGAACGCCGTCGAAGGCCATCGGCCGCGCGGCGCCCGACACCTCCGCCGCCCCCAGCAGGCGCCGCTGCCGCTCGGTCTTGAACAGCTCCGCGTGCACCTCGACGCTGGCGCGATGGCTCGGCCGCGTCAGCTCCGGGTAGTGGTGGTGGCCGAAATCCGGCTCGCCCGCGGTCGGCGGCCGGGGCGCGTAGCCGGCCCCGCGCAGGGCGGCGACGACGTCCTCGAGGCGATCTTCTGGGACGAGCAGGTCGAGGTCGCGCATCATCCGCCAGCCGGGGTCGGGGTAGAGCCCGTCGACCAGGCGGATCGCGCCCTTGAGCAGCACCGGCTCGACGCCCTCGCGGTTGACGGCGCCGACGACGGCGGCGAGCTGGCTGCGGAGCCCGCCGTTGCGCTTGACATTGGCCGCATGTGCCATGGCCAGGAACGCGCGCAGCTCCGGCGCCAGGGATCCGATGAGGCCGAGATCCCGCACCGCCGCGGCGAAGGCCGGCAGCACGAATTCGTTGGTTGCGCGCGTCGCCACATCTTCCCAGCCGGCTGATAGACCGGAGACCAGGGCAGCGTGCAGACCTTCGGATGCCCCAGGCCGTTGCAGCCGTTCCGCCAGAACACGAGCGACCAGATCAAACTCGCTTACCAGGCGACCGTCGTCGAGCTGCAAACCAGAGTGCCTCCGCCTGTCGACCTGCCCCGGCCATTCGGGTCCGCGCGACTGCTTGGCCTACGGCCCGATGCCTGATGGCGCCGCCGCTCAGGCGATGTCGAGGTCCGGCGGCAGGCCCAAAAGGAAGGCGCCGACGCTTTGCAGGTGGGCCTTGCGGCCCTGCATCTGCTGGGTGACGGTGTGGATGTCGCGAAAGCGGCGCTCGAAGTCGTTGCTGATGAAGATCGCCGTGGCACCGGCCAGCTCGTAGGCGACATCGGCCGCCGCCTTGGCCTCGTGAATGGCGAAGGTGGTGGCCAGGCGGATGCGCATGCGATTGGCGATGCTGAGCGCCTGCGTCGTCACGACCTCCTGCCAGATGTCCCGCAGCTCGGTCAACAGGAAGGCCCGCGCCGCCCGGATGCGGGCCTCGGCCTGGGCGATCTCGTATTGCACCATGCCGGTGTCGCGCAGGGTCTGCCGTGCCAGCCGCGGCCGCTTGTCCACCGCCAGCTCGATGAAGGAATCGAGCATCGCGCGGGCAATCCCGAGCGCGGTGCCGGCGAAGCCGCTGGCATAGAGGCTGATCTGCGGAAACAGGTAGAGCGGCGCCTGATAACGGCGATCGGCAGGATCCTCGCGGAGGAACGAGTGGTCGTGGCGAACGAACCGGTTCTTGACCTCGTAGCTGTCGCTGCCGGTGGCGCGCAGGCCGATCACGTCCCAGGCACTGGTCCAGGCGGCTTCGCTCGCGGGCAGCAGCAACGTGCGCACGACAGTCTCGCCGGCGGCGTCGCGCCGGGGCGAGCCGTCGGCCTCGATGACGCTGGCATGCCCGCCCAGCCAGCTGGCGTGCCGGCCGCCGCTGACGAACGCCCAGCGTCCGGTCAGCCGATAGCCGTCGCCCTCGACGATGGCCTGCGACTTGCCACCCGGACCCCAGGCCAGCACGGCCTCCGGATCGCGGCCCCAGACTTCCTCTGCGATCTCGGGGTCGAGGTAAGCGGCCGCCATGGCGCAGCCGTTCCCCTGGCACAGGCACCAGGCGGTGCTGGCGTCGTGCTTGGCCACCTCCTCGATCACCTGGACGAAGGTCGGCGGGTCGGTCTCGAAGCCGCCGAAGGGGCGCGGCAACAAGAGGCGGAACAGGCCTTCCCGATGCAGCGCGGCCTGCAGCGTCGGGCTCAGGCGCAGCCCGCGCTCCGACGCCAGGGCCTCGGCCTCGATGGTCGCGGCGATGCGCTGGACCCGAGCGAGATGGTCCGCGCAGGGCTCCGCCCGCGCGGGTTGACTGCCTGGCTGCGCCGCCTCCGACCCGAGCCGGTCGATGTCCTCAGGCGTCAGTCCGCTCGGCCGCTTTTCCAACATGAAGCTGATATAGCGCGGACCCCATGCAAAGTTGAAGGGCCTCGCGTCTGCGATCGCGGCTGGCCAGCCCTGATGCCGGCACCAGTGCACACTGCGTGATGCGGGTGGACTCCGGCCGCTGTGCCCCGGCCCGGCGTGCGCGAGCCGCCTACTGGCCCACGCGGTCGAGGGCGCCGCTGGTCACCCGCAGGCCTTCGGCGGTCGCGGCGGTCCCGTAGACGCGATCGAGCTCGGCGAAGATCCGCTGCGCGGTGACCCTCTGCCCGAGATGGAAGCGCGCCCACGCTTCCTGGATCAGGAGCGCGCGCGACGGCTCGGCATAGCCGCGGCGCTCCTGGAGCAAAGCGACGCAGGTGGCGTCGTCCTTGGCCGCCAGGGCGCGCCCGGCCTTGCGGGCGAGCACGTCGGCGTAGATCGCGCGCCGCTGCTCGAACGGCAGGTGGTAGGCGTCGGCGACCTGAAGGGCGGCGTCGAGGTTGCCGAGCGCGAGGCGGGTGGATGCGACGCCGTAGGCCGCCTCGCGCGCGGCCGCGCCAGCCGGCGCCTCGCTGTCAACGGACCCGCTCGAACTCGAGCAGAGCTTCGGTCGGCCGCTGCAGGCGCAGGAAGGTCCAGCCGCGCAGGTTGTGGGCGTCCGGCGTATCCAGCTCGCGGGTGGCCGCGAGCACCGCGGCGTGATCCTCGGCCGTGAACGCCTCACCGAGCCGCGCCCGCGCAGTATCGGCCGCGAGCGGCCCGAGCTGGCGCGGATAGGCCGCCGCGAGGGTGTCGACCGCCTGGTCGTGACCGAGCTTGGCCTGAGCGCGCGCGAGGCCTTCCGCGCGCTTCGCACTCGGCGCCCAGCCCTGGGCCCGCTCGAACCAGGCGCGCGCGTCTTCGAAGCGCCCGGCGTCGTCGGCGATGGTCGCGAACACGAAGGCCAGCCAATAGGCGGGCTGCTCCGCCATCCAGGTGCGCCACAGCAGCCACAACTGGCGGAGCGAGGTGTCGAGCGGCGCAATCAGGTACGTCTCGCCGAGCCGACGGCTGACGACCGGGTCGGACGGCGCGCCCCAGACCGCGGCATCGCCCTCCAGCCGGCGCCAGGTCGAAGGCTCGATCATCCGGGGGACCGCGCCGCCGAGCGCGCCTTCGTCTTCGGCGGTGAGGACCGTGACGGTGCGGTCAGGCGCGAACGGCGAGCGGAAGGCGACCAGGGCGCCCTCGCCGCTGCCGGCGGTCAGTCCGGGCAGATCGACGCGCCCCGCCGGCGCTGGCGACGACGGCGCGGCGCGCGCGATGCGGATCAGCCAGCGGGTCACCGTGCCGACCACGCCGTCGTCGGCGCCGGCGCCGTCTGCGAGCAGGCGTTGGGCCCATTGCGAGCGGACCTCGGGGGTACGGGCGTCGGCGGGCGTGGGGGCGCCATCGGCGGACGCCTGGCGCACGGGCGCCCGGGCCGGCGCCTCGTCACCGGTCGCGGGGTGGGGCATGAGCGGGATCGGCGCGGCCCGCACCAGGGCCGCCGGCAGGTCCGCGGCCGCGCCGATCACGAGCAGATGGCGATCGCCCGCGGGCGGGCCGAAGCTACTGACCAGGCCGGCGAGTGGCGCGCCCGCGCGCTTGTGCGAGCTTGCCGCGCAGCGTCCAGGCGGCCCCGATGTCGCCGCATCCGGCCGCAGCGCCACGAGCTCGGTCTCGCCCGCGGCGCTGCCGCCGTAGGGGAACGCGGTGGTCGCGAACAGCTTGAGGTCGGGCTGGCGGGTCAGGTGCGCGAACGCCGGCACCAGGATCCGGCTGTCGTCGAACAGACTGAACATCGGTTGCCCACCCAGGCGGGCGCACAAGGCGCCGTCCGCGGGATGCAGGATCGGTTGCAGGCCGATCCGGTTGGCGCCGGGGGCGAACAGGCCCATCGGCAGCTCGATGCGGGTGCCGTCGATCAGGGCGCCGTCGCTCCGATCGAGGCGCAGCATGTTCCAGGGCGCGCCGTTGACGCGCACGACCAGCGCCGAGGTCGGGGCGAGGCCGGCGCCGTAGGCGAGATTGAGGTCGAGGACGATGCGCTGGCCGTCGCCGGCGTAGTAGTCCTCGGGCAGGGTGAGCGGGACCTCGATGGTGCCGGTATAGTCGAGCGGCAGGTCCTGGGAGGCATAGCCGAGCTCGGCGAGCGTGGTCGGGCGGCCGCCTTCGACCGTCGCGGGCGGCGGCGCCCCGGCCGGCAGGGGCGCAAAACCGACCGCCATGGCCGCCGCCTCCGGCCAGGCCGTGGCCTTCGCCCGGAACACCTCGGCCGCCCGGCGGATCGCCTGCTCGTCGCCGCCCGCGACCACGATCGCGACGTGCTGCGGGTCGGCGGGCAGGGGCAGGACTGCCAGCAGCCCATTGGTCGCGGCCGCCGGCAGCGGATCGGGGAGCATTCGCGCCAGCTCGTCCAGCCGGCCGAGCACGACCACATTCTGGCCGCGCAGCGCGGTCAGCGCGCTCGCGGCCGACCCCGGCGCCAGCCGGACGTGCCTGACCTCGAGCGGGCGGGTGCCGCGGCGCAGCGCGACGCCCTCGACGACCAGTCCGCCCACTTCGAGCACGACCGGGTCGGAAAGCGCCGGCGTGGTCAGCACCGCGAGGGGCTCGTGGTCGTAGACCGACGCGGCGAGCACCGAATCGAGATTGCTGAGCAGGAGGCTGCCGGGGCGGGGCACGACCTGAAGCTCGAGATAGGAGCTGGCGGCGTCGATCCGGGTCCAAAGCTCTTCGAACGCCCGCCGCGTGCAGTCCAGCCGGTGGTGCTGCACGACCCGAAAGCCGAACACGTTGGCACCGGAACGGAACAGCGCCGGCGGCACCTCGACGTCGGCCTGGACCACGCCTTGGGCCGCGACCAGGGGCAGGTCGGCCAGCGGCTCGCCGTTGGCGCTGAGCCTGAGGCTGGAGCCCGTGGGCTCGACCGCAAGCGCATTGGCGTAACCGAGCACCAGATGGGCGCCGACGACCGCGAGCGTGCGCGGCAGGTGGACCTCGGCCGCGGTCGCGGCCAGGCCGCCGTCGAGATCCGACTGCTGGGGCTCGATCGGCAGGCGCAGGACGCTCATGGGCCGATCGGCCGCGGCCGGGCCGGTCGCCACCCCGGCGGCGAGGACCACGCCGAGGCCGAAGGTCGCGAGCGCGCGCCGGCGCGGGCGCGTCATCAGGGGGCCGCTCACTGGTCGCCTCCGATCTCGAGCGCGATCCGCCGCGCCCCGCCGAACAGCGGGCGCCGCTCGCCGCCGAGGGTGCGCTCGTGCAGGGTCGCGATCAGCGCGTGGCTGCCGCGGGCGAGTGCCAGCCAGATCAGGAACAGGAGGCCGGTCAGGATCGTGCGCGCGCCCTGGCGCGCCTGCTGGAAGTCGACCCAGGCGGCGCTCGAGCCGTAGCAGAGCGCCACCACCTCGGCGCGCTCCGCCTGGCTCCTGGGCGTGAACATGGTGCCGAGCACGACCGCGTCGTCCTGGATCACGGCGTGCCGGATCTGGATGTTCAAATCGATCAGCCCGCCGCTCTCGGGGCTGACCACACGCAGCAGGGCCTCCGGGTGGTTGAAGTGGCCGTAGATGCTTTCGTCGGCATTGAGCACGATCTGGGCGCCGTTGACCGAGAGGTCCTCGACGGTCGCGGCCACCGTCTTGCCGCCGATTCGGACCTCGGCCGGGAGGCTGCGTGGCGTGCGCGCGCCGTGCCGCCGCTGGCGCCGCTCGTGGACCGCGCCGAGGGCTGCGCCCATGAACACGAGGTTGAGCAGGTTCCAGATGAACACGATCGTGATGTTGTCGTGCTCGAGCGGGAAGTTGAGATAGCGCCAGGCCCCGGCGGCGGCGCCGGCCAGCAGCAGCACGAACATCGCGAGCACCGGCGACACCAGGTGCGAGACATAGCTGCGCTCGAGGGTCTCAGATTTGGACGTGACCCTGAAGGTCGGAGCGCGCGGGCGGAGGAACACGCTCAGCACCGCTGGCAGCAGGAGCAGCGACTGCGCCATCTCGTACAGTTCGCCGATGAACGGCCAGCGCACGCGCCCGAACAAATGGTTGGTCAGCATGTAGCTGCAGACCAGGTGGGCGACGGCGTAGGCGAAGAACTCCTCGAGCGAGGCGTCGTAGATCTTCATGCCGAAGAACAGATAGGTCAGCGGCATGAACAGGAAGAGCGTGCGCGCGATCGGGAACAGCCAATACAGGCAGTTGGACAGGTAGGCGATCCGCTGGCTGAGGCCGAGGCCGCGTTTGAAGAGCGGATTCTTGAGCAGCAGGATCTGCATCATGCCCTGGGCCCAGCGCGAGCGCTGGCCGATGAAGCTCGCGAAGGTCTCGGGCTGCAGGCCGGCGATCATCGGCCGGCCGATGTAGACGCTGTTGTAGCCGCGGGCGTGCAGCTCGAGCGCGGTCTCGGCGTCCTCGGTGATGGTGGCGCCCGCCAGCCCGCCGATCTCCTCGAGGCAGCGCCGGCGCAGAATTGCCGCCGAGCCGCAGAAGAAGCTCGCGTTCCAGAAGTCGAGCCCGCGCTGGCCGACGCAGTAGAACATCTCGTTCTCGCTCGGCATGCGCTCCCAGGTCTTGAGGTTGCGCTCGATCGGGTCGGGATTGATGAAGAAGTGGGGCGTCTGCACCAGGAACAGCTTGGGATCGCGCAGGAACTGGCCGACCGTGTTGGCGAGCAGGTCCCGGGTGGGGACGTGGTCGGCATCCAGGACCAGGATCAGATCGCCCGTGGTCCGGGGCAGCGCCGCGTTGATGTTGCCGGCCTTGGCGTGCTGGTTGCGGGCGCGGGTGAGGTAGTGGACCCCGACCCGTGCGCACAGCGCCTGCAGCCGCTCGTGACGCTCGTGCGCGGCGCTCGCCTTGGCCGGGTCGCGGTCGGCGCGCTTCTGCTCGGTGCCGCCGTCGTCGAGCAGGTAGACGTTGAGCCTGGCCTCGGGGTAGCGCAGCTGCCGCGCCGCGGTCAGCGTGGTCTCGAGCAGCGCCTCGTCCTCGTTGTAGCTCGGCACGAACACGTCGACCGTCGGCAGCAGCGTCTCGTCGTCCGGCAGGGCCACGATCTGGCGCTCCAGCGGCCGGATGTTGACGAACACGCCGAAGAAGTACATGGCGATGCCGTAGAGCTCGGCGAGGAACAAGAGGATGCCCGGCACGAAGCTGAGCGTGCCGATCCCGGGCAGGGTGTCGGTGATCCGCCATGCCAGATAGCGGAGCGTCATGAAGGTCGCGATCGTGATGAACAGCAGGCGCAGCAGGCGCGACAGCCGGCAGACCTGCATCAGCACCAGGCCCGCGACCGCGACCGCGGCGAGCGCCAGCTGATTGGCGACCCCGACATCCTGGAAGCTGAGCCAGCCGATGATCACCGCCAGCAGTCCCCAGGCCGCGCCGAGCAGGAAGTTGCCGATCCCGGTCCCGAGGCGGCGAGGGAGCGCGCTCGGCTGACTGGGCGCAGGCGACTGCAGCGATCCGGCGATCGACATCGGCTGATATCCGTGCGGGAGTGAATCTGACGACGGCGGCGGCGGTGACGGCCGGCGACGGCTCAGAGATCGGGGACGAGATCGATCTGGTCGAACAGCGCAACCAGCTGCTCGGGCGCGCGCTTGGGATCGCAGACGCGGTACTCGACCGCGTAGCTCTGGGTCTCGTGCGTGATCGCGGCGACCGCGTCGATCATCTGCCAGGCGAGCACGCAGCGCACACCGTCGGCGGTCGCGGCCACATAGCGGTAGGGCCCGTGCCGGTTGACCCGGTCGGTGGGAGCGCCGACCGCGGCCCAGTCGCCGAAGGCGTCGGTGATCCGTTGGCTGATCTTGCCTTCGGTGAAGGGGTTGGGCATCGAGCCCGGGAACATCGAGGGATGCGGCGACCCGCGCCAGAGGGTGTGCACGACGATCGCATTCTCGCCGACGGTCGCGGTCTGATTGGCGAGCACGACCCGCTCGGCGAGATAGCTGCCCTGGATCTCGCGCCACACCATGATCCGGTCAGCCGCGAGGTCGGGGGGCAGGACGACCATGCTACGGTCGTTGGCGATCCGCTCCGGGCCGTCCATGGTGGCCTCGAGGCCGGCGCGGGGGCGTGCAGCCGACCCCGATCAGGAGCGTGGCGAGCAGGCTGGCAAGCCGGGGTCCGGGCGGCAGGCGCAGGCGTCGCATTCGGCAGCTCGCTCCTGATGTCGGAGAGCCCACGGGGTGGCGCGAGCGTGCTGATGCGCCTGCTTGCGCACAGGTCGCTACCAATGCGTTTAGGGCACCGAACACGGCCGCCGCCGTGGCCGACGGCCCGCAACCCGGCGCCGGCCGCGTGTGCGGTTCACCGCCGGCAGACGCCCGCGGCCGGTGCGCTCGCCGGCCCGGCGCGCGAGCTGATCAGGCGAGCAGGCTGAGCAGGAAGCGGAGGCCCACGGTCAAAAGGAACAGCGCGAACGCGAGCTCGAGCGTGCGGCGCGAGATGCCGTGGGCGAGGCGCACGCCGAAGGGGGCGGCGGCGACGCTGGTCGGGATGATCAGCAGGGCGCCGAGCAGGCTGACGTAGCCGAGCGAGCCCGGCGGCAGGCCGGCGACGCCCCAGCCCGCCCAGACGAAGCCGAGCGCGCCCGGGATCGCGATCAGCGGCCCGAAGCCGGACGAGGTCGCGACCGCGCGCTGGATCGGCTGGCCATAGATGGTCATGAGCGCGGTGATGAACACGCCGCCGCCGACGCTCATGAGCGTCGAGACCAGGCCGACGAAGCCGCCATAGAGCGCCCGGAAGGGCTGGCCCGGAATCGTATCGCCGAGCCGCCAGTCGCGCCCGAAGATGAGCTTGATCGCCATCAGGGTCGCCGCGCCGACCCAGACCACCTTCAGGACGTCATCGCTGGCGTAGCGCGCGAGCAGGGCCCCGAGCCCGACGCCGATCACGACCGGCACCGCCATCGAGCGCAGCAGATCCATGTCGACCGCGCCCCGCGCCCGGTGGGCCGTGAACGAGCGGATCGAGGTCGGCACGATGACCGCGAGCGAGGTGCCGACCGCGAGATGCAGCCGCAGCTCGTCCTCGACGCCGAGCGCGCCGAACAGCTCGTAGAGGGCGGGCAGCAGGATGCCGCCGCCGCCGATCCCGAGCAGCCCGGCGAGCAGCCCGGTCACCAGGCCCGCGACCAGCAGCGCGCCGACCAGGAGCGCGAGCTCGCCCCAAGGCATCCCCAGGTCCATGGCGTCACCGTTCTCCCGCGTGGCCCGCTTCCGATCGTCGGCATGACCCCGGCTTGCTGTCGCGGGCCGCGGCAGGCATAAAGTCGCGCTCGGCAGATCGGCCGTCACGATAGCCACGGAATGCCGGCATGAACATCGCTCATCTGTTCCTCCGCGCGGGTCGCGGGCAGGCCGGGCGGCCGGCGGTGGCGCTGGGCGCCGAGGTGCTCGTGACCTGGGGCGAGCTGGTGCGGCGGGCGGCGGTCGTGGCCGGGCGGCTGCGCGATGTCCACGGCCTGCAGCCGGGCGATCGGGTCGCCCTGGTGATGACCAACTGCCCCGACTACGTGGAGCTGCTGCTCGCCGGCTGGTACGCCGGCCTGACCCTGGTGCCGGTCAACGCCAGGCTGCACCCGCGCGAGCTCGCCTACATCCTGGACCACGCCGGCGCCAGGCTCTGCTTTGCGACCCCGGACCTGATCGATGTCGTGGGTCCGCTCGGGACCAGCCTTCAGTCCCTCGAGCGGGTGATCGAGGTCGGCGGCCACGACCATCGGGCGCTGCGCACGGGCGACCCGGTGGCGCTGACCGAGGTCGGGCCGGAGGCACTCGCCTGGCTGTTCTACACCAGCGGCACCACGGGCCAGCCCAAGGGCGCGATGCTGACGCACCGGAACCTTTTGGCCATGACGCTGAGCTACTTCGCCGATGTCGACCGGATCGCGCCCGGCGACGCCATCCTGCACGCCGCGCCGATGTCGCACGGCTCGGGCCTCTACATCCTGCCCCATGCCGCCCAGGCCGCCTGCCAGATCGTGCCGGCGAGCGGCGGCTTCGACCCGGCCGAGGTGCTCGAGCTGCTGGGCCGTCATCGGGGCGTGACGCTGTTCGCTCCGCCCACGATGGTCAAGCGCCTAGCCGGGCATCCGCTTGCCGCGCGGTCGGAGCATGCCGGCCTCAAGACCATCGTCTACGGCGGCGGCCCGATGTATCAGGCCGACCTGGAGCGGGCGGAGGCGGTGTTCGGCCACCGGCTGGCCCAGATCTACGGCCAGGGCGAGAGCCCGATGTGCATCACAGCGCTCGACCAGCGGGCGCACGCCGATGTCGGCCATCCGCGTCATCGCGAGCGCCTGGCATCCGTGGGCACGGCGCAGACCGTCGTCGAGGTGCGGGTCGCGGATGAGAGCGACCGGCCGCTGCCTGCGGGCGAGCCCGGCGAGGTGCTGGTCCGGGGCGACAGCGTGATGCGCGGCTACTGGCGGGACCCGGAGGCGAGTGCCACGACCCTGCGTGGCGGCTGGCTGCATACCGGCGACGTCGGCGTCATGGACGCCGACGGCTTTCTCACGCTCCGCGATCGCTCCAAGGACCTGATCATCTCGGGCGGCTCGAACGTCTATCCGCGCGAGGTCGAGGAGGTCCTGCTCGAGCATCCCGCGGTCCAGGAGGTCGCGGTGGTCGGCCAGCCCGACCCCGAGTGGGGCGAGGCCGTGGTGGCCTTCGTGGTGATGGCGGCCGAAGCGCCCGCCGCCGCGGCCGACCTCGACGCCCACTGCCTGGCGCGGATCGCGCGCTTCAAGCGCCCGAAGGCCTATCGCCTGGTCGCCGCTCTGCCCAAGAACGCTTACGGCAAAGTGCTCAAGACCGAGCTCCGCAACGCGCTCCGTCCGCCCGCGCCCTGAGCGCGGCGCCGGTCAGCCCTCGCTCTGGGTCCCGGCCGCCGCGCCCGGCACGCAGCGGCTCCATTGGAAGCTCCTGGCGAGCAGCGGCCACTGGAACTCTTCGCGCGGCATGCCCGCATAGGCGCCGACCTTCTCGGTCTGCTCGCTGGTGACCTTGACCAGCTCGGCGCGGGTCGATTCGCACTCGCTGGATGACTTGAACGCGCGCACCTGGCGCCATTGCGCGACCGGCGCCTCGGTCTTGGCCGAGAGCTCGGTCAGGATCTGAAGGCGCGCCTCGGGCGTGGGTGCCGCCTGGACCTGCTTGAACAGGCCCTGCAACGAGCGCCGGTCCTGCTCGGTCATGCCGTCGGTCCTGCCGGGAAACCGATCCTTGCCGTCGGGCAGGAACTCGAAGGTGTCGAGGAAGGCGACCGTCAGCGTGTTGTCCGGTGGCGCGATCAGGATCCAATCCTGCGCCACCGCCCGGTTCGCCTGTTGGCTCGGGGGATTGGGGGTGTGGGAGCAGCCGCCGAGCAGCGCCGCCGCGCCGGCGACCAGGGCCACAAGAGTGCGCATCGCATCTCCAACTGCTGAAGGGATCGGAGGGTTGCCGAACGATGAGGGCAAAGGCCTTGTGACAACGGCCCGACTGACGCCGAACTCCCCTCGCCGGGGCGCCGCGGGGCGCTCGTCATCGACCTTCATGACGGCACTAACAAACGCGACCGATGGTTTATTCTTCCTTGCCGAGCTCGCGTCAAGTGCGCTCGGTTGACGTCGGAGCGCGAGCATCCGCAGAATCCAGACCACAACTCACGCGGGAGACAAGGGGCATGGGCGGGCGGCTCGAGGACCAGGTGGCGTTGATCACCGGCGCCGGCTCGATCGGGCCGGGCTGGGGCAACGGCAAGGCCACGGCGGTATTGTTCGCGCGCGAGGGCGCCAGGGTGTTCGGGGTCGATCTCAACCTGAAGGCTGCCGACGAGACGCGCGCGGTCATCGAGCAGGAGGGCGGCGTGTGCGTGACCCACATGGCCGACGTCGCCAGGGGCGCGAGCGTCGAGGCCATGGTCGCGGCCTGTCTTGACGCGTTCGGGCGGATCGACGTTTTGGTCAACAACGTCGGCATCGCGCGGCAGGGCGGCATCGTCACGACCGCGGAGGCCGACTGGGACCAGGTCTGCGACGTCAACCTGAAGAGTGTTTTCCTCACCTGCAAGCACGTGGTGCCGGTCATGGAGCGGCAGGGCAAGGGCGCGATCGTCAACATCGCCTCGATCGCCGCCCATCGCTGGACCGGCATCACCTATGCGAGCTACTACGCGACCAAGGGCGGGGTCGTGGCGCTCTCCCGCGCGATCGCGCTCGAGCTCGCGAACAAGGGCATCCGCTGCAACTCGGTCTCGCCGGGCCTGATGAACACGCCCATGGTCCACCACGGCCTGACCGGCGCCTACGGCAAGGACGGCGACGTCGAGAACCTGATCCGGGTGCGCGACGCGCAATGCCCCATGGGCCACATGGGCACCGGCTGGGACACGGCCTACGCCTGCCTGTTCCTCGCCTCCGACGAAGCCAAGTACGTCACCGCCCACGACCTCGTGGTCGACGGCGGCATCACCGCCAAGATGGCGTGAGGCTTCGAGCCATCGTCGCGGGCGGTCCATGATTGCTTGGTCGGCTCCGGTGCGCTATTTTGGCGCCGAAATGGCGCATTTTTGGAGCCGAACATGCCGGTCAGCCTGTCGATCAAGAACGCCCCCGACGAGATGGTGAGGCGCCTCAAGGAGCGCGCCGAGCGTCATCACCGGTCGTTGCAGGGAGAGCTGATGGCGATCCTCGAGGAGGCGGCGGGAACCTCGCGGCGACTGACGCCCGCCGAGGTCCTCGCCAGGGTGCGGCAGATGGGGCTGTCGACACCATCCGAGGCGGCCGCCATGATCCGTGAGGATCGGGATGCCCGCTGAGGTCGTCCCCGCTAAGGTCGTCCCTGCCAAGGTTGTCCCTGCTAAGGTTGTGGATGCGTCCGCTTTGGCCGCCCTGTTGTTCGGCGAGGCGGAAGGCGCGGCGGTCGCCGAGCGTCTGGGCGCCGCGGACCTGATCGCTCCGGCGCTCTTGCCCTTTGAGATCGCCAATGCCTGCATCAAGAAGATCCGCCGCGATCCAGACCGGCGAGACGCCTTCATGGCGGCGTTCGGGATGCTCGACCGGCTGGAGGTGGCCCTGGTCGAGGTCGACCACGACGAGGTCCTGGGCTTGGCCGAACGATCCGGCCTGACCGCCTATGACGCCAGCTATCTCTGGGTGGCGCGCCGGATGAGTTTTGAGCTGATCACGCTCGACCGCCAGTTGGCGGCGGCCAGTGCAGCCGATCGGCTGGCATAGCGCGCCTTGGCTGGGAGGGTGGCGATGACGGATTACCTCGGGATGCTGCGGCTGGACGGGCGGGTGGCGCTGGTCACCGGCGGCGGCAACGGCATCGGGCGGGCGACCTGCCAGGCGTTCGCCGAGGCCGGCGCGCAGGTCGCGGTCGCCGACATCGATCTGGCGGCGGCGCAGCGGGTCGCGGCCGAGATCGGGCGCGGCGAGGCGCATCGGCTCGACGTCGCGGACGAGGCCGGGGTCGCGGCGGTGGTCGAGGCGATCGCCGCCCGCCACGGGCGGATCGACATCCTGGTCAACAACGCCGGGCTCGGCGCGCGCGTGCCGACCGTGGACCTGCCGACCGAGCGCTGGCGCCAGGTGATGGCGGTCAACCTCGACGGCAGCTTCTTCTGCGTGCGCGCGGCCGGCCGGCACATGCTGGCGGCCGGGCGGGGGGCGGTCGTCAACCTCGCCTCGATCATGGGCCTGGTCGGCGGCGGCCATTACCCGAACCTCGCCTACCACAGCGCCAAGGGGGCGCTCGTCAACTTCACGCGCGCGCTCGCCTGCGAATGGGCGCCGCACGGCATCCGGGTCAACGCGGTCGCGCCGACCTTCGCGCGCACCCGGCTGACCGAGCCGCTGCTGGGCGACCCCGCGATGGTCGAGCGCCTGCTCGCCGAGACGCCGATGGGCCGCTTCGTCGAGCCCGAGGAGGTCGCGGCCGCGATCCTGTTCCTGGCCAGCGATGCCGCGAGCATGATCACCGGCGTCACCTTGCCGGTCGACGGCGGCTGGACCGCGCGTTGACCGGAGGATCGACCACGACGCCAACGCTCGATCCGCCTGCCACGGCCGATGGCCACGCCTGACCTGCTGCTGGTTGCGGCCTGCGCCCTGGTCGACGTCGACCACCGGGTGCTGCTGACGCGCCGCCCCGAGGGCAAGCCGATGGCGGGCTTGTGGGAGTTCCCGGGCGGCAAGGTCCAACCCGGCGAGACCCCGGAAGCCTGCCTGATCCGCGAGCTCGAGGAGGAGCTCGGGCTCGACGTCGCGGCCAACTGCCTGGCGCCGCTGACCTTCGCCTCGCACGGCTACCCGGGGTTCCACCTGCTGATGCCGCTCTACGTCTGCCGCGTCTGGACGGGCTTTCCGACCGCGCGCGAGGGCCAGGCGCTGAAATGGCTCCGGCCACGCGACATGGAGGGTCTGCCCATGCCGCCCGCCGACCGGCCGCTGGTCGCGTTCCTGCGCGATTTTCTCTGATCTGCGCCTGTTCACGGCCGGCGCGGCTCGCCGATGGACCGCGGCCGGCGTCGCGTGATAGACCGCGGCGGGACCACGCTGCCGGGGGCAACTGCCATGCGATTTTCCGGTCAGGTCGCGATCGTCACCGGCGGTGGCAATGGCATCGGGCGCGCCTGCGCCGAGGCCTTCGCGGCCGAAGGGGCGGCGGTCGTGATCGCCGACGTCGATACCGAGCACGGAACCGCGGTCGCGAACGCGATCGAGGCGCAAGGCGGCCGGGCCGCCTTCATCGCGACCGATGTCGGCGACGCTGGCCAGGCCAGCCGGCTGGTCGAGCAGACCTTGGCCGCGTTCGGCCGGCTGGACGTGCTGATCAACAACGCCGGCATCATCAAGACCGCGGATTTCCTCGAGATCAGCGAGGCGGACTTCGATGCCGTGCTCAGGGTCAACCTCAAGGGCGTGTTCTTGGTCGGCCAGGCCGCGGCGCGCGCCATGGTCAAAGCCGGCAAGGGCGCGATCGTCAACATGTCCTCGGCCAACGCCGTGCTGGCGATCGCCAATCAGGTGCCCTACGTGACCAGCAAGGGCGCGGTCGGCCAGCTGACCAAGGTCATGGCGCTGGCGCTCGCGGACAAGGGCGTGCGGGTCAACGCGATCGGTCCGGGCTCGATCCTGACCGATCTTTTGAAGGTCGTGATGAGCGACGACGCGGCGCGCCGGCGGATCCTGTCGCGCACGCCGATGGGCCGTTGCGGCGAGCCCGCGGAGATCGCCAAGGTGGCGCTGTTCCTTGCGAGCGACGAGGCGAGCTACATCACCGGCCAGACCATCTATCCCGACGGCGGCCGCCTGGCTCTCAACTATACGGTACCGGTGGCCGAAGGCTGATCGTCCCGCCTGTTGCCAAGCGGCAACAGCCTTCCCATCTGCTTGCCGGGGCCCTAGAAAGCAGCTCGGCGCAGCGCGCCATCGGTGCGGTCGATGCGGCGCGCCGGCGACCCCCATGTCTGAGGGAGCAGGTTAATGGATCGACCGTTGATGCCGAAAGCCACGGCCGTGTGGCTCGTGGACAACACCAGCTTGACCTTCGAGCAGATCGCCGACTTCTGCGGCCTGCACCCGCTCGAGGTCAAGGGCATCGCGGACGGCGAGGTGGGTGCGGGCATTCGCGGCCTCGACCCGGTCGCGAGCGGCCAGATGGAACGCGGCGAGATCGAGCGCTGCCAGAAGGACCCCCAGGCGCGTCTCAAGATCGCCCGCCCGGCGGTCGCCGACCTCAAAATCACCAAGCGGCGCGAGGCGCGCTATACGCCCTTGTCCAAGCGCCAGGATCGACCGGACGCGATCGCCTGGCTGCTGCGCCACCACCCGGAGCTGACCGATCAGCAGATCTGCAAGCTGTTGGGCACGACCAAGAACACGGTCAACGCGGTGCGCGACCGCACCCACTGGAAGAGCAGCGAGATCCGGCCGCGCGACCCGGTGCTGCTCGGGCTCTGCAATCAGGTCGACCTGGACACGGCCGTGATCACCGCGCGGGCCGCGCAACGGCAGCATCAGGAGATCGATTTCGCGGCCGCCGAGCGCGCCTTGTACGAGATCGAGACCGAGTGAGCCTCGTCAGCGCGCCGATCAGAGACCGAAGCTGCCGCCGACCCCGAGGTTGAGCCAGCGCGGCAGGATGCCGAAGCCGTAGGTGTTCGCGTAGTCGTCGGGAAACAGGGCCTCGGAGGTGCGCCAGAGCAGGCGCTCGAAGGCCCGGTCGGTCGGGCCCGCGACCGGCCCTTCCTGGCGCACGACGTCGAGCGCCTGGTCGCCCTGGCAGAAGGCGGCGAGCACGGTGAGCTGCCCGCTCGCCGGCGCCGTGGCGACCGTCTCCGGCGCGCCACAGATCGCGCCCGCGGCCGGCTCGTTCACCGGGTCCAGGATCACCACGAGCTGCGGCTCGGGCGCCGCCGCCCGATCCGGACTGGTCGTGAACTGGACCGTGAGGGCCCGGACACCCTGGGCCATCGCCTGGGTCACCAGGGTGTTCAGGCGCGCTTCGTCCATGCCGAAGGGATTGCCGCGGACGACCGTCAGGATCGGCCCCGCGCTCCGGTGCTCGGCGAGCGCGCGCCTGGCATCCTCGCCCGGGGCGCCGGTGCGCGGCGCTTCCTGCGCGCAGCCCGCCAACACCACGCCTCCGGCCAGCAGCGCGGGCCGCCAAGGACGGCGGCCGGCCGCCCGGCGGTGGGCCTGGCGCGGCCGCTCAGGCCTGGTCGGCACTATCGTCCTGACCATCCTCCAGTCCGGCCGGCCGGGGATCGCGCTCGAGCGATGCTTGCGCACTGGCCACCCCGTCCCAGTGGCGCGCCGAGAGCAGCCGGCGATCGCGCTCGATCCAATCGGCGATCTGGCGCAGCGCTGCGGCCGCGCTCGAGGGCAGCGTGCCGGGGCTGATCAGGACCCGGACCGGGACGTCGTCGCTGAGCTCATGGTCGAGCTCGACCGACAGGCCGATGTCCTTCGAGGTCGCCGCCGGGTAGGCGTCGAAGCGGACGAACGGCTCCGGCTCGCGCTCGGTATAGCGCTCGAGCAGATGGCTCTTGCTCGGCCTGACCGCCGGCGCCTCGAAGATGCCGCGCATCAGGCGGCGCTTGAGGTCCTCGGGCTGGTTGTGAAAGATCTCGCGAGCCTGGCGCAAAGCCGCCAGGTCGCCCGAGTTGAGGCCGCGGTCGATCCGGTAGCGGAGCACCGCGTCCTCGCCCAAGGCGGCGACCACGAGCGGCCGCAACTCCTCCAGGAAGTGCCGGAGCGCGCGCCGTTCACCGACGTAGCGTTCACCATCCATGGGCGTACTGCCGTGCCTTCCATGCCGAATTAACCGGATGTTAAGGGTTCGCGGCCGCTTCGACAATCGCGAATACTCTTAAAATGCAGCCCTATGGGGCGCGCTCGACCCGGAACCAGGGTTAGCGCCCGCGGCGCGCCTGAGGGGCCGGCCGCGGCGCCGCCACGGCGCGCCCGCGGGCCGCCGGCGGCGGGCGATTTCTCCTGGCAGCCGGCCGGTGAAGGTGAGATAGTCGGTGGCTAACCAACAACGGCGGCACGGCCACAAGACCGTGGAGGAGCCGGAGGGACCGTAGAGATGCGACAGCTGGCAGAGTTCGGAAAGCGGGCCACCCTCGTGATCGCCGCGGCGGCGTTCGTCATGCTTGCCGGCGGCGCGTCGGCCGGCGACATGAAGAAGGTCAAGATCGGCACCGAGGGTGCCTATCCGCCGTTCAACTCGATCGACAGCAACGGCCAGCTGGTCGGCTTCGACATCGACATCGGCAAGGCGCTATGCAAGGCCGCGAACTTCGAGTGCGAATTCGTCGTCCAGGACTGGGACGGCATCATCCCCGGCCTGATCGCCAAGAAATACGACGCGATCGTCGCCTCCATGTCGATCACCGACAAGCGCAAGGAGGTGGTCGACTTCACCGAGAAATACTACCAGACGCCGGCCAGGTTCGTCGCGGCCAAGGGCGCCGGCTTCGACATCTCGCCAGACGGGCTCAAGGGCAAGGTGATCGGGGTGCAGCGGGCGACCACCCACGAGAATTTCCTGCGCGCCAAGTTCCCGGGCGCCGACGTGCGGACCTATGCGACCCAGGACGAGGCCAACGCCGACCTCGCGTCCGGCCGGCTCGACCTGGTGATGGCCGACTCGGTGGTCTTGCTCGAGAGTTTTCTCAAGACCGACGCCGGCCAGGGCTTCGAGTTCGTCGGTCCCGGCTACAGCGATCCGAAGTTCCACGGCGAGGGCGTCGGGATCGCGATCCGCAAGGGCGATGACGAGCTGCGCCAAGCCTTCAACGCCGCGATCGGCAAGATCCGCGCCGATGGCACCTACCAGGCGATCAACGCCAAATACTTCGACTTCGACGTCTATGGCCCGACCTCCTAGGCGGATGCGGGCGAGCGGCCGCCCGGTCGCGTGATCGGCGCGGGGCCGCTGGCGTGATCGACTTCAAGGGCTACGAATGGGTCTTCTGGGAGGGTGCCAAGGTCACCCTCCTGGTCGGCCTGTCGGCGGTCCCGGTGGCGCTCCTGCTCGGCCTGCTCGGCGCCTGGGGCAAGCTCGCCGGCAATCCGCTCGCGCGCAGCGTCGCCGGCATCTACACGACGATCGTGCGCGGCGTGCCCGAGCTGGTGCTGATCCTGCTGGTCTACTACGGCTTCACGATCCTCTTGCAGCGGTTGCTCACCTTCGTGACCGGCAGCGATGTGGTGGTCGACATCGATCCGTTCACCGCCGGCACGCTCACGCTCGGCGTGGTCTACGGGGCGTTCGCGACCGAAGTGTTCCGCGGCGCCTTCCTGGCGATCGATCGCGGCCAGATCGAGGCGGCCCGGGCGATCGGCATGAGCCGGGTGCTCGCGTTCCGCCGGGTCATCCTGCCGCAGGTCTGGCGCTTCGCGCTCCCGGGCCTGGGCAACGTCTGGCTGGTCCTGATCAAGGCGACCGCACTGATGTCCGTGGTCCAACTGCCGGAGCTGATGCGCATGGCGGACGTCGCCGCGCGCGCGACACGGATGCCGTTCACCTTCTATTTCGGCGCCTCGCTCATCTATCTCTTGATCACGGTCGCCTCGCTCCAGGTCCTGCACCGCGCCGAGGCCAGGGCCAACCGCGGCATCCGGCAGGCCTGAGCTCGTGGACCTCGCGATCCTCATCGACAGCCTGCCGCGCCTGCTGCACGGCGCCTGGATCACCCTGCAGCTGACCGGGCTCAGCGTGGTGATCGGTCTCGCTCTGGCGCTGCCGGTGGCGCTCGCACGGCTGTCCGCCAACCCGCTGCTGCGCTGGCCGGCGCTTGCCTACATGTTCTATTTCCGCGGCACGCCGCTTCTGGTCCAGATCTTCCTGATCTACTACGGCAGCGGGCAGTTCGTGCCGCAGCTGCGGGTGCTCGGGCTGTGGAATCTGTTCCGCGAGCCCTACTTCTGCGCGGTTCTGACCCTGACCCTCAACACCGCGGCCTACACCGCCGAGATCCTGCGCGGCGCGATCCGGGCGGTGCCGTTCGGCGAGATCGAGGCGGCGCGGGCGCTCGGCATGTCGGGCAGCCTCCGGCTGCGCCGGATCATCCTGCCCAAGGCCTTCCGGCTGGCGCTGCCGGCCTACACCAACGAGGTGATCTTCCTGTTCCAGGCGACCTCGCTGGTGTCGATCATCACGATCATGGATCTGACCGGGGTCGGCCGGGTGCTGATCGCGGAGACCTTCCGGACGTTCGAGATCTGGATCATCGTGGGCTTGTGCTACCTGGTGATCTCCTACGCCATCCTGTTCGCCTTCAAGCGCCTGGAGTATTATCTGTCCGGCCATCTGCGGGCAGGGCCAGTGGTGACCGCGGCCAAACCCGTCCAGGCGCGCCTGGCGCCGAGCGCCGAACCGAAGGCGGCCTGGAGCGACGCGCTCGCGATCCGCTGAGCGCAAACCGGCCAGAAGTGTTCGCGCGGCCGAGCACGCGGGGCGCGCGAGCGGCCCGATCGGCCGCCTGCTGTCCCGGCTGGATCCGGCTAGACGGCGTAGTCGACCGGGCGCAAAGCCTCGCTCGCCACGCCCTGCTCCTCGGCGCGCCGGCAGAGATCGTCGATCGTGACCCGGTCGAGGCGCGCCATCAGCTCCTGCTCGGTGCTCGCCCAGAAGGGGCCGATCACCCGGCGGCCCAGGCGGGACGCGGACGCGAGATCCTCCTGCGCGGGCATGTCCTCGATGCCGCGCACCACGCGCACCACGTCGCCGACGCTGACCCGGCGCCGCTCGCGGGCGAGGCGATAGCCGCCGCGCGGCCCGCGCACGCCGCGCAGGATGCCGGCCCGCACCAGCTGCTGCATGACCTGCTCGAGGTAGCGGCGCGGCAGGCACAGGCGGCGCGCGATGTCCTGACTCTGCACCGGCTCGGCGCCGCCATGGAAGGCGATGTCGGCGACCGCCTCAAGCGCGAGCACCAGCTTCTTCGATGGCCTCAACATGACAACACGTCCCGCGTTTCGGTGTGCCCGACCTCAGCTGCGAGGTCGCCCAACCGGTCCGGCGCGAGCGACCCGCTCACGCCGCGACGACGGCTGAGGTGTTCCGCAGATGCGCCGCTATGCATGCCACCAGTCGCGACGCGACCTCGGCTTTCGACATCCTGGGCCAAGCCTCGGGCTCGGCGTCCGCGCGAATCAGTTTCACAGTGTTATAAACGCTGCCGAAAGTCCCTTCATCCATCAAAACGTCATTAGCGACGATCCAGTCGCAACCCTTGGCTGCCAGCTTGCGGCGCGCGTTGGCCTCGACGTCCTCGGTCTCGGCGGCGAACCCGACCACGAGGCGCGGCCGCGCCGGCCCGGGGCGCGCCAGCGTCTTGAGGATGTCCGGATTGTCCGCCAGCACCAGGGTCGGCGGCGCGCCCGCCCGGCGCTTGAGCTTCTGGACCCGCCGCTCGGCCACCCGCCAGTCGGCGACCGCAGCGGCGCACACCGCGACCTGGACCGGCAGCGCCGCCTGGCACGCCGCGAGCATCTGCTCCGCGGTTTCCACCCGCACCACCTGCACCCCTTCGGGGTCCGGCTCGCGCACCGGCCCGCTGACCAGGGTGACGTCACCGCCGGCGGCCTTGAGCGCCGCGGCGATCGCGTGCCCCTGCTTGCCCGACGAGCGATTGGCGATGAAGCGCACCGGATCGATCGGCTCGACGGTCGGGCCGCTGGTGACCAACGCCCGGACCCCGTCGAGGGTTCCAAGCGGCGGCGCCAGCAGGAGCTCGATCGCGGCGACGATCTGGTCCGGCTCGGCCATGCGGCCGACCCCGGTCTCGCCGCACGCCATGTCCCCGGGGTTGGGGCCGACCATGCGGATGCCGTCGGCGCGCAGCTGCGCGACATTGCGCCGCGTCGCCGGATGCTGCCACATCTCCGGATTCATGGCCGGCGCGATCAGCACCGGCTTGTCGGTCGCGAGCAGCGCGGTCGAGGCCAGATCGTCGGCCAGCCCGGCCGCCATCTTGGCGATCAGATCCGCGGTCGCAGGCGCCACGACCACCAGATCGGCCTCCCGCGACAGCCGGATGTGGCCCATCTCGGCCTCGTCGATGAGCGAGAAGAGATCGCTGAACACCTTCTCGCCCGAGAGGCTCGCGACCGCCAGCGGGGTGATGAATTCGGCCCCCGCCCGGGTCAGGACCGAGCGCACGCCGACGCCCCGCTCGCGCAGGCGGCGGATCAGCTCGAGGCTCTTATACGCCGCGATGCCGCCCGCGATGATCAGCAGAATCCTGCGCCCTTGCACCGCCCTCGCGTTCCACGCCTAGCCCTCGGACCACGCTTCAGGAGTGGTCCGGATCACACTCTCTGAAATGAGTAACGCCGGCCGGTTCGGCAAGATGGCCTCAACCTGAAATCGCGCCAACCCGGACTGTGAATTGCCCGGCGCGGGCTGGCGCAGGGCGTCCGGTCGACGCCGCCCCGGGGGGCCGGCAGGGCGGTCAGTGCAGCAGCAGGCCGAGCAGAAGCCCGCCCAGGAGCAGGCACAGCGCCCAGGGCAGCAGCCCGCCGGGCGACCGGCCGGGGCGGCTGGTGAGCGCGGTCAGGGACTGGGGATGGAGACGGATGCCGCCGTTCGCGATCGCCTCCAGAGTGTGCTCGGCGCGCTCGACCAGATGCGGCAGGCGGCGGGCGGCCTCGAGCCCGTCCTCGACCGCGCTGCGCAGCTGCGCCTGAGGGCCGAGGTTGAGGGCGATCCAGGCCTCGATCAGGGGCTGGGCGAGCTGCCACATGTTGAGCTCCGGATTGAGCGCCCGGCCGACGCCCTCGGCCACCATCATGGTCTTTTGCAGCAGCAGCAGCTGCGGCTGGGTCTCCATGGCGAAGGTCTCGCTGACCTCGAACAGCTGGCCGAGCAGCTGGCCGATCGAGATCTCGGCCAGCGGCCGACCGCGGATCGGCTCGGCGATCGCCCGGCAGGCCTGCATGAAGGCCGCCTTGTCCTGATCCGCGGGCACGTAGCCGGCGGTGAAGTGGACGTCGGCGACCCGCTGGTAGTCGGCGGACAGGAAGCCCAGCAGCATCTCGCCGAGATAGCGTCGGGTCGGCCGGTCGAGCCGGCCCATGATGCCGAAATCGACCGGCACCAGATCGCCCTTGGTGTCGATGAAGATGTTGCCGGGGTGCATGTCGGCGTGGAAGAAGCCGTCGCGGAACACCTGCTTGAAAAAAGCCTCGGCGGCCTTGGCCAGGATCTGATCGGGGTCGAAGCCGGCCGCGATCAGGGCCGCCCGCTCGTCGGACGCGATCCCGCTCACCCGCTCGAGCGTCAGCACGCGGCGCGCGGTCCGCTGCCAGTCGACCCGGGGCACCCGGAAGCCCTGGTCGTCGGCGAAATTCTCGGCGAGCTCGGAGGCCGCCGCCGCCTCGAGGCGGAGGTCCATCTCGAGCCGGGTCCAGAGCGCGAAGGTCTCGACCACCTTGATCGGCTTGAGCCGGCGGTAGCCCGGCTGGAGGCGCTCGACCCAGGTCGCGATCCAGGTGAAGAAGTCGATGTCGCGCGCCATCTGGCGCTCGATCCCGGGCCGCAGCACCTTGATCGCGACCTCCTCGCCGTCGCTCGTGACGCCGAAATGGACCTGGGCGATCGAGGCCGCGGCGACCGGCCGGTCGTCGAAGCTCGAGAACAGCTCGGGAAGGGGCCGGCCGAGCTCGCGCTCGATCAGCTGGCGGGCGAGTGCGGCCTCGAACGGCGGCAGATCGTCCTGCAGCTGCGACAGGTCGGCGGCCAGCTCCTGGCCGAGCAGGTCGGCGCGGGTGGCGAGGCTCTGGCCGAGCTTGATGAAGCTCGGGCCGAGCTCCTGAAGAGCGCGGGCCAGGCGCTGGCCGGGGCGGCCGGGGGCATCCTGGCGCGACAGCCGGCGGGCGAGCCGGAGTGCCGCCTCGGGCAGCGGCAGGAGCTCGAGCGGGAACAGGGCGTTGTAGCGGGCGAGGCAGCGCCCGATCCCGATCAGGCGCCAGAGATGCCGGCTGGCGCGGATCATCAGAGGCGCCAGGCCGAGTGCAGGGCCGCGATCCCGCCGGACAGGTTGCGCACGCGGACCTGGCCGAGGCCCGCGCGTTCGATCAGTTGCGCGAAGGTCGCCTGGTCGGGGAAGCGGCGGATGCTCTCGACCAGATACTGATAGGCGGCGCGGTCGCCCGCGACCTGCTCGCCGAGCCAGGGCACGACGCTGAAGGAATAAGCGTCGTAGAGGCGCTCGAGCGGCGCCAGCTGGAAGCGGGAGAACTCGAGGCAGAGGAAGCGGCCGCCCGGCCGCAGGACGCGCTGCGCTTCCGCCAGCGCGCGCTCGATCCGGGTGACGTTGCGGATGCCGAACGCGATCGTGTAGGCATCGACCGAGCGCGCCGGCAGCGGCAGGGCCTCGGCGTCGGCGCAGAGGAAGCGAAGCCCCGCGCGCCGGTTCTCATCGAGCGCCCGGTCGCGGCCGACCTCGAGCATCGAGGGGTTGATGTCGCAGACGATCACCTCGGGCGGCGGGCCCTGGCGCCTTGCCGCGCGGTCGAGCACGCGGAACGCGATGTCGCCGGTGCCGCCGGCCACGTCCAAGAGGCGCAGCCCCGGCCGCGGCGCCAGCCAGTCGATCAGCGCTGCCTTCCACAGCCGGTGCAGGCCTGCGCTCATCAGGTCGTTCATCAGGTCGTAGCGGTCCGCGACCCGCGCGAACAGCTCGCCGACCAGGCGGGACTTGTGCTCCGGGGCCACCTCCTGGTAGCCGAACGAGGCGGCGAGCCGCCTTTGCGCATGGTCGAGCGGATCGGTCATCGGGCGGCGTCTCGCAAGCCGCGGCGCGGCTGAACTGGATCGCCTTTTAGGGGAGCGGGGACGCGGCGACAAGCGGACCCGCGCGAGGACGCCGCAACCATGCCCGAGCTACCGGAAGTCGAGACCATCGCGCGGGCGCTCGGCGCGCGCCTTGCGGGCCGGCGGATCACCGCGCTCGAGCAGCGGCGCCCCGACCTGCGCTTCCCCCTGCCGCCGCAGCTGGCATCGCGCCTGGTCGGGCGGCGGGTCCTGGGCGTGTCGCGCCGGGCCAAGTACATCCTGGCGGGGCTCGACGACGGCCAGACCCTCCTGCTCCATCTCGGCATGTCCGGCCGGCTGCTGTTCGACGGCCCGCCCGCCGGCGCGCACGAGCATCTGACCTTCGGCTTCGACGACGGCACGCGGCTGCGCTTCGTCGACCCGCGCCGCTTCGGCATGCTCGATCTGACGGCGACCGCGGACCTCGCGGACCACCCGAGGCTCGCGGGCCTCGGCCTCGAGCCGCTCGATCCCGGCTTCACCGGCGAGGCCCTCGGCGCCGTGCTCGCCGGCCGCAGGAGCCCGCTCAAGAACGCGCTCATGGACCAGCGCCTGGTGGTCGGGGTCGGCAACATCTACGCCTGCGAGAGCCTGCATCGGGCGCGCCTGTCACCGCGCCGGACCGCGGGCTTTCTCCGCCCGGTCCAGGCAGAGCGCCTGGCGGCGGCGATCCGGACGGTGTTGAACGAGGCGATTGCGGCCGGCGGCTCGAGCCTGCGCGACTACGTCCAGACCGACGGCGAGCTCGGCTTCTTCCAGGACCGGTTCGCGGTCTATGGCCGCGCGGGCCTGCCCTGCCCGGTCTGCGGGCAGCCGGTCCAGCGGCTGGTGCAGGCCAACCGGACGACCTTCTGGTGCCGCCGCTGTCAGCGCTGAGCAGCAGGCCAGCCCTGGCTTCGCCGGCCAAATCGGGGCTGGACGCCGGCCGGCGGTTGGTCCATACCGCTCGCTTCTTTCCGGCCGCCGGCGTGCGCCCGTGGCGGGCGCCTTTCTGGCCGGGACATCGTCGCGCACAGGAGCCAGCAAGCATGGCCTACGAGACCATCCTGGTCGAGAGCCGCGGACCGATCGGGCTGATCACCCTCAACCGACCGCAGGCGCTGAACGCCTTGAATGCTCAGGTGATCGGCGAGCTCAACCAGGCGCTCGACGGCTACGACGGCGATCCCGAGATCGCGGTCATGGTGATCACCGGCTCCGACCGTGCGTTCGCCGCCGGCGCCGACGTCAAGGAGATGCAGGACAAGAACTTCATCGGCGCCCTGCAGAGCGATTTCATCGGGCCGTGGCAGCGCATCGGCCAGCACAGGAAGCCGATCATCGCCGCGGTCGCCGGCTACGCGCTCGGCGGCGGCTGCGAGCTCGCGATGATGTGTGACGTGATCCTGGCCGCCGACAATGCCCGGTTCGGGCAGCCGGAGATCAACCTCGGCACCCTGCCCGGCGCCGGCGGCACCCAGCGGCTGACCCGCGCGGTCGGCAAGGCCAAGGCGATGGAGATGGTGCTGACCGGCCGCATGATGGACGCCGAGGAGGCGGAGCGGGCCAATCTCGTGGCCAGGGTCGTGCCGCTCGCTGATCTTTTGGACGAGGCGCTCAAGCTCGCCCAGACCATCGCCGAGAAGTCGCAGCCGATCGTGGCCCTCGCCAAGGAGGCGGTCAACGTCGCCTACGAGACCACCCTCCAGGAGGGCATCCGGTTCGAGCGGCGGGTGTTCTACGCGACCTTTGCGACCGAGGATCGCAAGGAGGGCATGCAGGCGTTCGTCGAGAAGCGGACGCCCGATTTCAACAACCGCTGAGCCCGGAATCGGCGCCCTCGCTGGCGTTGACGAGGGGCCGGCGGGGCGCTATAGCGCTTCACTCGACCACGGGGGAATAGGGCGACAGCCGATGGCGCATCATCGTTCCGCGAAGAAGCGGATCCGGCAGACGGTCAAGCGGACCGTGATCAATCGGGCGCGCAGCAGCCGGGTCCGGACGTTCATCAAAAGGGTTGAGCAGGCGGTCGCCAAGGGCGATCCTCAGGCGGCGCAGACGGCACTACAGGTAGCGGAGCCGGAAATCCGTCGCGCGGTCACCAAGCGAGTGCTGAAGCTGAACACGGCCTCGCGGCGCATCTCGCGTCTTGCGAAAAAGGTGAACAACCTGACTTCTCCGTCTCCTTAGAGGCGAAAACCCGGTTCGGCGCCGTGCGCCCCTCCTAAGTCTTCGGTCGGGTTCATTGCAACTGTTGATGTTGAGTAATTTTGCCTTTAATTGAGCGAAATGACTTGGGCAGCGCGGTCAAGATGCGGTGATTACTTCTCAACTCATAGGCGATATTTAACGTTCTCCTTTCGATCACCTTGCCATCATCAGGCGTCGGGGTTATCCTGCCTGCTAAGAGCTGAGCCTCTTGAGTTCCGCTGCGAAAACAGGGCGTCCTCCGAATCGCGGGTCGATACTTGTCGATCAGACGGGAATCCGCGTGTCCAGAGCATGAATATTTCGGCGTCTCAATGCCTGTGCCAGGGTCCTCCGGCAGGGGCAGCTGGGTGTTGATGAGCGAGCCTGAGGTCCCCATGAACCTCCGACCCAAGAGCGCCGCCCTTGGCCTCGACCAACAATGGTCGCAGGTGCAGGGGATGCTGCGGGCGGAGTTCGGGGAGACCACCTACCGGACCTGGCTGGCACCGTTGCAGCTGGCCGGGCTGGAGGGCGAGCGGGTGCTGCTCGCCGTGCCGACCCGTTTCCTGCGCGACTGGATCGCGGCCCACTACGCCGATCGCATCCGGGCGCTCTGGCACATGCTCAATCCGGCGGTCAGCAGCATCGCTCTGATCGTCGAGACCGCGACCACGACCGTGGCGCCGGTGCCGCCGCCCGCGCTCGGCGCCGACCCCGCAGCGGGCCCCGCGGTGCCGCCGCTCGAGGCGCCCCCCGAGAGCGACATCGGCGCCCCGGTCGACCCGCGCTGCACTTTCGAGCACTTCGTGGTCGGGCCGCCCAACGAGCTCGCCTTCGCCGCCGCCAAACGGGTCGCCGAGCTCGAGGCACCGCCCTTCAACCCCTTGTTCATCTACGGCGGGGTCGGCCTCGGCAAGACCCACCTGATGCATGCGATCGCCTGGCAGATCCGGCGCCAGAACCCGGGCCGCAAGGTCGTCTACCTGTCCGCCGAGAAGTTCATGTACCAGTTCATCAAGGCGCTGCGCTTCAAGGACACCATGAGCTTCAAGGAGCTGTTCCGCTCGTCCGACGTCCTGATGGTCGACGACGTCCAGTTCATCGGCGGCAAGGGCAGCACCCAGGAGGAGTTCTTCCACACCTTCAACACCCTGGTCGACCGCGGCCGGCAGATCGTGGTCTCGGCCGATCGCAGCCCGTCGGAGCTGATGGGGCTGGAGGAGCGGATCCGCTCCCGCCTCGGCTGGGGGCTGGTGGTCGACATCCATCCGACCACCTATGAATTGCGCCTCGACATCCTGCGCCGCAAGGCGGCGCTGCTGGCGCGCGAGGCCCAGGTGCCGGACCGGGTGCTCGAGTTCCTGGCGCACCGGATCACCGCCAACGTCCGCGAGCTCGAGGGCGCGCTCAACCGGGTCGCGGCCCAGGCGACCCTGGTCGGCCGGGCGATCACCCTCGAGATCGCGCAGGAGGTCCTGCAGGATCTGTTGCGGGCGCACGAGCGGCGGATCACGATCGAGGACATCCAGAAGAAAGTCGCCGAGCACTACAGCCTGCGCATGACCGACATGCTGTCGGCGCGCCGCGCGCGCGCGGTCGCCAGGCCGCGCCAGGTCGCGATGTATCTGGCCAAGCAGCTGACCCCGCGCTCGCTGCCGGAGATCGGCCGCAAGTTCGGCGGTCGCGACCACACCACCGTGATGCATGCGATCCGCCGGATCGAGGAGTTGCGGCAGACCGATGCGGTCCTCAACGGCGACATCGAGCAGCTGCGCCATCTGCTGACCGGTTAGTCGCCCGGCGGCGCGCGGCGCCGCACGACACCCTGCCTCCGGCTCCCGGCACCGGCCCACCGGAGGCGCCTTGTGGAGCGGTGGGCGGCGTCCGCAGGTGGGCCCGGGCGCCGGAGCTTTTTTGCTGCCTTCGCAAGTGATTGATGGTAGGTTCCCGATCCCGGCGCGGGGTTGGGACCGCAACCTCGATCGTCCTACTGACCACGCCGGTGGCTCGCCGGATCCTGTGCCGATCACCGGCGGTCGGCACGGTCCGGAGAACGGGTCGCACGTGCCGGCAACCTTGGGATCGTGGCGCGATCATGAAGCTAGCCATCGAGCGGGCCGCCTTGCTCAAGGCGCTCGCCCATGTCCAGAGCGTCGTCGAACGGCGCACGACCATCCCGATCCTGTCCAACGTCAAGCTCGAAGCGGAAGGCGGCGGGCTCGCCCTGACCGCGACCGACATGGACCTGTCGGTGGTCGAGCAGGCCGATGCCGAGATCACCCAGGCAGGCGCCACGAGCGCGCCGGCGCACACCCTCTACGACGTCGTGCGCAAGCTGCCGGAGGGCTGTCGGATCAACCTCGAGCGGACCGAGAGCGGGGCTGAGATCACGCTCCGTGCCGGTCGCAGCACCTTCGATCTGCCCTGCCTGCCGGCCGCCGACTTCCCGGCGATGACCGACGAGGGCCTGGACCACCGCTTCGAGATCCCGGCGGGCGATCTCAGGCGGCTGATCGACCGCACCCGGTTCGCGATCTCGACCGAGGAGACCCGCTACTATCTCAACGGCATCTTTCTCCACGCCATCGAGGAGGGTGCCGCCAGCTGCCTGCGCAGCGTCGCCACCGACGGCCATCGCCTGGCCCGGTTCGAGACCGCGCTGCCGGCCGGCGCCACCGGGATGCCGCCGGTGATCGTGCCGCGCAAGACGGTCGGCGAGGTCCGCAAGCTGATCGACGAGCTCGATGCCGGCCACGCGATCGAGGTCGCGCTGTCGAGTGCCAGGATCCGCTTCCGGGTCGGCCAGGCGGTGCTGCGCTCGCGGCTGATCGATGGCACGTTCCCCGATTACCAGCGCGTCATCCCGATCGGCAACGACAAGCTCCTGGTGGCGCGGACCAAGGAGCTGAGCGAGGCCGTCGACCGGGTCGCGACGATCGCGACCGAGAAGGGCCGGGCGATCAAGCTCAGCCTCGAGGGCGGCCGGCTGACGCTGTCGGCGATCAGCCCGGACGCCGGGCGCGCGGTCGAGGAGCTCGACGTCGCCTATGCCGGCGAGGCGCTGGAGATTGGCTTCAACGCTCGCTATATCCTGGACATGAACAGCCAGATCGAGGGCGACGAGGTCGAGCTCGCCATGGCCGATGCCGGCTCGCCGACCCTGGTCCGCGACCCCAAGGACAGCAGCACCCTCTACGTGCTGATGCCCATGCGCGTGTGATGGCGCCAGCGCTGGACCCTGTGGACGGTCCGCGAGGCGGGGCGATCCCCACCATGTGGCCGCCCGCGAGCTGCCTGAGCCGGTTGATCCTGGAGGACTTCCGGTCATACCGGCGGCTACGCCTCGAGATCGACCGGCGACCGGTCGTCCTGACCGGGCCCAATGGCGCCGGCAAGACCAACCTGCTCGAGGCGATCTCGTTCCTGACCCCGGGGCGGGGTCTGCGCCGGGCCCGGCTCGGCGAGGTCGACCGGATCGGCGGCGGCCCCTGGACGGCCGGCGCCCGCGTCGAGGGCCCGCGCGGGCCCGCCGATCTGCTGACCGCCCGGGTGCAGGACGGCGAGCGGGAGCGGCGGGTGACCCGGATCGACGGCACCGTGGTCCCGAGCCAGGCGGCGCTCGCCGAGATCCTGAGCGTGGTCTGGCTGACCCCGGCCATGGACCGGCTGCTGAGCGAAGGCGCCAGCGCCAGGCGGCGTTTCCTCGATCGCCTGGTCCTGGTCGGCGATCCGGCGCACGCGGCCGCGAGTGCGAGTTATGGCCAGGCGCTCCGGGAACGCCTGCGCCTGCTGCGCGCGGGCCGCCTGGAGCCCGCCTGGCTCGGCGCCCTGGAGCGCCGGGCGGCGGCCGCCGGCGTCGCGATCGCGGCCGCGCGCCGCCAGGCGACCCGGGGCCTCACGGCGGCCCTGGCGCAGGCGCCCGGCTGGCTGCCGCAGCCCGGGCTCGGGCTCGAGGGCGAGGTCGAGGGCTGGCTCGACGAGCTGCCGGCGCTCGATGCCGAGGCCCGCTTCGCCGCGGCGCTCGCCGCCAGCCGGCGCGCCGATGCCGAGGCCGGCACGACCGCGGTCGGGCCGCACCGCAGCGACCTCCTGGTGCACGACCGCGCCTCCGGCCGGCCGGCGCGCGAGGCCTCGACCGGCCAGCAGAAGGCCTGCCTGATCGCCGTCATCCTGGCCGAGGCGCGGCTGCGCGCGGCGGCCGGCGAGCAGCAGCCGGTCCTGCTGCTCGACGAGGCGCTGGCCCATCTCGATCCGGAGCGCCGCGCGGCGCTGTTCGCGGAGCTTGGCGCGCTCGGCGCGCAGGCCTGGCTGACCGGGACCGAGGCCGCTCCGTTCGCGCCGCTGCGCGGTCGCGCCCAGTTCTTCACCGTTCAGGAATCGACGCTCTCGCCCCATGACTGAGCCTGATCCAGACCGCCGCGGACCCCTGGAGCCGGGGACCGCCGAAACCGCCGCCGCAGAGCTCGCGCCGATCGCGGACGAGATCTACGATTCGACCTCGATCCAGGTGCTCGAGGGGCTGGAGGCGGTGCGCCGCCGGCCGGGCATGTACATCGGCGACACCGACGACGGCTCAGGCCTCCACCACATGGTGTTCGAGGTCGTCGACAATGCGATCGACGAGGCGCTGGCCGGCTATTGCGACCGGGTCGAGGTGATCCTCAACGCCGACGGCTCGGTCACGGTGCGGGACAACGGCCGCGGCATCCCGACCGACATCCACGAGGGCGAGGGGGTGTCGGCCGCCGAGGTGATCATGACCATGCTGCACGCGGGCGGCAAGTTCAACCACAACTCCTACAAGGTCTCGGGCGGGCTGCACGGCGTCGGCGTCTCGGTGGTCAACGCGCTCTCGGAGTGGCTGGAGCTGCGCATCTGGCGCAACCGCCAGGAGCACATGATGCGCTTTCGCGACGGCGGCGAGCCGGTGGCGCCGCTCGCGGTCACCGGCGCCGTGGCCGACCGGCGCGGCACCGAGCTCACCTTCATGCCCTCGATCGAGGTCTTTTCCAACACCGAGTTCAGCTACCCGACCCTCGAGCACCGTCTGCGCGAGCTCGCCTTCCTCAACGCCGGCGTCACGATCCTTTTGCGCGACGAGCGCCACGCCGAGCCCGCCCAGGACGTCCTGCACTACGATGGCGGCCTCGTGGCCTTCGTCCGCTACCTCGATCGCGCCAAGACCGCGATCCACGAGCCGCCGATCCTGCTCGTGGGCGAGCGCGACGGCATCGAGGTCCAGGCGGCGCTCGAGTGGAACGACGGCTACCACGAGACGACCTTGTGCTTCACCAACAACATCCCGCAGCGGGACGGCGGCGCGCATCTGGCCGGCCTGCGCTCGGCGCTCACCCGCTCGATCCAGGCCTATGCCCAGGAGAGCGGCATCGCCAAGCGCGAGAAGGTGACGCTCTCGGGCGAGGACGCGCGCGAGGGCTTGACCTGCGTGCTCTCGGTCAAGATGCCGGACCCCAAGTTCTCGTCCCAGACCAAGGACAAGCTGGTCAGCTCCGAGGTCGGGCCGGTGGTCATGAGCGCGATCGGCGAGGGCCTGAACCGCTGGCTCGAGGAGAACCCGGCGGCCGCCCGGATCATCGTCGCCAAGACGGTCGAGGCGGCAGCCGCTCGCGAAGCGGCGAGGAAGGCGCGCGAGCTGACCCGGCGCAAGGGCGTGCTCGATGTCGCCAACCTGCCCGGCAAGCTCGCCGACTGCCAGGCGCGCGATCCGGCCGAGGCCGAATTGTTCCTGGTCGAGGGTGATTCCGCCGGCGGCTCGGCGAAGCAAGGCCGCAACCGCGTCTTCCAGGCGATTCTGCCACTGCGCGGCAAGATCCTGAACGTCGAGCGCGCGCGGCTCGACAAGATCCTGGGCTCGGGCGAGATCGGCACCATGATCACCGCACTCGGCACCGGCATCCGGGACGATTTCGACCTTACGAAGCTGCGCTACCACCGCATCATCATCATGACCGATGCCGACGTCGACGGCTCGCACATCCGGACGCTCTCTGCTGACCTTCTTCTACCGGCAGATGCCGGAGATCATCGAGGCCGGCCATCTGTTCATCGCCCAACCACCGCTCTACCGGGTCAAGCGCGGCAACGCCGAGCGCTACCTGAAGAACGACGCCGAGCTCGAGGACTATCTGATCGCAGCCGGCCTCGAGGACGCCCGGCTGATCGGCGCGGCCGAGAGCGCACACGAAGGCGAGGCGCTCCGCCGGCTGGTCGAGGACGCGCGCCGCGCGGTCCAGCTGATCCACGCGCTCGAGCGGCGCCTGCCGGCGGAGCTGGTCGAGGCCGCGGTGCTCGAGGGCGCGCTCGCCGAGGAGGCGCTGACCGAGCAGGCGGCAGGCCAGGGCTTCGCGCCCCGGATCGCCGCCCGCCTGTCCGGCGCCGGCGCCGAAGCCTGGGGCGGCACCCGCAACGAGGACGGCTCGCTCGCCTTCACCCGCCGCCGCGGCGAGCGCCGCGACCGCTACCGCCTCGATCCGCAGATCGCGCGCAGCCCGGAGGCGCGCCGCCTGAACGCCGCCATGGCGGACCTGCGCAAGGTCTTCGCCGAGCCCGCCACCCTCGAGCGCAAAAACACGACAACCCGGCTCACGGGCCCGCTTGCCCTGATCGAGACCCTGCTCGCCCAGGGCCGCAAGGGCCTCTCGACCCAGCGCTACAAGGGCCTCGGCGAGATGAACCCCGAGCAGCTCTGGCAGACCACCCTCGACCCCGAGGTCCGCAGCCTCTACCAGGTCAAGGTCGACCACGCCGACGAAGCCGACGAGATCTTTTCCACATTGATGGGCGACGTAGTCGAACCCCGCCGCGACTTCATCCAGGAGAACGCGCTCAAGGTGGTTAACCTGGACGTGTAAGCCTAGTTGAGAAGAACATAGAACATGCCGCTATCATACTACGCGCTCGACAAATTTGTATCTCAAGAACTTTCGAAGCTGACTTCATGCACGCCACAAAGCTTGGCTGCTGAATTTCCACAACGAGCCTCTTGGCTTAGCGAATTTGTGCTTCGCCGAATATTCAACGACCACGTCGCGCAGGAACGTGCCGCGCTCGCGTTCGCGGTCATTCGACGTGCCGAAGCAGCGATCGATGAGTGGGAGCTCGCCTGCGAAGTGGCGACCCAGGGCATCCGAAAACCATCTAATTACTTCAAAGCGCTTCGCCATACCGAAAGCTGCGTGTCAGCGCTCTGGCAGGGCCTTGAGTTCGGACGAAAAGCACTCGGGGCCAAGCTGTTCGATTCAGGCGATGGCAGCGTGTTCGAGCGCCTTAACCAACTGTACAACAAGGGTCGACATTTCAAGCCATCGGAGTTGCCGAAGGACGATCTGCACGCCCTTTGGCTTACTAATGACGGTCTTCGTTCACGTGATCACACCGTTACGTTTGAGGAAATGCGCGATACGCTACGCGTGCTCTGTAGTACAGCGCAGAAGATCGCGGCGGGTATTACGGAACCTGAAGAGAGGGTTCGGTAAGCCGCATCGTGTTTCGCCGCCGACGCGGTGACCAACCGGGTCCTCCAGCTTCAGCGGACACTTGCACTCGCAACGCGTCTCGCGTTCAGTTGATCGTCAACGCCGCCAACGCACGAATGCATCAGCGACCTCGGCGTCCGATGCGAACTCGCCAGATCGAGCCTGACGGAAACCTTCCTCGATATGCGCGACGTGCCAAGCCTGCAGATCAAGATAGGCGGCCAGAGCTTCCTCCATCACCGCACCGAGGCTGCGGTCTGTTTGTGCGGCAATCGCGTCGAGTGCCGCCTTCATGTCGCTCGCGATCCGAACGCTGATCGTCTCCTCGGACATGCTCGCTCGCCCTTCTGACGGTGAAGCGACCGCCACACTATCACATCTCCATGCCGACCGGGATGTGGCCCATGTTGAGGCAGGCCTAGATGACCTCGGCGCGCTCGTCCTTGAGGTCCCTCGTAGCTCGAGCTGACGAAGATCTGGTACACGTTCATTGCGCGCACCACAAGCCAACCGCAGATCGCAGAACCCTACGCCTCGCCCCGCCCGTGGACAAGGCGGTCGAGACCGGGAACCGTCCCGGCGCGAGGTGGTTGGAACTCCGGGCAAGGTGGGCGCCCTTGACGGCGTCGGGTCGTGTGCCCACTTTGGAATGGTTCTAAACGTGTCAATGGGAGCCCGTGATGAAAGGCAATTCCGAGGTCGTCCGGCACCTCAATCAGCTGCTCGAGAACGAGCAGTCGGCGTACAACCAGTATCTGCTGCACAGCCAGCTCCTGAAGAGCTGGGGCATCGAGAAGCTGGCCGCGACCGAGCGGGCGGAGGTGGGCGACGAGATGGGCCACGCCGAGCTGCTGATCGGCCGCATCCTCTACCTCGAGGGCACGCCCAAGATGGCGGGCGGCGAGCCGGCCGAGGCCGGCGCCGACGTGGTCGAGGTCCTCAAGCGCGACCTCGCCCTCGAGGTCAAGGGCATCGCCGATCTGCGCGAGGGCATCGCGACCGCGATCCGGGTCGGCGATGCGGTCAGCCGCGAGCTGATGGTCAAGATCCTGGCCGACGAGGAGCAGCACGAGGACCATCTGCTGACCCAGCTCGACCTGATCGAGAAGATCGGGCTCGCCAACTACATCACCGCCCACCTGTAGCCGGATGTAATCAGGCCGGGGGCCGCGCCCCCGCCGGCTCGACCCGACGCCCGAAGAAGCGTGGCCGGTCCCCGGCTGCGTGCTTCCGGTCGCCCGCCTGGACCGCCACCATCCGGCGCCACCGCCCTGTCGGCAAGATGCCCACGTTCGCCCCCGTGCTCGCCTGGCCGCTGCCGCCGCCGCGAGCCGGGGTCGGTCGCCCTCGCGCGCCGCTCCAGCGTAGTCCCCGATTCCCATCGTCTTCCGGCGCGCCCAATCTAGTTTTGATTTAGAATGATTCTGATCCAAGACCTGGTCGCCCTAGCACTGGGGACCCTCAATTGCGGGGTCGACAACAACTCTGAACCCGGCTAGACATTGCTTGGGCTTGCCGCCAGATCTACTTTCGCAGGCAACCGAGAAGCGGGGCCGCGCCCAGGTACGACCATGCGCATGTCGCTACCCACGATCGACGCCCGGCCACGGGTCGGATGGCGGCTGCCGAAGCTGCCCGACCGCTGGAGCCTGCTGGCGCTCGGGCTGGCGCTGGCGGTCGCCCTGCCGGTGCTGGTGGTGTTCGCGAGCGTGCTGGTGCCGGCCGGGGGCGTGTGGTCGCATCTCGCCCACACCGTGCTCTGGGGCTACGTCTCGGATACCGCCCTCTTGGCGCTGGGCGTCGGGCTCGGGGTGGTGGCGCTTGGGGTCGGCGCCGCCTGGCTGGTCAGCATGTGCGAGTTCCCGGGGCGCAGCCTGTTCGAGTGGGCGCTGCTGCTGCCGTTCGCCGTGCCGACCTACATCATCGGCTACACCTATACCGATCTTTTGCAGTACGCTGGGCCGGTCCAGACCACATTGCGCGAGGTCATGGGCTGGGGGCGGGCGGACTACTGGTTCCCTGCGATCCGCTCGCTCGGCGGCGCGATCACGGTCATGACGCTGGTGCTCTACCCTTATGTCTACCTGCTCGCGCGCGCCGCCTTCCTCGAGCAGTGCACCTGCATGCTCGACGTCAGCCGGACGCTGGGGCGCGGGCCCTGGAGCAGCTTCCTCGAGGTCGCGGTGCCGCTCGCCCGGCCGGCGATCGCCGGCGGCGTGGCGCTGGCGCTGATGGAGGCGCTGGCCGATTTCGGCACGGTCCAGTACTTCGGCGTCAACACCTTCACGACCGGCATCTATCGCACCTGGTTCGCGCTCGGCGAGCCGGTCGCCGCGGCCCAGCTCGCGGCCGCCCTGATGCTGGTCGTGCTGCTCGTGCTCGGCAGCCGAGCGCTGGTCGCGGGGCCGCGCGCGCTATCAGCACACCGCCCAGTCGCGGCTGCGACCCTGCTACGATCTGCGCGGCGCCTGGGGTGCTCTGGCCTTCGCGGCCTGCGCGCTGCCGGTGGCGCTCGGCTTCGGCGTGCCGGTCCTCGACCTCGCGGTGATGGCGGTCCATCGCGGCGACCCGCTGTTCGGCGGCATGTTCCTCGGGCTCGCCTGGCACAGCCTGACATTGGCGGCACTGGCGGCGGTGGTGACCGCAGGGCTCGCGATCGTCGTCGGCTATGGCCTCCGCCTGCGGCCGACCCTCCTGATGCGGGCCTCGACCCGGGTCGCGGGGCTCGGCTATGCGATCCCGGGGGCGGTGATCGCGATCGGCGTGTTGATCCCGTTCGCGCGCTTCGACAACGCCCTCGATGGCTGGCTGCGCGCGAGCTTCGGCATCTCGTCCGGCCTGCTGCTGACCGGCACCGTGGCCGGCCTCGTGTTCGCCTACATCGTGCGCTTCCTGGCGCTGGCGCTCAACACGGTCGAGGCGGGCCTCGGCAAGATCAACCATCATCTCGACGATGCCGCGCGCACGCTCGGGCGCAGCCCCGGCGGCACCTTGCTGCGGGTGCACGTGCCGCTGATGTGGAGCAGCGTCCTGACCGCGGTCATCCTGGTGTTCGTCGACGTTCTGAAGGAGCTGCCGGCGACCCTGATCCTGCGGCCCTTCAACTTCGAGACCCTCGCGGTCCGGGTCTACCGCTTCGCCTCCGACGAGCGCCTGGCCGAGGCCTCGACCGCGGCGCTCGCGATCGTGGTGGTAGGCCTGATCCCGGTGATCCTCCTGAGCCGCGCGATCACCCGCGCCCGCCCGCAGAGCCAGGCAATTCAGGCCTCACCCGATCGGTAATGACCCGATCATCATGATGATCAGATCGAGACTACAACAGTAATATGCCGAATCGGTTTCGATTACTTACGCACTCGTGACTAGACCGGGCGCTCGGCCAAGTGCGCGGTCGCCAGATGATTGTCCCAGGGCGTGACCAGCCGGGCGGCGATCGGCAGCGGCGACTGACGAGCCGGCGCGCGGCTCGACCCGCAGGATCTGGCCGCGGCCGTCGCTGACGATGAAGGCGCCGGGCGCCTCGGCGGCCGTCAGGCCGCAGCCGTCGGCGAGCTCGACGTGATGCACCAGGTCCCCGCTCTGCGCGTCCCAGAAGGTGAACAGATTGCCGCGCGGGCTGGAGACCGCGAGCAGCTCGCCGCCCACATCGAACGCGATCGCGCCGGTGTACTGGCGCATCCGGCGGAGGATCTCCGGCGGCGCCTGGAGCAGGCGCAGCTCGCCCTTGCCGTCGTCGAGGCCGATCAGCGGTACCCGGTCGCGCCTGCTGCCCTCGTACTGCATCGCGACCGCGACCAGGCCCGCGGCATTGGCGGCCACGTGCCGGATGCTGAGCTGGTGCAGCCGCGGCGGCAAGCGGACCTCGCCGAGCAGCCGCCCGTCCGCCAGCTCGAGGTAGGCGAGCGATGGCGTCATGCTGTCGAGGTTGAGCTCGAGGCGGTCGTAGTCGGGATGGGTGCGCACCCCGCCATTGGCGATCGCGAGGGTCTTGCCATCCGGCATCAGGGTCGCCTCGTGCGGGCCGATCCCGAACGAGGGCAATTCGCCGATCTGCCGGTAGCCGTCCGCGGCGTCGCGCACCCCGATCACGCCGCGGCCGGCTTCATAGTCGTTCTCGGTCGTGAGCAGGTAGCGGCCGTCGGCCGAGTAGGCGCCGTGGCCGTAGAAGTGGCGGCGCTCGGCGGCATCGATCCGGTGCAACGCGACGCCCTCGGCGGCATCCATCACGACCGCGAAGCGGCCCGGACGGCGGGCGTAGACGACGCAGTGCGCGGTGCCCGGCCGGAAGCTGATGGCGTGGCCGCGGCCGGGCAATTGCAGGTCGAACACGGTCTCGCCATCGGCCCGGAAGCCGCTCGTGAAGTAGCGTCCGTCGTCATCGATCCGGCAGCCGACATAGAGTGGCCCCGCGCTGCCGCGCGCCGCGGCCGCCCGCAGGCCGAAGCCCGCCAGCGCGCTGCCGGCGAGGCTGAGCAGGAAGCCGCGGCGTCCGAATTCCATCGCTCGATCCCTCCTTCGTCGTCCCGTCAGTCGCCGTCCAGGGCCCATCAGTCGCCATCCAAGGCGTTGAAGCCGACCGCGAGGTCGAGTGCTGGCGCCAGCTCCTGGGCGACCAGCTGGCGGAGCGCTTTGAGCTCGGTCACCAGCGTCTCGACCTTGGGGCGGGCGGCCGGGTCCTCGACGGCCGTGTGCAGCGGCGCGCCGATCCCATCCAGGGTCGCGACCGTCCGCTCGAAGCCCTTGCGCAGCGCGCTGTCGAGCTGGGCTTCGTCGGTCTGCGCCCGGAGCGCGTCGCTGAAGCCGCCGGGGCTGAGGTAGAGCGCCTGCGCGGTCTCGAGATTGGCTCGGATCGAGGCGAGCGAGCGCTCGCTCCGCCAGTTCTCGGCGCGCATGGGCTTGGCACCGTCGAGCGATTTGCCGAGCGGCGCTTCGAGCTTGAGCGCAATGATCGCCTGGAGCGCCGTGTGCAGGCTCTTCAGGTAGTCGCCGGCCGCCTCGTCCACGCTCTGATAGGTGTCGTTGCCGACGGCCGCGGTCAGGACCGCATCGCGAAAGCCGCCCGGCCGCTGCCAGTCGTCGAGCAGGCCGCTCGCCTGAGTGGCCAGGTTGCGGCCGATCGCCGCGGCCAGCGCGCAGGCGTAGCCGGCATCGGCCGAGGGCGCCCCGGCCGAGGGCAGCCTGGCGTCGTCGTAGAGGAGCTGCTCGAGCGCCGGAAAGCCGGTCAGCGCCACGCTCCGGCCATCGAGCCCGCCGGAGGCGACCAGCGCCGGGTCCTTGGCGGCGAGCGCCCTCGCGAGCTGCCTCGAGACCGCGTCGCGGGCGTCCGGGAACAGCTGGATGATCATGGTCCGGCCACCCGCGCGCGCCGGCCCGAACACGATCGGCTGGACGTGCTCCCAGGCATCCAGCGCGACTTCGAAGCCGTGGCGGGCGGCGGCCAGATGGGCCTGGTCCGGCGTCGCGCAGAAGCCGGCGACGACCGTCCCGAGCCCGGCCGTCGCGGCGGCGAAGTGCTGGTAGCCCGGGATCAGCACCTCGTCGGCGAGCTGCCGGTTCAGGGTCTCGAGCACGTCGGCGGCGCGCGCGGGCAGGCTCGGCGTCAGCGCCAGGGCGAGGAGAGGCATGAGCCGAATACGCACTGGCCAACCCCTCAGAGCGAGTTCAGGAATGCTAGCAGGGCGTCGCGCTCGGCTTTGGGCAGCGTGGCGAAGGCGTCGCGCGCGGCCTGCGCCTCACCGCCATGCCAGAGAATCGCTTCGGTCAGGTTGCGCGCCCGGCCGTCGTGCAGGAAGAAGGTGTGGCCGCTCACCGTGTTGGTGAGGCCGATGCCCCAGAGCGGCGGCGTCCGCCATTCGCGCCCCGATGCCTCGCCCTCGGGCCGATGGTCGGCGAGACCCTCGCCCATGTCGTGCAGGAGAAGGTCGGTGTAGGGCCAGATCAGCTGGCCGGCCAGCGCCTTGAGCTCCCAGTCGCGGCGGGTCGCGAACTTCGGCCGGTGGCAGCCGATGCAGCCCGACTGGTAGAACAGCCGCTTGCCTTCGAGCACGCTCGGATCGCCCTCGTCGCGGCGCGCCGGGACCGCGAGGTTGCGGGCGTAGAACAGGATCTGGGCCATGATCTTCTGCGGCGCCTCGAGGTTGTCGTACTGCGGGCTGTTGCCGTTCGGGGCCGCGCGACACTTGGCTTCGGCCTCGGTGCAGTCGCCCCAGGCGGCGGGCTGCATCGGGTTGCCGACGCCGACGTCGCCGGCGAGCGCCAGGCCGCCCTGCTGATCGAGCGACGGCTCGCCCGCCTTCCAGCCGAAGCGCCCGAGCACGACTTTCTGGTCCGCGATGCTCCAGACCCAGTTGGGCCGGCCGGAGATGCCGTCGTGATCGGCGTCCTCGGGGTCGGCGTTGGCCAGGATGTCCTCGGGCGCCACCGCCTCGAGCAGGCCGAGCCCGATCATCGGAGGTGCTACCCTGGGGCTCAGCATGATGCCGGGGTGGAGCGGGCCGTAGGCGAGATCGGCGATCCGGTAGCCGGGCTTTTGCAGCTGCACCGTCTCGCCGCCGGCGAGCTCCACCGGAATCTCCTGATAGTCGATCACCATCCGGCCTTCGGGCAGCTGGCCCGGGATCGCGAAGTTCTGCAGCTGGCCGCCATAGGTCGGGTCGGGGATCACGCTCGCCCGGTGGCTCGCGATCAGCGCCCGCTCGGCATCGGTCGCGGGCGGGATCGAGAGGCGCAGGAACATCGAGGCCGCGGTGTCGTCCGGCCCGGTCGGCGGGTGGCCGCGGCCGTCCTTGAGGTGACAGTTCTGGCAGGCGCGGGCGTTGTAGAGCGGCCCCAGGCCATCCGCGGCCTGGGTGGAGGCGGGCGCGATCACCCACTCGCGCCGGAAGATGCCGTTGCCGATCTCGAAACCGGCGCGCTCCTCGAACGACAGGCTCGCCGACGGCTCCGAGAAGGCATCGCGGGTGAAGGTCGTGCGGTTGGTCGCGGTGCCGCCCGAGAACGCCTCCCAGCGCTCGGCCTTGGTGAAGTCGTTGGTCGGCGCCAGGATCGCCGCCCGCTGCTGGGCGCTCATCGCCGCGCAGACGGGCGCCGGCATCGCGCCGAGCAGCACCACTCCGGGCAGCGCCGCCAGCGCGAGGGCACTCAACCGCACGCACCGCCTCCGCTCACTGGAAGACTTTCTCCGGACTGTCGAGGCTGTCCGAGCCTTCCAGCTTGAGCGGCCCGAGATCGAGCGCTGCCACGATCTTCTCGATCGTCCTGGTCTGGTCGAGCAGGCCGTCGATCCCCGCCTGGACCATCGCGTTGCCCTCGGGGTTGTCCTCGCCGATCATCTGGTCGTAGGCCATGGTGCCGCGATCGGCGGTATCCTTGATCGTCTGCATGGCCGCCTGGGTCGCGTCCAGCTTGGCGCGCATTTCGGCATCGAGCGCCGGATCCCTGGCGCGCACCAGGTCGGACAGGCTCGGGCCCTCGACCATCGAGCCGTCGATCCGCCGGTAGTGTCCGAGGTAGACGTTCCTGATCCCCTGCGCGTCGTAATAGTGCGAGTTGTGGGTGTTGTCGGAGAAGCAGTCCTGCTCCTCCTCGGGGTCGTGGAGCATGAGGCCGAGCTTCATCCGCTCGCCGGCGAGCTCGCCATAGGACAGGCTGCCGAGTCCGAGCACGATGCTGGTGAGCCCGTGCTTGGGCGCATCCGCCATGACCGCCTGGCGGGCAGCACCACCGGCATCCCAGTCGCCGACCATCTCCTTAAGGTCGGAGACCAGGAGATCGGTTGCGGTCTTGAGATAGGCCCGCCGCCGGTCGCAGTGGCCGCCGGTGCACCGGTCGCCTTCAGCGTAGTCGGTCCACGGCCGCTCGCCGGCGCCCGGCCCGGTGCCATGCAGATCCTGGCCCCAGAGCAGGAACTCGATCGCATGATAGCCGGTCGCGACATTGGCCTCGACGTCGCCCACCTCCTGCAGCGAGCGCAGCAGCCGGGCGTCGATCGTGGCGGCGTCGAGCGTCTTGCCGCCGGCGGTGAGCGCCGGGTTGGCGATCACATTGGCGATGTAATACTTGTTCTCGGCGGATTCGGTGCCGTAGGACGGCGCGACGTAGTCGATCAGCCCCTCGTCCAGCGGCCAGGAATTGACCCGGCCTTCCCAGTCGTCGACGATCGGGTTGCCGAACCGGTAGGCCTCGCTCTGCAGATAGGGTACGCGCGCGGCTTTCCAGGCGTCCTTGGCCGCCTGCTGGGTCGCCGCACTCGGGGTGGCGAGCAGGGCGTCGACCGCCGCCTGCAGCTGCTTTGCGGTGGTCAGCGAGTCCTGATAGGCGGCGTGCGCGATGTCGGCGTAGGTCACGAGCACGGCCGTCGGGTCGACCGGGCCGGCGGCCGCCGCCCCCTCAGGGGCGGCAGAGGCGCCGACCGCGAGCACGAGCGCGGCCGGCAGCAGGTGGCATCGGCGGACCATGATGCGAGCTCCCCCCTTGTTCTGAGCCCAGCCGCTCCGCCGTCGAGGCGCTTGGACCGCTCATTGCCAGCCGACGCGGTCCATGAGCTTGACCGCTGCGGCATTGTTCTGGCCGTACTCCGAGGCGTTGACCGGGTCGGTCTTGAAGTCGCCCAGGCGGGCCAGCGCCGGCTCCAGCGGGACTCCCGGCACCGCCGGGAATTCGTAATTGCCCTCGGTGAAGTAGATCTGAGCCTGATCGGTCGTCAGATACTCGAGGAACTTGATCGCATTGGCCTTGTCCGGAGCGTTGACGGTGACGCCGACGCCGCTGATGTTGGCTTCGGCGCCGCGGCCGGCCTGGTTGGGGAACACGATCCCGATCTTGGCGGCGACCGCGCGGTCGCCCTCGTCGTCCAACTCGATCAGCCGGACCAGGTAGTAGTGGTTGACCACCGAGATGTCGCACTCGCCCGCAGCGACTGCCTTGATCTGGTCGGTGTCCGCCCCCTGGGGTGAGCGCGCGAAATTCGCGACCAGCCCCTTGCCCCACTGCTCGGTCGCCTCGAGCCCGTCGGCTGCGATCATCGAGGCGACCAGCGACTGGTTGTAGACGTTGGTCGAGGAGCGCATGCAGATGGCGCCGCGCCACTTCGGGTCGGCGAGCTCCTCGTAGGTCTTGATCGCGTCCGGCTGCACCCGGTCCTTGGCGTAGATGATGATCCGCACGCGCTTGCTGACCCCGAACCAGAGGCCGTCGGGATGGCGCAGGCTGGCCGGAATCCGCTCGTCCAGGACCTTCGAGTGGATCGGCTGCAGGACGCCCGCCTGCTCGGCGCGCCAGAGCCGGCCGGCATCGACCGTGATCAGGAGGTCCGCGGGACTGTTGCGGCCTTCGGCCTTGATGCGCTCGATCAGCTGATCGGCGTCGCCCTCGATCCGGTTGACCTCGATCCCGGTCGCTTTGGTGAAGCCGTCATACAGCTGCTGGTCGGTGTCGTAGTGGCGCGACGAGTAGATGTTGACCTGCTGGGTGGCGGCCGGTGCCGGGCTGGCCGCGAGCGCCAGGGCCAGCAGCGGGGCGGCCAGCAGGCCGGCGGCCAGGGCGGTCCGGCGGGTCGGGAGGTGCATTGTCTCGGTTCCTTGGCGAACGCGTCGCTGTCGACAATCGATGCCAAGCAAGATAGCGCTCTGAACAGATCGTGGCAAGTCAAAACAAAGTAGAACGATTCCAAACTTCTAATGCGATTGGAATTGTTCTAATTATCAATCGCAACTTTGCCCGAGAGTGATTGGTGGCTTGGGATTTTGTCGGCGACCACGACGCTGGCCGGCAGGACGCGGCCGGGCATCAGCCGGCGATCGAGCGGCCCGGCGCGGGCCGGGGGACGGGGCGAGCGCGGCGGCCGGCTCGCCCCGGATCAGATCTCAGTCGTGCTTGACCGGCAGCTGGTGAAGGTGCACGTCGTGCGCCGAGTGGCGGGTCAGGATCTCGACGGCGCGGCGCTGGGTCTCCTGATCGGGCGTCCGGACCCAGAGCAGGAGGCCGCCTTTGTCCAGCTGCTCCTGCAGCTGCAGGGCGTGATGCTTGTCCAGCCAGCGGGTCAACACGGTGCCGATCAGGGCGCCGGCGATCGCCGTGGCCGTGATCGCCGCGGCGACCACGCCCTCCGAAGCGACCACGGTGCCGGCCGCGACGACCGCCGGCAAATAGGTCAGGGTGCCGACGATCACGTCGTCGCTGTCGCCGATCGAGGCCCGGGTCCGATAGGCGATGCGCGGCGCATCCGGCTCGTCCTCGAGCTCCTCGACCCGCTCGTAGCGATGGCCGAGCTTCTGTTTGACCGCGTCTTCGCTCGCCAGCAGGCTCATGTCGGTTTTCTTGAAGCCCGCCTTGAGCAGGTCCTCGACCGCGCCATCGAGCTCATAGACCTCGTCGAAGACCGCGACGGCTTCGCGCACCGTCGTCCTGCTGGGGTCCAGGGACATCTCGCTCACCTGCTCGATCTGACAAAACCTTTGGCCCGACCGGCCGAACTCGCGACCTGCGGCCGGCGGTGGCGCCGACCACCGCCGCCATGGTTACGCCCGCCGGCCGGGCCTGTCGACCATCAAGTCCGCGACCAGCGAGCCGTCAGCGACGCGCTCGATGAACGCCTGGACGTCATAGGCCGGCATCGGCCGGCAGAACAGGTAGCCCTGCACCTCGTCGCAGCCGTCGCTCGCGAGGCGCGCCAGCTGGCTGGCATCCTCGACCCCCTCGGCGCAGGTCTCGATGCCAAGCCCGCGGCCGAGCGTGACCACCGCCTTGATGATCGCCGCGGCGTCGCGATCCCGATCGAGGTCGCGCACGAAAGACCGATCGATCTTGATCTTGTCGAACGGAAAAGTGCGCAGATGGCCGAGGCTCGAATGGCCGGTGCCGAAGTCGTCGATGGTGATGCGCACGCCCAGGTCCTTGAGCTGGAGCAGGGTGAGCAGGGATTCCTGCGGCTCCTCCAGCAGGACCGACTCGGTGATCTCGAGCTCCAGCCGGCCCGGCGCCAGGCCCGAGCGTTCGAGCGCCGCCTTGACCGCCGCGACCAGGTCGGCGTGCCGGAACTGGACCGGCGACAGGTTGACCGACATCCGGACCGCGGGCCAGGCCGCCGCCTGCGTGCAGGCGGTCGCCAGGACCCATTCGCCGATCGGCATGATCAGACCGGTTTGCTCGGCGAGCTCGATGAAGGCGGCCGGCTCGACCAGGCCGCGCCGCGGATGGTGCCAGCGCACCAGCGCCTCGACCCCGGCGAGCCGGTCGCGGCGCAGATCGATCAACGGCTGGTAGTAGAGCTCGAGCTCGCCGTTGTGCAGGGCCTGCCGCAGATCGGCCTCGAGCGCCTTGCGCTCCTGCAGCCTCGCGTCCATGCCGGCCTCGAAGAAGCGGGCGCGGTTGCCGCCTTCGGACTTGGCGCGGTAGAGCGCGGTGTCGGCGTTCTGCAGGAGCAGTTCGGGCGCGTCGCCATCGGCCGGAACCATGGCGATGCCGATGCTGGTCGTGACCAGGGCCTCCTGGCCGCCGAGGTCGAAGGTCCGGCTGAGCTCGGCCAGCAGGCGGTCGGCCAGGCCCTGCACGTCGGCCAGATCCTCGATCCCGACCTGCAGGACGGCGAACTCGTCGCCGCCGAACCGGGCGACCGTGTCGATCTCGCGCACGGCCGCCGCGAGCCGGACGGCGCAGGTCTTGATCAAAAGGTCACCGGCGGCGTGGCCGAGGCGGTCGTTGACCTCTTTGAAGCGGTCGAGATCGAGGCAGAAGATGGCCGCCGCCCAGTGGCGGCGGCGGCATTCGGCGAGCGTCTGCTGCAGCCGCTCCTGCAACAGCAGGCGATTGGGCAGGCCGGTGAACGGGTCGTGCCGGGCGAGGTGCTGGGCCTGCGTCTGGGCGTAGAGCTCGGCGGTGATGTCGGTGGCCGCCCCCCGATAGCCGCCGAACCGCCCGTTGTGATCGACGATCGGTTTGCCGGCGACGCGCAAGGTGTGCTCGCGGTCGGCGACCCCGTCGAGGCGGCACAGCAGCCCGCGAAATGGCTCCCGTGCCGCCAGGTCAGCCAGATGACGCTGCCAGCGCTCGCGATCTTCGGCCGGATGCAAAAGCTCGGTCAGCGGACGGCCCAGGATCGTTTCCGGGCTGATGCCGGCGATGGTCGCGAAGCGCTCCGAGACGAACGCGACCCGAAGCTCGGCGTCGGTCTCCCAGAGCCAGTCGGAGCTGGCCTCGGCGATGTCGCGAAAGCGTGTCTTGCCGTCGCGGATGACAGCGGCGGCGAGCCGGATGTTGCGCAGCGCGATGCCGGCGAAGCCGAGAAAGACCACGAGCGCCGCGAGCAGTGCCGGGGCGAGCCAGACGAGCAGCTTGTGGCCCGGCTGCTGGGGTACCCAGGTGACCACCGCCAGTTCGCCGCCGGTCGGCGAAAGCAGCCGGATCCGAGCCGTCCCAGCGGTGGTGGACGGCGCGCCGATCTGCACCTCCTGCAAGCTGAAGTCGGCCTCGATCTGGGCCACGAACTCCGGCCCCAGATGCTTGACGAAGACCAGGACGGAGCGCGGCCCGGGCGGCAGGTGCAGGGTGGAGCCGGCCTGCGGCAGCAGCGGGCTGACCGCCGCGACCACCACGTCGTCGCCGGCCTTGAGCAATCCGGTCGCCGGTTCCGGCGCCTTGTCGGCGGCGATCGGGGCGGCGCGGGCCTGGGCGATCAGGCGCGCGAGCGGCGCGCCGAGCGTGATGAAGGCGTCGGCACCGGAGCGCGCGCCATCGATCTGACCGTAGATCGTCTGGTTGTCGCCGTTGAGCACGAAGGAGTCTTCGAAGCCGAAGGTGTCATGGATGTAAGCGCCGACGTTGCCGTCGGCCCATTCCAGGTCGAGCGCCAGCACCAGATGCTGCACGGCGTCATCCCAGAAGCCGTAGTCCTTGGCGGTGAGGGCGGTCTGCCGGCGCACCATGGCGATGGCATGCTCGATCAGCTGCCGCTCGTGCTGGCGGGCGAGCTCGTCCTGGCTGGCGCTGGCGAACCAGAGCGTGCCCGCGAGCAGCCCAAGCGCCGCGACCACCAGGGCTGCGATCGGCACCAGGATGCGGGCATCGGCGTTGTCAGGCGCCGCGTCGGCGTTCGCTCGATTGGCGGGCATCGATCCGGTTCGGTGCAGATCGCGCAGGTCGGACGCACTATCCCCGGAATCAGTGTGTCTTCTCTTAAGGCTGGTAAGGCTGGGCCCAGGTCTCTTAAGGCTGGGCCTAAGTCTCGGGGCCGCGGGCGTGCCGCCCGATAAAGCCGTTGGTCGCCTGCCGCTGCCCGACTAGACTGGCGCCTGCCATCCGCCCGCCAGGAATTGAGAGGAAGGCCAGCCCCCGCCATGCATCTCGCCCGCTTTCCCCGCGTTCTCTTCGCCCATCTGCCGACCCCGCTCGAGCCGATGCCCAACCTCACCCGGCGGCTCCAGGGCCCGCGCCTCTACGTCAAGCGCGACGACTGCACCGGCCTCGCGACCGGCGGCAACAAGACGCGCAAGCTCGAGTTCCTGCTCGGCGACGCGCGGGCGCAGGGCGCCGACACGCTGATCACCCATGGTGCCGTGCAGTCCAACCACGTCCGCCAGACCGCGGCCGCCGCCGCCCGCCACGGCCTCGCCTGCGAGGCGGTGCTCGAGCGCCGGGTGCCGGGGCACGGGCCGGGGTACGAGGCGACCGGCAACGTCCTGCTCGACCGGCTGTTCGGGGCGAGGCTCCACTTCGTCGCCGCCGACACCGACATGGACGGGGCCTGTGCCGGGGTCGCCGAAGCGGTGCGCGCGCAGGGCGGGCGGCCGTATATCATCCCGGGCGGCGGCTCGAACGCGGTCGGCGCGCTCGGCTACGTCAACGCCGCGCTCGAGCTTTTGCAGCAGGCGAACGACCGCGGCCTCCGGATCGATTGCGTGGTGGTCGGGACCGGCAGCACCGGCACTCAGGCGGGCCTGGTCGCAGGCCTCGAGGGCGCCAGTTCCGGGATCGACGTGCTCGGCATCTGCGTCCGCCGGCCGGCGGAAGCGCAGATCGAGTCGGTGCTGCGGACCGCGAACGCCACCGCGCACCACCTCGGCCTTGAGCACGACATCAGCCGCGCGCGCGTCATGGCGAACGGCGACTACGTCGGCGACGGCTACGGGCTGCCCACGGCCGGCACGCTCGAGGCGATCCGGCTCGCGGCCGAGACCGAAGGCCTGCTGCTCGATCCGGTCTATACCGGCAAGGCCATGGCCGGCCTGATCGACCTCTGCCGGAAGGGCTTTTTCCACGCCGACCAGAACGTGGTCTTCCTGCACACTGGCGGTTCGGCCGCCTTGTTCGCCTACGAGGCGGACCTCGCACCCGCCACCTGAAGCGCGCGCTCAAGTCGAGATCGACCCGGCGGGCGCCAGAGCCGGACGGCGCGCGGCCACCGACCAGATCGCCGCGATCCTGAAGCTCCTCGCTGGCAGGGTCTGCTGCCAAATCTAAATGAATGGTTGCCGGGGATCGACGGCGAGCCCGGGGAGGAGTCGCGATGGCGGAGCGGCGGGCGGCGGTGGTGATCGGGGTCGGGCCGGGGCTCGGCTTTGCCCTGGTCAGGCGGTTCGCGCGCGCCGGCATGGCGGTGGCGATGGCCGCGCGGGCCAAGGATCGCCTCGACCAAATGCTGCACGAGACGCCGGTCGCGGGGGCCAGGGCTTATGCCTGCGATGCCACCGATGAGGCCGCGGTCGGCCATCTGTTCGAGGCGGTGGAGCGGGATCTCGGCGCGCCCGAACTGGTGGTGTTCAATGCGGGCACCTTCGAGCCGGGCGGCGTGCTCGAAACCCTGGCCGCCGACTTCGAGCGCTGCTGGCGGGTCGGCTGCCTCGCGGGCTTCCTGGTCGCACAAGGCGCGGCCCGGCGCATGCTGGCCCTGGGCCGGGGCACGATCATCTTCACCGGCGCCACCGCGGCGCTGCGCGGCGGTGCCCGCTTTGCCAATCTCGCGGTGCCCAAGTTCGGCCTGCGCGCGCTCGCCCAGAGCCTGGCGCGCGAGCTCGGTCCCCAGGGCATCCACGTCGGCCATGTGGTGATCGATGGCCAGATCATGTCGGAGCGCTACCAGCATCTGGCGGCCGGGCGCGGCCCGGACGCGCTGCTCGCTCCGGACGCGATCGCCGAGAGCTACTACCAGCTGCATCTGCAGCCGCGCAGCGCCTGGACCCTCGAGCTCGATCTGCGGCCCTGGTCCGAGAAGTTCTAGGCGCAAAAGGGGATCTCGATGGCCCACTATCTGGTACGCGCGCGGATCCGGCCGGACCGGCAGGGCGAGCTTGCCGAGCGCCTCGCGGCCGATGCCTTCATCGATCTGCAGCCCTTCGGCCGCGCGCTGACCAAGGGCCTGCGCAACGCCCGCGTCGAGGCCGCAGGCGCGGTCTGGGAGGAGGAGGACTACTGCGCGCCGCCGCTCGCCGAGGAGCGCGCCGCCGTGCTCGACGCCTATTTCGAGGCGATCGCGGTCGAGCCGGTCGCGCGCGGCGATGGCTGGCGGCGGATCGAGGCTTTGCCGCGGCTGTTTCCGAAGCTCTCTGAAGGGTCCTGAGCGCCCAGCGACGCATAGCGTTAGCACGACTTCAAGACTATTGGCGCCAAGTGTACCTCTACCCGTGGCCGGGCTGCAGGCGCGCCGCGGACGCCCGCGCCGGGGAGAGACGGGATGACTGCACAGCCGACCCTGTTCGCCACCCACGAGGTTCTGAACCAACCGCCGCCGCTCGAGGCTTACAACCTGTTCGAGCAGGATGCGGCGCTCTGCGAAGCGGTGGCGCGCGAGGGCGGCAGCTGGGGCGAAGACCGGCTGGTCCGGTTCGGCGCCTGGCTCGGCGAGGCCGCGACCCTCCGGCTCGGCGAACTGGCCAACCAGAACCCCCCGGTCCTGCACAGCCACGACCGCTTCGGCCACCGGATCGACGAGGTCGCATTCCATCCCGCCTGGCACGAGCTGATGCGCCGGGCGGTCGCCGAGCAGGTGCACGCCTTACCCTGGGTCGATCCCCGCCCCGGCGCCCAGGTCGTGCGCGCGGCCTCGGCCTTTCTGCTCAATCAGGTCGAAAGCGGCGTCTGCTGCCCGCTTGCCATGACTTTCGCGGCGCTGCCGGTGCTGCGTCAGGCGCCTCAGGTCGCCGGGGCCTGGGCGCCCAAGGTCCTGACGGCCGAGTACGATCCGAGCTCACAGCCGGTCGCCGGCAAGCGCGGCGCTCTGATCGGCATGGCGCTGACCGAGAAGCAGGGCGGCTCGGATCTGCGCGCCAACAGCACGACAGCGGAGCCGGTGGGCGATGGCAGCTTCCTGCTGGTCGGCCACAAATGGTTCTGCTCGGCGCCGATGTCGGACGCTTTCCTGACGCTCGCGCAGACCGAGGCCGGTCTCACCTGCTTTTTCGTGCCGCGCTGGCGGGCGGACGGGGTGCGCAACGCCATGCACATCCAGCGGCTCAAGGACAAGCTCGGCAATCGCGCCAACGCCTCGGCCGAGATCGAGTACGCCGGCGCCGTGGCGCAGCTGATCGGCGAGCCCGGCCATGGCGTGCGCGCGATTATCAAGATGGTCCACCACACCCGGCTCGACGCCGCGCTGAGCTCGGCCGCGCTGATGCGCCAGGCGGTCGCCCAGGCGCTCCACCACGCCGCCCACCGCAGCGCCTTCCAGAAGCGGCTGATCGACCAGCCGCTGATGAAGAGCGTGCTCGCCGACCTCGTCCTCGAGGCCGAGGCGGCGCTGGTCCTGGCGATGCGCCTTGCGCGCGCCTTCGACGCCGCGGCGAACGACCCGGCGGCGGCGAGCTTTGCCCGCCTCGCGACCGCGGTCGCCAAGTTCTGGATCTGCAAGCGGGCGCCGGCCGCGATCGGCGAAGCCCTCGAATGCCTGGGCGGCAACGGCTACGTCGAGACCTCGATCCTGCCGCGCCTGTACCGCGAGGCGCCGGTCAACTCGGTCTGGGAAGGCTCCGGCAACGTCGTCTGCCTCGACGCGCTGCGCACGCTCACCCGGGATCCGGGCGCCCAGGACGCCCTGTTGGCCGAACTCGAGCGGGCGCGCGGCGCCGATCTCAGGCTCGATGCCTGGCTGGTCCGGCTGAAGAACCGCCTGCGCGAGCCCCCCGACCCCGAGGCGCAGGCGCGCCGCCTGGTCGAGCAGCTGGCGCTGGCCCTGCAGGGCGCGCTCCTGGTCCAGCACGCCCCGCCCGCGGTCGCCGACGCCTTCTGCGCCTCGCGCCTGGCCGATGGCGGCGGGCGGCAGTTCGGCGCCCTGCCGCGCGGCCTCGATCCGGCGGCGATCTGCGAGCGGGCGCGGCCGAAGCTCGCCTGAGAGCCCGCGGACCGGTTTCACCCGGCCTTCAAGGCCGGGCGCGGCTTTCGCGCGGCTTGCCCGTCGAGCCCGGGCGATGAGGGTAAGGCGAGCCCGATCGGACAACGACCGACCGGACAGCAAGGCCCTAAGGATTTTGGCCTGCAAGCAGCCTTCCATTTCCGGATGGCCAGATCTAGCCTGCCGATGCCTGTCGGAAGGATCGTCCGATGAATTGGTCCAGGCTATTGTTCGCCGGTCTGATGGCCGTTCAGCTCGCGTGCGCCGGCCCGGCCGCGGCCGGGAATGTGCTGCGCTGGGCGAGCGTCGGTGGGGCGCTGACTGCCGACCCGCATGCTTACGACGATACCCAGACCTGGGCCCAGCTCGCGCAGATCTACGAGGGGCTTGACGGGCTCGATTCCAACTGGGAGCTGGTGCCCCAGCTCGCCGTGGCCTGGCGGCTGGTCGAACCGACGATCTGGGAGTTCGACCTGCGCCCGAATGTCCGCTTTCACGACGGCACCCCGCTTACGGCCAGCGATGTCGTCTTCAGCTTCACGCGCGCGAAGACCGAGCTTCCGCAGGGTCTGGCTGGCCGCATCCAGAGCATCGCCGAGGTGCGGGCGGTCGACGAGCACACCGTCCGCATCGAGACCAAGTTCCCGGACCCGCAGCTCTCGGAGAAGGTGCGCGGCATTGACATCATGTCGGAACGCTGGGCGGCGGCGCACGACGCCCGGGTGCCAGTCAACGCCAGCGCTGGTGAGCAGGAGAACTACGCCTCCCGGCACGCCAACGGTACCGGCCCGTTCGTCCTGAAAGAGTTCGAGCCGAACGGACGGGTGGTCATGGTGCGCAACCCCGACTGGTGGGGCCTCGAGCGCTACCCGCACAATATCGACCGGATCGAGTACACGCCGATCCCCGATGCCGAGGCGCGCCTGGCGGCGCTGCTCCGGGGCGACCTCGACCTGCTGACCACGCCGCCGCTCTCGGCGCTCGATCGGATCCGGAGCACGCCGGGCCTGAAGCTCGCGGAGGCGCCCGAGCTGCGCACCGTCTGGCTCGGCCTCGATCAGGGTCGGGATGAACTGCGCTCGTCCAACATCAAGGGCAGAAATCCCTTCAAGGACAGGCGGGTCCGCCAGGCGATCTATCAGGCGATCGACATCGAGGCGATTCGCAAGAACGTCATGCTCGGGCTCGCGCGCCCGGCAGGGATGCTCGTCCCTCCCGGCGTCAACGGCTACGCGCCCGGGCTGGACCAGCGACTGCCTTACGATCCTGTGGCAGCCAAAGCCCTTCTCGTCGCCGCCGGCTACCCGGATGGCTTCAGCGTCACCCTCGACTGTTCCAAAAACTCACCCATAGCCAACGAGGAGGCGATCTGCCGGATGATCGCCGCGCAACTCAACGAGATCGGCATCGCCGCCACCGCCAACCCCCAGCCGAGGGAGGTTGCCTGGGCCAATTTCGACAATCGCGAGACCGACTTTTGGTTCGACTGCTGGGGGGCGCTCGATTCGGAGTTCATCTTCGTCCACCAGTACCGGACCGGGGACAGCGCCAACGCGTCCGGCTATTCCAACCCACGGGTCGACGCCCTGATCGACAAGATCGACAAGGAGATGATCACCTATGCCCGCGACGCGATGATCGAGGAGGTCTGGAAGATCGTGCTCGACGACATCGTCTACATCCCGCTGCATCACCAGGTGATCGTCTGGGCGATGCGCGACAACCTCGACCTGCCAATCTTCCCGTTCAATCGCCCGTTCTTCCGCGAGGCGCGGTTCAAGTAGGCGGTCGGGAGTGGGCGATCCGGCCGCCGAGCGCCGCTCGGCGAGCGAGCCTGGAGGTTCGAGTGGACGCGTTGCGTCCGAAGGCCCGCCGTGGGCTTAGGCCGCCGGCGCGGCCTCGTAGGCGGTCACCGGCAGTTCGGCCTCCACCGTGCCGCGGATGAACGCGTCGAGCTCGGCGGCCTCGAGCGGGCGGCTGAACAGGAAGCCCTGGAGCTCGGTGCAGCCCTCGGCGCGCAGCCAGGCGCTCTGCTCGGGGGTCTCGACGCCCTCGGCGCAGACCTCCATGCCGAGCACGCGGCCGAGGCCGAGGATCGCGTGCACCATGACGTCGGCCTGGTCGTGGCGGCCGAGCGTGCTGGTCGACGAGCGCGCGATCTTGATCCGGTCGAACTTCTGCAGATAGCTGAGGCTGGAATAGCCGGTGCCGAAGTCGTCGATCGCGATCGTGACCCCGAGCTGCTTGAGCCGGTCCAGGATCTCGCAGGCGAGGTGGGTGTCGCTCAGCACGGCACCCTCGGTGATCTCGAGCTCGAGCCGCTCGGGCGCGAGCCCGGTCTGCTCGAGCGTCTGCTGGATCAGGGCGACCAGATCGCGCTGCCGGAACTGCGCCGGCGACAGGTTGACCGAGACCCGGATCTTCGGCCAGGCCGCGGCGCGCGCGCAGGCCTCGTGCAACACCCAGGCGCCGAGCGGCACCATCAGGCCGATCGCCTCGGCGATCGGCAGGAATTCCCGCGGCTGGACCAGTCCCAGGGTCGGATGCCGCCAGCGCAGCAGGGCCTCGAGGCCGATCACCGCCTGCGTCTCGGCCGCGATCTGGGGCTGATAGTGGAGCTCGAACTGGCCGGCGGCGAAGCCGTGCCAGAGGTCGGCCTCGACGGCGCTGCGCTCGCGCAGCTCGGCGTCCATGTCCGGCTCGAAGCGGCGGCGGCTGCCGGGGCCCTCGCCCTTGGCCCAGCGCAGCGCGATGTCGGCGTGCTTGAGCAGCTCGTCGGCGGAGTCGCCGTCGCCAGGGATCAGGATGACGCCGATACAGGCGGTCACGGTCAGGCTGCGGCCCTCGATCTCGAAGGGTTCGACCAGGCAGCCCTGCAGATGCAGGCAGAGCGCCTCGGCATCGGCCGGCTCGCGAATCCGTGGCTGCAGGATCGCGAACTCGTCGCCGCCGGTCCGGGCGATCATGCCGGTCTCGTGCACGCAGGCTTGCAGGCGCTGGGCGCAGGCCTTGATCAGCTGATCGCCGATCCCAGGGCCCAGGGTGTCGTTGATCTCGCTGAACCGATCCAGGTTGAGGCACAAGAGGGCCGCCGGCTCGCCATGACGGGCGCGCGCCACCGCCTGGGCGAGGCGTTCGCAGAGCTCGCCCCGGTGCGGCAGGCCGGTCATCGGGTCGTGCGCGGCGAGATGCCGGACCTCGGCCTCGGCGACCACGGCGCGCGTGATGTCGGTGCCGGTGCCGCGGAAGCCCGTCAGCTGCCCGGCGCGGTCGTGGACCGGCCAGCCGCTGATCTGCAGATGCCGATCCCTGCCGTCGGCGTCGGCAATCCGGAACTGGAAGTCCTGGAAGGCGCGGCCGCGGACCAGATCGCCGCGGTGGCGCACCCAGGCCTCGTCGTCGGCCAACGGCCCGCCCGGCCGCCAGAAGGCCCGCGCCCGCGCCAGCTCGGCGAGCGCCGGCGGCGCGTTGTCCGACACCATGGTCAGCTGCTGGTCGGCGTCGATCTCAAAGGTCCACTCCGACGACCCGCCGGGGAGGCGGTCCGGGGCGGGGGCGGCGGCCTCCACCACTGAGTGGTCCGCGAGCTCGACCAGCCGGCGCTCGACCTCCTGCCGGCGGGCGACCTCGACGCCGAGCTCCTGCGTGCGCCTCACGGCGAGCATGCCGGATGCGATCGCGAGCGCGATCAGGAGCGCCCAGACCTCGCCGAGCAGCCAGCCCCAGCCGTGGCTCGACAATTCGGCGAACAGCCCCCGGATGTCGACCAACGACGCGAGCGCGGCCGTCCCGGCCAGCAGGATAAGAACCCTCAGGATGTCGCTCCGTCCGGCCCGGCTGCCGAAGGCCCGGAGCGCGCGGGGTCCGAGATCGGTCCGCGGGTTGGTCGATAGGATCATGATCTGCCGCCGAAAGCTGGTGCGAGCAGTTCAGTATCCGCGCCGCGCGCTAACAAAGCCTATATGCCGGCGGGCTCGGGTGCTGGGCAACGCGAAGGCGCGACCCGACCACGGGATCCGGAACGCTGTCGTCCCGTTGGTTGACACGGAGGGTGTCCAAGCGCCCGGTCCAGGGGCGGGGCACTAGCCTTGCCGGGCGGCGCCGGTTATAGCTAAGCTTGAGAGGCAGGGACGGATCGCCTGGTCGCCGCGGCCATCGGTGCGCGGAGACCGGGCGGCTCGTGTTCGTTTGAGCCAACGCCCCGGGAGGCGGATTCCGGTGTCCGACGTCGTCGAGCGCACCGCAGCGCGATCAGGGCCGGCCCGTAGGAAAGGGCGCGGCGGGCAAGGCAGCGGTGGGCCGTGCCGCCTGGCCGCCTCGCGCCGAGGGCGGAGGGCGCGAGGGGTGGCACCTTGACCATGCAGCTGCCCGAGATTGCGCAGGCCGACACCACCGCCAAGCTGTTGCTGCACAATGCCGCCCGCTTCGGTGCCGAGGTCGCGCTGCGCGAGAAGGACTACGGTATCTGGCACGCCTACAGCTGGGCCAACTCCAAGGCCCGGGTTCAGGAGCTGGCGCTCGGGCTGCTGGCGCTCGGGCTCGGCCGCGGCGACGTGGTCGGGATCATCGGCCGCAACCGGCCGCACTGGCTCTGGGCCGAGCTCGCGGCGCAGAGCGTCGGCGCCATGTCGCTCGGCATCTACGAGGACGCGCTTGCCAAGGAGGTGGAGTATCTGCTCGGCTATGCCGAGGCCAAGATCGCCTTCGCCGAGGACGAGGAGCAGGTCGACAAGCTGCTCGAGATCGCGGGCCAGCTGCCCGGATTGCGCTGGATCGTCTACAACGATGCGCGCGGCCTGCGCAAATATGCCGACCCCCGGCTGCTCTCGCGTGCGCAGCTGATCGAGCGCGGACAGGATCAGCCCGCCGGCCGGTTCGAGCAGCTGGTGGCCGAAGGCCGCGGCGACGAGGTCGCGGTCTTGTGCACAACCTCGGGCACGACCGCCCACCCCAAGCTCGCGATGCTGCAGCACCGGCCGCTGCTCGAGCATGTCTGCGCTTACCTGCGCGCCGAGCCGCGCGCGCCCACCGACGAGTACGTCTCGATCCTGCCGCTGCCCTGGATCGTCGAGCAGGTCTACGTCGCGCTGATGCCGCTGCTCTCGCGCATCCGGGTCAACTTCCCGGAGGACGACCGCACGGTGATCCAGGATCTGCGCGAGATCGGGCCGACCCATGTGCTGTTCGCGCCGCGCGTCTGGGAGCAGATCTCGGCCGACGTGCACGCGCGCATGCTCGATGCCAACCGGCCGAGCCAGGCGATCTTCCGTCGGGCGGTCGCCGCCGGGCTGAAGGCGCTCGATGCCGGCCGCCGCTCCTGGCTCGCCGACCGGGTGCTGTTCGACACCCTGCGCGACCGGCTCGGCCTGTCGCGGGTCAAGTCGGCGGCGACCGGCGGCTCGGCGCTGGGCCCCGATACGTTCCGATTTTTCCTCGCCATGGGGGTGCCGCTGCGCCAGCTCTACGGCCAGACCGAGGCGGCCGGCGCCTATACCATCCAGACCGGCGGCGAGCTCGACTTCGACAGCTCGGGCCTGCCCTTCGACAACACCGAGCTCCAAATCCACAATCCCGACCCGACCGGGCTCGGCGAGGTCCGGGTGCGTCATACCGGGATGTTCAAGAGCTACTTCAAGCAGCCGGACGAGACCCAGGCGGCGATGACCGCGGACGGCTGGCTCAAGACCGGCGATGCCGGCTATCTCGACGAGCAGGGCCGGCTGGTGGTGGTCGACCGGCTGCGCGACATCGCCACGACCGCCACGGGCGTCCGCTTTTCGCCCCAGTTCATCGAGAACAAGCTCAAGTTCTCGCCCTACATCGGTGAGTGCGTGGTGCTCGGCAACGGCCGGCCGGCGGTGACCGCGATCCTGTGCGTGCGCTATGCCATGGTCGCCAGATGGGCCGAGGGCCAGGGGCTGGCGTTCACGACCTACACCCACCTCGCGGGCCGGCCCGAGGTCTACCAATTGGTCGCCGGCGAGGTCGAGAAGGTCAACGCGAGCCTGCCGCCGGCCCACCGGATCAGCCGTTTTTTGCTACTCTACAAAGAGTTGGATGCCGACGACGGCGAGCTGACCCGGACGCGTAAATTGCGCCGCGGCGTGATCGACGAGCGCTACCGGACCCTGATCGACGCGCTCTATTCGGGCCAGAGCAAGGTCGCGGTCGAGACCGAGGTCACCTTCGAGGACGGCCGCACCGGCAGGATCGCCGCCGAGATGGCGATCCACGACGCAGCACCCGAGGCGCTGCTGATCCAGCAGGCCGCGGAGTAGGCGGGCATCATGGTCGCGCTCACGGAGCCGACCGCCCGCGCCGGCCGCAGGCGTCAGCTCGACCGGGTGCTGCTCGAGGTCAACGGCATCACGCTGCGCTTCGGCGGCGTCGCGGCGCTGACCGACGTGAGCTTCGATGTCCGCGAGCGCGAGATCCGCGCGATCATCGGCCCGAACGGCGCCGGCAAGTCCTCGATGCTGAACGTGATCAACGGCTTCTACCAGGCGCAGGAGGGCACGATCACCTACAAGGGCCGGACCTGGCGGCACATGCGCCCGCACGAGGCCGCGGTCCAGGGCATCGGCCGCACCTTCCAGAACATCGCCCTGTTCCGGGGCATGAGCACGCTCGACAATCTGATGACCGGCCGGATCCTGAAGATGCGCGCCAACTTCCTCGAGCAGGCGATCTACCTCGGGCGCGCCCGGCGCGAGGAGCTGGCGCACCGCGCGTTCGTCGAGCAGATCATCGACTTCCTCGAGATCCAGGCGATCCGCAACACGCCGGTCGGCCAGCTGCCCTACGGCCTGCAGAAGCGGGTCGAGCTCGGCCGGGCGCTGGCGATGCAGCCGGACCTTCTGCTGCTGGACGAGCCGATGGCCGGCATGAACCTCGAGGAGAAGGAGGACATGTGCCGCTTCGTGCTCGACGTCAACGAGGAGTTCGGCACCACGATCGCCCTGATCGAGCACGACATGAGCGTGGTCATGGACATCTCGGACCGGGTCGTGGTGCTCGACTACGGCAGGCTGCTGGCCGACGGCACCCCGGATGAGGTGCGCAACGACCCCGCCGTGATCGAGGCTTACCTCGGGGTTGCCCATGAGTGACACACTGATCCGGGCGAAGCCGCAGATCGATGATCCCGAAGAGCTCGACCGCGTAGTGGGCAAGCTGGTCGATGCGTTCGCGCCTATCGCGATCTACCTGTTCGGCAGCCGCGCACGACGCGAAGCATGGCAGGACAGCGACTACGATCTGATGGTCGTCCTGGACGATCAGTATCCACGCGAGAAGCTCAAGCCCAGCGCGTGGTGGTCGTTGGTGCGCAGCGATCGCATCGAGGCTAACATCTGCTTCAGCCGCGAAAGTGCTTACGCGTGGCGAAGGCACGAAGTTGGCACGCTTGAGTTTGAGGTGGAGGTCGATGGCATTCAGCTTCATCCATCCATAAGGGGGGTTTTTAGCCAGGCGAGGCCGTCGGATCTGGGGATGTTCAACGTGGACGTGGTGCGCGAGTGGCTTCAGCAGGTCCAGCGGGACCTGGATGCCGCATTCAGCTGTGTTTATGGTCCAAGGGTGGTGCCGGACCGCGGTGCGTTTCATGTTCAGCAAGCCGCCGAAAAGCTGGCCAAGGCCGCATTGGTCGCGCATCGGATTCGCCCAGAGAAGACGCACGAAATCGCCGATGTTGCAAAGGAGATGCCGGAGGACTTTGCGCTCAAGGAGCGTTTCTCGGCCTTGGATCAATTTTCCGACTTCGCGGTCACCTTTCGATACCCCGGCGGGGGTGAGGTGCCAATCCCGTCGGCGGCCGAGGTCCAAACCTGGATCGCTGATATTGAGGTGCTCAAAGCCGATTTCGAGCGCTGGCTCGTGGAGCAGGAGGGGGCGTCGTGAGCGTCCTCAACGCGGTCCTCGTCGATCCGTTCGTCAGTATCGCGAGCGCGCCTCTGTTCTTCGTCGAGGTGCTGATCGGCGGGCTGATGGCCGGGGTCATGTACTCGCTGGTGGCGCTCGGCTTCGTGCTGATCTTCAAGGCATCAGGCGTGTTCAACTTCGCCCAGGGCAGCATGGTGCTGTTCGCGGCCCTGTGCTTTGCCGGCCTGATCGACGAAGTCGGGCTCAACCCCTGGCTCGCCTTCGCGGTCACCATCGGCATCATGATCGTGGTCGCTGCCGTGATCGAGCGGATCGTGCTGCGGCCGCTGGTCAACCAGGCGGCGATCAGCCTGTTCATGGCGACCATCGGCATCACCTTCTTCCTCGACGGCTTCGGCCAGGCGGTCTGGGGCAGCCAGGTGCGCGTCCTCGATCTCGGCATTCCCCAGGAGCCCTGGATCGTCGGCGGCGTCTACATCAACCAGTTCGACATGTTCGCGGCGGTCACCTGCGGCGCCCTGGTCGCGGGCCTCGCGCTGTTCTTCCAGTACACCGCGATCGGCCGGGCGCTGCGCGCGGTCGCGGACGACCATCAGGCGGCGATGAGCGTCGGCATCCCGCTCAAGGTGATCTGGACCATCGTCTGGTCGGTCGCCGGCATCGTGGCGCTGGTCGCCGGCATCATGTGGGGCACCAAGCTCGGCGTGCAGCCCTCGATCGCCCTGGTCGCGCTCAAGGCGCTGCCGGTCCTGATCCTGGGCGGCTTCACTTCGGTGCCGGGCGCGATCGTCGGCGGCCTGATCATCGGCGCCGGCGAGAAGATCGCCGAGGTGTTCTGGGGCGATGCCCTGGGCGGCGGCATCGAGGACTGGTTCGCCTACATGCTGGCGATGGTTTTTCTCCTGTTTCGGCCGCAGGGCTTGTTCGGCGAGCGCATCATCGAGCGCGTCTGAGACCAGGCGCGCGGGGACCGAAGGCAATGCTCTATCGCGAGACCGGCCAGTTCAAGACCAGCTACGCCGCCGACCGGGCGATCCTGCCGATCCGCCAGGACCGGATCGGGCTGGCGGCGATCCTCCTGGTCGCCTTCGTCGTCGTGCCGCTGGTCGCCGATCGCTACTGGCTCGACACGATCCTGCTGCCGTTCCTGGTGTTCTCGATCGCAGCCCTCGGGCTCAACATCCTGACCGGCTACGCGGGCCAATTGTCGCTCGGCACCGGCGGCTTCATGGCCTGCGGCGCGTTCGCCGCCTTCAAGCTCGCGACCACCTTCCCCGGCATGAACATCATCCTGGTGTTCGCGCTGGCCGGGCTGATCACCGCCGGCGTCGGCCTCCTGTTCGGCCTGCCCAGCCTGCGCATCAAGGGCTTCTATCTCGCGGTCGCGACGCTCGCTGCCCAGTTCTTCCTGGTCTGGCTGTTCAACAAGCTGCCCTGGTTCAGCAACTACAGCGCTTCGGGCGTGATCAGCGCGCCGCCGCGCGCGGTGTTCGGCCAGGTGTTCGTGACCGGCGCCGAATCAAGCACCGAGGCCAAGTATCTGTTCACGCTGACGGTCGCCGCCCTGCTGGCGCTCGCCGCCAAGAACCTGACCCGGTGCAAGATCGGGCGCTCCTGGATGGCGATCCGCGACATGGACATCGCGGCCGAGATCATCGGCATCCGGCCTTTGACCGCCAAGCTCTCGGCGTTCGCGATCAGCTCGTTCTACATCGGCATCGCGGGCGCCATGTGGGCGTTCATCTACACCAGCGCGGTCGAGGCGCTGGCGTTCCAGATCGACCGCTCGTTCCAGATCCTGTTCATGATCATCATCGGCGGCCTGGGCTCCATCCTCGGCTCCTTCCTTGGCGCCGCCTTCATCGTGCTGCTGCCGATCTTCCTCAGCAACGCGCCCCGCCTGCTCGGCCTCCGGATGCCGACCGACCTGATCACCAATCTCGAGTTCATGATCTTCGGCGGCCTGATCATCTTCTTCCTGATCGTCGAGCCGCAGGGCCTCGCCAGGCTGTGGCAGATCGCCAAGGAAAAGCTGCGCCGCTGGCCGTTTCCCTACTAGCACGCCGCCGAGCTGAGTCGGAATGTTGCTCCGAGGTCTCGTGCGCTACCGGCGGCTGGCCCGGGAGCAATGGCTGCCGGTGGCCACGATCGAGCGGCTGCAATGGCAACGGCTCCAGGCCACCATGCGGCACGCGTTCGCGAGTTCCCCGTTCTATCGCCGCCGCTTTCAGGACCTCGGCATCACGCCCGACGACATCCGCTCGGCGGACGACTTCGCCAGGCTCCCGGTCACGACCCGCGACGACCTCCGCGACCCCGGCGAGCTGCTGGCCCGCGGGGTCGACCGAGCGCGCATCAAGCAGTCGTTGACCTCCGGCGCGACCGGCCGGCGGACCACGTCCTACTTCGACCCCGATGCCTGGCTGATGGGCCAGCATCTCTTGAAGCTCAGGGCGCGCCTTGCCTGCGGCGTCCGGCCCTGGGATCGGGTCGCGCTCCTGCAGGAGGAGCAGTCGACGGCGCGACCGGCGGCCGTTTCGAGCCGCGTGCGTTCGTTCTCGATCCACCGTCCGATCGATGAGGTGCTGCCGCAGCTCCGCGCGTTCGCGCCCGCGGTGCTCTATGGGTTTCCCGGCTATCTCCTGCACCTGGGCCGGGCCGCGGCCGGCAGTCTGAGGCCACGCCTCGTCTTCACCTCCGGGGAGATGCTCGACGAGCTCACGCGCTCGGGTCTCGAAGAGGCGTTCGGGACCGGCGTGCTGGACGTCTACGGCTGCACCGAGGTCAAGGAGATCGCCTGGGAATGCCCCCGCCGGGAAGGCTATCACGTCAACACCGACTGGCTGCTGCTGGAAGTGCAGCCGACCGGCCCGGGAGGGGGCGCAAGGCAGGGAACGCTGCTGGTCACGTGCCTCTACAACCGGGCCATGCCGCTGCTGCGCTATGAGATCGGGGATACCGGCGAGCTGGTCGAGCGGGCCTGCAGCTGCGGGCGCGGTCTGCCGCTCGCCCGACCGACGCTCGGCCGCAGCGTCGACTACATCACGCTCGAGGACGGCACCGTGGTGGCTCCCTACGACCTCACCTGCGCGATCGAGAACGTGGCGGGGATGCGCCAATACCAGATCGTCCAGCGCGCGCTCGACCGTCTCGAGGTCCTGGTCGTGCCGCGCCCGGAGTTCGACGACGCGAGCCGCCGGCAGATCCAGGAGCGTCTCCGACCGGTGCTGCGCGGGCTGACCGCCGAGATCCGCGTCGTCCGAGACATCGCGCCCGGGCCCGGCGGCAAGTATCGGATCGTGAAGTCCGAAGCGACCGCGACCCGAGGCATCCTCGGCTGATGCGCGGCCCGGCTGGTCAAAGCCCCTTGGCTCTGGTGATCCCGCCCCGGCTGCCGCGGAAGCTCGCAGCGCCGGGAGAAACGCTGGCGCACCCGGACGCCGCCGGCCCTTGCGCGATTTCGCGATAGATCGACAACAGATTTTGAGCGACAGCCCGCCAGCTCATGGATTGGGCGAGATGTCGCGACGCCTGCTGGTGCCGGATGAGCAATTCCGGGTCGAGAAGGTAGCGCTCGACTGCGGCCTGGATCGATAGCGGGCTGCCCACATCAATCAATTGGCCGTTGCCGTCGATCAGCTCGCTGGCTCCGGTCCGAGTGGTGATGACCGCAAGGCCCGAGGCCATCGCCTCCAGGACGACGTTGCCCAGCGCCTCGGTCTCCGACGGCAACACCAGGACGGATGCGGCGCGGTACACCTCGGCCAATCGGTCGGGAGGCAGGTGGCCGAGGAATTCCACGCTGGCTGCAAGGCCATGTCGTTCGGCAAGCGCCTCAAGTCGCATCCGCTCGGGTCCATCGCCGGCGACCATCAGGCGCACGCCGGTGTCGCTTTTGGCAAGTCGCGCGACGGCCTCGATCAGGTGATGCACGCTCTTGCGTTCGATCAGTCGCCCCACGAACAGCAGGGGCAAGGGCGGTCTCGAGGATCCGGGTGCGAAGCGGACGATGTCGACGCCGTTCGGCAGGATCTCGATCGGTATCCCCGGCAGGGTGCGCCATGCCAGCCGGCGAAGATTGTCGCTGAGGGCGAGCAGGCGCGCGGCGTCGCGCCAGACCTGCCGGGAAACGCGCCTGAAGACGAGCGGATCAAGCAGCCGCAGGCGCTTGTTGTAACCCGGCACATCCGAGCCACGTAGCGCCACCACGTAGGGAAGCCTTCGTCGCAGCCGGTATCCGATGATCCCAGGCGGCCATCCGCCCCAGCAGTGACAGAGGTCGTAGCGCTGCTGGCGAGCCAGATCGTCGGCATAACGCAGCGCTTTCCAGGTCCATCGCAGAAGTTCCCTGCGCCGCCAGTATTGCAGGAACGGCTTGCTGCCGACCGGCAGCTTGTGGATCTGCACGCGGCGCGAGAACTGGATGCACTCCAGAGCCGGTCCCGGACCGCTCGTCACCAAGTCGACCCGCAGTCCGGGAAACCCACTCATCTCATCGAGGACCTGTCTGCAGGCAACACCGACGCCTCCGCCAAGGGGCGGGAACTCGTAACTGATCATCAGGATGCGGAGTGGCACCTGTTTCTGCGGGTCGGACCCAGGCGGCTGTTTCTGTGGGTCGGACCCGGGCGGCGTCATCGCCCCAGGCATCCGACCTCGTCCTTCCCTGGCATGGCTGTTCGACGCTGGGTTCGAGCCGACCCTATCCACAAGATCCGGCCGATGCCAATCACGATCTGTGCAGGTCAGCCGATCGGATCGCGCCGCAGCTATCGCGTCCGCAGCGCCGGCGCGCAGACGGTCGCCGCGAGCTCCGGATCGGGCCAGCCGTGCTCGACCATGGGGCACTGCTCGCAGCGGATGTCCGGTGCGCTGCAGAACGGAATCTCGCAGCCGACGGTGCGGCCTTGAAGCGTGAGGACGATGCGCTCGAGACGCTGGGTGCTGCGGCCCTTGACCAGCACCACGTCGCCCTCGCGGACGAGCGCGCGCAGGATCTCCGCGGCCTGGCGCACGCCCTTGGCGTGGACCAGCGCCGTGCGCGCCAGACCGGCATCGGCGGCACCGCCGGCGTAGCCCTTGAAGCTGTTACTGGAGCCGAGCACGATCACCCGGGAAGCGATCGTCGCGAGGCGCGCACCGAGCCTGCGGTAGTGTGGGCCCTGCGGACGGGGCGGCTCGGAGATCTCGCCCAGAACCACGATCCGGCGCGCCGGGATCTGAGCCAGCACGTCGAGGGCGGCATCGATCGTCTCGAGCGCGGATTTGTTCTCGTCGCGCAGCAGAAGGACCCCGTTCGGCAAAGCGACCGGCTGCATGCGGCCGGTCTCCGGCTCGAGCCGCTCCAAGGCCGCCAGCGTGTCCTCGAGGGTGCGCCCCTCGGCGCTCGCGACGGCGACCGCGGCCAGCGCCGCATGGACCCCCTGGGGGCCCAGAAGACGCAGGCGCACCGCCCGCGTCCCGCCGGCCGCATGCAGCCGGAAGCGCGTGCCGTGGGGCCAGTCGAGGCGGAGGTCGCTCGCGCGCACGTCGTTCGCCGCGCCCATGCCGAAGGTCACCACCCGGGCGTCGACCCGGGCGGCGAGCCCGCGCACCCGCGGGTCGTCGCCATTCAACACGACCAGCCCGCCCGGTCGGAGGCCCGACAGGATGTTCGCCTTCTCCTCCAGGATGTCGTCGAGCGACCCCAGGCTGTCGTGATGCTCGCTGCCGATCGAGGTCACCACCACGACATCGGGTCGGACCGTCGTGGCATGGCGCGCCATCTGGCCTTTGCGGTCGATCTGCACCTCGAGCACGCCGTGGCTCTGGCCGGGGCGGATGCGCAGCATCGACAACGGTACCAGGCTCAGCCCGGCATCGCCGGCGTGCGTGCCCGGTACGTCGAGGGCCGCGGTCAGGACGTTCCTGGTCGTGGTCTTGCCGAACGAGCCGACCACCGCGACCAGCCGCACCCGGCGTAGCAGGGTGCGGCGATAGAGGCGCGCCACCTGGCCCAGGACCGGCCAGGACAGCGAGCGGGCGTGGACCGCGAGCGTCTGTCGCCCGAGCGGCGAGCGGGCGAGCACCAACAGGTCGTCTACGCGGTAGCGCACGTCACATTCCCAGGAAGGCTTCGGGCTTCCAAGGATCTGACGGCGGCGTCGGGTACCCGCACGAAGGCCTCCCGCGACCCGAGCGATGCTGCCGATCCATGCCTTGGCCGTTGGTCCGCTTGTAGGGCCAAAGTCCACCGAGATCCAGGCCTCCCTGCGCCGTGCCGCCGGACCGGGCCCGGCCAGCGGCCAGCGCGTCGGATGGTCATGGGGCGAAATAACGGCTACACGCAAACTCTAACGGTTGGGGAGGAGCGCCTTGGTGCTGGCCGGGTCAATCCCAGGGGCAGTCGAAAGCCTGTGGAACGCCGCGGTCGGGCTGCTGGCCTACCGGCGCGCCCTGCGCAGGCAGAGGTCGGACCCGGCCCTGAACCGGGCCAAGCAGGAGCGAAAGCTGCGCGCGCTCGTGCGCCACGCCTACCAGACCGTGCCCGACTACCGGGCGCGCTGCAAGGCCGCGGGCGTTGGCCCGGACGATATCCGCTCGCTCGCCGACCTGCCGAGGCTGCCGATCATGACCAAGGCCGAGCTGCAGGCGGTGCCGGAAGCCGACCGGCTGAGCTCGGCGTTCCGTCGCGACGCGCTGCTCAGCATGGTGACCAGCGGCTCGACCGGCCGCCCGTTCACGACCTTCCGCGAGCTGCCCGCCGAGCATCAGCGCAACGGCTTTTTCCTGCGCGCCCTCGCCGCCGCCGGCTACCGGCTCGGTGACCGGCTGATGCTCGTGGTCGAGCGGCCCCAGCGGCCGGGCACGACCTGGACCTGCTGGCGCAAGCTGACGTTCTACGAGCCGCCCGAGCGCCTGCTTGAGGAGCTCAACCGTCATCGACCCGCGATCCTCTACGGCTACGTCTCGGTGCTGCGCCAGCTCGCCCGCCACATCCGCGCGACCGGCACCCCCGCGCACCGGCCGCGCTCGGTCGTGACCGTGTCGGAGAGCCTGGACCCGGCGACCCGCGCCCTGCTCGTCGAGAGCTTCCGCGCCCCGGTCTTCGACGTCTACGGCAGCGTCGAGTTCGGCGTGATCGCCTGGGAATGCGCGACCCACGACGGCTACCACATGGCCGAGGATTCGGTCCTGGTCGAGACCCTGCCCGCGGGCGCCGATGGCCTTTGCCGCCTCGTGATCACGAACCTCAACGTCCGGGCGATGCCCCTGATCCGCTACGACCTCGGTGATTTCGCCAGCCCCGGGCCGGCGGGCCCATGCCCCTGCGGCCGCACCTTCGGCCGGCTGGGCTGGATCCAGGGGCGTATGACCGACAGCGTGCACCGCCGCGACGGCGGCCACGTGCCACCGTTCAGCCTGACGACGGCGATCTCCGAGATTCCGGGCATCCGGCGCTTCCAGATCGTCCAGGAGGATCTCGACCTGATCCGCGTCCGGCTCGAGCGGACGAGCCCTCCGGAGGGTGAGCTGGTCGATCACATCAGCGGCCAGGTCCGGGCGATCGTCGACGACCGGGTGCAGGTGATGGTCGAGGCGACGGCCTCGCTCGAGCCGCCGCCGGGGGTCAAGTTCCGGGTCGTGGAGAACCGGCTGGCGCGCGCCGCGCCCTGACCCGCCCGACGCCGGCGCGACCGGGCGAGCGTCACAGTTGGCTGCCCGCCGCCGAACGTGATAGTGTCCTGGACAAGGGAGCGGGCGAGACGGCTCTCGCCAGGCGAACAATGCCGAATCACAAACCAAGGGGGCTGACGATGCACCTCAGGACCACCATGCTGCTGGCTGGCTTGGCTGCGGCGATCGGACTGTCGGGCGGGTTGGCGGCCCCGGCCCTGGCCGGCGGCGAGCAGTTCATCCCGCTGCTGGTCTACCGCACCGGACCCTACGCGCCGGACGGCATCCCGATCGCCAACGGGCTGAACGACTATTTCAATCTGGTCAACCAGCGCGACGGCGGGGTCGGCGGCGTCAAGCTCACCTGGGAGGAGTGCGAGACCGCCTACAACAACGACCGCGGCGTCGAATGCTACGAGCGCCTGAAGGATCACGCGCCGACCGGCGCCTCGGTGGTCAATCCCTACAGCACCGGCATCACCTACGCCCTGATCGAGCGCGCCACCGTCGACAAGATCCCGATCCTGTCGATGGGCTATGGCCGCACCGACGCCGCCGACGGCCGGGTGTTCCCCTACGTGTTCAACCTGCCCATGACCTACTGGAGCCAGGCGTCCGCCCTGGTCGAGTACATCGGTGCCCAGGAAGGCGGCCTGGACAAGCTCAAGGGCAAGAAGCTAGCGCTCGTCTACCACGACAGCGCCTACGGCAAGGAGCCGATCCCGACCCTGCAGAAGCTGGCCGAGAAGTTCGGCTATGAGCTGTCGTTGTTCCCGGTGCCGCATCCGGGGCTCGAGCAGAAGGCGACCTGGCTCAAGATCGGCCGCCAGTTGCACCCGGACTGGGTGTTCATGTGGGGCTGGGGGGTCATGAACTCGACCGCGATCAAGGAGGCGGCCGCGGTCGGCTATCCGATGGACCACTTCATCGGCGTCTGGTGGTCGGGCGCCGAGCCCGACGTCGAGCCCGCGGGCGAGGCCGCCAAGGGCTACAAGGCCGCCACCTTCAACGCCTCGGGCACCAACTTCCCGGTGTTCGACGACATCTTCAAATACGTCTACGACAAGGGGCTCGGCAAAGCCGAGCGCGACAAGGTCGGCGAGGTCCTCTACAACCGCGGCATCATCAATGCCATGATCGTGGTCGAGGCGATCCGCACCGCCCAGGGCATCTACGGCCAGAAGCCCTTGACCGGCGAGCAGGTGCGCGACGGGCTCGAGCACCTCGACATCACTGACGCGCGCCTCGCCGAGCTCGGCATGACCGGCCTCACCCCACCGATCAAGGTCAGCTGCGCCGATCACGAGGGCGACCAGGCGCTGCGCATCCAGCAGTGGGACGGCAGCAAGTGGTCGTTCGTCAGCGACTGGATCAAGCCGATGAGGGACGTTGTTCGGCCGATGATCGAGGCGTCGGCCGAGGCCTACGCCAAGGAGAAGGGGATCACCCCGCGCAGCTGCCCGGGCTGAGCACGGGCGTCGGTCGTGAACGCGACCGCGCTGGCCGAGCCGACCCTCCAGCCCGAGCCGGAGGCGGCCCGGGCCCTGCTCGTGGTCAACAACATCGAGGTCGTCTACGACCACGTCATCCTGGTCCTGCGGGGGGTCTCCCTGACCGTGCCTGAGGGTGGCGTGGTCGCCCTGCTCGGCGCCAACGGCGCCGGCAAGACCACGACCCTCAAGGCGATCTCCAACCTGCTCCGGGTCGAGCGCGGCGAGGTCACCAAGGGCACGATCGAGCTCGCCGGCCACAACGTCGCCGCGCTGTCGCCGACCGAACTGGTGCGCCGCGGCGTCGTCCAGGTGATGGAGGGTCGCCATTGCTTCGAGCATCTGACCGTCGAGGAGAACCTGCTGACTGGCGCCTACACCCGCACCGACGGCAAGGCCGGGGTCGCCGCGGACCTCGAGCTGGTCTACCGCTATTTCCCGCCCCTGAAAGAGCGCCGCCGGGCGCAGGCGGGCTACACCTCGGGTGGCGAGCAGCAGATGATCGCGATCGGCCGCGCGCTCATGGCCCGGCCTAAGGTGATCCTGCTCGACGAGCCCTCGATGGGCCTGGCGCCGCAGCTGGTCGAGGAGATCTTCGAGATCGTCGCCCGGCTCAACGCCGAGGCCGGGGTCACCTTCCTGCTCGCCGAGCAGAACACCAACGTCGCCTTGCGCTACGCCCGCTACGGCTACATTCTGGAGAGCGGGCGGGTGGTGCTCGACGGCGACGCCGCGGCGCTGCGCAGCAACGAGGACGTCAAGGAGTTCTATCTCGGCCTGTCCTCGAGCGGGCGCCGGAGCTTCCGCGACATCAAGAGCTACAAGCGGCGCAAGCGTTGGCTTTAGGACATTGACGATGATCGGCAGCCATCTCCAATCGAGCCTGGCGCAGCGCACCGGATCGGCGCTCGCCGAGGCCCTGCGCCACGACAGCGCGAGCGAGCCCCTGCAGGGCGACGGTCGGATCCGCCGGATCAGCGACCTTTTGATCGATGGCATCGCCGACCATCAGCTGCCCGATTCGATCGACCGGACCCGGCTGAAATCGGCGCATTCCGCAGCCGCGCTGGCGATCAACAGCTTCCTCCCCTGGCGCCGGACGACCGATCGGATGCCGCTCGCCGGCTGGGTCGGGTTCGATGCCGTGCAGTTCGAGGTCCGCTGTCCGACCGGCCTGCGCGGCACGCCGCCGCATCTCGACCTTTTGGCCCTGCGCGAGGGCGTGGCGGTAGCGGTCACGGTGCGCTGCATCGAGTATCTGCGCCGGCGCAAGGCTGCGGTCGCGCCCTCCTACGACCGGCTGCTGGCGGCGACTCCCACCCTGGAGCTCTGGCAGCAGCTGCTCCAGCAGCTGCGCGCCAAGCCGACGCTCTACCGGCACGTCGACCTCGGCGGCCTGGTCAAATATGCGCTGGCGCTCGGCCGCACCTTTCCGGACCGGGTGACCACCCTGCTCTATCTGTTCTGGGAGCCCTTGAACGCCGATCAGTTCGACGAGTTCCGCCGGCACCGGGCCGAGCTCGCGGCGCTCAGCGAGGCCGTGCACGGCGGCCGCGTCACCTTTCAGGCCAAGAGTTTCGATGCCCTCTGGCGCGAGTGGGCCGAGTGCCGCCAGCCGGCCTGGCTGGCCGGCCACGTGGCGCGCCTGCGCGCCCGCTATGGCGTCTCGATCGCGACCAGCCGACCATTTTGAGGCCGCCCGGCCCCGGCTGCTATTTTTGTGAGGTGGCGACATGACCGAGACTGGCGGGGTCTATTACGATCCGCTCGAGGTCCGGGATCCGGCGCACCGCGACGCGGCGATGCTGGTGGCCCTGCCGGGCCTGCTGCGCCACGCGATCGAGGGCGCGCCCGGGCTCGCCGCGCATCTCGCCGGCATCGATCCGGACCGGATCACGAGCTTCGAAGCGCTCGCCACGCTGCCGCCGCTGCGCAAGGAGGCGCTCCACCGCCTGCAAGAGGCGAACCCGCCGTTCGGTGGCCTGAACGCGACGCCGCTTGCGCAGCTCGCGAAGGTGTTCGTGTCGCCCGGGCCGATCTTCGATCCCGAAGGCGCCCGGCCCGACTACTGGCGCTTCGCCCGCGCCATGCATGCGGCCGGCCTGCGCCGCGGTGACCTCGTGCACAACGCCTTCTCCTATCACCTGACCCCGGCCGGCTCGGTGATCGAAAGCGCCGCGCGCGCGCTCGGCTGCCCGGTGATTCCGGCGGGCACCGGCCAGACCGAACAGCAGCTGCGGGTGATCGAGCAGCTGCGCCCGGTCGCCTACGCGGGCACGCCGTCGTTCCTCAAGATCCTGCTCGAGCGCGGCCGCGCGGACGGCATCGATCTCTCCAGTCTGAAGAAAGCGGTGGTCACCGGCGAAGCCTTCCCCAAGGCGCTCGCCGAGGAGCTCCGGGACGCGCACGGCATCGACGCCTATCAAAGCTACGGCACCGCCGACCTTGGCCTGGTCGCCTACGAGACCCCGGCGCGCGAAGGGCTGGTGGTCGACGAGGGCGTGCTGGTCGAGATCGTGCGTCCGGGCACCGGCGAGCCGGTGCCGGCAGGGGAGGTCGGCGAACTGCTGGTGACCACCTTCAACCCCGACTATCCGCTGATCCGGTTCGCGACCGGCGATCTGTCGGCGATCATGCCGGGCGCAAGCCCCTGCGGCCGGACCAACCGGCGGGTGCGCGGCTGGCTCGGCCGGGCCGACCAGACGACCAAGGTCAAAGGCCTGTTCGTCTATCCGAGCCAGATCGCCGAGGTGAGCCGGCGCCATCCCGAGGTCGGGCGCGTGCGGCTGGTGGTCGAGCGCCAGGAGAACCTCGATCGCATGAGCCTGCATTGCGAGGTGGCGGCGCCGGCCGCGGGCCTGGCCGAGGCGATCGAGGCGAGCCTGCGCGCGCTCACGAGCCTGCGCGGCGAGGTCTGCCTGGTCGCCCCTGGCACCCTCGCCAACGACGGCAAGGTGATCGACGATCGCCGCCCGCCCGACTGAGGCGGGTCCTGGCCACGGCTGCAACGCTGCTTACGGCTGACAATCTCGCCTGCGTGCGCGGTGGCCGCGAAGTGTTCGCAGGGCTGTCGTTCGCGCTCGCCGAGGGCGAGATCCTCGTGCTGCGCGGGCCGAACGGCAGTGGCAAGTCGAGCCTCTTGCGCCTGCTCGCGGGTTTTCTCCAGCCGGCCGGCGGCGGGGTCGCCTGGGCGGGCGTCCAGATCGCGCAGGATCTCGCGGCCCATCGCGCCCGCCTGCACCACGTCGGCCACGCCGATGCCGTGAAGAGCGCGCTCACGGTGCGCGAGAACCTGGCGTTCGCGGGAGCACTCGCCGGCGCCCCGGCGAACGGGCTCGAGGTCGCCCTCGCGGGCTTCGATCTGCTGCCGCTCGAGGGCGTGCCGGCGCGCCATCTCTCGGCCGGACAGAAGCGCCGGCTGGCGCTCGCCCGCCTGCTGGCCGCCGAGCGGCCGCTGTGGCTGCTCGACGAACCGGGCGTCGGGCTGGATGCCGCCAACCGCAGGCGCCTCGAGCAGGCGCTGGCCGCGCATCGCGCCGCCGGCGGGCTCGCGGTGCTCGCGACCCACGGCGAGGTCGCGGTGCCGGACGCCCTGGTGCTGGAGTTCGACCCGTGACGCGCGCGTTCGGTGCACTCATCCGGCGCGACCTTCGCCTCGGGCTTCGGCACGGCGGCGACAGTTTGCAGCCGGTCCTGTTCTTCGTGCTGGCGCTCGCTTTGTTTCCGTTCGGGGTCGGCCCGGCGCCCGAGATCCTGGCGCGGATCGGGGTCGGGGTGATCTGGGTGCTGGCGCTGCTCGCGGTGATGCTGAGCCTCGATCGGCTCTACCAGGCCGACGCCGAGGACGGCTCGCTCGAGCTTCTGGCGCTCGGCGCCCTGCCGCTCGAGCTGGTGGCACTCGGAAAATGCCTGGCCCACTGGCTGACCAGCGGCCTGGTGCTGGTCGCCGTCTCGCCGCTGCTCGCCCTCCTGATGCAGCTGCCGGCCAAGGCGCAGGGCGTGCTGGCGCTGGCCCTTCTGCTCGGCACGCCGACGCTGACCCTGATCGGCAGCATCGGCGCGGCCCTTCTGATCGGCGCCAGGCGGGGCAGCGTGCTGCTGGCGCTGCTGGTGCTGCCGCTCTACATCCCGGTCCTGATCTTCGGGGTCAGCGCGGTCGAGGGCGAGGTCATGGGTCTCGGCGGCCGGCCGCAGCTCCTGATCCTCGCCGCCATGCTGCTCGCCGCCCTCGCGCTGGCCCCGCTCGCGTCAGCCGCCGCGCTGCGCCTCGCGCTCGAATAGATGCCCTTCGCCCGGGGCCCCCGTGGAGGAGGGGCCAACGATTGCCCAAATCCGGCAGACACGGGTAGATTACCCGTGTCGACTAGCCTGGAGAAGCTTCATGGGGCCGCACCTCTACGATGCCGCCGCGCGCCGGCGCACCGTCAGCCTGACCCTCAACGCCGACCTTTGCGCCAAGGCCAAGGAGGCCGGGATCAATCTGTCGAGGGTCGCTGAAGCGGCGCTGGCGCAAGCCTTGTTGCTGCGCATGACCGAACGGATGCGGACCGAGATCCAGCGCGACCTCGCCGCCCACGACGCGTTCGTCGAGCAGCACGGCTCGTTCGCACGCATGGTCCGCGAGCACTACGCCGCCGATGGCGACCCGTCAGTTTGACGTTTTCGAGAACCCGATCCAAAGAGCCCGGCGCGCTCTGCCGTTCGTCGTGATCCTGCAGTCGGATCTCGCCGACACCGCCCGCGAGCGGGTGGTCGCGCCGCTCGCCCCACGAGCCGCCATGCCGCCTTCGCCGGCCAGCTCCTGCCGGTCGTCACGGTTCTTGGCAACAGCTACGCCACGCTCGTCCCGTCTCTGACGACCATGCCGGTCGCGGACCTGCGCCACTCGGTCGGCAATCTCGCGGGCGATCGCGACCGGATCATGGCCGCTCTCGACTATTTATTCATCGGTTTCTAGGTTGGCATCCTGCAGGACGAACTCAAGTTTCTCGGGAGGAACAATGCATGGGACGAATGAACCCGCTCGCATGCATCGGTTCGCCAACCCGCTGCGCTATCAGAGGATCGCCGACGCCGTGCTGCCGTGGGCCGGCGGTGCTGGCCGTCGTGCTGATGGTGGTTGGCCTCTATCTTGCCCTGATCGAGGCGCCGCCCGACTATCAGCAGGGCGAGGCCTATCGGATCATGTACGTGCACGTGCCGGCCGCCTGGATGGCGCTCATGGTCTACGCGCTGATGGCGGTCATGAGCGTGATCGGGATCGTCTGGCGCCATCCCTTGGCCGAGACCGCGGCCCGCGCGGCCGCCCCGATCGGGGCCGCCTTCACCGCGGTAGCACTGGTCACCGGCAGCCTCTGGGGCAAGCCCATGTGGGGCACCTATTGGGTCTGGGACGCGCGCTTGACCTCGGTCCTGATCCTCTTTTTCCTCTATCTCGGCTACATAGCACTCTACGAGGCGTTCGACGACCCGGCCCGGGGCGCGCGCGCGGCCGCGATCTTATGCCTGGTCGGCTCGGTCAACCTGCCGATCATCAAGTTTTCGGTCGACTGGTGGAACACGCTCCACCAGCCGGACAGCATCCTGCGCGCGGGCGGCCCGACCATCGATTCGAGCATGCTGGTGCCGCTGCTCGTGATGTGGGCCGCCTTCTTGTGCTATTTCACGGCCGTGCATATTTTGCGCACGCGCGCTGAGTTGACCGCGCGCAAGATCCGCAACCTCCGCTTGTCCGCCGATCCGGCGGGATAGAGCCCGCCGCCTCCGCGGCCACAGCTGGCGATCGAGGAGAGCCACCATGCCCGCATCCGGCTCCGTTTCTGGCCGCGACAGTCTGGGCGCCCGGCGCCAGCTGCAGGTTGGCGGCACCAGCTACGACTACTTCTCGCTCGAGGCGGCAGGGACAGCCCTCGGCGAGCTCACCCGCCTGCCCTATTCGCTCAAGGTGCTGTTCGAGAACCTGCTGCGCTTCGAGGATGGCCGGACGGTCACGCCCGAGCAGCTGCAGGCGCTGGTCGCCTGGCTCGGCCAGCGCCGCTCGGACCAGGAGATCGCCTTCCGCCCGGCGCGGGTCCTGATGCAGGACTTCACCGGCGTGCCGGCGGTGGTCGATCTCGCCGCGATGCGCCAGGCGATGCTCGAGCTCGGCGGCGACCCGCAGAAGATCAACCCCTTGACCCCGGTCGATCTGGTGATCGATCACTCGGTCCAGGTCGACGCCTTCGCCCGCGCCGGCGCCTTCGAGATCAACGTCGAGCGTGAGTACGAGCGCAACGGCGAGCGCTACGCCTTCCTGCGCTGGGGCGCCTCGGCCTTCGACAACTTCAAGGTCGTGCCGCCCGGCACCGGCATCTGCCATCAGGTCAACCTCGAATACCTGGCCCAGGTGGTCTGGACCTCGCCCGAGGGCAACCGCCAGCTCGCTTACCCCGACACCCTGGTCGGCACCGACAGCCACACTACCATGGTCAATGGCCTGGGCGTGCTCGGCTGGGGCGTGGGCGGCATCGAGGCCGAGGCCGCGATGCTCGGCCAGCCGATTTCGATGGTCATCCCCGAGGTCGTGGGCTTCAAGTTCACCGGCCGCCTGCCCGAAGGCGCCACGGCGACCGACCTCGTCCTGACCGTGACCCAGACCCTGCGCGCGAAAGGCGTAGTGGGAAAATTCGTCGAGTTCTGCGGCCCCGGCCTCGACCATCTGCCGCTCGCCGACCGCGCCACGATCGGCAATATGTCGCCGGAGTACGGTGCCACCTGCGGTATCTTCCCGATCGACGCCCAGACGCTCGAGTATCTCCGCCTGACCGGCCGCGATCCTAAGCGGATCGCGCTGGTCGAGGCCTACGCCAAGGCGCAGGGGCTCTGGCGCGCGAGCGACGGCGCGGAGCCCTGGTTCACCGAGATGCTGGAGCTCGACCTGGCTTCCGTCGAGCCCTCGCTCGCCGGCCCCAAGCGACCCCAGGACCGGGTCGCCCTGTCGGGCGCCAAGGCGGCCTTCGAGGCGGCCCTGCCGACGCTGATGGGCACCGGCGGCGACGCTGCCAAACGCGTGCCGCTCGCCGGCATGGCGGGCGATCTCGGCCACGGCGACGTCGTGATCAGCGCGATCACCAGCTGCACCAACACCTCCAACCCGGGCGTCATGATCGGCGCCGGCCTGCTCGCGCGCAACGCCAGGCGCCGCGGCCTGATGCCCAAGCCCTACGTCAAGACCTCGCTCGCCCCCGGCTCGCGGGTGGTGACCGACTACCTGAACAAGACCGGGCTGATGGACGATCTGCGGGCGATCGGCTTCGATCTGGTGGGCTACGGCTGCACCACCTGCATCGGCAACTCGGGCCCCTTGCCGGACCCGGTCGCGCGCGCCGTCGACGAGCATCAGCTGGTGGCCGCGGCGGTGCTCTCCGGCAACCGCAACTTCGAGGGCCGGGTGCATCCCCAGGTCAAGGCCAACTACCTGGCCTCGCCGCCGCTGGTGGTCGCCTATGCGCTGGCCGGCAGCCTGCGGGTCGATCTGACCCGCGAGCCGCTCGGTGTCGGCAGCGACGGCAAGCCCGTCTATCTGCGCGAGATCTGGCCGAGCCCGGCCGACGTCCAAAGGGCGATCCAGAGCGGGGTCGATGCGCGCATGTTCCAGAATGCCTACGCCGACGTCTTCAAGGGCGACGAGCACTGGGCCACGATCGGCGGCGCCGGCGGCGAGGTCTACGACTGGGAGGATGCCAGCACCTACGTCCGCCTGCCGCCCTATTTCGAGAACATCGCGCCCGAGCCCGGGCCGGTCCACGACATCGCGGGCGCGCGCGTGCTGGCGCTGCTCGGCGACAGCATCACGACCGACCACATCTCGCCGGCCGGCAGCATCGCCAAGAAGGGCCCGGCCGCGGACTACTTCATGGAGCGCCAGATCCGGCCGCAGGACTTCAACTCCTACGGCTCGCGCCGCGGCAACCACGAGGTCATGGTGCGCGGCACCTTCGCCAACATCCGCCTGCGCAACGAGGTGGCGCCGGGCACCGAGGGCGGCTGGACCCGGCTGATGCCCGATGGCGAAGTGATGTCGATCTTCGATGCCGCGATCAAGTACCAGGAGCGCGGCGTGCCGCTGGTGGTGATCGGCGGCAAGGAGTACGGCTCGGGCTCATCGCGCGACTGGGCCGCCAAGGGCACCCTTTTGCTCGGCGTCAAGGCGGTGATCGCCGAGAGCTTCGAGCGCATCCACCGCTCCAACCTGGTCGGCATGGGCGTCCTGCCGCTCACCTTCAAGGACGGCATGACCCGCAAGACGCTCGCGCTGGACGGCAGCGAAGTGTTCGACATCCGCGGCCTCGAAGGCGGCATCAAGCCGCGCCAGGACGTATCGGTCACGATCACCCGGGCCGACGGCCGAACGGAGGAAATCCGCCTGCTCTGCCGGATCGACACCCTGGACGAGGTCGACTACTACCGCCACGGCGGCATTCTCCACTACGTGCTGCGCCAGCTGCTCGCCGAGAGCAGGCCCGCCGGCCGTCCGAACTGAGCGACCGCTTGCCCGGAGCCCCGTCGAAACCGACCATGACCGCGACCCGGCCCGAGCAGCTCTACGAGACCGACTTCTACGCCTGGACGCAGGCCCAGGCGAAGGAGCTGCGCCGGTTCGCGAAGTCTCGGCCGAACCTGCCGCTCGACCTCGGGCACATCGCCGAAGAGATCGAGGACCTGGGCATGAGCGAGCGCAGCGCCGTCTTCAGTTTCGTGCGCCTGATCATCCAGCACTTCCTGCTCGCGACCTGGTCGCCGGCCGCAGACCAGCGGCAGCACTGGCTTGACGAGGTCGACGAGTTCCGGAGCCAGATCGAGGACAAGCTGACCCCGACGATCCGACGCGACCTCGAAGCGGCTCTGGACGCGATCTACGGCCGCGCACGACGGAACGCTGCTCGCAAGATGAGCCGGTACGGCGAGGCGGCAGCGGTTGCCACGCTGCCCGAGGGGTGCCCATACACTCTCGATCAGATCATCGGCGACTGGGAGCCGGGCGCGAACCAAGAGTCCGTGTGACTTCTGCGGTTGGCGGATCGGCGGCAGCCGCCTACACTTCCACCATGTGCGCAACCCGGCCTGAGCAGCTCTACGAGACCGACTTCTACGCCTGGACGCAGGCCCAGGCGAAGGAGCTGCGCCGGTTCGCGAAGTCGCGGCCGAACCTGCCGCTCGACCTCGGGCACATCGCCGAGGAGATCCGCGACCTGGGCAAGAGCGAGCACGACGCCGTCTTCAGCCTGGCGCAGCAGATCCTCCAGCACTTTCTGCTGATCGAGCACTCGCCGGCGGTCGACCAGCGGCTGCATTGGGCCGACGAGATCGACGGTTTCAGGGACCAGATCGAGCGCAAGCTTTCGCCGACCATCAGACGCGATCTGAAGCGCGGGCTCGAGGGCGTATTCGGGCTTGCCCGGCGGCGTGTGCAACGCAAGATGGAGCGTTACGGCGAGCAGGCGGCGATCGCCGCCCTGCCCGAGGCGTGCCCCTACGCCCTGGATCAGATCCTCGGCGACTGGGAGCCGGACGGCGTGGCCGCGGGGAGGTGACCATGGCCGGGATGGCGCGAGCGGAGGACTGGCCGCGGACTGTCGCGGAATTCGAGGCCTGGCATGCCCGCCAGCCCGAGCGCTGGGAGTTCGTCGACGGCGAGCCCCGGATGATGGCGCCCGCCTCGATGAGCCATTCGATCATCAAGCGGAACGTTTTCCGCGAGCTCGATCGTGCGCTCGCGCCCCGCGGCTGCGAGGTGCTGGTCGACGGCCCGCAGATCCTGACCGACGAGATCTCGGCGATCCCCGACGTGGTCGTCACCTGCAGCCCGATCGACCACGCGACCCCGGTGATCGCGGCGCCCGTGATCATCGTCGAGGTGTCGTCGCCGTCCAAGAGGGGCGACACCAGCGCTCTCAAGTGGCTCGCCTATCGGAAGATCGCGAGCCTGCAGCACTATCTGGTCGTCGCCCAGGATCAGCGGCTGGTCCACACTCATTCACGCGCAGGCGACATCTGGCGCGAGCGCTTCGTCAGCGAGGGCACCGTCGAGCTCGACGACCCGCCCGTCGGCCTCGACCTCGCCGCCCTCTACGCGGCGACCAACCTCGCCGCCTGAGCCGGGATCCTTCTCCGCTGACGCTCGGGCGCCGGTCCAAAGTGAGCGCATCGACTGGCCGGAGTGCGGCCAAATCCGCTCGCATTCGAGCTTTTCCCCTGGGCTCCGCGGCCAGGAGTTCTACATAAGCGCCATGAGACTCGGCGCCCGCAGGGGCGAGCCCCGGGGGCCGGTTGGCGTTCGCGCCATCAACTGCTAGGCTCGTCGATCTCGAGCCGGAAATCACCTCCAGCGCGCCGAGGCCACCGCTTGCCGGTCCTTGGCCGCCACGTCGGATTTTGGCATGCCGGGACCGCGCATCTACAACCTCTTCCCGCTGCTCGCCGGGCCGGTGCCGGCCTGGGCCGGCCACCTCGAGCGGATCGCCGGCATGGGCTTCGACTGGGTCTACCTCAACCCGTTCCACTATCCGGGCTTCTCCGGCAGCCTGTACGCGATCAAGGATTTCTACCGGCTGCACCCGTTGCTGCGCGACGGCGGCGAGCCCGCTCTGCTGCTGGCGGCCTTCACCGAGGCTGCCGCCGCGCGCGGGATCGCGGTGATGATGGATCTGGTGATCAACCACACCGCCAAGGACGCGCTGCTGGTCGAGCAGCACCCCGAGTGGTTCAAGCGCGAGGCGGACGGCGAGCTGCGCTCGCCGCGCGCGATCGACCCGGTCGATCCGCGCAAATACACGGTCTGGGGCGATCTCGCCGAGATCGACTACGACAACCCGAGCCACCGGCCGGCGCTGACCGCGTTTTGGATCGAGTTGGTCCGCCACCACCTGAAGCTCGGCTTCAAGGGCTTCCGCTGCGATGCCGCCTATCAGGTGCCGGCCGAGGTCTGGCAGCCCCTGATCGCGGCGGCCAAGGCGGCCGACCCGGACTGCCGGTTCTTCGCCGAGACCCTCGGCTGCACCCCGGATCAGGTCCTGGGGCTGCGGGGGGCGGGCTTCGACTATCTCTTCAACAGCGCCAAATGGTGGGACTTCCGGGCCCCCTGGCTGCTCGAGCAGTACGCGCTTTACCGCCAGGTCGCGCCGACCATCGCCTTCCCGGAGAACCACGACACCGACCGCCTCGCCAACGAGCTCGGCGATCCCGAGCCCGCGGAGCTCGAGCGGCACTACCGGCTCCGCTACCTGTTCGCGGCGACGTTTTCGAGCGGCGTCCTGATGCCGATGGGCTACGAGTACGGCTGCCGGACGCGCATGGACGTGGTCGCGAGCCGGCCCGGCGACTGGGCCTGGGAGACCGCCCAGCCCAGGATCGATCTTGTGGGCTTCATCGCCGCGGTCAACGCCATGCGCGCGGCCTGTCCGGCGCTCAACGTCGAGGGCGCGCAGACCAAGATCACCGCACCCCACAGCCCGCTGGTCGGCCTGCTCCGCCTCTCGGGCGGCGATCTGCCGTCGTCGGAGGACGCGAGCATCGTCCTGCTCAATCCCGACCCCGGCCGTGCCTGGGGCATCGACCCGGGCCCGTTGCTCGGCGAGGCCGGTGGCCGGATCAGCGAGTTCGAGGACGTGACGCCCGCAGTGGCGCCGGTCGCCTTCGAGCCCGGCCATCCGATCACCCTCGAGCCCTTGCAGCTGCGCGTCTTCCGCAGCCGGGCCGAGGCGGGACGGCGGATCGCCCCAGTGGCCGGGGAGATGCTTGCCCGGGCGAGCGAGCAGCGCCTGCGGGCGCTCGCCGCGAATCGGGTCGTGATCGAGCGGCTCGAGCCGGAGCTCGATGGCGGCCGGCATCCGATCAAGCGGGTGGTTGGCGACGTCGTGCCGGTCGAGGCCGACATCTTCTGCGACGGCCACGACAAGATCGCCGCCTGCATCCAATACCGCGCCCAGGACGAAGAGGGCTGGCGCGAGGCGCCGATGGCGTTCGTCGACAACGACCGCTGGGGCGGCCAGTTCCCGGTCACCCGCAACGCCCGCTACCTGTACACGATCGCGGCTTGGCGCGACCTGTTCGCGAGCTGGCGCGACGAGGTGATGAAGAAGCACGACGCCGGCCTGAACGTCGCGCTTGAGCTGATCGAGGGCCAGGCACTGGTCGAGAGCGCGCACGCCCAGGCCAAGGGCACCGACCAGAAGGCCCTCAAGGCGCTGCTCGAGCAGCTCGCCACGCAGCAGGACGACCAGGGCCGCCTCCTGCAGGTCATGCTCGGCGAGGACGTGCGCACGCTCATGCGGCGCGCCGGCGTGCGCACCAACGCCTCACGCTACCAGAACGAGCTCGAGGTCACGGTCGACCGGCCAGCCGCCAAGTTCGCCGCCTGGTACGAGCTGTTTCCCCGATCGCAGAGCGGCGATCCAAACCGCCATGGCACCTTCGACGACGTGATCCGCCGCCTGCCCTATGTCCAGGGCATGGGCTTCGATGTGCTCTACTTCACCCCGATCCACCCGATCGGCCGGAAGAACCGCAAGGGCCGCAACAACACGCTGACCCCTGCCCCCGACGATCCGGGCAGTCCCTATGCGATCGGTAGCGCCGAGGGCGGCCACGACGCCCTCCATCCCGAGCTCGGCACCTTCGACGACTTCCGCCGGCTGGTCGAGGCGGCGCACGCCCATGGCCTCGAGCTCGCGCTCGACTTTGCGATCAATTGCTCGCCCGATCATCCCTGGATCAAGCAGCATCCCGAATGGTTCGACTGGCGCCCGGACGGCAGCATCAAATACGCGGAGAACCCGCCCAAGAAGTACGAGGACATTGTCAATGTTCACTTCTATCGCGGTGCGCTGCCGTCGATCTGGTACGCCTTGCGCGATATCGTGCTGTTCTGGGTCGGTCACGGCGTCAAGATCTTCCGGGTCGACAACCCGCACACCAAGCCGGTGCCGTTCTGGGAATGGCTGATCCGCGAGGTGCTCGACCGCCATCCCGACGTCATCTTCCTCGCCGAGGCCTTTACCCGGCCGAAAATGATGCGCCAGCTCGCCAAGGTCGGCTTCACCCAGAGTTATTCCTACTTCACCTGGCGCGACACCAAGCCTGAGCTTGTCGAGTATCTGACCGAGCTGACGCAGGACGAGCCCAAGGAGTACATGCGGCCCAACTTCTTTACCAACACCCCGGACATCAACCCGGTCTTCCTGCAGACCAGTGGGCGGGCGGGTTTTCAGGCGCGCCTGGTGCTGGCGGCCACGCTGTCGACGGTCTATGGCATCTATGGCAGCTTCGAGCTGTGCGAGGGCACGCCGATCCCCGGCCGAGAAGAATACCTCAATTCCGAGAAGTACGAGATCAAGGCCTGGGACTACGACCGCCCGGGCAACATCCGCGACTACGTCGCCAGGCTCAACCGGGTCCGACGCGAGAACCCGGCGCTGCACGAGTTCACCAATCTCCGCTTCTACAACGCCTGGAACGACCAGGTCCTGGTGTACGGCAAGATGACCAAGGCCAAGGACAACATCATCCTGATCGCGGTCAACCTGGACCCGCACCACGCCCAGAGCTGCCAGTTCGAGGTGCCGCTGTGGGAGCTGGGGTTGCCCGACGGGGCGAGCGTGCAGGTGGAGGAGCTGTTCTCGAGCCAGAGCTTCACCTGGCACGGCAAGGTCCAGCAGGTCTGGCTCGATCCCAACGTCAACCCATGCGCGATCTGGCGGATCGTGCCCCCCGGTCGGCCGGCATGACCGGCGAGCGGTCTCGAGAAGGCGCGGCGCCATGATCGATCGCAGCGATCCGTTGTGGTACAAGGATGCGGTCATCTATCAGCTGCACATCAAGGCGTTCTTCGACGGCAACAACGACGGCGTCGGCGATTTCCCCGGCCTGATGCAGAAGCTCGACTACATCCAGGAGCTCGGCATCGACACGATCTGGATGCTGCCGTTCTATCCTTCGCCGCTGCGCGACGACGGCTACGACATCGCCGACTACCGCCACGTCAATCCGACCTACGGCACCATGCGCGACTTCCGGCGCTTCGTGCGGGCGGCGCACGAGCGCGGCCTGCGCGTGATCACCGAGCTCGTGATCAATCACACCTCGGATCAGCACGCCTGGTTCCAGCGCGCCCGTCAGGCCAAACGCGGCTCGGTCCACCGCAACTACTACGTCTGGAACGACACCGATCAGCGCTATCCCGAGACCCGGATCATCTTTATCGACACCGAGCCGTCCAACTGGACCTGGGACCAGGTCGCCCAGCAGTATTTCTGGCACCGGTTCTATCATCACCAGCCCGACCTCAACTTCGACAACCCGGCCGTGCTGCGCGAGATCCTGCGGCTCCTGCACTTCTGGCTGGACATGGGGATCGACGGGCTGCGCCTCGACGCCATCCCTTACCTGGTCGAGCGCGACGGCACGATCAACGAGAACCTGCCCGAGACCCACGCCGTCCTGAAGCGCATCCGCGCCGAGATGGACCAGCATTTTCCGGATCGGATGCTGCTCGCCGAGGCCAACCAGTGGCCCGAGGACGTGCTGCCCTATTTCGGCGATGGCGACGAGTGCCACATGTCGTTCCACTTTCCCGTCATGCCGCGCATGTACATGGCGATCGCCCAGGAGGACCGGCATCCGATCGCCGACATTCTGCGCCAGACCCCGGACATCCCGGCGACCTGCCAGTGGGGGATCTTCCTGCGCAACCACGACGAGCTGACCCTCGAGATGGTCACCGACAAGGAGCGGGATTACCTCTGGAACTTCTACGCCGCCGACAAGCGGGCGCGGCTCAACCTCGGCATCCGCCGGCGTCTGGCGCCTCTGCTCGAGAACGACCTGCGCAAGATCCAGCTGATGAACAGCCTCCTTTTGTCGCTGCCGGGCACGCCGATCATCTATTACGGCGACGAGATCGGCATGGGCGACAACATCTTCCTTGGCGATCGCGACGGCGTGCGCACGCCGATGCAGTGGTCGCCGGATCGCAACGGCGGCTTCTCGCGCGCCGATCCGGCGCGGCTCTTCCTGCCGCCGATCATGGATGCGATCTACGGCTACGAGGCGGTCAACGTCGAGGCCCAGCAGCGCGAGCCGGCGTCCCTGCTCAACTGGATGAAGCGCATGATCGCGGTCCGCCAGACGCATCGCGCGTTCGGCCGCGGCACCCTGCGCCTGCTCTACCCGCGCAACCGCAAGATGCTGGCTTATCTGCGCGAGCACGAGGACGACCGCATCCTGTGCGTGGCCAACCTCGCCCGCTCGGCCCAGGCGGTCGAGCTCGACCTCAGCGCCTTCAAGGGCTACGTGCCGGTCGAGCTGGTCGGGCGCAGCCCGTTCCCGCCGATCGGCGACCTGCCGTACCTGTTGACCCTGCCGGGCCACGGCTTCTACTGGTTCGTGCTCGCCCAGGCGGCCGAGCTGCCGCGCTGGCACGAGCCGATCCCGGAACCCTTGCCGGATTTCATCACGCTCGTGATCCGCGATGGCTGGCGCGCGGTGTTCGAGGGCCAGGGAGCGCGGGAGCTCGCGCGTGACGTCCTGCCGGCGTTCCTCGTCAACCAGCGCTGGTTTGGCGCCAAGGATCGGACGATCACCGCCACCCGGGTCGTGGACTGGGCCGAGCTCAGCGGCGGCCGCGATGGCCACCTTTTGGCCGAGATCGAGGTCGAGCTCGCCGGCGGCGAGGCGCCGCAGCGCTACTTCCTGCCGCTCGCCACCAGCTACGACGACCAGGCCTTGAGCCACGGCTGGCCGCTGCTCTCGTTCGCGCTCGCGCAGGTCCGCCGCGGCGCCAAGGTGGGCGCGCTCTACGACGCCATGGCCGGCACCGATTTTCCCCTCGCGGCCCTCAAGGCGATCCGCGAGGGGACCGTGATCGCCGCCGGCGCCGACGCCAGCATCCGCTGCTGGTCGACCTCGGCGCTCGCGGGCGTCGAGGTGCCCCAGGAGGTCGAGGTCAAGCGCATGGCCGCCGAGCAGAGCAACTCCTCGGCCATGATCGGCAACCGCGCGGTCTTCAAGGCCTATCGCAAGCTCCAGGCCGGCGTGCAGCCGGAGATCGAGATCGGCCGCTTCCTGACCGAGGTGGCGCGGTTCGCCAACACCCCGCCCTTGCTGGGCGCGATCGAGCGGATCGGCGCCGAGGGCCCGCCGACCGCGCTCGCCGCGGCGTTCGGCTTCGTGCGCAACCAGGGCGACGGCTGGGTGTACACGATCGACTATCTGTACCGGACCCTGGATGAGCTGCGCCTGCACGCCGCCGCCGGGCAGGAACCGGGCACGGCACCCGCCGAGGACCCGCACGGCTTCTACCTGGCGCAGATCCGGATCCTGGGCCAACGGACCGCGGAGCTGCACCGGGCGCTCGCGACCCCGACCGACGATCAGGCCTTCGCGGCCGAGCCGGTCACCAGGGCCGACCTCAAGGCCTGGCAGCGCGCCGTGCGCCGGCAGGCCGAGGCGGCGTTCAAGGCGCTCAAGCACGTGCTGCCGCAGCTCGACGAGGGCGACCGCAGCCGGGTTCAGGCCCTGCTCGCGCATCGCGACGACTGCTACGCCCGGATCGATGCCCTGACCGAGCTCCCGGTGCGCGCTGCCAAGACCCGGGTCCATGGCGACTACCACCTGGGCCAGGTGCTGGTCGCGCAGAACGATTTCTACATCCTCGATTTCGAGGGCGAGCCCGCGCGGCCGCTCGCCGAACGGCGCGCCAAGTCGTCGCCGCTCAAGGACGTGGCCGGCATGCTGCGCTCGTTCGACTACGCCGCCTGGGCCGCACTCACGGGCCTGACCGAGGTCCACCCGGGCATCGGCGAGACCGTCCGGACCCTGGCCGAAGCCTGGCGTCAGGCGAGTGCCTCGGCGTTTCTCGACGGCTATCGGGAAACCATCGCCGGCTGCCCGAGTTATCCTGAGGATGCGGCCGAGGCGCAGCGCCTGCTCGACCTCTTCCTGCTCGAGAAAGCGCTCTACGAGATCTGCTACGACGCTGCCAACCGGCCGCTCTGGGTCCGCATCCCACTCAAGGGCGTGACCAGCCTGCTCGAGCTGGAGGCGACCGACCATGCCAGCTAAGACCAGAACGCCCGCCGTCGATCCGGCCGCGATCGAGGCGCTGGTGCGCGGCGACCACGACGATCCGTTCGGCCAGCTCGGCATGCACGAGGTTCCGGACGGCGGCCTGGTGGTGCGCAGCTTCCAGCCGCAGGCCGCCCGGGTCTGGCTGATCGATGCGGCGAGCGGCCATTCGGCCGGCGAATTCTCGCGGGTGCACGCCGATGGACTGTTCGTGCTGCCGCTGCCGGACCGCGCGACCCGCTTTGACTATCGCCTGCGCCTGGAGGCGGGCGCCGATACGGTCGAGATCGACGATCCCTACCGGTTCCCGCCGATTTTGGGCGAGCTCGACGTCTACCTGATGGCCGAGGGCAGCCACCTCAGCCTCTACGAGAAGCTCGGCGCCCACCCGATGACCCTCGAGGGGGTCCAGGGCACGGCCTTCCTGGTCTGGGCGCCGAACGCAAAGCGGGTCTCGGTGGTCGGCGCCTTCAACAGCTGGGACGGACGGCGCCATCCGATGAGAAAGCGCATCGAGTGCGGCGTCTGGGAACTGTTCCTGCCGGGGCTCGGGCGCGGCGAGGTCTACAAGTACGAGATCAAGGGGCCGCACGGCGAGCTCCTGCCGCTCAAGGCCGACCCGCTGGCGTTCGCCGCCGAGCATCCGCCCAAGACCGCGTCGGTGGTCGCGGGGCTCGGCGAGCACGCGTGGTCGGATGCCGACTGGATGGCAGCGCGCCGCCACGCCAATGCCCGCGAGACGCCGATCTCGATCTACGAGTGCCACATCGGCTCCTGGATGCGCGTGCCCGAGAACGGCAACCGCTACCTGAGCTATGACGAGCTCGGCGATCGCCTGGTGCCGTACGTCAAGGAGTTGGGCTTCACCCACCTGGAGCTGTTGCCGGTCTCGGAGTTCCCGTTCGACGGCTCCTGGGGCTATCAGCCGGTCGGCCTGTTCGCGCCGACCAGCCGGCATGGGCCCCCCGAGGCGTTCGCGCGCTTCGTCGACCGCTGCCATCGGGCCGGCATCGGCCTCGTGCTCGACTGGGTGCCGGGCCACTTTCCGACCGATCCACACGGCCTCGGCTATTTCGACGGCACCCATCTCTACGAGCACGCCGACCCGCGCCTGGGCTTCCATCTCGACTGGAACACGCTGATCTACAATTACGGCCGCCGCGAGGTCGCGAACTTCCTGCTCGCGAACGCCCTGTTCTGGCTGAAGCACTATCACATCGACGGGCTGCGGGTCGATGCGGTCGCCTCGATGCTCTATCTCGACTACTCGCGCAAGGCCGGTGAGTGGATTCCGAACGAGTATGGCGGCAACGAGAACCTCGCCGCGATCGCGCTGCTGCGCCGCCTGAACGAGCTCGCCTTCGGCGAGGTCGAGGGTGCGACCACGATCGCCGAGGAGTTGACCGCCTGGCCCAGCGTCTCGCGGCCCGTCTATCTCGGCGGCCTCGGCTTCGGCTACAAATGGAACATGGGCTGGATGCACGACACGCTGAACTACATCAGCGAAGACCCGGTGCACCGCAAGTATCACCACCACCAGCTGACCTTCGGCCTGATCTACGCCTTCACCGAGAACTTCATCCTGCCGCTGTCGCACGACGAAGTGGTGCACGGCAAAGGCTCGCTGCTGGCGAAGATGCCGGGCGACGGCTGGCAGAAGTTCGCCAACCTGCGCGCCTATTACGGCTTCATGTTCGGCCATCCGGGCAAGAAGCTCCTGTTCATGGGCTGCGAGTTCGGCCAGGGGCGCGAGTGGAACCACGACGCCAGCCTCGACTGGCACCTGCTCGACCATCCCTGGCACCGGGGCGTGCAGCTCCTGGTGCGCGATCTGAACCACCTCTACCGCGAGCTGAAGGCGCTGCACGAGCGCGACTGCGAGCCCGAGGGCTTCGAATGGCTCGAGCTGCACGACAACGAGCAGAGCGTGGTCGCCTTCCTGCGCCGGGGCGCCGATCCCGAACGCATCGTGGTCGTGGTCTCGAGCTTCACCCCGGTGCCGCGCTACGGCTACCGGATCGGCGTGCCGCTGCCCGGCCACTACCGCGAGCGGCTCAACACCGATGCCGAGGTCTATGGCGGCGCCAACATCGGCAATGGCGGCGGCGTGACGACGGACGACGTCGGCTCCCACGGCCGGCCGCACGCGCTGACCTTGACCCTGCCGCCGCTGGGCACAGTGTTTCTGGAGCGCGAGGTCGCCTGACGCGCGCTTGAGGCCCGGCGATCGACGGATGAGCGAAGTGCATGCCGCATGCGGAGCCGACGGATCCGGCCGTTAACCTTAAGACAAGGTTGAGCCGGCAGATTCGGTCACCTCTGACGGAGGTGACCATCATGCCGACCTTGTTCTGGCTGGCGCTGCTTTTGGGCTATCTCGCGGGCCTGGCGGCCGCGGTCGTGATGTGGCCGACGCTGATCAAGCCGGTGGCCGGTCCGCTGGTCCTGATGACGGTGATCGCGGTGGCCGCGTTCGGCGTGCTGTTCCGGCTGCGCCGGGTCCGCCGCCGGGCCAGCGAGCCCGTGGCGGCCGCACCGGTGCGGGTGGTGCCGCGGGCCAGCCACGGACGGCCCGCGCAGCCGACCGAGGCGCCCACATCCGAGGCCGACGACGCGGCGCCCGAGCCGCTGCCGGCGACGCGCTGGCCGTTGCTGGTGCGCCTGGAGCCGCCCGGCGTGCTCGGACCGCGCGAGCTGCAGGAGGTCCTGGCCGGGGGTCGGGTCGACGTCCGCCTGCGGCCGATCGCCAGCCTGGAGCGGCCGGACAGCGCGCTGTACCACGCCCTGCCGCGGCTGCACGTGGGCGACGACAGCCATCTGGCGCCGGCGCGCTACCGCTCGACCGCGGCGCGCTGCGGACTGCTCGGGCTGATCGATCAGCGTCTGCTTCGGCGCACCGCCGAGCTGCTCCGCGAGGCCCGCTCCGAGGGGCGGGAGGTCGTGGTGGTGTGCGAGATCGCGACCGACAGCCTGAGCAATCCCGCCTTCGGCGCCGAGCTCGAACGCCAGCTGGACGACGATCCCCTGCTGGCCGAGCATCTGGTGCTGGGGCTCGATCAGGTGGTGCGCGATCAGCCGGGCGTGGCGGCGCTGGCAAGGTTGCGGGCGCGCGGCATGCGCTTTTGTCTGCGCCGCGTCGGCCCGCCGCCGCCCGATGCCGCCGGCCTCGGCGCGCAGGGGTTCGAGTTCGTCCTGCTCGATGCGGCGCGCTTTGCGCTCAGCACGCCGGATGGCCAGATCGACCCGTCCTTGCTCGAGCTGCAGCACAGGTTCGGGCCAGCCGGGCCGATGCTCCTGGTCGGCCGGGTCGGCTTCCACGAGGAGGCGATCGCGCTGCCGGGCGACTGGGCGCTCTCGGCGGACGACGGCGCCTTCGATCTGGCGCGCCCACACGCCGCCTGAGCGACCGCACGCTGGCGCCTTCCCAAGGCCGGCCGGTCCATGGCAATAGAGGCGTCACCGCCGTCGCCGCCGTGGCCGCAAAGGAGATGCCTTGGTCGCCCCCCGGCCGCCGATCGGCCTGATCCCGAGCCTGCGGGAGTTCGTTGCCGACTATGACGCCCTGATCGTCGATCTCTGGGGCGTGATCCATGGCGGTACCGAGCCCTATCCCGGCGTGCTCGAGGCGCTGGCCGCGCTGCGGGCTGCGGGCAAGCCCGTGGCGCTGCTCTCGAACGCGCCGCGCCGCGCCGCCAGCGCCGGCCGGCGCCTGACCGAGATCGGCGTCCCGCCCGACGCCTACGATCTGCTGATGACCTCGGGCGAGGCCGCCCACGATGCCCTCGCGGTGCGCGACCGGCCCGAGCATGCCGCCCTCGGCCACGCCTACCTCTACATCGGGCCGACCTGGGACATGGATCTGGTCGACGGCCTCGACTACAGCGCCGTCGAGGCGGCCGAGGAGGCGGATTTCCTGCTCACGGTCGGCCTGTTCGACGAGGCCGATCCGCTCACCCGCTACGACCCCCTGTTCGCCGCGGCGCGAGCCCGCGGGGCCCCGATGATCTGCGTCAACCCCGACCTGGTGGTGCACCGGCAGAGCGGCGTCACCAGCCCCTGCGCCGGCCTGCTCGCGCACCGCTACCTCGAGCAGGGCGGCCGGGTGATCTACCACGGCAAGCCCGATCCTTCGATCTTCCACCGCACCGCCCGCGCCCTCGGCCAGCCCGAAGACGCCCGCATCCTGGTGATCGGCGACAGCCTCGCGACCGACATCAAGGGCGCCACAGCCGCCGGCTACGACAGCCTGCTGGTGACCCGCGGCATCCACGCCGAAGAGCTCGGTATCCAGCCGGGCGAAACTCCGGACCCTGGCCGCCTCGCCAGCCTCTGCGCCCGCCACGGCCACGTCCCCACCGCCGCCATCGCCAGCTTCTGTTGGTAAGGATTGCCGCTCGCAGGCTTCGATCGTTGCCCGCGTGCGCCGCGGACGGTAGAGGTGGGCGATGACGGAAGATCTGGAACTCCTGCGCGCGAGCAAGGCGTGGCCGGTGGTCGAGGCCGTGGCCCTCATCGAACGGCTGGGCGGACGGCTGCCGGCCAAGGGCTTCGTCCTGTTCGAGACCGGCTACGGGCCGTCCGGCCTGCCGCACATCGGCACTTTCGCAGAGGTGTTCCGGACTTCGCTGGTGCGCCGGGTGTTCGAGCTCCTGTCAGGCTGGCCCACGAAGCTCTACGCCTTCTCCGACGACATGGACGGCCTGCGCGCCGTGCCAGACAACATCCCGGACCGGGACAAGGTCGCAGAGCACCTCCACAAGCCGCTGACCGCGATCCCCGACCCGTTCGGCACCGCGGAGAGCTACGGCGCCAACATGAACCGGCGCCTGAAGTCGTTCCTGGACGGCTTCGGCTTCGACTACGAGTTCGTGAGTGCCACCGAGTGCTATCGCGCGGGACGCTTCAACGACGCGCTGCGCCGCGTGCTCGAGCGCCATGACGCGATCCTTCGGGTCGTGCTGCCGACGCTCGGCCCGGAGCGCCGGGAAACCTACAGCCCGATCCTGCCCGTCTGCCCGGAGACCGGCCGGGTGCTGCAGGTGCCGATCCTGAAGGCCGATCCCGAGGCCGGCACCGTCACCTGGCGGAACGAGGCCGGCCGGCTGGTCGAGCAGTCGGTCCTGGATGGCCGGGCCAAGCTGCAGTGGCGGCCGGACTGGGCGATGCGCTGGGCAGCACTCGGGGTCGACTACGAGATGTATGGCAAGGATCTGATCGATTCGGCCAAGCTTTCGGGCCAGATCTGCAAGATCCTGGGCGGCACGCCGCCCGCGGGCTTCGCCTACGAGATGTTCCTGGACGATGTGGGCCAGAAGATCTCGAAGTCCAAGGGCAATGGCCTCACCTGCGATCAGTGGCTCACCTACGGCACCAAGGAGAGCCTGAAGCTCTTCATGTATCAGGCGCCGCGAAAGGCCAAGCGGCTCTATTTCGATGTGATCCCGCGCAACGTCGACGACTATTTCGGCCTGCTCGACCGCTATCCCGAGCAGACCCTCGAGCAGCGCTACCACAACCCGGTCTGGTACATCCATAACGGCCAGCCGCCGGCGGGCGGCCTGCCGATCAGCTTCGCCATGCTGCTCAATCTCGCCTCGGTCGTGAACGCCGAGGCGCCAGACGTGCTCTGGGGCTTCATCAACCGCTACGCCCGCGACGCCACGCCCGCGAACGCGCCCCTTTTGGACCAGCTGGTCGGCCACGCGCTCGCCTACTACCGGGATTTCGTCAAGCCCGCCAAAGCCTACCGGCTGCCGACCGACGCGGAGCGGCCGGCGCTCGAGGAGCTCGGGGGCTGGCTCGAGGCGTTCGACCGGCGCGGCGGCCTCGATCAGGCGGGCTTCGAGCAGGGCGCCGAGGCGATCCAAGAGGAGGTCTACGAGATCGGCAAGCGGCACGGTTTCGCCGACCACCTGCGCGGCTGGTTCCAGGCGCTCTACGAGGTCCTGCTCGGCCAGACCGAGGGCCCGCGCTTTGGCACCTTCGTCGCCTTCTACGGCCCGGCCGCCACCGCCGCCCTGATCGAGCAGGTTCTGGCCGGCCGGCGGATCGACCAGCCGGCCGCCTGACCGCCGGTCCCATCGTGGCAACCACCAGGCCGAGCGCGGCCCCGATCAGCGCCCGCCGGGTCGCGCTCGACGTGCTCGATCTGGTGCTGGGCGAGCAGCGGCCGCTCGACGACGTGCTCGCCGGCCACCCCAGGCAACGCCTGCTGGCGGCGCGCGATCGGGCGCACGCCCGCCTGCTCGCGGCGACCACGCTCCGCCGGCTCGGCCAGATCGATGCCGCCCTCGCCCCGTTCCTGCGGGCGACGCCCAAGTCGATCCGGGTGCGCAATCTGCTCCGGCTCGGGGCGGTCCAGCTCCTGTTCCTCGGCACCCCGGCGCACGCCGCGGTCGGCGAGACCGTGGCGCTGGCCAGCGGCCGCGAGGGCTTCGCGCGCGGGCTCGCCAACGCGGTGCTGCGCCGGGTCGCCCGCGAGGGCCAGGCCCTGATCGAGGCGCAGGACGCCGCCCGCCTCAACACCCCGGACTGGCTCTGGCAGAGCTGGTCGAAGGCCTATGGCGAGGAGCGCGCCCGCGCGATCGCCAAGGCCCACCTTGTCGAGCCGCCGCTCGATCTGACGGTCAAGGATCGCCCCGAAATCTGGGCCGGCCGCCTCGATGCCGAGCATCTCTACGGCGACAGCCTGCGCCGGCCGGCCGGCGGCGCGGTCGAGGACCTGCCCGGCTATGCGGAGGGCGGCTGGTGGGTGCAGGATGCCGCCGCCGCGCTGCCCGCTCGCCTGCTGCCCGCCGGGCTGCTGTCCGACCTGGCGGGGCAGGTGGTGATCGATCTGTGCGCGGCCCCGGGCGGCAAGAGCGCGCAGCTGGCGGCGGCCGGGGCCAAGGTGATCGCGATCGAAGCCTCACCCAGGCGCGCCGAACGGCTGAGCGCCAACCTCCAGCGCCTTCGGCTCGGCGCCGAGGTCGTGGTCGCGGACGCGCGCGCGTGGCGTCCTGAGCATCCGGCCCCGCGGCTCTTGCTCGATGCCCCCTGCACCGCGACCGGGACCATCCGTCGCCACCCCGACATCGCCTGGCACAAGACACCGGCGGACGTGCTCCGCCTCGCCCAGCTGCAGCGCGAGCTGCTGGCCGCGGCCGCGCAGATGCTGGCGCCGGGCGGCACCCTGCTCTACGCCAGCTGCTCGCTGCAGCCTGAGGAGGGGTCCGGGCTGATCGAGACCGCGCTCGCGGACGGTCTGCCGCTCGAGCGCTGGCCGATCGCGCCCGAGGAGCTCGGCGGCCTCGCGGTCGAGCGCACCCCGACCGGCGAGGTCCGGACCTTGCCCTGCCATCTGGCCGGGCGGGGCGGCCTGGATGGCTTCTTCATCGCGCGCTTGCGAGCGCGCGGTTGAGCCGTTACCAGAACCAGAAGTTCTCTCGGAGCCCCGCCATGACCGTTCGGCCGACCCGGCGCGCTTTGCTCTCGGTCTGGGACAAGACCGGCCTGGTCGAGTTCGGGCAGGCACTGGCCCTCCTCGGCATCGAGCTGGTCTCGACCGGCGGCACCGCGCGCCTGTTGCGCGACGCCAGGCTCGCGGTGATCGACGTCGCGACGCTCACCGGCGCCGCCGGCATCCTGGACGGCCGGGTCAAGACCCTGCATCCCGCGGTCCACGGCGGCATCCTCGCGCGCCGCGATCTCGAGACCCACATGGCGACCATCGAGGCGCTCAACATCGCGCCGATCGATCTGGTCGTGGTCAACCTCTACCCGTTCGAGGCGACCGTCGCGGCCGGCGCCGGCGCCGAGGAGGCCGTCGAGATGATCGACATCGGCGGTACCGCCCTGATCCGCGCCGCCGCCAAGAACCACGCCGGCGTCACCGTGGTCGTCGACCCGGCCGACTACGGTCCGGTGGTCGCCGAGCTCAAGGCCCGTGGCGGCGACACCAGCGAGGCGCTCCGCCGCACGCTCGCGGCCAAGGCGTTCGCGCGCACCGCCGCCTACGACGGCGCGATCGCCCGCTGGTTCGCGCGCCAGGAGGGCGACCTTTTGCCCGAGCGCCTGATCCTCGGCGCGACCCGCCGCCAGACCATGCGCTACGGCGAGAACCCCCATCAAAGCGCGGCGTTCTACACGACCGACGAGGCGCGCCCGAGCGTCGCCGCCGCCGAACAGGTCCAGGGCAAGGCGCTCTCCTTCAACAACCTCGCCGATGCCGATGCCGCCTTCGAGCTGGTCAGCGAATTCGAGAGCCCCGCAGTCGCGATCATCAAGCACGCCAACCCCTGCGGCGTGGCAATCGGCGACGATCTGGCTCTGGCCTACGGCCGGGCGCTCGCCGCCGACCCGCAAAGCGCCTATGGCGGCGTGGTCGCGCTCAACCGGCTGCTCGATCCGGCGACCGCCGAGCAGATCGCGCGGGTGTTCACCGAGGTCGTGATCGCGCCCGCGGCCGATCCCGCGGCCAGGGCCGTGCTGAGCGCCAAGCAGAACCTCCGCCTGCTGCTGACCGGCGGCGTGCTCGAGCCGCGGCCGGGCGAGCTGGTGGTGCGCTCGGTGATCGGAGGGCTCCTGATCCAGGAGCGCGATGCCCGGCTGCTGATCGAGGGCGATCTCCGGGTGGTGACCGAACGGGCGCCGACCGCTGCCGAGCTCGCCGACCTCAAGTTCGCGTTCACGGTCGCGAAATATGCCCACTCGAACGCGGTCGTGTTCGCCAAAGACGGTGCGACCGTCGCGGTCGGCGCCGGTCAGATGAGCCGGGTCGATGCCGTCCGGATCGCGATCGAGAAGGGCGCGCTGGTCAGCCGCGAGGCCGAGGAAAGCCAATCCCGGATCGTCGGCAGCGTGGTTGCGTCCGATGCTTTCTTCCCATTCCCGGACGGGCTCGATGCGGCCTTGCGCGCCGGCGCCACCGCCGCGATCCAGCCCGGCGGCAGCCTGCGCGACGCCGAGGTAATCGCGACCGCGGACCAGGCCGGCGCCGCCATGCTGTTCACCGGCATCCGCCACTTCCGGCACTGATTGTTCGCGACCCGAAGCATTTTCACCTTAGCTAGAACCATAGCCGCAGGGGCGGAGGTTAGTCGGAGTATTCCGTTTCGGAGGGGGAAGCGAACTTGCAGCAGGAAAGTGGCGCCGGCACCACCCAGGATGATGCCGAGCGAAACGCAAGGCCGATCGATTGCGTGGCGAAGGAGATCGCCTTTCGGAAATACGGTCTGCCAGAGTGCGTCCATGTCCCTGTCGCCGCTGTGGACGAGCGGTCGATCCAGACGTATATCGGTGATATCGTACAGGTGCTTTCAACCGGATCGGCCGCCAAGGCCCTACTGATCCACGTCGAACATCAGCCGCCAATTGATACGAATTTGCCTATATGGAAGCTACCTGCATCGTCTGTCTTCCATCAGGCCAAGCAGGTCTGGGTGCATATCACGTATACAAGGTACCGGTCTGCCTACAAGAAAGCATTTCCTCTTGAGGACATAAGTAAGAAGGTCATTGGGCATATTTGCAACAGACGTATAGCAACTCTTAAGAGGTTTCAATTCGTTCGAATCATACCGATCTCGCGGTCCTGCAACTCTAGCAGCGCATTTTCCGAGAACTGGGGTGTGGCGCTTTGGACGAAACCGGATGAATTGCAGGCGTATCTCCGACGAGGCGCATTCATACAGTATGCGGACTTGCAGGACCTCATGGTTATGATGAACATCACCGTCGGAGGTGGTGTGATGGACGTTGTAAACGAAGGGCAGAAGCTCGTGCGTTCGGTCCGAGCCTGACGGTCAGGCCATCGAGGGCATAGGCGAAGTAGGTTTAACGGCTCCCGGATCTTCGGGGCACGGGAGACCAGGGTTGGGCGCCGTTGTTGCCGTCGCCATCCTCGGCGCCGTGGTGGCCGGCCCGAGCTTTTGCCGCATACCTGGAGGCTTGCTCAGCATCTCGTGCTGCAGCATAGCCTCCAGGAAGCCGGGTTTGCCAAGGGTCGCCTCGACGAACCGCTCGAACTACGAGCCGGCCCCCAGCTGCGGCTCTAATTTTGGGCCGTGGTCGTGATCTCGACCGGCGGCGGGTTGCGGAGCGTCTGGTAGACCACGCAGTAGCGCTCGGTGAGCTTAATCAGGGTCGCGAGCTGCTCTTCGGTCGCGTCGCTGTCGAGCTCGAAGCGCAGCCGGATGTCCCCGAAGCCGACCGGCGCCTCCTTGGCGACCCCGAGGGTGCCGCGGAAATCCAGGTCGCCCTCGACCCGGACCTTGCCGGAGCGGAGCGGGATCTCGAGCGCGGTCGCGACCGCATTCAAGGTCACCCCGGCGCAGGCCGCGAGCGCTTCCAGCAGCATGTCGCCCGAGCAGGCGGAAAGGCCGCTGCCGCCGGTCGCCGGATGCAGCCCGGCCTCGACCAGCGCCTTGGCGGTCTGGACGCTGCAGGTCACGCCCTCGCCGATCGCGCCCTCGGCCTTGAGCGTGATCACCGCCGCCTCGGGCGCCTCCCGGTAGCGCTGCTTGAACGGTGCCTGCAATTCCTTGAGCGCAGCTGCATCCATCGCCATGCCTTCTCTCGCCGGTGGTCAGGGGCTACATCCAGGTGAAGGTCGCACCGATCGGCCGATCTGCGCAACCGGCCACCGCGGCCAGACGCGTTGGAAACCTCATGCACCCCTTCAAACTGATCCCGGAAGTCCATCTGTTCCTGGCCCGAGACCATCAGATTCTGCTGCTGCGCCGGTTCAACACCGGCTACGAGGACGGCAACTACAGCGTGGTCGCGGGCCACATGGACGGCGGCGAAACCGCGCGCGCAGCCCTCTGCCGCGAGGCCATGGAGGAAGCCGGGCTCCTGATCCTGCCGGACGACCTCCGCTTTGCCCATGTCGTGCACCGCTGCACCCGGGACGAGCGGATCGGCTTCTTCTTCGAGGCCCTGCGCTGGTCGGGCGAACCGCGCAACCTGGAGCCCGACAAGTGCGACCAGCTCGCCTGGTTCCCGCTCGATGCGCTGCCGCCCAACATGGTGCCCTACGTCCGGGTCGCGCTCGACGGCTGGCGCGCCGGCCGCCCGTACTCCGAGGACGGCTGGCAGCGCTGAGCCGATCCGCAAAGGCTTGCCCATGGCCGACCGACCTCGATCGGGACCCGCCGCGGCGGATGGCACCGCGCGGCGTCGACCTTGGCCAACGAACCTCGGTTGCTTACCGGAATTTAGCCAATTTCGCCGACCCTTGCGGGGCTGGGGCGGCGCTCGGCCGGATCGGCGTTGAGGAGATGTCTTTGACGATGGCCTCGCGGGCGGGTCGGCGGCGAACGAGCTTCCGCCAAAGGGTTGCTTTTATCGTATGACGATCAATCACTAGTTGACAATTGCGCGCAAAATTCGATCATATGCCGGCAATCGGGAACGTCTGGGTCGACTACGACGTTTGTCACAATGCATCGACGGATGGCTGCGTCAAAGGGGGAGAGATGAGCAAGCTCAATGGCATCGAGCTCAAGCGGGCGCGGCTCGTGCCGAGTTCGATGTTCGCGAGCCCCGATGCCGTGGTGCGATCGACGGATCTCAGCCGGACGCAGAAGCTTCAGATCCTGCGCCGCTGGGAGTTCGATGCGCAGCGCACGCCCAGCACGGATCCGATTCCGGCCCTGGGCGACACCGCCGGCATGCTCAAGCGGGTGCGGGGTGCGCTCGCCGAGCTGGGGGCGCTGCCACCGCTCAGGAAGTCGGTCGACACGCTGCGCCACTGAGGCGGCGCTTCCTCGCGACCAGGCTCCGAGTTTGCCGGCTCGGACGCACGTTCCTGGTCGGCGCCCGCACGGAAGTGACGTTCAGATCTGGGCCTGGAGGGCCGCGACGTCGACCGCCTCGAAGTCGGCCGGCAGCTGGTAGGCCTCGACGTCGGCCTGGACCCGGTGGACATCGAACCCGTTGGCTGCCGGCACGTATTTGTTGCTCAGCACCGCCAGCGGGTCGATCGGCTTGCCGATCATGCCGAGGTCGTGAATGGTATCGAAGAACCGGCGCCACTGGTCCATGTCGTGCCAGCCCCAGCCGTGCCGGTGCGCCCAGTCGCCGCGAAAGGCGTGGCCGAGCTGCATCAGGGACGCCGTCGCGACCGTCGGCGTCAGGCTCGAGGCCAGCCCCGGGAACTGCTGCAGGACGAGGTGGGTCGCGGCGCGCGGGTTGCGATAGCCGAACTCGAGCCCCATCGCCCAGGCGCGTAGATAGGCTTCGTAGAGCTCGTTCTTGCCCGGATCCTCGAAGTCGGCGCGCCGGATGACGAAGCTGTTGGCCGGGAACTTCGACAGCTGGTTCGGCAGGATGTAGTCGAAGTCCAGGCCCTGGCCGGTCCACTGCGCGCGCAGGCCCTCCCAGCACAGCGCCGCGTCGCCTTGACCCTGCTTGAGCGCCTGGCCCCACTGGTTGCCGGCCTCGAGGTAGTGCACGCTCTTGAAGTCGACCCCGGCCTGGGCGAGCAACGGATCGACGATCGCCTGCCAGCCGGCGCTGCCGAGCAGGATCGTCTTGCCGGCGAGATCGCCCAGCGCAGCCACCTTCTGGCCCTTGCGAAAGGCCAGGCTGAACACATCGTAGGCGACCATGTGCCAGACCGAGACCAAGGGGATGCCCTGATCGATGCCGAGGGCGAACACCCGGGGCGGCGGGAAGCCCACGTCCGCCTGATTCTGGTCGACCATCCGCAGGGTCGCGAGCTCGTCGCCTCGGGGGCCCGGGTCCAGGGTCGTCTCGAGGCCGCCGAAATAGCCATACTTCTTGGCCACCCAATACGGGTAGTCGTCGAGCACCTCGACCGTGCCGCGCGGGCTGACCCAGCGCACCCGCCCGGTCGCCGCGCGGCCCTGATGGGGCCACCCAAGAGAGGTCGCGCCCAGGGCGACGGCGCCGGGTCCGGTCAGCTCGAGGAATCGCCGGCGATGGAGAGCCCAGCCGTGACGGTTCAAAGCAAGCCTCCCCCCTGATCGTGGGGGTCGATGTTCGGGCCCGGCCCCCCTTGCCGGCGATGTGCGGGCGTTGCCGGTCGCGCCACGCCTTGCGTCCGGACCAAGAGAACCTAGTTCGAGATCCCGTTCATCGCCAGGACCAGAATGCCGCCGACCTACGCGCGCGCCGGATCGGCGCCGGGCCGGCGCGGCGGCTCTGCGGGTGTCCTCACCGGTGGCCTCATGGCTCGGCCCTGAGAAGGCGATGCTGGATCAGGTAGCGGATGGCGTGGCGCCAGCTCTCGTCGGTGTCGCCGCGCATGTCGACGCTGCCCGCGAGGACCGGCGCGCGGGTGGTGGCATCGCGGACCACGACGTTGAGGTTGAGCATCAGATTGCTGACCTTCTGCACCCAGCCGACCAGCGCGAGATCGGCGTCGAGCTGCTTCGCGATGCCGAGCTCGCAGCCGTTGCAGCTCCAGAGATAGCCGGCATGCTTGATCGCCGCCGCCGCCGGCGCGGTATCGACCAGGTCATAGCGGCCCGAGTCCTTGAGCGCCGCCCGCAGCTCCTCCTGGACCATGGCGAGCCGCGCCTGATCGGCCGGATCGATGCCCCGGCTCTCGCCCACGAGGCTGGTGTCGACCAGCTCGAAGTCGAACATCGCGAGGCGGGGTGGCTCGCTGGCGCCGGCCGCCCCCGTGGTCAGCCAGACGATGGCCAGCAAGCCCGGTAGCGGCAGTCGCCATTGCCATGCGGGTCCTTTCACGATCGCTGCTCCCCCAAAACCGGCCCTTCGCGGCTTGCCCGCGCTTCGACCTTGAACTATCTGGTTGTCCGGACCGACAAGCAAGAGCCTCGGGCGAACGCTGCGAATCGCCGGCGAGGACCTCGGCAGGGATGGGAGATCTCGTGGCCGCATTGCCATGGCGCAGGCGCGCAGCCGGTCGCGCGCTGGCGGGAGCGTCGATGGCCATCGCCATCGGGCGCTGGGATGGAGCCGGGAGTTGATCCAATGATCCGCCACGAGCCGGAACGCGGCCGCCAAGCGCGCGCCCTCGTCGGTTGGTCCGTGGCAACGGTCACCGGGCTGCTGATCTTGACGGCCGCCGTAGCGCCGGCGGCCGCCGCCGAAGCCCCGGATTGGCCGTGCCAGCAGCGGATGCTGCCAGAGATCGGCCCGGGCGCGGTCTGGGCCGGTCCGTCGATCGGCGCGCTGGCACCCGCCGGCAACGTCGATCCGACCATCCAGCATCTCGCGGCCGAACTCGCGGCCCGCCGGACGCCGCTCGAGCAGGCGCAGGCGAAGGTCGACGATTTCGCCAACGGGCTGCCCGCCGGGCAAAAGAACGAACGGCTGACCCGGCTGTTCGCCGAGACCCTCGCCATCATCAATCACGACCTCGGCTCGATCAACGGTGGGCTCAAGAGGTACGCCCGCGGCCAGCAGGCGCTCGCCGACCGGATCACCGCGAGCAACCAGCGGCTGACCCAGCTCGCGAGCGATCAGGTCCAGGAGCGTGACGCCCTCTCGGCGCAGCGCGACTGGGACCTGCGGATCTACCGCGACCGGCGATCGTCGCTGTCCTCTCTCTGCCAGCAACCGGACCTGCTCGGGAAGCGGGCATTCACCCTCGGCAGGGCGATCGCCGCCCATCTGGAGCAAAAGTGATGGCGAGCTGCACCCGATCGATCCTGGGCGTGATGGCCGCAGGCGGTCTCCTGGTGGCGGCAACCGCCGGGGCGCGGGCGAACGACTATCCGACCGAGGCCTCGGCCGACTACGTGTTCGGCTGCATGGCGAGCAACGGCGAGACCCAGGAGGCGCTCAAGAAGTGCGCCTGCAGCATCGACGTGATCGCCTCGATCCTGCCCTATGACGACTACGTCAGGGCCGAGACCGTGCTGCGCATGCGCCAGATCCAAGGCGGCGGCGACAAAGCCGAGCTGTTCCGGGATACCGCGGTCGCCAAGGACGCGGTCGACCAGTTGAAGCAGGCCCAGACCGAAGCCGAGGTCCGCTGCTTCTGAAGTCGCTATCCCCTATCGCACGCCAATCGACTTCGGTAGCTCGCCCGGATCTACGAAAAGGCTCCAGAGATCCGGGGCCAGGCCCGCGAAAGCTTTCTCCATGCGTCCGCCGCTGCGGTGCTCAGGGGCCACCAAACGGATATAGATGTGGCCAATCCGCCCGGGATGCCCCCTGGCCGTGGCGCCGTAGATCTCCGGATCCCTCTCGCCAGAATCGCCCACCAGGAAGAAGTCGCGATGAGGATAGGCCTCGAGCAGGGCCTCGATAATTGGCGGCTTAGCCTTTTCCGGAGAGGCGAACAGGTCGAAGAAGCTTTGGTCCTTGACCCGAAAGTTGCGGAGGTAAAGCGAGCCGCGGGGGAAGTTCGCGCTCGACATGAACTCCGCCAACGCCGGGTACAGCTGCCAGGGCGAGGAGGACACGTAGTGAAAGACGGCACCGGCCTGCTGCCAGCTTCGGTAGGCGCCCGCCATACCGGGGACGGCCTCGAAGGCCTTGGTGAAGGTAGACTCCAAGAGCAGCCGCTGATCGTTCACATGGCTGATCTTGATCGTATCATCGATATCGGAAATGACCGAAGGCCCCTCGGCGGAGATCAGTTGGGTGCCGCCAACGAACCGTCTGGTATCTCCCTGGTTCAGAACCACAGCCACGTCCAACCAGGGATTGCCGTCGCCCGATGGCAGATCGGCCGCGGGCAGCTGCGCCTCGCTCTCGGCATGACCGTTGCCGCCAGTCTTTGGCAATCGCAGCTCGTGCCGGCCATCGACGCTCAGCTCGAGAGTTCTGCCGCTCTTATCGTCGACCAAGAAATCCCGCGCGCGCTCTTGAAAATGCTGGTTCGCCACCGATCCCTTCGGCAGTCGGAGTAGGTCGGCGAAGCCCGCGACGGTGATGCTTCGCCAGAAGGAGTCCCCCTCGCGTTCGAATACCCAGGCGTGGAGAGGGACGGTCCATGCATTGCCGGCCGGGTCGAGTCGGGCTGCCGTCGGCAGAACGACCACGGTCTCGCCTGCCTTGATGGCGGATCGCTCCTGCGCGGCGGCAGCCTTGCTGTCCAAGGATAGTACCGCGAGCAACGCCATCGGCAACAGCCCTCCAATGGTCGAGATCTGGAGCGCGATGTCGACGTAGGGTGCGTCGTGGAAGGTCACGACATGCGTGCATCGGGCGGTGAGGCGCTCCAAATTCAGCATTGGTTTGCCCTCCGGTGGGTGACGCGTCGCTTCCTGCGAGCCGCAGCCTCTCGCAATCCCGATCAGATCTGGATTGAGTGCAGCGTAGGGACTTCCGACCCGCCTCGATGTGAGTTGGTTCACACGTCCAAAGGGCCGATGGTTAGAGCGCAGCCTCGATCCGCTCGCAGATCGTCGCCAGCACCTTGAGGCGGGCGTAGCGCTTGTCCTCGGCCTCGACCAGGGTCCAGGGCGCGTAGTTGGTGCTGGTGCGATCGACCATGTCGCCAACCGCCTGCCGGTACAGGTCCCATTTGTCCCGGTTGCGCCAGTCCTCGTCGGTGATCTTGTACTGCTTGAACGGGATCTCGGCGCGCGCCTCGAAGCGCTTCAGCTGCTCGTCCTGGCTGATCGCCAGCCAGAACTTGACCAGCACCAGGCCGGAGGCGGCGAGGTGGGCCTCGAAATCGTTGATCTCGTTGTAGGCGCGCAGCCACGCGGTCTCGTCGCACAGGCCCTCGACCCGCTCGACCAGGACCCGGCCGTACCAGGTGCGATCGAAGATCGCGACGTTGCCCCGGCGCGCCAGGCGCCGCCAGAAGCGCCAGAGATAGGGCTGCGCCCGCTCCTCGTCGGACGGTGCGGCGATCGGATGGATGTCGAAGCGGCGCGGGTCCAACGCCTGGGTCACCCGCCGGATGCTGCCGCCCTTGCCGGCGGCGTCGTTGCCCTCGAAGGCCAGCACCAGCCCGATGTCCTTGAACGCTTTGGCGTCGGTCAACGCCGCGAGACGGTCCTGGAGGTCGCGCAGGCGCTTCTCGTACCTGGCCTTGGCCACGGTCAGCGAGAGATCGAGCGCATCCAGAACGGTCTTCTGGTCGGGCGCGGCGATCAGCGCCGCCGGCGCCGCCATCGGCTGTGGGCCGGCGCCGTCGGCCAGGCGCTTCTGCAGCGTGGCGAGGATCGTCTGGCCCATGGTCAGGTCGCGAAAGTGATCGTCGGCGCTCGGAATGACGACCCAGGGGGCGTGCGCCGTGCTGGTGCGCTGCGCCGTCTTCTCGCCCGCACCGGTCGCCGCCAGGTGATGCTCGATGCCCGACCACTCCTCGAGCACGTGCCGCCCAGCGCCGGCCTTGCCCCTCAGCTTCTTCAGGCGCTTCTTCTGCTCGGCCCGGCTGATGTGGAACCAGAGCTTCAGGATCAGAGCGCCCTCATCGGCCAGCATGGTCTCGAAGCGGTTGATCGCGTCGAGCTCGCGCTCGAACGCGAGCTCGTCGAGCTCGCCGAGCACGAACGCCTTGACCGGGTCGTTGTACCAGGAGCCGAACACCACGCCGATCGTGCCCTTGGGCGGCAGATCGCGCCAGTAGCGCCACATGCGCGGCCGGGCGCGTTCCTCGTCGGTCGGCTCGCTGTAGGCCCGGGTGTGCAGGTGGCGCGGGTCCAGCCACTCGTAGAGCTTGTGGATCGCCTCCCCCTTGCCGGCGCAGTCGACCCCGGCGATGACCACGATCGCCGCGAAGTTGCGCCGTTCGATCAGGTCGAACTGCGCGTCCAGCAGGCCCTGCCGGAGCTTGGGCTCTTCGACCTGGTAGACCTCCTTGTCGATGACGTGCGGCAGGGCCGCGGATTCGAACATCGAAGCCCGCCGATCTACGACGATTTCGCCTCGGCGACCGGCCAGCTGCCGGTGAAGCTCTGGCCCTCGCTGTCCCGCACCAGGACCTCGAGCGTGCCCGGCCGGTCGGGCACGAAGGAGAAATGGATCGAGGGGTTCTGGCTCAGGCTGATGTCGGCGTCGACCGAGAGCACCGGCCGCCCGTCGAAGCGCGCCTCGATGCTCTGGACATAGTGCGGCGGGATCCAGTTGCGCGACAGCTGATCCATCTGCATGCCGGTGTAGTTGGGGTGGCTGATCAGCAGCTGAACCTGGTTCGGCTCCCCCAGGTGGAAGGCGCCATGCTTGAGCTTCATCTGGCCGAGCCGGGCCAGCGCCGCCTCGCGGTCCTTGAGCGCCGGCGCCGAGCAGCCGCCGGCCGCCTTGACGAAGCGGCTCGCCATGTAGAGCTGGCCGTCGTTGGTCTCGGCGATCGCCCGGATATTGGTGTATTCGTTGACCCGGACCCGGGTCGCGATGGTGGCGATGCCGTTGGCCGGAGACAGGTGGAACACGCCCGCGACCGGCGCCGGGTTGTGGTCGATCACAAGGTGCAGGGTCCTGATGTAGCGCCCGTCGGTCTGCGGCATCAGCGCCGTGATGGTGAGCGGCACGACCGCGGCATCGTAGGCCCGGACCGGCGCCTCGAGCGCGATCACGCCGGCGCCGTCCTCGATCGGGCGGTCCGCGAACAGCTGCGTGCGCAGCTCCGGCCAGGGATCGTCGGCATCGGCGGCGCGCACGGGGCCGGCGCTAGCCAGCCCGAGCAGCAGCCCGCCGGCAGCGAGGCTCGCCAAGCGTCGCAGCATGACCATCGATGCCTCCTTCAATCCCAGGTCAGGGTGGATCATAGCCGAGGCCGCCCGGCGGGCAATTCTGCAGGCGCGCAAATCCCGGGCGATCGTCAATCGGTCACCGAAGCCCTCCGGCTTTACCGGTTGTTCAGCTGCGCTCGCTACCCCTACAGAGCGCCGGAGGTGGGGCGCTCCCGCTCGGATATCCCATGCTGTTTCTGGTTGGCTTCCTGGTCGTCGTCGGGTCGGTCCTGGGGGGCTACCTGCCGCACGGCGACATCGGTGTCCTCTGGCAGCCGTTCGAGGTCCTGATCATTCTGGGCTCGGGGATCGGCGCCTTCATCATCGCCAACCCGGCCGCGGTGCAGATGGGCGTGCTCAAGAATCTCAAGGTCCTGTTCCGCGGCACGCCCTATCCGAAGGTTGCCTATCTCGAGCTTTTGACCCTCCTTTTCACGATGTTCAAGCTCGCCCGCACCAAGGGTCTGCTGGCGCTCGAGTCGCACCTTGACGATCCCTACAAGAGCGAGCTGTTCCGCCGCTTCCCGCATTTCATCGGCAATCATCACGCGGTCGAGTTCCTGTGCGACTACTGGCGGCTGATCACGCTCGGCGCCGAGAACCCGCAGCAGATCGAGGACCTGATGACCGCCGACCTCGACACCCATCATGCCGAGATGGAGCAGATCGCGGGCTCGGTCACCGCCATGAGCGATGGCCTGCCGGCGTTCGGCATCGTCGCCGCGGTGCTCGGGATCATCGTCACCATGGGCTCGATCGCGGAACCGCCGGCGGTGCTGGGCTCCCACGTCGCGGCCGCGCTCGCCGGCACCTTCATGGGCGTGTTGCTGGCCTACGGGTTCGTGGCGCCCGCCGGCGCCAAGCTGAAAAGCTATTTTGCCGCCGAGGCGAAATATCACGAGTGCATCAAGGCCGGCCTGCTCGCCTTCCTGCAGGGCTACGCGCCGGTCGTCTCGGTCGAGTTCGCCCGCAAGGCGCTCTACAGCCACGAGCGGCCGAGCTTCACCACGGTCGAGCAGGCGGTCGCGAACACGCCGGCCGCCGGCTGACGCCAGGGCTGACGCCCGGGGAGGCCGCCCATGGCGCGCGCGAACGAGCAGCCGATCGTCTTCAAGAAGATCAAGAAAGGCCACGGCCACGGCCATCACGGCGGCGGCTGGAAGATCGCCTACGCCGATTTCGCGACCGCGATGATGGCCTTCTTCCTCTTGCTCTGGCTGCTCGCGGCCACCACCGAGGAGCAGAAGCTGGGTCTCGCCAACTTCTTCATGCCGACCCCCTTTGCCAAGAACGACATGGTCGGCAGTCACGGGATCAGCGGTGGTCAGACCCCCCACGATCCCGGTCACCTCGACCAGTCGCCGATGGGCCATCCCGACGTCTCGCTCAGCATGAGCATGTCCCAGAACGACACCCCCGACCAGGACACCACGGACGAGCAGCTGCAGAAGCAGAGCGAGCGCGCCGACGAGGCCGAGCTGCAGCGGGTGAAGGCAGAGCTCAACCAGGCCATCCAGTCGGACCCGGAGCTCGCCGGGCTGGGCGAGAATCTGCGCGTCGACCGGACGCCTGAGGGGGTGCGGATCCAGATCGTCGACCAGGACCAGCGCTCGATGTTCCCGCTCGGCGGCGCGGTGCTGCAGCCCTATACCGAGGCGCTGATGGCCAAGCTCGCGACCATCATCGGCCACACCGGCCGGCAGATCTCGGTCACCGGACACACCGATGCGATCCCGTTCCGGATCGGCAGCGTGACGGACAACTGGCAGCTGTCCAGCGATCGCGCCAACGCCTCGCGCCGGGCCCTGATCGCGGCCGGCCTGCCCGAGGCCCGGATCAGCCGGGTGGTCGGCAAGGCCGATACCGAGCCGCTCGAGCCCGCGCATCCGGAAGCGGCCCAGAACCGGCGGATCAGCATCGTGCTCCTGCGCCAGCCGACGGCGACCCCCGCGTCGGCGCCGGCCGGCGCCGGCGGCTAGAGCCGCGCGCGCCTACTCCCACTCCAGCTCGGTGAAGGCGGCGGTGACGTTGCGCGGGTGGTAGAAGTCGAACAGCCGCCACTGGCCGCGCTCAGCCTGACCGACCGTCGCCACCGCCTGCTCGAGCGTGCCGCCGGCCGCGAGCAGCGCCCGGGTCTCGTCGCATAGCCGGGCGAGATAGCGCTCGAGCGGCCTCGCCGCGTCGGGCCAGGGGGCGCTGACCGGACCATGGCCGGGCACCACCCGGGCCGCCGTCTTCGTGCGCAGCGCCGCCAGCACGGAGAGCCAGCCAAGCAGGCTGCCGTCGATCACCGGCACGCGCTCCATGAACAACAGGTCGGCGAGCCACAGCGTGCCGGTCGCGGCATCGAACATGGTGAGGTCGTTGTCGGTGTGGGCGGTTGGCTCGGCCTCGAGCACGAGCCTGCGGCCGCCCAGGTCGAGCTCGAGCCGGTCGTCGACCAGGAGCGTTGGCGGCACGACCCGGGTGCCCAGGGCGACCGGCCCGAGGTCCCGGCGCAGGTTGTCCAGATAGTAGGCGCCGCGCGCGGCAAGTGCCGCCGGCAGCCTGGCGTGACCGACGAACTCGGGACGATCGTCGACGAAGGCGGCGTGACCGAACAGATGGTCGGGGTGGACGTGGCTCGCGATCACGTAGCGGATCGGCCGGTCGGTGACCCGGCGGATGGCCTGGCGGAGCCGCTCGCCTGCCCTGGCACAGCCGCCGCTGTCGATGACCGCGACCGCATCGGCGCCGATCACGCAGCCGACGTTGGCGATCCCGCCCTCGTTCTCGGCGCTCGCGAGCTCGTGCACGCCCTGGTGCACGAACAGGCCGGCCGCGATTTCTTGGATCGGCAGTGGCCCGGCGACCGCCAGCGACCCGGCGCCGGCGGCTCGTGCCGCCCAGCCGACCCCGGCCGCAAGCCCGCCTGCGCCCGCCGCCAGGGCGGCCCGGCGCGTGAGGCGACCGGCCATGCCGTGCGCCGGTCGCTCAGGGCAGGCCGATCGCCTGCGCGCGCCCGATCGCGTCGTCGAACCGGGCGCCTTGGACGTCGGCGCCCGTGAAATCGGCACCGGTGAGGTCGGCGCCGGCGAAATTGGCGCCGGCGAGCTGGCAGCGGGACAGATCGGCCCGCTTCAGATCGGCGCCCGAGAAGTCGGCGAACTCGGCCGTGCAGCGCGACAGCTTGGCGCCGGCGAGCCTGGCGCCCTTGAGGTTGGCCTTGGTCAGATGGGCGCGCATCAGGCCCATCGACTGATTGGTCATGTCGGCGGCGAGGTTCGCCCCCTCGAGGTTGGCGCCCTCGAGGTCGCTGCGCTCGAACTTGGCGACCAGGTTGGCGCCGCTCAGGTCGGCACCGGCGAGATCGGCGCCGGAGAACACGGTCTGGAAGGCGTTGACCGCGCGCAGCTTGGCACCCTTGAGCCTGGCATCGCGCAGGATCACCAGATCGAGGTTGGCGCCCTCGAGGTCGGCGCCCTCGAGGTTGGCGCCGTTCATCAGGCTGCCCCGCAGATCCGCGCCCCGCAGCTTCAGACCGGCGAGGTCGAGGCCCTTGAGATCGAGACCGGCGAGATCGGCCGGCTGATCGCCCGCGGCTTCGATCCGCGCCCGGACCTCCGGCGCGGTGAGGGCAGCGGCCAGGGCCGCGAGCGGCATCAGCCAGAGCAGGCCGAGCGCGAGCGGCACCTGCAGGCCCCAAGCGGCGCGCGCCGCCAGGCCCGACCGTCGGCTCCCCGTTGCCTCCGCCATCACGTGCTCCCCCCGCGCGGTTGCCTCGCGTCGGCCAAACCTACGAGATCTCGGGCCGGCCAGAAAGGGCTGCCGCGCGGTCAGGAGGCGGCCAGGGCGACGATGCTGGCGAGCGATGGCCGAGCGTGGTATGACGAAAGCCGGGGACAATCAACCAACCATCGCGTCTGGGGCCTTCGACATGCCACGATCTTTCGCGCAGTCGCGCACCACGCTCATCATGCTGGGCCTCTTGGTGCTGCTCGCGGTCCTGGGCTGGACCATGTATCTGAGCGTCCGCTCCGGCTACGACGCCCAGCAGGGGCGCTTCAATCAGGAGCGGACCGAGCTCACCGACCGCGTCGCCAACCTCGAAGGCACGCTGGCGGCGGAGCGGACCACGTCGTCGAGCCGGATCGCGGAGCTCGAGGCCACGCTCACCAAGGAGCGCGCGGCGGCCGGCGATCTGGCGGCGCTGACCGCCGGCATCGACAAGGCCAAGTCCGAGCTCAATCAGCGGATGACGGTGCTGGGCGAGCGCGAGCACGACCTCGCCGCCACGGCGGCCGCGGTGGCCGCGGCGCACAGCCAGCTGGCGGCGCTGGCCGAGGAGCGGGCGGCGTCGACCGGGCGGCTCAATCGCCGGCTGCAGGTCCTGGGCGAGCGTGAGCTCGATCTGGCCGACGCCGAGCGGGCGCTCGGCCACACCCGTGCCGAGCACGACCGTCTCCAGGCCGAGGTTGCGCAACTGGATCAGACGCGTGCGAGCCGGCAGGCGGCGCTCGGTGCCCTGGACGTCGAGGTCGCGGCGCTCACGCGCGAGCGCTCGAAATCGGCGAGCGGGCTCGAGCGGACCCAAAGCGCTTTGGCCGCGACCGAGGCGATGCTCGGCGCGACCGAGGCCAAGCTCGACAAGGCGCGCCTGGCGCAGAGCGTGGCCGAGCTCACCGCGACCCAGACGGCGCTCCGGCAGGAGGTCGCCGGCCTCAACGAGGAGCTGCAACACAAGCGGCCGTTGTTCCACCAGAGCGTGAGCGTCAATCAGCAGCTCCTGGGTCTTGACGAGCAGCTGCGCTCGCTCTCGGCCGAACGCGCCAGGCTGGCCGGGGAACTGCAGGAGCTGGTGGCCCAGCTGGCACCGCCCCCGGCGGCCCGCGCGGCCGGCCCCGGTGCGCCGCCGGAGAGCCTCGCCAAGCTTACCGGGAAGTAGACCCCGCACCGTTCGTCCGGCAATTTTTCCGCGCGCGCTCTGTGGCAACCGCGCGCGGGCTGTGCTATCGTCCGGCGGGGATGAAGGTGCCTTGGCGTCTGAACCGGGGCCAATCAACGCGGAGGCTCGGCCATGAAGAGCGTGATGTCGTTGCCGCGTGCCACGCAGTTCACGATCGGCGCGCTGGTGGTGGCCCTCCTGGGCTGGGGAATCCTGATCTATTCGACCTCGGCGCACACCGATGCCGCCGCGCTTTGGGCCAAGGAGCGCCACGATCTCGACCAGCGGGTCACCGAGCTGACCCAGACCGGCGACAAGCTGCAGGCGCGGGTGACCGACCTTGAGGGCGCGCTCAAAGAGGAGCAGGTCAAGGCCGGCGATCTCGAGGGCACGCTCAAGCAGGAGCAGGCCAAGTCGGGCGATCTCGACAGCCTGATGAAGCAGATCGACGCGTCCACCGCCAAGCTCAACGCCCGGATGGTGACGCTGGCCGAGCGCGAGCGTCAGATCGCCGACGCCGGGACCACGCTTGCCGGCCTCAAGGGCCAGCTTGGCGACGTGCAGGCGCGCATCGACCACGCCACCGGCGCGCTCAATCAACGCATGGCGGTGCTCGGCGAGCGCGAGCGCGATCTCGAGCAGAACCTGCGCGACAAGGATCGCCTGACGACCCAGATCGCGGCCGCCGAGGACCACCTGGCGCAGCTCAACGGCCGGGTCAACCAGCGCATGGCGGTGCTCGGCGAGCGCGAGCGCGATCTCGCCGATCTGCGCGCGCAGAAGCAGACCGTCGCCGATCAGCTGACGGCGACCGAGGCCAATCTGAACAAGGTCACGGTGGCGCTGAACGAGCGCATGACGGTGCTCGGCGAGCGCGAGCGCGATCTGGCGGCGAAGCGCAACGAGCTCGCCAGCATGGTCGCCACCCTGGCGTCGACCGACGGCAAGATCAGCCAGGCGGTCGCCAGGCTCAACGAGCGCATGACCGTGCTCGGCGAGCGCGACCGCGACGTCGCCCAGACCGCGGGGGCGCTCGCGACGGTCAAGGACCAGCTCGCGGACCAGCAGACGCGCTATGAAGGGGTGACCGGTCGTCTGAACCATCGCCTGGAGCTGCTCGGCCAGATCGAGCGCCAGACGGCGGACAGCCAGCGCGGCCTCGAGAACCTGACCGGCCAGGTGACCAAGGCCAAGGATCAGCTGGCGGCCACCGAGTTCGAACCTGATCGACAGGCAGACCGCGCTCGCCCAGCTCCAGGTGGAGCTGGCCCAGACCGAGCGCACCGCGGGGCACGACGCCAAGGACCTGGCCGAGACCGAGCAGAGCCTCAAGGCGACCCGATCCAAGCTGGCCGAGGTCGAGGGCCAGCTCGACCATGCGGTGCTGGCGAGCGACGTCACCAAGCTGACCGCGCAGCGCGCCGAGCTGACCAAGCAGGTCGCAGCACTCGATGCGGACATCGAGCGCAAGGGACCGCTCGCCGAAGGCGCGGTCGCGCTGAGCACGCGCATTGCCGGGCTGCAGGACCAGATCGTCGACCTGACCCGCGAGCGCGACCAGGCGGCCTCGAAGCTCCATCAGACCCAGTCCGAACTCGACATGGCCCTGGCCGACCGCAAGCTGGCCACCACGGAAGCTGCCAAGCTGGCCGAGAAGGTGAGCGATCTGCGCGGGCAGAAGGGCGACCTCGAGACCAAGCTGACCGCGCTCGGCGCCGAGGTCCGCAACCAGGATTCGGTGTTCCAGACCCTGGAGGTGCTCAAGAAGGAGCAGGACTTCCTGCGCGGGCTGCTCGGCAACATGCTCGACGAGGGCCAGCAGGCGCGCGAGCAGGTCAACGATCTCCGCCAGGAGAGCGCATCGCTGGTGGCGCAGAAGCTCGAGATCCAGAAGGACCTGGTGAGCAAGCAGGCGCAGGTCGACATCCTGGACAAGGCGATCATGGCCAAGGACCAGGAGGTCGACGGCGGGCGCGGCGGGGTGCGGAACGCGCGCTCGTTCTGAGCAACCTCGGCGAGCTCCGGCGGCCTCGGCCCGCCGCCGCGGCGGGCCCGGTGGCTGGCGGCCGGTTGCGACGCCGGGTCGCAGTCGAAGGCACGCGCCAAGGTTTCGGCCGGCCCGATTCCGCTTGTCGGATCAGGCCTGCTGTCGCTAGATATCGCCTGTTGGGAGAAATCGCGGCGCCCGGACGATCAGCAATCACCAAGGGTGATCGCACCGGGACGTAAAAGAGAGGCGTCCGGCGGCCCGCTTCGGGGGTGCCGGCGCATAACCAGCTGGGAGAGCTGATCATGCAACGAGGGTGGCTACTGACCGGCGCGGCTGCGATGGGGCTGCTGGCGCTTTCGATGTCTGCACAGGCCAACGAAGAACTGATGGTCATGCAGAACAACCCGGCCAACTGGGCGATGCCGCTGGGTAACTACAGCAGCACGCGCTTCAGCAGTCTGGCCCAGATCAACGCGGGCAACGTCAAGGATCTGCAGGTCGCCTGGACCTTCTCGACCGGCGTGCTGCGCGGTCACGAGGGCGGTCCGCTGGTGATCGGCGATGTGATGTACATCGTGACGCCGTTCCCCAACACCGTCTACGCGCTCGACCTGAACGATGTGGGCAAGGTGATCTGGAAGTACGAGCCCAAGCAGGACCCGGACACGATCCCGGTGATGTGCTGCGACACGGTCAATCGCGGCGCCGCCTACGGCGACGGCAAGATCTTCCTGCATCAGGCCGACACCGCGCTGGTGGCGCTCGACGCCAAGACCGGCGAGGTGGTCTGGAGCGCGGTCGACGGCGACCCCAAGAAGGGCGAGACCGGCACCAGCGCGCCGCTGGTGGTCAAGGACAAGGTCCTGGTCGGGATCTCGGGCGGCGAGTTCGGCGTCCCGGGCCGCGTCACCGCCTACGACATGAAGGACGGCAAGAAGGCCTGGACCGCCTATTCGAGCGGGCCGGACAATCTCACCCTGCTCGATCCGGAGAAGACCACCATGCTCGGCCAGCCGGTCGGCAAGGACTCCGGCACCGCCACCTGGCAGGGCGATCAGTGGAAGATCGGCGGCGGCGCCACCTGGGGCTGGATGTCCTACGATCCCGACCTCAACCTGGTCTACTACGGCTCCGGCAATCCCTCGACCTGGAACCCGGTGCAACGGCCCGGCGACAATCGCTGGTCGATGACCATCTTCGCCCGCAATCCCGACACCGGCATGGCCAAGTGGGTCTATCAGATGACGCCCCACGACGAGTGGGACTACGACGGCGTCAACGAGATGATCCTCACCGACCTCAACGTCGGTGGCCAGATGCACAAGGCCCTGGTGCACTTCGACCGCAACGGCTTCGGCTATACCCTCGACCGCGACACCGGCGCGCTGCTGGTCGCGCAGAAGTACGACCCCGCGGTCAACTGGGCGAGCAAGGTCGACATGGAGACCGGCCGGCCGCAGGTCAATCCGCGCTACTCGACCGACCATCAGGGCGAGGACGTCAACACCACCAATATCTGCCCCGCGGCGCTCGGCTCCAAGGACCAGCAGCCGTCCGCCTACTCGCCCCAGACCGGCCTGTTCTACGTGCCGACCAACCACGTCTGCATGGACTACGAGCCGTTCGCGGTTTCCTACACCGCCGGTCAGCCCTACGTCGGCGCCACGCTCAGCATGTACCCGGCGCCGGGCGGCACCAACCTCGGCAACTTCATCGCCTGGGATGCGTCCACGGGTAAGATCGTGTGGTCGAACCCCGAGCCGTTCTCGGTCTGGAGCGGCGCGCTCGCGACCGCCGGCAACGTCGTCTTCTACGGCACCCTCGAGGGCTATCTGAAGGCGGTCGATGCCAAGACGGGTCAGGAGCTCTATCGCTTCAAGACCCCGTCCGGGATCATCGGCAACGTCAACACCTGGATGCACAACGGCAAGCAGTACGTCGGCGTGCTCTCCGGCGTCGGCGGTTGGGCGGGCATCGGTCTGGCGGCCGGCCTGACCGAGGACACCGCGGGCCTGGGTGCGGTCGGCGCGTACAAGGCGCTGTCCAGCTACACCCAGCTCGGCGGCGTGCTCACCGTGTTCACCCTGCCCGACTGATCGGGCCCCTTCGCCGCGCGCGCGGCCCGGCATTGCCAGGAAGGCGGTGCCGGGCCGCCGCTCCGCGGCGCACCAAGGCGTCCCCGTCCGGCCCCTGGCCGCGGGCATGGGGACCCAAGACATGATCCGTGCGTGGAGGTGGGCCTGTGGCCAAGTCTGACGTGACCCGTCAATGGCGCGTCTGCGCCCTCGTCGTGCTCGCCGCTGGCCTGGCCGTCGCCGTCGGCCTCGGTCCGGCCGTGCTCGCCCAGCAGAAATCCGACAAGCCGTCCTGGGAGGACAAGCCCTACGACATCGTCGACGGCAAGGTCGGCATGCCGACCTACAACGGCTATCGGCGCTACGACAATTCCTGCCTGCGCTGCCATGGCCCCGATGGCGCCGGCAGCTCCTATGCGCCCTCGCTGGTCGATTCGCTCAAGCAGATCAGCTACGAGAAGTTCGTCGAGACCGTCATCTACGGCAAGAAAGACGTCAGCACGAGCCAGCAGCTGGTGATGCCGGCGTTCGGCGAGGTCGAGGACGTGGTCAACAATCTCGACGACATCTACACTTATCTGAAGGCGCGCTCGGACGGCGCGCTCGGCCGCGGCCGGCCCGAACGGATGGCGAAATAGGGCTCCCCCGATGCAGACGCGCGCAGGTCAGGACGTGATGAGGGCAGCGGCGATCGCCGTGACCCTGGGCTGCATGACGACCAGCGCCTGGGCCCAGGTCGGCGAGCTGACCGATCGAACCAAGCTCCGGGTGTGCGCCGATCCCAGCAACCTGCCGTTCTCCGACAAGGCCGGCGAGGGCTTCGAGAACCGGATCGCCCAGCTGCTGGCGAGCAAGCTCGGGGTGCCGCTGACCTACACCTGGTATCCGCAGACCACTGGCTTCGTGCGCAACACGCTCAATGCCGGCGCCTGCGACGTGGTGATCGGCATCCCGACGCCCAGCAGCCTGATGCAGAACACCAATCCCTACTTCCGCTCGAGCTATGCCCTGGTGCAGCGCGCCGACGCCAACCCCAAGATCACCTCGCTGCACGATCCGGCGCTCGCCGACCGCAAGATCGGCGCGGTCGCCGGCACGCCGCCCGTGACCCTGCTCGCGCAGCAAGGCCTGCTCGCCCATCTCAAGCCCTACCAGCTGGTGGTCGACACCCGCTTCGACAGTCCGGGGCGGCAGATGGTCGAGGACGTCGCCGCCAAGGTCATCGATGTCGCCATCGCATGGGGACCGATTGCCGGCTACTGGGCCAGGCAGCAGAAGGAACCGGTCGAGGTGACGCCGCTGGTCGGCGAGGAGAAGGGCCTGCACCTGGACTTTCGGATGTCGATGGGGCTGCGGCGCGGCGAGCCCGACTGGAAGCGGACGCTGAACGAGTTCCTGGCGGCGAACGACGACCAGATCCAGGCGATCCTGCTGGACTACGGCATCCCGCTGATCGACGACCGGGGGCAGCCGATTCCGGCCAAGGCCGAGAAGCAGGGCCGGCTCGAGACGGTGCCGGAGCCTGCCGGCTATCGCCTGGCCGACTACCGGGCGCCCGTGCCGGCCTCGCTCGCCGGCGCCCGGGTGGTGACCACGGCCGAGCTGCAGGCGTTGATCGGCCCCCCTGCGGTCGGAGCCTCGGTGGCGGCGGCGCCGCTGCTGATCGACGTCCTGCCGGCACCGCGCCCACCCGCGAACCGGCCGGCGGGCAGCATCTGGCGGCCCAAGCCCCGAGACGACATCCCCGGCAGCGTCTGGCTGCCGAACGTCGGCTACGGCGAGCTCTCGGCGGAGTTCGAGACCTGGTTCCGCGACAATCTGGCGCGGCTCACCGAGGGCGATCGGTCCCGCCAGATGATCTTCTACTGTCAGGCGAACTGCTGGATGTCCTGGAACGCCGCCAAACGGGCGCTCGCCTACGGCTACGCCAACGTCGTCTGGTATCCCCCGGGCACCGACGGCTGGCAGGCGGCCGGCCTGCCGCTGGTCGCTGCCGAGCCGGTACCGATGCCGGATTTCCTGCCGTCGCCGGGCCGCACGGCGACCGCCAGCGAACGGTCGAGCTGAGCCGGTCGGCGGGCTCTGCGATGCGCGCGCAAGTTTCGGCATCAGTTGGACTGATTGGATCGACAAGAACATACGATTGGCGCTTATCGGTGCCAGCGACTACGTTAGGGTTTCAGTTAGTCTGAGGGGCTTTGCCCCTGGGCTGATGGATCGCGGCCGGTGGCGGTCGCGCAAACGAGGAGGCTGTTATGCAGTGGACGACCCCGAAGATCGTCGAGATCGCATGCGGTTGCGAGATCAACGCTTACTTCCCGGCCGACCTCTGAGCCGGTAAGCCACGAGGGGCGGCGGAACCGGGCAGGTCCGCCGCCCCGACGGCCTGAGCTATGTCGAGTCTTTCAGAGCCGGTGGTGGACGCGCCGGCGGTGCAGAAGATTGCGCCGCCGGTGTCGCTGTTGGCCGAGCTGACCCACCGTTGCCCCCTGCAGTGTCCCTACTGCTCGAACCCGCTTGCCCTCGACAAGGCGGCCGCCGAGCTCGATACCGCCACCTGGCGGCGGGTGATCGAGGAGGCGCATGCGCTGGGCGTGCTCCAGACCCATTTCTCGGGCGGCGAGCCGACGCTCAGGCCGGACCTTGCGGAGCTGATCCGGCATGCGAGCGGGCTCGGCCAGTACACCAACCTGATCACCGCCGCGGTCCTGCTCGATCAGGCCAAGGTCGACGCGCTGGCGGATGCCGGGCTCGACCACATCCAGATCTCGATCCAGGACAGCGAGGCCGCCAACGCCAACCGGATCGGCGGCTACAAGGCGGGCCACGCCAGGAAACTCGCGGTCGCAGGCATGGTCAGGGAGGCGGGCCTGCCGCTCACGATCAACGCCGTGGTGCATCGCCAGAACCTCGACCATCTCGGCGAGATCATCGAGCTCGCCGTCGAGCTCGGCGCCAAGCGCCTCGAGGTCGCGCATGTCCAGTACTACGGCTGGGCGCTCGCCAATCGCGCCGCGCTGATGCCGACCCGCGCCCAGACCGAGCGCTCCATCGAGCTGGTCGAAGCGGCCAGAGTGCGCCTCAAGGGCGTCCTGGTGATCGACTACGTGGTCCCCGACTACTACGCCCGCTATCCCAAGCCCTGCATGGGCGGCTGGGGCAAGCAGAACCTGAACGTCACGCCGTCCGGCAAGGTCCTGCCCTGCCACGCCGCCGAGGGCATCAGGACGCTCCACTTCGATAACGTCAAAGATCGGCCGCTTGCGGAGATCTGGTATCAGGGCGAAGCCTTCAACGCGTTCCGCGGTACCGACTGGATGGCGGAGCCCTGCCGCAGCTGCCCGCGCAAGCTGATCGACTACGGCGGCTGCCGCTGCCAGGCGTTCGCCATGACCGGGCGGGTCGAGGCGACCGACCCGGCCTGCTCGCTCTCGCCGCATCACGAAGAACTGGTCGCGACCGCGGTCCGCGAAGCCGGCGCGCCGCCGCCGGAGTTCGTCTATCGCCGCCCCGGCAACGCCGCCCGCGCCGGCGCTCTGGAGACGATGCCGGCCGAGTGAACCCCTGGTGGCGGTTACGCGGCAGCGCCCGCGGCCTCACGACTTGCCGGCGTGGTAGACGGCGAGCGCCTCCTCCAGATCCTCCCGCTCCTTGCAGTCCGGCGTCGCGCTGCCCGCGCTGGCATTTGTGATGCGCTGGCACTCGCTGTTCAGCCGGTCGAGCATCGCCTGGGCGTCCTTCGGGCGATCCATGTCGAGGTAGGCCTCGCCCAGATATTCGAGCGCGCCGAGATTGTGCGGGTTCAATTTCAGGGCGGTATCGTAGAATTCCAGCGCCTGATTGTACTTGCCGAGCTTGCGATAGGCGAAGCCCGAGAGGTTGTACGCCTCGTCTTCCCAGGGCCGCTCCTCGATCACCTTCGCCATGTGCTCGATCACCGCCGGCCAGTCCTGCTGCTTGAACGCCTCGACCCCGGCCGCGTAGTCGTCCGTGCCGGACGTGCCCGCTGAGGACGCGCCGCCGCTCATGTCCGCGAGCACCGGCGCCGCTGGCGTCGTCAGCGACAGCAGCGCGAGCAAGGCGAGGCCGGCCATCTTGCGCATGGGCTATCCTCCCGCTCGGGAACGCGCCATTCTATACGCCGGCCATGACAATCGGTAGGCTGGCGTGGCACGCGGCGCGCGCGCCGCCGGATGGAGATGGACCGCATGTACGAGCTGGTCGTGATCGCTTGCCTGATCAACCAACCCGCCAAATGCGAGGAATTCTACGTGCCCTTCCAACAGGCGGCCAACGCCGCCCGCTGTGCCCAGGATGCCGAGTTCCAGCTGGTTCAATGGGCTGCGGAGCGGCCCGAATGGCAGATCCGTCGCTGGACCTGCGGACTCCCGAAGCAGGAGCAGCGCACCTGACGAGTGGGATGAACCGATCATGGCAAAGTGGCTGAAGGAGGGCATCAGCCAGGCGGCGGCCGACGAGGCGGACGCCAGGGTGCGCGCGGCCGTCGCCGGCATCCTCGATGAGGTCAAGCAGCGGGGCGATGCCGCCGTGCGCGAGCTCTCCGAGCGCTTCGACCACTGGTCGCCGGCAAGCTTCCGCCTGGGCCCGGACGAGATCGAAGCCTGCATCGCGACACTCGGCGGCAAGGTGATCTCGGACATCAAGTTCGCCCAGGCGCAGATCCGCGGGTTCGCCCAGGTTCAGAAGGCGGCCCTCCGGGACGTCGAGGTCGAGACCCTGCCGGGGGTGGTGCTCGGCCACAAGAGCATTCCCGTGCAGTCGGTCGGCTGCTACGTGCCGGGCGGCCAGTATCCGATGGTCGCGTCCGCCCACATGAGCATCCTCACCGCCAAGGTCGCGGGCGTGCCGCGGGTGATCGCCTGCGCGCCGCCCTACCAGGGCCGGCCAGCGGCCGCGATCGTCGCCGCCATGCACCTCGGCGGCGCCGATGAGATCTATGCGCTGGGCGGCGTCCAGGCGGTCGCCGCGATGGCGCTCGGCACCGCCACGATCGCACCGGTCGACATGCTGGTCGGGCCCGGCAACGCCTACGTCGCGGAGGCCAAGCGCCAGCTGTTCGGCCGGGTCGGCATCGACCTGCTGGCCGGCCCGACCGAGACCCTGATCATCGCCGACGAGACTTGCGATGCGGAGATGTGCGCGACCGATCTGCTCGGCCAGGCCGAGCACGGCCCCACCTCGCCCGCGATCCTGCTGACGAATTCGGAAAAGCTCGCGCGCGAGACCATGGCCGAGGTCGAGCGCCAGCTGCAGCATCTGCCGACCGCAGCGCTCGCCGGCCGCGCCTGGGCCGACTACGGCCAGGTGATCGTGTGCGCGGACGAGGCCGAGATGGTGGAAGTGGCCGACCGGATCGCCTCCGAGCACGTCCAGGTCATGACCCGTTTTCCCGACTTTTTCCTCGAGCGGATGACCAACTACGGCGCTTTGTTCCTCGGCCCCATGACCAACGTCGCCTATGGCGACAAGGTGATCGGCACCAACCACACGCTGCCGACCCGACGCGCGGCCCGCTACACGGGCGGTCTCTGGGTCGGCAAGTTCCTGAAGACGGTGACTTACCAGCGGGTCACGACCCCCGAGGCGAGTGCTTTGATCGGCGAATACTGCTCCCGGCTGTGCGCGCTCGAGGGCTTCGCCGGCCACCAGGAGCAGGCGGATCTGCGCGTCCGCCGTTATGGCGGCCGGAACGCATGAAGCCACCGTCGTTCCGGCTCGACGGCCAAGTGGCACTGGTCAGCGGCGCCGGGCGGGGGATCGGCCGCGGTTGCGCTCTGGCGCTCGCTGGGGCGGGCGCAGACGTGATCGCGCTCAGCCGCACCGCCGCCGAGCTCGAGAGCCTGGTCGGCGAGATCGAAGGCCAGGGCGGCCGCGCCCGCGCGCTGGTCTGCGACGTCACCGATACCGCCGCGGTGCGCGCGGCGATCGAGGCCCTGGAAAACCTCGACGTGCTGGTCAACAACGCCGGCTCCAACCAGCCGCAGCCGTTTCTCGAGGTCGAGGATGCGGTGCTCGACCGCCTCCTGACGCTGAACTTCCGGGCGGCCTTCGTGGTCGCCCAGGCAGCCGCGCGCGTGATCGCCCGGAGCGGCGGCGGGGCGATCGTCAACATGTCCTCGCAGATGGGCCACGTCGGCGGCGCCGGGCGCACGGTCTACTGCGCGACCAAGCACGCGCTCGAGGGCCTGACCAAGGCGATGGCGATCGACCTCGCTCCCTACCGGATCCGGGTCAATACGGTGGCACCGACCTTCGTCGAGACCCCGCTCACCCGCCCGTTCTTCGACGACCCCGCCTTCAAGACCGCGGTCCTCGACCAGATCCTGTTCGGCCGGCTCGCGCAGATCGAGGAGGTCGCGGCCGCAGTCGTCTACCTCGCCTCGCCGGCGGCCGCGATGGTCACCGGCACCAGCCTCCTCGTGGACGGCGGCTGGACCGCGCGTTGAAGCGGCTGAACCGAGTGGAGGGAGAACGGATGAGACCGCTTTGGATCGTCGCCATCGCCTGGCCGCTGCTGCTTGTGGCCCTGGGCGAGGCACCCGCCCACGCGGCTGCCTTGAGCGCCGCGGAGCAGGCGATGCTCGAGGAGCTGCTCGGCCCGGGTGTCGTCGGCCAGCCGGTCGCCGGCAGCAAGCTGACGCCGGAGTTTGCGCCCTTGCGCGATGGCACCTGGACCTATCAGATCGTCGGCGGCGAGGACGCCGGCCAGAGCGAGCAGCATGTCGTCGAACGGCTCGACCGGGACAAATCGGGCGCCAGCTGGCGCTACGCGGTTGGCACCAAGGGGCTCGTGTACATCAAGCAGATCAAGGACGGCAGCCTGACCTTCGTCACCGAGGAAAACTCCGAGCAGGCGGTGATCGCCCGCTATGAGCCGCCCGAGCCGGCTCTGCTCACCGGCCTGGCGCCCGGCGACGCTCGGACTTCGTCGGTCGCCGTCGAGGTCTCCGATCTCAGCGACCCCACGGTCGTCAGCCACAAAGGCAGGCTCGAAGTGACCTACAGCTACCTCGGCGCCTACCAGGTCACGACGCCCGCCGGCACCTATGACGCCGCCCTGATCAAGTGGGCCTACAAGGGCAAGGTCGGCCCCGCCAAGGTCGACGACACCCAGTATCGCTTCTTCGCCCCGAAGGTCGGCATGGTCGCCAGCGTCGACAAGCTCGATGTCTCGGCCTTCCTCGTCTACCAGAAACACTCGAAGTTCGGCAAACTGCTCGCCCAGACTCCGCAGTAGCCAAGCAATGGATGGAGGTTGAGGTCGGCGACGTAGCTCGCATCATTCTCGCCGGATGACCTTGCGGAGGAGCACGGAAGTGGCGGCGAATTCGGGCAAGGACGACGCCATCACGGTGAAGACCGCGATCACCTGGGCGTTGACGATGGGGACGGTGCTGGCCGGGATCTGGCAATTTTCGAGTCAGCAGGCGCAGAGCAATCGCGTGCCGTTCCTGACCGAGCAGCTGAAGCTTTGCTTCGAGGCCAGCGACACGGCTGCACGGCTGGCGACCGAGACCGATCCGACGAAATGGGAAGAGGCGCGCAAGAACTTCTGGCGGCTCTACTGGGGCACGCTCGGCATCGTCGAGGACCGGGCGGTCGAGGCCGCGATGGTCAAGCTCGGCACCATCGTGCCGCCGGAACCCGGCTCCTATGCTCTGCGCATGAAATCGCTCGAGACGCCGTCGCTCGAGCTCGCCCATGCCACCCGCGATCTGATCCTCGCGAGCTGGAAGGTCGACCTGCCGCCGCTCCAAGGCCGCCGGCAGTGAGCCCTGATTCGGAGCGGCCTGAGAAGAGCGGTGCAACTCGCTCGCGGCGGCGACCTTGCCATTCCTTGTAACAGGATGACGGATCAACGCTCAGGCCGCCATCGCGCGGAAGGTGAGGTTGATCCGCGCGCCCACGCCTTGCGCGGTCTTGGGCAACTGGTGCAGCCAGTGGTGCTGGGTCGCGCCGGCCATGACCAGGCAGGAGCCGTGGGGAAGGTCCATGGCCACCCGCTCGCCCGAGCGGCGATGCTTGAGCTGGAAGCGGCGGACCGCACCCAGCGAAAAGCTGGCGATCACCGGGTTCTGGCCGAGACCCTGCTCGTTGTCGGCGTGCCAGGAGACGCTGTCCCGGCCGTCGCGATAGAGGTTGAGGAGCACGCTGTTGAAGGGCTGGCCGGCGAGGGTCTCGGCGATGCCCTTGAGCTCGAGCAGGGCGCACGTCCAGGGCGCCGGCGCCATCCGGATGCCGCTGTAGACGTAGCCGGCCGCCCCATGCCAGGCGGTCAGGCGCGGGATCGGCAGCCGCCGGCCCATGACCGTCGCCACCTCCTGGCGCCAGTCGATCTGCTCACCCAGCGCCTCGAACAGCCGGTCGGCAACCGCCGGCGCCAGCGCGTCCCGGTACAGAAAGGCGATGCCGTCAGCCGGCAGAAGGTTCGGCGGACCGCTAGCGATTGCGGAACAGGCGATCGCCCTGCTCATCGATGATCTGCTGCGCCTTGGTGATCGAGAAGGCGATCGCATCGTCCTTGCTCGAGTGGGTGTCGACCCGGATGAAGCGCTGCTCCTTGACTCCGTCATCGAACGTCTTGGCGATCACCCCGGCCGTATTCCAGCCCGAGGGCTGGCGCTCGGGCGCAGGCGTGATCCGGTAGCCGCGGTAGTCGACCGGCTCGCCGGCCGCCGCCACACCGGCGGCGCCGCTGCCGCCGAACAGGCCGCGCAGCGTGTCGAGGATCCCCATCACGCATCTCCCGCCATCTGATCGGTGAGGCGCCGTCCCCGGGCGCCGCGAGCGCTCGCACGACCATGCTACCGGCAGGCCGCGGCGCTGCCTAGCGCATAGGGCGCCGCTGTGGCCAGGCCCGGGAACTCTGGGCGCTGCCTGCGGTTAGTGCAGGACCTGGCGAGGAGGGGAGCCCATGGCCAAAGACCACGGACCGCAGATCAAGGACGATGCGCAGTACGAGGCATTGCGCAAGCAGGGGGCGAGCAAGGAGAAGGCCGCCCGGATCGCCAACACCGGGCGCCAGACCGCGGCCCGCCGCGGCGGCAAGTCGCCGCCCTTCGAGGAGTGGACCAAGGACGAGCTCAGCAAGCGGGCAGGCGAGCTCGGCATCGCGGGCCGCTCGCGCATGAGCAAAGGCAAGCTCATCGACGCGATCCGTCACCATTGAGAGGGAATCGCGCCGAACCCCGGAGGCTGCCCGCCGAGCCGCCTCCGCCGTTGGTGGAGATAGAGGAGGAAGTACGGGAGCAGCCGACGCCGGTCGCCGATCGGGGCAGCCGCGACCTCCTCGTCTGGCTGCTCGCCCCGGTCACCCTGATCCTGTGCGCGGCCGCGCTCAAATTGTCGGCCGAAGTCACCATGCCGCTCGCGTTCGCGTATTTTCTGGCGGTGCTCGTGCAGCCGATGAAAGCCTGGCTGCGGCGCGCGCTGCCGCCCTGGCTGCGCTGGCTCGCGGTGCCGCTCACCATGCTGACGGTGGTCGCGATGGTGACGCTCGCGATCAGTCTATTGTCCATGAGCCTCGCGCCGGTCATCGCCCGGGGTCCGGACTACGCCCAGCGGTTCGAGGGCTGGCTGGAGGGCGCGCTCGGCTGGGCGCGCGCCCACGGCATCCAGTTGCCGCAGGCCGGGGAACTCGGCGGCAGCAGTCTCGGGGCCCTGGCGCAAGGCTTGCCGACCGGCCTCAACCTGCTTGGCGGGCTGACGGGGATCGCGGTCCTGATCTTCTTCTTCGCCCTGCTCATGCTGGTCGAGGCCAGCGCCTGGGAACGCAAGGCCGAAACCGCCTTCGGCCACTCCGAGGAAACCCGCGCGGCGGTCGCCGACATCGGCCACAAGGTCCGCTCGTACCTGTTGGTCCGCAGCTTCTCGGGCCTGCTGTCCGGGACCCTGGTCGCAACCTGGCTGTGGCTGATCGGGGTCGACTTCGTCCTGCTCTGGGGGCTCATGTTCTGGCTGCTGAACTACGCGCCGACGGTCGGCTCGATCATCGCGGGCGTGCTCGCGGTGCTGGTCGCATTTCTCCAGCTCGGGCCGCTCTGGGCCCTGATCGCGGCCGGCGGCATCATCGCGATCGACCAGGCGATCGGCAACGTCCTCGACCCGCGCCTGCAGGGTCGGGTGCTCGACATCTCGCCGCTCGTGGTGCTGCTGTCGGTGGTCTTCTGGGGCTGGATCTGGGGCGCTGCGGGCATGATCCTGGCGGTGCCGATGACCGCGACCCTGATCACGCTGTGCGAGCTGGTCCCGGCGCTGCAGCCGGCCGCGATCCTGATGAGCGGCAGTGGCGATCCGAAAGGCGACTGAGGCGCCCGGCACCCGAGCCTTCCCTTCGCCCGGCAATCCTCGCATAACGGATCGCCGGCGCCGGCAGACGGCGCTCGATCGGGCGATGGGATGGCGGACGAGGCCGCGCTGATCGGCATCGACTGGGGCACGAGCTCGTTTCGCGCCTACCGGATCGCCGCGGACGGCCGGGTGCTCGAGACGAGGACCGCGCCAGCCGGGATTCTCACCGTGGCGGTCGGCGCGTTCGAAGCCGTCCTCGAACGGGAGATCGGGCCCTGGCTTGCGGCCGCGCCGGTTCTGCCGATCATCGCTTCGGGCATGATCACCTCGCGCCAGGGCTGGGTCGAGGTGCCCTACCGCCCCTGCCCGGCCGGCGGCGCCGAGCTGGCCGCAGCACTCCTGCGCTATGAGATCGGCGCCGACCGGGCCATCCACTTCGTGCCGGGCCTGTCGCTGATCGGCGCCGACGGCGTGCCCGATGTGATCCGGGGCGAGGAGACCCAGATCCTCGGAGAACTCGGGAACGAGCGGGCGCGCCGCGCCTTCGTCCTGCCCGGCACCCACAGCAAGTGGGCGTTCGCCGAGGGTGGCCGGATCGTCTGGTTCGCAACCTTCATGACCGGGGAAGTGTTCGCGGTGCTGAAGGCGCACAGCATCCTCGGCCGGCTCATGGCGGGCGAGACGGCAGACGAGGAGGCTTTCGCGCGCGGCCTCGCCTACGGCCGCAACGGCCCGGGCGGGCTCTTGAAGCGGTTGTTCAGCGCGCGCACGCTCGGCCTGTTCGACCGGTTGCCGGCGACCGGCATCGCTTCTTATCTGTCGGGCCTCCTGATCGGCAGCGAGATCGCCGAGGCAAGGTCCTGCCTGCAGGACCATCCCGGCGCCGGCGAGATCGCCGTGATCGGCGGCTCGGACCTGGCGCTGCGCTATCGGCTCGCGATCGAAGCCGCGGGCCTGCATGCCCGCACCGGGCATCCGGACGCTGGCGCCCGCGGGCAGCTGTTGATCGCCAGGGCCGCGGGGCTGATGCCATGAGCGAGCTCGAGGAACTCCTGGGGTCGCTGCCGCTGATCGCGATCCTGCGCGGCGTGCGGCCGGACGAGGCGGTTGCGATCGGCGGCGCGCTGACCGAGGCGGGCTTCGCAGCCATCGAGGTGCCGCTCAACTCGCCCGAGCCGCTGGCGAGCATCGAGCGCCTGGCCCGGGCGTTCGGCGAGCGGACGCTGATCGGCGCCGGCACCGTGCTTGAACCGGCCGCGGTCGAGCGGGTGAGCGCGGCCGGCGGCCGGCTGATCGTCATGCCCCACGGCGATCCGGCGATCATCCGGGCCGCCAAGGCCGCCGGGCTGCTGTGCGTCCCCGGGGTCGCGACCCCGACCGAGGCGTTCGCGGCCCTCGTGGCGGGTGCCGATGCGCTCAAGCTGTTTCCCGCCGAGGCCCTGCCGCCCCAGACCGTGAAAGCCTGGCGCGCGGTGCTGCCGAAGGACGTCTGGCTGCTGCCGGTCGGCGGCATCGCGCCCGCGACCATGGCGCCTTATCTCGCGGCCGGCGCCAACGGCTTCGGCCTCGGCTCGGCCCTCTATCGGGCGGGCATGAGCGCGGCCGAGGTCGCGGACCCGGCGCGGGCGTTCGTGACAGCCTGGCGCGCACTCGGCAGCCCTGGGACGGCATCCTAGCAGGTCATGTGCTCGGTTTTGGGCAGCGCGCAGGTGGCCGCGGCGTAGGCCCGCCCTTCGCCCGGCCGGATCGGCTTCTCGTCGAGGCGCGCGAGGCCGAGATACTGGACGTGCACCCGGGCGAGGCCCTGGTCCTCGAAGCCGAGCTCATGCGCCGCGGCCTGCGACAGGTCGATCAGGCGGCCCTTGAGGAACGGTCCGCGATCGTTGACCCGGAGCACGAGGCTGCGGCCGTTCGCGAGATTGGTGACCTCCACGAGGCTCGGCAGCGGCAGGGTCGGATGCGCCGCGGTCAGCGCCTCGACGTCATAGATCTCGCCGTTGGCGGTCTCGTGGCCGTCGTAGGAGGCGCCGTACCAGGACGCGATACCGGTCGCCTCGTAGGCGGTCACGAACTTCGGATGATACCACTTGCCATCGACCTCATAAGCGTCGCCGATCTTGAAATGCGGGCCCGCGCTCCGGACGTCGGAGGGAGTGCTGCTGCAGCCGGCGAGCGCCACGAGCGCGCCGAACAGAGCCCCATAGCCGAGGCTGATCCATCGCCTGCCCGATCCCGGGGCTCGTTGCATGTTGAAAAACTCCCCTGCGAAAACTGATCCATAAAAAACACAGCAAATTGTCCGGGACAACCGGCCGGGGCTACAGTCGGGTATGTTGCGGTCGAAAATGCGCCCGCGGCCGGCCGCTGTTGTCGCCGGGGGCGTCCGGGCGTAGCTTTCAATCGCCTGATCCGGGAGGGAGCAGAATGAAAATCGGCATCGTCGGCAGCGGGGCCATGGGCTCGGTCTACGGCGCACTGCTGGCAGCTGCCGGCAACCAGCTCTGGCTGTTCGATCAGTGGCGCGAGCACGTCGAGGCGATGCGCGCCAAGGGGCTGCGCTGCACGGGTGCCAGCGGCGACCGGACGGTCCCGGTCCATGCGACCACGGAGGCCGCCGAGGCGGGGCCGTGCGAGCTCGCGATCGTCGCGACCAAGGTCATGGACATCGAGGCGGGCGTGCGCGCCGCACAGCCCATGATCGGACCCGAAACGCTGGTCCTGACCATCCAGAACGGGCTTGGCAACGTCGAGCGCATCCAACGGGTCGTCAGCCCGGAAAACCTCCTGTTCGGCATCGCGGGCGGCTTCGGCGCCGAGATGATCGGGCCGGGCCACGTCCACCACAACGGCATGGAGGCGATCAACCTCGCCGAGCTGAAAGGGGGCATCACGCCGCGCCTGGAGCAGGTTGCCGAGGTCTGGCGCCAGGCGGGCTTCAAGGTCGCGACCTTCGAGGATCTCTGGCCGGTGGTCTGGAGCAAGCTGATCGCCAACGTCGCGTTCAGCGCGATCTGCGCCGCGACCGGCATGCGGGTCGGCCAGGCGCGGGCCAACGAATGGGCCTGGGGCCTGGCCAAGGCCTGCATCAACGAGGCGGCCGCGGTCGCCGCCGCCAAGGGCATCAAGCTCGCCTACGCCGACCCGGTGCAATGGGTGTCCGACTTTGCCGGCAAGATCCCGAACGCCCGCCCGTCGATGTACCAGGACCTGCTCGCCGGCCGGCGCTCGGAGATCGATTCGATCCAGGGCGGCGTGGTCGCCGAAGGCGCCAAACTCGGCGTCCCGACCCCCACCTGCGCCTTCATGGTCCAGCTGGTCAAAGCCCTGGAGGCCAAGCGCCAAGCCCACGAAGACTCTTACCGCGCGCTGTAGCGCTGCAGACAGAGAACATTTCCGATCGCTTGCCTGCGCATTGGCATGCGCATACTCTGGCACCTCGAACTGCCGGAGACCTGCGATGGCCCTCCCCGTGTGCGATCCCAAGGCGCCCAAGAAGGCGGTCAATCTTTCGATCAACAGTGATCTGCTCCGGCAGGCTCGCGAGCTCAAGATCAATCTATCGAAGACACTGGAAAGCCAGCTTGAACGGGTCGTCCGCGAAGAGCGCGCGCGCCGTTGGAAGGAAGAGAACCGCGAGGCAATGGAGGCGTTCAATCGCTTTGTCGAACAGCATGGTATCTTCAATGATGTTCGACGCTGGCTTTGATGGCGCAGTTCGACGTTCATCGAAGCCCCGCCGAGCGGCGCCACGAAGGGATTCCCTACCTCCTGAACGTCCAGTCCGATTATCTTGACTATCTGGCAGTGCGTGTCGTCGTGCCGCTGCTGCGCTCCGACGGCCGTGATGTCATGGTGCGACAGCTCAATCCGAAGTTCGAAGTTCAGGGCGTGTCAGTCGTCATGATCACTCAGCTGATCGGGGGCATGCCAACGCCTGCCCTCGGTAAGGTAGTCGCCAACCTCGCCGATCAGCGGGCGGAGATCGTCGGCGCGATCGACATGCTGATCACCGGCGTTTGAACAGAAGGTCGGTAGCCCCGTGCCGGCCGGTCAGGAGCGGTAGTCGGCGTTGATCGCGATGTAGCCGGCGGTCAGATCGCAGGTCCAGACGATGGCCGCGCCCGGGCCGCCGCCGACCACCACCTCGAGCAGGATCTCCTGGCCCTTGAGGTGCGCCACCACCGGCGTCTCGTCGTAGCCCTCGAGCCGGTGGCCGTCCTCGGCGATCGGGTGGCCGCCGAACCGGATCGCGATCCGCGCCGGCTCGATCGGCTCGCCCGCCTTGCCGATCGCCATGGCGAGGCGACCCCAGTTGGCATCGCCGCCGGCGATCGCGGTCTTGACCAAGGGCGAGTTGGCGATGCTGAAGGCGACCTTGCGGGCCAAGTCGTCGGTGACCGCGCCCGCGACCCGCACCTCGATCAGCTTCTTGGCTCCTTCACCGTCGCGCACGACCTGCTGGGCGAGGTCGGTCATCACCAGGGCCAGGGCGGCGCGAAAGCCCGCGAGCAGCGGATCGTCGAGGCGCGCCGGGGCCGGGTGGCGCGCCTGGCCGGTCGCGAACAGCAGGACCGCGTCCGAGGTCGAGGTGTCGCCATCGACGGTGATCGCATTGAAGGAGCCGCGGTTCGCCTCGGCCAGCAGCGCCTGCAGCAGGCCCGCCGGCAGGGCCGCGTCGGTGAACAGGAAGGCGAGCATGGTCGCCATGTCCGGCTGGATCATGCCCGAGCCCTTGCAGATGCCGCAGATCGAGACCTCGGCATCGCCGATCGCCGCCCGCGCGAAGCTGCCTTTGAAGAAGGTATCGGTGGTCGCGATCGCGCGCGCGGCGAGCTCCCAGGCGCCCGGCTCCAGAGCCGCCTCGAGCTCCGGCAACCTCGCGACCACGCTCGCGACATCGAGGCGCTCGCCGATGACCCCGGTCGAGGCGATGTAGATCTCCTCGGGCCGGGCGCCCAGCAGCTTTGCGGTCGCCTCGGCCTCGGTCCGGACCACGGCATCGCCCGCGGCGCCGACCATCACGTTCGCCTGGCCGGCGTTGACGACCAGCGCGCGCGCCCGGCCATAAGGCAGGATCGCGCGGCACCAGCGGACCGGATGGCCGGGCAGCAGGCTCTTGGTGAACAGGCCCGCGACCGTGGTGCCGGGGACGAGCTCGATCAGGGTCAGATCCGGCCGGCCGCGATAGCGCAGCCCGGCGGCGCAGGCCGCAAGACGCACGCCCGGCACTGCCGGCAGATCCGGGAAGCGCGCCGGTGCCAGCGGTGAGCGCGCAAGCGGCATGACCTTTCCCTCCCCGACCGGCTCCCTGACCCGGGCGCTTCGGTCGCGATCACTCGAGCCCGAGGGCCGCTCTCACTTGGCTTCTGGTTTGGGTTGCGCTTCCGGCTGCGCCGCGGGTGCCGGCTCAGCCCCGGGTGCGGGCTGAGCCTCGGCCGCGGGCGCCGCCGGCATCGGCGTGCCGTCGAGATTGAAGCGCTCGATCTTGGCACCCTCGTGCAGATCGGCGACCAGAGCGGTCACGATCTCGCGGGCCAGGTCCTGGCGCAGCTGCGGCTCGCTGTCCTCGAAGGACGGCTCGACGGTCCGGCGCTCGAACACCTTGATCACGTGCCAGCCGAACTGGGTCTGGACCGGCTCGGTCGTGATCTGGCCGGGCTGCAGCGCGAACGCCGCGTCGGCGAACGCCGGCACCATCTGCTCGCGCCGGAAGAAGCCGAGGTCGCCGCCGTTCGAGGCCGACGGCCCGGTCGAGTGCTGCTTGGCGAGGGTGGCGAAGTCGGCGCCGCTCTGCAGTTGCTGGATCACCGCCAGGGCCTCCTCCTTGGTCTTCAGGAGGATATGATGCGCATGGACCTCGGGCTGCGCGAAGTTCTGGCTCTGCTTCAGCTGATCGTAGCGCGCGTGCAGCTTGGCGTCGGTCGTGCCCTCCTCGATCTTGCGCCGGATCAGGGCATCGCGCATCACGTTGGTCCGGGCCCGGGCAAGCGCGAGCTGGACCCCCGGATCGGTGCCGAGCTTCTCGTGCTCGGCCTCGTTGGCGAGCAGCTGGAAGTCGATCACCCGGTCGAGCAGGATGCCGAACAGCACCTGCATCGGCATCTGCCGGTACTGCTCGGGCAGGCCGCGCGCGGTCTCCTCGAGCTGCGAGCGATTGACCGCGACGCCGTCGACGATCGCCACCACGGGGTCCTCGTCCGCGGCCGGTTGCTGCGCGCCGGCTGGGGCCGGTTGCGGCGCCCCGGCCGGGGCCGGTTGCTGCGCCCAGGCGGGGGCGCTCAAAGCCAGCAGGCCGAGGGCGGCGGCGACGAAGGACTTGGCCAACATGGAGTGGCTCCAGGGATCAGTGCAAGAGGGGCGCCATAAAGCACAACAGCGGGCCGCTCACAAGCATTCGCCGCGCCCCCGATCGGCCGGAGTTCGACCGGGGCTCGCGTTGACACCCAGGGGCAAACTGCCTATCTCACGGGGCAGTCCCGCCCCCAGTCTCGACCCCGCCCCGGGAGGATCCTGCGCCCATGATTGGCGCTCTCGCCAAGCGGCTGTTCGGCTCGGCCAACGACCGCGTCATCAAATCGTTGCACAAGACGGTCGCTGCCATCAACGCGCTCGAGCCCGAGCTCGAGGCGCTCTCGGACGCCGATCTGCGGGCCCGGACGGATCGCTTCCGCGAGCGGCTCGACGCCGGCGAGATCCTCGACGACCTCCTGATCGAGGCCTTCGCGACCGTGCGCGAGGCGTCCAGGCGCACCCTCGGCCAGCGCCATTTCGACGTCCAGCTGATGGGCGGCATGGTCCTCCATCAGGGCAAGATCGCCGAGATGAAGACCGGCGAAGGCAAGACCCTGGTCGCGACCCTTGCGGTCTACCTCAACGCGCTCACCGGCAAGGGCGTCCACGTGGTCACGGTCAACGACTATCTGGCCCGCCGCGATGCCGGCTGGATGGGCCAGATCTACCAGTTCCTCGGCCTCTCGGTCGGCGTCATCGTGCCCGGCCTGGACGAGCCCGAGCGCAAGCGCGCCTACGGCGCCGACATCACGTACGGCACCAACAACGAGTTCGGCTTCGACTACCTCCGCGACAACATGAAGTTCGCGCCCGAGAGCCTGGTCCAGCGCGGCTTCAACTTCGCGATCGTCGACGAGGTCGACAGCATCCTGGTCGACGAGGCGCGCACGCCCTTGATCATCTCCGGCCCGAGCGAGGAAAGCTCGGAATTGTACCTGACCGTCGACAGCTACATCCCGAACCTCGAGCCCGACGACTACGAGAAGGACGAGAAGCAGCGGGCGGTCTCGCTGACCGAGAGCGGCGGCGAGAAGATGCAGGCCTGGCTGACCGAGGCCGGTCTGCTCAAGCACCCCGAGCTGTACGACATCGCCAACGTCACCCTGGTCCACCACGTCAACCAGGCGCTGCGCGCGCATCGCCTGTTCACCCGCGACGTCGACTATCTGGTCAAGAATGGCAAGGTGATCATCGTCGACGAGTTCACCGGCCGCATGATGGAGGGCCGGCGCTATTCCGACGGCCTGCATCAGGCGCTCGAGGCCAAGGAAAAGGTCACGATCCAGCCGGAGAACCAGACGCTCGCGTCGATCACCTTCCAGAACTACTTCCGGCTGTACCCCAAGCTCGCCGGCATGACCGGCACGGCGGCGACCGAAGCTTCCGAGTTCGGCGAGATCTACAAGCTCGACGTGGTCGAGATCCCGACCCACATGCCGATGATCCGGGACGACGAGGACGACGAGGTCTACCGGACCGCGAACGAGAAGAACAAGGCGATCGTCGCCAGCATCGCGGATGCCCACGAGCACGGCCAGCCGATCCTGGTCGGCACGGTCAGCATCGAGAAGTCGGAGCATCTCTCGACCCTGCTCAAGAAAGAGAAGGTCCCGCATCAGGTGCTGAACGCGCGCTACCACGAGCAGGAGGCGTTCATCGTCGCCCAGGCCGGACGATTTGGCGGGGTCACGATCGCGACCAACATGGCCGGCCGCGGCACCGACATCCAGCTCGGCGGCAACGCCGAGATGCGGAAGCTCCAGGAGCTCTCCGAAATCGAGGACGAGGCCGAGCGCGCCGAGCGCGCCGCCAGGATCGAGCGCGAGGTCGAGGCCGAGAAGCAGAAGGTGATCGCGGCCGGCGGCCTCTACGTGCTCGGCACCGAGCGCCACGAGTCGCGCCGGATCGACAACCAGCTGCGCGGCCGCTCGGGCCGCCAGGGCGACCCCGGCCGCTCCAAGTTCTTCCTGTCGCTCGAAGACGACCTGATGCGCATCTTCGGCTCCGAGCGCATGGACGGCATGCTCGGCAAGCTGGGCTTGAAGGAGGACGAGGCGATCGTCCATCCCTGGATCAACAAGGCGCTCGAGAAGGCGCAGCAGAAGGTCGAGGCGCGCAACTTCGAGATCCGCAAGAATCTGCTCAAGTTCGACGACGTCATGAACGATCAGCGCAAGGTGATCTACGAGCAGCGCCATGAGCTGATCGAGGCGAAGGAGGTCGCCGACACCGTGCGCGACATGCGCCATCAGGTGATCGACGACCTGGTCGCGGCGGCGATTCCCGAGAAGGCGTATCACGAGCAGTGGGACATCGAGGGGCTCGAGCGCGACACCAAGCGCCTGTTGGCGCTCGAGCTGCCGATCGGCGCGTGGGCCAAGGAGGAGGGCATCGCGGATGCCGAGATCAAGGAGCGGATCGTCACCGAGTCCGACCGCAAGGCCGCGCACAAGGTCGTGACCTACGGGCAGGACATGATCCGCATGGCCGAGAAGAGCCTGCTCCTGCAGATCCTCGACCATCTCTGGAAAGAGCACCTTTTGCACCTCGACCATCTGCGCCAGGGCATCCACCTGCGCGGCTACGGCCAGCGCGATCCCCTGAACGAGTACAAGCGCGAAGCGTTCACCCTGTTCGAGGCGATGCTGACCAATCTGCGCCAGACGGTGACCCAGGTGCTGACCTACCTCGAGATCCGCATGCAGCCGCAGCAGGCCGAGGCGGCGGATGCCGAGGCCGAGCCTCTGGCGGCGACCGGCACCGACGATCCGCGCCCGGCGCGCGGCACGACCCGTCCGCGGCCGCGCGTCGCCGCGAGCGGCGGCGGGGGCGGCATGCCCACGGGCGGCGTCCGCGCCGCCGGCGCGCCCGGCCCGAGCCAGCCGGCGAGCTGGGGCAAGGTGCCGCGCAACGCCCCCTGCCCCTGCGGCTCCGGCAAGAAATACAAGCACTGCCACGGCCGCCTGCACTGAGGCAGGACGGCACCGGCGGCTTTCCCGTGATCGGCGACCGACCCGCCATCGCGAGGGGAGCATGCACCGAACCCGCCGGCGCGAGGCCAGCCGGGGTGCTCCGTCGCCCGATCCTGGTCCCGCCCGCGGCCGGCCTCCGGCGTCCCTCACCAGAGCCCCTCGCATTGCCAACCCCCGCGGAGCCGGTATAGTGACCGGAGGCCGGGGGCCTGCGGACTCTCGCGCGCTGGAGGAGGCAGAAATGGTCAGACGCAAACAGCAGGGAGATCTCCGGCAAGAGGCGTGGCGGCAGCAGATGCTGCGGGGCGAGATCGATCGGCGGGAGCTCCTGACGCGCAGCCTTGCCGCCGGCCTCGGCGTGGCCGGCGTCAGCGTGGCGGCCAAGTTCGGCATCGGCACCGCGCACGCGGACCGGCCCCTGACCCCGACGTTCTATCAGTGGATCGAGGACCTGCATCCCGGTATTCCCAAGGTCAACGCGCAGTTTCCCGGCATCAACTACCAGATCGCGCCGGTCGAGGGCTTCGGCATCGAACGGTTCGTCGCCGAGGCCAAGAAGGGCGAGAGCACCTGGGACGTCTATGTCGGCATGACGCCGTTCGTCGAAATGACCGCGATGATCCAGGCCGACGTGATCGAGCCCTGGGACAAGTACATCCCGAAAGAGGTCATTGACGACATCATCCCGTCGATCCGCCAGGAATGCACGGTCGACGGCAAGCTCTACAGCTGGCCGTTCCTGCTCGATGTGATCGGGATGGGCTGGCACTCGGGCCTCGCGACCAAAGCCGGACTGCCGGACACGGCGCCCGAGACCTGGGACGACTATCTGCAGAGCGCCCAGAAGATCGTGGATTCGGGCGCCGCCCCGTTCGGGGCGACCTTCGACGCCCATGGCTGGCGCTCGCTGGCGCCGATGACCCACAGCCTCAGCACCGACGTCTACACCTCCGAGGGCCTGTTCGATTTCACCAGCGACCCGGCGATCGAAGCCCTGATGCTGATGAAGAAGATCATGGCGCTGGCCAATCCCGACATCCTGCTCGCGGGCACCAGCGATGCCGGCGTCAACGGCACCCCGGACGAGGTCGCCTTTGCCGCCCAGCGGGTCGGCTACTACACCAAATACTTCAATGCGCCGCTGCGCATGGCCCAGTACTGGCAAGATCCGACCCTCTTGAAGCTGGCACCGTTGCCCAAGTTCGCCAAGGGCGCGGGCTCGACGGTGTTCTGGACCACCGGCTCCTGTCTCCTCAAGTATGGTCAGAACAAGGAGAAGGCGGCGGAATACATCAAAACCCTGACCTACGATCCGCAGATCTGGAAGGACTTCGATCGCCGGCACGGAAACCGCGCACCCGGGGCAACTGCCGCCCTACGGCTCGATCTACGCCGCCTGGGCGACCAACCCGCCCGACTGGATGCCGGCCTTCGTGGGCCTCGTGCGCGGTCAGCTCGACCGCGCCAAGGCGATCACCAACAACCTGTTCGGCCTGCAGCAGTTCGTGATCGGGCAGCCGATCTGGGAGACCTACCTGAAGGGCGAGGAGAAGGATCCCCACATCGTCATGAAGAAGGTGGTCGATGCCGTGCACGCCGAGATGCAGCGCGGCTGACGGCGCCAGGCGCAGACGGCAGGAGCGGGCCGCCCGCGTGCCTGCCGTCTGACCTGCCCCGACCGGTCAGACCGCCTGCCTGTCGCTCGGCGCCCCCGCCTCGAGGACCTGCAACGTCGTGGCAGCAGCCGTAGCCCGAACGTCCTGGCCCGCCCGCCGGAGCCACCTTCAGCAGCAGATCAGTCCGTGGGTCTTCCTCCTGCCCACGCTCATCTTCTTCGTCTGGTACCAGGCCTACCCGATCGTCCGCGTGGTCTGGATCAGCTTCACCGATTTCAAGTTCCTGAGCCACGAGCCGGCCAACTGGGTCGGCTTCAGCAACTATGCCGAAGCCCTCCGCGATCCTTTGCTGTGGACGAGCCTGTGGCGGGCGGCGCTGTTCACCATGATGTTCCTGCCCGGCACGATCATCATTCCGCTGCTCGTGGCGATCCTGGTCGACCGCGTGCAGAACCAGCGCGTGGCGACCGTCTACCGCGTGATCCTGCTGATCCCGGCCGTCATCCCGAGCACGCTGATCTTCGTGCTCTGGAAATGGCTGTACAATTACCAGGTCGGGCCGATCAATCACCTTCTGGTCCAGGTCCTCGGGCTGTTCAGCTACCAGAATGCGCCGCAGTGGCTGGGCGGCACGCCGCTCACCCTGCCGTCGATCGCGATCATGGAGGTCTGGTGGGGGCTGGGCTATCACAGCGTCTTCTTCCTCGCCGGCCTGGCCGCGATTCCCAAGGAATTGCCGGAAGCGGCGCGCATCGACGGCGCCAACGAATGGCAGGTGTTCTGGCACGTCACTTTGCCGCGCCTGCAGCCGATCATGATGATCCTGGTCGTGCTGCGCTTCGGCACCTCGATGGCGGTGATCGACGAGTACCTGATCATGGGCGGCTTCAACCGCAACTCGCCGACCTACACCTGGACCATCTTCATGTACGATCAGGCCTTCAAGACCGGCCTGTGGCGCCAGGGCTTCGCGGCCGCGATCGGCATGATCGGCGCCGTGGTGATGATGCTGTTCGTCGCCTTCCTCCTCTACGTCTTCCGGCGCAAGGGCTGAGCGGATGCAGGCGAGCCAGTCGCAACGGCGCGAGCTTGCCGCCACCGGCGCGCCGGGGCGCATCCACTTGGCTCGCGCACCATCGCAGCGCGATCATCCGCCACGTCGTGATCAACTTCTTCCTGCTGACGATCCTTTTGCCGCTCTTCTGGGTCCTGCTGCTCTCGATCAAATCCCTGCCGGACTCGATGACCGGCCAGTTGTGGCCGCGCAAATTCGATTTTTCCCACTATGCCTACGTGTTCGACAAGATCGCGACGCTACCGGTCAATCTCCTCAACAGCATCTACGTGACCGCGGCCACGGTCGTGATCACGGTGTTCTGCGCGGTCCTGGCCGGCTATGCGCTCGTGCACCTGAAGCCGCGCGGCGGCCCCTTCATCATCGCGCTGCTGATCGCCTCGCTCTATTTCCCGACCCGGGTGGTGTCGATCATCAGCATCTACCAGATCCAGGACTTCCTCGGCCTGATCAACACCACGAGCGGCCTGATCCTGCCCTACATCACCCTCAATCTCGCGGTCAGCGTCTTGATCATGCGCTCTGTCTTCCAGCTCGTGCCGCACGAGCTGATGGATGCCGCCCACATCGACGGCGCCGGCGTCTGGCGCACGCTCTGGATGGTCGGCCTGCCCCTGGTCCGCAATGGCCTCGTGGTCGTGATCATCGTCAATTTCGTCACCGCCTGGGGCGAATACCTGCTGTGCACGACCCTCACCAACGACCAGGTCGTGCGCACCATGCCGGTCGTGCTCGCCGCCGCCCAGGGCGGCATGGGCCAATGGGCCTGGCCGCGGATCGCCGCGGTCTACATGATCGTCGTGACCCCCGGCATCATCGCCTTCGCCTTCGCCCAACGCCTGTTCTTCAAGGGCCTGATGGAAGGCGTGCTGAAGGCCTGACAGACCACGCTCGGCGCGCTAAAGAAGTCCTCAGTACGAGTCGCTTCCCGTAACTGTTCGCGAGCCTCGTGAGGCCTGAGCGGACCCGCAAACCCGATGTTCAGATGAGAAATACAAAACTCGAAAGGGTTAATTACTATCCCCGTTGGCTTATCTTTCGACCTATCGCAGGATAGAGATGCTCGGCAACCAGGACCGATTTGAGCTTGATCATCAAATGTTCCGCTCGGGCTGCCTCGCCAAGGATAACATCCCGGTCGACCTCGTTAAGAACCGTTCGGCCGGCTCATATCCAGACATCGAGCACCGATAAGAACCTTTTTGGTTCCCTTCTCGCCGAACTCCATGAACTATGAAGTTGCGTGCCTGTCGTGCTTGGTGAAACTCCTCCCGGAGGTCGGCAATCGCTTGTGATTTTAAATATCCAATTCTTGCATTAAGTTCCTTGAACACTTTGTCGATCTTTGATGAGAAATCTGCTTCATATATTTCCATGGCTGAGTCTGGGAACGAAGCATAGTCCTGAGATTGATGCTTGGCCGCAAAGAAGGCAAGCGCGAGCACTGATTCAAGGTGTGCAAACGTCGCCACCGCGATCCCTAGCGAGTGAAGAAACTCCGGATCCACAAAGTCTATAGAACCCTTGATCGAGTCCGGCATCGCGCGTCCCTCAAAGAATGCGCTGCTGAGTTCTTGCCGCTCGCTAGGCGGCCAAGGCGCGCCTTACCGCGTCGGGCTCGTGCTCGATCACCTTGAGCAGGATGCGCGCCGGGCCCTCGGGGTGGCGGCGTCCCTGCTCCCAGCTCTGCACCGCGGCGAGGCCGAAGCCGAAGCTGGAGGCAAAGCGCGACTGCGACATGCCGAGCTTGCGCCGCAGTGCCTTGACGTCGAATTCGGGCGGGACGTGCACGACCCGTTCGCCCTCGGCCTCGCCGCGCAGGATGGCGCGGGCTTCCCGGATGCTGCCCAGGATCTTGTCACCGGCGGCGGACATGGCGCCTCGCTCCTCGACGGTAGTCCTCAACGAGCCCGGCCAGCTCGCGCTTCAGCGCGTTGCGCTCGGCCTGGGTCAAGTCGACCTTCTCACCTTTCGCGAACAGCGTCAGCTGGAACACCGGCACCTCAGGACCGCTGTAGAACGTGTCGCCCGATAGCCGCCCGCGCCCGCCGAACCGACCGTGCGACCACGACCTTTCACGGCGTAGCGCCAGGCCTATCCCGAAGCTTAGCCACGATGGCCTATTCGGGAGCCTGACGATGAACTGGTATCGACATGGTTGGGTGCACGCGCGCGGCGCGATCGTTCTGGGCATGCTCGCGATCGGCAGCGTCCAGGTGGATTCGGTCCGGGCGGGCTCGGACTGGTTCGCCCTCGATCCGGACAAGACCCTCTGCGACGTCCACTCGTCGACCTGTACCATCGAGCTTGCCTGGTCGGTCAGCAACGAGGACAAGTTCGACAAGTGGAAGATCTGCTGGATGCCGAAAGTATCGCGCACCTGGCTCACCGATGATTGTAAATATTATTCCAAGGTCAGGACGATCGACAACAATTTCTACGCCATTCCGGATCTGAACATGGACCACGATTATCGGGTCAAGCTGGAGGGGCGACGGGAAAAGAACGGCAACTGGACCTGCGTGCAGAAGACGGTAGTCCGGTACGTCGGCTACGGGGCTTACCTCGCCGACGGCGGCATCTGCACCGACTTTTGAGGGGTCCGGGACTCCCGCGACCAGACGCGGCCGATCGCTGGAGTTGTTCCTCGACCACCGGCACTCCCGGCGGCTGCTCGGGGCGGCGAGGCGGGAAGCCGCAGCCTACGACCGTCGGCCGGCGCCTGTGCTCACTCGCGCACGACCATGACCGAGCATTTGGCGTGGCGGACGACCTTGCCGGTGTTGGGCCCGAGCAGGAAGTCGGCGAGCTCGGGGCGGTGCGCCGCCATGACGATCAGGTCGGCCTTGATCGCGTCGGCGGCCTTGAGGATCTCCTGGTAGATCCGGCCCCCGGCGACGAGCCGCCGCGATTCGATCTCGGGCGGCACCTGCTGGGCGGCGAGGTCGCGCAGCTGCTTGACCACCTGCTGGCGGAGCTTGGCCTCGTAGCCCTCCGGCAGGGCCTGGCCGACCACCGGCAGGCCCCGCTCCGGCACCACCGCGAGCAGGTGCAGCCTGGCCTCGAAGGTCTCGCACAAGGAGATCGCGGTCGGCAGCGCCTTGCGCCAGGAGTGCTTGTCGGACAAATCGATCGGCACCAGGACGTTGCGGTACATGGGCGTCGTTCTCCCGGTCAGTCGCCAGCCGCCGCGACGGCGGCCGTTGCCGGCGCCAGGGTCGGGCTGCGGCGCCGTTGCAGCCAGGGGATCAGGCCGGGCACCACCGGCGCCGGCAACCGCATCAGCTCTTCAGACGGACGGTCTTCGACCCCGGGCACGCGGGTGATCTCGAAGCCGAAACTCCGGCCCGCCTTCCCGGCCGCGCGGCCGTCACGCCCGACCCTACATCAGGCCGGCTTCCTTGTAGTACTTCAGGGCGCCCGGGTGCAGCGGGGCCGAGAGCGCCAGGGTCACCATCTCCGCCTTCTTCAGGTTGGCGAACGCAGGGTGCAGCTTCTTGAACTCGTCGAAGTTCTCGAACACCGCCTTGACCACCTGGTAGACGACGTCGTCGGGCACCTTGGCCGAGGTCACGACGGTCGCGCGCACGCCGAAGGTCTCGACGTCGCGCTCGGTGCCGCGATACAGGCCGCCCGGGATGACCGCCTTGGTATAATAGGGGAACTCCTTGACCAGGGTATCGATCTCGGGCCCGGTCACCGGCACCAGATGGGCATCGGCGGTGGCCGTGGCCTCCTGGATCGAGCCGCTCGGGTGGCCGACCGTGAACACGATCGCGTCGATCTGGTTGTCGGCCAGCGCCTGCGCCTGCTCGGCCGACTTGAGCTCGGAGGCGAGCCCGAAGTCGGCGAGCGTCCAGCCCTTGCGCGCCATCACCACCTCCAGGGTCGAGCGCTGGCCGGAGCCCGGATTGCCGACGTTGACCCGCTTGCCCTTGAGGTCGTCGAAGGTGCGGATGTCGGCATCGTCGCGCGCCACGACGGTGAACGGCTCGGGGTGCAGCGAGAACACCGCGCGCAGGTCCGCGAACGGGCCCCGATCCTTGAACTCCTGGCCCTCGCCTTTCCAGGCCTTGTACTGCACGTCGCTCTGGACGATGCCCAGGTCGAGCTCGCCCTCGCGGATCGTGTTGACGTTGTAGACCGAGCCGCTGGTGGCCTCGACCGAGCAGCGGATCCCGCTCGCCTTGCGGTCCTTGTTGACCAGGCGGCAGATCGCGCTGCCGGCCGGGTAGTAGACGCCGGTCACGCCGCCGGTGCCGATCGTGATGAAGGTGTCGGCGCGCGCGGACAGGACGTTCGTGGCGAGCAGGGCTGCGCCGGCCGCGAGCCCGAGCGCGACGCCGCGAAGCGGTCGAACGTGCATGTCCGTCGAGGCCCCTCGGTGATCCGCAGATTGAATCGACCTTAGCCAGGGTGGCACAATGGGGCAAGCCGGGCGGATCGCGGCGACCCTCGAGGCCGCGGCCGTGCCGGTGGCCACGCGGCCGAATTCAGATCTGGGAGGATGGGCTGTGGAACGCAACTGGGGCTGGCTCCTGGCGCTCGGGATTGGTCTGATCGCGCTTGGCCTCCTGGACATCGCGGTGCCGGTGATCGCGACGCTCGCGATCGGCATCTTCGTCGGCTGGCTGCTGCTGATCGGCGGCGTGGCGCAGATCGTCCATGCCTTCAGCGCCCGAGGCTGGAGTGGCTTCGCCCTGCATCTTCTGGGCGGCGTCCTCTATCTGCTGGTCGGCGGCTGGATGATCTTCAATCCGCTGCTCGGCGCGCTCGCCCTGACCCTGCTGCTGGCTGCCTTTCTCCTGGTCCAGGGCATCTGCCAGATCGGCCTCGCGCTGCGGCTCCGGCCGGCGCGCGCCTGGGGCTGGCCGCTCGCGAGCGGGGTGGTCACGCTGCTGCTGGCGGTCCTGATCTATGCCGGCTGGCCGAGTTCGGCGCTCTGGGTGATCGGCCTGCTGGTCGGCATCCACCTGCTGATGAGCGGCGTGTCGCTGACCATGCTGGCGCTCGCCGCGCGCGCCATCGCGCATGAGGCGCCGGCGCGCTGAGCGGTGCGGCCCGGCCGGGTGAGCCAAAATGACCGATCACGCTTCGCGGCGGCGCCCGCCCGGCGTTCCAGGGTGGCGCTCCCAAAGACGCTCGCCCACCGGCGTCGAGCCGCCCGCTCGCGATCCGCACGGGCCCCTGAGCAGGGCGCCACGCCCGATCACGATCGCAGGTCTTGGGCGCGGCTTGCTGGCAGTCGCCATGACCGGTGCGCTTGCCGCTTGCATTCCCGCGATCGCCACGGTTGCGGGCGCCGGGAATCGCGATCGCGAGCCGGCGCCCACCGTGCAAGGGACACCCACGACCATGACTGCGCCACCCTGTATCGATGATGCCAGCAATGGCCAGGAGCGGGAGTTCGCGCTCGGTCAGACGTTCGAGATCTGCTTGCCGGAAAACCCGACCACAGGCTACCGCTGGCAGCTCGACTCTGCGGCCGCCCCCATAGTGGCGCTGGAAAGCGACCGCTTCGAGCCGCCCGACGGCCCCCCCGGTCAGGGCGGTCGTCACCACTGGCAGTTTCGCGCCACGCAGGTCGGCGCGGCGGCGATCGAGCTTGCCTATCGCCGCGCGTGGGCGAACGACGGCCCGCCTGCGAAGACGTTCACCCTCCGAATCCGCGTGCGCGCCTGACGGGCAGGCCGGTCGCCGCGCCTCTCAGCCCGGCCGGCTTCCGCCCGGATCGGTTCTCAAGGCTGCTGGACCAGGCGGATGGTCCAGAAGTCGTCGGCGAGGTTGGAATCCAAGAGGTACTGATAGGGCAAGGTGAAGTATCCCTTCATGCCCCACGTCTCACCCCACGAGTTGCGCACGAGGAACCAGCTGTTGCCGTCATCGTAGCCGACCGCGAGCACCGCGTGGCCGCCGATGGCCTGCTCGCCCGGTAGCGGCATGGAGGCGTGGCCGGTCCTGGCCACCTCCTCGCCCTCGAAGCTTTCGTAGACCGTGAAGCCGAACACGAAGGGGTGCAGCCCGGCCAGGCACCCCTTCATCTGCAGGAGATTGTGCGAGATTCTCCGGTACAGGATCGCCTTGTGCTTGACCGCCTCCTGGTAGCACTTGGCGGGCGGCCGATTGCGGAATTTGGCGATGTCGTAGGGCCACATCGTCTCGGGGCAGACGCCCTCGGTGCCGATGCTCTTGATGCCATCGCGGATCATCGCTCCGCTGTCGCTGTCGACCGTATTCTCCATCACCCGTTCGTTGTAGTAGACGAACAGCCGCGACGGCATGAACGCGTCGGGGATCTTTTCCTGCATCTCCTGAAACTGATGGGCGGCGCCGATGGCGTTGGCGGTGCAGCTGCCGAGCTCGCCCTGATCGTAGACCGGGGGACACGACGGGCGCAGGTCGACGCTGGGCGGCAGCTTGCTCAGGCGCTCGGGCGGCGCCGCATACAGATAGTCTCGGGCGTCCGGCAGATCCGGAACCCAACCGAAACGACTGATCTTTCGAGCCATGCACTGCACTCCCCTGTTCACGGGCGCCGGTGCTCAGCGCACGAGCCCGTTGATCAGCGTCCAGGTTTCGGCTGACCCGGATGCGCTTCGACGGTCGCGATTATCCTCCTTTGCGCAGGCAGCGACAAGTTCATGCCGTGCCGCGCGCCAGGACGGCCGAGGACAACGGCAAAGGACCTCGCAGCAGGATTCGAACCTCGGATCGAGGACCTGACCGAGGTCAAAAGCGCCCGCGCGTTGCGTCTGGCCGGGTCGCGCTGCTCAGGCCGGGTTCAGCGCCTGCTCGGGCGGGGTGTAGGGCAGGCCGAGGTCGCGCGCCACCGCCTGGTAGGTGATCTGGCCGCGATGGACGTTGAGGCCGGCCATCAGGTGCGGATCGTCCAGGCAGGCCTGCCGGTAGCCCTTGTCGGCGAGCGCGCGCACGAAGGGGAGGGTCGCGTTGTTGAGGGCGAAGGTCGCGGTGTTGGCGACCGCGCCCGGCATGTTGGCAACGCAATAGTGGACCACGCCGTCGACCACGTAGGTCGGGTCCGCGTGCGTGGTCGGGCGCGAGGTCTCGGTGCAGCCGCCCTGATCGATCGCGACGTCGACGATCACCGCGCCGCGCTTCATGCGCGCCAGGTGCTCGCGCTTGATCAGCTTGGGCGCGGCGGCGCCCGGCGTGAGCGTCGCGCCGATCACCAGATCGGCGTCGGCGAGCTCGGCCTCGAGGGTCTCGAAGGTCGAGTAGCGGGTCACCAGGCGCATGCCGAACTCGCGGCCGAGCTCCTCGATGCGCGCGACCGAGCGCTCGAGCAGCACGACGCGCGCGCCCATGCCGAGCGCGACCCTGGCGGCATTGGTGCCGACCACGCCGCCGCCGATGATCACAACCTTGCCCGGCAGCACCCCCGGCACCCCGGACAAAAGGATGCCCGAGCCGCCGCGCGCCATCTCCATGGAATGCGCCCCGGCCTGGATCGACATCCGGCCGGCGACCGCGCTCATCGGCGCCAGCAGCGGCAGGCCGCCGCGCGCGTCGGTCACGGTCTCATAGGCGATCGCGACGCAGCCGGACGCCAGCAGATCCCGGGTCTGGTCCGGATCGGGGGCGAGATGCAGATAGGTGAACAGCAGCTGGCCCTCACGCAGCCGCGCCCGTTCCGCAGCCAGCGGCTCCTTGACCTTGACGATCATGTCGGCGCCGGCGAACACCTCCTCGGCGCTGCCCGCGATCTGGGCGCCCGCGCTCTCGTAGTGGCGGTCATCGAGGCGGATCGCATCGCCCGCGCCGGTCTCGACCAGCAGCTCATGGCCGTGCAGGACCAGTTCGCGCACCGAAGTCGGCGTCAGCCCGACCCGGTACTCGTGGACTTTGGTCTCCTTGGGGACGCCGATCCGCATGGGCCACCTCGCTCCGGCCAAGGCCTTGAAATGGAGGGTCGCGCGCGCCGGTTCAACCGCAGACTGAGGTTAAATCGGCCTCAGCCGGCCGAGGCGACGACCGGTGCCGGTGCCCCGGCCCGGCGGGCGAGCCACCAGAGCAGGCCGAGCGCCGGCGCCGCCGCCAGGGTCGTGACCACGAAGAACGAGACCCAGTCCATGCTTTCCGCGAGCACGCCCGCGCCCGAGGCGAGCAGGGTCCGGGTCTGGGCCATGAACGAGGTCAAAAGCGCGTACTGGGTCGCGGTGTAGCGGAGGTTGCAGAGCGAGCTCAGATAGGCGACGAACGCCGCCGTGGCCATGCCGCCCGCGAGGTTCTCGAGGCCGATGGTCAGGACCAGGAAGGCGACGCTGTGGCCGACCTCCGCCTGGGCCGCGAACATCAGGTTCGAGAGCATCTGCAGGATGCCGCAGAACCAGAGCGCCGGCAGGATGCCGCGGGCGTTGATCAGCATGCCGCCGAGCAGGCCGCCCGCGAGCGTCGCGATCAGGCCGAAGGTCTTGACCACCGAGGCGACCTCGGTCGCGGAGAAGCCGAGCTCGACGTAGAACGGGTTGGCCATGACCCCGAGCAACGCGTCGCCGAGCTTGTAGAACATGATGAACAGCAGGATCAGGCCGGCGGTGAGCGCACCGTTGCGGCGCAGGAACTCGGCAAACGGCCGCACCACCGCGATGCGCAGCCACTCGGCCAGCGAGCGTCCGGCCTCCGGCTCGACCCGGGCGGCAACCCGCGGCTCGGGGCTCGCGAGCACGGTCGCGACCCCGATCAGCATCAGCGCCGCCATGGTCGCATAGGCGGCCTGCCAGCCGGCATAGTCGGCGATCAGGAGGGCGCCCGCGCCCGACACCAGCATCGCGATCCGGTAGCCGATCACGTAGACCGCGGCCCCGGCGCCCTGCTGCTCCTGGTCGAGCAGCTCGATCCGATAGGCGTCGATGACGATGTCCTGGCTGGCGGAGCAGAACGCGACCAGGACCGCGAGCAGCGCGGTCCGCCACAGGTCGGCCGCCGGGTCGCTCATGCCCAACGCCGTGATCGAGAGGATCAGCGCGAGCTGACAAACCAACAGCCAGCCGCGGCGGCGGCCGAGCCGGCGGGTGAGCCACGGCAGCGGCAGATTGTCGATCACCGGCGACCACAGGAACTTCCAGGCGTAGGCGCTGCCGACCAGGGCAAGGAAGCCGATCGCCGCCTTGTCGACGCCGACCTGCGCGAGCCAGAAGGTCAGCGTGCCGAAGGTCAGCGCCAACGGCAGGCCGCTCGCGAACCCAAGCAACAGAATCCTGACCACCCGCGGGTCGCGGTAGACCGCCCCGGCGCGCGCCCATTCCTGCAGTCGGCTGGACCATCCCCCAGAGGTCACCGGCCGCGCCCATCCCGCCCGATCCGAGGGTGCCGGCGGATCCGAAGCCAGCCGCCGATCAGAAGAAGCGCTCCGACACTTCGATGATGTCGCCGGGCAGCACCTGCGTGTTCGACTTGACCTCGACCTGCGGCCCCTTCGAGCCGCCACGGGTGATCGTGATGTCCTGGTGATCGGCGCGATAGGTGAAGCCGCCGGCCAGGGCGACCGCGTTGGTCACGGTCATGCCGTTGACGTACTGGTAGCTGCCGGGGTTGTTGACTTCGCCGATGATGTAAAATGGCCGGTAGTTCAGCACCTCGACGCTGACCTGGGGATTGACCAGATAGCCGCCGTCCTTGAGCCGGTCCTCGATCTCGTTCTCGAGCGCACGCGGGGTCAGACCGGCACTCCGGATCGCGCCGACCAGCGGCAGGGCGAAGAAGCCTTCGCCGTCGACCTCGAACTGGCCGGACAGGTCGGTGTGGCGGAACACGGTCAGCCGGATCCGGTCACCCGGGCCGAGCTTGTAGCCCGCGACGCCGGCGTCGCCATCCACCGAGGGCGTGACCACCGCCGCCGCGCTGTCCGCCGCGACCGCCGGCACGACCGGTGGCGGCGGCGCGCCCGAGCAGCCGGCGATCGCGGCTGCCGCGAGCATCCCAAGTCCCAGGATCGCTGCGCCAGGCAGCCCGTTCCGCCGCAACCGGGCCATGATTCAAGCCCTCCATCTACCCGTAGCGCCCGCCGCCAGGGCGTTTGGAAGAGTCTGCGTTGAACCTAGCCGAAACGTCCTCAACGATCGATGAACAGGCCCGGCCGGCGGCCGCGTTCCAAGCTGCCTCGGCGCCTTCCGGGGGGATGCCCCCGTCAGCCGCTACAGCCTCGCGGTGAGGCCGACCAGGAACAGGTTGCGGGTGAACTCGTCGGTGGATTCGTCCGAGAAGCGCTGTTGGTAGGTGTAGCCCGCGTCGACCGAGAAATTCCGGTTCAGGAGGTAGGTGACGCCGCCGCCAAAGGCGACCGTGTTGTCGGTCCGGCTAGGGCCGCTGAAAGCGTCCTGGATGTAGTTGACGTGGGCACCGATGTGCACGTTGCGCAGCAGCTCGTGGTCGATGCTCGCCCCGACCGTGCTTTGGAAGTTCGTCTGGGCGTCGCTGCCCTGCGACGAGGTCGGTCTGAAGTCGCCGCCGCCCGTTGCCCTGACCGTGGTCAATCGGGTCGGGGTCCAGGTCAGGCTGAGGTTGTAGCCGACGCCATCCTTGTCGCTGAAGTCGGCCTCGGCGTAGCTCTGCCGGGTATAACCGACCTGGAAGGTGGTGGTCAGCAAGTCGGTCAGGTCGACCGTAGTGCCGACGCCGGTCCCCCACGACTTGGTGTCGCGCTCGACCCCGCTGGAGTCGACCTTCTGATCGCGATTGGTGACGTTGTAGGTGCCGTAGACGAAGGTGTTGATCCGGGGCGAGATGAAGAAGCCGGTGCGCAATTCTCCCGTGTAGCTGTTCTGATCCCGATCGGAGTCAATGTTCGACTGGTAATTGTCGCGGGCCACGTCGCCGGTGAGCGTGAAATTGAGGCGATTAAACAGCTGCGTGAAGCTCAGCGAGCCGCCATATTGATACAGCTCCTTGAGGCTTTGGTTCGGGTTGTTCTCGACATCGTCGCGGCCCTGGTGGGCGCGCGCTACGTTCACGGCGGCGTCGAGATAGTTCTGGCGCGTGATGTCCAGCCGACCATTGCTCTGGAGGAAGGCGTCTTGATAGTTCTCGTCGGTCTCGTTGGCATGAAAGGCAATGTTGCCACCGGCGGTCAGGTTGAGGCTGTGCCGGCTGAAATTGGATTGGACCTTGACCAGCGGCTGCAGGAGCGTGATGAAGTCGTCCTTTTCGTTGTTCTTAACAGCGGTGACGTTGGTGTCGTAGGCCTCCGAGACGGTGAGCTGGGGAAAGACCAGAAAGCTGCCCGCCCGGATGCCGAGCGGGTCATACGGGCCAACCTCCTGGCCGAGGGCCACCACGGGGGCCCCGAGCGTGAGCGCGACGGCGGTGGAAGCGAGGCGTCGGGCCGTGCGGCGAGCGGTCACAAGGCGTCTCCTCAGCTCGGGGGTCGATGGGTACGGCTTTATTCTTAACCATTGACGCGTTATAGCCGGGGCCGCGCTAAACGCAAGACTGGCGGGTCCCGACCCTCGGCGGAGCGCTGGCTGACCCCGGATGCGATCGAACCCCGCCTTTTCGACGTTGCGCTCTTGCCAAAGTGGACCAGACCAGCGAGGCTGGAAGCGAGCTGTGGCGGCAAGGTCAAGAGTCCATGGACGCGGGTCGCTCCGACCGTTGAGCGTGATGGGAAAACCATTAGCTCTACCAACGCGCTATGGCAAGTCGCTAATTTCTGACCTGACCGTCCATGGCGGCCGGCGTCGCCCTGGTGATCACCACCGCCGGTTCCTGCTGAGGGGACCGTGGCCAGCGAAGCGCGAAACCTGACCTTGCTGCGCAGTCTGTTTCGCCGCACTCCGGAAGCGTGGCCGTCGCAGCCGAACGTCGGCGGCCAGTTGGCGCGCGTGCCGCCCGGCGTGTGCGTCTATGCGATCGGCGACATCCACGGCCGCGCCGACCTCCTGGAGGTCCTGCACCGTCAGGTCGCCGCCGACGCGGCGCAGCTGACGCCGGGCACCGAAAGGCTCGTGCTCTACGTCGGCGACTACGTCGACCGGGGCCTGGAGAGCCGCCAGGTGCTCGAGCTGCTGATCCACCAGCCGCTCCCGGACTTTCACCCGATCTACCTGCTCGGCAACCACGATGCCTGGCTGCTCAGCTTCCTGATCGACGCCAAGGTCGGGGCGACCTGGCTGCGCTACGGCGGCGACGCGACCCTGCACAGCTACGGCGTCCGGCTGCGACAGCCGGTCGACGATCTGCAATACTACGAGGAGCTGCAGGCCGAGCTGCGCGAGCGCCTGCCGCGCCGCCACATCGAGTTCCTGGAGGGCCTCGAGCTCAGCTACGAGACCGGCGACTACCTGTTCGTCCACGCCGGCGTGCGTCCGAACGTGCCCCTCGACCGGCAGACCGCCGACGACCTGCTGTGGATCCGCGAGCCGTTTTTGAGCTCCAGGCGCGATCTCGGCAAGGTCGTGGTCCATGGCCACACGGTCGAGGCCGAGCCCGCCGTGCGCGCCAATCGCATCGGGATCGACACCGGCGCCTGCTGGACCGGTTGCCTCACCTGCCTGGTCCTGGAGGAGGGCGGCCACCGCTTCCTCAATACCATCGGCGGCGACCCCGTCGACCTGCAGTGAGCGCGATCATGCCCGCCGCGATCGTCGCTCCGGCACCCTCGGCGCGGCGCTAAGAAGAGGTCATGGCCGAGGCGGGAAGCGTCCTGGTGACCGGCGGCGCCGGCTACGTCGGCAGCCACGTGACGCGCCTGCTGGCCGAGGCCGGGCGGCGGGTGGTGGTCTACGACAACCTCTCGTCCGGACACGCCTGGGCGGTGCTCGGCGCCGAGCTGGTGGTTGGCGATCTCGGCGAGCGCGGACGCCTGGCCGCCCTGTTCGCCGAGCGGCGGTTCGACGCCGTGCTGCACTTTGCGGCCCACATCTGGGTGGAGGAGTTGGTCCGCGCCCCGGCCAGCTACTATCGCAACAACGTCGCCAACGCGCTCGATGTGTTCGAGCTTGCCGCTCGGCATGGCGTGCGCTCGGTCGTATTCTCGTCGACCGCGGCGGTTTACGGTGCGCCCGAGGGCGGGCTGATCGACGAGCGCGCGCCGCTCGCCCCGATCAATCCCTATGGCGCATCGAAGGCGATGGCCGAACGGATGCTGACCGACATCGCCGCGGCCTCGCAGCTGCGCTACGCGATCCTTCGCTACTTCAACGTCGCCGGCGCCGACCCGGCGGGGCGGATCGGCGAGGCCACGCCCGACAACCGGCATCTGATCAAGCTCGCCTGCGAGACCGCGTTCGGCCTGCGGCCGGCGATGCACATCCACGGCACCGACTACCCGACCCCGGACGGCAGCTGCGTGCGCGACTACATTCACGTCGACGACCTGGCGCGCGCCCATCTTGCGGCGCTCGACCATCTCGAGCGGGGTGGCGCCTCGAGCGTGCTCAACTGCGGCTACGGCCACGGCTCGAGCGTGCGCGCGGTGCTCGACACGGTGCGCCGGGTGACCGGGGTCGACTTCGCGATCGAGGCAGGGCCGCGCCGCCCCGGCGACCCGGCGATCCTGGTTGCCGGCAATGCCAAGATCCGCGAGGTCCTTGGCTGGCAGCCGCAGCACGACGATCTCGAGTTCATCGTTCGCACCGCCTGGGCGTGGGAGCAGACGCTGCAGGCGCGGCGCGCCGGCCTGCCGCCGGCCGCAAGCTAGGCCGCCGGCGCCACCGCCGGCCGGCGCGCGCGAACCTCGCCCACACAGCGAACGGGACCCGCAACATCCTTTACAGGGGGCGCTTCGTTCCTACATTGGCCAGCACGCAAACCGGATGGGCGGGTGTGATCGGTACGCTCGACACCTGGCGGCTGGCGGCCGCACTCGCAACGCTGTTGACGATCTCCCCGGTCGCCCTGGCGCAGGCTCCGGTCGCGCCCGCCGAGACCGGCTCGACGCAGCGGTTCACCGCGTCGCCGCCGCCCGCGCCCGCGCCGGAGCTCAACACCGAGCGACTGCAGGGCCTGATCGACACGCTCGAGGACCCGGCCAAGCGCGATCAGCTGATCGCCACCCTGCGCACCCTCGAGACCGCGCAGGCGGATCAGCATCCCGCAGGCGAGACCATCCTCTCGGACGACGTGGTCGCGAGCCTTTTGGGCGAGATCACGGCGCGCACCAACGTGGTCCGCCGGGTGTCGCTCTCGATCCTGGATTCGCTCGATCAGATCCCGCTCCTGGTCGACTGGCTCGAGGCCCAGGCCAAAGACCCGGACCAGCGCTCGCTCTGGCTGCACGTCGGCCTGCGCGTGGCGACTTACATGGGGCTCGCGATCCTGGCCTACGTCGGGGTCGTGATGGCGCTGCGGCCGGGCCGCCGCAGCCTCGCCCCCGAGTTCGAGAGCGGGGTGTTCGACCGGGTGGTCCGGCTGTGCGTCAGGCTCCTGCTCGACCTGGTGCCGGTGCTCGCCTTTGCGGTCACGGTGTTCGCCACGATCGCCGTGGTCGAGCCCTCGGCCGAGGCGCGCGCCGTGGTCCTGCCCTTGATCCACGCGGTGATCCTGGAACGCGTCGGGCTCGGCTTGGCCCGCATGATCTTCGCGCCCAAGACGCCGAGGCTGCGCCTGCTGTCGATCTCGGACGCGGCCGCCGCCGACGGCTTCCGCTGGCTGTGGCGGCTGACCGCGACCACGATCTACGGCTACTTCGCGCTCGAGGCGGGTCGCCAGCTGGGCCTGCCCTGGACGATTCACGGCTTCCTGCTGCACGTGCTGTTCTTCGGCATCCTGCTGATGGTGATGACCATCATCGTGCAGACCCGGACGCCCGTCGCGGCCGCGATCGCGGGCCTGTCGGACGAGCCGCACAGCCCGATCGTGCGCCGCCTGCCCTGGCGGAGCCTGGCGAGCGTCTGGCATCTGCTGGCGCTGTTCTATGTCCTGTTCGTGTACTTCGTGTGGGCGCTCCAGGTGCCGGGCGGCTTCCGGCTGCTGTTCGGCGCCACGCTCGGCAGCGCGCTGATCGGGATCGGCTGCTGGCTCGGGCTGCGCCTGATCGAGCACCTGTTCGGCCGCGACCTCCATCTCGGCCAGGAGGCCGAGGCCGCGCTGCCGGGGGTCGACAGCCGGTTCAAGCGCTATCTGCCGATCATCGGCGGCATCCTGCGCGCCCTGGTGTGGCTCGCCGCGGCCACGGCGCTGCTCCACGTCTGGGGTTTCGGGACCCTGCGCTGGCTGGTCAGCGATTCGGGTCAGGCCCTGAGCGGCCACCTGTTGATCGTGGCCGTCGTCGTGGTCGTGACCATCGTCATCTGGGAGGTGATCAGCCTGATCATCGAGCGCACGGTGACCGAGAAGGACGAGGAGGGCAATCTGCGGCTGAGCAATCGCGCCCGCACCCTGCTCAACATCGCGCGCAGCTTCCTTTTGGTGTTCCTCAGCCTGATCGCGCTGTTCCTGATCCTGTCCGAGCTCGGTCTCAACATCGCACCCCTGCTCGCCGGCGCCGGCGTGATCGGCCTCGCGATCGGCTTCGGCTCGCAGAAGCTGGTCCAGGACATCATCACCGGGCTGTTCGTGCTGCTCGGCGACACCATGCGGGTCGGCGACGTGGTCGAGGTCGCCGGCCGGACCGGCGTGGTCGAGGAAATGACGATGCGGACCGTGGTGTTGCGCGAATATTCCGGTAGGGTGCACACCATCCCGTACAACTCGATCGACACGGTCACCAACTACACCAAGGACTACTCCTATGCGGTGTTCGACATCGGGGTGGCCTACCGCGAGAGCGTCGATCAGGTCATGGACGTGCTGCGCGAGATCGGCCGCGAGATGAACCGCGAGCCCTATTTCCGCCGGCTGATCCTGGAGCCGCTCGAGGTCGCGGGCGTCGACAAGTTCGCCGATTCCGCGGTCGTGATCAAGGCGCGGATCAAGACCCGGCCGCTCAAGCAGTGGGAGGTCAGCCGCGAGTTCAACCGGCGGCTCAAGAATCGCTTCGACGAACTCGGCATCGAGATTCCGTTCCCGCACCAGACGCTCTATTTCGGGACCGACAAGGAGGGCAAGGCGCCGGCCGCGCCGTTGCGGGTCGAGAACATTGCCGACCTGGCCAACGGCAAGCATCAGGCCGCCGAGCATCCGACCACCGAGCATCCGGCCGCCGAGCGTCGGGCCGCCGATGTGGGCCCGCCGGCCGAGGCGCCGGTGACCGAGTTCGAACGAGCGGCGGCCGCAGCCCATCTTCGCCCCCTCCCGCGGTGGCTGAGCCGGGCCACGCGCGGTGCACAGACGGTGGGTTTGCGGCTCGCCTGGCGATCGGTCTGCTGCTCGCGACGCTCGCGACTGGCTGCACGTCGCACCCGGCGGCGCCAACGGTGCCTCCGGAGCCCGGCCAGGCCGCCGCCGACGAGGGCGGACCCGCCGTCCCTTACCAGGTCGAGTTCCAAGGCATCGATGACAGCGAGCTGCAGCAGCTCCTGAAGCAGGTCTCGGAGACCGAACAGCTGGTCGACCGGCCGCCGCCCAGCCTGGTCCGCCTGCGCGCGCGTGCCGAGGCCGACCGCCCGCGGCTGCAGGAGGCCTTGCGCTCGAAGGGCTACTACGATGCCGAGATCGCGCTCCAGATCGACGCCAAGGCCGAGCCGGTCCGGGTGCGGTTCGAGGTCAAGCCGGGGCCGCTCTATCGCTTTCGCGACGTGACCATCGAGGTCATGCCGCCACAGCCGCGGCCGCAGCTGCCGAGCCTCGATGAGCTCAAGATCGCGCCTGGCGCGCCGGCGGTCGCCCAGACCATCCTCGACGCCGAGGCCGCGCTGCTGGCGCGCGCCCGCACGCAGGGCTACGCGCTCGCCGCGCTCGGTCATCGCCGGGCGGTCGTCGATCACGACACCGACACCATGGATCTGACCCTGGTCCTCCAACCCGGATCCCTGGTCCGGTTCGGCGCGATCCAGCTGACCGGCCTGGAGACCGTCGAGCAGGACGCGGTCCGCCGCCGGCTGGGCTGGCAGCCCGGCGAGCTGATCACCACCCAGCGGGTCGAGGACGGGCGCAGCGCCCTGCTCGAGTCCGAGCTGTTCAACTCGGTGGTGATCAATCTCGGCACCACGCCCGATGCCGAGGGCCGGCTGCCGGTCAAGGTCGAACTGACCGAACGCAAGCCGCGCTCGATCGGGGTCGGCGTGCGCTATCGCAGCGACGAGGGCCCGGGCGGCGACATCAGCTGGGAGAATCGCAATGTCTTCGGCCGCGGCGAGCGGGTCACGGTCGACCTCGACGGGTCGTTCATCGGCGGCCACCTGACCGGCAACTTCCGCAAGCCGGACCTCTGGCAGCGTGACCAGGCGCTGATCGCCGGCAGCGAGCTCGCCTACCTGAACACCGACGCCTACGACAGCCGCACCGCCAGCGCCAATGTCGGCCTCGAGCGCCGGCTCGCCAAGGGCATGACGATTTCCGCCGGGCCGGCGTTCCGGGCCTCCGACATCAAGGACAAGAACGGCGACCACGACTTCTTCGGTCTCTTGTCGCTGCCGGTGCTGTGGCAATGGGACCGCAGCGACAATCGGCTCAACCCGACCAAGGGCGGTCGGCTGGTGGCCCAGAACGAGCCGTTCGTCGACGTCACCGGCAACGATCTGGCCTTCAACAAGAGCCAGCTCAGCTACACCCACTACCTCAAGGTCCTGGACCATCCGGGCATCGTGCTCGCGGGCCGGGGAGCGGTCGGGACCTTGTTCGGGGCCGACCGCGAACAGGTGCCGGCGGACCTGCGCTTCTACGCCGGTGGCGGCGGCTCGGTGCGCGGCTTCGGCTACCAGCTCGCCGGCCATCTGGACGACGACCACAAACCGCTGGGCGGGCGCTCGCTGCTGGAAACGTCGGCCGAGGTCCGGCTGCGCCTGACCGAGACGATCGGCGCGGTCGCCTTCGTCGACGCCGGGTCCGACTTCAGCTCGAGGGTGCCGAACCTGGGTCAGGCCCTGCGGGTCGGCGCCGGGCCGGGTCTGCGCTACTTCAGCCCGATCGGGCCGGTGCGCCTCGACATCGGGATCCCGGTCAATCCGCGCTCCTCCGACGATCCCTACCAGGTCTACGTCAGCCTCGGCCAAGCGTTTTGAGCCGGCCGCCGAGCCCGCGGCGGCACGGTTCGACGCGAAAACACCTTGCGGTTGGCGCCAAACGGCGTAGAACCCGCATAATTGCCTAAAATCCGATCAGCAGCATCACGAACCCGTGACATCCGGCTTCGGGGGACGCCGCATGCCTCAGGCCGCGCCCGTCGACAAGCGCAAGCTCCTCGAGCACCATCCGCTGTTCGGCCGCCTCGAGGCCGACGAGCTGGACCGCGTGGTGACCTACATGCGGGTGGCCCGCTACCCCCGGCGCACGGTGCTGTTCCGCAAGGGCGATCCGGGCGCCAACATGATGGTCGTGCTGCGCGGCCGGGTGAAGGTCTGCACCCATTCCGAGGACGGCAAGGAGCTGGTGCTGAACCTGTTCAGCCCCACCGAGGTGTTCGGCGAGATCGCGCTGCTGGATGGCGCCGACCGGACCGCCGACGCGGTCACCCTGGACGACTGCGAGCTCCTGGTGCTGGAGCGGCGCGACTTCATCCCGTTCCTGCGCCATCATCCGGACGCCTGCCTGCGGCTCATGGAAGTGCTCTGCCAGAAGCTCCGCCAGACCAGCCAGCTGCTGGAAGAGGCCCTGTTCCTGGAAGGGCCGTCGCGCTTGGCCAAGCGGCTGGTCCATCTGGCCGAGGCGTTCGGCAAGCCGGTCGCCGGCGGCATCCGGATCGATCTGCAGCTGTCGCAGCAGCAGCTCGGCAACATGGTCGGCATGTCGCGCGAGAGCATGAACAAGCATCTGCGCCAGTGGCGCGAGGAAGGCCTGATCCGAATTCAGGACGGCTACTACGTGGTCACCGACCTCGAGGCGCTGCGGGAGATGTGACGGCGGGCCGGAACCGGCTGGCCGGCGGCGCGCGAGCGCGCTATATTGCCGATCGGAACGAACCAGCAACCCGCGGCGAGCGAGCCTGTCATTGCCGCGCAGATCGTAGGGCGAGATGATCCGACGCGTCGGCCTTGCGCTGGGTGTCGCGGTCGGCCTTGTCCTGGTCCTGATCGGCGCCGCCTTCGCCTTCGTGCAGACCGGTCCCGGTCAGCGCCTGATCGAGGCAGCGCTGGAGCGTGTTCTCGCGAGCCCCGGGACCCGCGTCGAGGTCGCAGGCCTGGCTGGCCTCGTGCCGTTCGACCTGCACGTGGCAGAGCTCCGGTTTGCAGATCCCCAGGGCGTCTGGCTCGAGGCCGAGGGACTGCGGCTGATCTGGTCGCCCGCGGCTCTGCTGCATGGCCGGGTCGAGGTGGCAGCACTCGGCGCCGACCGGATCAAGCTGCTGCGCCGGCCGCCGACCTCGCCGGCCGCCGATGACGAGCCCTTCCGGCTGCCGGAGCTGCCGACCTGGCTGCCGCCGATCGCGTTTGAGCGGCTCTCCGTCCCGCAGATCGAGCTCGGACCGGAGGTCCTCGGCGAGCCGGCCACGTTCAGCCTCGCCGGCCGCCTTGCCGGCAGCGACGATGGCCGCGCCGTCCGGCTCGCGCTCGATGCCAGGCGCGTCGATCAACCGACCGCCCGGGCCAAGCTCGATGCCCGTCTCGACCTCGAGCCGGCCGCCCTCGAGCTGACGCTCGACGCCGCCGAGACCGGCGGCCTGCTGGCCCGGCTGACCGACCGGCCGGAGGCTGGCGACTTCACCCTGCATCTGAGCGGTTCCGGCCCCCTCGACGCCTGGACCGGCGATCTGAAGCTCGACGCCGCGCGGCTGGCGAGCGCCGACGCGAAGCTCGCCGTCGCCCTGGTCGACCAGCCGCGGCTGCACCTGGACGCCAACCTGCGGCCAGCCCCGGGCGTGCTGCCCGATGAGCTCTCCAGCGTCCTGGGCGAGCGCCTCGGTCTGGCGCTGAGCGTCACGCAGACGGCGGCCCAGCGGCTGAGCGTGCAGGATCTGCGGGCGGAGACGGCGAGCGGCGACCTCGCCGGCCGGGCCGACCTCGATTTCGAGCGTGACCAGTTCACGGCGACCGCCGATCTGCACCTGCCCAAGCTCGCGCCGCTCGGCGCGCTGCTCGGGACCCCGCTTGCCGGCGCGCTGAGCGCGCATCTGGTCGCCGATGGCGCGCTGCTGCAGCCCAAGGGCCGCCTGGCGCTCGCGATCGACGCGCCGGGCATCGACCAGATCGCAGCCGAGCGCCTCGAGACCACGCTCGACTTTACGATGCCCGAACCGGCCGCTGTGCGGGTCTCGGGGACGGGCCGCGTGACGCGCCTGCGGCCGCCTCCGGAGGTGCCGTTGCCGGCCCAGGACGTCACCTGGCGCCTGGCGCTCGCGGGCTCGGCGGACGGCCCGCTGATGCTCAGCGAGCTGGCGCTGAACGCCAGGGACCTCGCGCTGCACGCGTCGGGCACGCTCGATCCGGGCACGCTTGCCGGGCGCGCCACGCTCGGGCTCGATGCGCCGGCGCTCGGGCCGCTCACCGCCCCCTTCGGCCAACGCCTCGATGGCCGGGCGCGCCTGGCGGCCGACCTCACCATCGGCGCGGGGGCGCACCGGATCGAGGCCAATCTGACCGGGGATCTCCAGGATCTGGCCGGCCTGCCGCCCGGTGCCGCCGAGCTGCTCGGGCCCGCGCCGCGGCTGGTCGCGCGGGTGGCGCTCGAGCCCGATCGCCGCCTGACGCTCGACAGCCTGACCATCACGGGCGCCGCCGCGACGCTCGGCGGCAATGTCGCCCTGACCCTGCCGGAGCAGACGCTCGATGGCAGACTGACCCTCGGCCTCCCGAAGCTCGCCGTGCTGACGCCGGCGCTCGGCCAGGATCTCGCGGGCGGGGTCGAGATGGAAGCGGCGGTGGGCGGCAGCGTCGCGGCGCCGACGGCTCTGCTGAAGGCCCATGGCCGGAACCTGTTGATCGCCGGCCGGCCGATCGAGAGCCTGGCGCTCGAGACCAGGGCCAGGGATCTGCTGACCGCGCCTGCCGGCACGCTCGAGGTCGCGGCCAGGGCATCCGGGCTCGAGGCCAAGGTTGCGAGCGGCTATCGCCTGCAGGATCAGAGGCTCGAGCTCACCGATCTGCGCCTGACGGCGCCCCAGACCAGCATCGCCGGCAAGCTCGCGATCGATCTCGATCACCCCCTCGCGCAGGGCGAGCTCAAGGGCGACGTCGGCGATCTCGCGGTCTTTGCGCCGCTCCTGCCGGTGCGCCTGGCCGGGCAGCTGAAGCTCGCTACCCGGCTCGAGGCCGTCGACCAGCGCCAGAAGGTTGCGCTCAACCTCGACGCCAGCGGGGTCGGCAGCGATTTCGGCCAGCTTCGCCACCTCCGGCTCGACGCCACGGTCACCGACGCTCTGGGCACGCCCGGCATCGACGCGAGCCTCCAGCTCGACGACTTCCGCCGGGATCAGGTCGTGCTCACGAGCGCCAGGGCGACCGCCAAAGGGCCGACGACCCAGCTCGCGGTGACCCTTGCGGCCGATGGCCAGATGCCGCAGCCATTCAAGCTCAATGGCCAAGCGGGTCTGAGCCTCGGCGAGCCGCTCCGGCTCCGGATCGCGCAGCTCGACGGGCAGCTGGCGGGCGCACCGCTCCATCTTGCGCAACCCGCCGAGCTCACGATCGGTGGCGAGGGTACCAGGCTCGCGGGGCTCGACCTCCACCTGGGCAAAGCCCGGCTGGTCGCCTCGGCCGATCTGGGCGCGCGCACGGTCGTGGCGGATGCGCGCCTCGAGGCGTTGCCCCTGACCCTGCTCGCCAAGTTGGGCGGGCCGGCTTTGACCGGCCAGGTCGACGCAGGCCTCAGGCTCGATGGACCGGCCGACGACCCCCGCGGCACGCTCGATCTGAACGCGACCGGGCTCGGCTCCGGCGATCCGACCTTCGCCGGGCTGCCGCCGGCCACAGTCTCGGGCAAGGCGGAGCTCGCTGCGCAGCGCCTGCGCGTCGAGGTCAGCGTCCGCCGCATCAGCGAGCGACCGGTGACCCTCACCGCGGAGCTGCCGCTGGTCGTCCGGCTCAACCAGGCGGTGTTCGACCTGCCGGCGGATGGCCGCCTCGCCGGCCGCCTGGACGCCCAGCTGGAGCTCGCCCGGCTGGTCGCGCTCGCCGGCCTCGACGACCAGAGCCTGAAGGGAACCCTGAACGTCGGCCTGACCCTCAACGGCACGGTCGGTGCGCCGGGCGTCGCCGGCACGATCGAGATGCAGGACGGCAGCTATGCCAATGGCACGACCGGCACGGTCCTGCGCGCGATCTCGCTGCGCGCGGAGGCGAGCGAGCGGCAGATCGTGATCAAGGAATTCAAGGCCACCGATGGCGGCAAGGGCTCGCTCAGCGGCGACGGCACGCTCGCGGTCGACCCGGCCGCCCATTTCCCGCTGACCCTTGGGCTGCAGATGAAGAATGCACGCCTGGTGCGGCGCGACGACGTGACCGCGACCGTCAGCGGCAAGCTCGCGCTCAGCGGCGATTTCAGCCAGCTGAAGCTGGGGGGCGGCGTCACCGTGGACCGCGCCGACCTCGGCATCCCGGACTCGACCGGGCCGGATGTCGCGGTGATTCCGGTCAAGGAGGTCGGCGGCGCTCGCACGCCGGCAGCGCCGCCGCCTTCGAGCGGCACATCGCTACCCCTGACCATGGATCTGAAGATCGATCTGCCCGGCCAGGTGTTCGTGCGCGGCCGCGGCCTGGAGTCGGAGTGGCAGGGCAAGCTGCAGGTGACCGGCCCGCTCGACAAGCTGCGCCTGGTCGGCACGCTCGAGGTCAGGCGCGGCTACGTCCTCTTCCTCGACCAGCGCCTCGTGCTGACCAAGGGCATCATCACCTTCGGCGGCGCCGTCCCGCCCGACCCCACGGTCGACATCGAGGCGACCGCGAAGAAAGGCGACCTGACGGCGATCGTCCGGATCCAGGGCCAGGCGCTCAAGCCCAACCTGACCCTGAGCAGCGAACCGGCGCTGCCCCAGGACGAGATCCTCTCGCGCCTGCTGTTCGATCGCGAAGCCAGCCAGATCACGCCGGTCCAGGCGGGCCAGCTGGCGTTCGCCCTGAACCGGCTGCGCGGCGGCGGCGGCTTCGACGTCATGGGCAAGATCCGCTCGCTCTTGCACGTCGATACCCTCGACGTCACCAACAGCGACAACGGTTCCAACGAGCAGACGGTCCGCGCCGGCAAATACCTGAACCAGGACGTGTACGTCGAGGTCCAGAAGGGAGCCGCCGACCAGAGCGGCAAGGCCCGGGTCGAGGTCGAGATTGCGCCCAACGTCTCGGTCCAGGCCGAGACCGGGGAGAACGCGCAGGGCGGGGTCGGGATCCAATGGCGCTACGACTACTGAGCCGGGACCGGCGGCCGGGGCAGGCGGCCCTTTCCACCTTCGGCACGCCGTTCGACCTCAATCTGATCGGCCTGTGGACGCTCTACCTGAAGGAGGTGCGGCGCTTTCTCAAGGTGCCCGGACAGACGCTGGCGGCGCCGGTGGTCACGACCTTGATGTTCCTCCTGATCTTCTCGCTGGCGCTCGGGCGCAGCGGCCGCACGGTCGGGACCGTGCCGTTCCTCGAGTTCCTGGCGCCCGGCCTGATCATGACCGCGATCATCCAGAACGCCTTTGCCAACACCTCGGCGACGATCATGATCGGCAAGATCCAGGGCAACATCGTCGACATCCTGATGCCGCCCCTGCGGCCGGGCGAGCTGCTGTTCGGGCTGATCGCCGGCGGCGTCACCCGCGGCCTCCTGGTCGCGGTCGCGGTGACCCTCGCGATGGTGCCGTTCATCGCGCTCGCACCGGCGCATCCGCTCCTGATCCCCTACTACGCGCTCGCGGGCTCCCTGATGCTGGCGCTGCTCGGCCTCCTGGGCGGCATCTGGGCCGAGAAGTTCGACCAGATGGCGGCGGTCACCAACTTCCTGATCACGCCGCTCTCGTTCCTGTCCGGCACGTTCTATTCGGTGACCCAGCTACCGCAGCCGTTCGCAGCCCTCGCCCACGTCAACCCGTTCTTCTATCTGATCGACGGCCTCCGCTTCGCCTTCACGGGTCACGCCGACGGCAGCGTCCCGGTCGGCATGGCGGTGGTCGCCCTGGTCGACCTCGCCCTGTGGCTGCTCGCCCAACGCCTGCTCGCCAGCGGCTGGCGGCTGAAAGCCTGAGCGCGGCTACGACCGCGCCTGTTCCAAGCTTCGCGCCCGCCTGCTGCCTGCCGGACTAGGCAGTCCAGGCGGTGTCCTCGTCGACCGGGGCTGGATCCGGCTCGATCTCCCTGAGGCGGCTCGGCTGCAAGGCGCCCGTCCGCTCCAGCACCGGATAGGCGACCGAGCAGATGTGGGAGTGGACGCGCTTCAGATCGCGCAGCACATCGAGATGCAGCGAGCTCGAACTCGATGCTCTCGGGACGTCCCTCACGCAGCCGCGCCAGATGGCTTTCGGCCGCGGCGAGCTCGGCCGCGCGCAGGCCGGCCTTCTCGGCGATCAGCTGGCGCGCGAGCTTGACGTCGCCGGACATGAAGACGCTGAACGCGAGCTTCAGGTTGCCGAGCACCTCCTGGTGGAAGGCTTCCAGCTCCGCGGCCCCCTGCCTCGAGAAGGGCAGCTTGCGCCTGATCTTCTTCTGCGCCAGCTCCATCAAGTTCTTGTCGATGATGTCGCCGATGTGCTCGAGGTTGATCGAGAACGAGATGATCTCCATCGCGCGGTGGCCGTCGCGCTCGCCGAGGCTCTCGCGCGTGAGCCGGGTGACATAGAACTTGACCGCCTCGTCGAGCCGGTCGACCGCATTGTCCATACGGCTGATCTCGGCGACCAGGCGGCGGTCGTCGGTGATCAGCGCCGTCATCGACCGGCGCAGCATGGTTTCGACGAGATCACCCATGTGGAGGACCTCGCGGGCGGCGCAGGCGAGCGCCACCGGCGGGGTGCCGAGGGCGGGCTCGTCGAGATAGAGCGGCGCCGAGGGATCATCGGGTTGCGCGCGCTCGGGCAGCAGGCGCGTCAGCAGCGCGGCGAGGCCGCCCAGCGGCAGGATGAAGAGCAGCGCCAGGGCCAGGTTGAATGCGGTGTGGAAGTCCGCGGTCATGCGCGAGGGATCGGGCTCGAACTGGACCAGGGCATCGGCGATCGGGTGCAGGAACGGCAGGGCCAGGGCGCAGCCGATCAGGCGGTTGAGGAGATTGCCCAGCGGCAGCCGCCGGCTGGCCGGATTGCCGCTCTGGCCGCCCTCGATCACGGGATTGATCGCGCTGCCGAGGTTGGCGCCGAGGACCAGGGCGAGTGCTGCGACCGGTGTGATGAAGCTGGAGTAGGCGAGCGACATCACCAGCAGCACGACGGTCACGCTCGAATGGGCAGCCCAGGTCAGTGCGGCCGCGATCAGCACGCACAGGATGGGGTCGCGAGTGGCTGCGGCGAGCAGCGCCCGGACGGCTGGCGCATCCTCCGCCGGCGCCAGCGTGTCGAGCAGGATGTGCAGCGCCAGCAGCATCAGCCCGATGCCGATCGCGACCCGGCCGAGGTCGCGGGTGCGCGTCTGGCCGCCGCGCTTGAACGCGGTCACGCCGACCATGAAGAGCAGCGGAGCGACCGCCGTGACATTGAACGAGAGGACCTGCACGATCAGCGTCGTGCCGACATTCGCCCCCAGCATGATCGCGAGCGCCGGAACCAGGGTGACGGAGCCGCCGGTGACGAAGGACGCGGTCATGAGCCCGGTGGCCGTGCTGCTTTGCAGGAGCGCGGTCACGAAGATGCCCGCGACCAGGGCGAGGAAGCGGTTGCGCAGCGCGGTGCCCAAGAAGCGCCGCAGGTCGGAGCCGAAGGCGCGCACGATGCCGCTGTGGACCATGTGCAGGCCCCACAGCAGCAGCGCCACGCCGCCCATCAGGTCGAGGAGGACCATACTTGCCAACTCACTCTCCCACGCCCGGCTTGAAGCGCCGTGCGGGGTGGACTGCGATCGTCATGGCATTGGTCTCGCCACTATCGACCTCTTGAAGTTAAGGCTCGATGCCGAACGCATCGATTCCGCGACCGGCCCTCGTCTCTCGACGCCTCAAGCCTCGCGCCCCAGTCGGCGCCGAACCCCCTAACATAGACTCCACCTTGAGCACAGCCGCCGGGCGGGCGTTGACAGGACGGCGGCTTGCCCCCAAGTTTGCCGGGTCTTTCCCGCCCCAGCCGAACATGTCGAGGCTGCGATGTCGAACGCTCCCGTCCCTCCGGTCCTGCCGGTCTACAAGCGCGCTCCGGTCAGCTTCGAGCGCGGCGAGGGTGCTTATCTGTTCGATCGCGCGGGCCGACGCTATCTCGACTTCGGCAGCGGCATCGCGGTCACCTTGCTCGGCCACGCCCACCCGCATCTGGTGGCGACCCTCAAGGGCCAGGCCGAGAAGCTCTGGCACTGCTCCAACCTCTACGGCATCGAGCACCAGGAGCACCTGGCCGAGCGGCTGGTCGCGCAGTCGTTCGCCGACACCGTGTTCTTCGGCAATTCCGGCGCCGAGGCGCTCGAGTGCGCGATCAAGATGGCCAGGCGCTTCCACTATGCGCGCGGCCAGGGCGAGCGCTGCCGGATCATCACCTTCGAGGGCGCCTTCCACGGCCGCACGCTGGCGACCATCTCGGCCGGCGGCCAGGAGAAGCACCTCGAGGGCTTCCGCCCCGACATGCCGGGCTTCGACCACGTGCCACTCGGAGACCTGGCCCGGGTCGAGGCGGCGATCGGGCCCGAGACCGCGGCGATCCTGATCGAGCCGATCCAGGGCGAAGGCGGCATCCGCGATGCCGGGCCGGGTTTCCTCGCCGAGCTCCGCCGGCTCGCCGACGAGCACGATCTCCTCCTGATCTACGACGAGGTCCAGACCGGCATGGGCCGCAGCGGCCGCCTGTTCGCCTATCAGTGGAGCGGCGTTACCCCCGACATCATGACCCTCGCCAAGGGCCTCGGCGGCGGCTTCCCGATCGGCGCGTGCCTGGCGACCGCGCGCGCGGCCTCGGGCATGACCGCGGGCTCCCACGGCTCGACCTTCGGCGGCAACCCGCTCGCCTGCGCCTGCGGCAACGCCGTGCTCGACGTCCTGCTCGAGGACGGCTTTCTCGCGCGCGTCGAGGAGCTGGCCAAGCGGCTGCGCCATCAGCTGGACCAGCTGGCCGCGGCTTGGCCGGGCCTGATCCTGGGCGTGCGCGGCCAGGGGCTGCTGCTCGGCCTGGTCTTTGCGCCCCCCAATACCGAGATCAGCGCCAAGCTCTTGGCGCGCGGGCTGTTGACCGTGCCGGCCGGCGACAATGTCGTGCGCCTGCTGCCGCCCCTGATCATCGGTCAGGCCGAGATCGACGAGGCGCTCGGGATCCTCGAGGAGCTGTGCCAGGAGCTGGCCGGGCAGGAGGCGGCGCAATGACCGGACCGCGGCACTTTCTCGACCTCGACGAGCTGGACCCGGGCACGCTGCGCAGGATCCTCGATCTCGCCGGCGAGCTGCGGGCCAACGGCACCGGGCGTGGCCGGCTGGCGGGCAAGGCCGTGGCGATGATCTTCGACAAGCCCTCGACCCGCACCCGGGTGTCGTTCGAGGTCGCAGTCAAGGCGCTGGGCGGCGACGCTGTGATCCTCAACACCAAGGAGATGCAGCTCGGCCGCGGCGAGACGATCGCCGACACGGCGCGCGTCCTGTCCCGCTACGTCGATGCGATCATGATCCGCACCGACCACCACGCCAAGCTTCTGGAGCTGGCCGAGGCCGCGACCGTGCCGGTGATCAACGGCCTGACCGACCGCTCGCATCCCTGTCAGATCATGGCCGACGTCATGACCTTCGAGGCCCACCGCGGCCCGATCCGGGACCACACGCTGGCCTGGACCGGCGACGGCAACAACGTCGCGACGTCCTGGATCCATGCCGCCCAGCGCTTCGATTTCAAGCTCCGGCTCGCCTGTCCGCCCGACCTCGCGCCCGATGCCCAGGTGCTCGCCTGGGCGGCCGAGCGTCAGGCCCGGGTGCAGCTGTTCGAGACCCCGCAGGAGGCGGTGACCGGCGCCGAGGCCGTGATGACCGACGTCTGGGTGTCGATGGGCGACGGCGAGCCCGAGCTCCGGCGCCGGCTGCTCGCCGCCTATCGGGTCGACGATCAGCTGATGGCCGCGGCCGAGCCGGACGCCTTGTTCATGCATTGCCTGCCGGCGCACCGTGGCGAGGAGGTCAGCGCGGCCGTGATCGACGGGCCCCGCTCGGTGGTCTTCGAGCAGGCCGAGAACCGGCTGCACGCCCAGAAAGGCATCCTCGCCTGGTGCCTCGGGCCCAGTTGATCGCGGGCGCGCCAACTTTGGGCTCGATGATCGCACGGCCGATCGGCGACAACCTGCTCCGCCCCTTCCAGCTCGAGCGCTCGGCGTTGCGCGGCCGGCTGGTCCGCCTGGGCGGCCTGGTCGATCGGGTCCTGACCAGCCACGACTACCCCGAGCCGGTGAGCCGCCTGCTCGGCGAGCTGCTGGTGCTGGCCGCGACCCTCGCCGGCGGGCTCAAGTTCCAGGGCACCTTCAGCCTCCAGGTGAAGAGTGCCGGCCCGGTCTCGCTGATGATCGCCGACTGCACCAACGGCGGGGCGATGCGGGGCTTCGCCAAGTTCGATGCCGCGGGCGTCAGCGCGGCCGCCGGCGCCAGTGTGCCCGACCTCCTGGGCGAAGGTCACCTCGCGCTGACCGTCGATCAGAGCGAGGCGGGCCAGACCTATCAGGGGATCGTGGCGCTGACCGGGCCGACGCTCACCGAGTGCATGCAGACCTACTTCCGCCAGAGCGAGCAGGTGCGGACCGGTCTCGAGATCGCGGTCGACCGGGTCGCCGATCGCGACCAGTGGCGCTGGCGCGCGGGCGGCATCATGGTGCAGCGCCTGGCCGACCAGGTCGCGGAAGGCCGCGAGGAGCAGATGGAGGAGGACTGGCGGCGCACCATGCTCCTGCTCGGCACCGCCACCGAGGCCGAGCTGGTCGACCCGCATCTCGCCCCCGATCATTTGCTGCTGCGCCTGTTCCATGAGGAGGGGGTGCGCGTGTTCCGGCCGCTCGATCTGAGCTTCGGCTGCCGCTGCTCGCGCGCCCGGGTCGAGGCCATGCTGCGCCGCTTTCCGCCGGCCGAGCTCGACGACATGAAGGAGGCCGACGGCCATCTCGTGGTGACCTGTGAGTTCTGCAGCGCGACCTACCGGTTCGACGAGACGGAGCTCGCCGGCCTGCATGCCCGGCTCCGACATTGACCCTGAGGGCAAAGCCGATGCGCGTGGTCCTGGCGGTGGGTTTTCTGGTCCTGGGGCTGGTCCTCGGGCTCGGGGGCTGCGCGGAAAAATACGAGACCTTCCAGCCGCCGCCGCTCGACTTCGGCAACCAGCCGCCGCTCCGCTTCGCGGTCGCCGCGATCGACATCCAAAGCGCCTATCAGCCCAAGGGGGCGCCGCCCTATGTCGAGCACACCTTCGCGCTCACCCCGGAGGCTGCGATCCGCCAGCTCCTCGAGCACCGGCTCCAGGCGGTCGGCGGCCCCGGCCGGCTGCAGGCGGTGATCGTCGATGCTTCGGTCACCGAGCAGAAGCTCGAGACCAGGACCGGCATCCGAGCCTATCTCACGACCGAGCCGGCCGCCCGTTTCGACGGCCGCATGAAGGTGCGGATCGATCACCTGGACGATGCCGGCAAGGTCCAGGGCTCGATCAGCACCACCGCGACCCGGACCCGGGCGTTGCCCGAGGACATCGGCTACGCCGAGCGCCAGCAGATCGGCTACGAGCTGGTGCGCGACCTGATCAGCGACCTCGATGCCGGCCTGTCCGACAATCTGCGCGAGACCTTCCCCGACCTCCTCCGACCCTGACGCCAGCCGCCGTCAGCTGCGGCTGGTCAACTCCTGCAGCGCGCTGGCCTAGGCGGATGCGGCCTGGCGGTCGGTGCGCAGGCGCTGGGCGTAGACGTTGATGATCAGCGCCATCAGGAGGATCAGGCCGCGGATCAGGATCTTGAGGAAGCTGTCGATGTCGATGTGGTCGAGGCCGTTGTTGAGCACGCCCAGCACGAACAGGCCGATGATCGTGTTGGGAATGCCGCCGCGGCCACCGAACAGACTGGTGCCGCCGACCACGACCGCGGCGATCGCATCGAGCAGGAAGTCGTCGAACTCGTTCTGCTGCGCGCTGCCGAAGTAGGCGACCCCGAGCATGCCGGCAACGCCCGAGCAGACCGCGCTGATGATCATCACCGCGGCGACGATCGCCCGGACGTTGACGCCCGAATACTCCGCCGCCTCGCGGTTGCCGCCGACCATGTACACGTAGCGGCCAAAGCGCGTGTAGGTCAGCACCAGGTGGCCGACCAGCAGGAACAGGGCGGCGATGATCACGATCCAGGAGACGGGCCCGAGGGCGCCGCTGCCGAGCGTGTGGATCAGCGCCGGCACATTGTAGGCGATCTGGCCGCGCACCAGCATGGCCGAGACGCCGGCGCCGATCTGCAGCATGGCGAGCGTCATGATGAACGACGGGATGCCGATCAGCGTGATGCCGGCGGCATTGATGCAGCCGAGCGCGAAGGCCGCGAGCAGGGCCAGGAGGATCGCAGCGAAGCCCGGCAGCGGCAGTCCGGCGATGTTGACGTAGGACTCCTGCAGCGTGAAGAACGCGACCACGATGCCGGTGGCATTGGCGATCGCGGCGATCGAGAGGTCGATCTCGGCGGTCAGGATCACGAAGGTCAGGCCGGTCGCGATGATCGCCGTCACCGACACCTGGCGCAGGATGTTGCCGAGGTTGTCGAGGGTGACGAACGACGGGCTGAGCACGCTGAACACCACGACCAGGAACATGAGCGTCACGAACGGTGCGATGTTGATCAGCTGGCGCGCGAGCCAGGCGCGCACGCCCGCCAGCACCGAAGCCTTGCGCCCCTCGATTGCTTCAGCCTTCATCCCGCTCACCCTCACGCGGCACTCAGCAGGCGGTCCTTGCTCACCGTCATGTTCGCGAACTCCTGGGCGATCTCGCCCTTGCGCATCACCAGGATGCGGTCGGCGAGCGCCAGGATCGTCTCCGGCTCGGTCGACACCACGACCACCGCGATGCCCTGCGCCTTCAGCCCCTTGACGATCTTCACGACGTCGTCCTTGGCGCCGACGTCCATCCCGCGGGTCGGCTCCGACAGGACCAGCACCCGGGGCAGGTGGGTGAGCCAGCGGGCGAGCGCCACCTTCTGCTGATTGCCGCCCGAGAGCGTGCGCAGCTCCGGCTCGACCGAGGCCGGCCGGATGTGCAGGCGCTCGACCTGCCGGCCTGTGAGCCGGCGCTCCTCGCGCGGCCGGAGCAGCACCGCCCCGATCCGCTCGAGGATGCTGATCGAGACGTTCTTATAGACCGGCTCGTGGGCGAACAGCATGCTGCGGCGGCTCTCCGGCAGCAGCGCCACGCCCGCTCGCTTGGCGGCTGACGTGCTGCGCAGGCGCACCCGCCGGCCATCGATCCGCACCTCGCCCGCCTCGGACCTGAGCTTGCCGCCGAGCGCGCGGGCCAGCTCGAGCTGACCCGAGCCCATGAAGCCGTAGATGCCGAGCACCTCGCCCGCGCGCGCCGCGAACGAGATGTTCTGGAACAACCCACGATGGGCGAGGCCGGCCGCTTCGATCACCGCGGGCGCCGCCGGATCGCTCGCGAGCCTGATCTCGCCCGTGTAGCTCTCCTCGAGCCCGGCGTGGCCGCTGCCGATCATGCGCTCGATCAGCCACCGCTTGTCGACCTCGGCCGCGGGCACCGTCGCCATCCGCCGCGCGTTGCGGAACACGGTCACCCGATCCGAGACCGCGAGCACGTCATCGATGAAATGCGAGATGAAGACGAAGCTCGTGCCGCCCTCCTTGAGCCGGTGCAGGACCGCGAACAGACGCTCGATCTCGGGTGGTGAAAGCGCTGAGGTCGGCTCGTCCAGGATGATGATCCGGGCGCCGGAGAACAGCACCCGGCCGATCTCGACCAGCTGCTGCAGGCCGAGCGGCAAGGCACCCGCCTCCACGGCCGGGTCGACCTCGATGCCGAGCCGCTCCAGATGCTCGCGCGCATCGGCCGCCATGGCGCGCCAGCGCACGTTGCCGAACCGGCCGACCGGCTGCACGCCGAGGAACACGTTCTCCGCGACCGACAGGCTCGGCACGATGCTGAGCTCCTGGTGCACCATGCCGATGCCCGCCGCGAGCGCGTCGCGGGTGGAGCGGAAGCGGACCGGCGCGCCGTCGAGGCGCATGGTCCCGGTGTAGCCGGTGTGCACGCCCGAGATGATCTTCATGAGCGTGCTCTTGCCGGCGCCGTTCTCGCCGACCAGACCATGCACCTCGCCCGCGGCGAGCGTGAAATCGACGCCGTCCAGCGCCACCACCCCGCCGAAGGTCTTGCCGATGCCCTCGAGCTCGAGGATCGGCCCGGCCGCTGCCGCCACGCGACGCCCTTGCGCTCGATCGCTCGGATCAGCCCGATCGCTCAGATCAGGAAGTGCCGCTCCATCCAGAGCATGCCTTCTGCGTTCGGCTTGGTGACCACCGGCCCGTCGGTGATCACGTGCTTGGGGATGCCATCCTTGCCGGTCTTCTCGCCGTCGACCACGGCCGCGACGCCGGCCACGATGGCGCCACCGTGGATCCGGCAGGACGGGTTCCTGACCGTGGCGTACATCCGGCCGTCGAGCACCGCCTCGATCGCAGGCGGCATGGCGTCGACCCCGCCGATCAGGATCTTGGTCCGGTTGTGCGCCTTCATGACGTTGTAGGCCGCGAGCGCCATGTCGTCGTTGTGGAAGAAGGCAGCGCTGATGTCGGAGTACTTGGTCAGCAGGGATTCCCAGATGCGGGCGGTCTTGGTGACGTCCCAGTCGGCCGGCTGGGTGTCGAGGACCTTGATGCCGGGGTACTTCTTGACCACCGCCTCGAAGCCGCGCGCGCGCCCCTGGGCGCCGGTATGGCCGAGCGCGCCCTGGGTCATGATCATCGTGCCCTTGCCGCCGATCGCGTCGACCAGCGCCTGGGTCACCGACGAGCCCATGAACTCGTTGTCGGGGGCGAGGAAGCTGTGGACGTCGATCTGATCGAGCGGGGCGATCAGGGTGTCCATGTCGATCACCGGGATGCCGGCGGCGATCATCTTCTTGACCGGGTCGGTGAGCGTGCCGATCCCGAACGCCTGGATGGCGACGAAATCCCACTTCTGGGAGGCCATGTTGTCGATCGCGGCGCGCTGCTTGGTGGCGCTGAGCTCGCCGTCGAACCAGGTGACCTCGACATTGAACAGCTTGCCCCAGGCCTCGGCTGCCTGCTTGCCCTGAGCGCACCAGGTCGCCTGCAGGCCGGCGTTCGAGAACGCGGCCTTCAAGGGCTTCTCGGAGCTCTTCAGCTCCTGCGCGAGCGCCGGCGCGATCAACGGATTGAAGCCGAGGCCGCCGAGCACGGCGCCGGCGGCGCCGGCCGCGGTCTTGCCCAGGAAGGCGCGCCGTGTTTCTTCTGAAGTCGCAGCTGTTCTGGTCACGTGATCTCTCCCAGTCGCAAAGATGACGCTCCACGCGATGCCGGAGCCCGACAGACACCGGCCCGACGCGCGCGCCGGGAGATTTCCACGGCGGCCGGCAGCTGGCTAGTGTATTTTTTTCAATCTGGACCGGCTTGCCAGCCGTCAGCCGCCTCGGGTCCCGCGCAATCGCGCGATCTCGCCCTCCAGCTCCGCGATGCGGCGATCGCGTTCGGCGAGTGCTGCCGCGACGTCGGCGGCCTCGAACCGCTGCGGGATGTGTTGCGGACAGTTCGAGTCCCAGGCGGCGACCGTGAAGACGATCGCCTGTTCGACCCGTGCCTTGTAGCCCTCAGGCATCAGCTTTGCCAAAAGCTCGGCATCGCCCTCGACCACCCGCGCCTCGCCCCAGATCTTGACCCGTCGCCGGTGCGCGTAGTCGATCAGGAAGAGGTGGGCCTTGGGATTGTCCGCGAGATTGCCCTGGGTGATGTATTGCCGGTTGCCGGCGAAATCGGCAAAGCCCAGGGTCCGCTCGTCGAGCACGTGCAGAAAGCCCGCCGGGCCGCCCCGATGCTGGATATAGGGCTGGCCGTCCTGGCTCGCGGTGGCCAGGAAGACGCTCGTCTGGGCGGCGATGAAGCTGGCCAGCTCGGGCGTGATCCGGGTCTCCCAGGACCCTCGCTCCTCCATGCGCGCGTAGGACGGGCGCGAGCCCTTGCGGGTCTGCACCGCCTTGACGGTCGGCGTGAAGGCGACGTCGCTGGCGTAGCTTGCGGTCGAGGCGGCGTCCAAGGACCGTTCCCTCACAGGCCGAGATCGCTCAAGGACGGATGGTCGTCGGGGCGGCGGCCGAGCGGCCAGTGATATTTGCGCTCACTCTCCCGGATCGGCAGATCATTGATGCTGGCGATCCGCAGCCGCATCAGGCCGTGCTCGTCGAACTCCCAGTTCTCGTTGCCGTAGCTCCGGAACCAGTGGCCGCTGTCGTCATGCCACTCATAGGCGAAGCGCACGGCGATCCGGTTGTCGCGGAACGTCCAGAGCTCCTTGATCAGCCGGTAGTCGAGCTCGCGGTTCCACTTGCGCACGAGGAACGCCTCGATCGCCTGCCGGCCGTCCAGGAACTCGGCGCGATTGCGCCAGCGGCTGCCCTCCGTATAGGCGAGCGCCACCCGCGCCGGATCGCGTGTGTTCCAGGCGTCTTCGGCCATGCGCACCTTCTGCGCGGCGGTCTCGGCGGTGAACGGCGGCAGCGGCGGGCGTTGCTCGGACATTTCCGCCTCCAAGGGCAGGGCTGAGCCCGGGCACGAGCTTACCCGGGCCGCTCCAGTCAGCTCGCGGCGACCTTGCGCTCGAGGAAATCGCGGATCAAGGGCACCATCTCGTCCGCCTTGTCCTCGAGCGCGAAGTGGCCGGTGTCGAGCAGGTGAAACTCGGCATCGGGCAGGTCGCGCCGGTAGGGATGGGCACCGTCCGCCGGGAAGATCTTGTCGTTCTTGCCCCAGACGATCAGGGTCGGCGGCCGGCTGCTCGCGGAACCAGGCCTGGACCCTGGGATAGAGGGCGAGGTTGGTGCCGTAGTCGTAGAAGATGTCGAGCTGGATGTCGTTGTTGCCCGGGCGATCCAGCAGGGACTGGTCGTGCACCCAGTTGTCCGGCGAGATCCGGCTGACATCGGCGACGCCGTCGGTGTATTGGAACTTCGTTATCTCGAGCGTGAACAGCCCCTTCAGGGCCTGGCGATGGGCGTCCGCACCATCGGCCCAATAGGCCTTGATCGGGTCCCAGAACTCCTTCAGCCCCTCGTCATAGGCGTTGCCGTTCTGGACGATCAGGCCCGTGACGGCCAGGGGATGCCTGAGCGCCAGCCGCCAGCCCACAGGCGCCCCATAGTCCATCACGTACATCGCGTAGCGCGTGACGCCGAGCCGATCGAGGAGGCCGTCGACCAGCTCGGCAAAGCGGTCGAACGTGTAGGCGAACGTGCTGCGATCCGGCATGTCGCTCTGGCCGAAGCCGGGATAGTCCGGCGCGATCACGTGATAGCGGTCGGCAAGGGCGGGGATCAGGTTGCGGAACATGTGCGACGAGGTCGGAAAGCCGTGCAGCAGCAGCACGACCGGCGCATCCGCCGGGCCCGCCTCACGGTAGAAGATGTTGACACCCTCGATCTGCGCGGTCCGATGATGGGTGACCGGCGCGGCGTCTGCGACCGTGGAAGTCGTCATTCCGGTTCTCCCTGGATGTCAGTGACGGGACGCCCTCCCGGGCGGGCCTTTGGATCAGACGCCCTCGTAGACCAGCCTCGTGAAGAAGCCGGGATCGATCACGAAATTGCCCCACTTGGCGTCGAACGCCGCGGTCGGCTTGGCCGCGACGGCCTCGTCCCGCGATCGCCCTTCCTTCTTGAGCGTCGCGACGTTGTCCCGGATGGCCACGAGCATGTCGCGGAATGCCTGCAGCTCGGCTTTGTTGCTGACTGGCTGACCGTGACCTGGAATGATGATCGTCTCGTGCGTGGTCGCCGCCAGGTTGGCGTCGGAGGCCGCGATCATGCCGTCGATGCTGCCGCCGGTCGAATAGTCGATGAAAGGATAGATGCCGTTCCAGAAGGTATCGGCCGCGTGCAGGATGTCCGCCTCGCCAAATGTGACCGAGATGTCGCAGTCGGTGTGCGCGGGCCCGTAGTGTTTCAGACCGATCGTGGCGCCGTTGAGCGTCAGGCTGCGTTCGCTCTCAAACACTTCGCTGGGCAGCGCAGCCGGAGGCGCGGGCAGGAAGTTGTAGTCCCAGTCCTCGACGCGTTGGATTTCCGAAAGATACTTTCGGGTATTGGTCTGCGCGATGATCTTCGCGCCTGCCTCATGCAGCCACGCGTTGCCGTCGGCATGGTCGAAGTGCCAATGCGTATTGACCAGGTGGGTGATCGGATCGGCGCCCAGATCCGCCAGAGCCTTGGTGATCTGCGGGCGCGAGACGCCGATGCCGGCATCGATCAGCACTTTGCCATCGGGACCGGTCAGAACCGCGATGTTGCCGCCGGAGCCCTCGAGCACGCTGACGTTGTTGCGCAACTTATGCGTGACGATGGGCGAGACGGCGGCGCTGTCCTTGATCAGGCTGACGAGGCCGCGGGCCTCCGCGAACGCTTCGCGGGGGGTCAGCCAACCGCCGGTGGCCGCGTAAGCCGCGCCAGCGCAGCAGCACAGGCAAAAGTGCCGGCGCGAAAACAAATTCTCCGCTGCGCAGTCCATGGCATCCTCGCTGTTCGTGCCGGTGGCGGGATCGGCTGTGCAAACCGCCAGACTATTCGCTGTTCGGCCTTTCAGCTCCGGATGTACGCAAGAAGATCGTTGTTGAGCTGATCGTTGCTGGTGACCATAAGCCCGTGGGGCGGGCCCGGATAGACTTTCAACGTCGCACCCTTGATGAGCCTCGATGATATCCGGATTGGCGCTCGGCCAGAGGGCGGAGTTAGTAGACCTGAGCGTAGCGCTCCGCCTGCTCGGCGTCGGACAGGCCGGCCATGGCCGCGATCTCGTTCTGCTTGTGCTTCCGGTAGCAGTCCAGCAGCAGCGGCGGCAGCCAGCCCTGGACCGTCGGCGTCGGCGTCCAAGGCCGCAAGCGCCAGCGGGAACGAGGTCGGCAGGCGCTGCACGCCCTGCGCCTGCAGCTCGGCCGCACCCATGGTCGCGAGATCGCCCTCGGTCGGCCGCGGCGTCGGCAGCTCCTCCCGGAGGCCCTGCAGGCCGGCCATCGCGAGCATGGCGAGCAGGAGGTAGGGCGAGGCGACCGCATCCGCCGCCCGATACTCGACATGGTATTGCGCCGCGACGTCGCCGTCCTCGCGCACCGGGCAGATGCGCACCGCCGCCTCGCGGTCGCGGTAGCCCAGATTGTTGAACGACGAGCTCCAGCGGTGCGGCACCAGGCGCTGATAGGAGACCGTGCTCGCCGCGGTGAAGGCGAGCAGCGCCGGCAGGTGGCGGAGGATGCCGGCGGTGAAGCTGCCGGCGATGGCGCTGAGGCCGCCGGGGCCCGCGGGATCGTGCATCACCGGGCGGCCCTCGCGGTCGACCAGGCCCAGATGGACGTGGACGCCGTTGCCGACCCCCATGCCGGCGACGATCGGCGCGAAGGTCACGCCCACCCCCTGCCGCCGCGCCACGGCGCGCGCCAGCTCGCGCAGGATCACCGCCTGATCGGCAGCCGATCAGGCCCGGCCTGGGTGCGATGCTGATCTCGTGCTGGCTGAGGCCGTATTCGGGCTGGATCAGCTCGACCCGGATGCCCGCCTGGTCGAGCGCCGCGACCAAATGCTCGTGGAAGGCCGCGGCCGTACGATAGGAGCGCAGGCCGAAGCCGCCGCCATCGGGCATGGGCGCGGCGTAGTGAAACTCGTGCTCGAAGCTCGCGCGCAGCTCGAGCCCCGCCTCGCTCGCGAGGGCTGCGAGCGCGCCCTTCAGCAGCGAGCGCAGGCAGCAGGGCCAGGGCGTGGTGCCGTCGGTCTCGACGATGTCGCCGAGCACGAAATGCTCGCCCGGGTCGTCAGGCCCCAAGATCGACGTCGACCCGGGCCGCGGGGTCCGGCATCAGCAGAGCGTCGCCCAGCGAGCCGAACGGCGTGTCCGCGATCTGGTTGAAGGCCGTGATCTGAACATTGGTCGGACACCAGCCGACGCCGCCCGCGCAGCGTTTCTCGAAATCCCGCGCCGGGAACGCCTTGCCGCGCACCTGCCCCGCGATGTCGCTGCAGCACGCCATGATCAGCGGTTCCCGTCGCATGCCCGTTTCCCTCCGGCCGTTTGCGCTCAGACTGTCGTGTTGCCCGATTGAAGCAGGATCGGTGCCTCGATCAAGGAGATGGTTTGACAAAGCCCGCGGCGGCGGCTCAGTTACCGAGCCAATGACGTCGCGTCCCGAACTCCCCGAGCCCCCTCCGGCGCATGCCGAAACTGCGAACGCTCCGGCCGCGATCGGTGCCGACGATCCACCCGCGATCACCCTGCTCGACCCGGACGAGCCGGCGCCGGTGATCGTCGAGCGGGCTGACAGCCGGTCGCCCTTCGTCTTCGTCGCCGATCACGCCGGCCGGCGCCTGCCCCGACGCCTCGGCGATCTCGGCCTGAGCGCCGGCGAGCTCGAGCGCCACATCGCCTACGACATCGGCATCCTGCCGGTCGCCCAGGCCCTCGCCGCGGCGTTCGATGCGCCGTTCGTCGCCCAGACCTACTCGCGCCTGGTGGTCGACTGCAACCGGCCGACCCACGTCGCGCAGTCGATCCCCGAGGTCAGCGAGCTGACCGAGATCCCCGGCAATCGGAACATTTCCGAGCGCGCCCGGCAGGCCCGCATCGAGGCCCTGTTCCGGCCCTATCACGGCACGATCGAGACACTGCTCGAGGCGCGCGCGGCGGCCGGCCAGCGGACCGTACTCGTGGCCATGCACAGCTTCACGCCGGTCTATATGGACGTCGCGCGGCCTTGGGTGATCGGCCTCTTGTACAATCGCGATGCCCGCCTTGCCCGGCCGCTGCTCGAGCTCTTGAACCAGGACAGCGCGCCTTACGTCGGCGACCGGCTGCCCTACGCGGTCCAGGACGAGAGCGACTATAGCCTGCCGGTGCACGGCGAGCGCCGCGGCCTGCCGCACGTCGGGATCGAGATCCGCCAGGACCTGATCGCCGACGCGCGAGGCCAGGCAGCCTGGGGCGTGTGGCTCGAGGTCAAGCTCCGGCAGGCGCTTCGACCGGCTGCCCGGAGGCTGAGGCCGTGGCGATTCCCCGCCGCCATGCCGGAGCCCCGAGCCATGACCGAGCACGAGCTGGTCGCCTCGCCCACCACCTGTCACTGGGGCAGCTTCGATGCGACGCTTGCGCCGGTGCTGACGGTCGCCCCCGGCGACCGGGTGACCCTGCAGAGCGTCTCGGGGCCGCCCTACGTCCTGCCGGGCGGCGGCTTCCACGTGCCGCCGGAGTTGTACCAGATCCATCAGGCGCTCCGTCCCGATCCGGGACCGCACATCCTGACCGGCCCGATCCGGATCGAGGGCGCCAGGCCGGGCGACGTACTCGAGGTGCGGATCCTTAAGGTGCAGCTCCGGCAGGACTGGGGCTACACCCGCATCCGCCCGCTCTGGGGCACGTTGCCCGAGGATTTCCCCGAGCCGCGGCTGATCCACATCGCCCTCGATGCCGCCCGGATGATCGGCCGGCTGCCCTGGGGCACGGAGTTGCCGCTGCGCCCCTTCTTCGGCGTCATGGGGGTCGCGCCACCGCCCGCCTGGGGGCGGATCAGCACGACCCAGCCGCGCGCCCATGGCGGCAATCTCGACAACAAGGAGCTGGTCGCGGGCACCACTCTCTATCTCCCGGTCTGGACCGAGGGCGCCCAATTCTCCGCCGGCGACGGCCATGGCGTGCAGGGCGACGGCGAGGTCTGCGTGACCGCGATCGAGACCGCGCTCGAGGGCGTCTTCGAGTTCCACCTGCGGCGCGATTTCTGCCTGCGCTTCCCGGCGGCCGAGACGCCCACGGAGCACATCACGATGGCCGCCAACGCCGACCTCGACGACGCCGCCAAGGATGCGCTCCGCGACATGATCACCCTGATCCGGCGCCACACCAACCTCGACGCGGCCGAGGCCTACATGCTCTGCAGCCTGGCCGCCGACGTCCGGATCACCCAGCTGGTCAACGAGCAGAAGGGCTGCCACGTGGTCCTGCCGAAGGCGGCCCTCGGCTGACGCAAATAGCGCCTACGCCGGCGCGGACGGAGATCAAGCGCAGACTCCTGACATTCGCGCTTGGTCTTGCCCGGGTTGGCGGGCGGCGGGCGCGTCCCGCGAAGGTGAAGACTTCGTGGGGCGCGGCTCTCCGCTGACACGAGCGGGCCCGCGCCAGCGCAGACGGATATCGAGCGCAGAAAAGTGCCGACTTTCGCGCTTGGTCTGCGCGCCTGGACCGACAGGCGGCAGGCGCCCGCGGAGGTGAAGACTTCGCGGCAACCGAATGAGACAAACGTGCGCCGCGGCTTTGCGCCTGCGGGCTGGCGGAGACCGAACCGGTCTCGGGGACAGTTCCTGAAGGTCCGCGCGCACGGTATTCGCAAGTCAGGGGTTCGGCTTCAACCTCTCACCAACCCTTTGCCGCGAGCCTGGCCATGCTTGAGGATCCATGTGACCCGTGGGAATCCGCTCGCCGCTTGGCCCCGGGCGCAGGATTCCCACGGTCGCATGGACCAGCCGAAGAAAGGGTTAACGCGCAATCGTTAATGATCTCTTAACAAGGCTCGAGATGGAGTCCGGTCCAGGCCGGTCGGATTGACGATCTGCGAAGCCAGCCTGATGAACGACACTCGCCCCTCAGGTGGTCATGTCAGTCGGCCGGGCCGACGGTGGGGACAGGCCTCTGCCCGGCTCAGTAGAGGTGGCAGCGGACCAGGTGCGGCGCCGCCGCGCTGCCGAGATTGCGCTCGGCCGGCGGCTCGCTCCGGCAGCGGTCGAACGCCTTCGGGCAGCGCGGATGGAACGGGCAGCCGGGCGGTGGCTGCTCCGGGTTCGGCACGTCGCCCGTGAGCACGATCCGGGTCCGGCGCCGCTCGGGGTCGGGCTGCGGGATCGCCGACAGCAGCGCCTCGGTATAGGGGTGGGCGGCGCCCCCGTAGATCCTGGCCGCGGCCCCGAGCTCGACGATCTGGCCGAGGTACATCACGGCAATCCGCTCGCTGATGTAGCGGATCACCGCGAGGTCGTGGGAGATGAAGAGGTAGGAGAGGCCGAGCCGGGCGCGCAGCTCGACCAAAAGGTTCAGGATCTGCGACTGGATCGAGACGTCGAGCGCCGAGACCGGCTCGTCGAGCACCAAGAGCTTGGGATGCAGGGCGATCGCCCGGGCGATGCCGATCCGCTGCCGCTGGCCGCCCGAGAACTCGTGGGGATAGCGCTGAGCGGCCTCGTCCGGCAGGCCGACCAGCTCGAGCAGCTCGCCCACCCGCTGCGCCCGCTCGCGGCGCCTGCCCTGGCCGTGGATGATCAAAGGCTCGGCCAGCGCGCTGCCGATCCGGACCCTGGGATCGAGCGCCGCATAGGGGTCCTGGAACACGATCTGCAGGTCGCGCCGGCGGCGGCGCAGCGCGCGCGCCGAGAGCGCGCCCAGATCCTGGCCCTCGAAGCGCACCCGCCCGCCCGAGGGTTCGATCAGCCGCAGCAGCGTGCGGGCGAGCGTCGACTTGCCGCAGCCCGACTCGCCGACGATGCCGATCGTCTCGCCGCGCCGCTGGACGAAGCTCACACCGTTCAGCGCCTGCACCCGGCCGCCGCCCTTGAGCGGGAACTCCTTGGTCAGCGCCTCGACCGCCAGCAGCGGCTCCGGCTCCGTCACGGCGGGAGCCGCGCCGCTCGTGGCGGGAGCCGCGCCGCTCATGGCTGGATACGCTCCGCTCATGGCTGGAGACGCTCCGCTTGGGGCAGCGGATGCCAGCAGGCAAAGCCGTGGCCGTCCTGCTCCACGAGCGGCGGGAACTCCCCGGCGCAACGCTCCTGCGCCCGCGGGCAGCGGCCGACGAACGGGCAGCCCGGCGGCCGCTCCATGGGGCCAGGCACGGCGCCCGGGATGGTCGGCAGCTTGCCAGCACCGCCCTCGAGCCGCGGCATCGAGGCCAGCAGCCCCTGCGTATAGGGGTGGCGGGGGCTTTGGAACAGGGCGCGCACGTCCGCCCACTCGACCCGCTTGCCGGCGTACATCACGACCACCTCGTCGGCATACTCCGCAACCACGCCGAGGTCGTGGGTGATCAAGAGGATCGCCATGCCCAGCTCGTCGCGCAGGCGCAGCAGCAGCTCCAAAATCTGCGCCTGAATGGTGACGTCGAGCGCGGTCGTCGGCTCATCCGCGATCAAAAGCTTCGGCCGGCAGGCGAGCGCCATCGCGATCATGACCCGCTGGCGCAGCCCGCCCGAGAGCTCGTGCGGATACTGGGCGAGCCGGCGCGCGGGCGCCCCGATCCCCACCAGGCGGAGCAGGTCCAGCACATGCTCGCGGGCCTCGGCGCGGCTCGCCGGCCGATGCAGGCGCAGCGCCTCGCCGATCTGGAAGCCGACCGGAAAGGTCGGGTTGAGCGAGGTCATCGGCTCCTGGAAGATCATGCCGATCCGGTTGCCGCGCACCGCCCGCATCGCCCGCTCGTCGAGGGTCAGGAGATCCTGTCCCTCGAGCCGGATGCACCCGGCCTCGATGCGCGCGGGCGGCATCGGCAACAGCCGCATGATCGCCTTGGCCGTGACGCTCTTGCCGCAGCCCGATTCGCCGACCAGCCCGACGATTTTTCCCGACTCGATCGCGAGCGACAGATCGTCGACCACGCGCGCGACCCCCGCCTCGGTCCGAAACCCGACGCTCAGATGCTCGACCGACAAGAGCGGGGTCGAAGGCGAACGCGCCTCCCCCGCCGCAGCGCCGCTGCGGGCCGAATGATCCGCGCCCTCACCAGCGATCCGCCCGGTCATCGTCGCGCTCGATCCGCGATCCACAACTCCTGCTCCGCGCCCTAAGAAGCGCCAGCATAGCCCACGACGTGCGGACGCCCCAGGCAAGATGCCTGCAGCACCGCCACGCGTCGGTGCGCCCAAGCAGCGCTGCTCCTCGGGGCGGCGCGATCTGCCGGTCGTGGCGCTGCTGGTGGCCGAAAATAGTCGGAGGCAGGATCTGAACAATCGAGCGCGACAATTGAAACCAAAAACCTGTCGCGCGACACACGGTTGAAACGTCGGGCTCCTAGCGTGCTTCGCGTCACGCATCTCAAATCAGGAGCAACCGACGATGACGCGCTTTTGGCTTTCGACCGCCGTGCTCGCGGCGCCGCTGGCGCTGAGCGCGGCCTTTGCACAGCCTGCGCTCGCAGCCCCGGCCGAGCAACCGGTGCTGATCCGCAATGGCTTCGTGGTGCCAGCCAAAAAGGTCCTGCAGGTCGACGACATCTCGGTCGTGTGCACCCTCCTGAGCGAGGTCACGACCTCCGATGACGACTTCCACAAGTTCGGGGTCGAAGCGACAGCGTTCCTCCGGATCACCTACCCGGTCAGTGCCTGTCCGGAGCCCCTCGAATTCGGAGGATGAGTGCCCGGTCCAGGACTACATGATCGGCACGGTAGCCGCCCATGGGTTGCAAGCCTCGTTCGTCGTGACGGACCAGTTCGGCCAAAAGAGGAGCGCCTTGTTGGTCGGGGCCGGGCGCGTGATGATGAATGTGTTCGCAAGCGCAGGAGCAAAGCTGCTTGGTAACTGTGAGGGCGGTTCTGAGACCAACATCCACGACGCAGAGATCAGCGTCGGCACCGGCCGACTGTCAAAGCCTTAGCCGAGGTTGGGGCGGTCCAGTGCGCGGCGCGCGACCGGCCCGCCGCCGCGCGACCTCGAACCCCCTCCGCGCGCAGTTCCGAGAAAAGGTGTCATCAGGAAGTGTCATCAGGGCAAAAGGTGTCAGAAACGCGCCTGACACTGCTCCCGACACCTTTTCCCCCCGCGCGTCCGATCGCCTGCTCGACCCCGAGAACACCCTCAAGGACGGCCACGGCACCATGACCAACTGGCACTACGTCGACGGCGCCTCGGTCATGCCCAGCGACGAGAAGGTCAAGGCGCTGCGCCCGGCCAAGTGACCCGTCGCCGCGGGTCGCGCCGCCGCGCACTAGACGGCATCGTAAAGACCTGCCTTCTTGATGCCGGCCTCGAACAGCGGCTGTGCGGCCGGATGGATTCGGGTTCCGTACTCCCGTGGCGAAAAGGTGGGAGCAGCCTTGCGAAGCTCGGCAACGGCCTTGGCAGCCTCCGCGTCCCGACCGAGCATAGCCAAGCTCATGGCCAGGAACAATCGTACTTCCGTTGTCTTTGGTGCGCCGGCGAGCGCTTTGGCCGCCTCTTCATAGGCGCCGCCATAGTAGGCTGCGACACCAAACCCGATCAGATACCACTGTGGGTAGTTCGGGTTCAGGCGGACTGCCTTCCGGGCCAGATCCAGACCCTCTTTGAGGCGTCCCGTATTCTGTGCACTCGCCCACGCGCATTTAAGAACGAGGTCGGCGTCGTTCGGCGCGATCGCCATTGCCCGATCGTAAGCTTCTGTTGCCGCGGCGAAGTCGCCCTCCCGCGCCCGAAGGGCACCGAGCTGGTGCAGTCCCCACGGTTCATTTGGGTCGAGCTCGAGAGCGGTATTGATGGCACGCTTCCAGACTGTCACCGTCTTATCGACGTCAGGCGTCCAGGAATTGATGAGATCGAGCCAATAGGCCACCGCAAGGGTGCCCCAGGCCCGCGCGAACTTTGGGTCGACTTCGACGGCCTTGTTGAGGAGTTCGATCGCCTTGGCGTTGTCGTCCTTCGTCAGGCGGTGCTTATACTCTACGCCAATGAGGTAGTAGTCGTAGGCCTGCAGGTTGGCAGGGGGTTTACTCTTGGCAATCGTCAGGTCCGCCTTGGCTATGGCACCTGAATAGCTGGCAAGTGCGCCATCCACCTTCTCTGCCACCTCATCCTGGACTGCAAAGATATCGGCATCTGCGCGATCATAACGATCTGCCCAAACATTGCCGCCGGTGTCAGCTTCGATAACCTGGGCAGTGACACGAACGCGACCGTTTTCGGCCTGTATGCTTCCTTCCAGAACGAAGCGGACACCAAGGTCATGACCAACCTGACGGACGTCCACCGGCTGGTTCTTGTACTTGAAGCTCGAGTTGCCGCCGATCACGAAAAGGTACGGGCGTCGTGCCAGATCCGTGATGATGTCCTCGGTGATCCCATCGGCCAAGCGATCCCAGCGCGGCTCACCGCCCACGTTGGTAAACGGAAGCACTGCAATGGAGGGCTTGTCAGGAAGGGGCAACACGGTCTCGCTGACAGCCGGGGAAACGAGAGCGGTGCGGAAGCCCGTCAGGCGGAACAGCGCCTCCCCATTGAGAAGTGCATAGCCGACCCCTGCTACGATCACAAAGGACGCTGCGGCTCCAGCTAACGCCCACCGACTGCGCCCCGGCGCCCGCTGCCTGCGGCGTGGCCGCGAGGCAGTGCCTGCCCTGATCTCAACGGAGTATACGCCAATCGGTTCAGCGATGTTTTTCACTTGGTGCTCACCCATCGAGGTGAACGCCAGAGCGAGCTTGCCCTTGACGTGGTTTCTGACCGTACGCGTCACACAGATGCCGCCGGGTTCGGCGAGAGCCTGCAGGCGTGCCGCAATATTGACGCCGTCACCGTAGATATCGTCACCCTCTACGATCACATCGCCCAGGTTAATGCCGATGCGGAACTGGATGCGCTCATCGTCGGGCGCGCCGGCGTTGCGCTCGGCCATGCCCTTCTGGATCGCCACCGCGCAGTCGACGGCGTCGACCACGCTCGAAAACTCCACCAACGCACCGTCGCCCATGAGCTTGACGATGCGACCGTGGTGACCGGTGATGGCCGGCTCGATGAACTCTTTGCGATGGGTCTTGAGGCGCGTCAGCGTGCCCGCCTCATCGAGGCTCATGAGACGGCAATAGCCAACCACATCAGCGGTGAGGACAGCCGCGAGATGGCGCTCAGTCCGAGGCGATGTCATGGCGCTACCTCCCCTTCGGCGCGCGCAATACGATGCGGACTTCTACCACAAGGGTTCGGCAACATCAAAAGCTGATTCGCACGGCGCCGGGAAAACGTTGGAGGGGAAAGATGTCAGGAACGCGTCCGGAACCTCTTGCGGGGCGGCCCGCTTGGGCGTCGCCTCCTTGGCAATCGTCGCCGTGAAGGCGCTGAACACGTCGTCCGCGATGAGCTGTCATTTTGAGGCGAGGCGGCCGGCTTCGGATCACGCCTTGGCGAGGCCGAGCTCCTGGTTGTAGAGGCCGATCTCGCCGTGCTGGTCGAGGGCGCGGCCGAGATCGCCTGCGAGGATGCGCATCTCACGCGCCGCCCAGCGCACCAGCACGGCATCGCCGAGGTCGACCGGGGCCGCGAAGAACCGGTCGTCGGCGACGTTGGCGACGAACTCCGGCCAGCCGGGCACGTCCAGGGTCACCTTGACCCAGGAGCCCTGATACTCGATCGCGTGCACCAGGCCGCTCAGCGCATTGACCTGGCCTGCCCGGCCCGGGCCCGCGAGGCGCTCCAGCTGGATGCGATCGCGGCGGACGGCGCAGTGGACCGGCGTGCCGACCAGCTGGGCCTGGCCCTGGACCGGCAGCGCGAAGCGGTCGCCCTGCGCGCTCAGAAGGATCGCCTCGCCGTCCGCGACCGTCGTGACCTTGCCGGACAGCACGTTCTGGCCGCCCATGAAGCGCGCGACGTAGGCGGTCTGCGGCTCGCTGTAGATCTGTTGCGCCGAGCCCGCCTGCTCGATCCGGCCCTGGTCCATGACCACCACCAGATCGGCGAGTGCGATCGCCTCGAGCTGGGTGTGGGTGACGTGGATGAACGTGATGCCGAGCTCGCGCTGCAGGCGCTTGAGCTCGCCGCGCATCTGCAGGCGCAGGAACTCGTCGAGTGCCGAGAGCGGCTCGTCGAGCAGCAGCACGCGCGGGTTGGTGATCAACGCGCGGGCGAGCGCCACCCGCTGCTGCTGGCCGCCCGAGAGCTGCGCCGGCATGCGGTCGGCGAACGCCTCCAGATGGACCCGCGCCAGCATCGAGAGCGCCTGCTCGCGGCGCGCCGTCCGGCCGACCCCGCGCATGCGCAGATTGTAGGCGACGTTGTCGAGCACGGTCATGTGCGGGAACAGCGCGTAGCTCTGGAACATCATGGCGGTGCCGCGAAGGACCGGCGCCTGGCCGGTGACGTCGTCGCCGCCGATCCGCACCCGGCCAGCGCTCGGCTCCTCGTGGCCCGCGATCATGCGCAAAATCGTGGTCTTGCCGCAGCCCGACGGGCCCAGCAGGCAGCAGTAGCAGCCGTGCGGGATGGCAAGGTCGATGCCCTGGACCGCGACCGTCGGGCCGAAGCGCTTGGTCACCTGCTCGAGCTGGATCTCGCCGGCGCCGGCCATGGTCAGGCGCCGCCCGCCGACGCCCGCAGGACCCGCCGGGTCCGCCGTCTCTGGATCAGCGCGATCGAGCCCAGCGCCAGCGCGATCACCAGGAACGAGACCGCCGTGGTCACCGTGCCGATCGCGTAGAGCGCGGGCGAGGTGACATTGGTGGTCATGTTCCAGATCTCGAGCGGCAAGGTGTTGCTCGGGCCCACGGCGATCGAGGTGCGTGGGAACTCGTCGTAGGACAGCGTGAAGCCGAACAGCGCGACCGCGATCATGCCGGGCAACAGGATCGGCAGCACGATCGTCCAGAGGATCGCCCAGCGGCTGGCGCCGAGGTCGCGCCCCGCTTCCTCGTAGGCGCGGTTGAACCGGCTGAACACGGCGAACATGATCAACAGGCCGAACGGCAGCGTCCAGGTCAGGTGGGCGCCGAGCGCGGAGGTGTACCAGTTGGTCCTGATGCCGAGGAACTGGAACATCAGGCCGATGCCGAGGCTGACCAAGAGGCCCGGCATGATCAGGCTCGCGATCGCCATGTAGAAGATGACGCCGGCGCCGAAGAAGCGCCGCCGGAAGGCGAGCCCGGCCATGACCGAGATCACCACCGTCAGCGCCAGGACCAGGAGCGCCAGCACGATCGAGCGTGCGAACGAGCCCGCGATGTCGCCGGTCCGCTGCTGCTCGAACAGGGCATGAAACCAGTTCAGCGAGACCCCGTTCAAAGGGAAGGTCAGGCCGCCGCTCGGCCCTTGGAACGAGAGGATGTAGATCGCCGACATCGGGCCGTAGAGAAACAGGACGAACAGGGTGAAGAACGCCGCCAGCGCATAGAACGTCCAGGGCCGCCTCCCCGATCGCACTTGTGCCATGGCGTGCCCCCTCAGCCGGCCAGCTCGCGGCGGACGTCGACGATCTTGAGGATCGCCGCCACCATCAGCGAGACGATCACGATCAGGACCACCGCACTCGCCGCCGCCGGCGGGTATTGGAGCATCGCGATCTCGTTCGACATCGCGAATACGACATTGCCGCTCTGGCCGCCGCTCATGATCTTGACCACGAAGAAATCGCCCATGACCAGCGCGATCACGAAGATCGAGCCCAGTGCTATGCCGGTCTTGGAGAGCGGGATCACGATCGTGGTCAGGATCCGAAAGCCGCTGGCCCCGCCGTCGCGCGCCGCCTCGACGATCGCCGGATCGATCCTCGCCATGGCGTTGAAGATCGGAACGATCATGAACAAGGTGAACAGATGGACGTAGGCGGTCACGACCGCGAAATCCGAGAACAGCAGAAAGGCCAGGGGATGGTCGACGATGCCGAGCGCCAGCAGGCTCTGGTTGAAGATGCCATTCAGGCCGAGGAACGGGATCCAGGAGATCATGCGAATGATGTTGGAGGTCCAGAACGGCACCGTGCACAACAGGAAGAGCGCGATCTGCCAGAGCAGGGTCTTGACGTGAAAGACCAGGAAATAGGCGACCGTGAAGCCGATCACGAGCGTGATCGCCCAGACCAGCAAAGCGTATTTCAGCGTGCTTAGGTAAAGGTCGAAGGTCAGGCGCGAGCTGAACAGCTCGACGTAATTCTGCAGCGTGAAGGTCGGGATCAGGCTGACGATGTCGTAGTCGAAGAAGCTGACCACGACCACGAGCGCCAGCGGCACCCCCAGGAACAACAGCAGGACCAGGGTCAGCGGCAGGACCTGGAGGTAGGGGATCAGGCGCTCGGGGATGTGCATCGGGTCCGGCGGCGCGCAAGGGGCGGCCGCAGCCGCCCCCGCGCTCAAAGATCAGGCGGCGATGAACTCGTTCCAGCGCTGGATCATGTAGCGGTTCTCGTCCATGAGCGTGTTCCAGCAGGCGACGTTGCCCATGCGCTCCCAGAACGAGCCGCCATCGCGCACCCGGCCGGCATCCTCCATGTGATTGCCGTAGGGGTCCTTGATCTCCTCGGTCGCGGGCTTGCCCTCGTACCAGTAGTCCCATTCGTTCTGGGTCATGAACTTCTTCGCGGTCTCGGGCACCGAGGTGTAGTAGCCCTGCTTGGCGATGAACCCGCCCTGCCAGCCGGACTGGTACCAGTTGAGATATTCGTAGGCGGCATCGAGCTTGAGGCCCTTGAGGTGCGCCATGGGTGCGATGCAGCTGCCCCAGGCCCGGTAGCCCTCCTTGAGCGGCACGTAGTAGCAGGCGATCTTGCGCGAGCGCACTGCGGTGACCGCCGGCGACCACATCGACTGCAGGACCACCTCGCCCGAGGCCATCAGGTTGACGCTCTCGTCGAAGGTCGACCAGAAGGCGCGGAACTGGCCGGCCTTCTTGGCGGCGATCAGGGCATCGATGGTCTTGTCGATCTCCTCTTTGGTCATGTTGCCCTTGTCGCCGTACTTGAGGTCGCCACGGGATTCGAGCGCCATGGCGGCGTCCATGATGCCGATCTGGGGCACGTCGACCAGCGCGGTCTTGCCCGCGAACTCCGGATTGAGCAGCTCGTGCCAGTGCTCGATCGGCCGCTTGATCAGATCCGGCCGCAGGCCCAGCGTGTCGGCATTGTAGACGGTCGGAATCGCGGTCGCGTAGCCGGTCGGCCCCTTGGCGAACTTGGTGTCGCCCGGCTTCTCGACGTACTGGACCTCATAGGGGTTGATGCCCTGGCGCGAGACCTCGCGGCCGTCCGGATACTGGCCCTTGGTGAAGATCGGCACGACCTGGTCCCACCACTTGTACTTCTTCAGGTCGACCGGCTGGATGATGGCGCGCGGCACCGTGTACATCAGGAAGAAGAACTCGGTGTCGGCGATGTCGAGCGATTGCGGCTGGCTGACCAGCCGGTTCAGGAGCGCGGCGTGGTCCGCGGTCTGCATCTCGACCTTGAAGCCCAGGTCCTCGCTCGCCTTGCGGGCGATGTCGATGATCGCCGAGTAGGAGCCGCCGACCTGGAGCAGCGTCACGTCCTTGATGTTCTGCGCCCAGATCGTCGGGAAGCCGGTGAGCGCGCCGGAGCCTGCGGCCAGCCCCGCGCCCGCGGCGGCGCCCTTGAGAACCGAGCGCCGACTCCAGCCGCCGGCATCGCCGGTCGGCGCGCCAGCACTGCCTGCGCTCGTCGTTCGCTTGTCGGACATCGAAGCCTCCTTGGAATCCCTGAGGTTTTGCCCGCCCGGTGTCCGGGCCCGGCCCATTGCGCGGCGCGCACCGGTCGCCATCCGACCGCCTGCCGCCGCGATTGCCGGCAATCTTGCCGCCCCGGCGCCCCGACCGCAAGCGGCCGAATCGGCCCCGGCCACGATTCCCTCCGCGCCGGGGCAGGACCGGTGCCCTCACCCGCCTCTGGCGAGCACCGGTCCGGGCGTATGCCGCAGGGCGATCGGCGCACTCTCGATCTCGCGCAAAAGCTTCCTGCGAATCGCCCGCGCGAAGTCGTCGAAGTCCTTGGCGACCAGCAGGAACGCGTCCGGCCCGCCGATCACATGGTCGGCGTAGTAGAGATCGACCGTCGGCTCCTCGTTGACGATCGCCAGGCCATTGATGGTGATCCGCGCGGCCACGGCGGCATCGCGCACCGGACCGGGATCGGCGCCGACGTTGCTCGGGCCGTCGCCCGAGATGTCGATCACCTGGCGACCGCCGGTGAACCGGTTCTGCTGCAGCAGCCGGATCGCGGAGGCGAGCGCGTTGGCGATCCCGGTCTCGGCCTGGAAACGGCGCCCCATGGTCTCGATCCGGCGCGCGAAGGCCTCTGCCGAGGCGGCATCGCGGACCAGGGTCCAGTCGATCGCCACGTCCTGCTGGAACCGCCCGGACCATTGCACCAAGGCGACCGCGATGCCGCGCCGCCCGCGCGCCTGCAGGGCGCCCAGCACCTCGGGATCGCGGAACGCCTCCGCGAGGCCCCGGGTCTGCAGTTCGTACTCGGGCGGATCGACGCTGCCCGAGACGTCGACCGCCAGCACCAGCTCGAGATCGACCGGGGTCAGGGTCTCGGCCGCGAGCGGCCTGCCGCCCGCGAGCAGCGCCGCCAGGAGGCCGAGGGCGAAGGTCCTGCCGGTCAAACGAGTGATCACGCCGGCGCGGCCTCCGTTTGTCGTCTTGCCATCCCCGAAACCTCGGCTACCATTCCTGGCCCGTTCGGCGGTCCCGGCGGGGCATAACGAACAGACGACCCAACAACACCGCGCGGAGGGGCGAGATGGCAAAGGAAATCTTTTGTGCCTACGGCGTCGACGTCGATGCGGTCGCCGGCTGGCTCGGCTCCTACGGCGGCGAGGACAGCCCGTGCGACATCTCGCGCGGCATGTTCTCGGGCGAGGTCGGCTCGCCGCGCCTGTTGCGCCTGTTCGAGCGCTTCGGGATCAAGACCACCTGGTTCATCCCGGCGCACTCGATCGAGACCTTCCCCGAGCAGATGCAGGCGGTGGCGGACGCCGGCCACGAGATCGGCATGCACGGCTACAGCCACGAGAACCCGATCGCGATGACGCCCGAGCAGGAAGAAGCCGTCTTCGACAAGTGCATCGAGTGCATCACCAAGCTCTGCGGCCAGTCGCCGCGCGGCTACGTCGCCCCCTGGTGGGAATTCGGCCCCAAGACCAACGAGCTCCTGCTGGCCAAAGGGATCAAATACGACCACTCGTTGATGCACAACGATTTTCACCCGTTTTACACCCGGGTCGGGGACAGCTGGACCAAGATCGATTTTTCCAAACACCCCAGCGCCTGGATGAAACCGCTCCAGCGCGGCCGCGAGACCGACCTCGTCAACATCCCGGCGTCCTGGACGCTGGACGACCTGCCGCCGATGATGTTCATCAAGGCCGCGCCCAACAGCTACGGCTTCACCAACCCGCGCGACGTCGAGGACTTCTGGCGCGAGCAGTTCGACTGGGTCTATCGCGAATACGACTACGCGGTGTTCACCATGACCATCCACCCGGACGTCTCGGGCAAGCCGCATGTGCTGATGATGCACGAGCGCCTGTTCGCCCACATCAACCGGCACCCGGGCGTCCGTTTCGTGACCTTCGAGGCGATCGCCGACGATTTCCTGAAGCGCTACCCGCGCAAGAAGCCCGCGCGGCCCGTGTCGTAGGCGGCGCTCTCCGATGTGCAGCCTGTGCGGCGTGCTCGGCGCCGAGATGCACTGGACCGACCCCGCCGCGCAACCCGAGGCCTTCCAGGGGCGCACCGTCCGGCCGACCCGCCGCCAGGAGCGCGCCGAAAGAATCGCGCTCGCCAACCGCATCCTCCGGCACTACCACCTGAAGCTCGGCGACTTCGAGGGTCAGAGCTACGTGCTGCGCGCGCCGACCGGGCGCCAGACGATCGTGCCGGATCTGGTCGGCATGTGGACCGCGGCCGAGCAGCTGGCCGGGCGGACCTGCGATCCCCTGGATGTGGACCTGATCGCGGCGCTCGAGCGCGATTGAGCGCGGCTGGCCGGAGCCGGTCGACGCTGCTACGGTGAGCATGGCCAGTTCGGCCGGGGCCAGCTTGACCGGGGAAGTCGTTGGACGTCGCGGCTTGGCTGCAGGAATTGGGGCTGGAGCGCTACGCCCAGGCGTTCCTCGACAACGACATTGCGCCCGCGGTCCTGCCGGAGCTCTCCGATCAGGACCTGAAGGACCTCGGCGTCTCGCTCGGCCACCGCCGCCTGCTGCTCAAGGCGATCAAGGAGCTCCAGGGCGGGTCCGGCCGTGCCGAGGTCCGCCGCGCCCGCCGACCCCTCGCCCGCGCCGCCTGAGCCGGCGCCGCGACCCGAGGCCGAACGCCGGCAGCTGAGCGTGATGTTCGTCGACCTGGTCGGCTCGACCGCGCTCTCGGCCAGGCTCGATCCCGAGGACATGCGCGAGGTGATCCGCACCTACCAGAACGCGGTCGCGGGCGAGATCGCGCGCTTCGAGGGCCATGTCGCCAAGTTCATGGGCGACGGCGTGCTCGCCTATTTCGGCTACCCCAAGGCGCACGAGGACGAGGCCGAGCGGGCGATCCGGGCCGGGCTCGCGATCACCGCGGCGGTCGGACGGCTGAGCACCCCGACCGGCGAGGCGCTGGCCGCCCGCGTCGCGATCGCGACCGGCCTCGTGGTGGTCGGCGACCTGGTCGGCGAGGGCAGTGCGCAGGAACAGGCCGTGGTCGGCGACACGCCCAACCTTGCAGCGCGCCTGCAAGGGGTGGCGGCGCCGGGCCAGGTGGTGATCGCCGACGCCACGCGGCGGCTGCTCGGCGCGGGCTTCGAGCTCGAGGACCTGGGCGAGCACGAGCTCAAGGGCATCGGCGAGCCGGTGCCGGCGTTCGCGATCACCGGCGAGCGGGCGGTCGAGAGCCGGTTCGAAGCGATGAGCGGCCCTTCGCTTTTGCCCATGGTCGGGCGCGACCAGGAGCTGGCGCTGCTGTTGGAGCGCTGGGCACTGGCCAAGGCCGGCGAAGGCCAGGGCGTCCTCCTCGTGGGGGAAGCGGGGATCGGCAAGTCACGGATCAGCCGCGCCCTGCTCGACGCCCTGGCCGAGCAACCGCACGTCCGCGTCCGCTACCAGTGCTCGCCCTACCACGGCGACAGCGCTCTCTGGCCCGTGATCCAGCAGCTGAACCACGCCGCTGGCCTGGACGCGGCAGACCCGCTCGAAGTCAGGCTGGACAAGCTGGAGGCGCTGCTCGAGCGCGCCGGCGGACGCGAGGCAGCACCCCTGATTGCCGATCTGCTCGGCCTCGACGGCGCGGCCCGCTATGGTCCCCTCAACCTCACCCCGCAGGCGCAGCGGGCGCGGACGCTGCGCGCGCTCGCCGAGCAACTGCGCGGCCTGGCCGCCCGTCAGCCCGTCCTCATGGTCCTCGAGGACGCCCACTGGATCGACCCGACCACGCTCGAGCTGATCGAGCAATGCCTGGACCGGATCGCGGACGCCCGGGTCCTCTTGCTGCTGACCAGCCGACCCGACCGCCAGCCGCAGGTCGCCGCCCATCCCCACGTCACCCGCCTGACCCTCAACCGGCTCGGCCGCGCCGGGGTCGAGGCGATCGTGGCGCGCCTTGGCGGCGATCATCTGCCGGGCGCGACGCTCGACGCGATCATCGCGCGCACCGACGGCGTGCCGCTGTTCGTCGAGGAGTTGACCAAGGCGGTGCTGGAGACCGGCGAGGCCAGCATCCCGGCATCGCTGCACGATCTCCTGATGGCGCGCCTCGACCGCATCCCCGAGGTCAAGGAGGTGGCACAGACCGCAGCCTGCATCGGCCGCGAGTTCTCCTACCGGCTGCTGTCAACGGTATCGCCGCTCGCGGACCACGAACTCGCCGCTGCGCTCGGGCGCCTGATCGACGCCGAGCTCATCTTCCAGCGCGGCCGCCCGCCGGACGCCACCTACAGCTTCAAGCACGCGCTGGTCCAGGACGCGGCCTACGAAAGCCTGCTGCGCAGCCGACGCCGTTGGTTGCACGCCGAGTTCGGTCAGGCCCTGGAGAGTGCCGTCGGCTCGCCGGTCGAGGCCGGGCTGGACGTGATTGCCGAGCATTTTGCCAAGGGCGCGATCTGGCCCAAGGCCATGGAATTTTATCGGCGGGCCGCCGAGGGCGCCGGCCGGCGGCATGCGATCAAGGAGGCGCTGGCACTCTACGATCAGGCCTTGGCCGCAGGCGGCAACCTCGATGCGCGCGAAACGGCCGACGGCCTCATGTCGATTTACCAGGCGAGGTCAGAGCTTTACTTCGCCATCGGCAGCTTCGACCAGTCGCGTGCGGAAAACGCACGCATGCTGGACATCGCGCGGAGTGTCGGGAACCGTGATCGGGAGAGCATGGCGCTCGCGGGGATGGCGTTGGCCGCGATGTGGGCCGAGGACTTTCCCACGGCGCTTGCGCATGCGCGCGAGGCGATCGAGACCGCCGAGGCCGTCGATTGCCAGTTGGCACTCGGCCATGCCCACATGACCACGGGCTTCGTGCACGCGGTCTCGGGGCGGCTCGATCCCGCCGTCGAAGCGCTCGGCAAGTCGCTGACCATCTGCCGGCCGGCCGGCGACGTCCTGCGCGAATCGCTGTCGCTCTACATGTCCTGCCACATCGAGAACTGGCGCGGGCAGTTCGAACGGGCGATCGAGCTGGCGTCGGCCGGGGCCGCGATCGCCCGCGAGCACAACCTGCTCTCGGCGCTCTTGCGCAACACCTATGCTCAGGGGCTCTCTCTGGCGGGCAAAGGCCACTATGATCAGGCTTTGACCTTGCTCACCGAAGGTCTGGCGCTGGCTGAGAAGATCGGCGATGAGGCGTTCCTGCCCCGCTACTTGAATGGTCTTGGCTGGGTCCACATTGAATGTGAGGACCTCGAGCGGGGAATCGATTTCAGCAATCGATGCACCGAGATTACGCGGCGGCGTGACCACGCGGTCAACGTCGAGATGACGTCCTTTGCTGAAGTCAACATCGGCGATGCCTTCCTTGTGCAGGGCGACCTCGAGCAGGCGCAGGAAATCCTCGACGGCGTGCACCGGACCATCAGGAATCCCGCGACCCACGAGTGGATGAAATGGCGCTATTCCACCCATCTGTTCGCCAGTATGGGCCGGCTTTCACTGGCCCGCGGCGAGCCGCGCCAGGCGCAGGAATTCGCCGGTCAATGCCTGAAGATCGCGGTCCCGACCGGATCGCGGAAATACATGATCAGCGCCTGGCTGCTGCTCGGTGACGCCGCCCTGGCGCTAGGCGACCAGGAGGACGCGGAGAAATGGCTGCGGCGGGCGCTCAAAATGGCGCGCGCCATTGGCCATCCACCCACGCTCTGGCGGACCCATCTGGCTTTGAGCCAGTTGTATGCGGAGACCCGGCGCGATCATCTGGCGCGCAGACAAGGAACGGCCGCCTTGTCTGTCATTGATCAAATCAAACGCAGCACGACGGACCCGGACCTGCACCATGGCCTGGCAGGCTCACCACGACTCCGGCAGGTCTACGAACGCGCCGTGGACCCCAAGACCAGCGTGCGATGACGCCGGTCGAAAATGTCCGGGCGTGGCTCGAAGCCAACGGCTTCGGCCGCTTCGCCGACCTGTTCGAGGCCAATGAGATCGATCGTGAGGTGCTCCTCGAGCTGACCGACGACGACCTCGCCAAGCTCGGCCTGCCGCTCGGGCCGCGCAAGAAACTGCTCAAGGCGATCGCGGCCCTCGACCAACCGACGGAGCCAAGCCCGACCAGGTCGCTGCCTGAGCCTGCACCACCTGCAATGGCCGCACCTCGGCCCGACGCCGAGCGGCGGCAGCTGACCGTGATGTTCGTCGACCTGGTGGGGTCGACCGCGCTTTCGACGCAGCTTGATCCCGAGGACATGCGCGAGGTGATCCGCGCCTACCAGAATGCGGTCGCGGGCGAGATCGCGCGCTTCGACGGGCACGTCGCCAAGTTCATGGGCGACGGCGTGCTCGCCTATTTCGGCTACCCCAAGGCGCACGAGGACGAGGCCGAGCGCGCGGTCCGGGCCGGGCTCGCGATCACGGCGGCGATCGGACTGCTGAACAACCCGGCGGGCGAGGCTCTGGCCGCACGGGTCGCGATCGCGACCGGCCTCGTGGTGGTCGGCGACCTGGTCGGCGAGGGCGTTGCGCAGGAGCAGGCCGTGGTCGGCGACACGCCGAACCTTGCGGCGCGCCTGCAAGGGATTGCGGCGCCGGGCCAGGTCGTGATCGCCGACGCGACGCGGCGGCTGCTCGGGTCGGGCTTCGAGCTCGAGGACCTGGGCGAGCACGAGCTCAAAGGCATCGGCGAGCCGGTGCCGGCGTTCGCGGTCGCCGGCGAGCGGCGGGTCGAGAGCCGGTTCGAAGCGATGAGCGGGCCGTCGCTCCTGCCCATGGTCGGCCGCGGCCAGGAGCTGGCGCTGCTGTTGGAGCGCTGGGCGCTGGCCAAGGCCGGCGAGGGCCAGGGCGTGCTCCTGGTGGGCGAGGCCGGCATCGGCAAGTCGCGGATCAGTCGTGCCCTGCTCGACGCCCTGGTTGAGGAGGAGCACTTTCGCGTCCGTTACCAGTGCTCGCCCTACCACATCGACAGCGCGCTCTGGCCGGTGATCCAGCAACTGAACCATGCCGCGGGGCTGGAGACGGAAGACCCGATCGAGGCCAGGCTCGACAAGCTGGAGGCGCTGCTCGAGCGGGCGGGCGGACGCGAGGCCGCACCCCTGATTGCCAACCTGCTCGGCCTCGATGGCGTGGCGCGCTACGGCCCCCTTGACCTGACCCCGCAGGCGCGGCGGGCGCGCACGCTGCACGCGCTCGCCGAACAGCCGCTCAGGCTGGCGACCCGGCAGCCGGTCCTGGTGGTTCTGGAGGATGCCCACTGGATCGACCCGACCACGCTCGAGCTGATCGAACAGTGCCTCGATCGGATCGCCAAGGCTCGGGTCCTGATCCTTATGACCAGCCGCCCGGACCAGCAGCCGGCACTTGCCGCCCATCCCCACGTCACCCGCCTGACCCTGAACCGGCTCGGCCGCGCCGGGGTCGAATCGATTGTCGCGCGGCTCGGTGGTGACCATCTGCCGAGCAAAACGATCAATGGCATCATCGCGCGCACCGATGGGGTGCCGCTGTTCGTCGAGGAGCTGACCAAGGCAGTCCTGGAGACCGGCGAAGCCAGCATTCCAGCGTCGCTGCACGATTCCTTGATGGCCCGCCTCGACCGGATTCCCGACGTCAAAGCGCTCGCCCAGATCGCCGCCTGTATCGGTCGTGACTTCGACGTTTTCTCTGCTTGCGGCGGTCGCCGATCGCCGGGAGCCGGAACTCGTGTCCGCCCTCAACAAGCTCGCCGCGGCCGAGCTGATTTTCCGCCGCGGAATTCCGCCCGCCGCCACCTACAGCTTCAAGCATGCCTTGGTCCAGGACGCGGCCTACCAGTCGCTGCTCAGGTCAAAGCGACAGCAGCTGCACGGTCGGATTGCCGAGGTTCTCGAGCAGCGCTTTCCCGATACGGTGGCAGCCGAACCTGAACTGCTGGCGCATCATTACACGGCTGCAGGGCTCACGGCGCAGGCCATTGCTCATTGGCGAACGGCAGGAGCGCGCGCCATCGAGCGCTCTGCCAATGCCGAGGCAAGCGCAGATCTCGATCGGGGCCTCGAACTGCTCAAGAGCCTGCCGGAATCGCACGACCGGGCGCAGCTGGAGCTCCAGCTCCTGATCCCACTCGGTCAAGCTCTATCGGTTACGAAGGGTCGTGGATCCCCGGAGGCCGAGCGTACTTTTGCCCGTGCCTGGGAGTTGTGTCAGAAGGTCGGTGAGGCTCCGCAATTGTTTTCCGTGTTCTTCGGGCTTTGGGGGCGCCGGTTCGTGCGCGCGGAGTTTCAGGCGGCGGAGGAGCTGTTGGAGCAGTGGCCCTCGCTGGCCGAGCGCATCGCCGACCCCGGCGCACTCGTCGCAACCACCGAGTACATGCGAGGAGGCATCGCCTATTTCCGAGGAGAGGTGGTCCTTGCCCGCACGCATTTCGAGCAGGTGCTCGCCCACCACCACCCACGGGAACACGGCTCGATCGCCGTTCGGTATGGGATGTATGCGGAACCCGCGCTGGCGTGCGGTTGTTGGCGTGCCGAGAGCCTGCTGTTGCTCGGCCACGGAGATCAGGCGCTGGCGCAAAGCGGCGCTTCGCTGGCTCTGGCTCGGCAGCTCGGACACCCTCCGAGCCTGGCGAGTGTGATCGCCTGGACAGCCATTTTCTATGCGACCCGTCGCGACGTGCGGGCGGCGCGGGAGCACGCCGAGGCGACCATCGACATCGCGACCGAGTTGGGATTCCCGTATCGGCTGGCGGAAGGGAAGATCATTCGGGGGTGGGCACTGACCGCCGCCGGCGAGACGACCGCGGGCGTGGCGGAACTCCGCGAGGGGATCGACGCCTGGCGGGCGACGGGTGCGGAACTCTCGCGACCATTGTGGCTCGCTTTGCTCGCTGAGGCCTATGAACGAGCCGGCCAGCCCGGACCGGGTCTCTCGGCGGTCGTCGAAGCGCTGGCAACCGCCAACGAGACGGGCGAGCGCTTGTTTGAGGCGGAGCTGCATCGCCTCCATGGCGCATTGCTGTTGCAGGAAGGCGGGACCTCAAAGGTGGACCGAGCCGAGGCCTGCTTTCGACAGGCCCTGGCGGTTGCCCGGCGACAGCAGGCAAGGCTTTTCGAGCTGCGCGCGGCCGTTAGTTTCGCCCGGTTTTGGGCCGGGCAGGGCGAACGGCAGAAGGCGCATGACCTGCTCGCCCCGGTGTATGATTGGTTTACCGAAGGTTTCGAGACCGCCGACCTCCAGGACGCCAAGGCGCTGCTCGAGGAGCTGCGATGACGCGGGTCGAAGATGTCCAGGCTTGGCTCGAAGCCAACGGCTTCGGCCGCTTCGCCGACCTGTTCGAGGCCAATGAGATCGATGGTGAGGTGCTCCTCGAGCTCACCGACGACGACCTCGCCAAGCTCGGCCTGCCGCTCGGGCCGCGCAAGAAGTTCCTGAAGGCGATCGCGGCCCTCGACCAACCGACGGAGCCAAGCCCGACCAGGTCGCTGCTTAAGCCTGCACCGCCTGCAATCGCCGCACCTCGCCCCGAGGCGGAGCGGCGGCAGCTGACCGTGTTATTCTGCGACCTGGTCGGATCGACCGCGCTCTCGGCGCAGCTCGATCCCGAAGAGATGGGCGCGGTGATTCGCGCCTACCAGAATGTCGTCGCAGCCAAGACGCTGCGCTTCGAGGGCCACGTCGCCAAGTTCATGGGCGACGGCGTGCTGGCCTACTTCGGCTGGCCGCAAGGCCCATGAGGACGATGCCGAGCGCGCCGTCCGGGCGGGTCTCGCCGGTCAGGGCGGCGACCGGACTCGGGGCAACGCCGGCCGGCGAGGCGCTGGCGGCACGGATCGGCATCGCGACCGGGCTCGTGGTGGTCGGCGAGCTGGTCGGCGAAGGCGAGGCGCAGGAACACGCCGTGATCGGCGAGACGCCGAACCTCGCGGCCCGGCTGCAAGGCGATTGCCGAGCCCGGAGCAGGTGGTCATCGCCGAGGTGACCCGCCGGCTGGTCGGGTCGGCCTGTTCGAGCTGACGGACCTCGGCCGAACCCGAGCTCAAGGGCATCGCCGAGCCGCTGGCGGCGTTCCGCGGTCGAGGGCGAGAGGCCGCGCCGAGGGCCGCTTCGAGGCGATGACGCGGGCCGAGCGCCTGACGCCCTTGATCGGCCGCGAGCTGGATCTCGCCATGCTGATGGAGCGCTGGGCGCGGGCCAAGGACGGCGACGGCCAGGTGCGTGCTCCTGCTCGAGCGAGCCCGGCGTCGGCAAGTCGCGGATCAGGCGTGCCCTGCTCAACTCCCTGGTTGAGGAGGAGCACTATGCGTCCGTTACCAGTGCTCGCCGTACCACACCGACAGCGCGCTCTAGCCCGTGATCGAGCAGCTGAAGCAAGCCGCAGGGCTCGACGACGAAGGAACCGATCCGCGCGCGCCTGGACAGGCTGGAGGCACTGCTGGCGCGGGACGGATTGGCCGCGAGGCCGCGCCGCTGATGGCCGAGCTGCTCGCCATCGATGGCGATGGCGCGCTACGGCCCCCTCGACCTGACCCCGCAGGCGCGGCGGGCGCGCACCTGCGACGCGCTCGCCGAACAACTGCTCAGACTGGCGACGCGGCAGCCGGCCCTGGTCGCTCTACGAGGACGCCCACTGGATCGACCCGACCACGCTCGAGCTGCTCGAACAGTGCGTCGAGCGGATCGCAGCGGCTGCCGGTCCTGAGCCTTGATCACCAGCCGCCCGGACCAGCAGCCGGCACGGGCCGCCCATCGCTACGTGACCCTGCCGACCTTGAACGCGGCTCGGGCGACACTGGCCGTCGAATCCATGGTCGACCGCGGCACGGGCGGCCACCACCTGCCCGACAGGGTGATCAATGGCATCGTCGCGCAAGCACCGATGGGGTGCCGCTGTTTGTCGAGGAGCTGACCAAGACGGTCAGTAGCGGCATGGTGAAGAGCGCGGCGACGCCAGCATTACCGCAGACGTCGGTCTACACGATTCCCTCTATGCTGCACGACAGCCTCGGCCGCGATTACTTCGATCGTGAAAGCGCTCGCCCAGATCGGAGCCTGTATTGGCCGTGAGTTCGCCTTTACAAGCTACTGTCGTCGGCGGTCGCCGATCGCGGGACGCCGAGCTGACGAGTACGCCCTCGGTCAAGCTGACCGCGGCCGAGCTGATTTTCCGCCGCGGCACGCCGCCCGAGGCGACCTACAGCTTCAAGCACGCCCTGGTCCAGGACGCCGCCTACCAGTCGCTGCTCAAGTCCAGGCGCCAGCAAATCCATGCTCATATCGCCGAGGTCCTGGAAGAGCGGCTTCCAGCGGACCGATGCCGGAACCTTCGCCCGTCACTACCGTGACGCGGGGCTGCTCGAAAAGGCGATTCCGTGTGCTATGCCGGCAGCCGGCGAGTCGACGGCGAATTCGAGACGAGCCCACGCAAAGGCGCCCTCGTGGCTAGGCCAGAGCGCGCTGAATCAAGAAGCACTGGACATGGCACAGGCGCCGCCGCCTGCGGAACAGGCCTCGCCTCTTCAGGTCCGGGCCATGCTCAAGTTCGCTCAGCATTCGCCAACTGCTCGGTGAATTCGGCCATCTACCCCCGCGGGAGGCGTATCCCAGACCAAGGATGCAGCGATATGAAGGCGTTAAAACTAGCGATCCTACCAGCGCCGAAGCCCATTATGTGCTGGCGATCATCTATGGTCTGTACGATTGGGACTGGGCGCATTCCGAGCGCGCGTACCGAAGAGCGCTCAAGCTCGATCCCGACAATGCTGACGTGCCCATCAGGACTACGGCATCTTGCTGCTAACTCCCCTGGGCCGCCACGATGAAGCGATAGCGCACGCTGGAGCGAGGCAGTCGAGATCGATCCGTCCATCTCCTGGACCCAAACGGATTTGGCCGACGAGACACTTATAGTTAAGCAGCGAGACGGTGCCATGCTCACCAAGCGACCGCGGCGAATTGAACTGAACCGAAAACGTACTTAAAAGCGCGATCCAGTATTACCCGCATGCTCAGTCGGCACCTACGGATTCGCTTATATGTTGCAAGCTCGACGAAGGAAATAATGACAAGAAGCTCTTGCGGCCTTCCATAGAGCAGTTGAACATGACCGGCCGCGAAATTTTCTCCACAGCCCAACTCGGTTGGGCTCTCGGTGTGACTAGGAATAAGAAAGATGAACTGGGCAACGGTACTCCACGAGTTGAGAAATCGTAGTGAACGCGAACAAGTTGACCCGCTTGCCTTTGCCTGGCTCTATATCGCTTTGGACGACAGAGAGGAAGCGTTTTCGTGGTTACAGCGTGCCTACGAATCTCACTCCAGCTGGCTCATCTTCCTCAAGGTCCAACAGATTTACGAACCTCTGGAGGCGGATCCGAGATATCACGATCTGCTGCGGAAACTGGGATTGCAGACCTAACTCGACGAGTTGAGGTGACGGGACGAACGAATGGCCGACTACGCGACGCTGATCCCGGTCAACCTGATCACGGGCTTTCTCGGCTCGGGCAAGACGACGCTCTTGAACCGGCTGCTGAAGTCGCCAGCACTCGCCAAGACCGCGGTGCTGGTCAACGAGTTCGGCGCGGTCGGGCTCGATCATCTGCTGCTCGAGGCGGTCGACGGCGAGACCGTGGTGCTGCAGAGCGGCTGCGTCTGCTGCACCATCCGCGGCGAGCTCGCCGAGGCGATCCGGACGCTGCTCAGCAAGCGCGAGCGGGGCCTCGTCCCTCGCTTCACGCGGCTCGCGATCGAGACCACCGGGCTTGCCGATCCGGCGCCGATCGTCTCGACCCTGATCGCGGAGCCCGTGCTCCGCCACCATGTCCGCCTCGGCAGCATCATCACCACGGTCGATGCCGTGAACGGTTTTCTCCACCTCGAGGACAACCCGGAATCGGTCAAGCAGGTCGCGGTCGCCGACCGGCTGGTGGTCACCAAGAGCGATCTCGCCGGCGCCGATGCGGTCGGACGGCTCGAGAAGGCGCTGAGGCGGGTCAACCCGACGGCGCCGATCCTGGATGCGCTCGCGGATGCCTTCGCACCTGAGGCCTGGATGGTCGGCGATGTCTACGATCCGTCGCACAAGCGTGCCGAAGTGTCGCGTTGGTGGCGCGCAAAAGCCTCACTTCCGTCGCCTCATGGTCACGCTTCCGACCGGCATGGCGCCGACATCCGGGCCTTTTGTCTGACCTTCGATGTGCCGCTGGACTGGACCGCGTTCGGCATCTGGCTCACCATGCTGCTCCACGCCCATGGGGAAAAGGTGTTGCGGGTCAAGGGCATACTGAACGTTGTCGGGGTCCCGACCCCGGTCGTGATCCATGGCGTGCAGCATATCGTCCATCCGCCCGCCCATCTCGACCGCTGGCAGGGCGACGAGCGCCGCTCGCGCCTCGTGTTCATCGTCCGCGGCCTCGAGCAAAGCCAGATCGAGCGCTCGCTGGCGGCCTTTCACCGACAGACCGGGGTGCCGCGCGACGCCGCGTGAGCCCGAGGGGGAGGATGATGGCGGCAGCGACCAACCGGATCGCCCGGATGTTTCTCGAGGCGCGGCGCGGCCGGCCGCAGGTGACACCGGAGCCGACCGACGCGCTCGCCTCCGAGGCGGACGCCTACGCCGTGCAGGAGCAGGTGGTCCGGGAGCTCGGGCCGGTTGGCGCCTGGAAGGTGGGGGCCCCCTCGCCGACCGCCGAGCCCGTACGCGCCCCGATCCTCGCCGCGGACATCCGTGCGAGCCCGATCAGCGTGCCGGCGAGCCGCTTCCACATGCTCGGCATCGAGGCGGAGATCGCCTATCGCTTCGGGGCCGACCTGCCGGCGCGCGCGCACCCGTATGACGCGGACGAGGTGGCGGCGGCGATCGAGGGCATGTTGCCCGCGATCGAGCTGGTCGACACGCGGCTTAGGGACTACGCCGCGGCACCGCCGCTCTGGAAGCTCGCCGACAATCAGCTCAATTGGGGCCTCGTCACCGGTGCGCTGACCGCCGATTGGCGCCGGTTCGACCCTTTGACCCAGCCGGTGCGGCTCGAGGTCGACAGCAGCGCGGTCGCCGAAGGCCGCGGCGGCAACACCGCGGGCGATCCGTTCCGGCTGCTGGTCTGGCTCGCCAACCACTGTGGACCGCACTGCGGCGGGCTGCGCTGCGGCCAGACCGTGACCACGGGCTCGCTCACCGGCCTGCGCTTCGTAGCGCCCGGCGCCCGGGTGCGGGCGATCCTCGAAGGGCTGGGCGAGGTCGCGGTGACCTTCACGCCGTAGCCCTGGGGCCATCAAGCCCAGTCGCCGATGGCAAGCTTCTTGCTCGCTCACGCGGTCGAGTCTGGGGGCTCGGTCGATCGTCAGAATTCCATGTTGCCTGACCGTAGCCTGCGCCTGCGACTCGTGGCATGGTTCGTGCGGTCGGGATGCGGGTGATCCCGCGCTGCCGACTGCAGCCAAATATTGAGCTCACCAAGAGGGGGGAAAAGGCGATGCACTCGCGGATGCTGTGCGCCGGCGTTCTCGGCGCGACGGTCGTGCTCTGCGGCGGTAGCGGGACCGTCCGCGCTGATGGCCTCGACTACTTCGAAAAGCAGCTCGAGGGGTTCCGCAACCAGCCGGCGTTCGTGGCACCCGGTCCGGCCTTCGATGCCGCCCAGTGCATGAAGGGCAAGAAAATCCTCTCGATCCCGGTCTCGAGCGCCAACCCCTTCACCGCCAACATCGAGAAGGCGATGGCCGCGGCGGCCGGGAAGGTCGGCTTCGAGTTCACGGTCTGGGAGAACCAGGGTCAGAGCTCGCAGTGGGTCCAGGGCATGGATGCCGCGGTCAACCAGAAGGTCGACCTGATCGACCTCCTCGCCGGCACCGACCCGCGCGTGCTCGTGCCCCAGGTCCAGGCGGCCAAGGCGGCCGGGATCCCGGTCATCCCCTCGCACTATAACGGCCTCGAGCAGACCGACCTGGTCAAGAAGTCGGCGGACGGCGACGTCCCGATCGACTACTTCAAGGCCGGCGCGATGCTGGTCGACTGGGCGGTCCTGCAGACCAAGGGCCATATGAATGCGCTGGTCCTGATCTCGACCGGGCCGTTGTCGACCGATTCGATGATGGCCGGGATCACCGACGAGCTCAAGCACTGCGAGGACTGCAAGACCAAGGTGATCAACGTGCCGGTGGTCGACTGGGGCACGAGGATTACCCCCAACGTGCAGTCGGCGCTGCTGTCCGATCCGACCGTCAACTACATCATCGTGATCTACGACAGCATGTCGCAGTTCGTGGTGCCGGCGGTCACCATCACCGGGGCGCAGGACCGGGTCAAGATCGACGCGTTCAACGGCACGCCGTTCGTGCTCGGCCTGATCCAGCAGGGTCAGGTCGAGATGGACATCGGCGAGAACCTCGACTGGATCGGCCACGCGATCATCGATGCCGAGATGCGGATCGTCTGCGGCCTGAAGCCGGTCGCCAACCCGAAGATCCCGTTCTACATCTTCGATGCGCACAACGCGAAGGACGCAGGCACGCCGCCGCAGCTCTCGCAAGGCTACGGCGACGCCTACGTCGACGGCTACGCCAAGCTGTGGCAGCTGAAGAAGTAGCGTCAGCCCGGGCGAGCGAGCCGGGGAGCGGCGCCGCGCCGCTCCCGCCGGCCCTGCTGTTCCGCAACCTGTCGAAAACCTTCGGCGGCCAGCGGGCGCTGGATGGCGTCTCGCTGCGGGTCGAGCGCGGCGAGGTCCACGGCCTGCTCGGCCAGAACGGCTCGGGCAAGTCGACGCTGATCAAGGTCCTGGCGGGCTTCCACGAGCCCGACCCCGGCAGCGAGCTCGCGATCGACGGTCGAGAGGTGCCGCTGCCGTTGGCGCCCGGTCGCTTCCGTGAGCTCAAGATCAGCTTCGTCCATCAGAACCTCGGCCTGATCCCGGCGCTGACCGTGGTCGAGAACCTCTTGATCGGGCGGCTCGCCACGAGCGCCCGCTGGCGGCTCGACTGGCGGCGCGAGCGCGCCCAGGCGGCAGCTCTGTTCGAGCGCTACGGCATCAGGATCGACCCCGCGGTCGAGGTCGCCAAGCTGTCGCCCGTCCAGCGCGCCCTGCTCGCGATCGTGCGCGCGGTGAGCGATCTCGACCAGGTGGCGGGGGGCGGCGGTCTGCTGGTCCTGGACGAGCCGACGCCGTTCCTGCCGCGGCGCGATGTCGACCAGCTGTTCGCCGTGATCCGCACGGTGGTCGCGGACGGTGCCTCGGTGATCTTCGTCTCCCACGACGTCGACGAGGTGCTCGAGATCACCGACCGCGCGACCGTGCTGCGCGACGGCCGGGTCGCCGGCACGCTGGTCACCCGCCAGTCGCTCAAGGACCAGTTCATCGAGATGATCGTCGGCCGGCGGCTCGAGACGCTGGCGCCGGCCGCCGCGGCGAGCGAGGCGCGCCCGGTCCGCGCGCGGGTGAGCGGGCTTATGGGCGAGGTCGTGCAGGATTTTTCCCTGGCCCTGCACGAAGGCGAGATCGTCGGCGTCACGGGCCTGCTGGGCGCCGGCTACGATGAGGTCCCCTACCTGCTCTACGGCGCCCGGCCGGCCGGTGCGGGCGTGCTCGAGCTCGGGGGGCGACCCTTCGATCTGGACAAGCTCAGGCCGGCCCAGGCGATCGCCGCCGGTATCGTCCTGATCCCGGGCGATCGCGCCGGGGCGGGGGCGATCGCGACCCTGCCGGTGAGCGACAACGTGACCATGCCCGTGCTCGGGCGCGTATTCCGGCCCTGGCGGCTCGATCGCGGCGCGATGGTCGCGCGCACGAGAGAGCTCGGGCGCGCGTTCGAGGTCGTGCCCGACAATCCGACCCTGCCCTTGTCCGGCCTCAGCGGCGGCAACCAGCAGAAGGTGCTGCTGGCCAAGTGGCTGCAGCTCGAGCCCAGGCTCATCCTGCTGGACGAGCCGACCCAGGGGGTCGATGTCGGCGCGCGCCAGAACGTCTTCCGGCAGATCGTGCAGGCGGCAGCCGGCGGTGCTGCGGTGCTGTGTGCGAGCTCCGACTACGAGCAGCTGGCGACGCTCTGCCAGCGCGTGCTGATCTTCGCTCAGGGACGGGTGACCGGCGAGCTCAGAGGCGATGCCATCACCAAGGACGCGATCGCCGAGCGCTGCTACGCGGGTCTCGGCAGCAGGAGCAACGGCAGCGGAGCGCAACTCTCATGATCGGCAAGATCCAGGCTCCCGCCCCAGGCGCAGAGGGCGGCGCCGCGGCCGCCGGCACCAGCCGGAGCGCCTCGCTGGTCACCCAGGCCGAGCGCTATGGCTTGATCGTCGCCTGGCTGATCCTCCTCGCCGTCTTCAGCATCCTCCGGCCCGACACCTTCTTCAGCTGGCCCAACTTCACGACCATCCTCGGTTCCCAGGCGGTGCTGGTGGTCGTGACCCTCGGGCTCATGATCCCGCTGACCGCCAACGACTTCGACGTCTCGATCGCCTACGTGATGACGCTCTCGGCGATGATCATCGCGGTGCTCAACGTCAACCACGGCATCCCGATCGGCTGGGCGATCGCGGCCGCGCTCGCCATGGGGGTCGTGGTCGGCATCGTCAACGGTTTCTTCATCACCGTCTTCGGCATCCACTCGCTGATCGTGACGCTCGGCGTCGGCACTTTCCTGCACGGCCTGACCCTTTGGATCAGCGACTCGATGACCATCAGCGGGATCGCGCCGGCCCTGATCTACGGGGTGATCGTGACCCGCATCTTCGGCATTCCGCTCGAGTTCTACTACGCGATCGGGCTGGCGCTCCTGATCTGGTACGTCTTCGAGTACACCGCGGTCGGGCGGCGCATCCTGTTCGTCGGCCGCGGCCGCGAGGTCGCAAGGCTAAGCGGCATCGACACCAACCGGGTGCGCCGCGGCTGCCTGATCGCCGCGAGCTTCTTAGGTGCGCTCGCGGGCGTGCTCTATGCCGGCACGCAAGGTGCTGCCGATCCGGTCTCCGGCACCTCCTACCTGCTGCCGGCCTTTGCCGCCGCCTTCCTCGGCTCGACCAGCATCCTGCCCGGGCGCTTCAACCCCTGGGGCTCGACGATCGCGGTCTATTTCCTCGTGACCGGCATCACGGGTCTCGTGTTCCTGGGCTTCAGCTCGTTCATCCAGGACATGTTCTACGGCGGCGCCCTGATCCTGGCGGTGACTCTCTCGCAGCTCGTCCGCGGGCGACAGGAGCAGCAGTTCTAGCACATCAGGGAGGCAACATGACGGATCTCGCGCGCGACCTCGTCGGCTACGGCGCCAACCCGCCCGACCCGAAGTGGCCGGGCGGCGCCCGGCTCGCGGTCAATTTCGTGCTCAACTTCGAGGAGGGCTCGGAATACTCGTTCGGCAATGGCGATGGCCGCTCGGAGGTCAGCCTGACCGAGCTGCCGGTCTCGCCGGTGCCCGCGGGCGAGCGCGATCTGGCCGCCGAATCGATGTTCGAGTATGGCAGTCGCGCGGGCTTCTGGCGGATCATGCGGGTGTTCGCCGAGCGTGGGCTGCCGATGACCATCTTCGGCTGCGCGCTGGCGCTCGAGCGCAATCCGCAGGCCGCGAGCGCGATCATTGCGGCCGGCCACGACATCTGCTGTCACGGCTGGCGCTGGGTCGAGCACTTCAAGCTCACCGAGGCCGAGGAGCGCGATCACATCCGGCGCGCGATCGAGAGCCTGCAGGGTACGGTCGGCGAGCGCCCGCTCGGCTGGTATTGTCGCTACGGCCCGAGCCTCAACACCCGCCGCCTGGTCGTCGAGGAAGGCGGTTTTCTCTATGACAGCGACGCCTACAACGACGATCTGCCGTACTATGTGCAGGAGGGGGGGCGCCCGCATTTGGTGGTGCCGTACACGCTGACCAACAACGACGTGAAATACGGCACCAGCAACTTCGGCACCGGCGAGGACTTCTTCACCTACTGCCGGGAGGCGTTCGATTTCCTGTACGCGGAAGGGGTGAGCCAGCCGAAGATGATGTCGGTCGGCATGCACATGCGGCTGCTCGGCCACCCGGGCCGCGCCTCGGGCCTCGCCCGGCTGCTCGATCACATGCGGAGCCGGAGCGACGTCTGGATCTGCCGGCGGCTCGAGATCGCGCGCCACTGGCTTGAGCATCACCCGCCGGGCGCGTGAGGCGGCGATGCGCCAGATCCGGCTCGAGCCGCTGACCGCCGACGCGTTCGCGCCGTTCGGCCAGGTCCTGCAGGCGCCGCCGGTCGGCCTGCGCGTGAACCTGATCGAGCAGCTGGAGAACCGGCGGCCGGCGGCGCGCGCCCAGCTGACCCTGATCAGCGTGCCGCCCCGCATCCTGCCGCTGCAGATCGGGGAGATGGAGCGACACGCACATTCCTCGCAAGCGATCCTGCCGCTCGAGGTCGGCCGCTGGGCGGTGATCGTGGCGCCCAAGGCCGAGGGCGGCGGCCCGGACGCCGAACGCATGCGGGCGTTCCTGGTGCCGCCCGGCTGCGGCATCAACTACCGCGCCGACTGCTGGCATCATCCGGTCGCAGCACTCGGGCGCGAGGGCCGGTTCGCGGCCTTCATCTGGGTCGACGGCGGCCCGCAGGACGAGGAGTTCCGGCCCCTCGCCGAGCCGGTTCTTCTGGAGGAGGCCTTGGCCGATTGATCCCGATTGCTCCGATGTCGTGCCGCTCGCAGTCGCACGTCCGCGCCATGGCTTGTGCCATCTGGCCATGAGCATGCGCTTGAACGAGATCGTGCAGACCTCGGCGCGGGTCGCCGGCGCGAGTGCGCGGCTGGCCAAGATCGGCCACCTTGGCGATGGTCTGCGGCAGGCCGGGCCGCAGGCGGCGCGGGTCGCGGTCGGCCTGTTGACCGGGTTGCCGCGACAGGGGCGAATCGGGATCGGCTACGCGACCTTGCGCGAAGCGCGCGCCGAGCCGCCGGCACCGCAACCGAGCCTCACGCTCGCCGAGCTGGATGCAGCCTTCGACCGGCTGCTGGCGGTCAAGGGCAAAGGTGCTGCGGCCGAGCGGTTGCGGCTGTTGCGGGAGCTGTTCGGGCGGGCGACCGAGGCCGAGCAGGAGTTTCTGCTGCGCCTGCTGGTCGGCGAATTGCGCCAGGGGGCGCTCGAAGGGGTGATGGTCGAGGCGGTCGCGCGGGCGGCCGGGCTGCCGGCCGCGGATGTGCGGCGCGCAGCGATGCTGGCCGGCGATCTCGGGGTCGTGGCCGAGGCGGCGCTTGGCCACGGCGCGGCCGGGCTGGCGCGGTTTGCCGTGCAGCTGTTCCGGCCGGTGCAGCCGATGCTCGCCCAGCCGGCCGAGGATGCCGGCGACGCGCTCGCGCGGCTCGGCGAGGCGGCGTTCGAGTGGAAGCTCGATGGCGCGCGCGTGCAGGTGCATAGGAAAGGCGACGAGGTCCGGGTGTTCACGAGGAAGCTCAACGAGGTGACCGGGGCGGTGCCGGAGATCGTCGAGGTCGCTCGCGCGTTGCCCGTGTCCGAGCTCATCCTCGATGGCGAGGCGATCGCGCTGCGTGCGGACGGGCGGCCGCAGCCGTTCCAGGTCACGATGCGGCGGTTCGGGCGCAAGCTCGATGTCGAGGCGATGCGCCAGGCGTTGCCGCTCCGCTGCTTCTTCTTCGATGCGCTGGCGCTGGGGGGCGAGACGCTGATCGACCGGCCGGGGCGCGAGCGGGTCGCAGCCCTCGATGCGGCGCTGCCGGGCGAACTGCGCATCCCGCGGATCGTCACGAGCCGGCTCGAGGACGCGCAAGCGTTCGTCAAGGGCGCCATCGAGCAGGGCCACGAGGGCGCCATGGCCAAGGCGCTCGATGCGCCCTACGAGGCCGGGCGCCGGGGTGCGGGCTGGCTCAAGGTCAAGCAGGCGCACACGCTCGATCTCGCGATCCTGGCGGTGGAATGGGGCCACGGCCGGCGGCGCGGCTTTCTCTCGAACCTGCATCTGGGCGCGTACGACCCGGCCCGGAACGGCTTCGTGATGCTGGGCAAGACCTTCAAGGGCCTGACCGACGAGATGCTCGCCTGGCAGACCGAGAAGCTGCTCGCCCTCGAGATCGGGCGCGATGCCAAGACGGTCTACGTGCGGCCGGAGCTGGTGGTCGAGATCGCCTACAACGACCTCCAGGCGAGCCCGCACTATCCGGGCGGCCTGGCGCTCCGGTTTGCGCGCGTCAAGGCCTACCGTGCCGACAAGCGCGCCGAGGACGCCGACACCATCGAGACCGTCCGCGCCCTGTTCGCAAGGCAAGGCGAGCCCGGCTGAGCCGCCACCAGGGGCGCCGACCGCGGTCGCCGCCGCCCGTCAATCCGCGGGCTCGGCCATGAAGATCTTCTGATATAGATCTTCGCCGAAACTCGTATCCAGGGGGTCGCCTTCGCGCAGCTTGAACGTCCTGACCCCATCGGCCCGCCGGTCGGCCCGCAGAAACATGACATTGTCCAGGTTCTTCTGGCGTACGCCATGGGCAAATTCGTACAGGTGGGTCACGAAGATCATCCGGACGTCTTGTTCCAACAAGGCTCTGACGATCTGGTCGGCGATCTCCGATCCTTCTCTGACGTTGGTGGCGGCGAATGATTCATTGAACAGAACCATGGAGCGGGACGTGAGGTGATCGACGATATCGTTCATCCGGCTGAGCTCTTCGTCGAACTTGCCGCTCCGCAACGCCTTGTCCTCTTCGCGCTTGTAGTGCGTGAACAGACCGTCGCAGATGGTGGAACAGAACGCCTCGGCGGCCACGAACAGGCCGCACTGCATCATCAGCTGGGCGAGTCCGACGCCGCGCAGGAAGGTCGACTTGCCGCCCTGGTTGGCGCCGGTGATGATCACGAGGTCCTGGTGGTCGGCGTTGACGTCATTGCCGACGACCCGCCGGTTCATGGTCAACGCCAGGCAGACATCGTACAGTCCGGCGCACGCGAACCGCCGCTCGCCGGCCGCGACCGGCTGCGGCAAGACGGTCGGCGCGCCGATCTGCGCGAGCTTCTCCTGCAGGTTCGCGGCACCGAGATAGAAGGCGAGCTCGGTCTGCAGCATCCGGAAAAAGCTCAGGATATGGTCGGCCGACTGGGCCAGCGCATTGGCAACGAGGTTGACACCCCGGTCCCGGAGCTCCCCCAAAGCCCGTCCGCCGGCCTGATCGCGCGGATTGATCTGCAGGGTGTAGCTCGGCACCCTGGGCGCCAGAAGCCACGCCAGCCAGTCGCGGTCGCGGGCCTGCGGCTCGCGCAGGACGTAGTTGCGGCCGACCCCGCCCTTGCCCAGTTCCGCGCTGATGGACACGCCTTGCCGAAACTTCAGTTCCTTCAACTGCCCTTCGATCACCGCGAAATAGTCGTCGCCGAGCTCGTGCTCCAGCATCGCGAAAAACCGGACAAAACCTTCGGAGGTAAATTTGCCGCCCTCGGTGCGCCCGAGGCGTCGCAAGCGCTTCAGCATTTCCACGAACATCTGCAAGACATCGACCGCCCGGTGGAGCGTGGTGCCCGGAGAGTTGCCGAAGACGCTGAAATGCTGCTTGCGCTCGCGCGTCACCGCCTCCAGCGCCAGCTCGTAGAGCTCGCGCACTGTCGATCGGTTCTCCAGGCAATCGCTCAGAATCGCCTGCCGATACAGTATCCTGTCGACGTCGTTCTGGACGCCCAACAGGACTGCGCTCTTCGCCACTTCGAACAAAAACCCGTCGCCACCGGCCATGGCCTCGAACAGGCTGTCCAACGCGAGATCCTGCACCAGGATGCCTCGATTGGCCGGCAATCCGCGCCCGAGCTCGAATTCGAAGTCACGGCCGCGAGCCAATCCGAGATATCGCAGTTCGAAGTCGCGGTCGCGGTACATGAGGAAGCATTTCATGATCGGATACGCTCCCGCAGACAGCTATACGTCAGTCCATACTTGGCCGCGATCGACATTGCGTAGGCGAGGCCGTCGGCCGGGCGGCGCAGGATTTTGAAGGTCCGGACCGCCGGATTGTCCGGCACGACCGTACTGAGCATGCTGACCGTCTTTGCGCTCAAGGACGCCAGCTCGTCGATGAACGTGACGCAGACCGCCAGAGCATCCAGATCCATGATCCTTTCGAGCACCTCCTTGCCCAGAAACAGGGCGTCGCGCAGCGTCGTCGAACTGAAGATCTCATTCATGATGATGATGCTGTCAGGAGTTGCTGCGGCCAGAACCTTGTGAATTCGGAACAGGTCGTCCTCCAGCTTGCCGCGCAACGTCGTGATGTCCTCCGGCCGCTCGAAATGGGCGAACAGGCGATCGAACAGGAAGAGATCGGCCTGGGTGCCCGGCACCGGACAGCCCAGGCTCGCGAGATAGTGCAGCTGGCCGAACGTGCGCGCGAACGTCGTCTTGCCACCCTGGTTCGGCCCCGATACGACCAGGACCCGCTCGCGGCCCGCGAGGTGGAAATCGTTGCACACCACCGCCGACTGCTCCGCGGCGAGCTGATGGGCGAGCGCCAGATCGAAGCCGTCACGGCTCCGCACCTGCTTGCTCGAATCGGACAGTTTCGGGTAACAGAAATGAAGGCCGTGGCCTTTCAAGCCCGCGATGTGCTCCAGATAGGACACGTAGAATTGGATCTCCCGGTCAAACCTTTCGATGGTCGGGTCTATGAAACGCTGGTGGCGTTCCACGTAATTGTCCAGATCGGCAAATATCTCCGGATACAAGTTGGCCACGAACCCGAGTACCCCCACCTCGACATGGTTCATGTCGAGGCCGTCGGCAAATTTTACCAGATAATCCTTGACGCCGCCTTGTTTGAATCGATCGAAGGTGCGCTGGACCACGGCACTATAATCGGCAGCATCCTCGTATTTCCGAACCGTGATCTTGTCGCCTCGGATGAGCATGGAGTATTTGACGGTCGACAGGTCGGCCTTGAGCTGGTCGGTCTCGGCCTTGAGGGCCGCGAAGCCCTCGGCGGCCGTGTAGTCTTCCAGGTAGCTTCGAAACGCCACGCAGCCCTCAGATTGCAAATTTACGGCCCGCAAGTCCTGCTTGAGCGCGGCGATCGTGCTGCAGTAGGTGGCAGTCGCATCGAGAAACCACAGTTTCTTCTGATGCTGGTAGTGCAGCTTCGCTGACAGATCGCGATGCTGACGGACGCTGCGCATGCCCTGCGCGAAAGACCGAACCGCAGGTAAAGTATCGGCGCGTTCGAGATCTACCATCACTTCGTGACGATAGGCGAGCGTCGCGAGATCACGCAGTGGGCGGTAAAAGAAGGGACGGAGATTGTAGTCATCTTTGCCGGCGGTGACCGCGGCGACGACTTTGTCGAGATTCAGATCGCGGAAGAATTCCGGCTGGTCGGCGGGCTCCGTCTGCGGCTCTCGGGCGCCCGGCGGCAACAAGATGCTGCGGAAGGTGATGGTTGCCGCGCGCTCAGAACCGGGACGCCGGAGGGAAGTGTCCAGCGCGCCGGCGTCGGCCGATGCGATCGCGCCGTCAGCGGGTTGCCGTCCCGGGGTAGCAACATCCTGCCGAGGGCCGGGCCGGTCGTCCGACGCCGGCTGGTCGGCCGCTCGTGCCAGCTCCAACCTCGCGGCTCCACGAGGCGTGTGGCGGGCCTTCATGTCGACTCCTCCTCATCCCCGTCACGTCGGTCGCAGAGGAGTCATCAGCCCCGAGGGCGGTTAGAGGCGAACTCCATCGCCTATCGGTTCTTTAACCTTGGCAGTCGATCGCGCGCTGTCAATGGGCGGACGCGGTTCACCTACTCGGCAACCGCCAAAGCGGCGGTGGCGGCGCGCTGGCGGCGCGGGCTGCGCAGCAGCAGCAGCATCGGGATCGCGAGCAGCATGAGGTACATCATGAGCCGGAAGTCGTCGACGTAGGCGATCGCCGCCGCCTGCTGGGTGATCTCGTTGTTGAGAGCCATCATGCCGGCCTGGCTGCCGAGGCTCCAGAGTGCCGGCAGATGGGGCGCCTGGAACATGGGGTTGAAGGGCGTCGCGTGCGCGGCGAGCGTCGCGTGGTTGATCTGGGTGTTCTGGGCGAGCAGGCTGACCACCACCGAGATGCCGATCGAGCTGCCGATGTTGCGCATCAGGCTGAACATCGCGGTTGCCTCGGTACGCCGCTCGACTGGCAGGGTCGCGAACGCGACCGTGCTCAGTGGCACGAACATGAACCCCAGCCCCAGCCCCTGGATCAGCCCGCTCTCGATGATCGCGTGCGAGCTCACGTCGGCGGTGAAGCCTGCCATCTGCCAGAGCGAGAGCGCCGTCAGGCTGATCCCGATCAGGATCAGCGCGCGGACGTCGATCCGGCCCGTGAGGAAGCCGACCATGAACATCGCACCCATCGTGCCGACCCCGCGCGGCGCCAGAAGGTAGCCTGTGGTCAGCACCGGATAGCCCATCAGGTTCTGGAGAAACGGCGGCAAGAGGCTCAAGGTCGCGAGCAGGATGATCCCGACCACGAAGATGAACAGGAGGCCGGTCGCGAAATTGCGGTCCTTGAACAGCGCGGGCTCGATGAACGGCCGCCTGGCGGTGAACATGTGGACCAGGAACAGGTAGAAGCAGAGGCCGGCGATGACCGCCTCGGCGATGATCTCGGTCGAGGAGAACCAGTCCTTGGTCTCACCGCGATCGAGCATCAGCTGAAGCGCGCCCAGCGCGAGGCTGAGCAGCGCGAAGCCGAAGAAGTCGAACGGGCGCGAGCTGTCCCGCTTGGTCTCCGGGACGAAGGCGAGCAGGCCGAGCAGCGCCAGGATGCCGAACGGCAGGTTGATGTAGAACACCCAGCGCCAGTTGTAGTATTCAGTGAGCCAACCGCCGAGCGTGGGCCCGAGGATCGGGCCGACCATGACGCCGACCCCCCACATGGCCATCGCCCGGCCGTGGCTCTCGGGCGGATAGCTGTCGAGCAGGACCGCTTGGGAGAGCGGCACGAGCCCGGCCCCGAACGCGCCCTGGAGCAGGCGGAACAGCACGATCTCGTCGAGCGAGGTGGCGGCGCCGCACAGCATCGAGACCAGCGTGAAGCCGGTGACCGCGACCAGGAACAGGCGCTTGCGGCCGTAGCGCGCCGCGAGCCAGCCGGTCGGCGGGGTCATGATCGCGGCGGCGACGATGTAGGAGGTCAAAACCCACGAGATCTGGTCCTGGGTTGCCGACATGCTGCCCTGCATGTGCGGCAAGGCGACGTTGGCGATCGTCATGTCGAGCGCCTGCATGATCGTCGCCAGCATGACCGAGACCGTGATCAAGGCGCGATTGATGGGCGCGCCGTCGCCCTGCGGGGGGCTCATCAGCGGCTCCGGGCCTGGGCGCTCCCCGGCTCGGCGACGTAGCCCGCCCAGGCGAGCGCGGTCTGGACGAAGCCCGGCAGCTCGCGGTGATGGCCGGTGTCGATCTCGGCGGTGACGCTCATGCCGGCGCGCAGCGGCGGATCGTCGGGCCCGGTCTCGAGCGCGATCCGGACCGGGATCCGCTGCACCACCTTGACCCAGTTGCCGCTCGAGTTCTGTGCCGGCAGCACCGAGAACTGCGCCCCGGTCGCCTGGCTGATGCTCTCGACCGTGGCTGGCCATTCACGGTCAGGATAGGTGTCGATCCGGACGGTCGCCGGCTGCCCGGGCCGGACGTGGGTCAGATCGGTCTCCTTGAAGTTGGCGTCGACCCAGACGTCCTGGTCGGCGACGATGCTCATCACCGGCCTGCCGGCGGTGACGTAGTCGCCAAGATCGGGCTTCTGGCTGGCGATGCCCGCGAACGGCGCGGTGACGGTCGCGTGCTGCAGATCGAGGGCCGCCTTGTCGCGCGCGGCCTTGGCCTCGAGGTAGGTCGCGTGCTGCTCGACCGGGGTATCCGGATCGCCGCCCAGATCGGCGAGCAGGCCGCGCAGCTCCTGGTCGGTCATGGCGACCTGCTGGTGCGCCACCTCCAGATTGTGCTGCGCCTCGTCGTACTTCGCCTGTGAAGCAAAGTCGCGCTTCGCGAGCTTGGCCTGGCGCTGGAACTCCTGCTCGGCATAGGCGACATTCTGGTTCGCGAGCGCCAGCTCCTGCTGCTTTTGCCGGTAGCTCGCCTTGAGCGCTCGGACGTCGTTGTCGGCCTTCTTGAGGCGCGCCTCGGCCTGGGCGAGCGCGATCTTGAACGGCTGCGGATCGAGCTCGAACAGGACCTGGCCGCGGTCGACGTGCTGGTTCTCGTGCACGTCGACCTCGACGATCGGGCCCGAGACCTCGGCGCTGACATCGACCATGTCGGCCTTGACGTAGGCGTCGTCGGTGTCGACGTAGCGGCCGCCGGTGACATAGAAGTAGCCGGCAACGATCAGGACCAGCGCCGGCCCGAGCAGCAGCAGCACGCGGCGCAGCCAGCGCCGCCGGCGCTCCGGGGTCGCGATGTGGGCCTCGGCGACCACGGTCCTGCCCGCCCCGACCGGGGCCGGCGGAGCCGGACGTCGGGACCGCAGGAGGCTAAGCACGGGCCACCTCCTCCCGGACCAGGTTGCCCTTGACCGTCTGCAGCGTCTGCAGCAGCTGCCGGCGCTCGCGGTCGGACAGCCCCTGCATCGCCTCCTCGCGGGTCTCGGTCGCGAGCGCGCGGATGTCGTCGAGCAGCGGCTCGGCCTTGACGGTCAGATGGAGGCGCTGGACCCGCCGGTCGGCGGGATCGGGCCTGCGCTCGACCCAGCCGGCCGCCTCGAGCCGGTCGATCAGACGGGTGAGCGTGATCGGCTGGACCTCGAGCAGATCCGCCAGGCAGGCCTGGTTCATGCCTTGATTCTGGGAGATACGCGCGAGCGCCTGCCACTGCGGCTGGGTCAGGCCCAGGCCCTGGGCGCGTCGGTTGAAGTTGCGGCGCAGCAGCCGGGCGACGTCGACCAGCAGCACACCGACACTTTGATAGGGATCGTCCATGGGGCTCGACATGCTTATAGTAAGCTTGCTTATTATGAGCATCACGGACCGGCCTGGCAAGGGCGTTGGTCGAAAAAATCTGTGCGCCCCGGCCCGAATCTACGATGCGTCGAGCGAGGCCGGAAAGTCGGTCAAAGCGTGAGATACGCCGCCCGCACGTCCGCCCGGGCGTCGAGTTCGGTCATCGTGCCCTGATAGCGGATCCGGCCCTTCTCGATGATCAGCGCGCGGTCGGCGACCGCGCCGGCGAAGCGCAGGTTCTGCTCTGCGAGCAAGACCGTCAGGCCGTCCCGGCTGAGCTCCCAGATGGCCGCCGCCATCAGCTCGACGATCACCGGCGCCAGACCCTCCGAGGGCTCGTCCAAAAGGATCGCGCGCGGGTTGCCCATCAGCGTGCGCGCGATGGTCAGCATCTGCTGCTCGCCGCCCGAGATTCGGCCGGCCGGCCGGGCGCGCAGCTCGGCCAGGTTCGGGAACAGCCCGAACAGGCGCTCGGGCGTCCACTGCGGCGCGCGGTCGCGCGGCGGCTGGCGGCCGACCTCGAGATTCTCCATGACCGTGAGCCCGGCGAAGATCCGCCGCTCCTCCGGCACGTAGCCGAGGCCGAGGCGCGCGATCTCGTGCGGCGGCCGGCCGACCAGATCGTGGCCGTCGAAGCGGATCCAGCCCTTGGCAGGCGGCACCAAGCCGATGATGCTCTTGAGCGTGGTCGATTTGCCGGCACCGTTGCGGCCGAGCAGGGCCACCACCTCGCCCCGGCCGACCGTGAAGCTGACGTCGTCCAGGATGTGGGCGCGGCCGTAGTAGCTGTGCACGGATGCGACCTCAAGCATGGCGCCGTGCGCCCGCAGCGATCGCGCCCGGCCGCGCGAGGCTGCCGGCGCCGAGATAGATCGCCTGCACCAAAGGATCGGCGCGTACCTGCTCGGGCGTGCCCTCGGCAACCAGCTCACCCCGGCTCATCACCAGGATCCGATCGGCGTGGCCGAACACCACGTCCATGTCGTGCTCGGTGAACAGGAGGGCGAGGTTCTGCTCGCGGACCAGCGAGCGGGCGAGCGCCATCAGCGCGCGGCGCTCTTCGGGGGCCATGCCGGCGGTCGGCTCGTCCATCAGCAGGAGCACGGGCTGCTGGGCGAGCACGATCGCGAGCTCGACCCGCTTGAGGTCGCCATAGGCGAGCACCGCGCAGGAGCGCCTGGCCTGATCGGCCATCCCGACCCGCTCCAGCATGGCCAACGCCTCGTTATGGAACAGTCGCCCGGCCGGCGGCCATAGGCGGCGCGTGCGCCCATGCCTGGCGAGCAGGGCCTGCTGAACGTTCTCGGCCACGGTCAGGGATGCGAAGGTCTGGGTGATCTGGAAGGTTCTGCCAACGCCCAGGCGCGCGACCCGGCGTGGCGGCAGGCCAGCCAGCTCGCGGCCGTTGAGCTTGACGCTGCCGCGATCGGGCCGGAGCTGGCCGTTCAGGCAATTGAAGCAGGTAGTCTTGCCGGCGCCGTTCGGCCCGATCAGGGCGAGCAGCTCGCCGGCCGCCAGATCGAAGCTCAGCCCCCGGACCGCCTGCACGCCGCCAAAGGCCTTGGCCAGGCCCCGGACCTTAAGGACCGTCATCAGGCTGCTTCGGCTTGAGCCGCGCCGGCGCTGCAGCCAGCCGACGATGCCGTGCGGGAAGGCCAGCACCAGCGTGACGATGATCAGCCCGACGATCAGCGGCCAGTAGCGGGTCACCGTCGCGAACCAGATCTGGAGGCCGTGATAGACGGCCGCGCCGACCAGGGGCCCCGCGAGCGTCTCCACGCCGCCGAGCAGGACCATAACCAGGCCGTCGACCGACTGCGGGATCGCGAGCCAGCCGGGATCGATCGTGCCCTTGAGGAAGGCGAGCAGGCCGCCCGCCAGACCCGCGAAGCTGCCCGCGATGGCGAACGCCAGCCACCGGTGGGTGCGGATGTCGATGCCGATCGCCTCGGCCCGCAGCGGCGCGTCGCGCGCGGCCCGGAGCGTGAGACCAAAGGGCGCGAACACGAAGGATCCAAGCAACGTCATCGCGATGAGATTCACAGTCAAGGAGAAGTAATAAAAGACGATCGTCGAGCTGGCCCACGCCGACGGCCAGATGCCGACCAGACCGTTGTCGCCGCCCGTGAGATCGGACCACTGGAACGCGACGGCGTAGACGATCTGGGCGAAGGCGAGCGAGAGCATCGCCAGATAGACGCCGGCAAGGCGGACACAGAACCAGCCGAACAGCAGCGCCCCGGCGCCGGCCAGCAGGGGTGCGGCGAGCAGGGCGAGCCCCATCGGGGCCGCGAGATGCTCGACCAGCAGGCCCGCGCCATAGGCGCCGAGGCCGAAATAGGCGGCGTGGCCGAACGAGGTCATGCCGCCCGGCCCCATCAGGAAATGCAGGCTCTGGGCGAACAGCGCGAGGCAGAAGATCTCGATCAGCAGGAACTGCACATAGCTGCCGATCAGGAGCGGCGCCAACAGGAGCGCCAGCACGAGACCGAGCCACGCCAAGCGCGCGCGCCGGTCCGGCGGCGACAGCGGCGGTGCCACGGCGCCGGCCGCGGTCGCAAGCGCCATTTCCGGCTTGCCGAGCAGGCCATAGGGCCGGACCACCAGGACCACCGCCATGATCAGGAAGGTCAGGACCAGCGTGATCTGCGGGAACACCCAGATGCCGAAGGCGGTGAGCTCGCCGATCAGGAGTGCTGCGAGGTAGGCGCCGGGCACGCTGCCCATGCCGCCGACCACCACGACCACGAAGGCATCGACGATGATCCGAAGATCCATGTCGTGGGTGACCGCATCGCGCGGCAACTGGAGCGCGCCGCCGAACGCGGCGAGGCCGGCGCCGAGCGCGAACACGGCGGTGAACAGCGCCCTCTGGTCGACCCCGAGGGCGGCAACCATCTCGCGGTCCTCGGTCGCGGCGCGCGCCAGAACGCCGAACCGGGTGTGCCGGAACAGCCAGGTGAGCGCGCAGAGGACCGCGGGCCCGAGCGCGATCAGCACCAGCTCGTATTGCGGAAAGCGCTGGCCCAGCACATCGATCGAGCCGCTGAGCCCCGGGGCCCGCGGCCCGATCAAAGCATCCGGGCCCCAGACGATCACCACCAGCTGGCCCACGATCAGGACGACGCCGAAGGTCGCGAGCAGCTGGAACAGTTCCGGGGCCTGGTAGATCCGGCGCAGCAGCAGGACCTCGACCAGAGCGCCGATGCCGGCGACGATGCCCGCGGCCAGCAGGAGCGAGAGCCAGAAGCCGAGCGCCGAGGTGGCGCCGCCCAGCCAGCCGGTCAGGCTGACCGCCAGATAGGCGCCCAGCATGTAGAACGAGCCGTGGGCGAAGTTCACGATCCGGGTGACCCCGAAGATGATCGAGAGCCCGGCTGCGACCAGGAACAGCGACGACGCACTGGCCAAACCGTTCAGGACCTGGATGATGACGAAGTCCATGCCGTCCGATCGCGCTCGTCTGCCCGCCGCCGGCCGGGGGCGACCACGACCGGCTACCTCCCACCATGCATCTTGCGCGCCGCGATGACGAGACGCATCAAGAGCCGCCAGGGCCAGGCCGTCAAACGCCGCAATCCGATCGCGCGGACGTTGCGGGCGGCGGCCTTTCGGGCACGCAAGGAGCAAAACCGCCGACGCTACGCACGCAAGCCGAAGCACAAGCCGGACATCCAAACCGACCGGGAATAGGGAAACGCCATGCCACTCCGTCCACGCCTGCCGGGCCTGCGCCTCCTCTCCTGCCTCGGGCTCGCGCTCACCCTCGGCGCCTGCGGCTATCTGCTGCCCTCGCACAACCAGACGCTCGAACTCGCCCAGCTGCCGGGCGGCGCCTACCGGCTCGACCCGGAGCACGCCTCGCTGCTGTTCAAGGTCGACCACTTCGGATTTTCCGAGCTCGTCGGCCGCTTCGACCGCTTCGAGGGCGCGCTCGACTTCGACCCCAAGCAGCCCCAGGCGGCCCGCCTGACGGTGCTAGTCGACACCGCCAGCATCGACCTCAACCTGCCGAAGTTCGAGCAGGACCTGCGCGGCCCCGACTGGTTCGACACAGCCAAGTTCCCGCAGGCCCGCTTCGAGAGCCGGACGATCATGATCACCGGCGAGAAGACCGGTCGGGTCATCGGCGATCTGACCCTGCACGGCGTGACCGCGCCGGTCACCCTGGAGGTCACCTTCAACGGCGGCGCCGACAGCCTGCTCACCGGGCACTATACGCTAGGCTTCGCCGCCAGCGGCACGCTCACCCGGTCCGACTTCGGCCTTGGCGCCTACGCCCCCGCGGTCGGCGACCAGGTGACCCTCGAGATCCACGCCGAGTTCCAGCGCACCGGCGCGGCCGGCCCGCCCCCTTCCGGATGATACCCTGAACATCGCCGCCGCCGCCGGTCGCCTTGACGGGTGTGTCGGGCGAGGCTAGGCGTCAGCGAAGCGCCGGACGGCAGACCGGCCCTTGGGGGAAGCTTGGGCGTGAACGTCAGAGGCCGGGGTGCCATCGACTGCGACGTCCATGCCAACGTGCCGGACGTCAAGGCGCTGGTTCCCTATCTCGACGACTACTGGCAGGACATGGTCGAGGTGCGCGGCATTGAGGGCTTCGAGAGCCGGAGCTATCCGCCGCAGGCGCCGCTCAGCTGCCGCCCGGACTGGCGCACGCCCGCGGGCCGCCCCGCCGAGGATCTGGCGACGCTGCGGACCCAGGTCCTGGACCGCTGGCAGACCGAGATCGCGATCCTGAATTGCCTCTACGGCGTCCAGCTGATCAATGACGAGCCCATGGCCGCGGCCTTCGCCGGCGCGGTCAACGACTGGCTGGCGCGGGAATGGCTCGACCCCGAGCCGCGGCTTCGGGCCTCGATCGTGGTGACGCCCCAGAACCCCGCCCGCGCCGTGGCGGAAATCGAGCGCCGGGCGGCCGACCCCCGCTTCGTCCAGGTGCTCCTGCTCGCGACCGGCGAGATGCCGCTCGGGCGGAGCCTCTACTGGCCGATCTTTGAGGCCGCCGAACGCCACCGCCTGCCGGTCGGGATCCATGCCGGCAGCAGCTATCGCCATCCGGTCACCTCGGTCGGCTGGCCGTCCTACCACATCGAGGACTACGTGGCGCAGACCCAGGGCTTCCAGGCGCAGCTCGCGAGCCTGATCGCCGAGGGCGTGTTCGCCAAGTTCAGGGAGCTCAAGGTCGTGCTGCTGGAATCCGGGGTCACCTGGCTGCCCGGGTTCCTCTGGCGGTTCTCGAAGTTCTGGCGCGGGCTGCGCAGTGAGGTCCCGTGGGTCGACCGCCCGCCCGCCGAGATCGTGCGCGAGCACGTCCGCCTCACGATCCAGCCGCTCGACAGCCCGCCGGACGCGCACGATCTCGAGCGCGTGCTCGAGCACATCGGCTCGGATGAGATCCTGCTGTACGCGTCCGACTTTCCGCACTGGCACTTCGAGGGCGATGATACCATACCAGAAGGAATGCCGGCGGCGCTGCTCGAGAGGGTCCTGGTCCGCAACCCGCTCGCCACCTATCCCCGCCTGGGAGAGCACAGATGAGCACGGTTCTGGAGCGTCCCTCGATCAGATCCGTACCGGAGCCGGCGCAGATCCGGGCGAGCCGGACCGGGATCGTCGACTGCGACGTCCACCCCACGGTCAAGGCGTTCTCCGATCTGCGGCCCTATCTGTCGGACCGCTGGTGGCGCCACCTCAACACCTACGGGCTGCGGCCACGGCACGGCTTTGCTCAGATGGACCCCTATCCCAAGGCGGCGCCGCGGGCCTGCCGCCGCGATGCCTGGGGCCCTGGCGGCACCAGGCCGGGCAGCGATCTCGGCTACATGCAGGCGCACTACCTGGACGCCTACGGCATCGAGACCGCGATCTTGAGCCCACTTGCGGTGACCGGCCAGGGCGACCAGAACCTCGGCTTCAGCGCCGCCATGGCGAGCGCCATCAACGACTGGCAGCTCGACGCCTGGACCCGCCAGGACGAGCGCTTCAAGGCCTCGATCGTGGTCCCCTACGACGACGGCGCCATGGCCAAGGACGAGATCGACCGCTGCGCCGGCAATCCGCACTTCAAGCAGATCCTGGTCTTGAGCCGGACCAGCGAGCCGCTCGGCAAGCGCCGCTACTGGCCGATCTTCGAGGCCGCCTGCCGGCACGATCTGCCGCTTGGCGTCCACGTCTTCGGCTATAGCGGCTATCCGGTCTCGGCCGCCGGCTGGCCGTCCTACTACATCGAGGAGATGAGCGGCCATTCGACCACCTGTCAGACGGTGGTCGCGAGCATGGTCCTGGAGGGCGTGTTCGATGCGTTCCCGAAGCTCAAGGTGGTGCTGATCGAGGGCGGCTTCGGCTGGCTGCCGGCGCTCGCCTGGCGGCTCGACCGGCAGGTGCTGCGCAGCGCCGACGAAGTGCCGCATCTGACCCGCAGGCCGTCCGAATACATCCGCGACCATGTCTGGATCACGACCCAGCCGATGGAGGAGCCGGAACGGCGCGAGCACCTCCTGGACGCCATGGGCTGGATCGGCTTCGACCGGCTGCTGTACGCGACCGACTATCCCCACTGGGACTTCGACGATCCGACCCAGGCCCTGCCGCGCGGGCTCGATCCCGAGCGGCAGGAGATGATCCGCCGCGGCAACGCCCGGAAGCTCTACCGGCTCGACTGATGGAGCGGCACGTGGTCGCCAAGGTCGCGGAGCTGCCGCCCGGCAGCCGCCGCTTGGTGACCATCCGCGGCCGCGAGGTCGTGGTCTTCAACGTCGAGGGCGAATATTTCGCGCTGCTCGACCGCTGCCCGCATCAGGGCGGCAGCCTCAGCCGGGGCAAGCTCACCGGGCTTGTGGAGGCGAGCGCGCCCGGCGAGGTCCGCTACAGCCGCCGCGGCGAGATCATCCGCTGCCCCTGGCACGGCTGGGAGTACGACCTGCGCACCGGCAAATCCTTTTGCGATCCGGCGCGCCTGCGGGTCAAGAACTACGCTGCCACCACCATGCCCGGGGGCGCCCTGGCCCTGGGCCCCTACATCGCGGAGACCTTCGAGGTCACGGTCGAGGATGACTACGTGGTGATCGAAGTCTGAGGCCGCGAGCGAGCTCTTGCAGGGCTCGCGAACGAAAGCTGCGTTCAGCGCCCCGGCTCCCGACATCTCCCCGACGCCCGCGGCAAAGCAGCCAGCCAGGCCTCTCAGAGGTGGCTCTCTGGAGCCGCTTCCGGTACCCTACCCTCAACAGTCGGGTTATCGGGGGGGCGGCGCGATGAGTTGGATGACGGGCGCAACCGGAACGGTTGGACGAGCGCTGGCTCGCAGGCTCTCGGAACCCGTTGCGCGCCATCCCTGCACGAGCCTCCGGTCATCAGTCTGATGCCGAACTTCGTCACGTCAGCGGCCGATCGCCGGCCGCCTGAGCGCCTGCCGACGTGACCCGGACCGCCCGGCTGTGCGCAGCACTCCTGGCAGCGGGGTCGCTCGCGAGCTGCGCCTCGCACGTGCGCACGCCCTTCCTGCCGGATACCGCGGCCGATCGGCCAGCGCTGGTCAGGATCGGCCTCGGTGAGTTCGACTACGTCGACCACTGGCCCCATCCGGCTTACCGGACCACGGGCGAAGACGCCGACTACTGGATCAAGTCCCTGGCGCTGCCTTCGGTCGGCGAGAACGGTCAGCCCGCCAATCTGGTCACCGCCCGCTACTACCAAAGCAAGCACAGAGGCGCCAAGCCGTTGGTCATCGTGTTGCCGATCTGGGGCATGCCCACGTATCCCTTCGACGCCACCTCGGCCGCGATCAACGCCATGCGCGCTTATCCGCCCAACACCATGTCTGAAGGCCTGCGGGCTTACAGCGCGGGCGCGGTCAACGTCCTGCAGATTTTGGGCGAGGAGCCGTTGTTCGATATGCAGGCGATCGGCAAAGCCCGCGACGAGGCGGAGTTCTTCCGCACGCTGCGGCGGATGGTCGACCGCTTCGTCGACACCGTGATCGACATCCGGCGCGTGGTCGATTGGGCACAGAGCCAGCCCGACGTCGATCCGGAGCGGATCGGCCTGATCGGCTTCAGCATCAGCGCTGTGGTAGCCAGCGTCGTGATCGCCAACGAGCCGCGGCTCGCGGCCGGCATCCTGATCATGGGCGGCGCCGATCTGCATGAGATCCTGGCCGCCTGCAACCAAGATATCCAGGACCCGCGGGACAGCATCCTCAAGCGCTTCGGCTGGTCGCTCGATCAGTTCAAGCGCGCGCTCGAGCGAGCCTTGGCCGAGATCAACCCGGCCCGCTTCGCCGGCATGGCGGACCCGAGCCGCGTCCTGATGATCGAGGCGGGCAACGACACCTGCGTGCCGAAGAGCGCGCGCGAGCGCTTGTGGCGCGCGTTCGGACGCCCGGAACGGATCACCTACCCCTATGATCACCAGACGACCTTCCTCGCGATGACCTTTCTCGGCGGCCATGACCTGGAGCACCAGGTCTATCGCTTCCTGGACCAGAGGTTCGCCGAACCCCGCAGAGGCCTGCTGCTGTCCCAGGGCGCCGGGCAAGCGCCACACGGCATGGCGCCGCGCTGGGGTCCACCGACATAACCCAGCGCGAAGCGCAACCAAGGCAATCGTCAGGCAAGATGAATCAACGGTGAAGAATTGATGAAGACAAGATGAAGCAGCGCGGGATGTGACGACGCACGCTTGCGGTGAGCGCCGTGGCCAGGCTACTGATTGACGTGGACCGCGGCGGCGCTGCCGCGCGGGCAACCTCCCAGGGAAGAAGAAGGGCAGATGTCGGCTCGAGGATGGGTGCCGGGCAGGTTCGCGGGCGTCGGGCTGCTGGTGGTTCTGGCGGGGCTTGCGAGCGGCGGCCCGGCGCAGGCTGCGGAGCAGATGCAGTTCTGGAACCTGACCGCGAACACGATCGATCAGCTGTACCTGGCACCCGCCGGCACGACCAACTGGGGCCCCAACCAGTGCCTCAACGACGAGGATAAGACGGTCGAGGCGGACGAGCGGCTGGCGCTCAAAGACGTGAAGCCAGGCAAGTACGATGTCAAACTGCACGACGTCAAAGGCCGCAGCTGCCAGGTCAAGGACGTCGAGGTCAAGGCCGGCGGCAAGTATGCCTTCTCGATCGACGAGAAGCAGCTGACCGACTGCACCAAGTAGCGGTCGGGCCGGCGTGGTCGGCTCTGGCGTGCGGCGGCCAGGCCTTGCCATCAGCCATGGCAACGCCGCGGTCATAAGGACCGCCCCGCTGAGCGGGTTTCCCGCCCGCCCCTGACCCGCCGCCGGGTGGTGGGTCCGACCATCAGCGCTCATTCGCCAAGGCTTGGACGGCAGGTCGAGACGAGCCGGACCGCGGTCATCGCCAGGGCGGCGCTCGCTGTGCGCTACGATCCACATGACGTCCCGGTCCCCCGGTGGTAAAGGGGGCGGCGGGCAGCGAGCGGGGAGGGGGCGATGCCGTTTTGGCAGAAGCTGGTGATCACCGTGGTCGCCATGCTGGCGACCAGCTTCATCGTCGGGCTGATCTGGTCGGCGGTCTTCAGCTTCGCCCTGCCGAGCTATCTGGCGGGCATGATCGGCGGGCTGACGGCGCTGCCGGTCTGGGAGTTCCTGCGGCGGGTCCGGCCGAAGACGGAGCCGCCGATCCAGCCATGAAGCGGAGCAAGCCTGAGCCGCGGCCGTCGCAGGCAAGCGGGTCGGCCGCGCCGGATGGCCGCAAGGAGCCGGCGGCGAAAGCGAACCCGAGGCTTGCGGACCAGACGCGCAAGCGGCTCGGCAAGCACTACGCGAGCAAGTACCAGACCATGCGTCGCGGCTGAGCGTTCCCGCCGGCCCTCGCCTCGTGCTAGACTTGAAGTTCGGAAAAACGGAGGCGAAGGGTGAGACGGGCCGGGCATCCGAAGGGCTCTGCCTATGAGCAGGGGCTGGAGCGCAACGCCGCCAACCATGCGCCGCTGACGCCGATCAGCTTCCTCGAGCGCGCGGCCGACGTCTGGCCGGGGCGGACCGCCTGGATTCATGGCGACATGCGCGCGAGCTATGCCGCGTTCCGGGCGCGGGCGCGCAGGCTCGCGGCGGCCCTCGCCGGACGCGGGGTGGCGCCTGGCGATACGGTCGCGGCGATGCTGCCGAGCGTGCCGGCGATGCTGGAGGCGCATTTCGGCGTGCCGATGGCCGGCGCGGTGCTGAACAGCATCAACATCCGGCTCGAAGCCGAGACGGTCGCCTACATCCTCGAGCATGGGCAGGCCAAGGTGCTGCTGACCGACCCGGAGTTCGCGCCCGCAATCAAAGCAGCGCTCAAGCAAGTCCGGCGGCCACCGCTGGTGGTCGATGTGGTCGACCGGCAGTATCGGGGCGAGGGCGAGCGGCTGGGCGAGCTGACCTATGAGGAGCTGCTGTCTGAGGGCGACGAGGGGTTCGAGCCGCTCTATCCGGCCGACGAGTGGCAGGCGATCGGGCTCAACTACACCTCGGGCACGACCGGCCACCCGAAGGGCGTCGTGGTTCACCACCGGGGCGCGTACCTGGCCGCGATCGGCCAGGCGCTCGCCAACGGCATCGGCCTGCATCCGGTCGTCCTCTGGACGCTGCCGATGTTCCACTGCAACGGCTGGGCCTTCACCTGGAGCGCGACGCTGCAGGCCGGCACGCATGTGTGCCTCAGGCGCGTCGATGCTGGCGCCATCTATGCGGCAATTGCGGCGCATCGGGTCACGCATCTGTGCGGCGCCCCGATCGTCATGAACCTGATCGCCAACGCCCCGGATGCGCTGCGCCGGCCGTTCGCGCACCGGGTCCAGGCGATGACCGGCGGCGCCGCTCCGCCGGCCGCGGTCCTCGAGAGGCTGACCGCGCTCGGCATCGACATGGTCCACCTCTATGGCCTGACCGAGTGCTACGGCCCCGCCTCGGTGTGTGCCTGGCAGGAGGCGTGGGACGCCCTGCCCGCGGACGAGCAGGCAGCGCTTCAGGCCCGCCAGGGCGTGCGCTATCCGAACCTCGAGGCGCTCGAGGTGATCGACCCGCAGAGCCTGCGGCCGGTGCCGCGCGACGGCGCGGTGATCGGCGAGATCATGCTGCGCGGCAACACCGTGATGAAGGGCTATCTCAAGAACCCGGCAGCCACCCGGGAGGCCTTTCGCGGTGACTGGTACCACACCGGCGACCTCGCGGTGATGCACGCCGACGGCTATTGCGAGGTCAAGGATCGCGCCAAGGACATCATCATCTCGGGCGGCGAAAATATCTCGAGTATTGAAGTCGAAGGTGCCCTCTACCGCCATCCTGCCGTGCTCGAAGCCGCGGTGGTCGCCAAGCCTGATCCTAAGTGGGGGGAAAGTCCCTGCGCCTTCGTCACCCTCAAGGACGGCGCCGAAGCCACGGCCGACGATCTGATCGCGCATTGCCGCACGATCCTCGCCCACTTCAAATGCCCGAAGACCATCATCTTCGCCGAGCTGCCCAAGACCTCGACCGGCAAGATCCAAAAGCACGTGCTCCGCGCCCAGGCAAAGGCGCTCTGATGGCCGGTCGGGGTTGACTGAACGTCGGAGGAAGTCTTACATTCTTACGTAAGACAACGCGGAGGGCTCGCGTGCGCATCACATCCAAAGGCCAGGTCACGATCCCGGCGGAGATTCGGGAGAAGACCGGGCTGCTGCCACACACCGACGTGGACTTTGAGCTCGATGGCGAAGGCGTCCGGATCGTCCGCGCCAAGGCGCCTCGGGGCGAGACCCGCGGCCAAAGAGCCGTACGGCGTCTTTGGGGCAGCGCAACCGTGAAGATGTCGACCGACGAGATCATGGCCTTGACGCGTGGCGAGGAATGAGGCCGGTCCTGGTTGACAGCAACGTCGTGCTCGACGTCGCCTACCGAGACCCACGCTGGGGGCTCTGGTCGCGGTCCGCGATCGCTGAGGCGGCATCGGAATCGGTGCTCGTGATCAACCCCATCGTCTACGCGGAGATTTCGATCGGCTACAGATCGGTCGAGGATCTTGAGGAGCTCGTGCCAGCCGAAGTATTTCGGCGCGAACCGCTACCCTATGAGGCAGCGTTCCTCGCGGGAAAGTGCTTTCTCAACTACCGCCGACGCGGCGGCCGACGGACGTCGCCGCTGCCGGATTTCTATATCGGAGCGCATGCGGCCGTGCGCGGCTACCGGTTGCTCACGCGTGACGTGGCGCGCTATCGGACCTACTTTCCGTCGCTGGCGCTGATCGCGCCCTGACGGGCGGCGCTGGCAATCGGGGTTGGGAGGCGGAGATGCAGGAGCATTTGACGCCGGCGGCGAGCCTGCCGGCGGATGGGATGACCGGCACGCTGGTCGGGCGGGCGTGGGTTCCGGGCAGGGTGCCGGGACCCTCCCCGGTCGCGATCCGCCACGACGCGGTCTACGACCTCGGCCGCAGCGCGCCGACGCTGAGTGAGCTTCTGAACGCCGAGGATCCCCTGACGCTCGCCCGCGCGCCCGGCGAGCGGCTCGGCGATCTCGCCGGGATCCTGGCCAACAGCGCCTATGACCGGCGCGACCCAGAGCTACCGTACTTCCTGGCGCCCGCCGATCTGCAGGCGATCAAGGCCAGCGGCGTGACCTTCGCGACCAGCCTGCTCGAGCGGGTGATCGAGGAGCAGGCGCGCGGCGATGCCGGCAAGGCCGAGGCGGTCCGGCGCACCATCACCGAGGTGATCGGGACCGACCTGTCGAAGATCCGGCCGGGCTCGGAGGCCGCCATGCGCCTCAAGGAGCATCTGCTCGCCGAGCGCGCGTGGTCGCAGTACCTCGAGGTCGGGATCGGCAAGGATGCCGAGATCTTCACCAAATGCCCGCCGATGGCCGCGGTCGGCACCGGCAGCGAGATCGGGGTGCGCGCGGATTCGTCCTGGAACAATCCCGAGCCCGAGCTGGTGCTCGCGGTCAATGCCAGGGGCGAGATCGTCGGGGCGACGCTGGGCAACGACGTCAACCTGCGCGACGTCGAGGGGCGAAGCGCGCTTCTGCTCGGCAAGGCCAAGGACAACAACGCGTCCGCCGCGCTCGGGCCGTTCGTCCGCCTGCTCGACGACAGCTTCGGGCTCGAGCAGCTGCGCGCCGCCACGATCAGCCTCAGGGTCAGCGGCGAGGACGGCTTCGAGCTCAAGGGCAGCAGCTCCATGAGCCGGATCAGCCGCGACGTGACCGAGCTGGTCGGCCAGACCGTCGGCGGCAATCACCAGTATCCGGACGGGGTGATGCTCTACTGCGGCACGATGTTCGCGCCGATCCAGGATCGCGACCGGCCGGGCGGCGGCTTTACCCACAAGGTCGGCGATGTCGTGCTGATCGCCTGTCCCGAGCTCGGCACGCTCGCCAACCGGGTCGACCACTGCGATCGGATCGTGCCTTGGACCTTCGGGAGCGGCGCCCTGATGCGTAACCTCGCGGCCCGCGGGCTGCTGTAGACCCGCCACCAGCAACCGCTGCTCCGATGACGCAAACGCCGCTCCCGGGACGCGCCGAGGAGCGGCGTGAGCAACGCGGCGTCACTTCCTGGCCCGCCGCGGGCCGACGCGGTGCCGGTTAGTGCAGCTCCGCGTTCGCGGACGCGACAAAGCTACGACTATGGCGGCCCAAGCGGGCGATCTCGTCCTTAATCCGGAGTTTCTCGCGCTTCAGGCGCGTCAGGACCGACTGATCCGGGAGCGGTCGATGCAATTCGTCATCGATCTCCTGCTCGAGATGGGCATGCTTGCTGCGGAGACTCTCCACGTGGTCATGCATGGACATCCTTTGCCATCCTCCGGCTAGGTTCCCCTGATCTCATAATAGTAGAGATCCGCCCGCCGCGGCGCCAGTGAAATTCCGAGGAATTTTTCATGTGTGCCCGAAAACCGTGGCATTTTCATGACATTAGAGGAAACGGCGGAATTCTGGCGCGGCCGCCACGTGATCCGCCGGGCGCCGCCCGCCGGTCCTACGCGCAGGCTCAGTCCTCAAGCCAGTCGAGGCTCGCCTCGAGCTCGGCCGGGGGAGCGTCCGGAAACGCGTTCGCCAGCAGTGTCCGCAGGGCGTGGCGGTCCCGACTGTCGAACGGCCAGCACGCGTTGAGGTTGGTCCCGGCCAGGGCCACGGCCGCAGGCGCGCTCGCCGGCAACCCGGCCAGCGCCCGGCTGAGGCCGAGCTGGCAGAGATGCTCGCCCGCGATCTCCAGCGCCAGCGCGTCTTCGCGGATCGCCGAAGCGAGCCCGGGCCAGAGCTCGACCACGCTGCCGGGCTCGGGGTCGGCAAGCGTCGCCTTGAGGCGCCGGCGGAGCGCCCGGAGCGGCCGCACGACCTCCGCCTGCCAGCTCGCCACGACCTCGCCGGCGCGGCGCAGCAGCGCCCGGTCGAGCGGCACGCCCCGGCTCGCCTGCCAGCAGCAGAACAGGACCAGATTGACGTCCAGGCCATGCCGGCGCTGCAGGTCGAGGCAGGCCGCCTCGACGCCCGGGCACCGATAGAGCTCGACTGAATAGTCCCAGAACGGGTTGGCCGGCCAGTCCATCGGGCGGCTCAGAGGGTCAGCGCCAGAGCTGCCGCGCCGAGCAGACCCGGATCGCTGCGCGTGATCAGATAGGTCGGGATCGGCTCGAGGAAGTAGGCGAGGCGACCCTTGGCCAGGAAGCCGGCGCGAAAGCGGGTCTCGTCGAACAACTCCCCGAGCCGCTTCGCGAGGCCGCCACCGATGTAGATGCCGCCGCGTGCGCCGAGGGTCAGGGCGAGGTCGCCCGCTGCCGCGCCGAGCAGCGCCGAGAACCGCTCGAGCGCCACCTGGCAGAAGCGGCAGCCGCCGCTCCTGGCGCGCTCGGCGACCTGGGCCGGGTCGGTGAGCTGGAGCGTTTCACCCTCGAGCGTCGCCAGCGCCGTCGCCAGATTGACCAGGCCCGGCCCCGACAGGAGACGCTCGTTGGAGACGTGTTCGAAGCGCTTCTGGAGCTCCGCCAGGATCGCCACGTCGATCGCGTCATGGGCGGCGAACGATACGTGCCCGCCCTCGCCGGGCAGCGGCTGCCAGCGCTCCCCGAACGGCACCAGCCCGCCGACCCCGAGGCCGGTACCCGGACCGATGATCCCGATCGCATGCCCCGGCACCGGCGCCCCTGTGCCGATCTGCCGGTGCTCACCCTCGGTCAGCCAGGGAACCGCCAGCGCCTGCGCCGTGAAGTCGTTGATCACCTCCAGCCGGTCCAGGCCCAGGGCGGCCCGGCTATCCCGGATCGAGAACACCCAGGGCGAGTTGGTGAACGCCACCCGGTCCGAAGTGACCGGCGTTGCCACGGCGAGCACCGCGTCGCGGACCGGTCTGCCCGCGAGATAGGCGCGTGCCGCCTCGACCGGGCCCGGATAGTCGGCGACCGTCAGCTTCTGCACGGCGGCCGGCCGGCCGTCTGGCCCGGTCAGGGCGAAGCGGGCATTGGTGCCGCCGATGTCGGCGATCAGGCGAGCAGTCGCCATGGTTCACCCTCCCTCGTGCGGCTGATCACCGAAGCTGATGCCGAGGCCGCGCGCGGTCAGGACCAGCGTGCTGTGCGGATCGACCGCCTGATAGTGGGCGCACGCCTCCTTGATCGCGACGTCGACCACCCGCCGGTTCTGCCAGGCGACCATGCGATCGAACCGGCCAGCCGCGACCAGATCGACCGCGAACACCCCGAACGCCGACGCCAGCACCCGATCGAGCGGGGTCGGCGAGCCGCCGCGCTGGACGTGGCCGAGCACGGTCACCCGCGTCTCCGCCTGGGTGCGCCGGCTGATCTCCTGCGCGACCATCGCGCCGATGCCGCCGTAGCGGGACTGGCCGTGGGCGTCCTGGTAGGTGACCGTCTCGCCGACCGGGCCGCGCACCGATTCCGCGACCACCACGATGCTGAAGTTGCGGCCGCGCCGGCGGCGCTCCTCGATCTTGGCGCAGACCCCGTCGAGCGTGTAGGGGATCTCGGGAATCAGGATCACGTCGGCGCCGCCCGCGACGCCCGCCGAGAGCGCGATGTGGCCGGCGTCGCGGCCCATGACCTCGAGCACCATGACCCGCGAATGGCTGGCGGCGGTGACGTGCAGGCGATCGACCGCCTCGGTCGCGACCTCGACCGCCGAGCTGAAGCCGACCGCGCTCTCAGTGTGGCCGAGATCGTTGTCGATGGTCTTCGGGATGCCGATCAGGCGCCAGTCGCCCTGCTGCGCCAGCCGGCGCAGGATCGCGAGGCTGCCGTCGCCGCCGACGCCGATCAGCGCGCCGAGCCCCAGCTCATGGTAGCCGGCGCCGATCTCGTCCGACCGATCGACCGTGCCGCCGCCGGCGGCCGGATAGGCGAACGGATCGCCGCGGTTGGTGGTGCCGAGCACGGTGCCGCCGAGATGCAGGATGCCGGCGACGCTGTCCGGGGTCAGCTCGACCGCGTCGACCGGGCGCACGAGCAGGCCGTGGGTCGCCTGGCGGACCCCGAACACCTGCCAGCCGTAGCCGAGCACCGCGCGCTTGACCACCGCCCGGATCACGGCGTTCAGGCCGGCGCAGTCGCCGCCGCTCGTCAACAGACCGAGCCGCATCGGACCTCCTGGACCACGTGACCTGCCCTGGTAGCGGTCGCGAATGGTGGTTTGTTGACCACCGATGTGTTACTATACAGATCGCGTGCCGAGCACAATCAGGCCCGCGTGTCGTTGAACCTCTGCCAGGTCACGATGACCGATTCGCTGGACTTGCCGGAGATCGAGCGCAGGTTGGCGGAGCTGCGCGCAGCTCATCGGGCCCTGGACGAGCGGATCGAGGAGCTGGTCCGCGACGGCTATCGCAATCAGCTCGAGCTGCAGCGGCTGAAGAAGCAAAAGCTGGCGCTGCGGGACCAGATCGTGCGCCTGGAGAGCGATCGCCTGCCCGACATCATCGCCTGAGCGGCGGCCGCCGTCAGACGCACCGCTCGGGCGCCTGCTTGTGGCGATACATCGCCCGATCAGCAGCCGCGAGCGCGGCCTTTACATCCTCGCCCGGCGCCAGGGCATGAGTGCCGTAGGCAACGCTGAGCGCGATCGGGACGCCTTCCCAAACGAACTCGCTGCCGGCGACGGCTTTGGCCAGGGCGCGCGCCTTGTTCAGGGCCACGGTCTGGCCGGCGCGCGCCAGCAGCACCCCAAGCTCGTCGCCGCCCAGGCGGCCGACGATGTCGGAGCGGCGGGTGTTCGTGGTCAACACCTCGGCGACGTGGATCAGGGCCGCGTCGCCGGCCCCGTGGCCGAGCCGGTCGTTGATCGCCTTCAGGCCGTCGACGTCGAAATACAGGAGGCCATAGGGCGTGCCGTAGCGCTCGACGTGGCCGATCGTCCGCGCGACCTCGCGCAGAAACGCCCGCCGATTGCGGATCGGCACCAGCGTATCCTCGTCGGCCAGGCGCTCGAGCTCGGCCACCCGCGCCTGCAGGGCGGCGAGCTGCGGCCGCAGCCCGGTAACCTCCTCAATCAGATGGCGGAGCGCCGCGCGTACGCTTGGGGTCAACTCGTGCTCCGGCAGGCCGAGCCGGCTGATGGCATCCTCGGCGCCTGGTGACGGCCCCGCCGGCGTCGGGGCGGTGCCCTCGCGGGCGTGGCTGCCGAGCGCCCGCAAGCGGGCGAGCAGATCCCCTTCGCGGGTCTTCATCCCCCGCGCCGGCGGTGCCGGGCGACCTCGAGCGACTGCGTCATGGTTGCGACCAGAGTCGGACCCGCCTTGAATGTGATCGGAATGACCCGCCGAAGCAAACGCGGATTCGGACCGCCGGGTTCCCTTCGGCCACCCGACATCAGGTCGGGCGGGGTCAGCCGGAGACGAGGCGGGTCAGCCGCGTGACGTGGCCGAGCTTGCGCCCGGCGCGGACCTCGCGTTTGCCGTAGAGATGCAGCCGCGCGCCCGGCTCGGCCACAAGCTCGGGCCAGGCGGCGATCGCCGCCCCCAGGAGATTGTCCATGACCGCGTCGGCAAAGCGCCCGGGGTCGATCAGCGGCAGCCCGCAGACCGCCCGGATCAGGAGCTCGAACTGACTGATCGCGCAGGCATCGATGGTCCAGTGGCCGGAATTGTGCGGCCGCGGCGCCAGCTCGTTGACCAGCAGCCGCCCGTCGCCGGTGACGAACATCTCGACCGCGAGCAGCCCGACCACGCCGAGCTCGCGCGCGATCTGTGCCGCGAGCGTCCGGGCCGTCCGGGCCAGCGGCGCGGAGATCGGCGCCGGGACGATGGTCTGCGCCAGGATGCCGTCGCGATGCCGGTTCTCGACCGGCGGATAGCCGACCTCAATGCCGTCCTGGCCGCGCGCCGTGATCACCGAGATCTCGCGAGCGAAATCGATCTGCGCCTCGGCCACCGCCGGGCCGCCGCCGAAGCGCGCCCAGGCGGCGACCGGATCGTCGCCGGGCCCGAGCCCGAGCTGGCCCTTGCCGTCGTAGCCAAAGCGGGCGGTCTTGAGGACGATCGGCCCGTTCAGCGCCGCGAGCGCCGCGGCCAGGCCCTGGGCGTCGTGCACGGCGCGCCAGGGGGCGGTCGCGACCCCGATCCGCGCGAGGAAGTCCTTCTCGCGCAGCCGATCCTGACAGATCGCGAGGACCGCAGGGGCGGGATGCACCGGTACCCGCTCGGCCAGCGCTGCAAGCGGTGCGACCGGCAGGTTCTCGAATTCGATGGTCACCACATCGACCGCGCGCGAAAAACGCTCGAGCGCGCCCGGATCGTCGTAGGCGGCGACCGTCACCCGGTCGGTGACCTGGCCCGCCGGGCTGTCCGTCTCCGGGGTCAGCACGTGGCAGCGATAGCCGAGGCGGGCTGCCGCCAGGGCCGTCATGCGGCCGAGCTGGCCGCCGCCGACGACGCCGATGCAGGCGCCGGGCGAGAGCCTCATGCCGCCCCGCCGGCCGGCTCCGGGTCGCCCGGGTGCAGGGCCACAGCGGCAGTCTGGCGCGCCCGCCACGCCGTCAGCGCGGCGGCCAGGGGCTCGTCCGCAAGGGCCAGGATCGCCGCCGCCAGCAGCGCCGCGTTGACCGCCCCGGCACGGCCGATGGCCAGCGTGCCGACCGGCACCCCCGCCGGCATCTGGACGATCGAGAGCAGGCTGTCGAGCCCTTGCAGGGCGTGGCTCTGCACCGGCACGCCGAGCACCGGCAGGGGGGTCATCGAGGCCACCATGCCGGGCAGATGCGCGGCCCCGCCGGCGCCCGCGATGATCACCTGCAGGCCGCGCGCGCGGGCGCCGGTGGCATAGTCGACCAGGCGCTCGGGCGTGCGATGGGCGGACACGATCCGGTCGTCGTGGGCGATGCCCAGCTCGTCGAGCACCTGCGCGGCGTGTTCGAGGGTCGCCCAGTCCGACTGGCTGCCCATGATCAGCCCGACCCGGGCCGGGCCCGCCCCGCTCATGTCAGCGCGGCTCGCGGGCCGAGCCACCGCCGCCCGGCGGCAGGGCGCGCACGGTCTCGAGCGCCGCGCGGTTGGCCTGCTTGATCGCCTCGAACACCTCCTCGCGCAGGACCGTCGCCTCGGGCGGGAAGGTGAACCCGAGCTTGACCGTCTTGCCGCGCACTTCGACCACCCGGATCTCGATGCAGTGATTGACGATCACGGCCTCGCCCGGCTTGCGAAGCAGATAGAGCATCAGGGTCTCCCGTGGCCCGCGGTCGCCCGGCAGCGAGCGGCGCGGCGACGAACCTAGACGGCACTTCTTAAGCGCTTGTTAACCCCGCCAATCCTAGCCTGCAACGATTCGCGGCGGCGGCTCGGCCGGGCTGTCGGTCGGAATCGCCCCGCGACCGCCAGCGAAAGTCGTCGGATGCTGTCCACCCAAGCGCCCCTGTTCCAGCTGATGTCGGCGCGCCTGACCTGGCTCGGCGAGCGCCAGGTCGTGCTCAATCAGAACCTGGCCAATGCCGACACCCCAGCCTACCGGCCCCACGATCTCCGTCCGGAGGATTTCGCCCGCCTCGCGCAGGCCCTGCCGGGGGCGGGCGGACGGATGGCGATGACCCGGACCGACCCGGCCCATATCGGGGGCGGCGCGCGCGTCCGGATCGGGCTCGAGAGCCACGCCGCCGAGAGCGTTTACGAGACCACGCCCAACGGCAACGCCGTGATCCTCGAGGAGCAGATGGCCAAGGCCAGCCAGACCGCCCTCGACTATCAGCTGACCGCCAATCTCTACCACAAGTATCTCGGCATGATGCGGCTCGCCCTGGGCACGCAGCTCTAGCGGGTCGGATCGCCCGAGCCGACCGGACAGCCAGGAGGATCGCCATGGACCTCAGCCAAGCGATGCACGTTTCGGCGGCGGGCATGAAGGTGCAGGGCGTGCGCATGCGGATGCTGGCGCAGAACCTGGCCAATGCCGAGTTCGACCGCGACCACGCCCGGCGGCGAACCCTATCGCCGCCAGACCGTCACCTTCGAAAACGTGCTCGACCGCGAGCTCGGCGTCGATCTGGTCCAGGTCGCGCGCACCGGCGTCGACGCCTCGCCATTCCCGCTGCGCTACGAGCCAGGCCATCCGGCCGCCAACGCCGATGGTTATGTCCAGATGCCGAACGTCAACCCGCTGCTCGAGATCATCGATCTGCGCGAGGCCCAGCGTTCGTTCGAGGCCAATCTCAATGCCATGACGCTGGCCCGCTCGATGATCCAGCGGACCCTCGACCTGCTGCGCTGACGCAAAGGTGGGTCCGGCCTGCACGCCCGACCGCGACCTCGCAAAGGAGCCGCCCCGTGGCCGACCCGACCGCCAGCCTCAGCCTCGCGCCCGCGGGCGTCGCCAGGACGCCGGCTCAGACGCTCTCTCAGGGGTCCGGAGGCGAGCCGCCCGCAGCCAGCTTCGGCGCGCTGCTCGAGCGGGTGCTGACCGATGCGGTCGACGCCGGACGCAAGGGCGAAGCGCAGGCGACCCAGGCGGTTGCCGGCGGCGCCAACCTCCAGGAGGTGGTCGAAGCGGTCAACGCCGCCGAGATCACGCTCCAGACCGTGGTGGCGGTGCGCGACCGGATGATCAGCGCCTATCAGGAAATCCTGCGCATGCCGATGTGAGGCGTGCGCAGACCCTTCCCCAGACCTGCCCCCAGACCTGCCCCCAGACCTGCCAAGGCGCGGCCGCGTGACTCCGGAGCAGGTGATCGACGTCGCCCGCGAGGCGATCTTCGTCCTGATCAAGCTCGGCGCGCCGATCATGGTCGTGGCCCTGGCCGTGGGCGTGCTGGTCGCCCTGCTCCAGGCGTTGACCCAGATGCAGGAGATGACCCTGTCCTTCGTCCCCAAGATCCTGGCGATCTTTGTGACCCTGGTGCTGGCCTTGCCGTTCATGATCGAGACCCTGGTGGGCTTCGGCGAGGACATGTTCCGGCGGATCGCCGGTCTCGGCTGAGCTGAGCTGCCGCCGGCGCCCCGATGTTGGCTGACCTGGTCACCACGGATCTGTTCGCACTGCTTCTGATTTTCGTGCGCGCCGGCAGCGCGCTCCTGGTCATGCCCGGCTTCACCGAGGCCTATGTGGCGGCGCGCATCCGCCTGCTGCTGGCGCTTGCGGTCAGCGTCGTGCTGGCGGGGCCGCTGGCGCCGAGCCTGCCGCCCTTGCCGGCGGCGCCGCTCGAGCTCGGCCGGCTGATCGCGGGGGAGCTGTTGATCGGCCTGTTCCTCGGCACGATCGCGCGGGTCGCCTTCGCCGCCCTGCATGTCGCCGGCACCACGCTTGCCTTCCAGTCCGGGCTCGCGGCCGCGGCGATCTTCGATCCCAACGAAGCGACCCAGGGCACGCTGCCCGGCAATTTCCTGACCACGACCGCGCTCGTCCTGCTGTTCGTCACCGACGGCCACCATATGATGCTGCGCGCCCTGGCGGCGAGCTATGCCAGCCTGCCGGCGGGGGGAGCGCTGCCGCTCGGCGATTTCGCGGACCTTCTGACCCGGCTGATCGGCCGGGCCTTCGCGCTCGGGGTGCGGATCGCAGCGCCGCTGCTCCTAGTCAGCCTGCTGATGTATCTCGGCATGGGCGTCCTCAACCGCCTGATGCCGAGCTTCCAGGTCTTCTTCATCGCCCTGCCGCTCCAGATCCTGGTCGCGTTCGCGACCATCATGCTGTCCTTCGCGACCGGCCTCGCGGCCTTCTTCGGTCTGTTCGCGGGCGCCATGGGCGGCGTGCTGCCGGGCGGCTGAGCGGCGGTGGCGGAAGACCAGGACGAAGGGCAAAAAACCGAGGAGCCGACCCAGCGGCGCCTCGACGAGGCCCGGCGCAAGGGCCAGGTCGCGACCTCGCGCGAGGTCAATCACGCCTTCATGCTCGGCGCTGGCGCGCTCGCGGTCGGCCTCCTGGCGCCCAAGGTCGCCGGCGATCTGGCCGCCGCCCTGCGCCGGCTGCTCGAGCAGCCGCATCGGATGGTGTTCACGGCCGGCGAGCTCGATCGGGTGCTGGCGGCGCTGCTCGCCGACATCGGGGCCGCGCTGCTGCTGGCCGCGTTGTTGCTGGTCGGCGCCGCGCTTGCCAGCGGCCTGATCCAGAACGGGCTGGTCCTGAGCGCCGAGGTGCTGACCCCGAAGCTGGAGCGGCTGTCGCCGGTCGCCGGCGCCAAGCGCCTGTTCTCGCTGCGCTCGCTGATCGAGTTCGCCAAAGGGGTGGCCAAGATCGCCCTGGTCAGCGCGGTCGGCATCGCGCTCCTGTGGCCGGCCGGACCTCAGATCGTCACCGCCGCCGAGCTGGATGCCGGGGCGCTGCTCGGCCTGGTCCGCGATCTCATGCTCCGGCTGCTGGCCGGGGTCGCCCTGCTGGTCGGGCTGATCGCCCTGCTCGACACCCTCTACCAGCGCTTCGAGCATCGCAAGCAGCTGCGCATGTCGCGCCGCGACCTCCAGGACGAGTTCAAGCAGACCGACGGCGATCCGTTCATCAAGGCGCGCCTGCGCCACCTGCGCATGGAGCGCGCGCGCCGGCGCATGATGGCCGAGGTGCCGAAGGCGACCGTGGTCGTGACCAACCCGAGCCATGTCGCGGTCGCGTTGCGCTACGACGGCGGCGCCATGGCCGCACCCAAGGTGGTCGCCAAGGGGCTCGGCACGCTCGCCGAGCGCATCCGCACGGTCGCCCGCGCGCACCGCGTGCCGGTGATTCAGAACCCGCCGCTGGCGCGCGCGCTGCACGCCGGCGTCGAGCTCGGCGCCGAGGTGCCGCCAGCCCACTATCGCGCGGTCGCCGAGGTGATCGGCTACGTGCTGCGCCTGCGCGCCGGCCACTAATCCACCCCTGCAACCCTATCCCGGTACGCTGACGGGCCGCGGGCGCCGCCGGGCAACCCTTCGTTCACCGCGCCTCCCTACCCTTCGGGCCAACCAAACGCCTCAGGTCCGACCAATCAGAATTGCCGGTAGGGAGTGGTTCAATCGTGAAAACTGCCATCAAGGCCATGGTCGTGCTGGGCGGGCTGCTCAGCATGACCCCGGCGGCCGCGGCCGCCACGCCACCATTGTTCGGCACCGTGGAGTTCCGGGTCGACTCCCTGGCCGCACTACCGCAGTGGCAACGCGTGCTGCGCCAGATCGAGCGCGAGCGCCACATCTATCGCCTCTGCGCCGCCGGCTCCGAGGAATGCCCGACGCGCAGCGCGGTCGCCTGGCAGGCGATGCTCAAGGACCAGGAAGGTCGTGCGCCGCTCGATCAGATGGAAGCGGTCAACGAGTTCCTGAACCGGTGGCAGTACAAGACCGACCAGGAGAACTACGGCCAGCGCGACTATTGGGCGACGCCGCTCGAGTTTCTGCGCCGCTCGGGGGACTGCGAGGACTATGCGATCGCGAAGTACGTCAGCCTGCGCCAGCTCGGCTTTGCCGCCGACGATCTGCGCCTGGTCGTGCTCCACGACGTCGTGCGGGATCTGCCGCACGCCGTGCTCGCGGTCTATCGGGGCGGCGAGATCTACATCCTGGACAACCTGACCAAAGCGGTCCTGCCCCAGGAACAGCTGACTCAATACGTCCCCTACTACTCGATCAACGAGACCACGCGCTGGGCGCACGTCGCCCCGGCCGACACCATGGTGTCATCGGCCTCGGGCCGGCTGTCGCCGGGGATCGGCGGCCACTGACCGGTGCGCGGGCGCCGGCCGCGGGTGGGATCGCCCAAATCTAGCGCTCGCGCAACGCCCTCTGCTTGGCCTTCAGGATCGGCTTCAGGAGATAGTCCATCACCGTCTTCTGGCCGGTCAGGATGTCGACCTGGGTGGTCATCCCGGGGGTGATCGGCAGCGGCTGGCCCGCCTTCTCGAGCGCGGTGTCGTGGGTGCGCACGCGGACCCGGTAGAAGCTCTCGCCTTTGTCGTCGGTGATCGTGTCCGCGCTGATGTCCTCGACCACGCCCTTGAGGCCGCCGTAGATCGAGAAGTCGTAGGCGGTCACCTTGACCATGGCCGCCTGGCCCGGGTGCAAAAAGCCGATGTCGGCCGGCCGGACCTTGGCCTCGATCAAAAGGTTGTCCTCGAGCGGCACGATCTCGACCAGGTTCTGGCCCGGCTGGATGACGCCGCCCACGGTGGTGACCAGCAGGCGCTTGATCGTGCCGCGCACCGGTGAGCGCACCTCGGTCCGCTGGACCCGGTCCGCCGCCGCTTTGATCACCTCGGCGAGCGGCGTCGCTTCGGCCTGGGTGGTGTTGAGCTCACGCTGGGCGTCGGCCCGGAACTTGAGCTGGCGCTCTTCGATCCGGCGGTGGGCCTCGCTCGCCGCCGACTCTATCCGCGGCACCGCGAGCCGCGCCCCGTCCAGCTCGCCCTCCAGATCGTTGACCTGGCGCTGCAGGCGCAAAAGGTCGATCTTGGAGACCACCCGATTGGCAGCCAGCGGGGCGGTGATGTCGAGCTCCTGCTGCGCCAGCGCCAGCGAGCGGGTCAGCTGGTCGAGCTTGGTCTTGAGCTCGGTCAGCTCCTGCTCGCGCTGCTCCGCCTGGCTGCGCAGAATCGCCAGCTCCGATTGCAGGTCCTGCTGGCGCGCGTCGTAGAGATGGCGCTCGTTGGCGGCCACCTCGGGCGCGTCCGCAACGACCTCGGGCGGAAACGAGATGGCCGTGTCCTCGACCTCGGCGTGCAGGCGGGCGAGCGCGCCGAGCAGCGCGAGATAACGCTGCCGGTTCTCGCGCAGATCGCTCGCCGCCCGCACGTTGTCGATCCGCAGCAGGACCTGCCCCTGCTCGACGACGTCGCCTTCGTGCGCCTCGATCGCGGCGACGATGCCGCCTTCGAGGTTCTGCACCACCTGCACCTGGCTGGACGGGATCACCTTGCCCTCGCCGCGCGTGACCTCGTCCAGCTTGGCCCAGCTGGCCCAGGTGAAGAACAGGGCGAAGAAGGCGACGATGATCAGCAGCAGGAGATGGGTGAAGCCTCGGGGGCCGTGCAGGTCGGCGCCGGCGCGGCCGACGATGAAATCGGCATCGGCCTTGCTCAGCCGGACGCGCGGCGAGCGGCCGCGGGTCGCGACGCGGCTCCGGCCCGGGTCGAGCGTGAGGTCCCGGCCTGCCATCCCGCCGCCCCTCAGGTCTGCGCCCGGATGCGCCCGGCGGCGAGCGCCTTGAGGACGTCGTCGCGCGGGCCATCGGCGACCACCTGGCCGGCGTCGAGGACGATCAGCCGCTCGACCAGCGAGAGCACCGATGCGCGATGGGTGACCAGCACCAGGCTCTTGCCCGCGAGGACCTCGCTGAGGCGCTGCTTGAAGCGGCTCTCGGCGCCGTTGTCCATGGCGCTGGTCGGCTCGTCGAGCACCAGGATCGGCGGGTCCAGGAGCAGCGCCCGGGCGATCGCGATCGCCTGGCGCTGGCCGCCGGAGAGGCTCTCGCCGCGCTCCCCGACGTTGAGATCGAAGCCCTGCGGATGGCGGGCGACGAAGTCCTCGACGCCGGCGATCTGGGCCGCCCGCAGCACCGCCTGGTCGTCGGCGAACGGGGCGCCGAGCGAGATGTTGTCGCGCACGGTGCCATGGAACAGGAACACGTCCTGCAGCACGCAGCCGATGTTGCGGCGCAGATCCGCGGGATCGATCTGGCGCAGATCGGTGCCGTCGATCAGCACGGCACCCTGGTCCGGCTCGTACAAGCCCAGCACCAGCTTCTCGATGGTCGTCTTGCCGGAGCCGATCCGGCCGATCAGGCCGACCCGCTCGCCCGGCTTGATCACGAACGAGACGCCGTCGAGCGCCGGGAACTTTTGCCCGGGATAGCTGAAGGTGACAGTCTTGAACTCGATCTCGCCGCGCACCTCGGGGCGGTGCAGGAAGCGGGCCTGGCGCGGCCGCTCGACCGGCAGGGCCATGACCTGGTTGAGGGCATCGTAGGAGGCCCGGGCCTGGTGGTAGCGGGTCAGGATGCCGGCGACCTGCGCCAGCGGTGCCAGCCCGCGGCCGGTGATGATGGTGCACGCGACCAGGGCGCCGACCGTCATCAGCCCCTCGCCGATCCGGTAGACCCCGAACATGACCACGCCGACCGTGACCAGGTTCTGGGCCAGCGCCGAGAAGTTGACGCCGAGCGCCGACAGGAAGCGGGCGCGGGTCGCCGAGCGGGCGGTCGCACCGACGAACTGCTCCCAGTTGCGCTGCATCCGGCCTTCGGCGCCGATGCTCTTGATGGTCTCCAGCCCGCTGATGCTCTCGACCAGGACGCCGTGCTTCTGGGCCGCCTCCTTGAACGTCCGCCGGACCACGCGGTTGAGCGGCACCTGCAGGCACAAGCCGACCCCGATCACCACCGGCACCGCGACCGCCGGCACGATCGCGATCGGGCCACCGAGCCACCACACGATCAGGATGAAGAACAGCACGAACGGCAGATCGACCACGGTCACCAGGCTGGCCGAGGTGAAGAAGTCGCGCAGGCTCTCGAACTCGCGCAGGTTGTTGGCGAAGGCACCGGCGGACGCCGGCCGCGCCGCCATCCGGATGCCCAGGACGTGCTCGAAGATCCGGCTGGCCAGCTTGACGTCGGCGATCTTGCCGGCGCTGTCGATGAAGTAGCCGCGCAGGTTGCGCAAAAGGAAATCGAACAGGAAGACGGTGAGCGCGCCGGCGGCCAGCACCCACAGGGTCTCGAGCGCGTTGTTGGGCACCACGCGATCATAGACGTTCATGATGAACAGCGGGCTCGCGAGCGCGAACGAGTTGATCAGCACCGCCGCCAGCACGACCTCGGCATAGATTGGCCAGGCCTGCGCCAGCGTGCCCCAGAACCAGCTGGCGGCGCGCGGGCTCTCGACCTGCTCGGCGCGCCGGTCGAAGCGCACCTCGGGGCGCGCGAACAAGGCGTAGCCGGTGTAAGTCAAGTCCAGCTCCGCGAGCGACAGCTCGAGCGCGCCGCGGCCGGTCTCCGGCAGCACGACCCGGGCCCGCTCGCCGGTCAGCAGCTCGACCAGCAGGCAGGCGCAACGTCCCTCCAGCAGCAGGATGCAGGGCAGGATGAGCTCGCTGATCTGGGCCAGCGGGCGGCGCACCAGCCGGGCACTGAGACCGGCCCGTTCCGCGGCCCGGATCGCCAGCTCCGGGGTCAGGCGGCCATGCTCCAGGGGCAGGCCCGCCTTGAGCACTTCGGCTGACGTCGGACGCTCCAGCAGTTGCGTGAGCGTGACCAGACAGGTCAGCAGCGGATCGTCGAGGCTCGCCGCCTTGAGCGTCATGTTCCAGCCCGAAGCGGCGGCTACGACGCTGTCGGTCGAGCCCTCGTCGGACCCGGCGGGCCGGGGTGTATCCAGCGGCGATTGCAACGCCGGCCCGGCCGTCGGCTGACGGCCTGAGGGCAGGCCAGCCTCGGCGTTCACCGGTGCTTCGCCCGCCGGCAGCGGCATCGGTCGCTGGCCGGCCGCGCCGACCGACGGCTCGGGCGCGGCCCGATCATTCGGCTCCCGGTGGATCGCTTGCGCCATGTCAGCCGAGTCCTCTGCGGCCGCGCCACCCGTGGATCTGCATGGTCATGCCTCGCTTGCCGATCTACTTCCAGGCGAACCAGGCAGTCCTCGCCCCGATGGCTCTCGGTCGAATGGCGTTTGCAGTACACAAAGCGATTGCTTTAGACAATGACGTTGCCTGCCAACCGGCAACCTACCGCCGGAGCGCGTTGCTGTCAGCCGGTCGAGCGAGCGGTGCCGGCGTCAAGCTTGCCGCCTGCGGACCAAGCGGGGCCGCGGGCTAAGGAATTGACGGAGTCCAGGGCAAGATCTATCAATCTCGTAAGCCAATCAACCTGCGGCTTTGTCGGGTCTCCCGTCAAGCCGGGTGGGGCATCACAATGCCAATCCATGGGAGCGTCTCGTTGTCGACCATCGCTCGTGTCCTGGCTCCGCTGCTCGCGCCGGTCATCTGGGTCGCAGGGATCAGTGCAGCTGGCGCCGCCAGCCTCGAGGACAGCGTGCGGGCGACCCTGGCGAGCAATCCCGACGTTGGCGTGGTGCAGGCGGACCGCGAGGCCATCGACCAAGAGTTGCGGCAGGCACGCGCGGGCTATTTGCCGTCGATTGATCTCCGTGGGGCCGCCGGACCCGAGTACACCAACAGCACGGGGACCCGTGATCGGTCCACGCGCCCGCCGGGTGGCGATGCGTCGACGACCCTGATGCGCTACGAGTCCCAGATCACGCTGTCGCAGATGCTGTTCGACGGTTTTGCCACGCAGAGCGCGGTCGAGCGCCAGACGTCGCGCATCGATTCGGCCGCGTACCGGGTGCAGGAGGCCGCCGAGTTCGTGGCCCTGGATGCGATCGAGGCCCACCTCGACGTGCTGCGCAACCAGGCCCTGGTCAAGCTGGCCCGCGAGAACCTTGCCGAGCACCAGCGCCTGAGGGGCCTGGTCGGACAGCTCGAGGCGCAGGGCGCCAGCTCGATCGCGGATGTGCACCAGACCGATGCCCGGGTGGCCACCGCCCAGACCTCGGTCGCGACCGCGATCGGCGCTCTGCGCGACGCCGAGGCCGGTTACATCAGCGTGGTCGGGATGCCGGCGGACAGCCTCACGGAACCCGTGGTGCCGCTCGCCGCGGTGCCCGAGAGCCAGGAAGCGGCAGCCGCCAAAGCGGCGGCCGACAACCCCACGGTCTTGATCGCGAACGCCGACATCGAGGTCGCCGAGGCCGAGCTCAGAGGCTCGCGCGCGGGCAACTATCCGCACCTCGACGTGGAGGTCGGTGCCGCCGCGAACAAGAACCTCGACGGCATCAAAGGCGGCGACGTTGATGCCCAGGCGCTGCTCGTGCTCCGGTACAACCTGTTTCGCGGCGGCGCCGACGTCGCGAAAGAACGCGAGGCCTTCTCGCGCCTCAGGGAGGCCCGGGAATCGCTGCGCAAGGCTCAGCGCGCCGCCGAGAAGGATGCCAGGGTCGCTGACAACGCCCTGACCACGGCCCAGGCCCGCCTCGTAGCGCTGCGCGCGGCGGTCGAGGCGCAACGCGCCACCCGCGACGTCTACGCGCAGCAGTTCGATCTCGGCCAGCGCAGCCTGCTCGACCTCCTGGACGCGGAGAACGAGCTCTTCATCGCCCGCTCCAACCTCACCACCGCGCAATACACCGAGATGTTCGGGGTCTATCGCGTGCTGGCCGCGACCGGCGATCTGCTGACGACCCTGAACATCGATCGGCCCAAGCAGTCGATCGACATCTACCGTCAGCGCAAGGAGCCGGTCCACGAGACGGTGCCGGCGGCCGGCGGCAACACCGGCTGAAGCGGCCGGCGCGAGCCGTCCGCTCGGGTCGACGTTAGCGTTCGGTTAACCAATGCATGGTTAATTCTCCATGAGCCCGGGGGCGAATGGAGATCGGAAGCATGTGCGTGGGCGAGCGCGGGACCAGGTCGAACTTGGGCACGGCGGCCGGGTCGCCCGGGGGCAAGCGCAGCCTTGCCCGGATCGCGATCTGGCATGCGCCGGAGGCGACTTTCGGAACCGATCTGGCGGGCCGCCGTTGTATTCGGGTAACGGCGCAATTGGAAATCGTTCGCAGAACGCGTTGGGGCTGTATCGGATGGCCCTTTGGCCGGCCGGCCGCCGTGGCGCAAATACACCACTGGTGAAGCGGCTAGGGGCAGTTTTTCATCCAAAATCTGAGAAACTACTAACATCCTCTGCCGTAAGGAGTTTTCCATTTCCACGAGATCGCGCTTTCTTCGCCTCGGGCGATTTGTTATGCTGCGTTGAAACTGGTTAAGAGCGCCGGGTGTGCCTAGGAATCTACAATTGCGGGGCGGCAGGGGACAGGGTTCGCCCCCTCCGGATCGGTGGGCGGAACGAGGTTGGTTGGGCCGTGCCACAGATATGTGTCTTTGTGGTCACAGGCCATCGCGGGGCATCGACGCGCTTGATCCTTCCACGGCGGGGGCGGGTGGTGGTCAAGACCACGTTGCATCATGATCGGGCGTAGGTTGCGAAGCGGCCTCGTCGGTGGCGCGCTGGTCCTGGCCGTCGCGGTCGTGCCCGAGTCTCTGCTGGCCACCCTGGCGCCCTCCGACGAGGGCGTCAGTTATGGCCTCGATGCGGAGTTGTCGCGGCTCAGCGAGGTCCGCGAGCAACTGGTGCGGCGGCGCGCACTCCAGCTGGCGCTCGACCAGCAGGCCGAGAGTTCTGGCTCGCGAGATCGATACCCTGCAGGCGCGCCGCGAGCAGACTTGGGCGACACTGCGGCGCGAGCGCGACGAAGCGCAGACGCTGGAACGCCAGCTCGACCGGCTGGTGCCGCGGATCCTGGCCCGGGACGCGGCGGTCCGGGAGCGCCGGGAGAACGCGGCGCGGTTGCTCGCCGATCTGGCGAGCACGAGCCGTCAGGTCGAACTGGATCCGACCATCCGGGCCCGGATGCTGGCAATCAGCCCCCTGATCCTACAGCGGCTGCGGCGCGCGGAGGCGGGCCTCGGGCCATTGGAGCGAGCGCCGGAGCCGGTCATCGCCCGGCACCATGAGATCGAGCGGCGCGCGCCCTTGCTGATGGCCGAGGCCCAGCGCCTGCAACGGGAACGGGAACAGCAGCAGCAGCAGCGGAGCGTGGTCGTCGCCCGGCTGGACCGGCTGAGCAGCCAGGTGCAGGCGTTGAGCAGCGAGCAGGAACGCCTCGCGCAAACCGTGCTCAGCCGTGAGGTCGCCCACGCGGTCCGCGCCGGGCCCGGGCCCGACCAGCCGGCATTGCGCGCCGACCTGCCGACGCAACCGACCGGCGATGGTGCGCCGGACGCGGCGGTACGGGGGGCGTTGGCGGAGCCGTCCCGGCTGGCCTTCGGGGTGCATGCGGTCCAACCAAGCCTGCCGCAGCTGGTCGCGACGGCGCCGCCGTCGCTCGCCTTGACGCGACCGGGATTGACCGCTCACGCCGAGCTGGCGGCTTTACCTCCGCCGCCGGCAAAGCCGGTCGGTGCCGCCCCCGGGGGCGAGCTGACCGCATCTGCGTATCATGATGCGGACAGCGCGACGCCGCTCGATGTGGTGTTCCTCGAGCCGGCGCCGCTCGCCGACGTCGGCTCCCAGGTGCCCGTCGCCCGTCTGCCGCGGCCGCAGGCTCCGATCATGCCGGTCCCCGGCGAGGTGACGAACCCCTTCGGGGACCAGAGCGGCGGCGCCGGCAGGCCGGGCATCACGATCGAGGCCATGCCCGGCCAGGCGGTGGCGGCGCCCGAAGATGGCCGGGTGGTGTTCGCCGCACCGTTTCGCAGCTATGGGCCGCTCTTGATCATTGAACATCAACCCGAATATCATACCTTACTTTGGGGCTTCGCCGAGCTTGACGTCGAGGTCGGAGATCAGGTACGGGCCGGTCAGATCGTCGGCGTCATGGCGTCCGGCGCGAAATCCGCTCCGGAGCTCCACGTCGAGCTGAGGCGCAATGGCCGGCCGGTCAATCCCTTGCCGTGGCTGGCGGCCAGTAGCAACAAGGTCAGAGGTTGATGCGGAAGAGTCTGATCAGCGTCGTCACTGTCGGCCTCGTGGTGCTGGTCGCATGCGTGGCCGCGGCGAGTATGCCGCAGGCCGGGTCCTCGGACACCTTCCGGCAGCTGAAGTTGTTTGGCGACGTGTTCGAACGGGTACGCGCGGAATACGTCGAGGAGGTGTCGGACGAGGCGCTGATCGAATTCGGCGATCAACGGCATGTTGAGTTCCCTCGATCCGCACTCCGGCTATCTCGACGCCAAGAAATACCGGGACATGCAGGTCCAGACCAAGGGCGAGTTCGGGGGGCTCGGCATCGAGGTCACGATGGAGAACGGCTTGGTCAAGGTGGTCTCCCCGATCGACGATACCCCGGCCCACCGGGCGGGGATCCAGGCCGGAGACGTGATCACCCACATCAACAACGAGCCGGTGCTCGGCATGAGCCTCTCGGAAGCCGTCGAGCGGATGCGCGGACCGGTCGATACCTCGATCGAGCTGACCCTGCGCCGCCCCGGCCACGACGAGCCGATCCAGGTCAGCATGGCGCGCGCGGTGATCACCATTTCGCCCGTGCGTTGGCATGCTGAGGGAGATATCGGCTATATCCGGATCACCGCGTTCAATGAGCAGACCGAAAGCAGTCTGCACAATGCGATCGAGCAGTTGAAAAGCCAGCTCGGGACGAACTTCAAAGGCGTGGTTCTCGACCTGCGCAACAATCCGGGCGGTCTGCTCGAGCAGGCCGTGGCGGTCGCTGACGCGTTTCTCGATCGCGGGGAGATCGTGTCGACGCGGGGACGCCGCCCCGACAGCATCCAGCGGTTCAACGCGCGCAAGGGCGACGAAATCGATGGTCGGCCGATGGTCGTGCTGATCAATGGCGGCTCGGCCTCGGCATCGGAGATCGTCGCCGGCGCCTTGCAGGATCATGGCCGCGCGATCGTCATGGGCACCCGGTCGTTCGGCAAGGGGTCGGTCCAGACCATCATGCCGCTGCCCGGGCATGGGGCGATCCGGCTGACGACCGCGCGCTACTACACGCCCGCGGGCACCTCGATCCAGGCCAAAGGCATCGCGCCGGACATCGAGGTCCAGCAGTCGCACGTCGAGGTGATCGACGAGGGCGTGTCGCGCCGGGAGGCCGATCTGCGCGGCCGCCTCGCGAACGAGCAGACCGACGGCGCGCCGGCCACGGTCAGCGACAGCAACGCCGGGGGCGAGCCCGCGCAGAAGGATGTTGCCGAGGACTATCAGCTCGGACGGGCGGTCGACCTGCTTCGTGGCGTGGCCATGTTTGGGGCACGCAATATCCAGTAGCTCAGGGCCGCCGCGGCCGCCGGAGGTTCCTTCTGCGGTCAGCGGTGGCCGCGAGGGAGCGGCCATGGTGACGGGCCGGGCGTGGGGGCTGCCGCGGTCGTTGTGGTTCGCCTTAGCCGGCGTCTCGATCGTGGGGGGCGCCCTGACCGCGCTGCTGTTGGGGGGCGAGGGCCAAGTCTATTTCACCGGCGTGCCCAGCTTACAGCTACCCTTGCCTAGCGCTCCGGCCGGCCCTCCTGGATTTCCGCCGGAGGCCGCCACGGAGGCGGCGGCGGCGCAGCCGGGCATGGCCGTGCCCGTGCTCCCGGAGCTGATCGAGGAGGGATCCTACGGGCCCTTGCCGCGCATCGCCCCGGATGGGCGGCGGCCGTTCCTGGCCTATGCCCGCCCCTTCAATCTCGACGATCAGCGACCGCGGATTGCGCTCTTGGTCCTGGGGTTGGGCCTGCAGACCGATCTGACCGAGGCAGCGATCGGCCTGCCTGGCGAAATCAGCCTGCATTTCTCGGCCTATGCCGCGGATCTGCCGAGCTGGCTCGAGCGGGCGCGGCGCGCGGGGCATGAAGTCCTGCTCGATCTGCCGATGGAGCCGCTCGACTACCCCGCCAGCGATCCAGGCCCTCACACCCTGCTGACCAGCAACTCGACCGAAGAGAACCTGAAGCGTCTCGACTGGTTGCTGGCCAGGGCGACGGGCTACATCGCGCTCGCCGGCAGCGGCGCCCGCTTCGCCGCCAGCGCGCGGGCGTCTCCGGTCCTGGACGTGCTGGCGCGTCGCGGGCTGGCGGTGGTCGAGGTCGGCCAGCCGGAGCTGGCGGCGACCGCGGCCGCGGTCGGATTGCCCTACGCCAGTGCCCCGGCCGCCATCGACGAGGATCCATCAAAGCCGGCGATCGACCTGGCGTTGGGCGGCCTCGAGGCGGCAGCGCTCAGGACCGGCAGTGCCTTGGGCGTCGCGCAGGGCTATCCGGTGTCGTTGGAGCGCGTGCGGCTCTGGGCGGCGACCCTCGAGGCGAAGGGCTTGGCCCTGGCGCCGGTCAGCGCCGTGGTGATCGAGCAGTCCGGGCTGTCGGCCGCGGTCCGGGGCGATGCCGAAGGCCGTGCCCGCGCTCAAGGTTAGCCGCGCCGGACCGCCGGACGGCTATCGACCCGGCGTCGGGCTGATGCTGATCGGAGCGGCGAAGCGCTTGTTCATCGGGGAGCGGTTTGGTCCCCTGCGTGATGCCTGGCAGATGCCGCAGGGCGGCATCGATCCGGGCGAAACCCCGCTCGAGGCGGCGCGCCGCGAGCTCCTGGAGGAGGTTGGCACCGATCGGGTCGAGCTGCTGGCCGAGAGCCGCTCCTGGTACGCCTACGATCTGCCGCCGCGGCTGATCCCCGAACACTGGGGCGGCCGCTATCGCGGCCAGAGCCAAAAATGGTTCGCGTTCGGTTTCACCGGCACCGATGGCGACATCGATCTGCATGCCCATCATGCCGAGTTCGCCCGCTGGCGTTGGGCGCCCTGCGACGAGGTGCTGCGCCTGATCGTACCCTTCAAGCGTCCGGTGTATCGAGCCGTTCTGACCGAGTTCGCGGCTCTGCTGCGCTGAGCGCGGGGTCGACAGTCCGTGCGGCGCCCGGCCACGATTGAAATCACGTTCGACATGGTGGACAACGTGCCTGCAGGACGACAGCGGCGCGCAACCCCGACGGCAGGCGCCCCGCGAGCTCACGGGATCTCCACGGGGTGATCTTCCCCCTGTCGGGCCAGGAGGATGGCGGCCGCCATGGCGGCTAGCGGAACCGCAACGGCGACCCGGCCGCCACGCGTCTGGGTGATGACGGGCCACAAAGCCGGGGACAATTCCCAGCTTCTGGCGCTCGCCGAGGGGTTGGGCTGGCCATTTGAGATCAAGCATCTGGTCTATCGTCCGACCGAGCTGATCACCAATCTTCTGGCCCCCCGCACGCTGTTCGGGATTGTCCGGGGCAGGTCGAGCCCACTGGTTCCGCCCTGGCCGGATCTGATCGTCTCGGCCGGCCGGCGCAACGAGCCGGCCTGCCGCTGGGTGCAGCTGCAGGCCGATCGCCGCGTGCGCCTGGTCCACTGCGGCCGGCCCTGGGCGCAGCTCGAGTGCTTCGATCTGATCGTCACGACGCCGCAATACCGCCTGCCGAGGCGGCCGAATGTGCTGCTCAATATGACCCCTCTGCAGCGCGTCTCCGAACCGCGCCTCGAGGCGGCCCGGGCGTTTTGGGGGCCCAGGCTCACGCATCTGCCCCGACCGCAGATTGCGGTCATGATCGGCGGCGACGCCGGCCCCTATGTGCTCGACCGCGAGGCCGGAGCCCTCCTCGGGCGGGCGGCGAGCGCGCTCGCCAGAAAACAGGGCGGTGCGCTCCTGGTGACGAGCAGCGCCCGCACGCCCAAGGCCGCGATGGACGCGCTCGAGGCCAGGCTCGACTGCCCGGCCGAGGTCTTTCGCTGGACGCCGGACAGTGCGGCCGAGAACCCCTATTTCGGCTACCTCGCGAGCGCCGATGCCTTCATCGTGACCGCTGAGAGCATGTCGATGCTGGCCGAGGCCTGTTCGACCCGCAAGCCGGTCTACATGTTCGATCTCGACACCGGACCCGAGCTCAAATGGCCGCTCCTTGCGCCCTTGATCGGCAAGGTGCTGGCCACCTCATGGGCGCGCCGCCTGGGTCGGCTGCGCTTCCAGCCGCTGGTCTATCGGATCGCGAGGGTGACCGGGCCGATGCGCCTCACTCGCGAGGTCCGGATCATGCAGCACCAGCTGATCGAGGCCGGCCGCGTGGTCTGGCTTGGGCAGGAGTTTCCGCCGGGCCCACCACCGCTGCCGCTCGACGACGTGGCGCGCGCGGTCGCGCGGGTCAAGGCGCTGTTCGAAGCGCCGGCCGGCGTCATCGCCGAAGCGCCCACCGGCGCCGCGCCAGCCCCGCCGGCCGCTCCCCGCACCGCCGCCTGAGAGCCCGTGAACGAATGTCCGAAATGCTGCGTTCGCGTCAAAAAATGCCAATGATTTCAAGGGACATTCTTTGGCGGGCTCGATTGACTTGCCAACTCTGAGCCGTCAGGCCGCGCTCGCCCGGGTCTGGCGCTCGGCGGCGGCGAGCGCCTGGTCGAGGTCGGCGATGATGTCACTTGCGGTCTCGAGGCCGATCGAGAGCCGGATCACCTCGGGCCCGGCGCCGGCCGCGCGCAGCTGCGCCTCGTCCAGCTGACGATGGGTGGTCGAGGCTGGATGGATGATCAGCGAGCGGGTGTCGCCGATGTTGGCGAGGTGCGAGAGCAGCTCGCAGCCCTCGACCACCTTGATCCCCATCTCGTAGCCGCCCTTCACGCCGAAGGTGAACACCGCACCCGTGCCTCGCGGCATGTAGCGCCTGGCGAGCTCGTGATGGGGGCTGCTCGGCAGGCCCGGATAGGACACCCAGGCGACCGCCGGATGTCCGGCCAGGAACTCGGCCACGGCCGTGGCGTTCTCGACGTGGCGCTGCATTCGCAAGGGCAGCGTCTCGCAGCCGGTCAGCAGCAGGAAGGCGTTGAAGGGCGAGAGACAGGGCCCGACGTCGCGCAGGCCGACCGCCTTGCAGCGCATCGCGAAACCGAAGTCGCCGAAGGTCTCGGCGAACCTGATGCCATGGTAGGCCTTGGTCGGCTCGGTCAAGGCGGGGAACTTGTCGTTCTGGAACCAGTCGAAGCGGCCGCCGTCGACGATGATCCCGCCCATCGAATTGCCGTGCCCGCCGATGTACTTGGTCATCGAGTGCACGACGACATCGGCGCCGTGCCCGATCGGCTGGCAGAGGTAGGGGGTCGGCATGGTGTTGTCGACGACCAGGGGCACGCCGGCAGCATGCGCGATCTCGGCGATCGCCTCGAGGTCGGCGACCACGCCGTCCGGGTTGGACGCGCTCTCGATGAAGATCGCCTTGGTCTTTTTCCGGATCGCCTTCTTGAACTGCTTGGGCTGGGTCGGGTCGACGAAGCGCACGTGCCAGTCGAATCTGGGAAAAGTCTCGCTGAACTGGGTGATCGAGCCGCCGTAGAGCTTGGTCGACGAGATGATCTCGTCGCCGGGCGTCATCAGGTTGAGAAAGGCCACGAACTGGGCCGCGTGGCCGCTGGCGACGGCGCAGGCCGCCGTGCCGCCCTCGAGCGCCGCGACCCGCTCCTCGAGCACCGAGACGGTCGGGTTGGTGATCCGCGAATAGATGTTGCCGAAGCGCTGCAGGTTGAACAGAGAGGCCGCGTGGTCGACATCGTCGAACACGAAGGAGGTGGTCTGGTAGATCGGCGTCGCGCGCGCGCCGGTGGTCGGGTCGGGCGCCGCGCCGGCATGGATCGCCAGGGTCTCGAAGCCGTAGTCCCGCGCCTGCTCGTCGCTCATCGTCTGGAATCCCCGTTGATCCGCATCGCCGCGGCGAACCGTACCGCGCACCACCGTCCCTGGCAAATCCGGATGTCCGGGCGCGACGCGGTTAGTTTGCCCGCGGTGCCCCGGCGGCGCTATGGTGGTGAACCCTGGCAGCCGCGACAGAACGGCGGATGGCTGGGGAGCTGAAGGCGAAGACCTCGGAGTTCAACAGTGTCAGCTGGTACGACGGTGCGCTGACGCAGCCGAACCTCCTGCGGGCGCGCCGGTTCGAGGCGCTCGGCCGCGGCAGGCCGATGCTCAACACCACGCGCCGATATTGGGAACGGGGAATGCGCGCTGGCGCAAGGATTGGGTCGGCCAGGGCGGGACGCGGTCGGGAAGCGGTCCGGGCGATCGGGCATGACCTGGCGCGCGAGCGGATCGACCGGCGCGGCGCGCTGACGGCCGGCATCGCCGCCGGCCTCTCGCTCGCGTCGCTGAGCGCGCTCGCGGAGAGCGAGCCGGGCCCGGTGCGTGGCGAGCAGGCGGACGCCGATGCGCTTCCTGCGGAGGTCGACTATGTCATCGTCGGCGCAGGGTCCGCCGGCTGCGTGCTCGCGCATCGCCTGTCCGCCGACCGCGATCTCCGCGTGCTCCTTCTCGAGGCCGGCGGCCCGGCGACCATGCCCGAGATCGCCGTGCCCGCGGACTGGCCCAAGCTCTCCGGCAGCGCCGTCGACTGGCGCTACGTGACGACCGGGCAAGCCGGCCTCGGCGGCCGGGTCGTGCCCTATCCGCGCGGCAAGGTGCTGGGCGGGTCGAGTGCGATCAACGCGCTCGCCTACCAGCACGGCCACCCGTCCGGCTATGACCGCTGGTCCGCCGCGGGCTGCCCCGGCTGGGGCTTTGCCGACCTGTTGCCCTACTTCCGGCGCGCCGAGACCTTCTCTGGCGGGCCCGACGACTGGCACGGCGGCGACGGGCCGCAGCACGTCCTGGCGCTCGAGCACGCGCCCGACCGTCATCCGGTAGCTGGGGCGTTCCTGGCAGCGGCGGTTGGCCAGGGTTTCCCGTTCAGCACCGACATCGGCGGCGAGCGGACGACCGGGGCGGCCTGGAACCAGCTCAGCATCGTCGGCGCGCGGCGGGACAGTACCGCGACCGCCTATCTCGACCCGATCGCCGGGCGGCCCAATCTGACCGTCCTGACCGGCGCCGAGATGCGCCACCTGACGGTCGAGGCCGGGCGCTGCACCGGGCTCATCTTCCGGTATCTTGACGGCGAGCACCGGGTCCGCGCCGAGCGCGAGGTGATCCTCGCCGCCGGCGCGGTCGACTCACCGAAACTCCTCCAGCTCTCCGGGATCGGCGCGGCCGATCGGCTACGCGCGCTCGGCATCCCGGTGAGCGTCGATCTCGCTGGCGTCGGCGAGAACCTCCAGGATCACATCCTCGGCGCCGGCGTCGCCTATGAGGCGCGGCGCCCGGTCCCACTGTCGCGCTACAACCACGGCGAGGGCCTGCTCTATGTCCCCCATGAGCCGGGCCCCGAGGTCCTGATCATGAGCGTGACGCTGCCCTTCGTGCTGCCGAGCGTCGGCAGGGCGCCGAGCCCGGCCTATGTGCTGACACCCTGCCTCATGAGGCCGCGGAGCCGCGGCAGCATCCGCCTCGCCTCGGCCGACCCGCGCGATCCACCACTGATCGATCCGGGCTTCCTGACCGACCCCGACGATCTCGAGGTCATGGTGGGAGCCGTGGCGCTCGCGCGCGAGCTCGGGGCCGCGCCCGAGCTCTCCGACTGGCGCCAACGCGAGGTCTTCCCCGGCCCCGGGGTCACGGACCACAAGGGCCTGCGCGACTTCGCCCGACGCGCCGCCAACTCCTTCCATCACCCCGTCGGCACCTGCCGGATGGGCACGGACGAGGACGCCGTGGTCGATCCGGCCCTGCGCGTGCGCGGCGTCCAGGAACTTCGGGTCGTCGACGCCTCGGTGATGCCGTCGTTGCCACAGGCGATGGTCAACGCCGCGACCATCGCGATCGCGGAGCGGGCAGCCGACCTGATCCTTGGACGAAGCTAGCCGCGCGCGGTCGGGCCGATCATCGAGGTGCAGGTCGCCTGCCAAAGCCGCCCTTCGGTCGCGACAGCTGCACCGCCTGGCCCTTCTTGGACGAGATGACCCGGCGGTTGACGCCGGCCCAGCCGATCTCGCCGAACAAGCGGCCGTACTCGATCTTCGGACAGCGGTCCTGAATGACCTGCAGGCCGGCGGCCGCGGCCTTGGCGGCTGCCTCGTCGTGGCGTACGCCGAGCTGCAGCCAGAGCACCTTGGCGCCGATCCGGATCGCGTCGTCGACGATGGGCGGCGCGTCGGCCGATTTACGGAAGATCTGCACCATGTCCGGCGGCGTAGTCAGATCGTCGAGGCTCGCGAGCACGGTCTCGCCCAGGATCTGCTTGCCGGCGTAGCGCGGGTTGATCGGGATCACCCGGTAGCCCTTGGTCTGCAGATAGAGCATGGCGAAGTAGGAGGGGCGCATATCGTCGGCGCTCATCCCGACCGCGGCGATCGTCTTGACCCGCCCGAGAATGCCCCGGATGTAGGCATCGTCATAGGCGAGCTTCGGCTTGCCAGCCGGATTCACCGCCACCCGGGTCACTCGGTCGAGGGCGGTACCGGCGCGCCCGCCACCCATTCGGGCTGGCGCTTCTCGACAAAGGCTGCGAGCCCTTCCTCGAAATTCCGGTAGGCCGCGTTCTCGACCATGACGTCGGTGGTGAAGGCGTAGGCCGCCTCGAGGCCCATCTCGAGCTGGCGGTAGAACGCCCGCTTGCCGAGAGCCAGCACGTCGGAGGGCTTGCTCAGGAGGCGCGCGAGCAGGGCGTCGAACGCCTCCTCGAGCCGCTCGGGCGGGACCACTTGGTTGACCAGGCCCAGGCGAAGCGCCTCCTCGGCCTCGATGAAGTCGCCGGTCAGCAGCATCTCCATCGCGGGCTTGCGGGCGAGGTTGCGGGACAAGGGCACCATCGGGGTCGAGCAGAACAGGCCGTAGCGCACGCCCGAGGTCGCGAAGCGCGCGTTGGTCGTCGCCAGCGCCAGATCGCAGGCGGCGACCAGCTGGCAGCCGGCGGCGGTCGCGATGCCGTCGACCAGAGCGATCACCGGCTGGGGCAGGCGGGTGAGGGCGAGCATGACCGCCGAGCACTGCTCGAACAGCGCCCGGACCTTGGCCGGGTCGGCGCGCTCGCCGCGCAGCTCCTTGAGGTCGTGACCGGCGCAGAAGGCGCGCCCCCGGCCGGTGATCACGACCACCCGGACGCCGGCGTCGTCACGGATCTGGTCGAGCTCCCGCTGCAGCGCGCCCAAGAGCGCGCGCGAGAGGGCGTTGTAGGCATCCGGTCGGTTCAATGCGAGGCCGGCCACGCCCTCGACATCGCTGCGCAAGAGGACGGGCTCCGGCGCCGCCGCGCTGTCCTCGGCGAACTCCAGACGGTCCAGATCCGCGACATCGACCATGCCATCCCCTCCCGCCGCTCGGCCAGCATCACGCCACCTTATATGCGCGCTCGACCGCGCATGCCAACCCGAGGGCTGGCGACGGCCGGCATCCCGGAACAGCGCCCCGAATGGATGCGGGGGTCGGGCAGAGGCCGGCGGCCGGCTAGGATCGGGCGCCGGCAGCTTGTCGTTGGCGCCACTCCTCGACCACCTGATTGACGTGCGACACGTTGGTCGCCGCCGCGGCCGGGACAACCTGCGGCAAGTAGCCGGGCGGCGCCGGCGCTGGCTGGGGGGTCGGCTGGGGGGTCGGCTGGGGGGCCGGCTGGTCGAGCTGCTGTTCGGCGCGCCGGATCGCCAGGATCTCGCGCGCCACCTGGAGGGCACCGCCCTTGACCGCCATGTCTGCCCCCTTGAGCTGCATGCGGCCGCCGAAATAGAACGCGATGATGACGCTGAGCAGGGCCCAGAAACCGTCCGGCATCACCTGATAGGCCTGGGCGATCTCGAGGAAGCGGACCGGCGCGACCGGCGCCAGCACGAACAAGGCGAGGATGCCGAGCGTGATCAGCGGCCGCGGCAGACGGTTGAGGCCGTCGATCAGCGAGTCCCACCAGGTTCGCCCGGCGCGGTCGTGGAACTCGGCGGTGAACTGCTGCAGCGAGGCCAGGTCCTGCTGGCTCAGCGCCATGGTCTCGACGTGATCCCGCTCGGCCGACTGCTCGGCGTTCGGCTTGAAGACCTCGATCAACTCCTTGGCGGGACGGAACAGTCCGGTCACCAGGCTCAACCAGTTCATGCCACCAACCTCTCTCTGGGGACGTCGAACTCGGCCAGGCGGTTCAGCCAGCCGTCGAGGAACACGGCCTGGCTCGGGTCGGCCAGGACGATCGCCTGATAGAAGTTGCGCCGCTCTTCGACCAGGGCCGCGAGCAGCCAGTCCTTCATCGCCCAGGCCGCGTCATGCGCCGCGCGGCTGGTCCTGGGACCGCAGATGCCATCCACGATCAATGCCCCGAAGCCCGCGAGATTGCAGACCTGCTGGACGAACCCGATCGCCCGCCCTGGGCCATGATTGACGGCGCTGTCGAACACGAACGGCTGAATGGCCTCCGGCAGCTGATCGATCTGCGGGCTCTGATAGTAGTCGCGCCGATAGATCTGTCTGGCCTGATCCAGGCTCAGCTGCTCGACCTCCGCCGCAGTGGCGGCGCGGCCGAGGTGCTGTGACAGGGTCGCCTGGGTGATGCCGAACTTGGTCGGCCCGCCACGATCCGCCGGATGGTCGACGAAGCCACCTTCGCGTCGGATCACGTCCTCGATCATCGCGTCGACCGAGACCGCCATGCCGGTCACCTCCGCTGGCTGGAATATAGGATTATCTACCTATCATACTTCCAGCCAAAAGGGAAGGACCGTCCCGCGCTTTGGCCGCGAGCGCGCCGCTACCGGTCCGGGTGCGGTCGCGACGCCACGCGCGCGCGTCTCAGTCGACCGAAGCGGCGAGGATCATGCTGAGATGGCAGAGCGGACGGGAGGTGGCCTGGTGCCAGGCGTTGAACACCTCCTGGACCCGCAGCCGGTCGGCCTTCGATTTGGGCGCGCCGACGAAGGCGTCCCAGTGGTTGAGCGCCTTGACCACGGAGTCGGTCAAAAGGAACGTGTCCTTGCCGGCCATGCGCAGGAAATAGGGCCCGGAGTTGCCACCGAGCTGCGCGAAGCGCTTGCCGAGATCCTGCCACAGGCCGACCACGTCGTCGCGCGGCCAGTCGGCCAGCCAAGCGCCCATGCCACCTGCCTCGCGAGCGACCTGGACCAGGGCGGCGGCGTTGGCGCGCACCGACTTGAGCTTGCCCCAATGGCGGATCAGGCGCCGGTCGTTGAGCAGCGCCTCCAGCTCCTCGTCGGACATGGCGATCACGCGGCCGGGCCCGAAGCCAGCGAACACCTCCTCGAACGCCGGCCATTTGGCGTCGACGAGGCTGTGCTTCAGGCCGGCGCGGAAGATCCGGAGCGACATCAGCGACAGGTAGCGATCGTCACCGAGCGCACGCAGCTGATCGGGCGACTTCGGCGCCGGCAGGCGCTGGACCAGCGCCTGGGCACCGCCGACCCGCTCACGCGCGCGTTCCTCGATCGCCTCGAACGGAATCACCAGGGCCACGCGACGCCTCCTCCCGCTACCTTGGCGGCGAGCGCGACCGATCGTAGTGATCCCTGCCAAGCCCCGCAATCCCGGCGAGAGCCGGATCGGGGAACGTGGTCATGACGGCAGGCTCGGGCCGGAGCCCGGCGCGCGCTGCCCGGAGCGGGTCAGTAGGCGTTGGGGTGACTGAAGCCGACGAACAGGGTGCGCAGGATGATCCGGATGTCGAACAGCAGCGACCAGTTCTCGATGTAGTAGAGGTCGTAGCGCACCCGCTGCTCCATCTTCTCGAGCGTCTCGGTCTCGCCGCGCAAGCCGTTGACCTGGGCCCAGCCGGTGATGCCGGGCTTGACCCGGTGGCGAGCCAGATACTCGTCGATCAGGCGGGAGTACTGCTCGTTGTGGGCGATCGCGTGCGGCCTGGGACCGACGATCGACATCGTGCCCATCATGACGTTGAGGAACTGGGGCAGCTCGTCGAGCGAGGTCCGGCGCAGGATCCGGCCGATCCGGGTCACGCGCGGGTCGTGCTTGGTCGCCTGGGTCACGGCCTGGTCCTCGCAGCGGTCGATGTACATGCTGCGGAACTTGAAGACCTCAATCACCTCGTTGTTCAGGCCGTAGCGCTTTTGCCGGAACAGGACCGGGCCGCGGCTGTCCAGCTTGATCAAGGCGCACAGCACCAGCAACACGGGCAGGATCAGGACCAGGATCGCGGCCGCGAGCAGCCGGTCCTCCATGCTCTTGACGATATAGTTCCAGCCCGCCAGCGGCTTGTCGAACACGTTCAGCATCGGCACGCCGCCGACGTGGGTGACCTGCCGGTGCGGCAGATGGAACCCGATCATGTCGGGGCACAGGCGGACGTCGACCGGCAGGCTGCGCAGCTTCTTCATCCAGGCGAGCAGGCGGTTCTCGGCGTCCCAGGGCAGGGCGACGATCACCTGATCGATCGGGCTGCTGCGCGCGAACGTCAGCAGGTCATTGACGCTGCCGAGCACCGGGAAGCCGGACACGTACTCGGGCACCCGGCTATGGCGATCATCGAACACGCCGATCACCCGCTCGGCGCTGTTGCCATGCCGCGTGAGATGCTCGATCAGGCGCTGGCCATGCTCACCGGCGCCGACGACCACGAGATTGCGGGTCAGCCGGCCGCCCGCCTGCCAGCGCTGGATCTGGTGCTTGAGCGCCATGCGGACGGTGAACAGGCCGAAGAAGCCGTAGATGAACCAGAGGCCGACCCAGAGCCGCGAGGTCTCGGCGATCTCCCAATTCATCTTGGTGAGGAAGCCGAGCGCCAGGAGGCTCAGCATGACCGCGGCCCAGGCCAGCAGCAATCGGCCGACCTGGCCGAACAGATTGGTCAGCTCGCTGAAATTGTAGAGCCCCGCCGCCTGCAGGATATGGATGGTCAAGAGCACCGCGAGCACGGTCGCGTACGCCTCGACGCCCAGATCCTTGGTCGGGTCGTCGTGGAAGCGGGTGATCCAGGCGGCGCTTGCGGCCAGCAGCACGATCACGGCATCGGCGACCCTCAGCAGGCCGATCACGACCGCGGGCGAGAGCCAGTCGGTGCCCTGATGGCGCTGGCTCGGCTGACGCGCCACAGCACCGGCGGCGGTCGGAACGCTGCCGCCGCGAACGCGTCGCGTGCGGGTCATCGGCTTGTCTGAAAGCGCGGTCTGGTTCATCGGCCTGACTTGAGAGCCATCTCACCCTGTCTGGGCGGACTGCCCACCCTACCGTGACCGTATCGCCGCCGTCGCATTCCCCATTCGGGATAGGTCACATTCCCCGTTCGGGATAGACTGCGAGGCATCGACCGTTGCCGTCCAACTAGTAGTGATGCATTTATGCAATGTCTAAGGAAATCGCGCAAGCGCTGCCATCAAGTGGCGCCATACCTTAATGTGCGTTAACCGCGCGGGCATGCTTGGCGTCGGCTACTGTTGCGCAGATGCAACATCTTGGCGCCAAATTTTGGAAAGTCGACTACGGCGCCGCCGGCGGCGTCGGCATCGGCCGGATCGTGGGTCACGAGCAGGGTCGGCAGGCCCGCCGCACGCGCGTGATCCAAGACGAAACGTCGCACCCGCAGGCGAAGGTCGCGATCCAGCCCCCCGAAGGGCTCGTCCAGCAACAAGGCCCGTGGCTCGGCGAGGAGCGCGCGCATCAGGGCGACCCGGGCCCGCTGACCGCCCGACAGGGTGGCCGGATCGCGCCCGGCGAACCCGGCCAGATCGGCTTCGGCAAGCGCCGCCTCGACCCGGGCCCAGCGCTGGCGGTGGCCGTCCCTTCTGGGGGGCAGGGCGAACGCGAGGTTCTCGCCGACCGAGAGATGGGGAAACAACAGATCATCCTGAAAAAGGATCCCGATCCGGCGCCGCTCCGGCGGCAACCCCGCGAGCGCCACGCCGTCCAGCCAGACCTGGCCACGCGCCTCAAATATAGGCTCGAGGGTGCCGCACAGGTAGCTCAGCAGGCTCGATTTGCCGCAGCCGCTCGGCCCCATCACCGTGGTCACCTCGCCCGGGCCGACCAGCAGCGAGAAGTCGGCGAACAGCACGCGTCCACCTACGCTCAGGCTGAGGTTCTCGATCTGCAGACCGACCACGGTCAGGCGCCCACGCGCATGGCGCGCCGGTGCCGAAAGCGCCAGGCGGGCGCCGCAAGCGCCAGGCCGAAGCCCGCCAGCGGCAGCAGTGCCAGCATCAGGGCCAGCTGCCCGACCACCCGACGATCGCCGCCGGCGCTCAGGCCCAGCGCTTCCGTGGTCAGGGTGGCGAACCGGCCGCCGCCCGCGAACAGGGTCGGCAGGTACTGGGCGACGCTGACCGCAAAGCCGACCGCGAGCGCGATCAGGAGCGGGCGCAGCAGCATGACCAGCTTGATCCGGGTCCAGACCACCCAGGGCGACTTGCCCAGCGCCAGCGCGCTGCGCGCATAGCGCGGATCGAGGCTCCGGTAAGGGTCGGCGAGCGCGAGGAACACATAGGGCAGCACGAACAGCAGATGGGTCCAGATCAGTCCCAGCCAACTGGCGTCCAGCCGGGTCCACACCAGCAGCACCTGGACGCCGAACAGGAAGCCGATCTGCGGCGCCAGCAGCGGCAGATAGACCAGGGCCAGCGCGCCGGGCCCAGGCCGCCGCTGGCCGCGGCTCTCGTTCTCCAGGCAGCCGGCGACCAGGCCAAGGGCCAGGAGGGCGGCAATCACCCCGACCACGAGCGTGGTCCACGCGGGCTCGAGAACCCGCCCGGCATGCTCATGCCAACGATCGAGCGACAGCTCGGCCGGCCAGGCGTCTGGAAAGCGCCAGCGCCCGGCAACCGACCAGACCGCGAGGCTGAGCAGGCTGCCGAAGGACAGCGCGAACAGCAGCGCGAGACCGGTCCAGGCGGCGATCCGCGCCACGCTCCCGGTCCCGCCCCGAGCGCCGCCGGTCAGCCAGGGCCTGGCCAGCCAGCCGAGCGCACCCTCGACGCCGCGCCAGAGCCCGATCGCGAGGGCCACCACGCCCAATTGCAGGCAGGCACCGGCGGCCGCCTGAAACCGCATGCCGAGATCCGGATCGTCGAACCAGCGCAGCACCAGCGGTGCCAGCGTCGGCGGGGTGGTCGGACCGAGCACGATCGCCATGTCGACCACCGACAGGGAGTAGGCGAGGACCGCATAGACCGGCAGCCGGATCTGCGGCCAGACCAGCGGCAGCACCACCTTGAGCCAGGCCTGCAACGGGCCGTAGCCGAGCGTGCGCGCAACCCGCAACTGGTCGTCGGCGCGCACCTGGCCGAGCGCGCCGAAGGTCATCAACACCAGGAACGGGGTCTCCTTGAGGGCCAGCCCGAGGGTCAGCGCCAGGCCCAGATGATCCTGCACCAGCGCGACGTCGGGCGGGGTCTGCCAGCCCGCCCAGGGCGCGATCAGGCGCGCGAGCCAGCCCGAGGGCGCAATCAGGAAGGCAAGACCAATGGCGGTCGCCAGATGGGGCACCGCGAGCAAGGGCGTCATCGCCCGCTTGACCCGGACCAGCCCTGGGGTGCCGTGGCCGGCGGCGAACACCAGCAGCGTCAGCGCGAGCGCCAGCAGGGTCGACAGGATGCCGCTGGTCAGGGTCAACCGCAGCGCGGTCCCGAGCCCGGGGGCCGCGGCCAGCTGGCGCCAGGGCTCGAGCGACAACCGCTCGCCGCCGAGCACCGGCAGATAGCCGAAGGCGGGCAGCACCGTGCCGAGCAGCCCGGCCGCGACCGGACCGAGGAAGACCAGCAGGGTGAGCGCGGGCAGATGGCGGAGCAAGGAAGGCCGGCTGCCGAGGGCTAGCTGCTGAAGCGGCGCAGCCACTCCGCCTCGATCTCGGTCATCCAGGAGGGGTGGGGCTCGGGCCGGACCGGCACCAGCTGGTCGGGCGGCAGGGTCGCGATGCCGCGCGGCAGCCGATCGAAGCGCGCCCGGTCGGCCGGGTCGAGGGCGGCAAGGTTGAGCACCGTGCCGTCGCCCCAGCCGCTTGGGTCCTGCTTCTTCGCCTGCGCCTCGGGCGACAGCAGAAAGTTGGCGACCACCATGGCCGCGGCCTTGTGGGTGGCATTGAACGGAATCGCGACGAAGTGGGTGTTGCCGATGGTGCCGGCCTTGAGGATGAAGGTGCGCACGCTCTCGGGCAGGCGGCCGGAGTTGATCGCGGCCGAGGCCTCGGCCGGATTGAACGCCATGGAGAAGTCGACCTCGCCGTCGTCGAGCAGCTGGTGCAGGGCCGGGCCGGACGCCGGGAAGGTCGCGCCCTGGCGCCAGAGGGAGGGGCGGATGTCCTCGAGCCAGTGCCAGAGCGGCGCCGTGGCGGCCGCGAAATCCGCCTCTTTGACCGGCCGCTGCAACACCTCCGGGTCAGGGGTGAGCTCGATCAGCACCTGCTTGAGGAAGGTCGAGCCGATGAAATCGGGCGGCGCCGGATAGGTGAAGCGGCCGGGATGGGCCTTGGCCCAGTCGAGCAGCGCCGGAATCGAGCGCGGCGGATCGGCGACCACCTTGGTGTCGTAAAAGAACACGAACTGCGCCATGCCCCAGGGCGCTTCCAGGCCCTCGGTCGGGATCGTGAAGTCGACCAGGGTGGTCGGCTTGCCGACCGTGTCGACGTAGTGGAAGTTGGGCAGCCGGTCGACGAACGGCCCGAACAGGAGGTTCTGGGACTTCATCGCGGCGAAGTTCTCGCCGTTCAGCCAGATCAGGTCGACCGAGCCGCCCTCGGTCCTACCGGCCGCCTTCTCGGCGACCACGCGCGCGACCGCCTCGGCGGTGTCGGTGAGCTTGACGTGATTGAGCTCGATCCCAAAGCGCTGGCGGACCTGGTCGCCGACCCAGGCGATGTAAGCGTTGATCTGCTCGTCGCCGCCCCAGGCGTTCCAGTAGACCGTCTGGCCGCGCGCCTCGGCCAGCACGTCGGCCCAGGGATCGGCCGCCGCCTGCCCCGCCGGCAGGGCGGCAAGCGCGAAAGTGAGGGCGAACAGACCGCGCAACATCGGCTTCTCCCCGGGTGGCCGAACCGGACGGCCGGCTGGATCGTGGACCGGATTATAGGAGCGGCGGGGCCAAAGTCACCGGGCGCCGGCGTCCGATCACTCGGCCGTGACCGGCGCTCAGCCGCCCCCGGTTCTGGTGGCGGACCGGTCTACGGGGTTGCTCATAGCGCCCGGTCGGGAGACTCTCGGAGCACGCAGCCGTCAATCCGCCAGCTGCCGTCCGCCTCTTTCTCCATGACATAGTAGGCGGTCACGACCTCGAGCTCGGGCCCGACCAGCAGGACCGTCTGGACCGGCGCGCCCTGATCTACGACCAGGCGGTCGAACCGGACCTCGCGCGGCCGATAAACCGGCAGGTACCCGGTCCTGACCATGGCAAGGAAGGTGGCCGGATCGCCGAACTGGTGTTGGATCGAGGGCGAGGCGAAGCTGAAGGCGGTGGCCCCGTCATCGGCGCGGAAGGCCGCGATCTGGGCCTCGATCACGCCCCGGATCGCGCTCCGGTCGGCCTCGGTCACAGAACCGGCTGGATCGGCCCGGGCGCCGTTCGCGGCCGCGAGCAAGAACAGCACGAAACCGTGCGTCAGCAAGGACCGGACCATGTCGTGCGCTCCGCGCTGCTTCGAATCCAGGTAGATCGACCTCGCGATATGGCAATGCTACAGAGCGAGGCGTGCCCTACAGGCGAGGAGTGTTCGGATGTCGACGGTCGCGATGGTCGAGTACGACCAGGCGTCGCCCGCGGTGCGGGCGATCTACGACGAGATCATGGCGGTCAAGGGGATCGGGTTCGTGCCCAACTTCTGGAAGACCCTGGCCTCGCACCCACCGTTGCTCGAGGAGGTCTGGCGCAGCCTGAGCCGGGCGATGACACCAGGGCGTCTCGATGGGCTGACCAAGGAGATGATCGCGCTGGCCGTGAGTGCTACCAACGGCTGCACCTATTGCATCCGCTCGCACACCGCGGCGGCGCGCAAGCTTGGCATGGACGAGGGCATGCTCGGCGAGCTGATGGCGGTGGTCGGCACCTTCAACCAGACCAACCGCCTGGCCGACGGCTACCAGGTTCCGGTCGACCCGCAGCTCATCAGCGGCAGCGAGGGCGAACCGCCGGGCGCCAGCCTGACCCGGGCCAGCCGGGTGCTGCGCCAGACCCGGATGGCGAGCCGCAAGGCGGAACGCTCGCCCAAGGCGCGAACGCACACCCCCCGCCGGCGGTCGTGACCGCGCTCGCGCCCTCCGCCGCATGAGGGGCCCGGTCCCCGCCCCCGCGCTCGAGCCCGCCACCCCCACCGCGGCATCGCCAGTCGCCACCGGCAATGCGCTCAGGGGCGTGCTCCTGATGATCCTCTCGACCCTCTTGCTCGCCTCGATGCATGCGTCAATTCGCCACGTTTCGGCCACCCTTCACCCGTTCGAGATCGCTTTCTTTCGCAGCCTGTTCGCCCTCGTGGTGGTCCTGCCCTGGTTCGTGCGCCTGGGCCTCGCGCCGCTACGCACCCGGCGCTTCGGGCTGCATGCGGCGCGCGCCGCGTTCAACGTGGTCGCCATGCTGTCGTTCTTCTACGCGCTCAGCATCGCGCCCTTGTCCGAGGTGACGGCGCTCGGCTTCACCGCCCCCATCTTTGCCACCCTGCTGGCGGCTCTGGTGCTGGGCGAGGTCGTGCGTCTCCGCCGCTGGATCGCGATCGGCGCGGGCTTCGTCGGGGTCATGATCATCCTCCGGCCAGGCTTCGAGGCGGTCGGCCTGGGGCAGCTGCTGGTCCTGTCGTCATCGCTGATCTGGGCCTGCGCGCTCTTGGTGATCAAGACCCTGAGCCGGACCGACAGCAGCGTCACCATCACCAGCTACATGGCGCTTCTGATGATGCCGCTGATCCTGGTGCCGGCGGCCTTCGTCTGGCAATGGCCCGACGGCGGGCAGCTGCTCTGGCTGGTCCTGATCGGGGTGCTCGGCGGCACCGGTCAGCTGTGCATCGCCGAGGCCCTGCACCAGGCTGACACCGCCCTGGTCATGCCCCTCGACTTCTGCAAGCTGATCTGGATTGCGGTGATCGCCTATCTGGCGTTCGGCGAGGTGCCCGACCGGTTCACCTGGCTCGGCGGCACGGTGGTGTTCGCGAGCGTGCTCTACATCACCTATCGCGAGCGCGGTCCGGCAGCGGCGCGCTGACGGGCGGCTGCAGAGGCCGCCTCGAACTACGGCGCCCGAGCGGTCGCGTGGGGGCTCGAGCGCGCAAGAATTCCCTGACGACGACGCGGTCGCCGGCCCCCGCCAGGGGAATGTTCACCTTCGCCTGCTTGAATGTGAGCGATCCGTCGAGGGATGCGCGATGCGGAGAGAGGTCGAGCCAAGCGGCGTCATCCTCGAATTCGTCCGGCTCGGCCCGCTGATCCGGGTCAGCGCCATGGAGCCCGAGAGCCTGACCGAGGTCATGCTCCAGGGGCCGGCCGGGGCGGGCGAGGCGGCGCTGCGCCGCGCCGTCCTGCAAAAGCTCGCCTATGTGCTCGAGCGTCGGCGCTCCGCAGCCGCGCGCTAAGGCGCAAGCGGTTGCCCGTCGTCCGGGGCGCGGGCGTCTCTGAGAAACGTCTCGTATCCCGGCAAGGGTTCGGCTGCGGCGGTCGCGACCGCATCGCCTCGGATGACCCGATCGATCACGAACAAGGGACGCCGCTTGGCCTCCATGAACAGGCGACCGAGATAGGCGCACATGATCGCAAGGACCAGCATCTGAAAGCTGCCGAGCAGCAACACCACGGTCATCACGCTGGTCCAGCCCGGAACCGTGGCGCCATTGGCCCATTGATAGAGGACATAGCCGAGGGTGATCAGGCTGCAGACCGCGAGGAACAGGCTGAGATAGTTGGCCAGCCGCAACGGCTGGATCGAGAAGCCGGTGATCGCGTCCGATGCCAGCCGGAGCATCTTGCGCCACCGATACTTGGTGGCACCCCGGAACCGTTCGGCGCGATCGTAGGGCAGCGCCACCTGCTTGAAGCCGATCCAGCTCACCATGCCGCGCACGAACCGGTGGGCCTCGGGCATGGCCAGGAAGGCCGCCAGGCTGCGCCGGTTCATCAGCCGGAAATCGCCGCTGTCGAGGGGAATGTCGACGTCGCTCAGGCGATGCAGGGCACGATAGAACAGCCCGGCGGTCGCGCGCTTCCACCACGTCTCGCCGGCGCGCGCGATCCGCTGGCCGTAGACGATGTCGGCACCCTGGTCGATCAGCGCCATCATGGCGCCGAGCAGCTCAGGCGGATCCTGGAGATCGGCGTCGATGATCAGGGCGCGCTCGCCGCGGCAGACCCAGAGCCCGGCGGTGAGCGCTAGCTGGTGGCCATAGTTGCGCGACAGTCTGACCCCGACGAAGTGCGGGTCGCGGCGTGCCAGCTCGGCGAAGATCAGCGCCGTCGAATCGGTCGAGCCATCGTCCACCAGCACGATCTCGAAGGCGTCGGGGGTGACCGCGGCGCAGGCGGCGGTGATCCGCCGGTGCAGCTCCAGAAGCCCGTCGGCTTCGTTGAAGCAGGGCGCGACGACCGATAGCCGCGGCGGGGGCAGGTCCGTTGAGCCATCCCTCCCGGTCGCGGCAGCGCCAGCCGCGGACATGATAGTCGCCTCCAGCGGTCTCGAAGGGCAGGCGTGGCATTTTGTAGTCTTGCATGAATAGACCGGACCGGGAATAGCTGCCCGCCGAGCCTCGCGAACCCCGCAGAACAATCGACGGTCGGAGCGATGCCTTGGTCGATGTCTACCAGGATGCGCTGGCCAATGTTCTCACAAACGGCCAACCCCAGCGCGATTGAGGCCCCGACGACCCGGCCGGCCGGCGCCCGCCGGTTCGCGCTGGCGTTCGTCGGTCTCGCCGCGGTGGCGCTCTTTCCCCTTTTGCTGATGCAGTATCCCGACCTGGAGGACTATCTCCACCATCTTTCCAGGATGGCCATTCTCAGCCGGGATGCGAGCGGCGCGCTGGCTCAATTCTACACCATCGATTGGCGGTTGTTGCCCAACCTGGCCATGGATCTGATCGTGCCGCCGCTCGCGGGCCTGATGCCGGTCCAGGATGCCGGACGGCTGTTCGTCGGCCTGTCGCTCCTGCTGATGGCGAGCGGCACCATCGCGCTCCATGCGGCCTTGCACCACCGGCTCTCCTGGTGGCCCTTCCTGGTCTTCCTGCTGCTCTGGTCGCGCGTCTTCCTGTACGGCGTCGTCAACTATTTGTTCACCTTGGGCCTCAGCCTCTGGGCGCTCGCCGCCTGGATCCACTGGCGCGATCTGCCGGCGTGGCTGCGCGTACCGGTGTTCGCCGCGATCGCGTTCGCCCTGTTCATCTTCCACCTGTTCGCGTTCGGGATCTATGCGCTCGGCGTGTTGGGCTACGAGCTCGCACGCACCGGCTGGTCGACCGATGACCAGACCCGGCCGCTCGGCCCCTGGCTGGTCACCGCCAGTCAGTTCGTCGTCCCGGCAGCCCTGTTCCTCCTACGGAGTCCAACCCGCGGCTATGCCGGCGCCTTCGTCTATCCTCACGATCTGATGCTGCACAAGTTGCGCGGCTTCCACCACCTGTTCCTCAACTATAACGTCGGATTCGATCGTCTGACCTTCGTGATCCTGGCGGGCGCCTTCCTGCTCGGCCTGCTCACCGGACGGATCCGGATTCATCCGTACGTGCGGTGGACGCTGGTTCTGTTGCTGACCGCTTACCTGCTGATGCCGGAGACCTTCTTCGGCACTGGCCTCGCCGACTACCGGTTGCCGGTCGGCTTCGCCTTCATCCTGATCGCCGCTACGGAACTCAGGCCCCGAGCCCTCGCCCATCCGCAGCTGGTGGCCGCCGCCCTGCTGGTCCTGTTCCTGGTCCGGACCGGGCTTGTGGCCGAACGCTGGGTCGGGTTCAACAGCATCGATCGGAGCTTTCAGGCGGCGATCCGGCCCTTGCCCGAAGCCAGCACCATGGTGACGATCGCCATGCGCATGCCGGACTATCACTACGAATACCACAACCCTCACCTGCTCTACTTGAGCGCTCTGGCGATCATCGAGAAATCCTTCTTCGATCCGAGCTTCGCGATCTTCGCCGATCCGGAGAAGCAGCCGGTTCAGCTCAAGCCCAGGTACCAGCACCTGGTGGACGAGCTCGACGCACGCCTCGCCTCGCTGACCGACACCCGCCGCTGGGCGCACACCCCGCCTCTGGAATTTCTGTTGCCACCCGGCGACGATGGCCGACCGCTGCTGCAGAGCTTCGACTATGCGCTGGTGCTCTATGCCGACGGCGCGGCCAATCCCGCGCCGGAGCACCTACAGCTGGTGTGCGCGAACCCGCGCTTCCAACTCTACAAGGTCAAGTGATGTCGCGCCGGCAACGACAATCGCTGGCGCTCGCCGCCGGGTGCCGCGCGATCGGCTTCGCCGCGGTCGATCGATTGTGGGCCGGGGTGCCGGAGTGCCGGCCACGCCGGCGATGGGGGCTGGTCCGACTGGTCAATCCAACTGCAAAGCCGTGCGCCAGCTGAGCGCTGTCTTCCAGGATCGCGGCGGCCGCATGCTCCGCTTCGGCCTGGTCGGCGTGCTCAATACCAGCCTGGACTTCCTCGTCTTCGCCCTCCTGTTCTACGGCCTCGCCTGGCCGCTCCTGCTCGCCAACAGCTGCGGCTACCTGGCCGGTCTGGCGAACAGCTACCTGCTCAACAGCCGCTGGACCTTCGGCGATCGCGCGGGCGGACGATCACCGGCCCGCCCGCTGCGCTACGCCGGCCTCAATGGCCTCGGTCTGCTGCTCGGCAATCTGGTGGTCGGGACGCTGGCGCTGATCCTGCCGGCCTGGCTCGCCAAGCTCGGCGCGACCGCGATCACCTTCGCCTGGAACTACTGGTCGAGCGACCGCCTGGTGTTCCGCCGCGACTGATCCGACCCGCGGCCGCGGGGAGCACGGCCGCTGTCTCCCGGCGCGGCGATCCTCGAAAGCAGGTTGCCCCGCGCGCGGCCTTGTTCTAGAGCTGATTCGGGGCCAGCGGCCGAGCCCTCACCATCGACATCAACGAGCGCAACGGCAAGGATGGCCTATTTCCTGCAGCAGCTGATCAACGGCGTCACCCTGGGCGCCATGTACGGCCTGATCGCGATCGGCTACAGCATGGTCTACGGCATCATCGGCATGATCAATTTCGCCCACGGCGAAATCTACATGATCGGAGCCTTCCTTTCGATCATCTCGTTCACGCTGCTCGGCATGCTCGGCATCACCTGGGTGCCGCTCGCGCTGCTCCTGGTGCTGCTGATCGCCATGGCCTTCACCTCGGCCTACGGCTGGACCGTCGAGCGGGTCGCCTATCGGCCGCTGCGCGGCTCCTTCCGGCTGGCACCGCTGATCTCGGCGATCGGCATGTCGATCTTCCTCCAGAACTACGTCCAGCTGACCCAGGGCGCCAACGTCAAGCCGCTGCCGCCCGTGATCACCGGCGGCTTCGTCTTCGGCCCGGCCACCGGCTTCACGGTGACCATCAGCTACATCCAGATCATCATGATGCTGCTCACGGTCGTGTTGATGATCGCGTTCTCCTACCTGATCGGCCGCACGCCGCTCGGCCGCGCCCAGCGCGCCTGCCAGCAGGACCTGGTGATGGCGGCCTTGTGCGGCGTCAACGTCGACCGCACGATCTCGCAGACCTTCGTCATGGGGGCGGCCCTGGCCGCGGTCGCCGGCCTGATGGCCACTCTCTACTATGGCGTGATCGACTTCTTCATCGGCTTCCTCGCAGGCGTCAAGGCCTTCACCGCCGCCGTGCTCGGCGGCATCGGCTCGATCCCGGGCGCCATGCTGGGCGGGCTGACGCTCGGCCTGGTCGAGGCCTTCTGGTCCGGCTACTTCAGCATCGCGTACAAGGACGTCGCGGCGTTCGTGGTCCTGGTTCTGGTGCTGGTGTTCCTGCCGACCGGCCTGCTCGGCAAGCCCGAGATCGAGAAGGTCTGAGGCGATGGCCGGGCGCGTGCTCGCCGAGACCGTGGCCGCGCCGGGTCGGATCGACTGGCCGGCGGCGCTCAAGGAGTCCGGGCTCGCCGCCCTGGTCGCGTTCGTCCTGTTCCTGCCCCTGGTCGGGATGCAGACCGTCAATGTCGAGGGCGGGCTCGGTCTCAACTTCCGCTTCGACCGGGTCCTGATCGGCACCGCCGCGGTGTTCGCCGGCCGGCTGCTGCTGATCGCCGCCCGCACCGTCCCGACCTCGAGCCTCGTTGCCGTCACCGCTCCATTCCGGCAGATCCCGGCCCTGCTCGCGCCCTACCGCCGCCTCTTCGCCTTCGCCGGCGTGTTGTTCGCCTTCCTCATGCCCTTCATGCCGTTCGCCAACCGCTATGTCGTCGACATCGGCACGACCGTCTTGATCTACGTGATGCTGGGGTGGGGCCTGAACATCGTGGTCGGCCTGGCCGGCCTGCTCGATCTCGGCTACGTCGCCTTCTATGCGGTCGGCGCCTATTCCTTCGCCCTGCTCGCCCATTGGTTCGATCTCGGCTTTTGGGAATGCCTGCCGCTGGCCGGGGCGCTCGCGGCCTCGTTCGGCGTTCTGCTGGGCTTCCCGGTGCTGCGGCTGCGCGGCGATTACCTGGCGATCGTGACGCTCGGCTTCGGCGAGATCGTCCGGATCATCCTGCTCAACTGGTGGACGGTGACCCGCGGCCCCGACGGCCTCTCCAACATCCCGCGCCCGACCCTGTTCGGCCTGGTGTTCGAGCGCACGCCGTCCGAGGGTGCCACCGCCTTCCACGAGTTCCTCGGCATCTCCTATACCAGCCTGCAGCGGGTCACCTTCCTGTATTTTCTGATCCTGATTTTGGCCCTGGTCACCAACGCCTTCGTGGTCCGGATCCGCAAGCTGCCGATCGGCCGCGCCTGGGAGGCGCTGCGCGAGGACGAGATCGCCTGCCGGGCGCTCGGCATCAATCCGACCAGCACCAAGCTCACCGCATTCGCGCTCGGCGCCATGTTCGGTGGCTTCGCGGGCTCGTTCTTTGCCACCCGCCAGGGCTTCATCAGCCCGGAGAGCTTCACCTTCATCGAGTCGGCAACGGTGCTCGCGATCGTCGTGCTGGGCGGCATGGGCAGCCAGATCGGCGTCGTGCTCGCGGCCATGGTGCTGGTCCTTCTGCCGGAATTCGGCCGCGAGTTCGCGCAGTATCGGATGCTGCTGTTCGGCGCCGCCATGGTCGGGATCATGGTCTGGCGACCGCGCGGGCTGCTCGCCCATCGCGAGCCGACGATCCGCCTGCACGGGGAGGCGCCGGCCGATGCCGGCGGCGCCGCCAGATCATGACCGCGCGACCCATGATAGACTGACCATGACTGCGGCCGCGGCACCCCTGCTCGACGTCCGCCATCTGACCATGCGCTTCGGCGGGCTGGTGGCGATCGACGACCTCTCGTTCACCGCCGGTCAGCGCGAGATCACCGCGATCATCGGCCCGAACGGTGCCGGCAAGACCACGGTGTTCAACTGCCTGACCGGGTTCTACAAGCCGACCGTCGGCCAGCTGACCCTGCATGCCGACGGCGAAGAGTTCCTGCTCGAGCAGATGGAGGGCTTTCGGATCGCAAGGCGGGGCGTCGCCAGGACCTTCCAGAACATCCGCCTGTTCGGCCAGATGAGCGTGCTCGAAAACCTGATCGTCGCCCAGCACAATGCGCTGATGCGCGCGTCCGGCTACACCGTGCTCGGCGTGCTGGGCTTCGCCTCCTACCGGCGGGCCGAGGCGAACGCCGTGGTCCTCGCGCGCGAGTGGCTGGACCGCACCGGCCTCACCCGGCATGCCGACTGGACCGCCGCCAATCTGCCCTACGGCGAGCAGCGCAAGCTCGAGATCGCGCGGGCGATGTGCACCCAGCCCAAGCTGCTCTGCCTGGACGAGCCGGCGGCCGGGCTCAATCCGCGCGAGACCGCTGAGCTCGGCCAGCTGCTGCGCGCGGTCCGCGACGAGCTCGGTATCGGCATCCTTTTGATCGAGCACGACATGAGCGTCGTGATGGGCATCTCCGATCACATCGTGGTGCTCGACTACGGCCGCAAGATCGCCGATGGCGCGCCGGACGCGGTCCGCCGGGATGCCAACGTGATCAAGGCCTATCTCGGCGAGACCGAGGAGGAGGAGTTGCCGCCCGAGGTCGCGGCCGACCTGGTCACTGGTGCCGGCGGTGCCGGCGGGGTCAGCGGCGCTGCCGGCGGGCGCGCGTGATGCTCGAGCTCGACGGCGTCCACGCCCACTACGGCAACATCGAGGCCCTGCATGGCGTCAGCGTCCGGGTCGAGCGCGGCGAGATCGTGACCATCATCGGCGCCAACGGCGCCGGTAAGTCGACCCTCTTGATGACCATCTGCGGCCGGCCCAAGCCGTCCGCCGGGACGGTCGCGTTTGACGGCAAGGCGCTCAACGGCCTCGAACCCTACGACATCGTCAACCGCGGCATCGCCCAGGCGCCCGAGGGCCGGCGGATCTTCCCTTCGATGACGGTGCTCGAGAACCTGCAGATGGGCGCCGTCCCGACCCAAGGCGCGCACTTCGAGGAGGACGTCGAGAAGGTCTTCGCCCTGTTCCCGCGCCTGGCCGAGCGTCAGCGCCAGCGCGGCGGCACGCTGTCCGGCGGCGAGCAGCAGATGCTCTGCATCGGCCGGGCGCTGATGGCGCGGCCGCGCCTTTTGCTCCTCGACGAGCCTTCGCTCGGCCTGGCACCAATCCTGGTCAAGCAGATCTTCAGCTCGATCGTCGAGATCAATCGCGACCAGGGCCTGACCATCCTCCTGGTCGAGCAGAACGCCTACCAGGCGCTCAAGATCGCCCATCGCGGCTACGTGCTGGCGACCGGCCGCGTGGTCCTCGAGGGCAGCGGCACCGAGCTGCTCGCCAACCCCGAGATCCGCAGCGCCTATCTCGAGGGCGGGCACTAGAGGCGGGAATGGGGATGCAGGCGCTGCTCGGCACCTCGCTCAGCGTGTTCATCGGGCTGACCGTAGTCATCACGGGTGGCGCCGCGATCATGACCGGCCGGGCGCTCGCCGACGGCTGGAAGTCCCCGGCCCAGGTGGTGTTCGCCTGCTTGGGCCTGGCCCTCGCCAACCGCTTCCTGGTCTACGCCCTGTTCGCCGGTAAGCTGCTCAGCCTCTCGGGTTTCCTGATCGACTTCGTCGTGATCACCGTCCTGGCCCTGCTCGCGCATCGGATCACCGCGGTGCGCAAGATGGTCATGCAGTATCCCTGGCGTTACGAGCGCGTTTCGCTGTTCGCCTATCGCGAGAAGATCGCACAGGTGTAGCCGCCGGCTCCGGCCGCGCTGTATCGGAGGTCTCCTCTCCGCCTGCCAAGGGCCTTGCAAAACCGTTTACCTTACTGATCAAATGCGACAACGCTGTGCCGGCCGGGCCGGCGCGGGTGAGGGTTCGTGGCGGCGTGCCACGACGGTCCATGCAAACAGGGAGTAAGGGCGCATGCCTGGCTTTACCAAGTTCCCGCTCGTGACCGGCGCGTTGCTCGCGCTGAGCGCGGGCGTGGCGCATGCCGACATTGTGATCGCCACCGCCGGCCCGATCACCGGCCAGTACGCGATCTTCGGCGATCAGATGAAGCGTGGCGCCGAAATGGCGGTCAAGGACCTCAACGCCAAGGGCGGCGTCCTCGGCCAGCAGCTCAAGCTCGAGGTCGGCGACGATGCCTGCGATCCCAAGCAGGCGGTCGCGGTCGCCAACCAGTTCGTCAACAAGGGCGTGATCTTCGTGGCCGGCCACTTCTGCTCCGGCTCCTCGATCCCCGCCTCGCAGGTCTACAACGAGGAAGGCATCCTGCAGATCTCGCCCGCCTCGACCAATCCCAAACTGACCGAGCAGGGCTTCGACAACGTCTTCCGCACCTGCGGCCGCGACGACCAGCAAGGCACCTTCGCCGGCAACTACGTCGTCGACAACCACGTCGGCACCAAGGTCGCGGTGCTCCACGACAAGACCGCCTACGGCAAGGGCCTGGCCGACGAGTTCAAGCGGCAGATCAACGAGCGCGGCCTCAAGGAGACCATGTACGAGGCGATCACCGCTGGCGACAAGGACTTCACCGCCCTGATCACCAAGATGAAGGAAGCCGGCATCGATCTGATCTATCTCGGCGGCTATCACACCGAGGCGGGCCTGATTACGCGCCAGGCGCACGAGCAGGGCCTGAAGGCGCAGATGATGTCGGGCGACGCCCTGGTCACCGACGAGTACTGGGCGATCACCGGCGACACCGGCCAGGGCACGCTGATGACCTTCAGCCCGGACCCGCGCAAGAACGAGGTCGCGCAGCCGGTGGTGGCTGAGTTCAAGGCCCAGGGCTACGACCCCGAGGGCTACACCCTTTACACCTACGCCGCGATTCAGGCCTGGGCCGAGGCGGTCGCCAAGGCGGGCTCGACCGATCTGAAGAAGGTCGAGGCGGCGCTGCACAACAACCAGTTCGAGACCGTGCTCGGCCCGATCGGCTTCGACGACAAGGGCGACGTCAAGGGCGCCAGCTACGTGATGTACAAATGGGATAACGGCAAATACGCCGAGATCAGCGGCTGAAGGCCTGCGCCGATCCGAAGTGGCGGTGGAACCGGGCCCGCGGGCCCGGTTCTGCTTTTGGCGAGCCGGCACGGACCGGAGCGACCCGGATCGGGGCGGCGAGGTCACGTCGAAGGAGCACGGACATTGCGGCAAGAGTCGGGCGAGGCGTAGGCCCATGCCCATGTCGCCCCGTGATACAGTAGGATTGTGCACCCAGTCCGCGGTCGTCGACGAACAATTCACACGGCGCGGAAAGTGCGCGCTGCTGCGCGCAGGCAGGCTGCCTCTTGTCGGTGGGTGCGACTGCGCTGCGGGGCTGGCTTGGCCTCATCATGAGGCACCGGCGCGGAAGCGCTCGACCAGAGCGCGCGCGGCGGTCGGCGGGAGCATGCGACCGGCGCCAACCGCGTCCTCGAGCTCGGCGAGCAGCGCACGCGTCGGAGGATCGGCGGCGAGCGCATCGAGCAGCCCCGCCTGGACCTCGGCGCGCAGCCAGCTCCGGGTCTGACGCTGGCGCCTGGCGGCGAGCTCGCCCGCCGCCTCGAGCGCGCCCCGGTGCCGGCAGACCGCCTGCCAGACGGCATCGATGCCGGTGCCCTCGAGGGCCGAGCAGATCAGGACCTCGGGCGTCCAGCCCGGGGTCGGCGAGCGCAACAGGTGGAGCGCCGCCTGATAGTCCGCCTTGGCCCGGCGTGCCGCCGCCAGGAGCTCGCCGTCGGCCTTGTTGATCAGGACCAGATCGGCGAGCTCGATGACGCCGCGCTTGATCCCCTGCAGCTCGTCGCCGGCGCCCGGCGCCAGCAGCAGCAGGAAGCCGTCGACCATGTCGGCGACCGCGGCCTCGCTCTGGCCGACCCCAACCGTCTCGATCACGATCACATCGAAGCCTGCCGCCTCGCAGGCAAGCGCCGCTTCGCGGGTGCGCCGGGTGACGCCGCCGAGCGTCGCGCCCGCGGGCGAGGGCCGGATGAACGCCGCGGGCGCCCTCGCGAGCTGCTGCATGCGCGTCTTGTCGCCGAGAATCGAGCCGCCGCTCCGCCGGCTCGAGGGGTCGACCGCGAGCACGGCGATCCGATGGCCCTGCGCGATCACATGCGCCCCGAACGCTTCGATGAAGGTCGACTTGCCGGCGCCGGGCGTGCCGGAGATGCCGAGCCGGATCGCGCGACCGGTCGCCGGCAGCAGGCGGCCGAGCAGCTTCTCGGCCTGCTCCTGGTGGTCGGGGCGGCGCGATTCGATCAGAGTGATCGCGCGCGCCAATGCCCGTCGATCATGGTTCAGGACGCGCTGGGCGAGGGTCTCGAGGGCCGGGGTCATGCGGGGCTCGACGTTGTCCCGGGGCGCGGCCGATGTCAACGCCGAGCGGGGGCGCGCCGGTGGCGGCGGCAAGGTGCGCTCCGCCGCAGGGGGACGCTGCAGCAACTGCTGGCCGCAGGAGAGATCCCGCAGAGGTCGCGCCGACCGGCGGGAGCGGCGTGCGGTTATTTTGATCCAACCGGCAAAAAATCGGCAGCCGCACGTTCGCTCGATCGTCCACTCTGGCACGGCACCACATTTCTCCGAAGAATCAGAATAACTCGTTAACCTTTCGTCAACCGTCCGCAGCCAGGGTGCCCAGAGTCAGCGGTCCATGCGACCGTGCGAATCCGCGCCCTCACAACTTTGCGCGGCGGACGGAGTCCCAGGGTCGCATGGACCACGAAAACCAGGGTCTACGGTGCAATCGTTAACGTTCCCCTAACAACCGCGATGCACCGCCTCCGTCCCAACCCCGCCCTCTCTGCGAACAACACCGGGCCACCAAAGTGGTCGAGCTCGATGCGAATCGGCACGAAGGCTGCATCCCGACGCTCCGCCCGGGCATGGTCAGTGCGCAGCATCCCAGTTCGGGCCGTGGCCGATGTCGACCACCAGCGGCACGTCCAGATGCGCGGCCTGCGCCATGACCTCGCGGATCACCCCGGCGGTCGGCCCGATCTCGGCCTCGGGCACCTCGAACACCAGCTCGTCGTGGACCTGCAGCAGCATGCGCGCGCCGAGGTTCGAATGCGCGAGCGCCCGGTCGGCGCGGATCATCGCCCGGCGCATGATGTCGGCCGCGGAGCCCTGGATCGGAGCGTTGATCGCGGCGCGCTCGGCGTAGCCGCGCCGCGCCGGATTGCTGCTCTTGATCTCCGGGGTGGCGCACAGCCGCCCGAACAGGGTCGTGACGTAGCCCTGCGCGCGCGCCTCCGCCTTGGCCCGCTCCATGTAGTCCTTGATGCCCGGATACTGCTCGAAATAGGCCTCGATGTAGCGCTTGGCGACCTCGAACTCGATCCCCAGCCGTTGGGCGAGGCCGAACGCGCCGATGCCGTAGATGATGCCGTAGTTGATCATCTTGGCGTTGCGGCGCAACAGCGGGTCCATGCCGGCGACCGGCACGCCGAACATCTGCGAGGCGGTGACCGCATGGACGTCGGTATCCTTGGCGAACGCCTGCTTCAACGCCTCGATCCCGGCCATGTGGGCGAGCACGCGCAGCTCGATCTGCGAGTAGTCGGCCGACAGCAAGAGGTGACCGTCCTCGGCGATGAAGGCGCGCCGGATCTTCCGTCCCTCCTCGGTCCGGATCGGGATGTTCTGGAGGTTCGGGTCGTTCGAGGACAGGCGGCCCGTCGAGGTCGCGGCCATCGCGTAGGAGGTGTGCACCCGGCCGTCGGGTCCGATCTCCTGGATCAGCGCGTCGGTGTAGGTGCCGGTCAGCTTCTGCAGCTGGCGCCAGTCGAGGATCGTGCGTGGCAAAGGATGCCCCTCGGCCGCGAGCGTCTCGAGCACCTGGGCGCCGGTCGTGAGCTCGCCGGTCCGGGTCTTGCGCGAGGCGGCCAGCCCCTGCTCCTTGAACAGCACCTCGCCCAGCTGCTTGGGCGAGCCGAGGTTGAACGGCCGCCCGGCGAGCTTGTAGGCCTGCTCCTCGAGCTCGGCCATCCGCCGGCCGAAGTCGGCCGACAGGCCCTTCAGGATCTGCCGGTCGACCCTGATGCCGTGCCGCTCCATGCCGGCCAGCACCGCGACCAGCGGCCGGTCAAGGGTCTCATACACGCGCGTGCGCCGCTCGGCCGCGAGCCGCTGTTTGAGCAGGTCGTGCAGGCGTAAGGCGAGGTCGGCGCATTCAGCGACATAGGCAGTGGCGCGTTCGACCGGCACCTGGTCGAAGCCGATCTGCCGCTTGCCGCTGCCGCAGACCGCCTCGTAGGCGAGCGCGTCGCGCTCCAGATGCATCTTCGCGAGCTCGAGCAGGCCGTGGCCGTGGCCGGCGCCGTCGATCACGTAGGACAGCAGCATGACATCGTCACAGGGCCGGATCTCGAGGCCGTGGCGCATGAGCAGGCTCTCTGCGGATTTCAGCTCATGGCCGACCTTGAGCACGGCCGGGTCCTCGAGCAGCGGGCGCAGACGCTCGAGCGCCTCGTCCCGGGCCAGCTGCCCGGCGCTGAGGGTGCCGAACTCGTCCCGATGGCCGAACGGCAGATAGCAGGCCTCGCCCACATCCAGCGCCAGCCCGATGCCGACCAGCTCCGCTCTGGCGACGTTCGTGGACGTGGCCACGCACATAATCGCAACGATGCCCCTGGCCGCCGCCCGCTCCAGCCACGCGTCGAGCGCGCCAAGGTCATGCAGGGTCTCATATCGGACCTCGGGGCCGGCCGCCCCCTCGCGCGGCGCAGCTGCGGTGGACTGCACGGAGGCCAGCGGCTCGACCCGCTGCGCCAGCGACCGGAAGCCGTGGGCGCGGGCGAACGCGAGCAGGCGCCCATAGTCGGCCGCGCCGACCTGCAGCTCAGCCAGCGGCACCGGCAAAGGTGCGGTCTCGCACAACGTGACCAGCGTCCGCGACAGCCGCGCCTGCTCGGCATGGGCCAGCAGGTTCTCGCGCCGCTTCGGCTGCTTGATGCTCCCGGCGTTGGCCAGCAGCTCGTCCAGGCTGTGGAACTCCTGGAGCAGCTGGGCCGCGGTCTTGACCCCGATCCCCGGCACCCCCGGCACGTTGTCGGAGGTGTCGCCCGCCAGCGCCAGCACGTCCCGCAGCAGCTCCGGCCCGACCCCAAACTTGGCAATGACCTCGTCGCGGTCGATCGCCTTCTGCTTCATCGGGTCGTACATCTGGACGCCGCGGCCGATCAGCTGCATCAGGTCCTTGTCGGACGAGACGACGATCACCTCCTGGCCCTGCTCCTGCGCCTGCTTCGCATAGGTCGCGATCAGGTCGTCGGCCTCGTAGTCGTCCGCCTCGATCACCGGCAGACCGAAAGCCTTGGCCGCCTCGCGCACCATCGGGAACTGCGGCACCAGCTCCGGCGGCGGCTCCAGCCGGTTCGCCTTGTAGCCGTCATAGATCTGGTTCCTGAAGCTCGCGCGCCCCTTGTCGAACACCACCACCAGCTGATCGCCCGCCATGTCCTGGACCAGCCGGAACAGCATGTTGCAAAACCCGAACACGGCGCCGACCGGCACCCCCTTGGGATCGGTCAACGGCGGCAGCGCGAAGAACGCGCGGAACACGTACCCCGACCCGTCGATCAGGACCAGGCGCTTGGTCTCGGACATCGGCCTGCCTCTCTCACCCAACGCCACCATAGGCGACCCACCCCCGCGAGACCAGCCATCCGCAGCCGCTTGCCGATCCTGACGCCTTGCCTCCCTCCCGCTCCCGGCCTTCCGGGAAAGGTTGGGTGAGAGCGCCAGCGTCCAATTCTGGCGTGCCCAGTGGCGCAAACTATCCCGAAGAGTGAAGCAGGTCACAAGTCAGATGAACCGGATCGGGCAGATTGTTAGCTGGCTGATGGAAGTCGATAGAGCAAAAACTTCTCTTTGATCACCTTCAGAAGGAATGATTCAAACATCGTAACTCTCAGGCTGCACCGCTCGCCGGACACGCCAGCGCGGCCCGCGGTGCTGACCATCCCGCCGGTGCTACTGCTCTCCATCTTCGTCCGGCGCGCCACATCGAGGGCAGCGACGCCGGCTACCTTAGGGATTGATTAACCTGACCGGTGCATGAGACGGACGGTTATCCCGAAGGCCGTGCAGGAATGCCACAGTGCGCAGGCTTTGTCCCGTGCCGGTTGATGAATGGTGGAGTTCGAAGCACCAGCTTGTTAGTCTGTATGGCGGAAATCCGAGGCGGCGGGGGTCCGAGAACTGTGTGAGCGCCGATCCTGCCAACTGTCTCGCAGCCGCCACAGCAGGTGTGGAATCGAGGTCACTAAGCCATGCTGGATGAGCCGTCTCGTCGTCCTTGCCACCCGCGCCCGATCAGAGCCGCGGCGTCTTGGGGGCTCCGTCTCCTGATCGCGCTCGCGGCCCTGGCGCCGCCGGCCCGGGCCGCGCTGCTCGACGACTTCGAGGATCTCAGCGGCTGGTCGTCCAGCGCATCGGACGGCGTCAGCGTCGAGCTCGCGCAGGACAACGGCTTTCGCGGCATGGCGATGCGCCTCGACTTCGATTTCAAGGGCAATGCCGGCTATGTGATCGCCCGCAAGAAGATCGCGCTGCCCTTGCCCGATGACTATGCCTTCTCGTTCTACATCCGGGGCGACGCGCCCGAGAACAATCTCGAGCTCAAGCTCATCGATGCTTCCGGTCAGAACGTGTGGTGGTCGTCGCAGCGCCATTTCGAATTCTCCTCCCAATGGCGCAAGATCACGATCAAGAAGCGCCACATCGAGTTCGCCTGGGGGCCCGACCAGAGCGAGCTGAAAGAGGTGGCGACCATCGAAATCGCGATCGCCGCCGGGCGCGGCGGTGCGGGCTCGGTCTGGATCGACCAGCTCAGCTTCGCCGAGCGCGACCTCGGACCCTACGACCTGACCCCGGATCTCAGGGCCTCGACCAGCGCCGACGGCAGCCGGACCGAAGCCGTCCTCGACGGCGACCCGGCCACCTCCTGGCACAGCGGCACGGTCGCCGACGAGCAGTGGCTGCAGATCGATTTCAAGAAGCTGCGCGAATATGGCGGTCTGGTGATCGACTGGGACGATCAGGACTTCGCCAGGACCTACGACATCCAGATCTCCGACAACGAGCAGGACTGGCAGAACGCCTTTCACGTCGAGGCCGGCAATGGCGGCCGCGACTACATCTATCTGCCCGAGACCGAGTCCCGCTATCTGCGCCTCGATCTCAAGCGCAGCAGCCGAGCGAGCGGCTATGGGATCAAGAACATCGACGTCAAGCCGTATCAGTTCGGGGCGTCGCCCAACCATTTCTTCGGCGCGATCGCCAAGGACTCGGCGCCTGGCACCTATCCCCGATACTACTCCGATGAGCAGAGCTACTGGACCGTGCTCGGCGTCAAGGGCGACCACCAAAGAGCTCTGATCGACGAGGCGGGCATGGTCGAAGCCGGCGAGGGCTGGGGCGCGATCGAACCGTTCCTCTATCTGAACAAGCAGCTGGTCACCTGGAACGAGGCTCAGCCGACCCAGGAGCTCGCGGACGGCTATCTGCCGATGCCGAGCGTGACCTGGACGCCCAAGGGAATCCAGGCCGGCGTCAAAATGAAGGTCTCGGCCTTCGCGGCCGGCCAGCCGGGCAGCTCGTCGGTCTGGCTGCGCTATCGGATCAGCAACAACTCGCCCGAGCCGCTCAAGGGCCGCCTGTTCCTGGCGTTGCGCCCGTTCCGGGTCAACCCGCCCTGGCAGGAGCTGGGGATGGGCGGCGGCGCGATCAGCATCAAGGAGCTCGCCTATGCCGACCGGACGGTGGTCATGGACCAGGACAAGCGGGTGATCGCGCTCAGCCGCCCCGAAGGTTTCGGCGCCGCCCGCTTCGAGGACGGCAGCATCACCGACTACCTCAGTTCAGGTACGCTCCCCGCGCAGAGCAGCGTGTTCGACAAGTTCGGCTACGCCTCCGGTGCCCTCGAGTTCGACCTCGATCTCGCGGCCGGGCAGCAGCGCGACGTCTTCCTGGTCGTGCCGCTGTACAAGGAGAGTCAGCCGGCACCCGCGGAGGCGACCGACGAGGACGCCGCCCGCTTGTGGACCGAGGCGTTCGATGCGACCGCCAAGGACTGGCACCGCACGCTCGACCGGGTGGCGATCGAGATCCCGGGCGACCGCAAGATCGTCGAGGCGCTCAAGACCACGCTCGCCTACATCCTGATCAACGCCGACGGTCCGGCACTGCAGCCGGGACCGCGGGCCTACAAACGCAGCTGGATCCGCGACGGCGCGCTGATCTCGGCGGCGCTTCTGCGCATGGCCCATCCCGAGGAGGTGCGCAGGTTCATCGAATGGTACGCGCCCTACCAGTTCAAGGACGGCGCCATCCCGTGCTGCGTGGATGCGCGCGGCGCCGATCGGGCGGTCGAGCACGACAGCCACGGCGAATGGCTCTACCTGCTCGACGAATACTACCGCTTCTCACGCGATGTCGGCCTGCTGAGCGAAATGTGGCCGAGCATCGTCGGCGCGGTCGACTATATCGATCGTCTGCGGCTGGAACGCCGGACCGCGGAGTACCAGCAACCCGGCAAGCTGATGTACTACGGCCTGGTGCCGAAATCGATCAGCCACGAGGGCTACATCCAAAACCCGGTGCACTCGTATTGGGACGGCCTGTTCGTGCTGCTCGGGCTCAAGGATGCGACCCAGGCGGCCATCGCCCTGGGCGAGGACGCGCACGCCGCCGCCTTCGCCCGCATCCGGGACGAGTTCCGCGCCGATCTCTACGCGTCGATCGCCCTCAGCATGCAGCGGCATGGCATCGCCTACATCCCGGGTGCGGCCGAGCTCGGGGATTTCGACTTCACCTCGACCGCGATCGCCGCGGATCCGGTCGGCGAGCTCCGCAACCTGCCGGAGCCGGCGTTCCGGGCGACGTTCGAGCAGTACTATCGCTACTTCACCGCCCGCAAGAACGACCGGACCAACGATCCCCAGTTCGAGCGCTACACGCCCTACGAGTTCCGGATCGTCGGGCCGATGATCCGGATGGGTCTGAAGGAGCAGGCGCACGAGGTCCTCAGATACCTGCTCGAGGGGCTGCGGCCGGCCGGCTGGAATGCCTGGGCCGAGGTGGTCTGGCGCGACCCGAGGGCGCCGAGGTTCATCGGCGACCTGCCGCACAGCTGGGTGGGCGCCGAGTTCATCCGCTCGGTCCGGACCATGTTCGCCTACGAGCGTGAGGGCGACGAGGCTCTGGTCGTGGGCGCCGGGCTGTTGCCGGACTGGGTGCTGAATGATGCCGGCGTCAGTGTCCGCCGTCTGCCGACCTACTATGGCACGCTCAACTATTCGGTCCGGCCCCACGCCGATCACGAACTGGTGGTGGCGATGAGCGGGGACATCGCTCTGCCGCCCGGTGGAATCGTGCTGCCCTCGCCGCTCGAACAACCCTTGGCCGGGGTCACGATCAATGGCCGCGAGAGCACGAGCTTCACCGAGCGCGAGGCGACGGTCGACGAATTCCCGGCGACCGTGGTGCTCCGCTACGCCGCGCCGCTGGTCTCAGCCGGCGAGCGCGCTCTGAAGGACACCGCACGCGAACCGGACGACGAGCCATCGACCAAGCCGAAGGACCAGCACAGCTAACTGGCCGGCCACCGCATGACGAGCCCCGCCGACCCGGACCGCGCGATCCGCGACCTGGACCGAACGCATGTGCCCGATCGGCGGCCGCATGTGCAGCGGCTCGGCGACCGTCGCCACCCGGTCCTGATCAGCAATCCCGGCAGCGGTCACTCTGAATGCGACGATACCGCGCTCGCCCGGTCGCGGGCCGATCCGGTCGAGGACGGCGGCGGCTTCTTCATCTAGCTGCGCGATCTGGACACCGCCCGTGCCGGTCGATCGGCTACCAGCCGACCGGCAACAGCCCCAGCGCTACCGGGTGCGGACTGCGCCCGAAGGAGCCTCGATCCTGCGCCGGGAGAGAACCTCGAGGCGACGCTCGCGGTCGCGTCCGATGATCTGCTCGAGCTCCGCAGCTGCAGCCTCGAGAACCGGTCACCGGGGCCACCGCGCACCGACGCTCACCAGCTACCTCGAGCCGGTGCTGCAGGCGAGCGCTGCCGATGCCGCGCATCCGGCCTGAGGATCATGCCCGCCCCACAAACGCCCGACCGGCGCCCACCCCCGGCCCCGCCCACGGGGGAGGGAAGCCGTGGCCGGCCGACAGCTTGTCGCCCTATCGGAGACGGTCCGGGCCGCGTCGACCTCGGTGGTCGACGCTGGATCCGAGGATCGGCGTGGGTGGGCCGCGGCCAAGACGAGACGGTCAGATCTTCCTGCCCTTGATCTCAGTCGAAGAAGCGTTCGTCCGCCAGGATCGGCAAGGCTTTGGCCGCGATCGGATCGGCCGCGAAGGCGCGCTGCACCACGTGATCGGCGAGATAGTTCGCGATCGCGACGAACAGCATCCCCTGATCGAGGGTCAGGTAGCGGCGCCCGACCCCGCCCGTCTTCGGGTCGACCGCGTCGTACAAGCCGTAGGCGCCATAGAGGCCGGGGTAGCGCTCCGCGAGCGCGCGCAGGTTCTGGATCGCCGCCCCGGGCGTCACCGCGAGCGCCAGCGCCGAGGCATAGGGCGCGACCACGCCGTCGGGGTAGCCGAGCACGCCCAGATAACGGACGCCGAACTCGCTGTAGCCATCGCCCGCGGCGGTGGCGCTCGGCGACATGCCCCAGACCGGATAGCCCAGCTCCCCGAGCGCGTGCCGGCGCTGCAACGTGGCGTGCACCACGTCGTTCTGGCCGAGGCTCGCCGGCGCGAAGCTCGCCTCGTCGACCACCAGCGTCGGCATCAATGCCTCGAACATGCTGCCACCCCAGGATGGCAGGTAGCGGTAGCCGTCCCGCTCGTACCAGCCACCGATGACCTCCTGGCCCCGGACCTGCCTGGCGACGCGGTCCTTGGGAGGTTGCGTTTGCCAGCTCTCGGAGGCGGGCAGGGTGCGCATCAGCTTGAACCAGTGCGCCTCGGGCACGTCGCCCTTGCCGATCGCGATCAGGCTGAGCACGCGGGCTTCGGTGTAGAGCAGCCCGTAGTGATACTGCGAGGGGCAGTCGAGGTTGACGTAGTAGCCGTGACTGATGAGGCCGAGGGCGGGGTCGTAGAGCCAGCCGTAGTCGCCGTCCTGGATCAGCCGGGCCGCGGGCTCGGCGAGCTCGGGGAAGGCCTGGCGCAGGACCATCAGGCCGGCCGTCAGCCAGCTTGAATCGACCGAGGACACAAAGTTGCTGCTCCGCTCGAGCGTCGTCGTGTCGTAATAGTTGTAGAAGAAGCCGTGCAGGCGTTCGAGCTTGCCCAGGGTCGCGAGCGCGTGGTCGAGCAGGGCCAGCGCCTGTGGCCGGCCGATCAGGCCGAGCCGCTCGGCGCCGGCCACGGCCATCAGCCAGATCCCGACGGTGCTGGGGCTGGTGTAGTCGCCGACCTGGGCCTGGGCCTGCTCGACCCCGCCGCCGGCGAAGCTGACGTGATCGACCGGCAGCCCGTGCTCGCGATCGGTGAGCGCCGCGAGGCCCTGCCAGCTGTCCCGCGCGAGCTGCATCAGGAATCCGGCATCGTCCGCGGCCTGCGGGGGCGGCCGGGTCAAGGCCCCGGGCCAGCCGGTCAGCCGGCCGGCAACTGCGGCGCGTGCCGCGTCCTTGCCGCCATTCGCCTGCTCCCAGGCGTCCTTCCGGGGCGTCGGCACCGGATCGGACACGGAGGGGCCCGGTCGTCCGGTCCGGACCAGGGCCAGGTCGTCGAGGTAGATCGCACCAGCCAGCGCACCGGCCCGCGTCGAATCGAAGGTCAGCACGAATTCGTCGAGGCCGGTCCGGTCGCGAAGCCCGGTCATCAGGCTGAGCGGCACCTGGACGTCCCGCCACTGATCGCTGACGCCTGTGACCACGGAGCTGCCGCTCTCGATCATGTCGGGACGGCCGGGGCTCGGCCGTTCGAAGCCGACCTGGAACGAGGGCGCAAAGCCGGTGCTCGGATCACCTCTGATTCTGAGCTCGAGGTGATCGTAGGCGCTGGCATCCACCCCATTGAGCTTGATCCGTACGCCCGCCCGGCCGCCCTGGCCGGGATCGAGCCGGTAGGCGACCCGAAGCGCGCGGGCCTTGCCGTCGGGCCCGGCCGCGACGATCGCATGCTCGGCGAGCGCGCCCGGATCGCCCTCGGTGAAGCTTTGAATGACGCCGTCCGCGCCACCCCGTTCGGCATCGTACAGGGGCAGGCGCGCGAGCACCTGCTGCGGCGGGCTCCCGGGGCTCGGGCAGGGGCGGGCTTCCGCGCCGGCGCCGCCGAGCAGCAGCAGGACGACCGGGACCAGCACCGCCAAGTGATGGCGGCCGCCCGGGCGGTCGCCATGGCATCGCGTCATGACTGCCGGGCGCCCGACCCGGAGCTATTGCGTGGTCGGCACTTTCTGCACACCGTCGGCATGGGCTGCAGTCCGCTGGGCATCGACGGGCAGGTCCTCGATCTCGCGACAATTGGCGCCGGCGCAGTTCAAGAGCTCGGCCAGCCGGGCCGACAGGAGCGTCGACAGAAGCGGCTCGGCCCTGCCCGCCCGGCTGTCGAGCTCTAAGGGATCGCTCGGGAGATTGTAAAGCTCCCGAGCGCCGTCGACATACTCGACGTAGAGCTTGTCGGCGGTGCGAATCGCGTCGAAGCGCGCCGCGCCTTCATGCGGTCGAAGGTCATGGAGCGCTCCATCCTGCGATCAAGGCGCGGGCCGGGAGCGGCGGCATCCCGGCCCTTGAACGTGAGGGCGGCAATCAGTCGCTTGCGGGCACGGTTTGGGTTTCGACGCGCGCCAGCGGGGCTGGCCCACCTGGCTCGGGGAGATCCTCGATCCGCCGGCACTCGGCGCCTTTGCACGAGAGGAGGGCGTCGAGCCGCTCCTCGAGTGCGGCGGCGAGCGCCGGGCGCTCGCGAAGCAGGGTCGCGCCATCAAGTTGATACGGATCGGCGGTGAGATCATAGAGCTCGCGATCGCCGTTCCCCCACCGCACGAGCGCATAGCGCTCGCAGCGTATCGCGTCGTAGATGAACGCGGGCTCACCGATGTGGAGGTGCTCCTCGTCGGTGCGCCGGTCGGTCATGAAGCACTGGCGGCTCCACCGCGCGTCCGGATGCTCAAGCAAGGGCAGGAACGACCGGCCGTCGACCGGAATGTCGGGCGAGCCGCCCGCGAGCGCGGCCACCGTCGGCGCGAAGTCGTTGTTGAGGACCAGCGAGTCGACCGTTTCGCCTCCCCTCATCCAGGAACAGCGCGCGGCAAAGGGCACGCGCACGTCGTTCTCGTACGGGAAGGTCTTCCCGAAGATGAGGTGGTTCTCGCCTTGATGGAACCCGTTGTCCGAGGCGTAGAAGAGGCAGTAGTTTTCGATGATGCCGGTCGCCTGGGCGGTTCGCATCACGGTCTCGACCAGATCGTCGATCGCCAGGAGCAACTCGAGGCGGGCGCGGTAGTGCTCGGTCGCCCCCTTGATCCTCTCCGGCGTAAATGGATGGAGGCGCGCCGCGTCGCGCACCGCGTATCCCTTATCGGAGAGATCCGCTTCGGCGAAATTGGGCGGGTGCGGCAGAGGTTCGTGCGCGAAGCGCCCGAGGTGGCGGGGTGCCGGAGTGGCCGGCGCGTGCGGCGTGAAGGGCGCCACGATCATGAACAGCGGCACGCCGTCGCGCGCGGCCCTCTGCATGGCGTCAACCGCCTTGCGGGCCAGGACGTCAGTGAGGTAGTCCTTGGGCGCGCTGCCGTAGTGGACGATCGTGCCGTTCTCGTTGAGATCGTAGTCGAAGTTGCCGTAGGCGTCGCCGCCGACGTACCACTCGTCCCAGCCGTGCGGCACGCCGTCCTTCGGGTAGTAATAGTTGAGGTATTTCCCGGCGTAGACGGTGCGATACCCGCGCTTCTGGAGCCAGGTCGCGACGGTGTGGAGGTCGCACCCCTCGCGCTTCCACTTGAGGTAGCCGCCGAGGGGGAGCACGATGTCCTCGATCCCGGTGTTGTGCGGGTATTGTCCGCGCTGGAAGGTCGCCCGCGACGGACAGCAGTAGGACTGCGTTACGAAGAAGTTCTTGAAGACGACGCCATGCCGCTCGAGGAGCTCCTGCGTCTTCGTCATGGCCTTTTGGTGACTCGCGACATCCTCATCGTCGGAAAGGATGAGGATGATCGAGGGCGGCGCCGCGAGGGCGCCGCGCTCCGGATGTGGGTCCGCTTTCGCCGTTTGCCACGGGAGGGCCACAAGCAGCGCAAGCAGACACGCATACCCGCTTCGCATACAATGTCCTTTCTGTTGGATCTCGCGCGTTCGTGGTGAGACCCGGGCCATCCGAGCCGACGGCGCGCTAACGGATTGCCACCCGGGGCGGTGACGAAGACCGGCCGGCGGATTGCCGAGGTCGGGGGCAGCTGGCATGGCGACTCGATCTCCCGGCAACGCTTGGTCGCATCTCGAAGCTACGGGCCCAACCAGAGCCCGTGAATCCGGTCATCCACGTAGGGAAAAACCCTTACGGTTTGGTAAGGAGGACGGTTTGCCGACGGCCCTATCACCATTTTCGAATTCGGACCTTCGCGCCGCAGCGAGTTTAGCGACGCACCCGATGTGAAACTGACAGTTGACCATGACTCAGGCTTCTACCGGTCGCTGTATAGCGATCAACCTTTTATTCCGCTGCGGCATCAAATCCTCATGATCTGTTGCGCTGGAGACACAAGATCGACCCGATGCGCCAGATACGGCGGGTAAAGACCGTTACCAAATTGCAACAGACCGGTGTAGTCCTGGGCTGTTGCGACCGCCCGTCCAGCGGGCCGGGAAGCGGGTCGTGACGAACGGCTTCGACGGCCTGATGAGTTTTGGTGCCGATCAGCACCCGAGCCGCCGCTCGAGCCTCTCGACCTCGGCCTCGACGCTGACCGGCAGCTGCGAGGTGACCTCGAGCTTGCGGTCCTCGTAGGCATTGACCTCCGGATGCGCGCGCTTCCAGGCACGCAGGCGCTCGTCCCGCTCGAGCAGGAGCGCCTCGATCTGTGGCCGGAACAGGCGCAGCAAGTTGGTCAGCCAGCGGTTCACCGGCCAGCTCGGCCGGTTCATCCGGACGTCGAAGCCATCGAGCATGGCGGCGACGTCATGGGCCGCGTACCAGGTTTCGGCGGTGACCCAGCGGTTGGTCGTGAACAGGCCGGTCGGCCAGCCGCTGCGGTCCATCGAGACCGCGATCAGATGGCAGATCAGATCCTGCCGCTCGGTCTGCGGCGGCAGGTCGGGCAGGGGCGTCGGCGCGATCCCGGCGGGCATGCCGCCGCCGCGCAGGAAGGTGTGGAAATGGCCGTGCTCGCCCGGGCGATCCTGCTTGTCGTGGGCGTGGTAGTACCACTGGCTGTGGCTCTCCGGATCGAACACGTCGCCCTTCGGATAGTGATCGAGGGTGTAGAACGGGCCCTCGTGCCTGAGCACCTCGCCGACCACGTTGTCGCCGCTCTTGGCCAGGATCCGGCGCCATTCCAGGACCTCGCGCCCGGCCACAAGCATCGCCTCGAGGGTCGCCCGCGGCAGATCATCGAGCCAGGCCGGATGGTCAGGTCCGTGGCCGGCTTCGGGCAGCGCCATGACGAACCTCCCCTCCGCGATGATCGGCACGCCAGGCTAGGCGCGCCCGGGTGGGTCGGACGGACCCCTGACGGGCTCGTGAACACCGGTGAATCGACGTGCAATCGCGGGCATCCTAGCACAACATGGAAGTTCCGAGCCCGCTTGGCTCTCATCGTCCTGGGAGCGCGCGCCGCGCGCCCGAGCCCGCAGGAGAGGCCCGATGAAGCTCTATCGCCACCGTCTGCTGTCGACCACCTACCTCAGCCTGGCCGTAGGCGCCGGCGCGCTGTTGCTGGGCGCGGCGCTGCCGGGGGCCGCCGCCGGTTTCGGCGCGGGCGTGGCCCTCGCCGCCTGCAATCCGTGCAATCCCGGTGCAGCGAAGGCTGCCGCCAACCCCTGCAACCCCTGCGCCGCGGCCAACCCCTGCAATCCCTGCGCTGCGGTCAAGCTGGTGCCCGCGGCCGGCCCGTGCAATCCGTGCGCTGCGGCCAACCCGTGCGCCGCCGCCAATCCCTGCGCCGCCACCAATCCGTGCAAGGCCAAGTAGCCCGGGCCGTCTCGGTGGCGGGCCCCGGCTCCTCGCCCGTGATCAGATCTCAGACCACGGCCGCCAGCACCGCGAACAGGCGGTCGAGGTCGGCGTCGTCGTTGTAGAGGTGCGGCGTGACCCGCAGCGAGGCACCGCGCAGACTGACGTAGACCCGCTCCTGCGCCAGTCGCTCCGGCAGCCCCGCCGGCATGCCTGCCGGGAAACCGAGGCCGAGATAGTGGCCGGCCCGCCGGTCGGCGGGCATCGAAGTGAGCCCGAGCGACGCCGCCCGCCGGGCAATCGCCGCGGTCTTGGCGGCCAGCGTTGCGGCGATCGCCGGCACGCCCCAGGCCAGCAGCTGCTGCAGCCCGATGATACTGACCGGCAGGAGCGCGAAGTTGGAGCGCTCGCCGACATCGAACCGCCTGGCTCCCGGCTGGTAGCGCTCGGAATAGTCGATCAGGCGGGCGAAATCCTGGCTGGCCTCCCGGGCGATCCAGGTCTGCTCGAGCGGCCGGCCGCCCTGGTGCTGGGGGGCGACGTAGAGATAGCCGAGGCTGTAGGGGCCGAGCAGCCATTTGTAGCCGGCGCAGACCACATAGTCCGGGCGCACGCGCGCGAGATCGAGCGGCAGGGCGCCCAGCGACTGGGTGGCATCGAGCACGAGCGCGCTTTCGACCTCGCGGCAGCGTTCGCCGATCAGGGCCAGGTCGAGCAGGCCGCCATCGGTCCAATGACAGTGCGGCAGCGCGGCAATCTTGACCCGCTCGTCGAGCGCCGCGAGCACGGCCGCGGTCCAGTCGCCATCCGCGGGTCGCGCAATGGTCAGGACCTCGCCGCCCCGCTGCTTGGCGAGCTCCCGCCAGGCGAAGACATTGGACGGGAACTGCTCGGCCAGCACCAGGATGCGTCCGCCCTTACCGAGCGGCAGGTTGGCGGCGGCAACCGCGAGGCCGTAGCTGGCCGCCGGCACGATCGCGATGGCCTCGGCGCTGGCGCCGAGCAGCTCTGCGAACAGCACCCGCGCCCGCTCGCTGTCGGCGAAGAAGTCGGCTGCGGTGATCGTCCAGGGCCGGCACTTGCGGGCGATCGCCTCGGCGCCGACCGCCGCCGACCGCTTCAGGATCGGCGACATGTAGGCGCAGTTCAGGTAGGCGACGTCACCCGGCAGGTCGAACAGATGGCGCTGGCAGGGGATCATGGCCGGATGCTGCCCGCTGCCCTGGTCGGGATGCAGATCAAGGACGACAACAGCACCGCGCACAGGGTGTCGACGCCGTCGCGGCGGCAGAACGCCTCGGCGGTGGCGACGGTAAGCGTCCGCCCGGGCTTGATCACCCGCCCGCGCGCGATCAGGCGCTCGCCCTCGGCGGCGGCGACGAAGTTGACCTTGTACTCGGTGGTCAGCACGTCGGTGCCGGGCGGCATCAGGCTGTAGGCGGCATAGCCGCCGGCGCAATCCAGCATGGCGCCGATCAGGGCGCCGTGGAAGAAGCCCTGCTGCTGGGTCAGCCTGGAATGGGCGGCCGCCTCGAGCTCGCAGGTCCCGGGGCCCAGCGCCGTGAGCTCGATGCCGAGCGCCTGCATCAGGCCTTGCTTGGCGAAGCTCGCGCGCACGACGGCGGCAAAGTCGGGGTTCTGCGGCTCGAAGTCGCTCATGCTCGCCAGGGCCAAGGCAGGGCTGGACAAAGACGCCACGGTTCGGCCACAGGATCACAGCGGCCGGCCGGGCCTGTCAACGTCTTGAACCAGCGGAAAGGGAACCTGATGCCGAGCTCTGCCGCGAGACCCGTGGTGGTGTTCGATCTGGGCGGCGTGCTGATCGACTGGAACCCGCGCTACCTCTATCGCCAGTTGATCGACGACGAGGCCGAGATCGAGCGCTTCCTGACCGAGGTCTGCCACACGGCCTGGAATGAGGAGCAGGACCGCGGCCGGACCTTCGCCGAAGCGGTCGAGGAAGCGGCCGCGCGCCATCCGGGCGAGCGCGCGCTGATCGAGGCCTACCACCACCGCTGGCACGACATGCTGGGAGGCCCGATCCCGGGCAGTGTCAGCATTCTCGAAGAGCTGAAGCAGGCCGGCTTTGAGCTCCGCGCGCTCACCAACTGGTCGGTTGAAAAATTCCCGATCGCCCGCGAGCGCTACCAGTTCCTCTCCTGGTTCGAAAGCATCCTGGTCTCGGGCGAGGTCCGCCTGATCAAGCCCGATCCCCGCATTTTCCATCTGCTCCTCGAAAGCATCGGCCGCCCCGCTGCCGACTGCATCTACATCGACGACAACGCCAAGAACGTCACTGCCGCCGCCGCGCTCGGCTTCGATGCCATCCACTTCCAGGGACCGGAGCTGCTCCGCCAGGATCTGGTCCGGCGCGGAGCCTTGAGCGGACAAGACTGACTTGCGCCGCCTCGGCCGCTGGCTCGGTTGGGCGCTGCTCGGCCTCGTGGTGCTGAGCGTCGCGGGGCTGGGTGGCGGATACCTGTGGCTGCGGCAGTCCCTGCCGCAGCTCGATGGCGAGATCCGGGTGGCCGGGCTGGAGGCGTCGGTCACGGTCGTGCGCGATCAGTGGGCGATCCCGCACATCGAAGCGGAGAGCTTCGAGGATGCGGTCTTCGGGCTCGGCTTCGTCCATGCCCAGGACCGACTCTGGCAGATGGAGTTCCAGCGGCGGGTCGGCGCCGGGCGGCTGGCCGAGATCGTGGGCGCGGCGGCGGTGCCGACCGATCGCTTCATGCGCACGCTCGGGCTCTATCGTCGGGCGGCGGCCAGCTTTGCCCATCTGGCGCCCGCGACCCGCGCCTGGCTCGAGGCCTACGCCGCGGGCGTCAATGCCTATCTCGCGACCCGGCGCGGGCCCCTGCCGCCGGAGTTCCTGATCCTCCGCTATGACGAGGTCGAGCCCTGGACGCCCGCGGACAGCCTGGTCTGGCTGCGCCTGATGGCGCTCGATCTCGGCACCAACTACCTGGACGAGCTCCTGCGCGCGCGGCTCAGCACGCGGCTCACCGACGCACAGATCGCGGACATCTGGCCGGACTATCCGAACGACGCGCCGGTCACGCTGGCGGCGCTGACCAAGGGTCTCGGGCTGGCGGCGCTGGCATCGGTGCTGCCCGCGCCAAGCGCGCCCAGGGACGGCTCCAACGCCTGGGCGCTGGCCGGCAGCCGGACGCGCACCGGGGCGCCCCTTCTGGCCAACGATCCCCATCTCGGGCTGGAGGCGCCGGGCATCTGGTATCTCGCGCATCTGAAGACGCCGGAGGGCGAGGTCATCGGCGCGACGCTGCCGGGCGTGCCGGCGGTCGTGCTCGGCCACAATGGCACCATCGCCTGGGGCTTCACCAACACCGGCGCCGACGTCGAGGACCTGTTCGTCGAGCGGCTCGATGCCAAGGATGCCGGCCGCTACCTGACGCCGGACGGCTCGGCACCGTTCGCGGTCCGGGACGAGCTCATCAAGGTCAAGGGCGGCGAGCCGATCTCCATCCAGGTGCGCGAGACCCGGCACGGGCCGGTGCTCTCGGACGTGCTGCCGGACGCGAGCACGATCTTCGGCAAGGATCGGGTGCTGGCGCTCGCCTGGACCGGGCTGGCCGAGGACGATCGCACCGCGGACGCGCTGGTCGCGCTCGACCAGGCCAGGGACTGGGCGGGCTTCGTTGAGGCGACCCGAGCGGTCGGCGCACCCATGCAGAACATCCTGTACGCCGACACCGGGGGCCACATCGGCTTCATCGCGCCCGGGCGGGTGCCGATCCGGCGCCAGGGCGACGGCCGCTGGCCCGCCCCGGGCTGGAGCGGCGACCACGACTGGCAGGGTTGGGTGCCCTTCGACGCCCTGCCGCGCGTGCTCGACCCCAAGGATGGCCGGCTGTTCAACGCCAACAACAAGGTCGTGCCGGACGGCTACCCCTATCTTTTGACCGCGGACTGGGAGGCGTCCTATCGGGCGCGCCGACTGGCCGAGCTCCTCCAGGGCAGCGGCTTCGACCTCGCCGACTTCGCGGCGATCCAGGCCGACCAGTATTCGCCGCTGGCGGCCGACCTGCTGCCGGTGATGCTCGAGGCCAAGCCCGCAAGCGAGGCGGCGGCCGCGGCCATGCGCGAGCTTCGGGCCTGGGACCGGGTGATGCGCCCGGACGGGCGGGCGCCGCTCCTGTTCGCGGCCTGGTACCGCGAGCTGTCGCGGCTGATCCAGGCCGACGAGCTCGGCCCCCTGTTCCCCGCCTTCTGGGCGGTGCGGCCGCGGTTCATGGAGCAGATTTTGAAGCGGCGCCCGGTCTGGTGCGACGACATCCGGACCCAGGCGGTCGAGACCTGCGCCGCACTCGCGAGCCAGGCGCTCGAGCGGGCGCTCGCCGACCTCGCCCACCGCTATGGCGCGGACCAGGGGCACTGGCGCTGGGGCGACGCGCATCCGGCGCGCATGACGCACCCCATTCTCGGCCAGCTACCGCTGCTCGGCCGGCTGTTCAACATCGAAGTGCCGAGCGGCGGTGGCGACACCACGGTCGACGTCGGGCACTTCGCGCCCCGCGACGAGGCGCATCCCTTCGCCAGCATCCACGCCGCCACCTACCGCGGGCTGTACGACCTGGCCGACCTCGACCGCTCGCGCTGGATCGCCGCGACCGGCCAGTCGGGCAACCCGTTGTCCGGGCACTATCGCGACCTCACGAGGCTCTGGGCGCGGGGCGAGACGGTGCTGATGACGCGCCGCCCGGAAGCCTACGGCAGGGGCGCGATCGGCCGGCTGCGACTGGGACCCGGCGGGTGATCGGGGCGCTTCGCGATGGGGCGGCATTTGGTCGCAGTATGAGCTCTTTTTGCACAGGCCGACCCGTAGTCCGGGAAGTTCGCGTAGCGCGCGATGAAAAGTCGTCAACAGCCTGTGGATAAAAGCGTCTTTCCCCTGTCGGTTGTATCGATCCGAAGACCTGAATCGGCCCTCTGGGTCGCCCGGGTGATCGGGGAGGACTCGGGCTTTTGCTGCCTGGGCAATCACTTGGCCGACCCAACAACATAGGCAATTCGTACAACTTGCAGGGCTCAGAGCGCTCGCCCTGGCGGCCCCGCGCCGCCGACAGCATTTTTCTCTAGCGCAGTGGTTTCGAGTGGGCCTATTTTACCTCGCGTAGTCCCATCCCATCCGAAACTCACGTTGAGCGGGAAACCCGTATCAGCGGGCCGTGGAGTCGCACCGACAATGACCCAACTTGCCAGCAAGGTAGCCAGTCGCGGGGTCGGGGGCCGAAGTCGCGCCCTCGACGTCGACCGATTCGTCAGCCTGCGCATCCGTCAGCGGCGCATCATGCTCGGCCTCACCCAACAGCAGATGGCCGAGCTGATCGGCGTCACCTATCAGCAGGCGCACAAGTACGAGACCGGGATCAATCGGATCTCGGCCGGCCGGCTGTATCAGATCGCGCGCGCGCTCGGGGTCGAGATCAGCCACTTCTTCGAGGACGTCGAGCCGGGCAGCAGCACCACCCGCAATCAGGAGCTGATGCCGCAGCAACGCATGCTCCTGGAGCTGGCGCGCAATTTCGCCGCGATCAAGAGCCGCAAGCACCAGGAGGCGCTCTGTCACCTGGCCCGGGTCCTGAGCGACGGCGACGCGCGCCATTAGCCGCGAGCGGGTCCGGGGATCCCTCTAGCGACGGAGCGCGCCCAACAGCCAAAGGACCAGATAGACCAGGACCGGCGAGGCCGCGATCAGCAGCATCCCGATCACGAAGCCAGAGGGGTTCTCGGTGAACGGCAGGCCGCCCAGGTTCATGCCGAAGATGCCGGCGATCACGCTCGGCGGCAGGAACAGGGCGGTGATCACCGACAGGATGTAGAGGTGCCGGTTGACCCGGCTGGCGATCCGCGAGTCGATCTCGTCCTGCAACAGTCGCGCCTGCTGCTGGATTGCGACGATGTCGCCGTCGAGGGCATCCAGACGCTGGGCGATGCGCGCTGCCGTCTCGAGCAGGGCCTGTGGCAGCCGGCCGGGAGGCTCGCGCTCGATCCGGTGGAACATGGCCCGCAACCCGCTGAGCTGGCGGTGCAGGTGAACGCTGCGCCGGCAAATCGCCGCGAGCGCGCCCGGATCGGTTCCGCTGCGCTCGCCAAGGACGGCGTCCTCGATCGCTTCCAGGTCCTGGATCTGTGTGGCCGCGACCTCGGCGGCGGCGTCGGCGACGCCGCTCACGATCGCCTCCAGAAGGGCGACCGGCCCCCCCGCGACCTGGCCGGCCTCGACCGCCCGACGCGTCGAGTTCGGCGGCCTGTAGCGGTTGCTGGCGGCCACTGAGCAGGAAGCGGTCGGCAAGCACGAGATGGAGGCACGCCGTCCGGCTCGAGCTACGATCCAGCTGGCGGCGGAATCGTGCAGGACGCCCATCAGCAGGCCGTCCGCCACCAGCACCCGCTGGTGATGGTCGGGCGAGGTCATGATCTCGCGCGCCGCCGCCGGCAGGGCCGATTGGCTCGCGAGCCACTGGCAGGCGCGCCGGTCGACCAGATTCAGATGGAGCCAGCGGAAGCCCTCGCCAGGCAGCGCCAGATCGATCGGCTGATCGTCGGCAAGCCGTTCACCGCGGCCGGCCTCGTCGAACCGATATGCCCAGACGAGCCCCGGCACCGCCGGCCGCGCCACGATCGGGATGGCGGCGATCGGCCTGCGGGCGACCGCAGCCTCGCCAGCCGGCACGGGATTCTGATCCATCCTCCCTCGTCGATCAACGCGACCCTCTAGGTTGATGAGATCTGGTGACAGAACGATGATGGCGCCCTGCGGCGTCAGCGGGCCGAGGCCAGCTGGTGGGCGTAGCGGGCCGGCTCGGGCAGCCGGTAGGGGCCGGTGCAGGCGAGCGTCAGACGGAGCGCGCTCGCCAGACTGACCCGATGCCCGATCGAGACGAACAGCGGCTTGACGCCGGCGCGCGAGCGCAGCACGGCGCCGATCACCTGGTCCCGATCGTGGAGCAAGTCCCGATCGAGCAGCGGCGACCAGGCGCCGCGTGCGCTCGCAGGCTCCTCAAACGTCCCGATCAGGCGCGACTTGGCGACCCCGATCGCGGGCACATCGAGCAGCCAGCCGAGATGGCAGGCGAGGCCGAAGCGGCGCGGATGGGCGAAGCCCTGACCGTCGCAGAGCAGGAGGTCGGGGGTCGTGGCGAGCGCCGCCAGGGCCTCGATGGCCGCCGGGATCTCGCGGAACGACAGCAGGCCCGGGACGTAGGGGAAGCGGGTCGGACAGCGGGCGAGCGCGCTCTCGACCAGGTCCAGCTCGGGCAGCCGGAGCACCGCGACCGCAGCCCGGGTGACCTCGCCCGCCTGCTCGAAGCCGATGTCGACCCCGGCGACCAGCGTGACCTCGCCGAACCGGTCCTCAAGCTCGACCTCGCCGGCCAGCGCCAGCTGCAGCGCGCGCGCGTCTGCCGGGGTCAGATCCCAGGCGTGGAGATGGGCGGGCTTCAGCGGCACGCGCGCCGCTCGCGCGCGAGCCCGATGATCCGCAGGGTCTCCGACCAGAGCCCGAGCACGTGGGCCTCCTCGAGCGTGAACCAGCGGGCGTCGGCGGCATCGCCGCCCGGACGGAGGTCCTGCCCCTGCACCTCGGCGCTGAAGTCGATCAGGGTGTAATGATAGCGCACGCGCTCCCCCTCGCGCTCGATCAGGTCGACCACCGCGAGCACCTCGCCGACCTCGACCGCGAGGCCGGTCTCCTCCAGGACCTCGCGCTTCGCCGCCTCGGCGACCGTCTCGCCGAGCTTCTGCGCCCCGCCGGGCAGGCTCCAATGCCCGACCCGCGGCGGCTTGCCGCGCCGGATCAGCAGCAGATGCTCGCCGTGCCAGACGACGACGCCGACGCCGACCAGCGGCCTTGGCGGATACTCGCGGCTCGAGTTCATGGCTCCGTGGTCGCAGCCGGCCGGGGTGCCGGCGCGGATCTACAAGAACAGGGTCAACACACCCGTATAGCCATACAGCCGGTCGCGATAGATCTCACCATTGGTGAAAAAGCCGGCGAGCGGCACCGGACCGAGCGCCGCCTCGATCATCTTCAGCTCGGCCGAATCCGGACCGAACATGTGGGCGCCACGTGCGACGCAGGTGTGATAGAGCGCGCCCCGGACGGGGCGGCCTTCGAACCGCGAGCGGAGGTCGCCCAGCATCCGGCGCAGATCGGCCTGGGCGGCGCTGCCGTCGCGCTTGACGAACATCAGCTGGTCGCCTCGCCTGAGCTCGGCGCCGAGTCCGATGATCCCCCGCCGCGCGTCGATCGCGAGCAACGGCCGGACCACATAGTCGGCGCGATCGGAGCCGGGCAGCGGGAGCGCGGCATGGATGTAGCCGCCGATGCGCTCGGGGTTGCGCGCCAGGACCTCGCCGACCTCGTCCTCCAGGACCGCGACCGCGGGCCGGCCGTCGATCGCCAGCACCCAGGGCCCCTGGCTGGCGCTCACCTCGTGGACCGGGCCGATCGGCGTGCAGCCCTGGGAGAGGCCGGTGATCAGGGGCACCTCGGCGGTCATCAGGACGCCCGAGATCCCGCCTTCGGTCGGGCGGCCGGCGATCTGCAGCATGGAGCCGCCGGCGGAGGTCAGACCGCCGACCAGAAACGCCCCGCTACCCGCACTCAGCCGGGCGACCGTCTCGGCCGCGCCGCCGTGGCGGGGATCGCCGTGCACCACGCCGAAGCGGTCGCCGCCATTCCGACCCCAGGCAGCGAGCCGCCGGTCGAGATCATCCGCATCGTCGCGCAGGCCGTCGAACATCCGGAAGCTGCGCTCGGGCAGGCTGGCAACCAGCGCCACGATCGCGCCGCCGTCCCCCCCGGCACCCATGTATTCCCGACCGCTGGTGCAGACCCCGGCGCCGCCGGTGCCCACCCAGTCGCGCACGCCGGTCGCGTCGGCCAGGCGGGCGACGATCAGGTCCAAGGCCTCGGCCAGCGGATCGCTGGCATAGACGAAGCCGAGATTGGCGCCCGCCGGCAGATCGGCCAGGCCTTGGATGCAAGCCCGACAGGCGCGATGCCAGTCGGCGCCGCGCCCGTGGGCCGCGCGGAAAACCTCCATGCGACTGCCCCCCAAACCGCCCCTTCACCTAGCCTAGCCGCTCGCGAAAGCCAATGATCGGGAGAAGCTTCAACTTGTGGGCGATATTTCTCTTGACGAACATTTCCGAAACGTTGAAGGTACGCCTAACGTTGGTTGGTGCAACGGGTGACTCCACGGCATGGCCAACGTTGACAGCTGAGATGGGACCTCGGGGGGTCGTCCGTTCGGGCGGCCCCCCAGCGTTCTTCGAAAGACCCTGCCCGACGGCGCCCTGCGCCTCGGCACTCTGAGCCGTGTCCAGCGGCAGGGCCGGGTCTGGCCCAACCTCCGGGCGATACGATCGTAGAGCCACCGTCAGATCGCAAATCGCCGCCTGGCCGGCGCTCGCCGCAACCCGGCGTCGGCCAGAACTGCCAGCCGTCGGCACATCGTGGCCGGTCGATCGCCGTGGCGCAGGGGCCCGCCCGGACGCGCAGTCCCAAGGTCCGCCAACCGGTCCAGCGGGTGGTATCGGAAAGATCGCAGCCGCGCGCACAGGCACCGAGGGATCGTTCTCGTCCAAACCCGCGCCCGGGTGGGTGGGACACTCGCCGGACCCGCGAAGTGGCCTTGCCGAAGATAACTCCGGGTGTTAATTTACGGCTGGCTTTTCACCTTTTGCTTGATGAATAGCCGACGCTCAGCTAAGGAAGGCCCAGCGGTTGCGCTCCCTGCCCGCGTAGTCGCGTGCACCCATCGTCGAGTACCGATTTGCGATGCCCAATGTTGTCGTCATCGACGATCGGGTGACCAATCGGAACATACTGACCCGGTTGGCTGCCTCGGTCGAGGAGGGGGTCCGGGTCAAAGCATTCGCCAGCCCGCAGGCGGCCCTCAATTCGGCCCTCGGCGCGCTCCCGGACCTGGTGATCACCGACTACAAGATGCCGGGCATGGATGGCGCGGACTTCATCCGGGCCTTCCGGGCCCTGCCGGGGGCAGCTGACGTCCCGGTCGTGGTGGTCACGGTCTACGAGGATCGGAGCTACTGCTACCAGGCGCTGGAGGCCGGCGCGACCGATTTCCTGCTGAGCCCGGTCGACCACGTCGAGTTCCGCGCCCGGGCGCGCAATCTGCTGACCTTGCGCAAGCAGCAGAAGCTCCTGGAACAGCGCGCCTTTGAGCTCCGGCGCGAACTGGTGTCGAGCAGCGAGCAGCACGAGGCGGCGTTGCGCGCCAGCGAGCTGCGCCTGCGCCGCCTGATCGACGCGGTCCCCGCGACCATCAGCGCGGTCGACCGCAGCGGCCGGCTGACCGTGATCAACAGCGCCCACCAGCAGGTCTATGGCATCGACCCCGCGAGCGCGATCGGCCGCACCCTGGAGCAGGTCTACGGCGAGGAGTACGCGACCCGGCAGCTCGTTCTCAATGCCAAGGTGTTCGAGACCGGCGAGACCCTGCCGAGCTTCGAGCAGGAGGTGACCTGTCCGATCTCCGGCAAGGAACACGTCCTGCTGACCACCAAGTCGCCGCTGCTCGACGACGCCGGGCGGGTCGCCGATGTCGTCACGGTGTCCCTGGACATCACCGAGCAGAAGTGGACCGAGGCCCAGATGCGCCATCAAGCCGGCCACGACGCGCTCACCGGCCTGCCGAACCGGGCGCTGTTCCGCGACTACCTCGACCAGGCGCTGGCCCGGGCGCGCCGGAGCGGCGGGGTCGTGGCGCTGCTGCTGCTCGATCTGGACCGGTTCAAGGGCATCAACGACGCCTTCGGCCTGCCGTGCGGCGATCTGCTGCTCAAGGCGGTCGCCGAGCGCCTGCACGCCTGCCTGCGCGAGACCGACGCGATCGGCCGGCTGGGCGGCGACGAGTTCGTAATCCTCCAGACCGACGTGCGCGGCCCCGACGAGCCACGCCTGCTGGCGCGCCGCCTGATCGACAGTTTCGGGCAGCCGTTCATGATCAACGGCGAGGAACTCCACACCAGCGCCAGCATCGGGCTGACCCTGTTCCCGGCTGACGGTCAGGCGGCCGATCGGCTGCTCAAGAACGCCGAGCTGGCGATGTACCGGGCGAAGTCGAACGGGCGCAACGGCAGCTGCTTCTTCGCGCCGCAGATGAACCTGGTGGCGCGCCGCACCGGCCTGCTCGAGCGCGAGCTGCGCCAGGCGTTCGTGGCCGACCAGTTCACCGTCCACTACCAGCCGCAGCGCGATCTGCGCAGTGGTGCCATCGTCGGCATCGAGGCCCTGCTGCGTTGGCGACATCCGCGTCGCGGCATGGTCCGGCCGAGCGAGTTCGTGGGCCTCGCCGAGGACATCGGCCTGATCGGGCCGTTGACCGAGCGGGTCCTCGATCACGCCTGCCGTCAGCATCGCAGGTGGCAGAACGCGGGCCTGCCGCCGCTGCGTCTGTCGGTCAATCTGTCGCCGGTCCAGTTTCGCGAGGGCGGGGTCACCACGCTGATCGAGAATACGCTGGTCGACACCGGGCTCGACCCGAGCTGGCTCGAGATCGAGCTGACCGAAGGCGTCATGCTCGACAACAGCGACGTCGTGATGGCCAGCCTCCGCCGACTGCATCAGATCGGCGTCCGTTTCTCGCTCGACGACTTCGGCACCGGCTATTCCTCGCTCGCCTACGTCAAGCGGCTGCCGATCCAGCGGCTCAAGATCGATCAGAGCTTCGTTCACAAGCTCGGCCACGACGGTCAGGACGAAGCGATCGTGCGTGCCGTCATCGACCTCGGCCACAGCCTGAACCTCAAGGTCACCGCCGAGGGGGTCGAGACCGCGGACCAGCTGGCCCGCCTGCATCAGCTGGGCTGCGACGAGGCCCAGGGCGATCTGATCAGCCCGCCCTTGCCGGCCGAGAGCTTTCACGTCCTGTTCCAGGGCCGGGACCTGCCGGCCGTGGCTTCGGGCTGAGCCCGGACCGGACATCGGGCGCCGGTCGTCCTGATGCGGGCCATGACCGTCCCTTCGCGACCAGGACCAGGACCGGTGGCCGCGGGTCGGCCGTCATGAGCGTCCAGCCGACCCGGCCGGACAACCCCGAGGCCCTCCGGGACCACCGCCGAGGTCTGCCCGCTGCGGACCGGCCACCGCGGTCTTCCCGCTCCGGACCGACCACCAGGGTCGGCCCTGACAACCCGGGACGCCTGGCAGCTGAAGAAGCCCTTGAACCGGCCGCGCCGGGTGCGGCTTGCGCGCGCGGGCAACGCGCCATGGCGGCCTGGCGGCGGCTCATCGCCCGCCTCAAGGACCGACCCGACAGCGAGCATGAGCAGATCCTGGTCCGGGTCGCCATCGCCGTGGCCTGCCTCCTCTATCTCTCGCTGGCGGCGCTCGGCCACGGCCGCGGAGCCCTCCTGGCAGAGCGTTGCCGACCGCTCGGGGTCGGCTACCTCGCAGGCGCCCTGCTCCTGCTCGGCCATCTGCTGTGGCAACCGCGGCCACTGCCGGCGCGGCGCTATACCGGCATGACCCTCGACATGCTGACCCTGACGGTGGCGTTGACCATCGGCGAGGCGACGGCGGCGGTGTTCTACCCGTTCTATCTCTGGATCACCTTCGGGATGGGGTTCCGCTACGGCCGCCGCTACCTGCTGGTCTCCGCCCTGATGAGCCTGGCCGGTTTCGCCCTGGTGATCGCGCTGACCGACTACTGGCGAAGCCAGCCCGCGCTCTCGGCCGGCCTCTGGTTCGGCCTTTTGCTTCTGCCCGCCTACGCCGCGTCCCTGCTGATCCGGCTGACCGATGCGCTGGGCCGGGCGGAGGCCGCCAACCAGGCCAAGAGCCGGTTCCTCGCGACCATGAGTCACGAGCTGCGCACGCCCTTGCACGCGATCATCGGCATGGCCGATCTGCTGCGCGGCACGCCGCTGCAGAGCGCGCAGCGCGACATGGTGCGAACCGTGCGCAGCGCCGGTCAGACCCTGCTCGAGATGATCGGCGACGTTCTCGACATCGCCCGGATCGAGTCCGAGCAAGCCGATCCGGCGGTCGATTTCGACCTCCACGCCCTGCTCGCGACCGTGCACGCGCTGCTCCACCATCAGGCACTCGACAAGGGGCTGACCCTGCACCTCGAGGTCGACCCGGCCGTGCCGCACCGGCTGCACGGCGGACGCCGCTCGCTGCAGCAGATCCTGGTCAACCTGACCGCCAACGCGGTCAAGTTCACCGACCAGGGCGGAGTCACGATCCGCTTGGTCGGCGAGGCGCCCGGGCCTGGCCTGGTGACGCTCAGGATCGAGGTTCAGGACACCGGCATCGGGATCCCGCCCGACGCCCAGGAGCGCATCTTCGAGCGCTTCACCCAGGCCGACGAGTCGACCACCCGACGCTACGGCGGTACCGGGCTCGGCCTCGCCATCGCCCGCCAGCTGGCCGAGCTGCTCGGCGGCTCACTGGTCGTGGAGAGCACCCCCGGGCTCGGCTCGTGCTTCCGGTTTCAGGGAACCTTCGCGCGCCGCCCGGACGGGCAGCGGACCCTGAACGGGCAGGTCGTTCTGGTCGGCGAGGGTGCGGCGGCGGCCGCTTGTCGGCGACGGCTCGGCGACTGGGGTGCCGAGGTGGTGCTCGCCAGCAGCCCGGAGGCGGTCCGGATCGCGCTCGACAAAGTCGGGCGGCAGCGGGCCCTCGTGCTGGTCGAGACGCCCGCGGGCGATCTGGATCGTCGGTGGCATGCCGAGGCGGGCGGGCGCTGGCCGGCCGAGCCGTTGAACGTGATCCTGCTCGGCGCCACACCGAGCGCGACCGGGAACTATCTGGCCCGCCTGCCCCAGGCGGCCGCCGATGATCACCTCTACGCCAGCCTGCATGCGGCCCTGGCGGGCGCCGACGGGGCCGTGGCCGAGGGGGACGCGGCCGCCCCGACCCCGGCCTGGGCCAGCCGGCGGATCCTGGTCGCCGAGGACAACCGGATCAATCAGCTCGTGATCGAGAAGATGCTGCAGAACGCCAACCATCAGGTGACCCTGGTCGGCAACGGCGAGCAAGCCCTCGACGCCCTGGCGGAGCGCGAGTTCGATCTGGTGATCATGGACCTGAACATGCCGGTCATGGGCGGCCTGGACGCGGTCAGGCTGCATCGGTTCGCGACCGGCGGCCACGACCTGCCGCCGTTCGTGGCACTGACTGCCGATGCCACCAGCGACAGCCGGCGCCAGTGCGAAGCGGCCGGCATGGACGCCTACCTCACCAAGCCGGTCGAGCTGCAGGAGCTGTTGGCGCTGGTCGATCGCCTGACGCGGCCGGCCGCGCCCCGGCCGACGGCTGAGTGGGCGCCGGGCCGCGATCCCTCTGAGCCCGCCCGCGCGGATGGCCTCCGGCGCGGCTCGACGGCCGGCGTGCCGGTGCTCGATCGGGCGCTGCTCGACCGTCTGCGCCAGCTGGACCAGGAGGAGGAGTTCCTGGCCCGGCTGATCGAGGACTTCATCGTCGACGCCGAGCAGCTGATCGCCGAGCTCGAGGCCGGCGCGGTGGCGGCCGACGCGATCACCTTCCGCGACCGGGCGCACGCGCTCCGCAGCAGCGCCGCGCACATCGGCGCGACCGCCTTGTTCGAGCTCTGCCTCGGCTGGCGCGGCATCGGGCCGGCGGAGCTCGCCGAGCGCGGCGCCAACTACGTCGCCCGGCTCCGGTCTGAGTTCGAGCGCCTGCGGCGGGCCCTGCTGGCCGAGCTCGACCCGCCGCAGGAGCAGACCCGCGCCGCCCTCAGCCGGCGGCGCTGAGCAGAAGCGGGGGCTCGGGCGGCGGCCCGGACGGTGCCTCGGACGCTGCGTGGGCCCGCGCCCGGCGTCGCTGCTGCGCGACCGCGAGCCGCTCCATTCGCCGGAGATCGGCTTCTTCCAGCGCCAGCGCGGTCGCCACCCAGAGCTCGGTGACCTCGATCAGCTCGTCGTAGCGCACCGGCTGGCAGCGCCGACGGACCTGGCTGAGGGTATTCAGCACCCCCAGACGGCGCTCGTTGCGCGCCAGGTAGTCACGCACCGCGGCCTCGCCCTCACCCGGCCCGACCACCAGGTCGACCAGCCCCATCCGTTCCAGCTCCTCGGCCTCATACAGGCGCCCGCTCAGGATCAGCTGCTGCGCCCGGCAGCCATCGAGGCGCCGGCAGAGCAGGCTGTAGGCACCCATGCCCGGGAACATGTTGAACAGGATCTCGGGCAGGCCGAACTTGCTGCCCTGCTCGGCGATGATGACGTCGTTGGTCAGCACCGCCTCGAAACCGCCGCCAAGGGCATCGCCTTGCACCAGGGCGATGGTCAGGAACGGCAGCTCGAGTTTGCAGAGGTTCTGGTAGACGACGTCGACGCAGGCATGGGCGTAGCGGCGCAGTTCGTCCTCGGCGCCGGCGCGGATCAACTCGATGAACAGGAGCAGATCGCCGCCGAGATTCCAGATCCCCGGCAGCGCCGACGTCCAGACCAGGCTGCGCAGCGGCAGGCGTCCGCTGGCGGCGGGCCTTCCTCGACTGCCAGCGCCGATCGCGGTGAGCGGCCCCGAGTGGGCAGTCAGGCCGCGCTTCAGGCGGATTTGCAGGCGACGGATGGCGTCGAGCAGCCGCGGCGTGAAGCACGGCCGCTCGGCGAACCTGAAGGTGCACCAGAGACTGCCCTGCCCGGCATCGAAACGAACCTCCAGGCCGTCGGATTGGCCCTCGAGATCGCGCAGATCAAAGGCCGGAGGAGCGTCCGAAAGCCGGTCGCGGCCAGCGCCGCGGCGGCCGGGAAAGCTGTCGATCCGGGCGATCTTGCCCGGTCCACCCGGCAGGACCCCGAGCGGGGCCGAGTCGGGCAGCATCTGCCTTGTAAAAAGCGTCATGATGTCCTCTCAAGTCTGACCGGTTGTTTGGTTCTACCCCCCGGTCGAAGCACAGAGCCCCATTATCCCTGCGCCGCTACCGACGTAGCGAGACGACCGAGAGTTCTCCCCGAATTGCATAAAACATAATTAGTGCTTATTCAAGTATCTATCTTATTTTATTTGAAATTTAAAAGTACAATTTAAGTCAAATCAAAATCAATTTTCCATCAATGCAAGCGTTTGGTCAGGTCGACTTGAAAAAACCGTGGGGATAATAGGCGTGCCAAAGCACCGCCGGCAGCGCGTGGTCCGCCGGGGCGCGGCAGCGGGCGTCGGCCGCCCGGCGAGCGGGCGGGCGCGACGACCCGTGGCGCTTACTTCAGAATCAGAACCTCGACCCGCCGGTTGGCCTGGCGTCCGGCCAGCGTGTCGTTGGACGCGATCGGCTGCTCCTCGCCCCGACCCTCGGTCGACAGGCGGGCGCCATTGATGTCGAAGTTGTCGACGAAGAACTGCTTGACCAGATTGGCGCGCCGCTGCGAGAGGACCTTGTTGTAGGCCGGCTCCCCGATCGCATCGGTGTAGCCGACGATCTTCACAGGGTGGCCGTCGTAGGCATTGATCAACTCGGCGACCTTGGCGAGCGTGTCGTTGGCGGTCGGCTCGATGCGGTCGCTGTTGGTCGCGAACAGACCCTCGCCCGGAACCGTCAGCGCAAGCCCCTGCGGCTCGACCTTGGCGCCGAGATCGACCAGCAGGCCTTGCACCTGCAAGCGCTTTTCCAGCGGCAGGGCGGCGGTCAGCCGCATCAGGTCCTGGTCCAGCGGCGGCTCGCCGGCATGCGCCGATTTGACCAGATCGAGATCGGCATCGACCGTGGCGGCATCGCTCCTTGTGGTGGCGGCAACTTCGACCGCGGGCGGCGCCGCCTTGCTCGGCGGCGGCAGCGGTGGCGAGGTCAGGGATGGCGAGGCGGCGGGTGGCGAGGCCAGCGGCGGCGAGGGCCGGGACGTCGCCGCGGCCGGGATCGTCTTGGGGCCCGCAGCGGGTGCGACCGCGCCCAGGGCGGCATTCAGCTCTTTGATCCGGTCCTCGACCGCCTGCAGATTCTGGCGGGCGGCGTCGGCTGCCGAACCGGCGGCCGCCCGCAGTTGCGCGACCTGCTGCTCCAGATCCTGCTTGCCGCTGGTCACCTGCGCGACCTCGGCCTTGGCCGAGGCCAGCGCGGCGCGCAGACGGTCGGCTTCGGGCGTGAGTTCGGCGACCCGCTTCTGCGCCTGGTCCCGCGCGCTCTGCGCCTCGGCCAGCTGGTCGCGCAGGGCGGTCGTCTGCTCCTCCAGGCGGGCGCTCTTGGCGTCCGCGCTCTCAACCGCCGCCTGCAGCTGCGCGAGCCGCGCATCGGCCTCGCTGCGCGAGCTGGTCGCGATCTCGAGCCGTTGCTGGGCGTCGGCCAGCGCCGTGTGCAGGCGGGTGATCTCGGCCGCCGACTGCTCGCTCGTCTTGGTCAGCGAATCGACCTTGGCCGACAGGCCCTCCTGGGCCTTGCGCGCCTCGGTATTGACCTGCTCGCGGGCGGCCTGGGCGCGCGCCAGGCTGGTATTGAGCTGGGCGTTCTGCCAGCGCATCGTGACCAGCTCCAACTCGATGCGTTTCGCGTCGGCGGCGGCATCCGAGGCGGCCTTGCTCAGCTCGGCGACGCGCGCGTCGGCGCCCTGGCTCGCCTGCTGTTCCTGATCGCGCTGCGCGCGCAGCGCGGTCAGCTCGGCCCGCAGCTGCTGATTCTCCTGCTTGGTCGCCTCCAGCTCCTTGCGCACCTCGCTCGCCGCCGCCACCACCGTCGCCGCTTTGGACAGCTCCTGGAGCCGGGCCCGGGCCGCGGCCAGCGCGTCGTTGAGCTCGGCAAACGGCGAGCGCTCCTGGCTCGCGCCCGCGGGCGCGGACGTGGTCGCGCCCGGGGCCGGGGCCGTCGGGTCCTCGATCAGAATCACGTCCGCCGCCGGCATGACCGGCGGGCGGACCGGCGGCAGCGCCGCCGCTTCAGTGCTGAACAGTCCCGTGACAGAGACGGCCAATAGTGCATAGACCGGCAAGCCCTCCGAGACTGGTCGCGCTCGCTGTCGATCCGCCATGGTCCACAATCCGCTGTGCTCGGCCCGGCCCTCGTTTAGAGCGAGCCGACGCGTTGCCTACTTGACTGCAGATCATCGCGCGCGAGCCGGGCGCGTCAAGCCAAATGTCGCATTGGTTCAATTGCGACGGTCGCGGCTCAAGTCTGGCGTTCAATCTCGACCGGCGCCGGGGGCACCCGGGACGCCGGCGACCGCGCCGATTCCCGCGCGCGCCAGGTCAGCTGCGCCCGATCATCCGCCCCAGGCGGCTGCCGCGGCGGCCGATCTGGACCAGAGCGGTGAGCGCGTCCGGCGCGCCTTTGAGCAGCTCGTGGATCTCGGGTGCCACGGTGATCAGCCGCCGGCCGGCAAAGGCCTCGTGGTTGGGCTCGATCTCCGACGGCTGGTAGAGGTAGTTCACCATCACGCCCGCCGACTGCCTGAGCCGCAACGGCCCCCGGTCGGCGAGCCAGTTGAGACGCTCGATCCGGGCGCCGTTGCCGAGGTGGAAACGGGCCACCTGATCGAGCGGCAGACCGGCGCCGTCGCGCTCGACCAGATAGCGGGCGGCGGCCCGGATCAGGGGCGCCCTGAGCGCGTCGGCGAACTCGCCGTCCTCGGGCCAGCGACCCTCGGCCAGCACCGCCGCCAGGCCATCGCTCGCATCCGGACCATTGGCGGCCGGCCGGGCCGCGGCCAGGACGCGGCGCTGCTCCGGCTCCAGCCAGGCGTCCTCCGGCTGCCGCTCCAGCCAGGCGAGGAAGCCCGGCATCGGCGACAGGGTCGCGAACTGCTTGAGGTTGGGCAGATCATGGGCGAGATCGTCGACCACCTGTTTGATCAGGAAATTGCCGAAGCTGATCCCGCGCAGGCCATAGAGGGTGTTGGTGATCGAATAGAAGATCGCGGTATCGGCGCGCTTGGGATCGAGCCCCGGGCCGTCCTCGTCGAGCAGCGGCTCGATCTGGCCGGCCAGGCCCTCGACCAGCGCGACCTGGAGAAAGATCAGGGGCTCCTTCGGCAGCGAGGGATGGAAGAAGGCGTAGCACCGGCGATCGCCGTCCAGCCGATGCCGCAGATCGCGCCAGGAGCGGATCTCGTGCACCGCCTCGTATTCGATGATCTTCTCGAGCAGCGCCGCCGGCGACTCCCAGGTCAGCCGCTGCAGGGTGAGAAAGCCGACGTCGCACCAGGTGGCAAGCACGTGCCGGAAATCCTCATCCAGCGCCTTGAGCTGCGGGTCCTCGCTCGCCAGCGCGAGCAGATCGGCGCGCATGTTGACCAGGAACTCCATGCCCTCGGGCAAGGCGTTGAACTTGGTCAAAAGACGCATGCCGGGAGTCACCAGGGCCCGCCGCAGTGCGCGCTCGGCCCGCAGCTTCGCGGCCTCGTCGCTCGCCGACCGATAGTGCTCGATCGCATCTTCGACCCGTCCGCGCTCAACTCCGAACTCGCGCGCCATCAGGCCGAAGAAGCGGGCCCGCCCGGTCGGGCTGAGGCCGAGATAGGCCGACGCGATGCTGGCCGCGTGGGCCCGCGCCAGGACCTCGCCGCCGCGCGCCTCCAGGCAGGCACGCATCTCCTCGCTGAGGCGAAGCGCCGCCTCGGCCGGCAGGTCGGGATCGTCGCTGCCCACGAGCGGCAGTAGGGCGCCGGCCGCGATCTCCCGGAGCGCCCGGCTCCAGCGCCCGAGCGTCAGGCCGACCAGGGACGGCCGCGCCGGCTCGGCCTCGGTGGGCGGTGCGACCGGCACCAGTTCGGTGCCCGGCAAGCTCGCGGGCAGAGCGAGGTTGGATGCGGCGGACGGCGGGCTTGGCGCCTCGGTCATGGCGGAGTCCTGAAGCCGTGGAGCGCGAGTGACGCATCCGGCGGCGCCGCGCCAGCGCGGTGCCACGGTACCGAAACCCTAGCGTCGCGCCTCGCTACAAACCGTGAACGCGGGCGGCCGAGCGGGTCTCTGGCCCGGCAGTCTCGCACGCCGATCGCGCCAGAGTCACCCCATGCCTGAAGGGTTTTGGCTCGGAACGATCCTGTGGGAATGGTTTTGGGCATGCGCCTCGTTAACCGGTCGAGCGGTATCCTGCGGCCGAGCGGCAGCATGAGGGCAGCGAGCATGGAGGCAGATCCGGCCGGAGGCTGGCGTCGATGGCGGCGTGCGCGCCGGCTGCCGACGCTCAACCTGGCACTCCAGGGCGGCGGCGCCCACGGCGCGTTCACCTGGGGGGTGCTGGATCGCCTGCTCGAGGACGAGCGCTTCGCCGTCGAGGGGATCAGCGGCACCTCCGCGGGCGCCCTGAACGCCGTGGTCCTGGCCTCGGGCTGGCTTGCGGGCGGCAGCTCAGGCGCCCGCCAGGCGCTCGAGGCGCTGTGGCGGGAAATCGCGGCGCTCGCGCGCTTCAGCCCGCTGCGCGCCGGCGGCATGACCCAGATGGCGGCCGACTTCACCGCCCAGCTGCTCTCGCCCTACCAGCTCAACCCGCTCGGCCTCAACCCCCTGCGCCGGATTGTCGGGCAACTGGTCGACCTCGAGCGTCTGCGCGCCGAGCGCACCCTCAAGCTGTTCATCGCCGCGACCAACCTGCGCACCGGGCGGGCGCGGATCTTCCGCAGCTCCGAGCTCTCCACCGACGTGGTCCTGGCGTCGGCCTGCCTGCCGCAGATGCACCAGGCGGTGACGATCGAGGGCGAAGCCTACTGGGACGGCGGCTTCGTCAGCAACCCGCCGCTCGCGGCCCTGGTCGAGCACTGCCGCGCCCGCGACGTGCTCCTAGTCCAGATCAATCCCGACGTGGTCAGCGAGCTGCCGCGCTCAGCCCGCGACATCCGCAACCGCATGGCCGAGATCGTGTTCGGACGACCGCTCGCGATCGAGCTGGAGACGCTCGCGGACCGTCGTCGCCGCGCGCGCTCGCCGCTCCGCTGGCTGAGCCCGGGCGCCCGCCGCCTGGCCCGCCACCGCCGGCACGTGATCGACGGCGGCCCGGTGCTGGCCGGGCTCGACCCGGCGACCAAGATCGATCCGGACTGGTCGCGCCTGGTCCAGCTGCGCGACCTCGGGCGCGCCGCCGCGGAGGACTGGCTGCAGGCGCGCGGGGCGGTGCCGGCCGCGCCAGCGCCGGCCGAGCCGGTTCTGCAGCCGCTCGAGGTGCCGCCCGTGGCGGGCTCCGCCTAGGCCGGCGCGCGCCGGTGTTTGTGGATCGCCAGGGCGACCGCCGCCGTTGGTCCGCCGGCGGGCGCTGGCCGGACTCATGGCGGCGCGCTAGAGTGGCCCTGGAGGTTCGATGATGCAGGATCTGTTCGCGGCCGCGCGGGCTGCGTTCGACAATGCGCATGCGCCTTACTCGAAGTTTCGGGTCGGCGCCGCGGTGCGCGGCGCGTCGGGCCAGGTCTTTGCCGGCGCCAATGTCGAGAATGCGAGCTATCCTGAGGGCAACTGCGCCGAGGCGAGCGCGCTCGCGGCCTTGGTCGCGGCCGGCGAGCGGCAGATCGTCGAGGCCCTGGTGCTGGCCGCGGGCGACCGCCTCTGCACGCCCTGCGGCGGCTGCCGCCAGCGGCTGGCGGAGTTCGGCGCCCCGGAGCTGAAGGTCCACCTCTGCGGTCCCGAGGGCTTGCGGCGGACCGTGAGCCTCGGCGAGCTGCTGCCGCTCTCCTTCGGTCCGAGCGCGGGCGGTCCGAGCGCGGGCGATGCCGGACCGGCGCCGAGCGCGCTCGAGGTGATCCGGACGCGGCGGCCGGCGTTCGTGCCGCGGGTCGGGCTGATCCTGGGCTCGGGCTTGAGTGGCATCGCAGACGCGCTCGAGGACGCCACTGCGATCGCCTATGCCGACCTCCCGGGCTTCCCGCGCGCGAGCGTCGAAGGCCACGCCGGGCGGCTGCTGCTCGGCCGGCTGGCGGGGGTGCCGGTCGCCTGCCTGCAGGGCCGGGTCCACCTCTATGAAGGGGTGCCGGCGGCGACGCTCGCGATCCTGCCGCGCAGCCTCAAGGCGCTCGGCTGCGAGCTCCTGATCCTGACCAACGCCGCCGGCGCGCTGCGGCCCGAGCTGATCCCCGGGACCGTGGTGCTGATCGAGGACCACATCAATCTGCTCGGCCAGAACCCGCTGGTCGGCGCCAACGATCCGGCGATCGGGCCGCGCTTCCCGGATATGACGGAAGTCTATGACCTGGAGCTGCGCGCCCGCCTCCAAAGGATCGCGGGCCGGCTCGGGATCGACCTGCCGGGCGGGGTCTACCTCGCAACCCTTGGGCCCGCCTTCGAGACCCCGGCCGAGATCCGGGCGTTTCGGGCGCTGGGCGCCGATCTGGTCGGCATGTCGACCGTGCCCGAAGCGATCAGCGCCCGCCATTGCGGGCTCAAGGTGCTCGGGCTCTCGATCGTGACCAACCTCGCGGCCGGGCTCGGGGAGCATCCCCTCAGCCACGCCGACACCCTGACCCAGGCGGCCGGCGCGGCGGCGACGCTCCAGCGTCTCTTGACCGGCCTGCTCGAGGAGCTGGCGCATGACCATCCGGACTTCAGCTGATCTGCTCCATTGCGCGGCCGCAGCGCCCGCGAGCCACGAGGCGGCAGCGCGCATCCTGCCGCTGGTCGACCTGACCGCGCTCGGCGATGCGGTGACCAGCGAGACCGTCGAGGCGCTGTGCGCCAAAGCGCTCGACGCCGGGGTCGCCGGGGTTTGCGTCTGGCCGCGGTTCTTGCCGATCGCCAAGGCCAGGCTCGCCCACAGCCCGGTGCGCCTGATTACGGTCGCCAATTTCCCGGACGGCTCGGACGACATCGCGCGGGCCGCGCGCGAGACCGCGGACGGGCTCCTGACCGGCGCCGACGAGGTCGACGTGGTGGCGCCGATCCAGGCGATCCTGGATGGCGATCTCGGCCTGGTCACCGAGCTGGTCCAGGCCTGCCGCGCCAAGGCGCCGGAGCGGACGCTCAAGGTCATCCTCGAGACCGGACGGCTCGCGGAGCCGGCCACCATCGCCGCCGCGGCCCGCGCCGCGGTCATGGCGGGGGCGGATTTCCTCAAGACCTCGACCGGCAAGCACACGCCCGGCGCCACCCTCGAGGCGGTGGCCGTCCTGCTCGCGGTGATCGAGGAGGCCGAAGGCCGGGTCGGGCTCAAGGTCGCGGGCGGCATCCACACGACCCAGGAGGCGGCGCAGTATCTCTACCTGGTCGATCACTTCATGGGCCGGGGCTGGACCGCGCCCGAGACCCTGCGCTTCGGCGCCTCGGGACTGCTCGACGACCTGCTCCGGGTGCTGACCGTCCCGCCCGACCGGGACGATGACGACGATGATGACGGCGGCGCTGACGGCGAATAGGCCAGGCGTCGGACCGCTCAGCTGCCGACCCCGAAGGCGCTGCGCAGGCCGTCGAGCACGTACTGCACGGCCAGCGCCGCGAGCAGGATGCCGAGCAGGCGCGAGACGACGTGGGTGAGGGTCGGCCCGAGCAGGCGCTCGAGCGGCTCGAGCAGCAAAAGGGTCAGGACGCAGAGCGCCATCACCACCAGCAGGGCGGCGATCACGATGGCCTGCGCCCCGAGGTCACCCTCGTAGCGCGCCATCAGGAGCATGATCGAGGCGATCGCGCCGGGGCCGGACAGCAGGGGGATCGCGAGCGGGAAGACCGCGATGTCGTCGCGCCCGCCGACCTCGCGGAGCTCGTCCGCCGAGCGTGAGCGCCGGTCGGTGCGGCGCTCGAACACCATCTCGAGCGCGATCAGCAGCAGCATCACGCCGCCCGCGGTCCGGAACGCGGCGAGCCCGATGCCGAGCACGCCGAGCAGGCGCTCGCCGGCCAGCCCGAAGCCGAGCAGGATCAGGGCCGCGATCAGCGTGCCTTTGAGCGCCATGCGCCGCCGGTCGCCCGCCGCCATGCCGGCGGTGAGCGCCAGCAGGACCGGCACCAGCCCCAAAGGGTCGATGACCACGAACAGGGTCGTGAACGCGTGCAGGGCGACGTCCGCCATGGCGCTGCCCGATCCCCTCCTGTCGATCCGCCGCCGGCGACCGATGCTAGGGCAAGGGTCGGCCGAGCAAAAGCGCGCAGCGGCCGCCGCAACTCGTCGAGAGGCGCGTCCGGAGCATCTTGGTTAACCTCGTTCTTTAATATTTTAGGTTAACTTGCTTGTGTAAAAGGCAAAAATAGTCTACAATGCCCTCGTTAGTCGCCCATGGTGGAGGATTTCCCGATGACCGGAGGCCGTTTCGAGCCGTACCGAGTCGCCGAGACTGATGAGCACAGCCGGTCGCATGAGCCGGCCGAGACCTGGGCGGACGCCGAGCCCTGGCAAGAGGCCGAGGCCTGGGACTATGACGAGGCTCGGACCAACCCGGAAGCCTATGACCAGCTCGAGCTCCGCCTCATGAGCGAGCGTGCGCGAGGCCCCGAGTTCAGCCGCTTCCGGGCCGCAATGGCGGATTTCCCGGAGGTCGGGACGAACGCCGAGTCGCTGCCGGAACCGGCGCTCGACGATGAGCTCAGCTGGCTCCAGGCGGTCAGGACCGGGCGCTTCTGGGCGAACGCCCTGTGGCTGACCGGGGCCGCCTGTGCCGGGGTCGTGGCCGGCCTGGTCAGCACCAACCTCGTGGCGCTGGCCCTCAATCCCGAGGGCTCGAGCGTGCTTGCGGGGCAGCTCGGGACGGCCTTGCGAAACTCACCCGCGGCGCTCTCGGCGCCGGCACCGGCGTCCACGACCGCCATGGCCGCCGTCACGACCCGGGCACCGGTCCGACCCGATGCGGTGCTGTCAACCCCGGCGGGTGGCCTGACACCGAGCCGGTCGGCGGCCGCTCCGGGCGAGCTTGCCGCTCTGAACGACGAGCCGGCAGCAGCGCCCAGAACGCTCCAGGTGGCCGGATTGGCCAATGCCGACACATTCCGGCCCAAGATGGCGCCGACCGAACCGGCCGCGACCCGGCCGGCGAGCAACCTGCAGCTGGCGTCGCTGGTCGAGCCCGCCCCGGGGCTGCCCGAGCCTGCGCGTGCCGAGCCGACGCCAAGCGTGACGCCCCCGACCCAAAGCGTGACGCCGCCGACCACACCCGTCGTCGAGGCCCCGGCCGCCGACCGGCAGGACGCGCCCACGCCGCCAACGGCGACCGCCGCAGCCCGGGCCGCCGTACCACCGCCCGCAGCGGCGGCGCCGGCCACACCCACGGCGCAGTATCGGGTCCAGCTCGCGCTGCTGCGCGACGAGCAGAACGCCAAATATGTGTGGCACGACTTCCTGGCGCGGTTCGGCTCACCCGCCAAAGATCTCCACCGGTACCTGTTCACGACCCAGACCGCCCATGGCGTCCGCCACCTCCTGCAGGTCGGCCCGTTCGGCGACCAGGACCACGCCGAGGCGATGTGCAACAAGCTCAAAGAGCGAGGCGGCGACTGCCTGGTCGTGCGCCAGTCGTCCTAGGAACCGCAGCGGCAGAGCGGCCGGCCCGCGCCCCTCTGCCGCTCTCCGGGCTGGCCCGACCCTGACCATGTTGCCGCAGGAGATCATCCGCAAGAAGCGCGACGGCGGGCCGCTCGACGATGCCGAGATCGAATTTTTCGTCGACGGCCTGACCGCCGGGCGGATCACCGAGGGTCAGGCCGCGGCGCTTGCCATGGCGGTGTTCTTCAACGGCATGAGCCGCGCCGAGACGGTCGCCCTGACCCGGGCGATGGCCGGGTCCGGCCAGCGCCTGCGCTGGGATGACCTCGACGGGCCGGTGGTCGACAAGCATTCGACCGGCGGGGTCGGCGACAAGGTGAGCCTGATCCTGGCCCCGATCATGGCCGCCTGCGGCACCTACGTGCCGATGATCTCCGGCCGTGGTCTCGGCCACACCGGCGGCACCCTCGACAAGCTGGACAGCATCCCGGGGTACGACACCGCCCCCGGCCTCGATGATCTGCGCCGGGTGGTGCGCGCGGCCGGCTGCGCGATCATCGGCCAGACCAGCGATCTGGCGCCGGCCGACCGGCGGCTCTACGCCATCCGCGACGTCACCGCCACGGTCGAGTGCATCCCGCTGCTCACCTCCTCGATCCTGTCCAAGAAGCTCTCCGAAGGCCTCGACGCCCTGGTCATGGACGTCAAGCTCGGCTCCGGCGCCTTCCTGCCGACCCCGGATGCCACCTGGGAGCTCGCGTCCACCCTGGTCGAAGTCGCGAACGGCGCCGGCCTGCGCTGCTCGGCCCTGCTGACCGACATGGACCAATGCCTCGGACGCACCGCCGGCAATGCGCTCGAGGTGCGCGAAGCGATCGACGTCCTGACCGGTGGCGGCGCCGAACCGCGGCTGCGCGAGGTGACGCTGGCGCTCGCGGCCGAACTCCTGACGCTCGCCGGTGGCGCCGAGGATGCGCGCGCGCGGGTCGAGAGCGCGCTCGTCAGCGGCGCGGCGGCCGAGCGCTTCGCGCGCATGGTGCGCACGCTCGGCGGCCCCGGCGATCTCCTCGAGCACGCTGCGCGCTACCTGCCGACGGCACCGATCCGACGCCCGGTCGACGTGCCGACCACCGGAGTCGTCACCGCGATCGACGTGCGCGCGCTCGGCCTCGCCGTGGTCACCCTCGGCGGCGGCCGGCAGCGGCCGACCGACCCGATCGATCACGCGGTTGGCCTGACCGAGGTCAAGGGTCTGGGCGAGCCGGTCGGCCCCGGTCAGCCGTTCGCGCTCGTCCACGCCCGCAACGAGGCCGCGGCCGACGCCGCGATCGCCAGGATTAAAGCGGCGGTTGCGGTCGCCGACGGCCCGTCCGCGCCCGGATCGAAGCTGATCGTCGGCACTCTCGGCGCGACCGATTCTCGGCCGCAAAGATCTTGACGATCGGGTCGGCCCGACCCAGTATAGTAGAGTGTGAAGACAGCCGGAGGACAGCCCACAGTCGTTTGCCACTGCGCGCAAACAACGTGGCAGGAGGGTGCCTAAACAGCATGAATCCACCGGACAATGCATGACGTTCCGACAATCGGGTCATTTGACCAAAATTTGGCTCGGCTTGAAAGTCGGGCGGCCGGGGCGGTGCGCCCCAGGCAATGAAACCCCGCCGACAGCATGGATGCGGCGGGGTTTCTACGTCTTGAACGGCTGACGGTCTCGAACGCAACGGTGTCAGCTGACCGCTGACGGTCGACCAAGGACCCTCAGCAACGGCGACCGGCCGGCTCAATCGAGCACGAACGTCACCTCGATCGTCACCCGATACTCGCTGATCTTACCGTTCTCAACCTTGGCCTTCTGCGCGACCACCTCGAGGCCGGTGATGCCGTGCAGCGTGCTCGCCGCACGCGTCAGGCCCTCACTGACTGCGTCTTGAAAACTACGCGGCGAGGACGCCGTGATCTTGGTGACCCGAGCAACCGCCATAGCAACCTCCTCTGACGGGCGATCTCCCTTGATGCGAGACCCCGCATCATAGGCACGCCCGGCGATCCTGCCAGCATCCGTCTCACAATCGTGACGGCGACTTCCGGAAACGGCCGCCGACGCGGCTTCGGCGATCCTGCCAACCTCATACTACTGCGAGGGTACCGCTAGCACCGGGCAGGACGCATGGCGCAGCACCCGCTCGGTGGTGCTGCCGCGGAGGGCATCGAGGAAACCCTGATGGCCCGCGGTCGCCATGGCGATCAGATCCGCCGGCCCCTCGCTCGCGGCCGCCAGGATCTCGTCGACCACGTTACCGCTGCGGACCGAATGCACGACCGTGGGCCAGGTGCCCGGCTCCACCTGCACGGCGCTCGGGTCCGTGCCGGTGCCGACGTGCAGCAGCTCCAGAATCACGCCCTCGGCGCCGAGCAACCGGACGATGCCCCAGGCCGCGCGCAGGGCATGGGTCGGGCTCGGTCGCCGATCGACCGGGATCAGCACCCGGCGCAGGTTGACCGCGCCGGTCGCCGGCGCCACGAAGCCGACGGCACCTTGCGGGATGAACAGCGTGGTGGTCTCGGCGGCGCGCGCGACCGGCTCCGCGAGCGAGCCGTGCAGCCAGCGTGGCAGACCCTCCCGGCCATGGGTGGCGAGCACGATCACGTCGCTCGGGTGAGCATCCAGGAAGCCCAGGATCGCGCGCATCGCGTCGCGATCGGGAATCCGGACCTTGGCGACCTGGACCCCGAGCCGGTCGAACACGGCGCGCGGCTCGCTGCCCTCCTCGAGCATCCCCCAATTCACCAAGGTCCGCCGCACCGGAGGATAGGCGCTCCAGTCGGTGTCCTCCACTTCCTTGGGGTCGGCATGCAACACGTACAGCTTGGTCCGCCCCGAGGCCGCGAGGCGCAGCGCGTGCGCGAAGGCCAGCTCGCTCGACGGCGTGAGGTCGGTCGGATGCAACACGGCGCGGATCTCGCGGGTCTCAGGAGCTGCCTCTTCGCTCATCGTCTCGTCTCCTCAGCAGCACAAGGTCATGGGGCACAGGATGGCGCCAACCCGGTCGCCGATCGCGGACTCTCACCGTCACCGTCCGGCCTGGTTGGCCGCAGCCCGGATCGCGGCGAACGCCGTCTCGAGAGCCTGATTGAAGATCGGCAGCTGGTAAAGCGTGTTGTGCGCGGCGCCGGCGAGCACGCGCTGGAACACCAGGTTCGGGACCCCGGCGATCAGGGCCGCCGTGCGCTCCGGCCGCACCACCCGATCCTGCTCGGCCGCGATCACCGCGACCGGCGTCGGATTGCCGGCCATGAAGTCGACGGTCGCAAACCGGTGGCGCAGCAACCAGCCGACCGGCAGCCAGAAGTAGGTCTCCCTGGCGATCGCCTCGACCGAGTCGAAGGGGGTGACCAGGATCAGGCCCGCGAGCCGGCGGGCCCGGGACAGATAGGCCGCGACCGCCGAGCCGAGCGAGATGCCGATCGCGAAGGTGCGCGCCGGCCGCAGCCGCTCCGTCAGGGCTTCGTGGATGGTCAGCGCGTCGGCCAGCAGCGCAGCCTCGCTCGGCCGGCCGGTGCTCGGGCCGTAGCCGCGGTAGTGGAAGACCGCGACCTGCAGCTGCGGAAAATCGGCGGCCAGGTCCTGGCCCAGGAACTCGGCATCCTGGCCGTTGCCGCCGAAGCCGATCAGCAGATCGGCGGCCGCGGCCGGGGCGCGAAACACCATGCCGTGCAGCTGCGCGCCGTCGCCGCTCGGCAGCACCAGACGCTCGGGCAGGCGCGGGTGGTCCAGCCGCTGGCTGGGCCGGCCGGCGCCGGGGAATAGCAACCAGCTCTGCGCGAGGTAGAGCGCGGCCGCCACGCCGGCGTAACCCAGCCCGAGGAGGATCAGCAGCTTCACGGCGCCAGGCCGGAACCCTGCCGATCGCCGCCGTGGGCCGCGCCCGCCCGATGCGCCAGGATCGCTGTCACCGGCGCTCAGCCAAGGTCCTTCGGCCGGACCAGCTCCTCGAGCCGGCCGGCGCCGGCGGCGAGCTCGGCCCAGCGCTCGATCTCGAACCCGAGCACAGCGAGACCCGCGGTCGGAAAGTTGGTCCGCACGCGCTCCAGGGCCTTCTCGGAGCCGGCGCCGGCGAGGCTCTGCGCGAGCGCACCCAGAGCCGGATTGTGGCCGATCAGCATCAGCGTCCTGACCTCGCCCTTGACCCCGCGCAGCGCCGCGAGCAGCCGGCCCGGCGTGCCCTCATACAGGCTCTTGAGGGTCTTGCAGGCGACCTTGTCGCCAAGGATCGGCGCCATCAGCGCCCAGGTCTCGTGGACCCGGAGTGCCGGCGAGCCGAGCACCAGGTCGGGGATCAGACCGTGCAGGGCCAGATAGCGCGCCACCAGCGGCGCGGCCTTCCGTCCCCGTGGCGCCAGCGGTCGATCGAGGTCGGCGAGCTCGGGCTCATCCCAGCTCGACTTGGCATGGCGCATCAGCAAGAGAGTTCGCATTCCGGCCTCCCGGCCGCCCCCGACCGGCGCGGGCGCCCACCAGTACATTGGACGCGCCGGCGACTTTCTTCAACCGGAAGCCGTCGTAGCCGCAGCCAACGAAGGGCAGGAACCTTCGCCGGCGGCGGCACGGAGGGAAGCGGCAAGCCGGCGCTCGACCATGGGCTGACGAGCCGCGCCCTCGCCGATTGCAATACCGAGGACCCGCCTCAGCGGTGTGCCTCGTAAAGGCTCTCGAACAGGTCGTGGTGGGTGCGGTAGATGACCTGGCGCTTGAGCTTGAGGGTCGGGGTCATCAGGCCGTTCTCGATGCTGAACGGCTCGGGCATGAGCTTGAAGTGGCGCACCCGCTCGAGCGTCGAGAGGATCTGGTTGGCGCGTTTGACCGCCTCGCCGATGGTCTGCCGGAAGCCCTGGTCCGCTGCGAGGGCGGCCAGATTGTTGGGCAGCCGGTGGCTGTGCGCGTAGCTCCGGGCGAACTCGGCATCGGCCACCAGCAGCGCCACCAGATGCGGCCGGCGGTCGCCGTAGACGATCGCCTGACCGATCTCCGGCTCGAGCAGAAGGACGCCTTCGACCCGCTGCGGCGAGAGGTTGTCGCCGCCCGAGTTGACGATGATGTCCTTCTTGCGGTCGGTGATCTGGACGAAGCCGTCGTCGTCGATCAGCCCGACGTCGCCGGTGTGCAGCCAGCCGTTGCGCAGCGCCTCGGCGGTCGCCGCCTCGTCGCGCCAGTAGCCCTGCATGACCGAATCGCCGCGGATCAGGATCTCGCCGTCGTCGGCGATCTTGACCTCGATCCCCGGGATCGGCGGCCCGACCGTATGCAGCTTGATCCTGCGCGGGGTGTTGACGCTCGCCACCGGCGCGCATTCGGTCTGGCCGTAGCCCTGGAACACCGGCAGGCCGAGTGCTGTGAAGAACAGCCCGACCTCGAAGTTGAGCGGCGCGCCGCCCGACACCAGCGCCTTGATCCGGCCGCCGAACCGCGCCCGGACCTGGTCGCGCACCAGCTTATCGAGCAGGCGATCGAGCAGACGCTCGCCGAGCCCCAGCGCGCCCGGCGTCTGGTACGCCTTGCAGCCGAGCTCGACCGCCTTCTGAAAGAGCCTGGGCTTCAGCCCCTTCTGGCGGGCGATCGTGTTCAGGATCCGCTGGCGCATGACCTCGTAGAGCCGGGGCACGCAGGTCATGATCGTCGGGCGCGCCTCGGTCAGGTTGGTGGTCAGCGTCTCAAGGCCGTCCGCGTAGTAGATCTGGGCGCCGACCGCGATCGGCAGGAACTGGCCGGCGGTGTGCTCGTAAGCGTGCGAGAGCGGCAGAAAGGACAGAAAGACCTCGTGCTCGTCGAGGCCGAGCAGGGCCAGCGCCGCCGATGCGCCGGCAACGTTGGCGAGCACGTTGCCGTGGCTGAGCATGACCCCTTTGGGCTTGCCGCCGGTGCCCGAGGTGTAGATGAAGCAGGCGGTATCGTGGGCACTCAGGCAGGTGGCCGGATCGGGGCCCGGATCGGGCAGCTGCTCGCCCGCGGCCAGCGCCTCCTGCCAGGCGAGCACCGGCAGGTTCAGCTGGCCCGCGGCCTCGAGCGGCTCGATGCTGATGACCAGGCGTGCGGCCGGCGCCTCGGCGAGCGCCGGCAGCAGCGCCTTCGCCAGGCGGTCGTTCGCGACCACGACCGCGGCCGCACCGCTGTGCTCGAGCAGATAGGCGTGGTCGCGGGCGGTGTTGGTGGTGTAGGCCGGGACGGTGATTGCGCCCGCGGTCATGATCGCGAGATCGGCGATCAGCCATTCCGGCCGGTTCTCGGCGACCAGCAGCACCCGATCGCCGGGTGCCACGCCCCTGGCGCGCAGCACGCGGGCGAGCAGACGCGCCTCGAGCGCCGCCCGCTGCCACGACCAGGGCCGATAGACCCCCTCGCGCTTCAGCCAGAGAAAGGGTTGCTCGCCGCGCCCCCTGGCCGTCCGCTCGAACAGCTCGACCAGGTTCGAACCCAGATCCGGCACCGTCATCCCATCTCCCGGCGATCGCCCGCTCTGGCGCGCACGCTCACCCCGCCCGAGGCCGGCCGGACAGGCCCGGGCCAGGCCAATTCCACGGTCGCGCACAGATAATGGGATTTGCCTGGATTGACCAGGGGCGGTGCATATATCTCCAGGGGTCCGAAACGGGAGCATGGGATGATCCAGCCTTGTCACCAAGCCGCGCCGGCCGCGGCGGCGGCACCGGTCGCCATGTTGCCGGAATGGGATTTAAGCGATCTCTACGCCGCGCCTGATGCGCCCGCGGTCGACGCCGATCTGCGCCAGGCGGCCGCCGACGCAAGCGCCCTCGAGGCCGAGTTCAAGGGTAATCTCGGCGACCTCGACGGCAAGGCGCTGGCAGGGCTGATCGAGCGCTACGAGCGCCTCGAGGAGCAGCTCGGCCGGGTCGCGAGCTATGCCCAGCTGCTGCACGCCGCCAAGGCCGACGACCCGGAGATCGGGCGCTTCTTCCAGACCGTCCAGGAGCGGGTCAACGAGGCCGCGACAAAGCTGTTGTTCGTCACCCTCGAGCTCAACCGGATCGAGGACGAGGCGCTCGCCGCCAAGGTCGAGCAATCGGTCGAGCTCGCCCACTACCGGCCCTGGCTGCGCGATGTGCGCAGCTTCCGCCCACATCAGCTCGACGACGAGATCGAGCGCGTCCTGCACGAGAAGTCGATCACCGGCCGGAGCGCCTGGGTCCGCCTGTTCGATGAGACCATGGCGGGCCTGCGCTTCCCGCTCGACGGCAAGGAGCTGACCAGCGCCGAGATCTTCGATGTGCTCTCGGACAAGGACCGGGCGCGGCGTCAGGCGGCCGCGGAAGCGATCGCGGGCGTACTCGAGGGCCGCACGCGCCTGTTCGCCCTGATCACCAACACGCTCGCCAAGGACAAGCAGATCGAGGACGGCTGGCGTCACTTCGCGCGCCCGATCTCGAGCCGCAATCTCGCCAACCAGGTCGAGGACGAGGTCGTCGACGCGCTGATCGGCGCGGTCCGGGACGCCTGGCCGCGCCTGTCGCATCGCTACTACCGGATCAAGGCGCGCTGGATGGGCCTGGACACGCTCGAGTACTGGGATCGCAACGCGCCCTTGCCCGAGGACAGCGACCGCCGGATCGCCTGGGCGGATGCCAAGGTGATCGTGCTCGACGCTTACCGGGGCTTCGCGCCGCCGCTCGCCGACATCCTCGAGCGCTTCTTCAAAGGCCGCTGGATCGATGCCGCGCTGCGGCCGGGCAAGGACGCGGGCGCCTTCTGCCACCCGACCATCCCGAGCGTGCACCCGTACGTGCTGATGAACTACCAGGGCCGCGCCCGGGACGTCATGACCCTGGCCCACGAGCTCGGCCACGGCGTCCATCAGGTGCTGGCGGCAAGGCAGGGGCCGCTGATGGCCGGGACGGCCTTGACGCTTGCCGAGACCGCCTCGGTGTTCGGCGAGCAGCTGACCTTCCGCGCCCTGCTCGAGGCCGAGCAGGATCCCGTCCAGCGCCGCATCCTGCTCGCCGGCAAGATCGAGGACGCGCTCAACACCGTGGTCCGCCAGATCGCCTTCGTCGAGTTCGAGCGTCGGGTCCACGACGCCCGCAAGACCGCCGAGCTCACCGCCGACGAGCTGGGCCTGCTCTGGCTCGAGATCCAGACCGAGAGCCTGGGACCGGCGTTCCGGTTCGAGAACTCCTACCGGGTCTACTGGAGCTACATCCCGCACTTCGTGCACGTGCCGTTCTACGTTTACGCCTACGCCTTCGGCGATTGCCTGGTGAACTCGCTGTACGCGGTCTATCAGGCCGAGCCCGAAGGCTTTCAGGAGCGTTATCTCGAGCTGTTGCGGGCCGGCGGCACGCTGCGCCACCAGGAGCTGCTGGCGCCCTTCGGGCTCGATGCCTCCGACCCCGGCTTCTGGACCAAGGGCCTTGGCGTGGTCGAGGGCCTGATCGACCAGCTCGAGCGCGCGATGGCGACCTAGGGCATGGCCGCCCGCCCGAACCCACCGTCCGAGAACACGCTTTCCGGCCGGGTCCGCCGCTATGCCCAGGTGTCAGGGGCGATGGGCGGGCTCGCGGCGCGGATCGCCGGTGCCCGCTACCTCGGCATCCGGATCGACCGCGCGGCCCACGCCGAGGAGCTGAAGGCAGCACTCGGCGGGCTCAAGGGGCCGCTGATGAAGGTCGCCCAGCTGCTCGCGACCATCCCGGAGGCGCTGCCCAAGGAATACGCGGCCGAACTCGCCCAGCTGCAGAGCCAGGCGCCGCCCATGGGCCGGCCGTTCGTGCGCCGGCGCATGGCGGCCGAGCTCGGTCCCGCCTGGCGCGAGCGGTTCCGGGAGTTCGAGCTCGACGCCGCGGCCGCGGCCTCGCTCGGTCAGGTCCACCGGGCGATCGCTAAGGACGGCCGCGCGCTCGCCTGCAAGCTCCAGTACCCGAGCATCGCGAGCGCGGTCGAGGCCGACCTCAACCAGCTGCGCCTGATCTTCGGCATCTATCGCCGCTACGACGGCTCGATCAACCCCGAGCGGGTCTACGAAGAGCTGGCCGAACGCCTGCGCGAGGAGCTCGATTACCTCCGCGAGGCCAGGCACATGGCGCTCTACCGCCACATGCTCCGTGACGAGCCCGGCGTGCACGTGCCGGACGTGCTGCCCGAGCTCTCGACCGGCCGCCTGCTCTCCATGACCTGGCTCGACGGCCGGCCGCTGCTCGAGCTCGTGAACGCCCCGCAGGAGGAGCGCAACCGGCTCGCCCACAACATGTTCCGCGCCTGGTACGTGCCCTTCTACGACTATGCCGTGATCCACGGCGACCCGCACCTCGGCAACTACAGCGCGCGGCCCGACCAGACCATCAACCTCATCGACTTCGGCTGCATCCGGGTGTTCAAGCCGGCCCTGGTCCAAGGCGTGATCGACCTCTACTGGGCGCTGGTCCGGGGCGACCGCGATCTCGCGGTGCACGCCTACCAGACCTGGGGTTTTTCCGACCTCAGGAAGGACGTGATCGACACCTTGAACCTCTGGGCCGCCTTCATCTACGCGCCGCTCATGGAGGACCGGCCGCGGCTGATCGAGGAGACCAACTCCGGCGCCTACGGCCGCGAGGTCGCCTTCAACGTGCAAAAGCGCCTGCGCGAGATCGGCGGCGTCACCCCGCCGCGCGAGTTCGTGCTCATGGACCGGGCCGCGATCGGCCTCGGCTCGGTGTTCATGCACCTCCAGGCCGAGGTCAACTGGCATCAACTGTTCATGGGCCTGATCCAGGACTTCGACGTCGCCAAGCTGGAGCGCCGCCAGACCGAAGCCCTCCAGGCCCAGGACCTGCCGCTGCCAAGCTGAGACACACCCTCGGCTGGCCGACATATCGTTGCATCATCGCCCAATCCTCAAGCCCAAGAGCAAGTACAGCTGACAGAAATTCTGCCCTTGACGCGCCACTATCATCTGCACATGATGCACGTAGCATTAGCACGTGGCGCATATGTGTAGCGTCGAGGACATGGGACGCGACGGATCTGTGTCCTGGCTTCGAAGTCATCGCGGCATGGCGGCTGCCGCTCAATCAAGTTGATCCGGAAATCAATGGAGCATCATTGATACCGATCCCCGAGACGGGCCAATTCCCAGGGTTTTCGGAGGCGGTGATGGTTGATGTTGGATCAATCGGATCTGGAGGCTCCATTGACAGGCGGTCCTGCGGCGGGCGACGGCATGCACCACATCCGTGCCCTGACGACCCGTAGAGGCGAGTCAAAGTCCGCCGCGCGTCCTGATCGAAACCTCGGGCGTCGGAACTCGCGTTGTGATCGCCAATTCCCGCTGACAACAATTCCCGCCCAACAATTCCCGTCTGGTCCCGCTGTCCTCCTCAGCATGGGCCGGACCCGCCGCCCCGGGACGCGATCACCAGCTCGTGAACAGGCCCCATCCTTAGGTTAAAATGAAGTGGCCGTGCTGCACGGCTTGAGATATAAAGAACGCAACGAAGCGCCAGTGAACAGTCACAATGCAGTCAACGCGCAACGGTAGGGAATGCCATGGAAACGAACGAGCTACCCCGGAGGTTGGCAGGGATCTCGCTGCTCGCCTTGGCGGCCGTGCTGCCGTCGGCAGCAGGCGCCGCCGGCGGTCCGGTACCGCAGGAATGCCAGGCGCCCAACCTCAGCGCGGCGGAACAGGCCAGGTGCGATTTCATCGCCCGCACCCCAAATCTCTGCCAGCGCTCCCCACTGAGCGTAAGAACCCAGCAGTTCTGCGATCAACTCGGCGGAGCGCCTGAGCCGACGCCGGGGATCACCGTTTCCCCGGATGTGCCAGCTGACATTCCGGGCGGCGCGGACCAAGCGAGCCTCGCCGACGCGGCGAACTTCGCATGGCAGGAGTTCATTGCGCTCAACTGGCCCGCCCTGGCCGGGACGCGCGATACTCCAGACACCGGCGCGAAGTTCGGCGACCCGTCCTTCACGGGACCGCTGGTCTGGCACACCTACCGACACAAGGTCGAGATCTATCCCGGTCAGGGTACGCCGCCGGGATTCGACGCTTCCAAGTCCGATTTCGGCTACAGCACCGTTCCACCCCAGTACATCTACAATGCGGAGGTATTGGGGCAGGGAGCGGATGGCACCGGCGAGATCCCGCCCTGTCCCGGGCAGGACCCCGTGACCACGCCTTCGTTCATCAATCTGGACGAAGTGTCCCAGATCGGGCTCAACTCCATGTTCGCGGGCAAGGCGCCGCAATCTGCCTCGGCGAACTCTGATCCTCAATTGATCCGGTTCCTCGCCAAGGCGAACGAGAGCCACTTCGTCTACGTCGTCAATCCCGATGCCCTGGCGCAGGGCGGCGACCCCCTTTACGTCGGCACGAAGCTGCTGCCGCCGCAGGACTCCAAGCAGTCCTCCACGAACTGCAACGACCTGCAGTCGGGCGAAACCACGACCTTCTGCACCGCCCGAGCCAACTTTCTGGAGGTTTCTCAAGGCAACGGCGACCCGACGACCTTGAAGGAGCCGTTCATCTCGTTTCCGGTCGGGACGATCCACGTCAAATCGGCGTGGCGGGAGCTCACCGCCGATGAGGAGAGTAGCGGCAGGTTCTACACCACGACGGTGCGGTACTACGAACAAAACGAGCAAAATGCCCAGGAGCCGCGTTGCTATCGTGAGGGCACGTGGGGGCTGCTCGCTTTGCACATCGAGCATAAGACGGCCACGGCGCCCTACTTCATCTTTGCCACCTTCGAGCAGGCCGACAATCTCCAGACCGCGGCTGGGACCCCGGTGGAAAATGAGATCGGGCAGCCGATCGTCACGCCGGTCGGGACGACCGAGCCCGGGCTCGAGTATCAGGATGGCGACCCGCCCACTTTGAACATCGTCGGCGATCAATACTGCGAGGCGCCCGAAGACCGCCTCTTCTACCTCGAAGAGAGCGGCTTCACCGGGCTGCCCTCCGGCGGAGCGATCTGCCAGAACGCTCGGACTCATCCGATCCCACAGGCGATTCTCGGCGCCAATCAGAACGCTCACACGGCGATCAGCGCTTACGCCAGCAGCAACGGCATCGCGAATCCCGTGTGGTCGTACTACAAGCTGATCAACGTCCAATACAAGCCCTTCGACCTTACCGAGGTGAGCAGCGACACGACGTCGGACCTGAACGCGGCGACCTTCTATACCAACAACGAGGTCGTCGAGACCGACTACACGCTGGCCAACTTCAGCGGGCAGATCAGCGGTACGGGCCCGCCGACGGACCAGCCCGCGAACTTTGACAACTTCAATTCGGCCCGGACGACGTTCCAGAACGTCTTGCTGTTCAACGACAGCAACGAGCTCGTCGACACCTTCAACATGGGCGGATGCCTCGGCTGCCACGGCATCGCGCAGGTCGAGAAGGGCACGGATTTCAGCTTCATCCTGTCGGGTGGCCGCGTCCCGGTGCCCGAGACGCCGGACATCGACCCGCCTGGCACCACGAATCCGGCGCCCCTGGCGCGACCTCGATGACCCTCCAGATCGGCGAGCCCTGAGCAGGGATCGCCCGGAGCCACCTTCAATCGGTCCCCGCGAAGCGTTCACCTTCGCGGGGACCCGCCGTCGGCCAACCCCGGGCGCACAGGCCGGGTCGGATCCGGTGGGTCAGAGCGGGGAACGTGGTGAAGCGGTCGCAGAAGGAAATGCGGCCGTGGCCGCCCTTGCCATGCCTGGCCTCATAGACGAGCGCGAGGTCCCTCTCTCCGGCCAGACGGCGAGGCTTCCGTAGGGCTCGTGGCCCGTCATCGCCAGTCGATGCACAATCGGCCAGTCTATGCACAATCGGTATGCGAGAGCGAAAGGAAATCGCCCAGGAATGTGCGATTGCTGAGGGCGGCTGGCCCGGTCGCGCCTTGCGCCAAGCCGCGAATTCCGAACGCGACCTGGTCGCCGCCCTCCGCGCGCGCACGGTGCGGGCGCCGGCGGGGTGCCGATCAGTCTCGCGGGCCCCGGGACTTCACGGCGAACGTCGCCCGGTCGGGGCCCAGGGCCTGTGGTCGGAGAGCCGATCGCCGACCGTCGGCCCCAGCGGGGCGCCGCGCGGCCGGCGCGGGCCTACTGCGCCACGGTCGGCTGGGGCGCGGTCTGCGCGGCTTCCTTGAGCGGCGGCAGCTGCAGCTTGAGCAGGCTGTCGGCGCAGGCCGAGGCGTCCTTGCGATCGGTGCTGGTGGCGCCCGGCATGGTCGCCCAGCCGCCGGTCTCGACGAACTTGCCGCGCTCGTAGGAGCTGCTCATGTCCTTGAAGGTCGCGAGCTGGGCGCGCGCGTCCGGGGCGGCTGTGAAGCGATCGGTGCAGACCGCCGCGGCGAGCTGCTCATGGGCCTGCTGCGCGGCCTTCTCGGTCAGCGCCTGGACGCTGCCGCCGGTGACCCAGCCGCCCCACGCGAAGCCGATCACGATGGTCGCCACCGCGCCGGCGACAAAGCCCCAGAATACCGTACCCTTGCTCGGCTGAAGTCGATCCCAGCGTTGCGCCAAATTCTGCTTGTCTGCCATTGGAACCTCCCTGGTTGCGCGGCCTCGGGTTGAGGCGGCTTTTTGGCAAGGTTCATTAATAAAGGTGGTGCCTGGCCACGTTTTGACAACGAGAATTAAAAAGATAAAACAGTTGACTTTCCGATTTGTTCCCTAACGGTTCGAAATGACAGGACGATTCCGGCGATCCGGTGGCCCGCAAACCACGAAAACTTTTTGAAAGTCGTGGTCCTCGCGATCGGCCATGCGCGAGCGAGCGATCTGATCCGACCACCAGTGTCTGCCATTTTCCAGGCCAACGCCGCCAGCAGCCGGCCCTTCGGCGCCGGCCTTCGAGCCGCAGTTCCCGGCGCAGGCGGCGAGGAATGTCCGCGAGCCCTCGTCCCTCAGCCCGGTGCGGTCGGCGCACCGCCGCCCGTCGCCGCGGCGATCGGGGCCGCGTTCGAACCGCCAGGTGTCAGGATCGACTTGCTGGCGGTCGTGCTCCCCCAGGAGGTCGGCGAGCAGGCCTTTTTTCCAACCGGGCCGCCGGCGCCGCGCCGCGACCTGAGCGTGGGGCGCTCAGGGTCGACGCTCCAGCGATGCTACGCCCCGCATAGGCGGAATGCAGCCTCGCTTCTGCGCGCCGCAGCGCCGCCTCGGCATCCACAATCCGTTCTACGATCGCTGGACGGCCACATTCGGCGGCGCGGTCACAGAGGAGCCGGAGCCGGGACAGGTACATCTCGCGCCTGACGAGCCCTTGCTCCATGACGGCCACATGTTGGTCGTCGGTCATGACGCTTTCCGCCGGCGTGCAGAACGCCGGCTCGCAGTCTAGCATATCCAGCGCTCAACTCGCACCGATCATGTTCTGGGAGGACGCCTGCTCCTGCCGAGCTGACGCTTCCGCTCAGCAGCCGGGCGCTCGCAGAGCGCCGCTTAAGCGATCGTGCATCCGCGCTTCCATCATGCATCACGTGCACGGGGCGGCACACGGGCGGAAGAGGCGCGGACCAGGCCGGGACCACGCTTGCGGATCTTTGGTCGGCCCTGGTGCGCGACCGGTCGCGGGTCAGGCCGAGACGACGCTCCGGATCTGCGGCCAGCCCTGGCGGCGCACCAGGGCCGGCACCTCGGACGGGACCACCGGCCGGCCGAGGAAGTAGCCCTGGCCCTCGTCGCAGCCATAGCGGCGCAGCATCGCCAGCTGCTCCAGGCTCTCGATGCCTTCGGCCACGACGTCGACGCCGAGCCCGTGCGCCATGGCGATCACCGCCCGCGCGAGCGCCGCATCGCCCTCGCTGGTGTTGATGTCGCAGACGAACGAGCGGTCGATCTTGACCCGTTTGATCGGAAAGCGCTTGAGGTAGCTCAGCGACGAATAGCCGGTGCCGAAATCGTCGAGCGCCAGGCTGATCCCGAGCTCGCTCAGATGGTTGAGCAGGGCCGCGGTGCTGTCGCCTTCCTGCATCAGCACGCTCTCGGTCAGCTCCAGCTCGAGCCAGCGGGCATCCATCTCGGTCTCGGCCAGGACCTCGCGGATCCGGCTCTCCAGACCGCTGCGCTGGAACTGGCGGGCCGACATGTTGACCGCGAGCCTGAGCCCCGGCAGCCGGAGCGCCCGCCACGCCTTGTGCTGCAGGCAGGCGGTGCGCAGCACCCACAAGCCCAAAGGCTCGATCAGACCGTTCTCCTCGGCGAGCGGCACGAACTCGTCGGGCTGCACGAGGCCGAGCTCGGGATGGCGCCAGCGGATCAGCGCCTCGACGCCCACCACCTGGCCGCTGTCGAGGGCGATCTGCGGCTGATAGACCAGCTGGAACTGATCCTGCTCGAGGGCATGGCGCAGGTGCTTCTCGAGCACCATCTGCCCGAACACCCGGACGTTGAGGGTCGGGTTGTACAGCTGCAGGCGGTTGCGGCCGCGCTCCTTGGCCCGATAGAGCGCGATGTCGGCGCATTTGAGCAGCTGATCGGGCTCCGCGCCGTCGGTCGGACAAAGGCCGATGCCGATGCTGCCGGTGACGTAGAGCTCGTGGCCGCGGATGTGAAAGGTCGGGCGCATCGCGTCGAGGATCTTCTGCGCCGGCTTGACCGCGTCCTCGGCGCCGCGCAGGCCGCGCAGGATGAAGATGAACTCGTCGCCGCCCATGCGCGCGACCGTGTCCTCGTCGCGGACGCTGGCACGCAGCCGCCGGCTGAGTGCCACCAGCAGCGCATCGCCAATCGAATGGCCGAGCGTGTCGTTGATGATCTTGAAGCGGTCGAGGTCCAAAAACAGCACCGCCACCGTCTCGCCGTGGCGGACCGCCTGCTTGAGGGCGGTGGCGAGCCGATCGTCGAACAGGGCGCGATTGGGCAGCCCGGTCAGCGCGTCGTGGGTCGCCCGGTAGCGGATCAGCTCCTCGGCCGCCTTGCGCGCGGTGATGTCGCGCACGGTCAGGATGAAGGTCCGGCGGCCATGCAGATCGAGATCGGTGACCGACAGCTCGATCGCGACGTTGTCGCCGTCGCGGCGCCGCCCGACCATCTCCAGGAGGCTGTGCTGGGTCAGCGCGGTGACGTCGACCCGGGCCGGCCACGGCAGGTGCTCGGCCTCGCGCGCGGTCCCGGCCACCAGGTCGTCGAGCCGCAGCCCGACCAGCCCGCCGGGCCCGAAACCGAAGATCTGGGCGGCGGCGGGGTTGGCGGATTCGACCTGGCCGTCGTCGGTCACGGTGACGATGCCATCGATCACCGAATCCATGATCGCCTGCAGGCGCTGCTCGCTCTGCTCGAGCGCCCGCTGCCGCCGCTTGGCCTCGGTGACGTCGGTGTAAATGGCGACCGTGCCGCCGTCCTGGGTGCGGAACTCGTTGATCGCCAGCCAGCGGTCGTCGCGCAGGTGCATCTCCCAGGGCCCGCAGGGCGCGCGGCGACGGGCGAGGCACTGCGCCTGCCAGTCGTCGAGCGTCGGCGGCGCGTCCTCGGCTGCCAGCAGGCGCTTGTAGACGATCCGGCTCAGATCCTCGAAGCGGGCACCGAGCACGACCCGCTCGCCCTGGACCCCGAACAGCTGCCGCAGCCGCTTGTTGTACAGCACCAGCCGGTCATCGGCGTCCCAGAGCGCGAAGCCCTCGGACATCGCCTCGGTCGGCTGCACCAGGCGGTCGCGGGCCGCGCGCAGGGCATCGAGGTTGGCGGCGAGCCTCGTGACCATGCTGTTGAAGGCCCGGCCGACCCGCGCCACCTCGTCACTGCCGGCGGGGTCGGCCCGCGCCGTGCGGTCACCCTCGGCGACCCGGTCGGCGAGCGCGGCCAGGCTGGCCAGCCGGCGGGTCAGGACGAAGCCCATGGCGAGGCCGACCACGGCGATCGCGACCATGCCGGTGAGCGCGATGGTGATGCCGAGATTGCGCGTGTCGCGATAAGCGAGCACCAGCGGATAGTCCGAGAACTCGATGGCAAGCGTGCCGAGCGGGCTCGCGCGCCCGCGGATCTCGGTCTGGCGCCAATAGTGATGCTCGCCCGCGGACAGCTCGGGAAACCGCGCGCCAATCAGGCCGAGATCGGTGGCGGCGACCACCCGACCCTGGACGTCGCCGAGCACCACCCCCTCGACGCGCGGGTCGCGCCTGGTCGCCTCGATGAAGGTCTGGAGGTCGGCGAACTCGTCGGTCAGGAGCGCCGAGCGGCTGAGATCGCCGACCAGCTGCAGGGTCACCGCCTCGGTGCTTCCGACCTGCTCGCGGATGCTGCGCATCGAATGGCCGAGCGTCGTCCAGAGCATCGCCCCCGTCAGGACGATCTCGAGCGCGAAGATGGTCGCTGCGATGCGATATCGAAGAGACATGCCGCGGGGATCTCGAGCGACGAACCTTATTGCTGAACGTAGGACTTGAGCCGCGTACTGTAGCGGCGGACCTGATCGTACTCCTGATCCTCGGCCGGCACGAACCCTGACCAGGCGCCCGCCGCTAGCACCGCTCGTCCGGCCTCGGTGTGCGACCAGCTGAGAATGCAGCTCAACAACTTGGCGCGGTCCGCTTCCGGCACGCGCTCATGAACCGCGAACACGAAATGGTAGATCGGTGCCGTCTCGATCATGACGTGCAGCCGCATGTCCGCGATCGATTCGATCTGCGCCAGCACGAAGCGCGGGATGGCGCAGGCGTCGGCGGAGCCGAGCGCGACCGCCTGCAGGCAGGAGGTCTTGGTCCGGTAGTTCTGCAGCCGCACGTCGACGCCGGGCTTGAGGCCGGCATCGATCAGCGCGGCCTTGACCATCGTACTGACCGCCGACAGAGCGGGCGGCAGGGCGAGGGTCTTACCCACCAGATCATGCCAATCGTGCCAGTCGTGACTCTCGCCGACCATGACCACCCCGGTCAGCTGCTGATCGAGGCGCGCCAGCGGCAGATAATGATACTTGTCGGCCGCATCGACGTAGAAAAACGGATGCACGAAGATGATATCGTAGGTTTGCTGGGCGAGCTCGTCCGCGAATTTCTCGAAGTTCGACTTGGTCTTCAGATAGATCGGCCGCTTGAGATCCTTGCTGAAGCTGGCGGCGATCGGGCCGAAGATGCGATCGATGGTGAGCGCCGGAACGTAGGGGAAAACGCCAAAGCGGTAGGGCTGGCCAGGCTCGGCGGCCGCAATCGGGCGCGGGGACGCGAGCGTCAGCACGAGCCCGAGCGCGATCAACGTGAGCCCGGCGCGACCCGGCATCCCGCCGGCCGCGCGACGGTTGGAATCCGCGCTTTCGCGCCGGCGCAACGGCGCGACGATCGCACCCATGGCCCACGCGCGAGCAGACCGAATGTCAGGCATCACACACCCCTTCGGAACCAAGTGGCGGCACCCGCGGGCGGACTTTACGGTGGCGGCCAGCCTGAGCCGAGATGCATATCTTTAGTTTATTAGGTCGCGAAAGCGTTTCGCTGTTTACGCGACCACACAAGCCCGGTCAAGCTGCCAGACCGCCGGTCCGGCGTCACGGGGCGCGGCGTGCGGTCGCGATCCGCCCTAGGCGAAGCTCTGACGAGCGGTTAGGTTGGGCCCGCGTGGCGTTGCCGGGCGCAGAAGGAGGGGCGCGAGCGATGAAAATCGGGGTTCCCAGGGAACGCCGGCCCGACGAGCAGCGGGTCGCGGCCTCGCCCGACACGGTCAAGCGGCTGAAGGGCCTGGGCGTCGAGGTTCTGCTCGAGGCCGGCGCCGGTACGCGCGCCCGGTTCGCCGACGAGGCTTTCGCGGCCGCCGGTGCGACCGTGGTCGACGGTCCGCAGACGCTGTATCGGGATGCCGACGTCCTGCTCAAGGTGCGCCGCCCGCTGATCGCCGGCGAGGGCGAGCTCGACGAGATGGCGCTGCTGCGCAAGGGCCAGGTCCTGATCGGCATGCTCGACCCCTACCAGAACCGCGACCAGGCCCTGGCCTACGCCAAGGCCGGCGTGCTCGCCTTCGCGCTCGAGCTGTTGCCGCGCACGACCCGCGGCCAGGCGATGGACGTGCTCTCCAGTCAGGCCAATCTCGCCGGCTACCGGGCGGTGATCGACGGTCTCGCCGAGTTCGACCGGGTGATGCCGATGCTGATGACCGCGGCCGGCACGATCCCGCCGGCCAAGGTGTTCGTGATCGGCGCCGGCGTCGCCGGCCTGCAGGCGATCGCGACCGCGAGGCGGCTGGGCGCGGTGGTCTCGGCGACCGACATCCGGCCGGCCGCCAAGGGCGAGATCGAGAGCCTGGGCGCCAAGTTCGTGGGCGTGGTCAAGGAGGACGCGGCGACCGCCGGCGGCTACGCCAAGGAGCTCTCGGAGGCCGACCGCAAGGAGCAGGCGGAAATGGTCGCCAAGCATATCGCCGGCCAGGACCTGGTGATCACCACCGCCCAGATCCCGGGCCGGCCCGCGCCCCGGCTGGTCAGCGCCGCGATGGTCGCGAGCATGAAGCCGGGCGCGGTCCTGGTCGATCTCGCGGTCGAGAGCGGCGGCAACATCGAGGGCAGCAAGGTAGGCGAGGTCGTGGACCTGGACGGCGTCAAGATCGTCGGCCACGCCAACCTGCCCTCGCGGCTCGCGCCCGCGACCAGTTCGCTCTACGCCCGCAATCTGTTCAACTTTGTGAGCCTGATGATCGATCCCGAGACCAAGCAGCTCAAGATCGACGAGGCCGACGATCTGATCAAAGGCACGCTCATCACCAAGGACGGCCAGGTCGTGCATCCGGCCCTGAGCCGCAATCAGGCCGCCTGACGCCAGCCCGGGAAGGAACCATGACCGAGATCGACCCGACGATCTTCAACCTGATCGTGTTCGTGCTGGCGATCTTCGTCGGCTACTACGTGGTCTGGAGCGTGACGCCGGCCCTGCACACGCCCTTGATGTCGGTGACCAACGCGATCTCGAGCGTGATCATCGTCGGTGCTTTGATCGCGACCGGCGCGGAGGGGCTCAAGGCCGCGTCCTGGTTCGGCTTCCTCGCGGTGATCCTGGCCGCGGTCAACATCTTCGGCGGCTTCACGGTCACCCAGCGCATGCTCTCGATGTACAAGAAGCGGACCTGAGGGCCCCGGCATGAGCAATCTCGTCGCGCTCGGCTACCTGGCGGCCGCGATCTGCTTCATCCTGGCGCTGCGCGGCCTGTCCTCGCCGGCGAGCGCGCGCCAAGGCAATCTGATCGGCATCGCCGGCATGGCGGTGGCGATCCTGTTCACGCTCACGACCCTGCCGCACCCGAGCTTCGGCAGCTACTTCATGATCCTGATCGGGGTCGCGATCGGCGGTGCGATCGGGGTCGTGATCGCGCGGCGCATCCCGATGACCGCGATGCCCCAGCTGGTGGCGGCGTTCCACAGCCTGGTCGGCATGGCCGCGGTGTTCGTCGCCGCGGCGGCGCTGGCCAATCCGGCCGAGTTCCACATCACCACGCCCGAGGGCGCCATCAAGGTCGCGAGCCGGCTCGAGATGGGCCTCGGCGTGATCATCGGCGCGATCACCTTCTCGGGCTCGGTGATCGCCTTCGCCAAGCTGCAGGCGCTGATGCGGAGCGCGCCGATCCTTTTGCCGCAGCGCCATCTGATCAACATCGGGGTCAGCGCGCTGATCGTGGTCCTGCTGATCGTCTTCATCGCGACCGGCAGCCCCGTGGCCTTCCTTTTGATGACGCTGCTCGCGTTCGCGATCGGCTTTCTCCTGATCATCCCGATCGGCGGCGCCGACATGCCGGTCGTGATCTCGATGCTCAACTCCTATTCGGGCTGGGCGGCGGCCGGCATCGGCTTCACCCTGCACAACCCGGCCCTGATCATCACCGGCGCCCTGGTCGGCTCCTCGGGCGCGATCCTGACCTACATCATGTGCCACGCCATGAACCGCTCGTTCGTGAGCGTGATCCTGGGCGGCTTCGGCGAGACCGGGGCGGCGGTGGCCGATATCGGCGACAAGGTGGTCAAGCCCGGCTCGGCCGACGATGCCGCCTTCATCATGAAGAACGCGCGCTCGGTGATCATCGTGCCGGGCTACGGCATGGCGGTGGCGCAGGCCCAGCACGCGGTGCGCGAGCTGATGGACAAGCTCGGCCACGAGGGCGTGGAGGTGAAGTTCGCGATCCACCCGGTCGCCGGCCGCATGCCCGGCCACATGAACGTGCTGCTGGCCGAGGCCAACGTGCCCTACGACGTCGTGTTCGAGATGGACGAGGTCAACAACGACTTCCAGAGCACCGACGTCGCCTACGTGATCGGCGCCAACGACATCACCAACCCGGCCGCCAAGGAGGACCCGCCTCGCCGATCTACGGCATGCCGGTGCTCGACGTCGACAAGGCGAAGGCGGTGTTCTTCGTCAAGCGCTCGCTGGCCCCCGGCTACGCCGGCATCGACAACACCCTGTTCTACAAAGACAACACGATGATGCTGTTCGGCGACGCCAAGAAGATGACCGAAGAGATCGTCCGCG
>CAVWDE010000011.1:0-352135 GCA_963753685.1 uncultured Alphaproteobacteria bacterium
TATCATCTCCGCATTGGCGTGCTATTCTCGGATGGCCTCATCTTCACCGTCGAGGATCGCCGTGGGGATCGCGGATTGGTTGCGGCAGTTGGGGCTGGAGCGGTACGAGCCCGTCTTCCGCGATCACGAGATCGATTGGGAGGTCCTGCCCGAGCTGACCGAGGGCGATCTGGAGAAGCTCGGCCTGCCGCTCGGACCCCGTAAGAAGCTGCTCAAAGCGATCGCTGGCCTGACCGGTACACCGACCGCAGTTTTGACCGAACCTGCGCCACATCTCAGACCCGTTCCGCCTGAGGCCGAACGCCGGCAGCTGACCGTGATGTTCGTTGATCTAGTCGGCTCGACCGCGCTATCGAGAAGACTCGACCCCGAGGACATGAGCGCGGTGATCCGCGCGTATCAGGGCACGGTGGCTGGCGAGATTACCCGCTTCGAAGGCCACGTCGCCAAGTTCATGGGAGACGGCGTACTGGCCTATTTCGGCTGGCCGCAGGCCCACGAGGACGAGGCGGAGCGGGCGGTCCGTACTGGGCTCGCGATCGTCGAGGCCGTACCTCGCCTGAGCTCGCCCAAGGCCACAGAGCTCGCCGCGCGGGTCGGCATCGCCACGGGCCTGGTCGTCGTCGGTGATCTCGTCGGAAACGAGGAAGCTCGCGAGCGAACCGTGATCGGCGAAACGCCAAATCTGGCCGCGCGCTTGCAATCCTTGGCGGCGCCTGGCGCCGTGGTGATCGCGGCGGCAACGCGGCGGCTCCTCGGCACTCTGTTCGCATGCGAAGACCTCGGGGCGCAACAGATCAAGGGATTCGACGTCCCGGTGCCGGCCTGGCAGGTCCGCGGCGAGTGCGAGCCGACGGGCCGGTTCCAGGCGCTGCGTGGGGCCAGGCTGACCCGGCTAGTCGGCAGGGAGGACGAGCTCGCCCTCCTGTTCGGCTGCTGGCAACGCGCCAAGGCGAGTGAAGGGCAGATCGTATTGCTCAGCGGCGAGCCGGGCATCGGTAAATCGCGCCTCGCGCAAGAGCTCAAGGAGCGGGCGGCGCGTGACGGTGATACCCAGATCGAGCTGCGATGCTCCGCCCACTACCAGAACACACCACTCTACCCGATCATCGAGCACTTGCAGCGCATGGCGGGATTCGCTCGGCACGACAGCCCCGAAGGCAAGCTCGCCAAGCTCGAGCAGATCCTCTCGTCCGAGCACGAGGTGGACACGGTGCCTCTGCTCGCCGCCTTGCTGTCGCTGCCACATCCGGCAGGCCATCCTCGCATCACCCTCAGCCCTCAGAGGCAGAAGGAGAGGACGCAGGAGGCGCTGGTCGCCTGGCTGACGGGTGAGGCGGCGCGGGGCGCCCTGTGCTGCGTCTGGGAGGATCTCCACTGGGCCGACCCCTCGACGCAGGAGATCCTCCCGCGCCTGTTCGATCAGGTGCCGACGTGCCGGATCCTCCTATTGCTGACCTTCCGGCCTGAATTCGCGCCGGCGACGGCCCTTCCCTCGTCCGCGGCCCACCTCACGCTCGGGCGCCTGGGCGGCACACACGTCGGCGCCATGGTGGAGGGGGTGACGGGCGGCAGGACCTTGCCGACGGAAGTGGCGCGCCAAATTGTGGCGAAGACCGACGGGGTGCCCCTCTTCGTGGAAGAGCTCACCAAGGCGGTGGTCGAGTTGGGCCTGCTGCGGGAGGTCAACGGCCACTACGAGCTGAGGGGTCCGTTGTCGCCGTTCGCTATCCCGAGCACGCTGCACGACTCCCTCATGGCGCGCCTCGACAGGCTGGCGCCGGCCAGAGAGGTCGCACAGCTGGGTGCGACCTTGGGGCGTGAGTTCTCGTACGAACTCATCCGCATCGTTTCCCCCCTCGACGAAACGGCTTTGCGGACTGCCCTGGCGAGACTGGTGGACGCCGACCTGATCCATCAGCAGGGCCTGCCGCCGGAGGCCTGGTATTCCTTCAAGCATGCCCTGGTCCAGGATACAGCCTACGAGTCGTTGCTGAAGAGCACGCGACAACGGCTCCATCAGCAGATCGCCCAGGTTCTGGAGGAGCAATTTCCCGAGACCGCGGAGTCCCAACCCGAACTATTGGCACGCCACTACACGGGTGCGGGGCTCGCGGAGCCGGCCATCCGCTATTGGCAGCGGGCCGGCCAGCGGGCCACCCAGCGCTCGGCCAACCTCGAGGCGATCAGCCACTTCGGTAATGGGCTCGAGCTCCTGAAGACGCTGCCCGACACGTCCGAGCGCCTCGAGCGTGAGCTCAGGCTCCAAGTCGATCTGAGCGCACCGTTGATGGCCGCCAAAGGCTGGGCCGCCCCGGAAGTCGAACGGGCTTCCGCACGCGCACGCGAGCTGTGCGAGCTGGTCGGCGCATCCGCGCCGCTCTTCCCGGTGCTGTGGGGGCTATGGAACTTTTACATCGTCCGTGGACGGCTGCAGGCCGCCCAGGACTTGGGCGGCCAATGCATGCGATTGGCAGAACAGATCCAAGATCCCGTTCTGCTTCTACACGCCAACTACATCGTGGGCGACACCCATTTCTGGCAGGGGGACATCGTCGCCGCGCGAGCGCATCTCGAGCAGGATCTGGCCCTGGCCGATCTGCAGGGCCGTCGCCCGCATGCGCTTGCATACGGGCTGGACCCAGGGGTCGCTTGCCTGTCTCATGCGGCGTGGGCCCTCTGGCTGCTGGGCTATCCGGATCAGGGCCTCGAACGAGCCCGCCAAGCGTGCTCGATCGCCCGAGAGCTCACCCATCCCATCAGCTCCGCGTGGGCGCTGTGGTGCGCCGCTATTCTCCACCGGCACCGACGGGAAGAGCGGGCCGTGCAAGAGCAGGTCGAGGCGCTCATTGCGCTTTCGACCGACCAGGAATTTCCGCACTGGCTGCTGCTGGGGGCGACCCTGCGAGGCTGGGCCCTGTCCAAGCAAGGATGCGGGGAGGGCGAGATCGACCGCATGCGCGATGGGCTCGCCACTTGGCGGGCGATGGGTGCGGAGCTGGACATCCCGCACGGTCTATCCTTGCTGGCCGAAGCGTGCGCCGCGACAGGGCGGTTCGAGGAGGGACTGAGCGCGGTGATGGAGGCCCTAGGGGTGGTCGAACGGACCGGAGAACGCATGTGGGAAGCTGAGCTGTACCGCCTGAGGGGCGAGCTGCATCGGGAAGTCGGCGCCGCGGATCGGGCTGAAGCCGATTTTCAACAGTCGCTCGCGCTCGCCCGCGGTCGGGGCATCAAGACGATCGAGCTCCGCACTGCGACCGGCTTGGCCGGTCTTTGGGCAAAGCATGGCAGGCAGGGCGACGCGCACGCGCTGCTCGCGCCCGCGTATGGCCGGTTCACCGAGGGCTTCGATACCGTCGATCTTAGGGAAGCGAAGGCGCTACTCGACGGATTGCAATAGCCGACAGGATTGCAACCCAGCTGGTCATGACGCCGGAGGGCTTGGCGGCGCCGGCACGGAAGCCGAGCCGCGACGAGACGCTGGTCAAAGCGCTGGTCCGGGCGCACCGCTGGCGGCGACGGATCGAAAGCGGTCAGGCGCACTCGATCACCCACGTCGCGGAGCAGGAGGGTGTAAGCGCGGCCTTTGTCTGCCGGCTCCTGCCACTCACTTGCCTGGCGCCGGACATCGCGGAGACGATCCTGGACGGGCGACAGCCGAAGGGCCTGAGGCTGGCTGAGGTGCTGGGGGACGGGCCGCAAAGATGGAAAGAGCAGCGGGTGAGATGGCGATTCGGCGACCGCAATCCGTGCGGAAGTCGTCCTTGGCGTAGGACGCTGCTGGCGCTCACCCTTTCAAGCTGTGCACACGGTATGCCGGGACGGGACGGACAAACCCCTTCAGAGTCAGATCGTCTACTCGCTCCGCCTCGGTCAGATCCTCGACCGCGGCGAGTGCGCGTTGGCTGATCAGGATCTCGCCATCGGCCGCCTCGTCGCACAGACGCGAGGCGAGGTTCGAAACCGGACCGATCGCCGCGTAGTCGAACCGCCCCTCAAACCCGATCCGTCCGAGAGTGGCGTAGCCCTGGGCGATGCCAACACCGAAACCCAGCTCGTGACCGTGCTTGCGCCAGGTCTGGGACAGGTTGGCGATGCGCTCGCGCATCTCGAGGGCCATGCGCATTGCGCGCGCCGCCGGGTCGGAGCAGGGGAGCGGGTCGTTGAACAAGACGACCACGCCGTCGCCCACGAACCGCTCGAGAGTGCCCTCGTGGCGGAAGATCAGCTCCCCCAGCGCTTCGTGATACTGTCGCAGCACCGCCATCACCTCCTCGGGCTCGGCGGTCTCGGCGAAGGCGGTGAAGCCGCGCAGATCACAGAACACCACGACCACCTCGCGGCGGTGGCTCTCGAGCAGGTGCTCGGCGCCGGCGGACATGACGATCTCGGCCACCTGCGGCGCGAAGAACCTCTTGAGTGCGCTCAGTCGTTGCAACTCGCCGATCTGGTTGGCGACCCGCTCCTCCAGCGTGCGGTTCCATGTCTCGAGCTGGGCCGCCTGCTCCTGAACCTTGTCGTGCAGCGCCTTGATGCGGAGGATCGAGCGTACCCGCGCGATCAATGCCGCGTGATCGACCGGCTTGGTGATGTACTCGTCGCCGCCGGCGTCGAGGCCCGCCACGATGTCGTTCGGGTCGGACCTGGCGGTGACCAGGACGACCGGCATGAACGGCAGGCTGCGATCGGCTCTGAGCTCCCGGCAGACCTGGATGCCGTCCTTGCCAGGCATCATGACATCGAGAAGGATGAGATCGGGCGTCTGTGCACGCGCCGTGACCAGTGCCTCGTCACCATCGGTGGCCGTGATCACCTCATAGCCCTGCCGGGCGAGCCGGGTCTCCATGATCTCAAGGTTCGCCGGATTGTCGTCGACGATCAGGACGCGCGGCGGCTCGCGCATGGCCGGATCTAGCCCTGCGCCTCGGCGAGGAACTGGCGGATCGTGCCGAGCAACGCCCGCGGGCTGAACGGTTTAGCCACATACGCGTCGCAGCCGGCCGCCTTGGCCTTGGCGTCGTCGCCGCTCAACGCGTACGAGGTGACCACGACGATCGGGATCGCGCGCAGCTCGGGGTCGGCCTTGATCCGTCGCGTCGCCTCATAGCCGTCGAGCACCGGCAATTGAATGTCCATCAGGATCAGGTCCGGGCGCTCGCTCTTGGCGAGCCGCACGCCCACCTCGCCGTCCGCCGCCTCGATCAGCTGGTAACCGACGCTGGTCAGGAGATCGCGGATGATTCGCCGGTTGTCGTCCTGGTCCTCGACCACGAGGATGCGCTTGCTCATGCGCTCACCATCTGCGCCTGCGGCGCCAGCGGCAAGGTGAATTGAAAGGTCGAGCCCTGCCCCGGGGTCGATTCCACCCAAATGCGGCCGCCGTGCAGCTCAACGATCCGCCTTGCAATCGCAAGGCCAAGGCCAGTGCCGCCCTTCCTGCGCGTGCTGGAGGTGTCCACCTGCTGGAATTCCTCGAAGATGCGCTGCTGGTCCTCGGGCGCGATACCGACGCCGGTGTCGGATACGGCGATGACAAGGTGACCGTTCTCGACCCGCGCGCGGATCGCGACCCTGCCCGCCTCGGTGAACTTGATCGCGTTGCCGACCAGATTCATCAGCACCTGAGTGATCCGCCGCTCGTCGCCGCATCCCTTCGGCAGGTCGGCCGAGACGTCCAGCTCGAGCGCGAGCTTCTTCTCGGTGGCCAGCGCTTCGGTCGCGCCGACGACACCGAGCGCCACCTCGCGAATCGAGTAGTCGACCGGCTGCAGCGTGAGCTGGCCGGCCTCGATCTTGGAGAGGTCGAGCACGTCGTTGATCAGGCCGAGCAGGTGGCGACCATTGCTCTGGATCCGCTCGAGCACGTCTTGAATCTTCGCCGGCGCCTCGCCGTAGATGCCATCCTGGATCAGCTCGGCATAGCCGAGCACCGCGTTGAGCGGCGTTCTCAGCTCGTGGCTCATATTGGCCAGGAACTCGGACTTGTGCCGGCTCGCCGCCTCCAGCTGGCGCGACTTGGCCTCGATCTCGCGGAACAGGCGGGCGTTCTGGATCGCGACCGCCGACTGCGCGGCGAACGACTGCAGCAGGCTCACGGTCTCAGCGGCGAAGGCGCCGACCCGCTTCCGGCGCACCACGAGCGCGCCGATCACCTCCTGCTGCAGCAAGAGCGGCACGGCCAGCAGCGCGCGCACCCCGGCTTGCAGGTGCAGCTCGAATAGCGGATGCGCCGGCGCTCTGGTCAGATCGGCGATCTGGAAGGCCTCGCGGCGCTCGGCGCACTGGCCTATCAACGCGTCACCGAGACGGATCGGATGCCGCCGCACAGCCGCGATCAGGTCGTCGCCCATTTGGTGGCCGGCCTCCAGGTCGAACTCGCGGCGCGCCGGGTCGTAAACGTAGATCGCGCCGCCGCCGGCGTCGGCGAGCTCGCAGGCATGCGCCAGGATCGAATCCAGGACCAGTCTGAGATCGAGCGTCGAGCTGATCGCCCGGCTGACCTCGCCGAGCGCCTCCAGCTCGCTCACGGAGCGCGCAAGCTGCCGGGTGCGCTCCTCGACCTTGCCTTCAAGCGTCGCGTAGGACTCCTGGAGTTGGCCGGCCATCTGATTGAAGTGCTCGGCCAGCGCCTGCAGCTCGTCGCCGGTGCCGATCTCGATCCGGCTCGAGAGGTCGCCCCTGCCGATCCGCGCCGCCCCGTCCCGCAGTGCCCGGATCGGGCCGGCTAGGCTGCGAACGTGAAGCCAGGCGAAAGCGACGAGCAGAACCAGCGCCAGGCTGCCGATGGCGATGCCGGCGATGATCGGCCGGTTGTGGATCTGGCGTTCCCGGTCGACCGCCGCTTGAAGCTGCCGGCGCAGCTGAACCGCGAGCGTATTCAAGGCTTCGGCCAGGGCGGCGAACGCCTTATCGGTAAAGATGGCCCGCTCGATCAGGCCGTTGAGGTCGGTGGAGCCACTGGCGGCGACCGCTGTTGTCTGCCTGTATTGCTCATTCGCCTTGTCAAAAGCGTGTCTGACCGCGTCCAGGGTGCCCGGTTCGAGCTCATGGGCAGCCTTCGATGCTTCGATGGACTCGATCTGCGCCGCCAGTTTTCCCCATAAAGCGGGCATCGGCGGGGCATCGGTGCCAGGCCGTTGTTCCGCCACCCATCCGGACGGCAGCTGCTTCACCTCGTCGCGCAACTTGCCGATAATGTCGACCGCATTGAAATCGGCCTCGATCACGTCCTGAGCGGAGGAGATGAATGAGACTGCCGATTGGAGCTCCCGAACGAAGAAGTTCACAGACGCGATCTGGGCAGCCAACAGCCCGGCCGGGATCGCCATCGCCACCAGCAGCTTGTTCCGGATGCGCATCGGTGCAGGACCTCGCGATTTCCCCAATGAGCTGCTACTGACAAGCCAGTCCCAAGCGCCGGCGGCGCTGCCGACGAGCCTCAATCGAGGCGCGCCGGCTCGTTCCCGGGAGCTGCCGGCGCTCCAACGCGAAATCAGACTTTGCCCCTTTCCTTCCAGTTCTGGAAGATGGCCCGCACCTCGCGATCGGCCTGATCGAGCGCCTCCTCAGGCGTCAGCTGGCCGGTTGCGACCCGGGCACACATTGTGGAGATTATGCCTTTGTTGTAGATCTCGCTGATTGCGGGGCTCGTGTAGCCGGGATGGCCGATGTTGGTCGTCCAACTGGGGGCATCCACCACAACGCTGTACTTGTCCGGGGGGCTTGCCGCCGGATCGTTGGCGACGAGGGCAGCCAGGTCGGGTACCGCTACCGGAAAAGTCGACATATTCTGAAACCCGCTGGCAAGAAAGGCCTGCCGCGAACTCGCGACGTAATCCACCAGGAACCGCTTTGCGCCCTCAATGTTCTGCGCAAAGTTCCAGACGACATAAGTGAGGAACCCGAACGATGGCGCGAGCCGCGCCGATGGTCCCACGGGCGCCTTGGCCAGCCGCAGTTCGTTCAGAATCGGCAGCTTCATGTTCTCGCTCGCGCGGGCAATCGACATGGTGTCGAGGGTCAGGCAGCCCTCCCCGCTAAGGATGAATCTGTTGTTGGACGCATTGTCCCACGTGAGCATTTCGTCGGTCATGGCCTGCTCATAGAGCGCCTTGACGTACTTGATGACCTCCAGCGTCTCCCGCGACTTCAGCGCCGGGTTTCCGCTCGCGTCCTGCTCCGAGGACCCGAAGGAATACATGATGGCCCGCATCGTCTGGCCACTGTTCTGATCCGCGGCCAGACTGAATCCGACGGGCTTGTCGTGCAGCAGCCTGATCCTGCGTCCCGCCTCCAGGACGTTGTCCCAACTCTCGGGCACTGCCGCCACTGCGTCCCATAGGTCTTTGCGATACGAAATCACGGCAGGAAAAAAGGCGCCGCAGAACCCAAAATATTTGTTAGTCTTAGGATTATACGTGCTCTTTAGGCTGAAATCCAGCGGATTTTTGTATTTGCGCTCGCATTCCTCATAAACTTCATAGTGGTCAATTGCAAAATCTTCATATTGCGCAGGCGGTGTAATAAACAAGACTAAATCATGTCCTCGCTTCGCTTCCACCTCAGCCTTCGCAAGCTTGTCGATATCCGCAATCGCGGCATGATCCACGACGACCCGGGTGTCGTTCTCTTTACCCCACCCTTTAACATACTCGTCGAACCATGGGTCGTGACCCGGCACGAAATGCTTCCATTGCAGGATCTTCAGGGTCTTCGGGCCAGCCCGGGCACGGCTCGGCCGGATCGCGGGCGCCACGGTGGCCACGGCCGCGGTTGCGGAATTCTTTAGGAACCGCCGGCGTGAGACTGAATTCTGAGCCATGGTTCAAACGTCCGTTAGGCCTCGCCTGTGGCCCGTTTCCATCTTGGGGCAGGCATCCGGCGTATTCTATGTGCGCCCATTCGCCCCTGCTCGACTGCGCCTGTCGGCTCTATATCATACCAGATGCCGCGCGCCGGCGAAAGCGTCGATATCGAGCGCTCCGGTCGCGGAACGGATTCCAGGTTGTGCCGCTCAGATCTCCCCGAGCCGGGACCCAGCGGCGCTCCTTGGCCGACTTCTCGACCGCGTCGATCACCTGTTTTGACCGCGTGGCCGAAGGCGAAATCCGGCTCGACCGGCCGGCCTTCGGCGACCGCGCAGATCAGCTCGCGCGCCTCGATGATCTTCTGGTCGTTGTAGCCGAGCCGATCCCGGGATTGGGTGGAACGCGGCGTAGCCCGGGTGGTCCGGCCCGATATAGACGGTCTTGCAGCCGTGCTCGGCGGACGGGTCGGTGTGGCGGTAGAGCTGGAGCTCGTTCATCCTCCGGGGGGAAGCGGAGCGCCCTTGGTGCCCTGGTCTTGCAGTCGAGGCCAAGCCTGCGGCCGGCGGCGACCCGGCTCGAGCCAATCGTGCCGAACGGCCGTTGGCGAACCGAATCAGGTACTGAGTCCCGTCCTCGTTCTCGACCGGGCGGCGCGCGCTGCGACAGTGAATTGGTGGCAGGGCTTGCAGGATTGAGGAAGATTACCGTACCGAACGAGAAATAGTTCGAGCCCGGCTCCCCCCGCCTGAGCGCAGCCCTTTCCAACCCAAACCCGTCGGGTCTATTCTAACTCCTTGAAGTAGCGGGATTCTGACATCCGTACCAAAATGGGCGTGGTTCAGTTGCGTCAGAGAAGGTGGGCAGAGAGAGCCGGGAAACGGCCCGAAAAGGGCTTCCGGGTCGGTGCTCGTGGTTCGGATACATGGCCCGAAACGTCCGCATTCTGCGCCGTTCCGGCCGTCCGCAGAGCGCTGAAAAAGAATGTCCCCACTGGGCAGACTGGCGGAGGGGATGGGATTCGAACCCACGATACGGCTTATCACCGTATAACGGTTTAGCAAACCGCCGCCTTCAGCCGCTCGGCCACCCCTCCGCGGCGCGCTTCCTTCTACTCAGGCGAGAGAGCGGCTGTCAATCCGGCCCGCCCGGATCCGAGCGCCCCGCTCATATGGGGCGACAGCCGCCGAACTCAATCGGTCGACAGGTCCTTGACCACCGCCCCGCCAGTCAGCAGGCTGAGCTCCAGAACCGTGGTCGGGAAGACGCAGAACGGGTGGCCGGCCGCCGCATAGACGGTCTCGAACCGGCCGAGGCTGGCATCGATGGCGGTCGGCAACGGGTGGGGATGGCCGAGCGGCGCCACCCCGCCGATTGCGAACCCGGTGACATCGCGCACCCGCTCGGCATCGGCCCGCAGCACCAGCCCGCGGCGGCCGAGCGCTCCGGGCAGGGCCTTGATGGCGCAGCGCCGATCACCTGCGACCAGCGCCATGACCGGGGCGCCGTCGATCGTGAACACCAGCGACTTGACGATCGCGCCGAGCGCCACTCCGAGCGCGTCGGCGGCATCCCTGGCGCTGCGCGCGGTCGCCTCGAGTTCGATGATCTCCGCCCGCGAGCCTTTCTCGGCAAGGGCCGTCTGGACCCGGCGGACCGCGGGATGCACGAGTTGGTTCACGCGACGGGGATCTCGTTGCCCGCTCTGGGCACGTCGTAGCCGCGCTGCACCGCCGGCCGCGCCGCGATCGCCGTATACCAGCGCTTCACGTTCGGAAAATCGTTCAGACCGTGGTCGAGCCCGTGCCAGTCGAAGCGCGACACCCAGGGCCAGGTCGCGACGTCGGCGATCGAGTAGGCGTCGCCGGCAAGATAGGCGACCTCGCCGAGCCTCCGGTCCATGACCCCGTAGAGCCGCTTGGTCTCAGAGACGTAGCGCTCGATCGCGTACGGAATCTTCTCCTTGGCGAAGCGGTTGAAGTGGTGCGTCTGGCCGAAGAACGGACCGACCCCGCCCATCTGGAACATCAGCCACTGCATGACGTCCATCCGCCTCAGGTAGTCATCCATCGCGGGCAGCAGCTGGCCGGTCTTGTCGGCCAGATAGATCAGGATCGCGCCCGACTCGAACATCTTGTAGCCATTGTCGCGGTCGACGATGCCCGGGATCTTGTTGTTCGGGCTGACGGCCAGGAACTCGGGCTTGAACTGATCGCCCTGACCGATGTTGATCGGATGAACCTCGTAAGGCAGCCCGACCTCTTCCAGCATGATCGAGATCTTGCGCCCGTTCGGCGTGCTCCAGGTGTAGAGATCGATCACGGTGCCCTCGCCCTTGCCCGGTGGATGAGCCGCCAGCATAGCATGCGGCCGTGGGCTTGAGTCACGACGGTTCTCGTGATGAGCTTGCGCTCAGCCCGAATTCAACGAGGCTCGACGGAGCAGGCTCTGATGGCGCCGCGTGGCGATGAGGAGCGCATGCGGCGGCTCAACGGACGGGCGATACCCAACCAAAAGCAGCTCTCCAGCGGCGAGCACGACGTGCCGTTCAAGACAACCGCCGCGCGGCTGCGGGCGTTGGCCTACGGACGGCCCCATACGCCGGCAGAGGACCTGCTGCATGAGTTCTCGCGAGCAGCGCTCAGCGGCTTCGTCGAGGGCGGGCTAAAGTCGACCTGGTCCGTGGGGTCAGACGTCCGGCGCGCGCTTGGTAGGGCTCCCGTCAGTCGGCCTGCCGCGGGTCTTCCCGGCTCGGTCGCGCCCAGGCTCATGATGGCAACGCCCATGGCGGCGCTGGCGAAGGTCAGGCCGAAGAAGGCGAGCAGCATGAGGAGCGGCACCGGGGCGAGGTCGGAGGCCAGGACCAGGGTGCCGACGCCGCCGACGTCGGCGATCGTCAGGACACCCACGGTCAGCCAGCCGGCGAGCGTGCCGGCCACGGCGTGGCGGATCAGGTAGGAGACCAGGGGATTGCCGATCATCGCCGGCACCTTCCAGGATCAACCGGCGGATCGAGCGCCGGCCACCGGCGGATCAACGCCGAGCGCGACGGGTCGTTCCGCGTGTACGGCGCAGATCCGCTGCCGGACCATGGGCCGGGGCCGCTCCTGGTAGCCGTGCTCGTAGGCGACGATCTGCAGGCGGCCTTGGACCACCTCGATCAGCTCGCCAGGGCGCAGCAGGAAGTCCGGGTTGCCCGGCCGGCCGTAAGCTTCGTTGCCGGCGGCGAAGGTCTCGTACAGGAGCACGCCGTCGTCAGCCACGGCTTCGACGATGTCGGGGAAGAGCGACCGCCAGAGGTAGTTGGCGACCACGACCGCGCCGAACCGTCGGCCTGGAAGCGGCCAGGCCGAGCCGTCCTCGAGGTCAGCCGGCACGACTTCCAGGTCGGGCTCGCCCCGCAGGCTCGCGAGCCCCGAGACGTCGATGTCGACCGCGGTCACGGGATGGCCGCGCTCGAGGAACAGGCGCGTGTGGCGACCCTGGCCGCAGGCGAGATCGAGGACCGGCGCCCCAGCTGGCACCAGCGGCGCGAAGCGGACGATCCAGGCCGATGGCGAGGCTGGCACCGGGTGCGTCCAGGTCAGGGGCGGTCGACGGTGCTCTGGCCGATGCCGGTCAACAGCCGGCCGCCGTCGACCACCCAGGCGGCGCCGGTGACGAAGGCGGCATCGTCCGAGGCGAGATAGGCGACGACCTTGGCGGTATCCTCGGGCAGACCGATGCGGCCGGCCGGCAATTCGTTCGCCCAGCGCGCGCGCTCGCGGTCGGGGGTGTTGGTCCGCTCGAGGACCATACGGGTCGCGGTCGGGCCGGGGCAGACCGCGTTGACCCGGATCTTGTCCCTTGCGAAATCGAGCGCCATGCACTGGGTCAGGAGCAGGATCCCGGCCTTCGAGGCGGCATAGACGGAGTAGCCGCGGCCGCCCGCCTTGCCGGCGACCGAAGCGGTGTTGACGATCGCCCCGCCGCCGCTGCGCCGCATCGCCGGCACGGCGTGCTTGGAGATGAGAAAGACGCTTTTCAGGTTGATGTCGATGCACCGGTCCCAGTCCGCCTCCGAGAGCGTCGTGACGTCGCCGATGACCAGCACGCCGGCGTTGTTGTGCAGAACATCCAGCCGGCCATAGCGGCGCACCGTCTCGGCGACCAGAGTCTCCGCATCGCCGGCGTCGGCCGCGTTGGTCCTGACGAAGGTCGCTTCCTGCCCCTGCTTCCGCAGTTCCTGCGCCAGCGCCTCGCCGGCCGGGTCGACATCGGCGATCACGACCTTCGCCCCCTCGACGGCGAACAGCCTGGCGGCGGCTGCACCGATGCCCGCCGCACCGCCGGTCACGATCGCGGTCTTGCCTGCGAACCTCACGCTGCTCTCCCTTCAAGGGCCCTCGGCAAGCTGCCGGCGGGTGGTCTGCAGGGTCTCGAGCAGAGCGAGCAGCAGCGCGTCGCGCTCGGCCTCGAGACGCTCGATCGAAGGCGGATGGCTCGCCTCATGGGCAGCGACCAGGCGCTCGATCGCCGCGGGCGTAATGTCCAGACGGTCGAGATCGTCCATCCAGCGCTGCAGACCGGGACCGATGTGCTCGAGCAGATGGCGCAGGCCGCCCTTGCCGCCGGCCAGGTGATGGGTCGCGTGCGGGCCCATGATCGCCCAGCGCAGCCCCGGCCCGTAGGCGATCCCGCGATCGACGTCCTGGAGATCGGCGACCCCGGCCAGAACGAGGTTGATCGCCTCGCGATAGAGGGCCGCCTGCATGCGGTTCACCACATGGCCCGGGACCTCGCGCTTGAGCCGGATCGTGACCTTGCCGACGTTCTGGTAGAAGGCCTCGGCGCGGTCGATCGCAGCCGGATCGGTCGCACGGCCGGCGACCAGCTCGACCAGCGGAATCAGGTGCGGCGGGTTGAACGGATGGGCCACGATGTAACGTTCCGGACCTGCCCGGCCCGCCTGTAGCTCGCTCGGCATCAGTCCCGAGGTCGAGGAGGCGACCACCGCGTCGGCGCCAAGGCCCGGCTCCATGGCCTCATACAGCGTGCGCTTGGCCGCGAGGTTCTCGGGGCCGTTCTCCTGCACCCAGCCGGCACCCTCGACCGCCGCTGCCGGACTCCGGTGGAAGGACGGCGCGCCTCGCGCGCCTGCGCGCACCAGACCGAGGCGCTCGAGCGTCGGCCAGGCCCGCTCAAGGAAGGCGTGCACTCTGGCCTCGGTGCCGGTAGCCGGATCGTAGATCGCGACCTCGAGGCCGCCGGCCAGGAACAGCGCGGTCCAACTCGCGCCAATCGTGCCGGCGCCGAGCACGGCGACCCGCCGGACCGCGATGGTCTCGGCCACGTCGGCGGCGGCAGGACTCACCGCAGGTACTCGGCGTTGCCGTCGACCCCGATCACCTGGCCCGAGACCAGCCGGCCGGCATCGGAGCAGAGGTAGAGGATCATGTTGGCGATGTCCTGCGGGCTGATCATGCGCCGCATCGAGGCGGTCTCGGTATACTCCTGGTACATCGCCTCGAACGCGACGCCACGCGCGCTGGCCTTGGCGGCGATCACGCGGTTGATGCGATCGCCCTCGACCGCGCCCGGACAGATCGCGTTGACCCGGATCTGATCCGGTCCGCACTCGATCGCGAGCGCCTTGGTGAGCCCGACCACCGCCCATTTGGAGGCGCAATAGGGGGTCCGGAGCGCAAAGCCGAAGCGGCCGGCGGCCGAAGACAGATTGACGATCGAGCCGCCACCCGCGGCCTTGATCATCGGCACGGCGCGCCGCGCGCACAGGTACTGGCCGGTGAGGTTGACCTCGAGGCAGCGCCGCCAGTCCTCGGGTTCGATCGCCTCGATCGGTCCGGTCGGCCCGGCGATGCCGGCGTTGTTGATCAGGATGTCGAGGCCGCCGAGCTGCTGCTTTGCGAGCGCGAACAGGCGATCGACGTCCGCTTCCAGGGCGACATCGGCCTTGATTGCGGGCACCTCCGCGAGCTCGCCCCGCAGCTTGTCGAGCGCCGCCTGATCGACGTCGCAGGTCACGAGCCGCGCGCCGGCCTCGAAGAAGGTCTGGAGCGTGACCCGCCCGATCCCGGCCGCGCCCGCGGTCAGGACCACACGCTTACCGTCCAGCCGCAGATCCATGATCCGCCCCCCGTTTGCGATCCGCCTCCCCGGCCATCATGAGAGGCAGGCATGCGCTGTCAATGGTCTGCCCCCAGGGTCTGCCCCCAGGGTTTGCCCCATGCCGACCCGGCGGCGATTGCGGCGCGAGGCGCAGCCCCCTACACCTACTGCAGGCCCCAGGCCCGGAGAGGCGCGATGACAACCGATCTGGAAACCCTGCCCGCGCGTCGCGGCAAGGCGGTGCGCTTGTCGAAGGGACAGGCGCTCAAGGTGATCAACAGCCACGGCCAGCAGGTGGTCGACACCTGGGCGTTCAACGCCGAGGACCTTAGCGAATTCATGTCGATGGAGCATCTGCGCCAGGTGCTCAACCGGATCATGCCGCGGGTCGGCGATCCGCTCGCGACCAATCACCGCCGGCCGATCCTGACCCTCATCGAGGATACCTCACCCGGCATTCACGACACGCTGCTCGCGGCCTGCGACATCTGGCGCTACCGCAACCTCGGCTGCGCCGGCCATCACGACAACTGTCGGGACAACCTGTTCGCCGGCATGGCCGAGCTCGGCCTGACGCCGCCCGAATGCCCGAGCCCCTTGAACCTCTGGATGAACACGCCGGTGGTCGATGGCCTCGGCATCGACTGGCGGCCACCGGTCAGCCGGCCCGGCGACTATGTGGTCCTGCGCGCCGACCTCGACTGCATCGTCGCAATGTCCGCTTGCCCCCAGGACCTGGTGCCGATCAACGGCGCGGGCCTGAGCCCGACCGAGGCGCACTTCCAGGTGATCGGCTGACCCGAATCCCGTGATCGGCAGATCCGGTCCGGGGGCTCACCCGCCCTCGTCCCCGGCTGTCTTCAGGCGCTGTTTTTGTACGGCCACACTGGCTTCGCATTTCGCGCCGGCTCGCCGCCCGCGGCCATCAGCGGGTGGTCCTCGACCGCGACCTCGGAAGCCTGGCCGTCGATCGCGAAGGGGCTTACGCGAGGGAGCTTTTGGTTCGGGGGAACAGAGCTCGAAACCCGGATCATGTCAATCAGGGCGCGGAGCGCAGCCGGAACCTGCCGGTGGCCCGAATAATAGAGGAACATGCCCTCGTGGCATGGTGACCAGTCTTCGAGCACGCGGACCAACTGGCCGGATCGGAGGAACGGCTCGGCCAGGGCCTCGAGCGTATAGGCGATGCCAACCCCGTCGACCGCCGCCCGCATGTAGATCCATGGGTCGTTGACCATCAGCCGGCCCGGGACCGAGATCCGCAGCGATCGGCCATCGCGTTTGAAGGCCCACTCGAAGACCGATCCGTCGGCACCCCGCCGGAACTGAATGCAATCGTGATGGGCGAGATCGTCGGGCGTGTCGGGTGGCGGGCGGCGCCTGAAGTATCCGGGGGCGCCGACCACGGCAACCTTGGTCGGCGCCATGACCCGCACCGCGATCATGTCCGCAGCGACCCGATCCCGCGGCCCGATGCCGGCATCAAATCCGCGCGCCACGATATCCGGCGACGCGTCGTCGAGAACCAACTCGAGGTGCACATCCGGGTAGGTGCAAAGGAACCGGGCCCAGACCGGCGCGATAACGGCCGCCGCCCAGAGGTAGGTGGTATAGATCCGCAGCCGGCCGAAGGGACGGGCGCGCTCGTCATTCAGGTCGTCCAGGGCGCCGGCGATCTCATCGATCGCCGGGCGCAGCCGCTCGAGGAGGCGGCGGCCGGCGTCAGTCGGTGCGACGCTGCGCGTCGTGCGGTTCAGCAGCCGGACGCCCAGCCGTTCTTCCAGCTGCCGGAGCGTGTGGCTGAGCGCCGACGGCGTGACGCCGAGATGCGCGGCAGCTGCTCGGAAGCTGAGGCTGTCGGCAACGGCGATGAACGCGGTCAGATCCGCAAGCTCACCTCGACGCATCGCTGAACTCTCCGCAAGCCCCGACCCAGGACAAATGGGATTGCTCATCGAGCTGGTCGAGGGCATCTGCAGCGAACACAGCCCCGACTGTCGAAGGGCGACGGCCCGATCAGCGGCCCTGAGCCCTACCGGCAGGCGCGGATTATCGCGACGTGCGTCGATGTGCACCACCTAGTCTAAAGGAATACCGGCGCGCCCAATTGCTGAATTTTCCTCAATGCCCTGTCAACCATCGCCGGGATTTTCAATGCCGCAGCCAGACCACATCCTCATTGGGTCAAGAAACACCGTCAGGTTGTAGAGGGGAGACTACCATGTCAGTGCGATTTGCCTTACCCGTGATCGCTGTTGCGTTGGCGTTGGGGGCAGTCGGCGGTTGCTCTTCGAACGGTCGAGATCAGATGGCCGCGCAAGAGTCTTCGGCGACTAAGGTACGCCCAGCTCAGATGACTGAGATGAGCCAGTGCGACCAGCGTGTGCAAGAGGTGGAGGCGAGGTTGCCCACCGCGAAGGCCGACAAAATGCCTTCGGCGCAGGCAGATGTCCGCAAAGCCCAGGGACTCTGTGATTCTGGCGACTCGGCGCAGGCCATCTCCATACTGGACAATGTCCAGAGCTACATGGACCACGAATAACAGATTCAGAACCGACCCGTCACCCCGAAGACCCGACCTTGCGATCGGTTAGTCGGCGCTCTGCCTGCGCTCTGGGAAAGGGCGGAAGCGTGGGGGCTTGGGCCAGCACAGCAGCGGCGCGCGGGGTTTCGCCCGTGAGGGCCGTGAACTGGCCCGGCTCCGGCGCGATCACGGCGTTGCGGCGGCTGGGGCGGGCACTCAATGACTGGCGGCAGCGTCGGGCCAACCGGCGGCGCGCCCAGGTCGCCGGCTTCATGGCCCTGAGCGATCGGACGCTGGCGGACATCGGTTTGCGCCGCGCTGACGTCCATGCGGCCATGATCGGGGTCGCACCGCTTGGCCGGCGCGCGACGATGCAGGCACCAGCGGCGGCAATCTGCCAGCTGTCGGGGGTCAGGCCGACGCTCGTCGCCCAGGATCTCAGCAACGCCGCCTCGGCGCCGGTCACGCTCCGACGTAGGGACGCCTGCCGGTGCGCGGGCGCAGGGGCGGCGATGGCCAAACGGCAACCGGGCCACGACGTTGCACCACGGCCGACCGTGATCTCCTGGTGAAGCTCGGTAGGGCCGGTGCGGGAGCGTGGCGGTAGCGCCATGGCTCAGAAGCGGCCGACCGGGCCCGCTGGCGTCAGCTTGCAACCGGTGAGCCGGCGCTCGGCCATGTCCATCCGCCAGGTGAGCATGGCCTGCGCCTGCGCCAGCACGTCGCCGGCTCGCCGGTGGTCGCCCGCGATGTTGTCGAGCTGGCGCGGATCCTGCCGGAGGTCGTAGCAGAGCGGCGGCAGGCCGTTGAAGTGGACGTAGGCATAGTCCTCGCTCTGGCGGACGGCGAGCGCGCAACGGTCCGAGGCGAGGCCGAGCGCGGCCTCGAAGGTCAAGGTCTCGACGTCCCGGAAGTCGTGCTCGTAGTGCGCCGCCTGGCGCCAGCCGGCGGGCGTCTCGCCCTCGAGCCAGGGCACCAGGCTCCGGCCGTCGCACTGCAGGGGCGCCTCGAGGCCGATGCGCTCGAGGATCGTCGGCATCAGGTCGATCTGCTCGGTGAACGCCTCGACCGCAAGGCCGCGCACTGTGCCCGGACTCGGATCGACGACGATCAGCGGCACCTGAAAGGCCTCCGGGAAAAAGCCCTCCTTGCCAAGCAGCCAGTGGTCGCCCAGCATCTCGCCGTGATCGGCGGTGAACAGGACCAGGGTGCGCTCGAGCTCGGCGCGCGCCTCGAGCGCGCGGACGATGCGGCCGACCTGGTCATCGACCTCGGTGATCAGGCCGTAGTAGACCGCCCGCGCCTTGCGGATGTCGCGCTCGTCCAGGGTCGCCGGCATGCCGTACCAGCTCTCGGACTTTGGCTGCGCGAGCTTGGCCGCAAGCCAGGGATGCGCGTCCGCCTCGGCCTCGGGACTCACGGCCCGGATCGGCGCCGGCACCTGGCTCGGATCATAGAGGGCGTGATAGGGTGCGGGGGCGACCAGCGGCGGATGCGGCTTCACAAAACTCAGGTGTGCGAACCAGGGGTCGGGGGCTGCCCGCCGTTCGAGCCAGGTGAGGAAAGAATCGGCAACAAACGCCGTCTCGCTGTCCGCCGCCGGATAGGGTGCAGGCGCGCCAAGAGGCCCCCCGAACAGCTCGGCCAAGCTCCAGGACCGGCCGTGGCGGCGTTCCAGAACCGCGAGCCAGGCGGCGTTGTTCTCCGGCAGATAGAGGCCGACCTCGAAGCTCGGGTGCAGGCCTTCGTAGGTCCGCAGCCAGGGATCCGCGGCATCGCGCCCCCGTGGATCGACGCTGCGGTCGGTGTAGCCGAACAGGATCGGCCGATAGCCCGCCTTCCTCGCCTCTGCGGCGAGATCGGAATGGCGCGCGTCCAGCGGCGTGCCGTTGGTGACCGAGCGATGGTTGAGCGCGTACATGCCGGTGTGCAGGGAGGCGCGCGCGGGACCGCAGGGCGTCGCCTGCGAGAAATGCCGGCGGAACAGGGCACCCTGCCCGGCGAGCGCGTCCAGATGCGGCGTCTTGAGGCAAGGATGCCCGAGCATCCCGAGGCAGTCGCCGCGCCATTGGTCGGCGGTGATGAGGAGCACGTTCATCCAGGAGTCCCGGCGCCGGCGATTCTGGCGATGGTCTTCGCCGGCCTGATAGCAAAGCCGCACCCGGCTTGCCAAGCGCCTGGAAGGACTCGCTCGCGGCCGAACCCGGCATCTACCGCGAGAGCTTTCGCGCCGTCACGCCCCGATCGAGGGCTGCCATCTGCCGCGCCAGCGGTGGCAAATCGTTCCGGGCGAGCAGAATGATCGGCTGCTGGACCAGGTAGAAGACCTCCCGCCCGTTGGCATCGAGGATGTCGAAGTCGAGCCTGAGGTGGTCGCGCGGATCGACGTTGCCACCATCGAAGCGGATGCGATCGAAGGGCTCGTCTTCCTGCCAGGTCTGCCGGAAGCGATCGGCCTTCGCCATGCGGTGAAAGGTCTGCGGCTGATCGAACGACAGACCGTCGGTGTAGACGCTCGGCTGGTCCGGCGTGGTCCTGAGCTCGAGATCGAAGCCCGCCCACCGCCAGGGACCGCGGTTGGCAATGACGTTGACGATCGACAGGCTGAGAAAGCCGACCGCTGGTGAGACGTTCGAATGGCCCGGGCGGCCATTGCGAACCATCAGGATCGCGGGCCCTGTCCCTGTGATCTCCTCGACCAGGACGATCGGATCGCTGACCGTGCCCTTGCCGCTCGCTGCGAGCAGCCGGGCCCCGCCGAGCTCGTCGCTGAACGACAGGCCGCCGGTCGTCCAGGTCTCGGCATGCAGGCGGCCGCTCGCGAGCCCGATGGTGACCAGGCAGACGAACTGCCAGACCGACGCGAGGGCGCGGCATCCCCTGCGTCGTCTCATGGGACCATGGCCGACTCGCCGGGCAGCGCGCGGCGCGGATCCTGCGGGCGAAGCCAGAGCCAGCCTCTGGCCGCGCTCGTCATGGTCTTGACGATGGCGCGATGGCGCCCCGGATCGCGCGCGCGCGACCTCCTGTAGCCCGCGCGCGCTGCCTCGACCGCTCCGGCCTCCCGCAGCGCCTGACGCAGGCCGGCGCGCAAAGGTGTCATCGCGGCGCCTTGACGGCCGCCCGCCAGCTCGATCGAGCCCGCCGCCTCGAGCGCCTCTGGCAAGGTCTCGGCGCGTCCGGCAGGTGAGCGGATCGTTGGGCGCGGCCTGCCGGAGACGCACGCAGCCGAGCTCGAGCCCGCACCTTGGCGTAGGCCGCACCGGCAGCGAGCGCCGCTGCGCGAGCGGGGCTGCGATGGCTCGACGGTCGCCACGGCCCGACCCTGGAGCGCGGCGGGCACGCCCTTGATCTGCCAGCGCCGGCAGCAATCCGGACCGTCGGCGAGGGCAACACCGAGCTTTCGGACCGCCTGATCGAGCTGGCCCCGCCCGGCCAACGCGCGGGCACGCACCACGCGCTCGCCGGGCCCGACTCCCGGCCGCGCTGCCCCGGTCCGCGCGCGGCGCTTCGCTGTCATGCGAGCCTCATGCCGCTCAGCCCCAAAGGTCAGACATGGCCACCGATGCCCGCAGCTGGCAAGCGGCTTGTTCTGTAAGGGCGCGGACGCTGCCTCGCCTCGCCGCCGCGGTCGAGGCGGCCTAGCCGGCGAGTGCCACCGGCGCCGTCAGCAGGCGCCGCGCGCCCGGGTCGATCACCAGGCGGCGATCGTGGTAGGCGACCACGCTCGGCTTGTGGGCGACGCTGATGATGGCGGCTTCGGGCAGCCGTTCGCGCAGGAGGCCGTAGAGCTTCGCTTCCATCGTCTCGTCGAGCGCCGAGGTCGCCTCGTCGAGGAACAGCCAATCGGGTCGCAGCAGGAGCGCGCGCGCCACGGCCAGTCGCTGTTGCTCGCCCGGCGACAGCACGGGCGACCAGAAGCGTTCCTCGTCCAGGCGGTCGACGAGGTGATCGAGGCCGGTCACCGCAAGCGCCTCGCCGGTCGCGACCAGCTCGTAGGCGTCCGGGCTCTCGGGAAAGCAAAGCGCTTCCCGCAAGGTGCCGACCGGCAGATAGGGCTTCTGGGGCAGGAACAGCAGGCGCGCCGCCGCGGGCAGCTGGATCAGGCCCTTGCCGAACGGCCACAGGCCGGCGAGCACGCGGAACAGCGTGGTCTTGCCGCTGCCCGATGGCCCCTGAATCACCAGCCGGTCGCCCGGGCGGACCTCGAGGTCGACGTGGTCGAGCAGGATGCGGCCGTTCGGCAGCGCCACCTCGACGCCTTCGAGCCGGAGCAGCGGCTCGGCGACCCGCTCGATCGTGAAGCCGGAGGTCGTCTTCGTGACCTGGCGGGCCGCCTCCATGCTCTCGCCGAAGGTGGTCAGCCGGTCGATCGTGGCTTTCCAGTCGGCGAGCGTCGGCCAGACGTCGACGAACCAGGACAGCGAACCCTGCACCCGGCCGAACGCGCCCGCGGTCTGGGTCAGCACGCCAAGCGGGATCACGCCCGTGAAATAGCGGGGCGATGCGACCACCAGCGGGAAGACGTCGGCCGCCTGGCCGAAGAAGGCGGTGAACCAGGTGAGGCGCTTGTTGTAGCGCATGTAGTCCCACCAGACGCCGAAGATGCGGCCGAAGGCGCCCGCAAGCCGCCGCTCCTCGTCCGGCTCGCCCCGATAGAGGGCTATGCTCTCGGCGTTCTCGCGCACCCGGACCATCCGGTAGCGGAAGTCGGCGTTGAAGCGCTGCAGGTCGAAGTTCACCCGCACGAGCGGCCGCCCGATCTTGTAGGTCAGCCAGGAGCCGATTCCGGAGTAGAGCACCGCCACCCACATCATGTAGCCGGGAATCGTAAGGCCGCCGAAGATCGGCAGGGTGAAGCTGCCGGACAGGCCCCAGAGCACCGAAGTGAAGGTGACCACCGTCAGGACCTCCGAGACCAGGCCGAGCAGGATGACCAGGGTCTGGCCGGTGAAGGCGTTGCAGTCCTCCTCAATCCGCTGTTCGGGATTGTCGGCCTGGGCGCTGGTCAGTTCCATCCGATAGTAGGTGCGGTCGGCCAGCCAGTCGCGGTAGTAGACCTGGGTCAGCCAGCGCCGCCAGCGGATCTGCAGCATCTGGCGAAACCACAGCCGGTAGACCGCGATCACGATGAAGAAGAAGGCGAGCACGACGAAATAGCGCAGCTCGGCCCAGAACGCCTCGATGTTCTTGTCCTGCAGGGCGTTGAAGAACCGGGCGTTCCAGTCGTTCAGGAGCTTGGTGATGTAGACGAGGACGAAGCCGCTGCCGACCACGATCGCGAGCAGGCCGCGCGCGCTCCAGCGCTCCTCGGACCAGAAATAGGGCGCGGTCAGCTTCCACAGCTTGGAAAGGAAGCTGTGCGCGGCGGCAAGGCGACTGCTTAGCTTGCGCATCCCAAATCCTGCATCTCAGCCACCGCTCTGCCTCAGAGACCCGCTCGAGAGCGCCCGCGCCGCGGACGACCCCCGCAGGCTGCCGGCGCCCCACCGCGCCCCGCCATGGTTAACGTAGAGTTACGGCGCAAAGGTTAGCGAATGGTTAAGGCCAGGGAAGACGTTCCGGGGCCTACCACGCCGACCAAAAAAGCGCCATGCCGATCAGCGTGATCAGCACGGCGCCGCCATAGTCGCTGACCGCGGAGAGAGCTGCGCTCTGGCCGTTGCTCGAACGTTCGAGCCGGGCGGCGACCGCGCTGCGGGCGAGGATGCTCAGCATGCCGAGCGCGCCCATGGTGATCGCCATGCCGGCGGCGATCGCGACCACCAGCAGGAGGCCCGGCAGCAGGATGTCGTTGGCGAGCGCATAGAGGAGGATCAGGACCGCGCCGGTGCAGGGGACGATGCCGACCCCGAGTGACAGCGCTCCCTCCTGCGCGCGCACGCCCGCGCGCGAGTCGCTGCCGTGGACGTGGTGCGCGTGGCCGTGGCTATGGCCATGGCCGCAGCAGTCATCCTCGACCTCGATGCCGGCGCGCCTGAGGCGCGAGCGGCGGACCGCCTGCGCCAGCATCGTGCAGCCGATCAGGGCGATCAGCCCATAGCTGGTCAGCCGCACGCCCGCGACCTCGGCCGGGGCGCTGCCGAACGCCTGGCGCAGGACGAGATCGGCGAGCGCCACCACGACGATCGCGGACAGCACGTGATAGACCGCGATCTGCAGGCCCATCATAAGCCCGCGTCCGATCTGCGCATCCCGGCCAAGAAAATACGACGCCACGACCACCTTGCCGTGGCCCGGTCCGAGCGCGTGCACGACGCCGTAGGCGAAGGCGAGCACGAGACCGACCAGCAAGGGCGCCATGGTGTCGCCATCGCGGATCGCCCTCATGTGCTCGGCGATCAGCCGGTTGCTCTCGCGCTGGAAGGTGAGCAGCGCGCGTCCGATCACCGCCATCGGGCCCGTGGCCCGGGCCACCACCGGCGCATCCTCGGGCGTGGCCGAATCGTGACCGGTGAACGGGTCGGCCGGCGCCGGCGCGGCGGACGTGACGCCGATCAGCAACGAGAGGGCGAACAGACAGCAGCACAGCGTGCGGGTCATGATCAGCTGGTCGCGCAGGTCAGATAGATCACGGGCGGATCCACCATGCCATAGTAGATCGGGTGCTTGGTATCCTCGCGGATGTCGAAGGTGCAGGCACCGCTCGGCAAGCCGCTGAAGTGCACTGGATCGTTCTCGTCCAGGTCGACTTCCACATAGTACTCGGGATCGAAGACGCCGACCTGAAAGTGGCGTTTGGTCACATTAACGGGCTGCGGCAGCCGTAAGGTGAACTCATAGATCATAATGTCCTTCTTGATCGTTGCTTGGAAATTTTCGATCTTGTCGAGTGGCACTGGCTTATCGTCGACCCGAACATGGGTGAAATAGCCGTACTGGTGCAGGTTGGAGAACGCCTCTTTCTGGACCGAGGCATTTTCGGTCTTGTCGAACTTGCCGTTGCCGTCCTTGTCGTGCTGCTTGATGACGAAGGAGCTGAAAATCTCGTCGAATTCCCAATGGTGATGGATCGCGACCAGCTGGCGATCCTTGAACAGAAAGGTGGTGATGTCATTGATCCACACATGAGGGTGCGCGGCAGCCGAACCGGACTGGCCGATCAGGCTCAACACACCGCAGATAACCGCCGTGCCGACGGCGGTCCAGTCACGCCCCAGCATCAACCACGCCGAAGCGGCGTGGATGCCCGGTCGCTGATCTCAGCGCACGACACGCGTGACGGTGATCGGGCAGCCGCAGATCGGGCAGACCTCCGTCTCGGACAGGGTCGTGCCGACCGGCCCGGTCTGGTTGGCCAGATCGGCCTCGAGCCGGGCCGTGATTGCCTGATGCGCCGAATCACCGCCGCAGCGGTTGCTGTAAGCCAAGCCGAGCGAGCTGCCCGGTGCCATCGTCTCCGTCGAGAACGCGTGCGCCGCACGCTCGAAGCTGAGCAGCGCCAGTCCGGGCACGACCGCCACGGACCCCCTGAGAAGACTCCTTCGTGACAGGATGGCACTCATCTGGTCTCTCCGTACCCCGCACCCGGAAACTCACCACTATATAGGTAGCGGTTCCCGGCTGCGAAGGCCAATGAACGTTATGTCATAATCTCAGGCGGCCTTGCCGAGCATGGCCGCCTTGAGCAGGGGGATATTGTGGCGGAACATGTCGAGGTAGGTCGGCGCCGGCCCGTCCGGCGGTGAGAGCGCATCGGCGTACAGCGTGCCGCCGACCGCGGCGTTGGTCTCCCGGCCAATCTGCTCGACCAGCCGCGGGCTGAGCGCGTTCTCGAAGAACAGCACCTTGATGTGCTCGCGCCGGATCTGATCGATCAGCTTCTTCATGTCCGCGGCCGACGGCTCGGCATCCTCGCTGATCCCCTCCGCCGCGGCGAACTCGATGCCATAGGCGGCGCCGAAGTAGCCGAAGGCGTCGTGGGAGCTCACCACCTTGCGGCGCTCGGGCGGCACGTCGGCGAACTCGGACCGGACATAAGTGTCCATGGCGTCGATCGCGGCCAGATAGGTCTTGGCTGCGCCCTGATAGGTGGCGGCGTGGGCCGGGTCGGCCTTGGCCAGCGCGCTCGCGATGTTGACCACGTAGCGATGGCCGTTCTCGAGGTCCTGCCAGGCATGCGGATCGGTCACGGTCTTGCCGTCCTCGTCCATATGGCGCGGCTTGACGCCGGTACTCGCGACCAGGATCGGCCCGTGGTAGCCGGAGGCCTGGAACAGCCGGTCCATCCAGCCTTCGAGGCTGAGGCCGTTGACCACCACCAGGTCGGCGGCGCTCAGCGCCTTGGCGTCGGACGCGGTCGGCTCGTAGGCGTGGGCATCGCCGTCCGGGCCGACCAGCGTGGTCACCGCGACATGGTCGCCGCCGACCTGCTTGACCATGTCGCCGAGGATCGTGATCGTGGCCACGACCTTGAGCGTCTGGCCCGGCGTGGCGGCGTGGACGGGGTCCAGCGGCATCGAGACGGCGATCAGGCTGGCGCTCGCGAGCGCCAGTCCGAGCCAGATACGGCGATCCATGAGACAGCTCCCGTTCGCGGTTGAACTCAGGCTGGCCGGAGCCGGAGGCCGCGGCTGAGGATGCCACCGCGGGGCCCGACCAGCACCGACAGGACGTAGATGCAGCTCGCGGTCAGGATGATCGCCGGACCGGACGCGAGCGCGATGTGATAGGAAGCAAGCAGGCCGATAAAGCCGGAGAGCAGGCCGATCGCGCTGCTGGTCAGCGCCAGCGACCAGACCTCGCGTGCCCAAAAGCGCGCCGCCGCGGCCGGCACCATCATCAGGCCGACCGCCATCAGCGTGCCGAGCGCCTGGAAGCTCGCGACCAGGTTCAGGACCACGAGCACCAGGAAGATGCCGTGATAGAGGCCGCCGCCGACCCCGACCGTGCGCAGAAAGAGCGGATCGAAGCATTCGGTGACCAACGGTCGGTAGATCACCGCCAGCGCCACCAGGGTCACGCTGGTCAGGATCCCGACCAGCAACAGCGCCTGGTCGTCGACCGCGAGCACCGAGCCGAACAGCACATTGAGCAGATCGATGTTGCTGCCTTTGAGCGAGACGATCAGCACACCGAGCGCCAGCGAGGTCAGATAGAAGGCGGCGAAGGCCGCATCCTCGCGCAAGGGCGTCAGCCGGGTGACCAGGCCCGCGAGCAGTGCCACCGTGAGGCCGGCGACCAGGCCGCCGAGGCCCATGGCGGTGAGCGACAGCCCGGCGACCAGAAAGCCGACCGCAGCCCCCGGCAGGACCGCGTGCGAGAGGGCGTCGCCCATCAGGCTCATGCGCCGCAGCAAGAGGATGATGCCGACCGGACCGCAGCCCATCGCCAGCGCCAGGCAGGCGACCAGCGCCCGGCGCATGAACTCGTAGTCGGCGAACGGCTCGATCAGGAGCGCGTAGGCGTTCATGCCGACCGCCGCAGGCGTTGGACCGCCGGCGCGTCCGCCAGAGCGGCGGGCAGGCCCCAGGCGCGTAGCAGGTTGTCGGCGTGGAGCACCCGCTCGGTCGGTCCCCAGTCCACGGCCTCGCGCGCCAGCAGCAGGGTCTCGGGGAAGTCGGCGTGGGCGCGGGCCAGATCGTGCATGACGACCACCACCGTCCGCCGCTCGCGGTGCCAGGCGCGGACGATCTCGAGCAGATCGGCGGTGGTCCTGACATCGACCGCCGCGAACGGCTCGTCGAGCAGGACGATCGGGCAGTCCTGGACGATCAGGCGGGCGAACAGCACGCGCTGGAACTGGCCCGGTCGGACAGGGCGCCGATCGGCCGCCGGGCGGCGTCTTCGAGACCGACCTCGGCGAGCGCCCGGGTCGACGACCGCCGCGCCGGCCCGGCCGACCGGCCGGAAGGCGCCGGTGCGGCGCCAATGGCCGAGGCCGACCACGTCCTGGACCGAGATCGGGAAGCTCCGGTCGATCTCCGACTGCTGCGGCAGATAGGCGATCTGGTCGCGGTCGGCGCCGACCAGCTCGACCCGGCCGGCGCTCGGCTGGAGGAGCCCGCAGATCGCCTTGAGCAGCGTCGTCTTGCCGGCGCCGTTCGGGCCCATCACCGCGGTCAGCGAACCGATCCCGAAGCTGCCGCTCACCCGCTGGAGCGCAGGGTTCCGGTCGTAGCCGACCGTGAGGTCCTGGAGTCGGATCGCCGGCGTCACCGGCTCACCCCCACCATCCGAGCACCCAACCGATCGCCGACCAGAGCACCAGCAGAGCACCGGCGACGAAGGCGAGGCGGCCGACGGCGCCCGCCGCGAAGGGGGTGACCGACCCTGCGGACGGCGTCCACTGCTCCATGCGTCACGCTCCGAAGAAATGTTATACTGTTACATAGCCCCGGCCGATGGATCACGCAACCACCCTCGCGGCCGGCTTACCTCCCGCTGGCGCCGTCGCGCGCTGGTCTCCTGACGGTGGCTTAGGAACGGCTCACTTGGTCCCGTACAGCCGGTCGCCGGCGTCGCCCAGGCCTGGCATGATGTAGCCGTGGTCGTTGAGCTTCTGGTCGATTGCGGCAGTGAAGATCGGCACGTCCGGGTGCACGCTCTGGAAGCGCTCGATGCCCTCGGGCGCCGCCAGCAGGCAGACGAACTTGATCTGCTGGGCGCCCTCCTCCTTGATCCGCGAGACCGCGGCGACCGCCGAGTTGCCGGTCGCGAGCATCGGATCGACCACGATCACCAGGCGCTCCTGCAGGTCCTCGGGCACCTTGAAGTAATATTCGACCGCGGTCAGGCTCTCGGGATCGCGATAGATGCCGACGTGGCCGACCCGGGCCGAGGGCACGAGGTCGAGCATGCCCTGGAGCAGGCCGTCGCCGGCGCGCAGGATCGAGACCATGCAGAGCTTCTTGCCGGCGAGCGTCGGCGCGATCATCTCGGCGAGCGGCGTGTCGATCGGGGTCGTGGTCATCGGCAGGTCGCGGGTCACCTCGTAGGCCAAGAGCGTCGCGACCTCGCGCGACAGCTGACGAAACTTGACGGTCGTGGTCTCGCGCTTGCGCATCAGGGTCAGCTTGTGCTGGACCAGCGGATGCTCGACCACGGTAACGTTCTGGCGCGCTGTGCTCATCGCTGTCCCTCGCTGACCACGGGCCGGCGGCGAACCGGCAGGCCGGATCCTAACAGACAAAGATTGCGCGAATCACCAATGCTGGCGAGCCGAGCCCGCGCTCACGCGGCGGGCTTCGGGCTCGGGAGCGGCGGGCTGGCGCGTGGTGCTGTGTCGATGAAGTCCAGGATCGAGGCCATCAGCGCCTCGAAATCCGGATTGTAGGTCAGCCGGCGCATGACGTGTTCGGCCAGGTTCTCGGGAGTGATCTCGCCATAGCGGATCTGTGAGTTGACCGGCGTCTTGGTCGGATCGAGGCAGATCAGCCAGTTCGGCGTCTCCGTCTGCCAATAATAGTGGCGGCAGTCGAGATAGTCGGCCGCGGCGCCGTAGCGCGGATCGTCCGGCGCGATCGGCAAGGCCGGGTGGGCAAGATCGAGGATGCCCGGCCAGGGATCGCTCGCGTGCGCCAGGGCGAAGCGGCAGTCGGTTGGCGGCTCGGCGCCCGGCGCGTACCAGAGCAGCTCGCGCGGCCCGATCAGCTGACGGCAAAACCAGCGCTGCGCGGCCGGCACGTCGATCTCGGTGTCGTCGGCGCTCAGCGCCAGGAATACCGGCAGCTCGAGCAGCCGCTGGCGACGGTCGACCTGGTCGATCAGGGCGTCGAGCTGCTGCGTGGCATTGCGCGTCACCGACGAATAGCGGACCGGATCGCGATCGGGCAGCACCTCCGCAAAGCCATCGGCGGCCCCGGGTCGGGGATAGCCGAGGTAGTCGCGGGCAAGCGTCAGGACACCGCCCGGGCGCGCGAGCGCCGGCGCCAGCAGCACGAGGCCGCCGAGCGCGGGATCGGCCGGGCGGGCGTCGCCCAGCGCGTAGTCGAGGGCAAGCGTGGCGCCGGCACCGAAGCCGACCAGCCAGAGCCGCTCCGCCTGGCCCGCGAAGCTCGCTACGCCAAGCCGGGTCGCCTCGACCCAGGCGGTCTGGTCGACCTCGAGCAGATCGCCCGGCACCGTGCCGTGCCCGGGCAACAGGATCGCCCGCACCAGATAGCAGGCGGCGGCGAAGCGCTGCCCCAGGTCGCGCATCTCGTAGGGGGTGTCGCCGAGGTCGTGGATCAGCAGCACCGCGCGCGGGTAGCGACCGTCCTTCGCACGCCGGCAACGGGTAGCCTCCGGCCGCAGCTCGAACGGTGCCCGCTGCTCGATCACCTCCGGATCGAGCGGCTTGCCGATCGCGGCGTTGGCGGCGGCGATCGGCGCCTTGGCCTGCTCGATGTAGGCGGCGAAATCGGCTTGCGGCAGCGGCGTCGGCAGCCCCGAGGGGCTATGGCGCGGCTCGAGCTTGCCCTGCGCGGCGCAGCCCGCCAGCAGCAGCGCCAAGCCGGCGGCCGACAGCGGGCGGCGGACGGCAGTCCAGGTCAGCTCTCGCATCACGCGCGGCACTCTAGCCGACTGGGCGGGCCACGCAACCGGAGCGCGGCCGGGGGCTTTACCAGCCGTCAAGACCACATCGGCATCCTCAGGCGTGCGAAGGCGGGCGGCGTCGAGCGCGTCCGGCCGTGTTTTCGGGCTCAAGAGCGGCCGCCGTCGAAAAGCCGCTGCCACCGCGCTCGCTTGTGAACTGCTTCACAATTCCCTAGGCGCGTCGCGTCTAGGATCGCACTGGCACAGCGGGTGTCTTGAGAAGCGCCAATGGACGAGGATACGCCATGACAGCGCCAATGGGAGCGAGCATCGTCGACGTTTTGGAGCGGGGCGGCAGCCGCTTCCTCGGGGAGGCCCAGTCGAAGGCCTATGCCGCCTTCCTCTTGCAGATCGGCGGCACCGACGCGTTGCGCAGCTATGATGCCAGCGCGGCCTACTGGGAGCGCGTGCAGGCCGTGCTCGACGGCTTCTTCAACTCGGCCGAGCGGGCCGAGATCTGCGCGCCCCTGATCGGTCGGGCCGAACTGCGGGCGCGGCCGGAATTCCGCGCCTTTCTCGCTCATGCCCTGGCGGAGCGGCGTCTGCAGGAGCTGATCGCGGGAGCGATGGTAGCGAGTTCCGTGGCCGGTCGCCCGCCGCTCGCCGCGGCCAAACGAGGCGGCTGATTGGGGGCCGCCGACCAGATCGGCAACGATCGCCATTACGGCCGGAAATCGGGCTTCGAGCCGGGCGCAAGATCCCTGCCTGCGGCCCCATTCCGCGGGGTGCGGCGTCGCGGCGCGGCGCTGCGATCGCGACGCGCTTGCCCTGCTCTTTGCTTTCTGGCAACGAGCCCGGTAGATCATGCCCGCCAACTGCCGGACCCGGGAGAGCCATGCCGATCCTCGCGAGCGACACCTTGCACACCCTGATCCGCGCGGTGTGCGCCGCCGGCGGCAGCGATCAGCGGGAGGCCAGCCTGGTCGCCGACCAGTTGGTCGAGGCGAACCTCACCGGCCACGATTCCCATGGCGTGGGCCTTGTGCCGTTCTACGTGCAATCGCGCGCCAACGGGGCGCTGGTGCCGAACCGCCACGCCCAGCTGGCGCGCGAGCAGGGTGCGGTCCTGGTGGTCGAAGGCCAGCGCGGCTACGGCCAGGTGATCGGCTACGAGGCGATCGAGCTCGCCACGGCGCGCGCCGCCGAGCAGGGGGTCGCCCTGCTGGCGATCCGCAACAGCTTCCATCTGGGGCGCATCGGCCATTGGGCGGAGCAGTGCGCGCGAGCCGGCTTCGCCTCGATCCATTTCGTCAACGGCATCGACCATCCGCCAATCCAGGCGCCGTTCGGGAGCGCCCAGTCGCGGCTCAGCACCAATCCCTTCTGCGCTGCCCTGCCGGGCCTGGACGGCGCGATGGTCGTGCTCGACATGGCGACCAGCAAGATCGCCCTCGGCAAGGCGCGGGTCGCGGCCAACCGCGGCGTGCCGGCGCCCGACGGCAGCCTGCTCGACGCCGAGGGCTGGCCGACCCGGGACGCCGCGGTCATGTTCCAGGAGCCGCAGGGTGCACTCGTAGCCATGGGCGACCACAAAGGCTCGGGCCTCGCCATCCTCTGCGAGCTGCTCGCGGGCGCGCTGACCGGCGGCTGGACGATCCTGCCCGAGCACGAGATGCGCGGCGGCAGCGTCAACAACATGCTCTCGGTCGTCATCGACCCCGAGGCGCTCGGCGGGCGCGAGCAGCTCTGGCGCGAGGGCAGCGCGATGCTCGCCTATATCAAGTCGGCCCGGCCGCTCGCCGGGGTCGCCGAGGTCCTGGTGCCGGGCGAGCCCGAGCAGCGCAGGCGGCGGCAGCGGCTCGCCGAGGGCATCGAGATCGATCAGCGCAGCTGGGCGGACATCCTGGCGGCGGCGCGGTCCGTGGGCGTCGCGGACGCCGATATCGACGCCCTGATCGGCTAGAGGCCGGCGACAGCCATCGAGGACCAGCCCATGGAACGGGTCGACTGCGTGGTGATCGGGGCCGGCGTCGTGGGCCTCGCCGTGGCCCGCCAGCTGGCACAGGCCGGGCGCGAGGTGATCGTGCTCGAGGCGGCGACCATGATCGGCACCGAGACCAGCTCGCGCAACAGCGAGGTGATCCACGCCGGGATCTATTACCCAACCGGCTCGCTCAAGGCGCAAAGCTGCGTCGCCGGCAAGCAGAAGCTCTACCGCTACGTCGCCGAGCACGGCGTGCCGCACCGGCGCTGCGGCAAGCTGATCGTCGCCACCAGCGAGGCGCAGAAGGCGCTGCTCGAGCAGATCAGGGCCAAGGCCGCGGCCAACGGCGTGACCGATCTCGAATGGCTGGAGCCCGCGGCGGTCAAAGAGCTCGAGCCCGAGGTGTTCTGCACCGCAGCCCTGCTCTCGCCCTCGACCGGGATCATCGACAGCCACCGCCTGATGCTCGCCTATCAGGGCGACGCCGAGGACCACGGCGCCATGCTCGCGTTCTGCGCCCCGGTCGAGCGCGGCAAGATCGCCGAGGATGGCATCGAGCTCGAGGTCGGCGGCGACCAGGCCATGGCGCTCAAGGCCCGCATCGTGGTCAACAGCGCCGGCCTGCACGCGCCGGATCTCGCCGCCCGCATCGAGGGCCTGAGGCCCGACCTGCTGCCCGCGGCCCACTACTGCAAGGGCAACTATTTCACCCTCGCCGGCGGCCGGCCGTTCTCGCATCTGGTCTATCCGGTGCCGGAACAGGCCGGGCTCGGCGTCCACGTCACCCTCGATCTCGGCGGCCAGGTGCGCTTCGGCCCGGACGTGGAGTGGGTCGACGGCATCAACTACGACGTCGATCCGAGGCGCGCCGACGTCTTCTACGCCGCGATCCGGACCTATTGGCCGGGGCTCAAGGACGGTGCCCTCGAGCCCGGCTACGCCGGCATGCGGCCCAAGCTCGGCCCCAAGGGCAGCCATGCTGCCGACTTCGTCATTCAGGGCCCGCGTGAGCACGGCGTGCCTGGCCTGGTCAACCTGTTCGGGATCGAGAGCCCGGGCCTGACCTCGTCGCTGGCACTCGCCGAGGCGGTCGAGCGCGCTCTGCAGCAGCCCCTGAGCCAGGCGGCCTGAGCGCGCGCGGGCAGCGCGAGCCGGGGCCATGCTCAGGATCGCCAGCATCGGCGAATGCATGATCGAGCTGCGCCATCGCAGCCCGTCCGAGCTGAGCCTCGCCTTCGGCGGCGATACGTTGAACTTCGCGGTCTATCTCGCGCGCCTGACCCGGGAGCAGGGCGTCCAGGTCGACTACGTCAGCGCGCTCGGCGACGATGCCTACAGCGATGCCATGCTCGCGATGTGGCAGGCGGAAGGGATCGGCACCGGGCTGGTCGCACGCCTCAAGGGCCGGCTGCCCGGCCTCTACACGATCCGGACCGATGCGGGGGGCGAGCGCAGCTTCACCTACTGGCGCTCCGCCTCGGCCGCGCGCGAGATGCTGAGGGACGGCCGGGCGGAGCGGCTGCGCCAGGAGCTCAGCTCCTACGACCTGGTCTACCTATCGGGCGTCACGCTCTCGATCCTGGAGGCCCGGCAGCGCCGCGCGTTGCTGGCGATTGCGGACGCGGTCCGCGAGCGGGGCGGCCGGGTGGCCTTCGACAGCAACTACCGGCCGGTCGGCTGGCCGGACCCGGCCAGCGCCCGAACCGCGTTCGACGAGATGCTGGCCCGGTCCGACCTCGCCTTGCCGACCCTCGACGACGAGCAGGCGCTGTTCGGGGTCGCCGATGCGCGCCAGTCCGCCGACCGGCTGCATCATCTCGGGGTCGCCGAGGTCGCGGTCAAGCGCGGGGCCGCGGGCTGCTTCCTGTCCTCGGCAGCGTTCACGGGCGACGTGCCGCCGCTGCCGGTCGCCAAGGTCGTCGACAGCACGGCGGCCGGCGACAGCTTCAACGCCGGCTATCTCGCCGCCCGTCTGCTCGGCGCCGAGCCCGAAGCCGCCGCCCGCCTCGGCTGCGTGCTAGCCGCCCGGGTGATCGGCCAACCCGGCGCGATCATCCCGGCCCGGGCGATGGTGGATCTGCGGGCGCCGTAGCCTCAGCTACCAAGTCGACCCCGGCGCCCGCCCGGTCGCCTCAGCTCTTGGTCACCTCGCGGTAAAACACCAGGTCGAAGCTCGGGCCGGAGATGAAGCCCTTGACGTTGGCCCGCAGGGCCGACTGCTCGACGCCCTGGAACATGAAGACGTAGGGCGAGTCCTGCTGCACGTTGTGCTGCAGGGTCAGGTACATCTCCTTGCGCTTCTCGGGGGCCAATTCCTGACGGGCGGCCGCGGTCAGCGCCGTATTCTCGGGCGTGTCCCAGGCGCCGCGCCAGGCGATCACGCCGGTGAGCTTGGCCTCGTCGCGATTGTCCGGGTTCGAGGCGAAGGCATCGGCGTTCGAGTTCGGATCGAGGTAGTCGGGACTCCAGTGGGTCAGGATCATCTGTTGCTGGCGCGCCCGGTGCTTGGCGTAGACCGCCTTGCGCTCGGCCTGGAGGATCGAGACCTTGATCCCGGCCTGGGCCATCGTCCCTTGGATCGCCTGGGCCATGTCGACGTAGGGCGAGCTGTTAAACGCGTCGAGCTTGACCTCGAAGCCGTCCGGATAGCCGGCCTCGGCGAGCAGCGTCTTGGCTTTGGCGACATCCAGCGAGAATGGCGTGTCGGTCAGCGAGGCGAAGAAGCCCGATGGCCAGAACGACTGGTGCACCTTGAACTGGCCGCGCAGGAAGCTGTCGACCATGCCCTGATAGTCGACCAGATAACGGAGCGCCTCGCGGACCTTGGGCTTCGACAGAATCGGGTCGCGCATGTTGACCTGGAGATAGATCGACAGCGCCTTCGGATCGGTCTGGATCACGATGTCCTGATTGCCCTCGAGGCTTGCGATCTGGTCGGCGCTGAGGTTGCGGGCGATGTCGACGTCGCCCTTCTCGATCAAGAGACGCTGCGCGCCGGGTTCGGGCACATGGCGGAGGATCACCCGCTTGACCCCGGGCGGCCCGTAGCGCGAGGTCGAGGCGGCCTCCAGAATCACGCTCTCGTTCGGCTTCCAGCTCTTGAGCACGAACGGGCCCGAGGCGGCCGAGTTGGTCTTCAACCACTCGTGGCCGAGATCGCCATCGGCCTCGTGCGCCAGCGCGACCTGCTTGTCGACGACCGAGCCGACCCCCGCCGACAGGCAGTTGAGCACGAGCGTCGGCGCCAGCTTCTCTGGAATCTTGAGCTGGACGGTCATCCGGTCCTGCGCGGTCACCATCTGGTCGACGTTGTCCGCCGTCCAGCCCAGCTGGCTGAGGATGAAGGTCGGGGTCTTGTTGAGCTTGATCACCCGGGCCAGCGAGAACACCACGTCATCGGCGGTGATCGCGTTGCCGGAATGGAAGGTCAGGCCGGGCCGGAGGTGCAGGATGATGGTGTGGCCATCGTCCGCAATGTCCCAGCTCTCGGCGACCCCGCCGCTCAGTTTCTCCTGGCCGGGCTCGTGCACGGTGATCCGATCGTAGACGTTGGCGTTCACCTCGCCGCCCACGAGCTCGAAGGTCTCGGCCGGATCAAGCGAGATGATGTCGTCGATGTTCATCGCAATCACCAGCGTCGATGCCGGTGTCTCGGCGTGCGCGATCGGAGTCGCCACCCCCGCCGCGGCCACGAGGGCCAGCGCGCCAAGCCATTTGTTCATTGTCCCTCTCCCGACCAGTATGCCTCTGAAATCACTTCATATCACCAGGGACCGTTCGTCAACGGTACTCCCCTGCGCATCACCGGTCGGGCGCAGCGGCGAGATACTGACGCCGCGTGAGCCGGTAGAACACGACCTCGACGCCATAGTAACGCGCCAGGCCTTCGTTACGGAAACCGAGCTTCTCGAGCACCCGGCGCGAGGCCAGGTTGTCGGGATGGGCGACGGCGGCGATCGGATCGAGGCTGATGACGCGAAAGCCGTGGTCGAGCACCGCACGGCCCGCCTCGGTAGCGACTCCCTGCCCCCAGGCCGCGCGCGTATAGCGGTAGCCGAGCTCGAGCAATCCGGAGTCCTCGAGCGGGAACACCCCGCACCAGCCGAGGAAGCCCGGCTGCTGCCGCCACTCCACGACCCAGAGGGCGCCACTCGCGGGCGGGGTCGTCATCCGGCGCAGCAGTTCGGCCCGATGCGCCGCGACGTCCGGGACGCCATGGACGAAGATATACCGGTGGACCTCCGGATCGAGGTCCATCGCCAGGTTCGCCTCCAGATCGTCCGGCGTCCGCGGCCGGAGACGCAGCCGCGCGGTCAGAAGTTCCGGCGGCACCACGGTCGCGCGTGCACCGGTCAGGCCTGGCCGACCTCCGTCCGCTGCTCGCCGAGGCCCTCGATACCGACGCGCATGACGTTGCCGGCCTTGAGGAACACCGGGTTCGGCTTGACCCCGGCGCCGACCCCTGGCGGCGTGCCGGTGCTGATGACGTCGCCCGGCAGCAGCGTGACGTAGCGGCTGAGGTGGCTCACCAGATGGGCGACGCCGAAGATCATGGTCGCGGTCGAGCCGTTCTGGTAGCGGTGGCCGTCGACCTCGAGCCACATGTTGAGGCTCTGCGGGTCCGGGATCTCGTCCTTGGTGACCAGCCAGGGGCCCATCGGCCCGAAGGTGTCCGGGCTCTTGCCCTTGATCCACTGGCCGCCGCCGCCGGTGAACTGGAAGTCGCGCTCGGAGACGTCGTTGACGATCGTGTAGCCCGCGACGTGGTCCATGGCGGCCGCCTCCTCGACGTAGGAGGCGCGTTTGCCGATCACCACGCCGAGCTCGACCTCCCAGTCGGTCTTCTTCGAGCCGCGCGGGATCTTGACCAGATCGTTCGGACCGATGATGCAGCCGGTGTGCTTCATGAACACGATCGGCTGCTCGGGAATCGGCTGGTTGCTCTCCTTGGCATGGTCGGCGTAGTTGAGGCCGATGCAGACCAGGTTCGGCACCAGTGCCAAGGGTGGCCCGAGCCGCGGCCGGCCCTGGACCGACGGCAGCGACGCCGGCTTCAGCTGCGCCAGGCGCGCCAGGCTCTCGGCCGCAAGCACCGCCGGCGTGATGTCGTCGATCTCACCCGAGAGGTCGCGGATCCGCCCTTCGGCGTCCAGCAATCCCGGCTTCTCGGCCCCGCTTGATCCATAGCGCAACAGGCGCATAGCAACTCACCTCCCCGGTTTCCTGATCGGCTCTGGCGTTTCGCACATCCATCACCAGATTAGTGTATCTCGCAACCCCGGCCAATGGCCATGGGCCCCGAAGGCCGACAAAGTCCGCCTCGCCCGACGGTGATCCGGACCCAGCGCTGGATTGAAGCCGATGACGGACCCGAGCCCCGACCGGCCGGTAGCGGCGCGCCATATCACGCTCACCTCGCATCCCCGGCCCGGGCGCCCGAAGGCGCCGAAGATCACCTGGGGGGCGGCGAGCGCGGCGGCGCGCGGGCCGGTGATCGGCACCCTCAGCGATGCCAGCCGGCGCAACGTGATCGGCGCCCATTCCGGGTCCTACGCGCTCTACCGGGCGCTCGCGGTCGCCTCGGGCAGCCTCGACGCGCTGCACCGCCCGGACCTCACCAACACGGCGCCCGCGATGCCGATCGGTCCGCATCCGCAATGGGCCAACCCGAAGACGATCGTCTCGCTCGACCCCTTCGGCCACATCGTGGGCGAGGCGTTCGCGAGCCAGCTCGCGGACGGCTGGGACATCCGTCCGACCATCGCGGTGACCCGCGCGCGGCTGACCGTGCCGGAGCTGAAGCACGCGGTCCGCCTCGAGCAGCTGCACCCGGACGACCGGATCGTCACACCCTCCGGCGAGGTCAACTGCACCAAGGTCGCGATCGAGCCGGTCTGGTATCTGCCGGGGGTGGCCGAGCGCTGCGGCGTGAACGAGACCAGCCTCCGGCGGCATCTGTTCGAGCAGACCGGCGGCATGTTCCCGGAACTCGTGACCCGCTCCGACCTCAAGGTGTTCCTGCCGCCGATCGGGGGCCTCACCTGCTACATCTTCGGCGACGTGCTGACCCTGGCCGACCCGGCCAGGGAGCTCGCCTGCCGCGTGCACGACGAGTGCAATGGCTCGGACGTGTTCGGCTCCGACATCTGCACCTGCCGGCCGTACCTGGTGCACGGCATAGAGGTCTGCATCGCGACCGCCCAGGCCGGCGGCGCCGGGCTGATCGTCTACAACCGGAAGGAAGGCCGGGCGCTCGGCGAAGTGACGAAATTCCTGGTCTACAACGCCCGCAAGCGCCAGCCGGGCGGCGACCGCGCCGCGGCCTATTTCGAGCGCACCGAATGCGTCGCCGGGGTCCAGGACGTGCGCTTCCAGGAGCTGATGCCGGACGTCCTGCACTGGCTCGGCATCACCCGCATCCACCACCTGGTGTCGATGAGCAACCTCAAATACGACGCCATGGTCCGCTCCGGCATCGAGGTGATCGAGCGCGTGCCGATCCCGGAGGGCCAGATTCCCGAGGACGCCAGGGTCGAGATGGATGCCAAGAAGGCGGCCGGCTACTACGCGCTCGAGACACCGACCGAGAGCGAGCTCGAGACCGCCAAGGGCCGGGCCCTGACCGACTACCAGGCCTCCTGAGTGACCGGCTTCGACGCTCCGGCCGAGGCGATCGCCTGGCTGCGCACGCCGGCGGCGATCCGCGCGCGCGCCGGCCTGGTGCTGGGCGCGGCCGAGCGCGGCGAGCTGTTCCACTTTGCGCTCGACGCGGCGCGCCTGGAGCCGACCGCCGACTACGTCATCGACACCATCCGGACCAGCTACCCAGACCTCGACATCCCCTACCACAGCCGCTGGCGGCATTTTTCCACCGGTGGTCACGATCGCGCTGCGACGCTCGGCGCCGGCCTCGCTCCCGACGAGCTGGCGCGCACGCGCTTCGATCTGGTGGTGACGAGCGTGCTGCTCGATGCCGGCGCCGGCGATGCATGGCGCTACCGCGAGCCGGCCACGGCCGAGACCTATGCCCGCTCCGAGGGCCTAGCACTCGCGAGCCTCGATCTGTTCCGCTCCGGCGCGCTCTCGGCTGATCCCGAGCGGCCGCTGCGCGCCGATGCCCAAGCTCTGATCGGCCTCGAGGAGCGCACCCTCGGCAACGCTTTCCAGGTAAGCGGGAAGAATCCGCTGGTCGGGCTCGCCGGGCGGTGCCGACTGCTCAACCGGCTGGGCGAGGCGGTGATCGAGAAGCCGGAGATCTTCGGCACCGACGCGCCGCGGATCGGCGGCTTGTTCGATTACCTCGCCCGTCAGGAAAAGGACCGGCGCCTGCCGGCGTCGGCCATCCTCGCCGCGGTGCTCGAAGGCCTGGGCGACATCTGGCCTGGGCGGATCGAGCTCGCTGGGAAAAACCTCGGCGACGTCGGCCGCCACCCTGCGGCCGAGACGGGAGACCTGACGTCAGGCCTGGTGCCGTTCCACAAGCTCTCGCAGTGGCTCGCCTATTCCCTGATCGAACCGCTCGAGGCCGCCGGCATCGTGGTCACCGGCCTCGATCAGCTGACCGCGCTCGCCGAATACCGGAACGGCGGCCTGCTGATCGATCAGGGCGTGCTGCGCCCGAAGCACGCCGCCGTGCTCGGCGAGACGCATGCCGGCAGCTCCGAGGTCGTGGTCGAATGGCGGGCGCTGACCGTCGCCTTGATCGACCAGCTTGCGGAGCAAGTGCGCTCAAAGCTCGGCCTGACATCCGAACAGCTGCCGCTCGCCAAGGTGCTGGAGGGCGGCACTTGGGCCGCGGGCCGAAGAATCGCCCGCGAGCTTCGTCCGGCCGGCGGCCCGCCGCTCCAAACCCTCAGCGACGGCACCCTGTTTTGAGACTACCGGCGCTGGTCGGCCACGCCGACTGGAGCGTCCACCCGTGGTGCGGGTCTGGGATCTCGCAAGGCGTGCCGTGGTCAGCACGCTGAGCGGGCACCAGGGGCCGGCGTCCTCGGCGCGGTTCAGCCCCGACGGGCGGCGCATCGTCAGCGCCTCGGACGATGGCACGGCGCGGCTCTGGGACGCGGCGAGCGGCCAGCAGGTGGCGGTGCTGCAAGGCCAGGAGGGCCGGGTCGCGTGGGCGGCGTTCAGCCCGGACGGGACCCGGGTCGTGACTGCCTCGGACGACCGCACGACCCGCATCTTGCCCCTGTTTCCCACGACGCAGGCGTTGATCGACGACGCGAGGCGCATCGTCTCGCGGCAGCTGACGGCGGAACAGCGCAAGCAGTTCTTCCTCGAGACGGAGTAGCGGTCAACCGGCGTCGGCGAGCCCCTGGGCGCTCGACCCCTCAGGCGAGGTCGCTCGCCTCAGGCGGTGCGGTTGAGGGCGGCGGCGATCTCGGCGAGGGTCGCTTTTTCGGTCTCGCTCACCTGGACGCCGCCAAAGCCGAGAAAGCCGCCCTCCGTGGCAGCCTCGGCGACCCGCCGGGCGATGTCTTCGAGCCAGGCCTTGAAGGCTGACGCATCCTCGGGCGCCTTGGCTTCGAGCAGTGCGCCGACCTCGCCCAGGGCCGCGATCGCCTTGGGCTTGAGGTCGCCCGCCTGGCTGCCGCCGAAGCGCGCCTTGAGGCCGTCGCGCGCGGCGGAGCGGCCTTCGGCGGTCTCGAACTCGGCGATCACTGCCTTGATCATGGCGTTGGTCGCGGCATCCGCCTTGGCCTGGGCGAGGGCGCGGCTGGCGGCGAAACCCTCCTGGAGGAGGCCGATCAGACCGCTCGGGTCGGCCGCCGTGACCGCCATGCCCGCGAGCATCGGGCTCGCCAGCAGCCGCTGCCATTCCTCGGGGGTGAAGCTTGCTTTGGTGGCCATCGTCGCGTCTCCCTGGTTGGCGACAGGACACGCCGGTCCTGGCGCGGGTTCAGCCGACTGGGTCCAAGGCCTGCATGAGGTCGGCCAGCAGGTCTCCTGGGTGCTCGATGCCGACCGAGAGGCGCAGCAGGTCGGGGGGCACCGGGGTCGTGGGGCCCTCGATCGAGGCGCGGTGCTCGATCAGGCTCTCGACCCCGCCGAGCGAGGTCGCGCGTTGCCAGATCTTGACGCGCGCAGCGGTGGCGATGGCGGCGGCTTCGCCCGCCTTGACCCGGATCGAGAGCATGCCGCCGAAGCCGCCCTGCATCTGGCGAAGGGCGATGGCGTGGCCGGGGTGATCGGGAAGGCCCGGGTAGAGCACGGCGGACACGTTCGGGTTTTCCCGAAGATGCTCGGCGAGGAAGAGGGCGGTCGTGCAGGCGCGCTCGACCCGCAGGAAAAGCGTGCGCATGCCGCGCAGCAGGAGCCAGGCTTCGAAGGGGCCGAGGATCGCGCCCGCGTCGTGGCGAATCTGGGAAATCCGGGTCCAGAGGTCGTTTGTGCGGGCGGTGACCAGGGCGCCGGCGACGAGGTCGGTGTGGCCGTTCAGGTATTTGGTCGCCGAGTGCATGACCAGGTCGGCCCCGAGCGTGAGCGGACGGCTGAGGACGGGCGTCGCGGCCGTGCTGTCGATCGCGAGGCGGGCGCCGGCGTCGTGGGCGAGCGCCGCGATGGCGGCGATGTCGGCGATCGCCCAGGTCGGGTTGGCGGGGGTCTCGAGCCAGATCAGCTTGGTCGTGCCGGGGCGGATCGAGGCCTCAAGGGTGGCGAGGTCGGCGGTGTCGACGAGGTCGACGGCGAGGCCCCAGGGGATCGCGAAGGTCAGGAGCCAGTGGCGCAGCCCCCAGTACATGACCTTGGGCGCGATCACGTGGTCGCCGGGGTTGAGTGACAGAAAAACCGTGGTCGCCGCCGCCATCCCTGAAGCGAAGAGGAGGCAGCCGGCGCCGTCTTCCAGCGTGTTGAGGAGGGCCTGGGCGTGCTCGACGGTCGGGTTGTCGGCGCGGCCATAGCTCCAGCCGCGACGGTACTGGTTGTCGGGGTCGCGTAGGTAGGTGGTGGTCGCGTAGAGCGGCGGGATCAGGGCGCCGGTGGCCGGGTCGGGGTGGCCCTGGGCCTGGGCGGCGAGGGTCGCGGGGTGCTTCTCGAGGTCGGTCATGATCAGAGCCCGCCTGCGATGGTGAGGATGCTGCCGGTGACGTAGGCGGCGGCATCGGACAGGAGCCAGAGGATCGCTGCCGCGATCTCCTCGGGTGCGCCGACGCGGCCGAGCGGGATGCGCGCCGCAACCCGGGCCGGGCGCTCGGGATCGCCGCCGGCGGCGTGGATGTCGGTCTGGACCGTGCCGGGGGCGACCGCGTTGACGCGGATGCGCTCGCTCGCGACCTCGCGGGCGAGGCCGCGGGTGAAGGCCTCGATCGCGGCCTTGGTCGCGGCGTAGTGGACGTATTCGCCGGGGCTGCCGGTCAGGGCGGCGACCGACGACAGGTTGACGATCGCCCCGCCCTGGCCGCCGTGCGCGCTCGAGAAGCGGCGGACCGCCTCCTTTGCGCAGAGCATGCTGCCGATCAGATTGACGTCGATCGTGCGCCGGAGCGTCGCGAGGTCGAGGCTCTCGAAGCGGGTGATCCGGCCGGTGGTGCCGGCGTTGTTGACCAGCGCGGTGAGGGGCCCCAGCGCCTGCTCGACCTGATCGAACAGGCGGGCGACGGCGTCCGGATCGGCGACGTCCGCCTGGACGGCGAGCGCCTGGCCGCCTGCGGTCTGGATCTGGGCCACCACCCCGGCCGCGGCCGCGGCGTCGCGCTGGTAGTTGACGCCCACCGCGTAGCCCGCCCGGGCGGCGGCGAGCGCGGTCGCGGCGCCGATGCCGCGGCCGGCGCCGGTGATCAGCAGGACCCCGGGCAATGGACGATCTCCCGCCAGTGCAAGGTGCTCCAAGGAGAGGCCCGGCCGGCCGAAATGTCAAAGCCGCCGCGCCCGGTGCGTCAGTCCTTGCCGTGCAGCACGTCCGCGATCTGGCGCAGCTCGGTCACGAACTCGCGGATCGCCGCCTTGCGTTCCTTGTCGTCCTCGATCCGGAGCAGCGAGGAGGGGTGCACGGTCGCCATGACGTGGGGTGCGAGATCGGAGCGGACGAAGCGGCCGCGCTCGCGGGTGACGCGGAAGCTCGCCCCGAGCAGCGCCTGCGCCGCGGTGGCACCCAGGCAGACCAGGACCTCGGGCCGGACCAGCGAAATCTCCTGGTCGAGCCATGGCCGGCAGGCCTTGATCTCGAGCGAGGACGGCTTGCTGTGGATCCGCCGCTTGCCGCGCGCGACCCACTTGAAATGCTTGACCACGTTGGTGACGTAAGTCTGGGCGCGCTCGATCCCGGCCTTCTCGAGCGCCCAGTCGAGCAGCTGGCCCGCGGGCCCGACGAACGGGCGCCCGTTGAGGTCCTCCTGATCGCCCGGCTGCTCGCCGACCAGCATCAGCCGCGCTGCGCGCGGTCCCTCGCCGAACACCGTCTGGGTCGCGTTTCGATAGAGCGGGCAGGCTTCGCAGCGCTCCGCCGCGGCCTTCAGCTCCTCGTAGCTCGTGGCGTCGGCAAACAGTCCGGGCGCGTCGCTCCGATCCCTGGTGGTCACCGCTTCCCTCCTTCGCCTGCGCGTCGCCTCGGTAGAGATCGGGCGAACCGCGGCCGGGGGAAGGGGGACCGGCGTCAGAGGGCCGTGAGCGGCGCGGCGCCGAACAGCCAGGGATGGACGGCGAGCAGGACCAGGTAGACAGCGAGCCCGAGGATCACCCGCCACCAGCCGATCTCGGCGAACACCCAGTGCTGGCGGCCGGCCGCGATCGCCGCGAACGGCAGGTTCGAGCTGGCGGCCGCGAAGGCCTGCCAGTCGGCGCCGCGCCGCGCGGCGTATTTGCGATCGATCAGGCAGGTGCCGATCAGGGCGAGCGCGCCGAACGCGCCGAACATGATGACGCCGGCGAGGTCGCCGTTGGCGATCACGTGGGCCACCGCCCAGAGCACGACCGACCACTGGAAGGGATGGCGCGTCACCCGGAAGATGCCGCGCACCGTTGCAGCACCCTGCAGCGTCTCCGGCGGGGCGCCGACCGCGGTCGGGTTGGGGGTGCTGAGGCCGGCGACCGCGAGCACGAGGGCGAACGGCATGACGATCAGCGGCACGAGCGCGGTCCCGGCGGTGACCGGCCAGAGCTCGACATAGGGCGCGCGCGCCCAGGCGCGGATCACCCAGATGATCGCGGCGAGCGCGATCAGCGAGTAGAGGCCGAGGTAGGGGCGCTCGCCGATCCGCGCCACCAGCCAGGGGCGCAGCGGCGTCGACGAGATCCCGAAGTGGCTCGCCAGCAGGAACAGCGCGGCCAGGAGCAGCTGGGTCATGATGGCCTTCTCTCCGGCGGGCGATCGACTTTCCAGGCGAACGGCATGGCGACGTGCGGTGCCGGCCGTCCGGTCATGGGCTGAGGTCGATGCCGTACCATTTTTCCGACAACCGTTTGAGCGTGCCGTCCTCGCGCATGGTCTGGACGAAGGCGGCGAGCTGGGCGTTCCAATCCGGGTCGCCCTGGTCGGTCGCGATCGCGAGCGGCTCGCGGAACAAGGGGTCGCCGATCACCTTGAGCGGATAGCCTTCCTTGATCGCCTGCAGGATCGTCGGCAGCGCGGTGATCGCGGCATCCAGGCGGACGCCGTCGCCCTGCTTGAGGTCGGCGAGCGCGTGGGCGTCGGTGTCGTAGGTCTGGATGTTGGCATCGTCGATCAGAAACGCGATCGGGGCGGCCGTCTGATCGTAGAGCGTGAGGTCCTTCTTCAGATAGCTCTCGTAGGGGGTGTCGGCGCCGACCCCGATCCGCTTGCCGCTGCCGGCGTGGGGCGTCGTGATCGTCCGGTTGTCCCGGTGGACGGCGAGCGCTGCCGGCATGCGGTAGTAGATCGCCGGGAAATCGAGCACCTTGGCGCGCGCCGCGGTCGGGATCATCGAGCCGATCGAGACGTCCCAGCGGCCGCCCCAGCCGCCGGCGGTGATCGCGTCCCAGCCGGGAGTCACGAAGTCGATGTCGACGCCCAGACGCTCGGCGATCTCGCGGCCGACGTCGATGTCGAAGCCTTGGAACTCGCCCTCGCTGTCGCGGAACGACTGGGGTGGAAAGCCGGCGTCGGTCGACATCACCATGACGCCTCGCGACAACACCCGATCGAGCGTCTCGCCGGCGGTGACCGGGCTCGCCGCGCCGACCAGCAGACCGCTGCAGGCGATCCATGGCAGCCATCGGTGCAGCGATGCCATTGCCGTCTCCCGCTTGGCGTTCCTGGTGACTATGCCGCCGACCCGGCCGATCCGGCAAGGGATCGGACCGCCAACGCCGTGCCGGCGCCCGGCCGGCCACCCGGCACCCAACAATGGGCTGGCGGCGCCCGCCCAAGCTTGCTAGTAAATTGCCCCGCTCGTGAGGGGACCAGCGGTTTGCTTACATCACCGATCGAAGCGCGCTCGGCCCGGGAGTGCAGGGTGTTGCACGCGTTCAGTCTGACCTCGACCCGGTCGGTCCTGCGGCTGCCGCTTTCGGGACGTTTCGCCGGGCCGTCGGCGCCCGGTTGCTGATGCCGCGATCCTGCTGCGCGCGCCCCGCGGCCAGGTCCGCGGCGGTTTCGGCTCAGGCGGCGCCAGCCAAGCGGTGGTGCCCTCTCGGTTTCGTGCTGGCAGCGATCGGCTGTCTCATCGCCGTGCCGGCCGCGGCGGCGGCCACCGGCGAGGCCGCGGGCGCGCCGATCTATGTCCTCGGCATTCCGGTCGACTTCATCCTGTTCGGGCTGACGCTGCTCGGGGTCGCCCTGTTCCACCATCACACGCTTGCGGTCGCGCTGTCCGGGCTCGCGACGATCACGATCTACAAGCTGATCTTCACCGGCTTCAAATACGGCACCGGCCTGGTCGGGCTCGGCCTGCACCTGCAGCACGAGTGGGTGATCCTCGCCAACCTGTTCCTGCTCCTGATGGGGTTTGCGCTCCTGTCGCGGCATTTCGAGCACAGCCGAATTCCCGACGAGATGCCGGCGTTCCTGCCGGACGACTGGAAGGGCGGCCTGGCCCTGCTTCTGATCGTCGCGGTGGTCTCGAGCTTCCTCGACAACATCGCTGCGGCGCTGATCGGCGGCACGATGGCGCGCCATGTCTTCCGGGGCAAGGTGCACATCGGCTATCTGGCCGCGATCGTCGCCGCCTCCAACGCCGGCGGCGCCGGCAGCGTGGTCGGCGATACCACGACGACCATGATGTGGATCGACGGCGTGAGCCCGCTCACCGTGATCGATGCGTTCGTCGCGGCCGCGGCCGCCATCTTGATCTTCGGCGTTCCGGCGGCGCTCCGGCAGCATCGGTTCTCGCCGATCAAGAAGGACCCGCCGCGCGGCCTGCACATCCACTGGACGCGGGCGCTGATCGTGGCCGCGATTCTGCTCGCCGCCATTCTCGCCAACGTGGTCGCGAACCTGAAATTTCCGGCGCTCCTGGACATGGCGCCGGTGATCGGCATCGCCGTCTGGACGGTGATCCTGGTCACGGCGCCGCTGCGGCGGCCCGACTGGGAAATCATGCCCCAGACGTTCCTGGGCACGCTGTTCCTCCTGTCGCTGGTCACCTGCGCCTCGATGATGCCGGTCGAGGAGCTGCCGGCCGCCTCCTGGCATACCGCACTCGGTCTCGGCTTCGTGTCGGCGGTGTTCGACAACATCCCGCTGACGGCGCTCGCCTTGAAACAGGGCGGCTATGACTGGGGCTTTCTGGCCTACGCGGTCGGCTTCGGCGGCTCGATGATCTGGTTCGGCTCATCGGCCGGCGTGGCGCTCTCGAACCTCTATCCGGAAGCCAAGTCGGTGGGCCTCTGGCTGCGCCACGGCTGGTACGTCGCGGTCGCCTATGTGGTCGGCTTTTTCGTCATGCTCGTCGTTCTCGGGTGGCACCCGGACCCACCCCACAAGAATCGTGCCGAACTCCCTGACACGCCACCGGGCATAGCCACAGCGTCCGCGTACTGATCTTTTTGGCGCGGCGACGCGCGGACCGTTCGGTCACTGGGCCGCCCCGCTCGAGAGCCGCGTCACGGTCGCCGGCGGGAGAGCTCACGCCTTCTTCTGATCATGGCCGCCGAGGTCGGGGCGCGCCGGGCGGGCGCCGCCCCGGCGCCACAGCGCCGGCCAGTTGAGCTCGTTGCGCTCGAAGATGCCGGCCGGCCGCAGGATCAGCATCAGGATCAGGGCGATCGCGAGGCAGACGTCGGTCAGGCCGGCGATGTTGGTCGCGAAGATCTGCTTGACGTTGATCGTGTTCTCGACCCAGCGGAGGCTCTGATAGACGATCGTGATCAGGACGGTGCCGAGCACCGCGCCGGTCACGGTCGCCGGGCCGCCGATCACCAGCATCGCCAGCACCACGAAGGTCTCGGTCAGGAAGAAGGCGTTGGGGGTGAACGAGGTGATGAAGTGGGCGAACAGGCCGCCGCCGATGCCGGCTGTGAACGAGCTCAGCACGAGCGCCAGCCAGCGCACGGCGACGATGTTGACGCCGATCGAGCCGGCCGAGACCAGATCGTCGCGCGAGGCGCGCAGCTGCAGCCCGACCTTGGACTCCTTGAACAGCCAGGCGACCACCACGAACACGGCGGACCAGGCTGCGGCATGGCCGAGCTGGGTATAGTTGTCGACGCCGAACAGGGTCTGCGGGCCGTTGGTCACCGTGTTCCAGTGGGTCAGCACGACGTGGATGATGACCAGGAGAGCAAAGCCGGTGATCACGACCGGATAGTCGGAGAGCCGCATGAGCGGCAGGCCGACGATCGCTGCGGTCACCGCGGCGACCAGGGCGCCAGCCAGCAGGGCCGGCAGGAACGGCAAATGGACGCTCACGAGGAACGGGTAGAGGTGCGGGAGCGTCAGCGACTTCTGCATCGCCGACATGGAGAACAGGACCGAGGCGTAGGCGCCGACCCCCATGAAGCCGATGTGCGGGAACCAGAGGATGTTGGTGTTGCCCATGAAGATCTGGAGGCCGAGCACCAGCACGAGATCGATGAACATGGTGGTGACGAAGCGGGTCAGCACGACCGAGCCGATCAGCGACGTGAGGCCCGCGATCAGCGCGATTAGCGCGATCAGGATGAGGACCGTCGTGAAGCCTCTCAGGTGCCGGCGCCGGGGCGGCGAAGCCATGGTCACGCCCGGCGCGCCCGGATCAGGCCTTCGGGGCGGAACAGGAGGATCAGGATGACGAGGCCAAAGGTGAAGGCCTGCCGGTAGTCGACCAGGTCCTGGGGCAGGAAGGTGTTGATGCCGACCGTCATCAGGGCCAGCACGTAGCCGCCGACCACGGCGCCGAGCAGGCTGTTGAGGCCGCCGACGACGGTTGCGACGAAGGCCACGATCAGGGGCTCGAGGCCGATCCCGGGGGTCACCGAGGCGGTGCGTCCGAGCCAGAAGAGCGCGACCACGCCGGCGAGCAGGCCGCTGATCGCGAACGCGACGCTGATCACGAGGTTGGCGGGCACGCCCAGCATCCGGGTCATGCGGAAGTTGTCGGCGGCGGCGCGCAGGGCGATGCCGAGCACCGTGCGGTTGAGGAGGAGCGTGAACACCGCGAGCATGGTCAGGCTGACCACGACTGCCAGCAGGTCGCGGACCTGGATCAGGACGCCGCCGACCATGAAGTTCTCTGTGAACAGGTCCGGGAGCGGCACGACGCGGGCGCGCGGCGAGATCAGCAGCAGGGCGGCGTTCTGGAACAAGGTGCTGACCGCGAACGAGGTGATCAGCATCGCGGTCAGCGATTTCTCGCGCACCGGCCGGAAGGCGACCCGCTCGGTCAGAACGGAGGCCAGCACGGCTGCCAGGATCGCGATCAGGGCCATCACGAGCCAGGGCAGGGGCGAGCCGTCGAGGAGGTAGAGGGTGTAGCCCGCGACCATGATCAGCTCGCCGTAGGCGAAGTTGACGAGCTTCAGGATGCCGTAGACGAGCACGAGGCCGAGCGCCATCAGGGCATAGAGGCTGCCGAGGCTGAGCACGTCGATGACGAAATAGGCGGCTTCGGTCATGACCGGCTCGCTCCGGCGGCGGCGCCGCCGCCCAGATAGGCGCTCTCGACGTCGATCTGGCGGCGCAATTCCGCGGGCGTGCCGCCGGCCTCGACCCGGCCCATGCGGATGACGTAGGCGCGATCGGCGATCCGAAGGGTCTGGCTGACGTTCTGCTCGACTAAAAGGATTGTCGTGCCGCCCTGATGCAGGCGGCGGATCAGCTCGAACACCTGGCCCACCAGCTTGGGCGCCAGGCCGAGCGAGGGCTCGTCCAGCATCAGGAGCTGCGGGTGCGACATCAGCGCCCGGGCGATTGCGAGCTGCTGCTGCTCGCCGCCGGAGAGCGTGCCGGCCGGCTGGCCCTGCCGTTCCCCGAGGATCGGGAACATCTGGAACATCTCGCCGAGATCGCGCCGGTACTCGTCGCGGTCGCGGCGGATGAAGGCGCCAAGGCGGAGGTTCTGCTCGACCGTCAGCGCCGGAAAGATCTCCCGGTCCTCGGGCACCATGGCGATCCCCCGGCGCACGATCGCCTCGGGCGCGAGCCCCGCGATCGCCTCGCCGCGGAAGCTGATCGAGCCTTTGGTCGGGGTCAGCACGCCCATGACCGTCGCGAGCGTCGTGGTCTTGCCGGCGCCGTTGGCGCCGATCAGGGCGACCAGCTCGCCCTGGTTGACCTCGATGGTGACGCCCCTGAGCGCAGCGATCGCGCCATAGTGCGCGTGCACGTCCCTAAGCGCCAGCACCCTCGTCCTCCAGCGGCGCGCCGAGGTAGGCCTCGACCACCTCGGGCACCATGCGGACCTCCTGCGGTGTGCCCTCGGCGATCGTGCGGCCGTAGTTGAGCACGTGCAGGCGGTGGCAGAGGCGCATGATCAGGCGCATGTCGTGGTCGACGATCAGCATGCCGAGGCCGCTTTCGGCGGGGACCTTCGCGAGCCGGGTCAAGAGCTCTTCGCTCTCGTCCTCGTTCAGGCCGGCGGCCGGCTCGTCGAGGAACAAGAAGCGCGGCTGCATCGCCAGCGCCCGGGCGACCTCGACCATGCGCTCGTGGCCGTAGGGCAGCGCGGTCGCGGGCGTGCCCGCCCAGCGCTCGACGCCCATACGCGCGAGCGCCGCCTCTGCCCGTGCGCTCGCCTCGGCGCGGCGCGCGCCGACGCTCATGGCGGCGACCATGACATTCTCCAAGACGCTCAGGCCGCCGAACAGGCGCACCCGCTGGAAGGTCCGGGCGAGCCCGGCGCGGGCGATCTGGTAGGCCGGGCGGCCGGTGAGGTCGCGGCCCGAGGCGAGGACGCGACCGGCGGTCGGCGGCAGGACGCCGGTCACGACGTTGATGAGCGTCGTCTTGCCCGAGCCGTTGGGGCCGATCAGGCCCAGGATCTCGCCGCGCGCAAGGCGCAGGCTGACGCCGTCGACCGCGCGCAGCTGGTAGAAATGCTTGCTGACCGAATCGACGACCAGCGCATCCGGGACGGGCGTGCTCAGCCCTTGTGCTCCTCCATGTACTTGAGAAGGTAGGGCGGCTTGGGCACGTCGGAGGGCCGGCGCCAGCCGATGAAGCTGGGCTTGCCGCCCTGGAGCTCGACCAGGGCCGCCTCGATGTCGGGCTCGTGGCCATGGGCGGCATCGGTCCAGCGCAGCTTGCCGGTCAGCAGCTGGAACTCGGTGTTCTCCATCGCCTTGGCGACCTTGTCGCCGTCGGTCGAGCCCGCCTTCGCGACCGCCTGGGCCATGACCTGGATGGTGTCCCAGCCGGTCGCGACGAACGAGGTGTCGGGCGCCTTGCCGTATTCCTTCTGGTAGAGCTCGAGGAAGTCCGCCATCTCCGGCGTGGCGCCGGGCGCCATGAAGCTGTGGGTCACGAAATAGACGTCGCTGCCGTATTTCTCGCCGAGCGCATCGAACAGGCCCGGAGTCGTCGTAGGAATCGCCGCCGAGCACCGGTGCCTCGATCCCGGCCTGGCGGATGGTGCGGATGATGGTGCCGAGATCGGGCATGTAGGACGAGATGAACAGCACGTCGGGCTTCTCCGACGAGCGCTGCAGGCGGGCCAGCTGGGCCGAGAAGTCCTGCGCGCCCTGGGTGTACTTGTCCTCGAAGATGACGTGGCCGCCCAGCGCCTTGAAGTGATCGATGAAGTATTCGCTGAGGCTGGTCGTGTAGTCGATGAAGGTGTCGGTGATCACGTAGGCGTTCTTCCAGCCCTTGTCCTTGAAGGCGTACTCGGCAGCGGCGGCGCCCATGGTGGTGTTCCACATCGACAGCGTGAACTGCTTGTCGCCGAGGGTGACCGAGCCGTGGAGCGGGGAGGAGGCGCAGGTCGAGATGCCGACGATGCCGGCCTTCTGGGCCTCGCGATCGGCCGGGCCGCCCATGTCGAAGTCGCAGGGTGCGACCATCAATTGGGCGCCCTCGCCGATCACCTGGGCGGCGCTGTTGCCGACCGTGACCGGGTCGCTCTTGCCGTCAAGGTTGACGAACTTGAGCTGCTTGCCGAGGACGCCGCCCTTCTGGTTGATCACCTTGACCGCGAGCTCGGCGCCCCGCAGGCCCGGCTCGTCTAGGGGCGCCTGAATCCCGGTCAGGCAGAGCGCGCCGCCGATGAAGATCTCATCGGCCGCCCGGGCGCTCGGCATGCCGGCCGACAGGCCGGTCGCGACCAGCGCCAGCGCCGCCACCCCGGTCGTCAGCGGCAGCCGGTTACGGCCGAACCGAGCCCGGCCCGCGAAGCCATCGTGATGTTGCTGCCTCGTCATCGGTCTCCCCTTTTTGATCTGGTCTTTTCGAGCTGCGCCGCGCGCCATGCGGCCAGGGGATCTCCTCGGAGTCCCCATTGGGATCATGACGTCGTAGCATCGTCATAGTTGCCGCGCCAAAGGTTCTTTTCCGAAGGGCGGGAACCTCTTCCCGCATCCAGCGCAGGCGGTCTCGCTGGCCGCGTATCATTACACCTTCAGTTGCAAGATGGGGTCGGGACTGCGCCTCCACCTGGGGACCGGGAGGCTGCGGGACCGAGCGATGCGCGCCCGGCCGCGGGCGCGCGCGGCGCGAAGGCGGGCGAGCCAAGATCGTGCGCTGGCGGGGCCGCCTCAGCCGGCGTCTTCGATCTGGTAGTCGTCGGCGGCCTGGTCCCAGCGGGTGAGGCCGCGGTCCTGGGCGAATTGGGCGAGCGCCGCCGTCACCGCCTCGTCCTTGCTGATCGCGGGCGACAGATAGACCTTGCCGACCTCGACGTCGTGGAGATGACCCGCGCTGTTGGCGAGCCGCTTGTAGAAGGTGATCTCGTGCGGCTTGCACCTGGCGAACTGGCCGGTGAGGTCGCGCAGCGAGATCAGGCCGACCACCCGCTCGCGCCGATCCAGCACCGGCAGGTGCGTGATCCGGTGCGCCTCCATGAGCTCGCGCGCCCGCTCGATCGGGTCCTCGGCCGAGGCGGCGACGGCGTTCCCCGACATCGCGTCGCGCACCGGTGCGTGCGCCGGGTCAAGCCCGGCGGCGACCCCGCGGACCACGACGTCGCGATCGGTGACCATGCCGAGCAACCGGTCGCCGTCGACCACCGGCAGGCAGCCGATCTCCTGGTCGCGCATCGCGCGTGCCGCGATCACGAGCGAGGCGTCCGGACCCACCGTCGCGACCTGCCTCATCATCTCCTTGACCAGCACGAGTACCTCTCCCTGGGGCTGCGAGCGCCCGGGCGACGCGGGCCGCATGCCCGCCCGCCAGCGCCAGCGAGCGGCAAGCCGGGGCGCTCCGCATTGATCCACATCAACGCGCGATCACCGTCCCCGGTCATCCTGGCAGCGAGATCCTTCGGTCCGGCCGATCCGCCGGCGGCTGGCGGGTCGCTGAGCGCGGGACGGATCACAAAGAGGATATGGGGGTGGCGGCGATGACGATCCAACGCGTTCTGGTGGCCCTCGATGGTTCCGATCACGCGGCGGCGGCGCTCGATCTCGCCTCTGAGCTCGCGAGCCGGTTCGCGGCCGAGCTGATCGCGGTGCACGTGGTTGCCGACAGGCCGCTGTCGGCGGCCGAGCGCAAGCTCGCGGAGGTCGAGTTTCACACCGAGGTCGCGCGCAGCTTCGACCCGGCGGCCCTCGCGGACGCCCGCGACGACCTGCGGGTGATGAGCGACCAGCTCGCGGCTCAGGCTCTGGAGACCGGGCGGCGGTTCCGCTTCGCCCTCGGCGAGCGGCTGCTGAGCGATGCCGCCGAGCGCGCCCGGGCGCAGGCCGTGCCCAACGTTCGCACCGTGGCGCGCGAGGGGGATCCCGCGAGTGCGATTCTGGCGGTCGCGAAGGACGCGGGCGCCGACCTGATCGTGATGGGCCGGCGCGGTCTCGGCGACCTGGCCGGGCTGCTGCTCGGCAGCGTCTCGCACAAGGTGACCCACCTGGCCGAGTGTGCCTGCCTGACGGTGCGCTGAGCGCGCGGCGACCGCGCCCGCCGGCGCGATCCGGCCCTCGACCGACCGCCCGCGATCGAGGCCCGCGTCCGCGCGAAGGCGGCCGCGCTCGAGCGGTTCTCCGATCGGATCACCGGCTGCCGGGCGACCGTCGAGCGGGAGCACGGCCATCATCACAAAGGGCAATCTGTTTCGCGTCCGGCAAGGAGCTGGCGGTGACCGGCACCGGTTCCAAGCACCATGGCCACGAGGACGTCTACAGGGCACTCCAGGAGGTGTTCGACGCCGCCCGACGGCGGATCGAGGACCACGTACGCAGACGCCGCGCGCGGTCAAGGAGCCCGCGGGCCGGTTGCGGAACCGCCGGGCCGGAAGCTAAGATCCGGTCGGTCGGCGAGCCCAACCTGCAGACAAGGAGCAGTTGACCCGGATCCGTCGCGACAATTGATCCAGCTCAAGGCCGGCACGCGATTTCGAGCGCACGCCGGATCGCTACGGACATCAAGGAGGGAGAGTCATGGCATTGCCATCGCTGTGGCGTCCGGGTCGGGGCAAGGGCGAGACCCTGCCGGGCATGGAGATGTGGGAGCCGTTCGCCTCGCTGCGGCGCGAGATGGACCGTATGTTCGAGGGCTTCTCGCGCGAGTATGGTTGGGGCGCCCCCGCCGTCGCCGGGACGGGGGAGGTGCCGCGGATCGACGTCAGCGAGACCGACGCCGAGCTCAAGATCGAGGCCGAACTGCCAGGCGTCGACGAGAAGGACCTCGAGCTCGTGCTGAGCAATGGGCGGCTCACCATCAAGGGCGAGAAGAAGGCGGAGAAGGAGGAGAAGAAGAAGGACTACCACCTGGTCGAGCGGTCCTACGGCTCGTTTTCCCGCTCGATCGGGCTGCCGTTCGAGGCCGATCCCGGCCAAGTCAAGGCGAGCTTCGCCAAGGGCGTGCTGACGGTGACCGTGCCCAAGCCGCCCGAGGTCAAGGCGAAGGCGAAGAAGATCCCGATCGGCAAGGGCTGAGCCGGCCGGTCGGCTCCTCTGGGGCGGGCGTCAGAGCGCCGGCGCCCGCCCCACCAGGGGCCAGGATGTCTTCTGTCAGCGGCCGGCGCTCAAGGCCGGCTCGGCCGGCGCAGCGCCCTGCGGCGTGCACAGATAGACCTCGACCTCACCCTTGCCCTTGAGGCTCATCTGGCCGAGGCAACGGCCTGGCCAGCGGCCTTCGATCCGGCGCCAGGCGCTGCCGCTCAGATAGACCGACCCTCCCGAGGAGAGGCCGGACAGCCGGGCCGCGGTGTTCACGGTATCGCCCCACAGATCGAAGCTGAACTTGCGGCGGCCGATCACGCCCGCGACCACCGAGCCGGTGTGGATGCCGAGCCGGATCTGCCAGCGCGCCGGGTTGCGCAAGGCCGCCTCGACCATCTCGAACGCGAAGCGAACCGCCGCCAGCACCGGGTCGGCGTGGGCTTCGAGGAGATTGGCGGTCGCCATGAAGCCATCGCCGGTGGTCTTGATCTGCTCGAGAGCATGACTGGCGGCGATCTGCTCCAGATCGACGGCCAGACGGTCGAGGTTGGCGACCACCTCCTCGGCCGGGTGGCGCTCGCAGTAGCTCGTGAAGCCGACCAGGTCGCCGAACACGACCGCCACCTCCTCGAAGCGCCGCGGGGCAATGCGATCGCTGGTCTGGAGCTCCTGCACCGCCGGCGCCGGCAGGATCGCGTGCAGCAGCTCATCCGCGCGCTGACGCTGGCGCTCGATCTCGGCCAGATGCGCGGCTTCCCGGTCGTGCAGGCGCTTGCGCTCGAGCGAGGCGCCGATGCGCGCGCGCAGCAGTACCGAGTTGAACGGCTTTTGCAGATAGTCCTCGGCGCCGAGCCCGATGCAGCGGACCACGCTCTCGAGCTCCGAGATCGCCGAGATCATGATCACCGGGATGTGGCGCAGCGCGTCATCGGCCTTGAGGCGCTCGAGCACCTGGTAGCCGTTCATCTCGGGCATCATGATGTCGAGCAGGATCAGATCGAACGGCTGGCGCGCGATCAGGTCGAGCGCCTCGCGGCCGTTGGTCGCGACCGCGACCTGCTCGTAGCCCTCCCGCTTGAGCCGGCGCGTCAGGGTGTAGCGGTTGTCCTCGTTGTCGTCGACCACCAGGATCTGCGCCGGGTCGCTCACGAGCCTGTCCCCGGCGGCAGGAGCGCCTCGATCTTGGCCATCAGGCCCGCAAGGTCGACGGGCTTGGTGTCGTAATCGTCGCAGCCCGCCGCCAGCGCCCGCTCGCGGTCACCGGTCATGGCGTGGGCCGACAGTGCGATGATCGGGATCGACCGGGTGTCGGGCGCGCTCTTGAGGCGCCGGGCCGCTTCCCAACCGTCGATCACCGGCAGGCTCAGGTCCATCAGGATCAGGTCCGGCTGCTCGCGCCGGGCGGCGGCGATGCCCTGCTCGCCGTCGTTGGCGATGATCACCTCGATGCCTTTGCGCTCGAGGCGGCGGCGCAGCATGTAGATGTTGTCGTCATTGTCCTCGACGTAAAGGATCTTAGTCATCGGCCACCCCCTGCGGCTCGGCCAGTCGTGCCGGAACAGCCCGTCCGACCAGCTCTCGCAGCGATTTCAGGAGCTCGTCCCGGCTGTACGCCTGCTTCAGGAGCACCTTTTCGACCGCGCCGTTGAGGCGGCGGTGGTCATCTTCGGTCAAATCGGCGGCGGTCACGACCACCACGGGAATCGGTGGCCCTGCCGGATCGGCCTGGAGCTGGGCCAGGAACTCGAAGCCGTCCATCTCGGGCATCAGGAGGTCGAGCAGGATCAGGTCGGGCCGGCGCTCGCGGACCCGGGCCAGCGCCGCCCGCCCATGCTCGGCCTCGCTCGTCTGCCAGCCTTCGGCGGTGAGCGCGCGCGCGAGCCAGCGCCGGGCTTCCGGATCGTCGTCGACGATCAGCACCTGCCGGCGCGTGGCATCGCGGCAATGCCGGGCGAGCAGCCCCCGCAGGCGGTCGCGCTCGATCGGCTTGCTCAGGTAGTCGGCGGCGCCGAGCGCGTAGCCGCGGTTCTGCTCGTCGAGGATGGTCAGCATCACGACCGGGATCGAGGCGAGCTCGGGGTCGGCCTTGAGCGCCTGCAGGACGCTCCAGCCGTCCAGGCCCGGCATCAGGACATCGAGCGTGATCAGCGCCGGGTGCAGCTGATGCGCGAGCCGGAGCCCCTCCTCGCCGTCGCTCGCGGTCACCACATCGAAGCCTTCGCGGGCGAGGAACCGGCGCATCAGATCGCGCACGGTCTGCTCGTCGTCGATCACCAGCACGGTCGCGGCGTCGCCGGTACCGGCCCGCGCAGCGGCGGCCGGCCGCCGCTGCGCGGGCTCGCCCGGCGGGATGGCTGCGGCCGGCTGGGCCGGTCCGGTCGGCAGCCGGACCGTGAAGGTCGTGCCGACGCCGGCGGCACTCTCGACCTCAATGTCGCCGCCCATCAGACGGGCGAGCTTGCGGCTGATCGCGAGCCCGAGCCCGGTGCCGCCGTAGCGGCGCGTGGTCGAGGCGTCGGCCTGGCTGAATTCCTGGAACAGCCTCTTGACCTGTTCGGGCGTCATGCCGATGCCGGTGTCGGCGACGCTGATCCGGACCCAGTCCGAGTCGGCCTGCACCGTGAGGCGCACTTCGCCCTGCGAGGTGAACTTGCAGGCGTTGCTCAGGAGATTGAGGACGATCTGGCGCAGCCGCATCGCATCCGACCGGAGGCTGCCGATGGTCTCGGGGCAATCGACGACCAGCCGGTTGCCGTTCCTGGCCGCGAGCGGCTCGGCGGTCGCGGCCACGTCCTGGAGCGCGCCGGCGAGCCCGATGTCCTCGAGGTGCAGCTCGAGCTTGCCGGCCTCGATCTTGGACAGGTCGAGGATCTCGTTGATCAGGTGCAAGAGGTGGTCGCCGGCGCGGTGGATGCGGCCAAGGGGCTCGACCAGAGCGTCCTGGCCCTCCTCCTCGGCGTCCTCGCGCAGCATCTCGGCGATGCCGATGATGGCATTGAGGGGCGTTCTGAGCTCGTGGCTCATGTTGGCCAGGAACTCGGACTTGTGCCGGCTCGCCGCCTCGAGCTCGCGCCCCTTCTGCTCGAGCTCCTCGAACAGACGGGCGTTCTGGATCGCCAGCACCGACTGGTTGGCAAGGGTCTGCACGAGATCGACCGTCTCGGCGGTGAAGGCGCCCGGGGTCTTCCGGCAGATCACCAGCGCTCCGACCAGGCTGTCCTCGCGGAGCAGCGGCACCCCGAGCAGAGCGCGATATCCAGGCTTGCGAACGAAATCGTAAAGGGCGTAGTCAGGCTCCTGATCGATGTCGGGGATCTGGACCGCGGCGCGCCGGAGCCCGGCCAGCCCGGTGACCCCTTCGCCGAGCCGGATCGGCCGTCGGGTGAGCGCCTCGATCAAGTCCGGGTCGAGTTCGTGGTTGGCCTGGAGGCGGAAGAGTTCCGCGCTCTCGTCGTAGTCGCAGAAGATGCCGGCATCGGCCTCGGCGAGGGTCACGGCATGGGCCGCGATCGCCCGCAGCACCGTCTGCAGCTCCAACGTGGAGCTGATCTCGCGGCTGACCTCGCCGAGCGCGCGCAGCTCCGCGACCGAGCGCGTCAGCTCGCGCGTGCGCGCCTGCACCTCGTCGAATAGCCGCACGTTCTCGATCGCGATCACCGCCTGATCGGCGAAGGTCGTGACCAGCTCGATCTCGGTGTCCGTGAACGGCCGGACGATATTCCGCCCCAGGACGATCACGCCGATCACCGTGTTCCCGCGCAGCAGCGGCACGCCGAGCGTGGTGCGATGACCTCCCATCTCCTGCGCCTCGAACCAGCTGAACTCGGGGTCCTGGAGCGTGTCGACAAGGTATACGGTCCTCCCTTCGAGGGCGGCGCGGCCGACGATTGTTCCCCGCCCGGGAGCGACCGGATTCTCAGCCAGGTAGCGCAGGAACTCCGCGTCTTTCGACGTACCCGCGGCCAGGTGATACCGGCCGTCGGATGCGAGCTTCCAGATGGTCGCCCGATCCGAACGGCAGAGCCGCGCCGCCGTGGCGCCGATCGCGTCCAGCACCGGCTGCAGCTCGGTGGTCGACCTGCTGATGACGTTGAGCACCTCGGCGGTCGCCGTCTGCCGCTCGAGCGCCTCGGTCAGCTCGGCCGTGCGTGCGTTCACTTCGTCGAAAAGCCGCGCGTTTTCGATCGCAATGACGGCCTGATCAGCGAACTGCTTCAGCAGCTCTTCCTGGGCCTTCGGCACGGGTCCGGCCTCGGCCCACCCGACAACGATGACGCCGACCGGCTCGCCCTGGCGCAGCATCGGTACGCCGAGCATCCGCCGCCAACCCATGGCCGAGGGAAACTGCTGATCGTAGTCCGGGTCGGCCAGCGCGTCCTCCACTTGGACCATCGACCTGGTGAGCACGACGCGTCCGGAGACCTGGGACGAGTCGGGCCGCATCGGATACTTGGCCCGGAGCAGCTCCATGTGGCCCGAGCCCACGTTGTGGCTGGCGACGAAATGGAGCAGCCCGCCATCGAAGCGGAACACGTTGGCAAACAGGCTGCCGCAGAGAGTGACAGCATTGCGCACGATCGTCTCAAACACCGGCTGCACCGCGGTCGGCGAGGTACTGATCACGCGCAGGATCGCGGACGTCGCCGTCTGCTGCTCCAGGGCCTCGGTCAGATCGCGGGTGCGCGCCTGCACCTCGTCGAACAGGCGGGTGTTCTCGATGGCGATCACGGCCTGGTCGGCGAAGGTGGTGACCAGCTCGATCTGCTTTTCCGTGAACGGCCGGACGATATTGCGCGCGAGGACGATCACGCCGATCACCGCGCCGCCGCGCAGGAGCGGCACCCCGAGAATGGTCCGGAAACCTCCCTTCGCTTGCGCCGCCGACCAAGTGTACTCAGGATCGTCGAGGATGTCGGGGACGTACACGGTCCTCCCTTCGAGGGCGGCGCGGCCGGCTATTGTTCCCCGCCCGGGAGCGACGGGATTCTCAGCCAGGTAGCGCATGAACTCCGCGTCTTTCCCGGCACGGACGGCCAGGTGATACCTGCCGTCGGATTCGAGCTTCCAGATGGTCGCCCGATCCGAATGGCAGAGCCGCGCCGCGGTGGCGGCGATCGTGTCCAGCACCGGCTGCAGCTCGGTGGTCGACCGGCTGATGACGCTCAGGACCTCGGCGGTCGCGGTCTGCCGCTCCAGAGCTCCGGTCAGCTCCTGCGTCCGCTCCTCGAGCTGCCCGTACAGCCGCCCGAGCTCCTCCGAGGTTCGGTTGACATTGGCGGCGAGCGCGCCCAGCTCGTCACGGTTGCTGACCTGGACCCTTTGGTCGAAGTCGCCTGCCGCGATCTGGCGCAGTCGGGTCGCGATCTGGGTGAGCGGCCCTACGATCGACCAGGAGAAGACGTAGCCGAGCCCCAGCGCCAGCACGATGCTGGCCAGCGCCAGCCCGACGACCACCTCGCGCGAGGTGTCATAGGCCTGCTGGCTCGCCTCGATCCGCTCGAGCATGTCGGCCTCGGCGACGTTGACCAGCTGGTTGGTCAGCCGCTCGAGCCGGTCGGCGAGCGGCCGCGCCTGGGTCAGCTGCAGCTCGCGCGCCTCGGCGATCTTGCCGGCGCGGGCGCGCTCGACCGCGTCGGTGACGATCGCGATGAAGCGGTTGTAGTCCTGGCGGACACTCGCCAGCAGGTCGGCCTCGTTCTCGGCCACGTATTGCAGCCGGTCCAGATCGTAGCCGAACTGGCTGAGCTGGCGCAGCGTGCTGTCGAGGGTGCGCTCGTCGGGCGCCAGCAGCGCCGAGGCGACGCCGTAGAGCTGGCGGGTGGTGTCGTGCTGGACCTGGCGGAAGGCCGCGATCTTGCGCTGCAGCCCGATCAGCTCCTCGGTGCGCTCGTTCATGCCGCTCAGCACGCGCAGGCCGACCGCCCCCAACAGGATGAGCATGGCGACCATCGCGAGGAACGCGACCAAAAGCTTGGTCTGGACGCGCGCGGGTATCCGCGAGACCAGACCGACGGCAAAATCGCGCAGGCGCGTCAAGGCTCGTTCACGAGGCTGAGGAGGTCGCGCCGGAACTCCTCCTCATCGAACCGGTAGCCGATATACTGCACGCGCATCTTGCCCTGCCGGTCGACGAGCGTGGTCAGCTCGGTATGGTCGAAGCTGCCGTCCGCCTGCCTGGTCACCGCCACCCCGTAGCGATGCGCGACCTCGAGCACCGCCGCCGGCGGGCCGGTGAGGAAGCTCCAGCCCGCGGGGTTGGCGTGAAAGGCCTGCGCATAGTCCTTCAGCACCGCTGGCGTGTCGCGCTCCGGATCGAAGCTGATCGAGACGAAGGCGACCTTGGTGCCGAAATCCTTGCCCAGCGCGTCCTGCACGCGCGCCATCTTGTCGGTGAGCAGCGGGCAGATGTCGGGGCACGAGGTGTAGATGAAGGTCACCGCGACCACCTTGCCGCGCAGCGACTGAAGCGTCACCTCCTTGCCGTCCTGCGAGGTCAGGGCGAAGTCGGGCGCAGGCCCGATCGTCGGCAGCCGCTCCTGCTCCGCATGCGTGGCCTCATGCGCTTGCGCCAGCGTCGCGCCGACCAGCATGCCCAGAAAGAAAACCAGCGCCGTCCGCATGTTCACGCCTTCAGCTTGCGCTTGAGCTTGTCGGAAAATCGGCAGTCGGTCCATTCGGCGAGGCTCGGCTTTGGGTCCGCCGTACGCGTTCCCGAGCTGCGCAGGCGGATCGGATCCTCCCGGTCGGCAGCTATTGCGCCTGGGCGAAGCGCATGCGCCCATCTGCCAAAGCGCGCAGCAGCTGGTGCGCAATGGCGACACGATAGTCGACCACGTCCTCCAGATCCATGGCGTAGGTCTGCGGCTGCCCGGCTTCGGCCTTCATCGTCACCTTGGGGCCGAGCTCGAGGGTCGTTCCGAGCCCGGCATAGAGGTAGCGATCGCCGAAGGTCTGCTTGAGGATCGCGAACGCCTGCTCGCCCGTGCAGTGCACCGGCGCGATCCATTCGACCTGCCACTGGTCATGCAGTGCGGTCGCGATCCGGCTGATCTCGTCGGGTTTCGCAGGCAGCAGATGGGTGCCGCCGAAGACCAGATGGATCGGCTTGTCGATTAGCGCCTTGGCGGCCTCGACGACCTTCTCGATGGTCGGGTGACTGCAGCCGACCACCAGCACGATGCCGTCTGGGGTATCGATCGCCAGCGAGATTTCCATGACATCGAGGTCGACGCCCCAGGAGCCCTTCAACAGGATCAGATGAAAGCCAGGCGCCACCTCGGTCGTCTCGGTGATCCAGGTGAAGTTGGCCTGCGGCCACGGGCTGCCGAAACGCAGGGTCTCGGGCGGCTTGCCGTCGAAATAGCGCATCTCCGGCGGCAAAGATTCGTCGCGCTTGTAGAAGGTCCCGGGCAATGCGGCCCCGAACACCCCAAAATTCTCCTTGGGCACGTAGATCTTCACGCTCGGATTGACGGTCATCAGGTAGTTCAGGCCGCTGGTATGGTCGCCATGGCGATGGGACACGACCGCGAAATCGAGCTTGGTGAGGTCGATGCCCTTGGCTTTGACGTTGTGGGCAAAGATCTCGGCGTTATTGCCGGTGTCGAACAGGATGCGCTTACCGCCATACTCGATGTAAGCGGCAAATCCCCAGTCCTTGATCATCGTCGAGGTCTTGCCGAAGGCATCGTAGAGGACGGTGATCTGGGCTTTGTCGGACTGGGCGAGCGCCGGCGACGCCGCCATTCCGGCAAGAAGAAATAACACTGGTGTTGTCAGGAACTTAGAGGCGTATTTGATGTTCATGATCGTCTCCAATGGTGTGGCGTTTCGCTTCGATCGGCATCCGCACCGACTGCGTCGGTACGCGCGCACCTTACGGGCCGGCCGTGGCTTCGAGCGCCGGGACCAGCGCCGGTGACATGGCTTACGCCTTCAGTTCGCGCTTGAGCTCTTTGAGGAAGCGCCAGTCGGTGCCCTCGGCTAGAATCTCGTTGGGGCTCGAGTGGATCATCCCGGCCTCGTGCAGACGCAGCGCGTAAAAGCGCATGGTGTCCTCGGGGTCGTAATACCTCCACTCCCGGTACTTGATCTCAGTGAGCGTCTGGAGCGCGTATTCGTAGCGCGACCCGGCCTCGACCAGACGTTGCGCCGCGCTCTCCGGCTGGTCGGCGCAATAGTCGGCGGACTTGAGAATGGCGCGCAGGTAACGCTTGGTCGCGATCGGATGGTCGCGCACGAACTGCCGGCTGCTGAACAGCACGCAGCACAGGTACTGCGACCAAGGCTTGTCCTGGATCGTGCTGATGATCACGCGACCGATCTTGCGGTCCCTCAGCTCCTGAGGCTCGGGCGGAAAGGCGAGAAAGGCGTCGGCTTGGCGTTGCGCAAAGACCTCCATGGGGTTGCCGCCGGGGCTCGTGACCCACTCGAAGTCGGTGCGCGGGTCGAGCCCGACGTGCGCGGCGATGATCGCCATATAGTAGTAGCCATCCGAGTTCAGGTCCTGGATGGCGACCCGCTTGCCCCTGAGTTCGCTGATCGTGCGGACGGGCTCGTGCGCGAACAGCTCGTAGCAGCCGGAATGAACCCCGGACAAGCCGGTGATGGGCAAGCCGTTGTCCATGTGCGAGACCAGCGTGCCCGCGAAGGTGTTGGCGAAATGGCAGTCCCCGCGCGCGACCAGCTCGGGGATGGTGAAGGACTCGGGCACCGCCACGTAGCGGATATCGGTGAACCCTTCGGCGCGCAGCAGGTCCTCGGCCACCAGCAGCGGTGCCAGGCAGTTGTTCGAGTAGTAGGCCAGCTTGATGGTGGTGGTCTCCGGCGGCCCGTCGTCGGCGCGCGATCCCCGGGCGCCGAGCATGCCGGCGGCGCCGGCGGCGGACAGGCCGGTCAGGAAGTGGCGGCGATTCTGCCTGATCTGCATCAAAGCTTCCCCCTTCAAAAGCTGACTCCGGCGGGCAATCGGGTCGTTCTGCAAACGCTCTGGCGCACCGCCGAAGCTGCGTCACCATGTCACCTTGTATGGCTGTCGAAGGGCACGATCGCATAGGTTGGAGCCTGAGGAAAGCGCTTTTTGCCGCGGTCGACCGAGCGTTTTCGGCGTCGGGCGCGCACCCTCGTCTCACAATCGCGGGCTCGCCGTGAGGGCAGCTCGAACCCGCACCGCCGGCCGATCTCGGTTCTGCAGCGCCGCGAACGCCCGGCGGGCCCTGGAGGAGTCGCTCACGCCTTCAGCTCGCGCTTGAGCTCGTTGAGGAACCGCCAGTCGGTGCCCTTGGCGATGATCTCCTGCGGGGTCGATTTGATCATACCGACCTCGTGCAGCCGCAGCGCGTAGAACCGGATCGAGTCCTCGGGATCGAGCTCGCGCCAGACATCGTAATGCACCTCGGTGAGGCTCTGCAGCGCGTAGTCATATCGGTTTGTGAACCCTGCATCGACCAGACGTCGCGCGGCCCGCTCCGGCTCGGTGGCGCACAGATCGGTGGCCTTGAGCGTGGCGCGCAGCACGCGCTTGGTCGCGATCGGATATCTGTGGATGAACTCGGTATTGCCGGCGAGCATGCAACAGAAGTACTGTGACCATGGACGATCTTCGGAGCTATTGACGATCACGTTGCCGATGTGCCGGGCACGCAGCTCCTGGGGCTCCGGCGGAAAGCCGAGAAAGGCATCGACCTTGCCGGCGGCGAAGAGGTCCACGGGCTTGGGGTCCGTGCTGGCGACCCAGTTGATGTCTTTTGCGGGGTCGAGCCCGACATAGGCGGCCATGAGCGGCCAAGAAGACGTGCGGGCTCGAGCCGATGGCCTCGATGGCCACACTCTTGCCCTTCAGATCCAGGATCGTGTGGACCCCTCCCCGCGCGCGAACAGTTCGAAGCAACCGGGGTGGATCCCGGCCACGACCGTGATCGGGTCGCCGGCATCAATCGGGATCACGAGTGGTCCGGCGAAGTGGACACCGAAATCGATTTTGCCACTTGCGATATTCACGTGCTGGGTGGCCGCCGGAATTGCCACATAGCGGACATCGGTGAAGCCCTCCGCGCGCAGCAGATCGTCGGCGATGTAGCCGGGCGCAAACAGATCCCCGGTATCTAGGGAGGCGGATCGTAGTCATTTCGGGCGGTCCGCTCGTCGGCGAACGCTGTCGGTTGCCGAAGATGCCGGCGGTGCCGGCCGCGGACAGGCCGGCCAGGAAATCGCGGCGATGAAGACTGCACGGAAGTCTCCTTTCCTGAAATCCAGCGCGGCCGGCCAGACCCGGCAGCTCATGTCACGCCTTCAGCTCACGTTTGATCTCGTTCAGGAAGCGCCAGTCGGTGCCCTCGGCGATGATCTCCTGCGGCGTGGACCGGATCATGCCGGCTTCGTGCAATCGAAGCGCGTAGAAGCGGATCGTGTCGTCGGGGTCGAACACGCGCCATTGGTCGTAGGGGACCTCGTCGAGCATCTCGCGGACATACTCGATCTGCGTGGTGAAGCCGGCGTCGACCAGCGCTCTCGCCACCCGCTCCGGATCGGACACGCACACGTCGGCGCCTTTGAGCACGGCGCGCACCGCGCGTTTGGTCGCGACCGGATACTTCTGAGTGAACTCCGTGTTGCCGGTCAACATGCAGCAGAAATACTGCGACCAGGGTTGGTCCACGGCGCTGTTGACGATCACGTTGCCGATATGCCGGGCGCGCAGCTCCTGGGGCTCCGGCGGAAAGCCGAGGAAGGCATCGATCTTGCCCGCGGCGTAGAGCTCCATGGGCACGGGATCCGGGCTCGCGACCCAGTTGATGTCCTTGGCGGGGTCGAGGCCGACGTAGGTCGCCATGCTGGCCAGGAACACATGCTGGCTGGAGCCGAGGGCCTGCACGCCGACACTTCTGCCCTTGAGGTCGGCGATCGTCCGGATGCGCTGATTGGCGAACAGCTCGAAGCAGCCCGGGTGGACGCCGGCCAGCATCGTCAGGCGCTGGCCCGCGTCCATCGAGATGATCAGCGGCGCGACGAAGTTGGTGCTGAAGTCGATCTCGCCGCGCGCGATCTTGGTCGCCTCCTCGGTCCCGGCCTGGGTCGGCACGTAGCGGACGTCGGTGAAGCCCTCGAGGCGCAGCAGGTCCGGCAGGTACTGCGGGGCGATGCAGATGACCGGGATCTTGCCGATGCGGATCGTGGTGACCTCGGGCGGCGGCTCGCCGGCGAGCGCGCGGCGGCCGCCGACCACGCTTGCGGCGCCGGCCGCCGAGAGCCCGGCGAGGAATTGGCGACGATTCGGTCCGATCTGCATCCAAGCCTCCTGTTTCCGACCCCCGCCACTGCATCACCTGCGACGGGTCCGCACAGCCAGAGCCTCACGCCTTCAATTCGCGCTTGATCTCGTTCAGGAAGCGCCAGTCGGTGCCCGCGGCGAGGATCTCGTTGGGACTGGACTTGATCATGCCGACATCATAGAGCCGAAGCGCGTAGAACCGCATCGAGTCCTCAGGGTCGAACTCGCGCCATCGATCGTACGGCAGCTCGGTCAGGGTCTGGAGCGCGTAGTCGTACTTCTCTGTGTACCCGGCATCGACCAGACGTCGCGCGGCGCGCTCCGGGTCTGCGACGCAGAGGTCGGCGGCCTTGAAAACGGCACGGAGAAAACGCTTGGCGGCGATCGGATGGTCACGGACGAAGTCCCGGTTGCCGATCGCTATGCAGCAAAAGTACTGCGACCATGGCTGGTCCGTGCTCATGCTGAGAATCATGCGACCAATGTTCCGGGCGCGCAACTCCTGTGGCTCGGGAGGGAAGCCAAGAAACGCATCGACTTTGCGTTCGACAAACAGCTCCATGCCGGTGGGGGTCGTGACCCACTCGATGTCGTTCTGGGGGTCGATCCCGACCTGCGCCGCGATCACCGAAAGGAGCAGGTGCCCGTCCGTACCGAGCCCATAGATGCCAAGCCTCTTACCCTTCAAATCGCTGATGGTTCGGATCGGCTCGTGGGCGAACAGCTCGTAGCACCCAGGATGGATCCCCGCCAGCGCCGTGATCGGCTCGCCGGCATCCAGCTGAGAGACGACCCATGCAGCGGTGTTGAGGTTGAAGTCGATTTCACCTCGCGCGACCGCATCGAGCGGTAGATCGGGCACGTAGCGGACATCGGTGAACCCTTCCGCGCGCAGCAGTTCCTCGGCGATGTCTCCTGGCGCAAGGCAAATGTTCGGGAAATAGTTAAGCCGGATCGTGGTTGTTTCCGGCGGTGCGTCGTCGGCGAGCGAGCCGCGGGCGCCAAGCACACTGGCGGCCGCGGCCATTGACGCGCTGGTGAGGAAACCGCGGCGGTTCTGAATGATCGGCATGCGAAAGTCCTCCATCATGTTCAGCTCGGGCTCAACCCGAGACCACATTTCATGCCTTCAGCTCGCGCTTGATCTCGTTCAGGAAGCGCCAGTCGGTGCCTCTGGCAATGATCTCCTGTGGGAGTGATTGAATCATTCCCACCTCATGCAGCCGCAGGGCGAAGAACCGCACCGTGTCCTCGGGCTCGTAGCTGCGCCAGCGATTGTAGGGAACTTCCTGAAAGACCTGTCGCATGAGGTCGTAGCGTGGCGTACGCCCGCGGTCCACCAGCAGCCGCGACGCGCGGTCCGGCTCCTGCGCGCACACGTCCGTCGCTTTCAAGATGGCGCGCAGGGCGCGCTTGGTGGCGACCGGGTGCTGCTGGACGAACGGCCGGTGCGCCGCCGCCATGCAGCAAAAGTATTGCGACCAGGGCCGATCAACGTTGCTGTTGACGAGCACGTGGCCGATCCCGCGGGCGCGCAGATCCTGCGGCTCCGGCGGGAAGCCCAGGAAGGCATCGACCCGGCCCTGTATGAATAGCTGCTTCGGAGCAGGATTTGTGACCCAGGTAAGGTCCTCGGCAGGGTCAAGCCCCACGTAGGCCATCATGCTCGCGAGGAATACATGCTCCGGACCGCCGACCGCGCGGATGGCCACGGTCTTTCCCTTGAGGTCGCGCAAGGTGTCCAGCGGCTCTGCGGTGAACAGCTCGAAACACCCAGGGTGGACCCCCGCCAGGATGGTGATCGGCTGGCCACGGTCCAGTCGCACGATGAGGCGGGCCGAGAAGTGCATGTTGATGTCCACCTCGCCCGAAGCGAGGGCGTCAGCGATGTCGTAGGGCCCCGCCTTTTTGACATAGACCACGTCGGTGAAACCCTCGAGCCGGAGCAAATCCTCCGCCACGTACTGCGGGGCCTGACACATGCTGGGCGTCAGCACCAGCCGGATGGTGGTCGTCTCCGGCGGGCCTTCGGCGGCCGGCGGCGGCGCGGCCGCGAGGGCTTCGCGAGCGCCAAGCACCCCAGCAGCCGCGGCCAGCGACGCGCTCGCCAGGAAATCGCGACGGCTATGAATGCTCAGCATGAGAAGTCCTCCATCAGACTCGGCTCGGGCTCAGCCCAGGACCATATTTACGCCTTCAGCTCCCGCTTTATTTCGTTCAGAAAGCGCCAGTCGGTGCCCTCGGCCAGGATCGCGTTCGGGGTTGCTTCGATCATGCCCGCCTCGTGGAGCCGGAGCGCGTAGAACCTGAGCGTGTCCTCGGGATTGTACTCGCGCCACTTTCCGTAGGGGACCTCGGTCAGTGTCTGGAAGGCGTGGTCATAGCGCGGCGTGAACCCGCCATCGACCAGACGTCGGGCAACCCGCTCCGGCTCGGCCACACAATAGTCAGCGACCTTGAGGATGGCGCGCAGGACGCGCTTGGTCGCGATCGGATGCTGGTCGATGAACGCCGTGTTGCCGGCCAGCATGCAACAGAAATATTGGGACCACGGGCGATCCACCGAGCTGTTGAGGATGACGCGGCCGATGTTCCGGGCGCGCAGCTCCTGGGGGGCAGGCGGAAAGCCGAGGAAGGCGTCGATCTCGCCAGCGGCAAACCGCTCCATGGGTCGGGTCGTGACCCAACGAACGTCTTGATTGGGGTCGAGCCCCACGTAGGTCAGCATGCTGGCTACGAACACATACAAGCCGCTATCCAGGCCAGGCACCCCCACGCTCTTCCCCTTCAGGTCGGCGATGCTGCGGATGGGCGCGCGCGCGAACAGCTCGAAGCAGCCGGGGTGCACACCGGCCACCACGGTGATCGGCGCGCCGGCAGCCATCGCGATGACCAGTGGTGCTGCGAAGTTCAGGCTGAGGTCGACCTCGCCGCGGGCGATCTTCTCCGCCGCGCCGGTGCCCGCCCCCACTGGCACATAGCGAATGTCGGTGAAGCCCTCGGCGCGCAGCAGCTCCTCGGCGGCGTATTGAGGCGCAAGACACAGGCTGCGCAGCCTGCCGAGCCGGATGGTCGTGGTCTCGGGCGGTGCCGCGTCGGCGACCGCTCCCCGCGCGCCAAGGGCGCCGGCAGCCAGCGCCAACGACGCGCCGGCCAGAAAATCGCGGCGACTTTGAATGATCTGCATGAGAAGTCCCTCCGCTCTGCTCAATCCGGGCTCAACCCGAGACCAATGCTCACGCGGACGAACCTCGGCAGCCGCACCGTAGTCGTCTCCGGCGGACCCTCGGCGGCGAGCGCTGGGCGGGCGCCAAGCAGCGCTGCGGCGCCAGCCGCGGACAAGCTCGTCAGGAAATGGCGACGCGACTGGGTGATCGGCATGGAGACCTCCCTCTCAAGTCTTCAGCTCGCGCTTGAGCTGGTCGACGAAGCGCCAGTCGGTGCCCTCGGCGAGGATCGCGTTCGGGGTCGCGCCGATCATGCCGACCTCGTGCAGCCGCAATGCGAAGAAGCGCATCGTGTCCTCGGAATCGTACTCGTGCCAACGGTCGTAGGGCACGTCCTGGATGGTCTGGAGCGCGTAGTCGTAGCGCTCGGTGAAGCCGCCGTCGACCAGCCGGCGGGCGGCGGTCGCGGGGTCGGCGCTGCAGAAGTCGGCGGCCTTGAAGGTCGCGCGCAGGAAGCGCCTGGTCGCGACCGGATGAGCGCGCACCCAGGCGCGGTTGCCGTAGATCATGCAGCAGAAATACTGCGACCAGGGCTGGTCGGTGACCGTATTGAGGATCACGCGGCCGACCTTGCGGGCGCGCAGCTCCTGCGGCTCCGGCGGAAAGCCGAGAAAGGCATCGGTCTTGCCGGCGGCGAACAGCTCCTTGGCATTGCCGTCCGGTGGCACGATCCACTCGATGTCCTGCTTCGGGTCGAGGCCGACGTGCTTGGCCATGATCGAGAGGTACAGATGCCCGCTCGAGGCCGAGCGTCTGGATGCCGACCCGCCGGCCCTTGAGGTCGCCGATGCTGCGGATCGGCTCGTGCACGAACAGCTCGTAGCAGCCGGCATGCAGGCCGGCGAGCGCGGTGATCGGCAGGCCGGCATCCAGATGGTAGATCGACCGCGCCGGCGAAGCTCGCGCCGAAGTCGACCTCGCCCTTGGCGATCATCTGCGGCGCGCTGAAGCCGCCGGCGGCTTTCACGTACTGGACATCGGTGAAGCCTTCGGCGCGCAGGAGCTCCTCGGCCACATCCAAGCGGGGCGAAGCAGATCGCCGTCGTCGAACGCCAGGCGGATCGTGGTGGTCTCCGGCGGCCCCTCGTCGGCGAGCGCTTCTCGGGCGCCAAGGATGCCGGCGGCGCCGGCGGCGGACAGGCCGGCCAGGAAATCGCGGCGACTTTGAATGATCTGCATGCGAAGTCCTCCGCCACGTCCGCTCGGGCTGCCGCCCGAGATAGCTCACGCCTTCAGCTCGCGTTTGATCTCGTTCAGGAAGCGCCAGTCGGTGCCGGCGGCGATGATCTCCTGCGGGGTCGACGTGATCATGTCGACCTCGCGCAGCCGCAGCGCGTAGAAGCGCAGCGTGTCCTCCGAGTCGAACTCGCGCCATTTGTCGTAGGGCAGCTCGGTCAGCGTCTGGAGCGCGTATTCGTAGCTGTCGGTGAAGCGGCCATCGACCAGCCGTCGTGCCGCCGTCTTCGGCTCATTGGCGCACATGTCGGTGGCCTTGAGGATCGCTCGCAGCGCGCGCTTGGTGGCGATCGGATGGTCGCGCACGAACGCCCGGTTGCTGTACAGCAGGCAGCAGAAATACTGCGACCACGGCTGGTCGGTGACCGAGTTGAGGATCACGCGACCGATCTTGCGGGCGCGCAGCTCCTGCGACTTGGGCGGGGCGCCGAGAAAGGCATCGACCTTGCCGTCGATGAACAGCTCCTTGAAGTTGAAGTCGGCGTTGGTGATCCAGTTGATGTCGGTGTGCGGGTTCAGACCGACATGCGCCGCCATGATCGACACCAGCAGGTGCGAGCTGGAGCCCTCTCTCTGGATGCCGACGGTCTTGCCGCGCAGGTCGCTGATGGTCCGGATCGGCTCGTGCGCGAACAGCTCGTAGCAGCCGACGTGGATACCGGCGAGCGCCGTGATCGGTTCGCCCGCATCGAGGTGAGAGACCAGAAACGCCGCGGACTCGAAATCGAAGTCGAGCTCGCCGCCGGCGACCGGGCTGCGCTGCTTCGGCGTCACGTGGTGGATGTCGGTGAACCCTTCCGCCCGCAGCAGGTCATCGGCGATGTACTCGGGAGCACCGCACATGTTGGGGTCGTAACCCAGCCGGAGCGTGGTCACCTCCGGCGGCCCTTCATCGGCGAGCGAGCTCCGCGGGCCCAGGACGCCGGCCGCGCCGGCCGCGGATAAGGCGGTCAGGAAATCGCGGCGACTTTGCGTGATCGGCATGGAAGTCTCCTTTCCTTTTAAATCCAGCGCGGCCGGGCAGACCCGGCAGCTCAGCTCATGCCTTCAGCTCGCGTTTGAGCTCGTTCAGGAAGCGCCAGTCGGTGCCCTCGGCGAGGATCTTGTTGGGGCTCGACTTGATCATGCCGACCTCGTGGAGCCGAAGCGCGTAGAAGCGCATCGTGTCCCCGGGGTCGAACTCGCGCCAGCGATCGAAGCGCGCGTCCCTCAGGGTCTCGAGCGCGTAGTCATAGCTGCGGGCGAAACCGCCATCGACCGTTCGCCGCGCGACCGCTTCCGGCTCCGACACGCAGCGGTCGACGGCCTTGAGCAGGGCCCGCAGCACACGCTTGGTGGCGACCGGGTATTGGCTCACATACTCTGCCCTGCCGGCCAGCATGCAGCAGAAGTACTGCGACCATGGGTCATCGACGGCGGTGGCCAGGATCGTGTGGCCGATATGCCGGGCGCGCAGGTCCTGTGGTTCGGGCGGTACGCCGAGGAAGGCGTCGATCTTGCCGTCGACGAAGAGTTGGAGCGAGGTCGCGTTGCCGCTCGCGACCCACTCGATATCATGAGTGGGATCGAGCCCGATGTAGGCAGCCATCAGAGTCACCAAGATGTGCGGGCTCGAGCCGAAATCATAGACGCCGACTTTCTTGCCCCTCAGGTCCGCGATGCTGCGGATGCGGTCATTGGCGATCAGCTCGAGGCACCCGGAGTGCATACCCGCCAGCACGATGATCGGTACCCCGGATTCGATCGAGGCGATGTGGATCGCCGCGTAATTCCAGTCGAAATCCAGCTCACCACGCGCGATCCATTGCGACGAGTCGCCGCTTGCTTCTTCCACAAAGCGGACATCGGTGAGGCCTTCGGTATGCAACAACTCGGCGGCGACGTACTCTGGTATTTCACAGCTTGCGGGGAAGAACTTCGGCAGCCGCACCGCCGTTGTCTCCGGCGGCCCTTCACCGGCCAGCGATCTGCGCGCGCCGAGGCTGCCGGCGGCGGCCGCTCCGGACAGGCCCGTCAGGAAATCGCGGCGACTTTGAATGATCTGCATGTGAAAAGTCCTTCGCCATGTCAGGCTCGGGCGCAGCCCGAGCCCATGTTCACGCCTTCAACTCGCGCTTGATCTCGTTCAGGAAGCGCCAGTCGGTGCCGGCGGCGATGATCTCCTGCGGGGTCGACGTCATCATGCCCGCCTCGTGCAGACGGAGCGCGTAGAAGCGGAGCGTGTCCTCGGGGTCGTATTCGCGCCAGCGGTCGTAGGGGACTTCGGTCAGCGCCTGGAGCGCGTAGTCGTAGTGCTGCGTGAACCCGCCATCGACCAGCATGCGGGCGACCCGCGCCGGCTCGCTGACGCAGAGGTCGGTCGCCTTGAGGATCGCGCGGGTCACGCGCTTGGTCGCGATCGGATACTTGGCGATGAAGTCGCGGTTGCCCGACAGCAGGCAGCAGAAGTATTGCGACCACGGGCGGTCGATCGCGCTGTTGAGGATCACGTGGCCGATGTTGCGGGCGCGCAGTTCCTGGGGTTCGGGCGGAAAGCCGAGGAAGGCGTCGATCTGGCCGGCGGCGAACAGCTCCTTGGGCCGGACCTTCGGGCTCGTGATCCAGTTGACGTCGTTCACCGGGTCGAGCCCGACGTAGGTCGCCATGACCGCGAGGAAGACGTGCGGGATCGAGCCCAGGCCCTGGACGCCGACGCTCTTGCCCTTGAGGTCCAGGATGCTGCGGACGCGCTCGTGCGCGAACAGCTCGAAGCAGCCCGAGTGGACCCCGGCCACGACCGTGACCGGATCGCCGGCAGCGATCGAGAGCACCAGCGGTGCCGCGAAGTTGAGGCTGAAATCGAGCTCGCCGCGGGCCATGGGCCCGGAGTGCTGGCCGGCCTCGTCGGCGACGTAGCGGACCTCGGTGAAGCCTTCGGCGCGCAGCAGATCCAGGACGGCGTATTGGGGGGCTATGCAGATGCCGGGGATCTTGGCCAGGCGGATGGTGGTGACTTCGGGGGGGCCGTTGCCGGCGAGCGCAGTCCGGGCGCCGAGAATGCCGGCAGCGCCGGCTGCCGATATGCCGGCCAGGAAGCGGCGGCGACTTTGCCTCACGTGCATCGAGGCCTCCTGTTGATGGCGTGACCTGCGGACAGGTCGCGCCAATGCTGCCCGCTATCGCTGCGGTCCAGCTCGACAGCCGGAACGCCGTGGGTGCGGTTCACTCGGATCTTCGGCTTGGGTTCGAGGTCGCGCGGACGGGCACCTGTCGGTGCGGTCGGCGAAAATTCCCCTTGGGCTCGACCTGCTCATGTCGGCCTCGTCCAGGCGTATCGCCGCGCTCGGCCACGCTCAGACTCGCAAATCGTGAGAACTATGGCAGAACGCCCCCTGCGCTGCACGCTTTTTGAGCGATTATCCTGGCGGCCTACGGTCGGGCGTTGATCGAGGGCGGGGCTTGTGCCATGGCGTCGCCGGGCGCGGCGCGAGGCGGGCGCGCCGGGGCGATCAGGGAGGCCAAGCCATGACGATCTCGGTCAAGACGCCGACCACCGAGCAGATACTCGACCTGGCCGCGGGGTTCGGCATGCACCTCGAGCGGTCCGCGGCCGAGAGCTTGCGCGGCATCATGGCGGCAACGCTCGGCTCCTACGCCCGGGTCGACGAGCTGGTCGAGCCGGGGCTGCCAGTCAGGTACCCGCGGACCTCGGGTTATCGGCCGGGCCCCGAGGAGAACCCGCTGAACGCCTGGTACTGGCGGTGCGAGATCAAGGGGGCGGCGGACGGCGTCCTCCAGGGCAAGACGGTCGCGATCAAGGACAACATCTGCGTCGCCGGGGTGCCGATGGCCAACGGCTCGCGGGTGCTCGAGGGCTACGTGCCGGACGTCGACGCGACCGTGGTGACCCGGATCCTGGAGGCGGGCGGAAGGGTGGTCGGCAAGGCCGCCTGCGAGGACTTGTGCTTCTCGGCCGGCAGCCACACCTGCGTGACCGGCCCGATCCGCAATCCCTTTGCGCCCGAATACTCGGCCGGCGGCTCCTCGGGCGGCAGTGCCGCGCTGGTCGCCTCGGGCGTCGTCGAGTGCGCCATGGGCGGCGATCAGGGCGGCTCGATCCGGACGCCGTCGGCCTGGTGCGGCGCCTACGGCCTGAAGCCCACCTGGGGGCTGGTGCCCTGCACCGGCGCCATGCCGATCGCCTATGCGCTCGATCACCTGGGGCCGATCTGCTCGAGCCCGGAGAACGTCGCCCGTCTCCTCGCCGCGATCGCCGGCCCCGACCCGCTCGATCCGCGCACGGCGTTTTCCAAGCCCGGCGACTATCTGGGCGCCCTGGAGCGTGGCGCCGCCGGTATCAGGATCGGCATGTTGAAAGAGGGCTTCGCCCATCCGGTCAGCGATCCCGCGACCAGCGCCAAGGTCAGGCGCGCGACCGCGGTGCTGGGCGAGCAGGGGGCGGTCGGTCAGCGAGGTCTCGGTGCCGATGCACTACGACGCGCCGCACGTCTGGACCGCGGTGATCCTCGAGGGTGCCACCGAGCTGATGATCAAGGGCAACGGTCAGGGCAACAACTGGAACGGCTACTATACGGTGTCGCTGATCGACGCGTTCGCGCGCGGCTGGCGCTCGCGTCCGGACGATCTGTCGGCGACCTGCAAGCTGGTCCTGCTGCTCGGCGAGTATCTCAACCGCCACTACCACGGCCGCTATCACGCCAAGGGCCAGAACCTGAAGCCCGTGGTCAAGGCGGCCTACGATACAGCATTCGAGCAGGTTGACATCCTGGCGATGCCGACCATCCCGTTCCCCGCGACGAAACTCCCGGCGGAGGGCTGCCCGCTCGAGGAGTACATCGACCTCGCCCTCAACATGCAGCAGAACACCTGCCCGTTCGACGTCGCCGGGCATCCGGCGTTCACGATTCCCTGCGGCCTGGTCGACGGCCGGCCGGTGGGGCTGATGCTGGTCGGCCGGCACATGGACGAGGCGACCCTGATCGCGGCCGCCCAGGCGTATGCCGAGGCGGTCGACTGGAAGACCCAGTAGCCGGCCGCCGCCGGGCAGGCGAAGCAGCGGCTGGCGGCCACTACTTGCGCAGGGGTCTGAAGCTCACGCGCACTTCTTCTGAAAAGAATTGCGGCTGCTCCCACGCTGCGAAGTGACAGCCTTTCGGTAGCCGGTTGTAATGGATGAGTTTGGGGTACGCCCGCTCTGCCCAACTCCGCGGGGCGGCGTAGATCTCATCGGGAAAGACGCTGACGGCAACCGGGATGGCGACGTTCTTCGGGGCGAAAAAGGCAAGCTTGTTTTCCCAATACAAACGGGCCGAAGAGATCGCCGTGTTCGTCAACCAGTAGAGGGTGATGTTGTCGAGAATGTCATCGCGCGTAAGGCCCTCGGACTGGCCGGCAAAGACGCGCGCCATGAGCGCCTCACTGGCTTCGTCGTGGTCGAGGATCCAGGCCGCCAGGCCGACGGGCGAGTCCGCAATCCCGTAAAGCGTCTGTGGGCGGTTGCCCATCTCGAGGGCGTAGCCAAGGCCGTGCTTATAGAAAAAGGCGAGCCGATCGAACGCATGTTGCTCGTCGGCTGCGAGACCGGATGGGGCCGGCGCACCGGTAAAAGCCGCCGCGTTGATGTCGTTTGGAACCGCGCCCGGCATGTTGGTGTGAATGGCGAGCAATTCCGGAGGCGCCAGCACGCCCATGAGATCGGTGATGAGCGCACCCCAATCGCCGCCTTGCGCCACGAAGCGCGTGTATCCCAGGCGCTTCATCAGCACGACCCAGGCACGTGCGATGCGGGCGGGGTCCCAGCCGGGAGTGGTCGGCTTGCCTGAAAACCCGTAGCCCGGCATCGACGGAATCACCAGGTGGAACGCATCCGATGCGCTCGCGCCATGGGCCGTGGGATTGGTCAGTGGATCGACGATCTTGATCTGCTCGATGACCGAGCCGGGCCACCCGTGCGTGACGATGAGCGGCAACGCGCCGTCGTGCTTCGAACGAACGTGAATGAAATGAATGTCCAGCCCATCGATCTCGGTGATGAACTGCGGCAGGGCGTTCAGCTTCGCCTCGACCTTGCGCCAGTCGTATTCGGTCCCCCAATAACGCGCGAGGGCCTGCATGGTCGCGAGCTGCACGCCTTGCGTCGCATCCGCGACAGTTTCCCGCTCAGGCCAGCGGGTCGCCGCTACGCGGCGGCGGAGATCGACCAGTGCCTCGTCCGGAACATCGATGCTGAAGGGCCGGATGGCGTCGCCGCCGGTCGCGGCATGCGTGGACATGATCATTCTCCTTTGCGGAAGAGAGAGGGTTGCGCGTACGCATGCGGCAGCCCTTCGAGGATTTCGACTTCGCCCCGGGCCAGCCGGTAGCCCTTGGCACGGGCTTCCCGCCCGCCCGCCCGACGCCCTCGGCCGCGACCGATCTTGCCGTATCGCGCTTCATGCCTTCGAGAGGACCGTCTGCAGGTTCGCTCGAAGTCGGCATCGGCGCATTCGACGTTGAGGCTGTAGCGCACGAAGTCCGGCGTCATGACGCAGTCCTCCCCGCACGCGGGGCGATGCCGGCCTGGTTCCTCCCGCAGGCCGATCGCTCGAACCCGAGCATCGGGCTTGCCGACGGAAAAAACAAGGCCGGCCGCGCGCGTCTATGAGGCGAGGGCGAGGGCGTCCTCGAGCGCCGGGTAGTCGGTGTAGCCGCGCTCGGTGCCGCCGTAAAAGGTGGCGGGATCTGGAGTGTTGAGGGGCGCGTTGCGGGCCAGGCGCAGCGGCAGGTCGGGGTTGGCGAGGAACGATGAGCCGAAGCTCACGAGATCGGCCTCGCCGCGTGCGAGCACCGCCTCGGCGAGTGCCCGCGTGTAGCCGCCGTTGACCATCAGCGGGCCGCCGAACGCCTCCTTGAGATCGGGGACCAGCGGCCGAGCACCTTCCGGCAGGGCGCCGGCCGGCTCGACCACGTGCAGATAGGCGAGCCCAAAGTGGGAAAGGGCCAGGGCGGCATGGCCGAAGGTCGCGCGCGGGTCGCTGTCGCTCATGCTGTTGAAGTCGCTCTGCGGCGAGAGCCGGACGCCGACCCGGTCCGCACCCCAGACGCCGGCCACCGCCGTGGTCACCTCGAGCAGGAAGCGGGCGCGGTTTTCCAGGCTGCCGCCGTAGCGGTCGGTGCGCTGGTTGGTGCCGTCGCGCAGGAACTGGTCGATCAGATAGCCGTTGGCGGCGTGGATCTCGACGCCATCGAAGCCGGCGGCGAGCGCATGGCGGGCGCCGGCCTCGAACTGGGCGACGATGCCCGGGATCTCGGCGGTCTCGAGCGCGCGCGGGGTGACGAAGGGCTGCGGCCCGCTGGCGGTGAAGGCATCGCCCTTGGGCGCGATCGCCGAGGGGGCGACCGGCAGGCCGCCATCCGGCTGCAGGGAGGGATGCGAGATCCGGCCGACGTGCCAGAGCTGCAGGAAGATCCGGCCGCCCTTGGCGTGGACCGCGTCGGTCACCCGGCGCCAGCCGGCGACCTGGGCCTCGCTGTGGATGCCGGGCGTGCCCGGATAGCCGACGCCCTGGGGCGAGACCTGGGTCGCCTCGGTCACGATCAGCCCGGCTGTGGCGCGCTGGGCGTAGTAGTCGGCGGCGCGGGCTCCCGGAACGTTGCCCGGGCCGGCGCGGTTGCGGGTCATGGGCGCCATCACGATGCGGTTGGGCAGCGCCTGCGCACCGAGCTGGACGGGCGTGAAGAGGTCGGTTCGGGCCATCGCGGGTCTCCTCGGCTGGCTTGAAGAATGTATGTGGATACATACATATGCGACCAGGCGACCGTGTCAAGTATGTAATTGCATACATTCTTTCGATGCTAGGATGGCCGTGGCAGGGATGTGACGACCGATGGCCCAGAGGATCACGCAGGCGAGCGCCGAGACCGCCCCGGCGGGGGTGGCGCCCGAGGCGGCCCGACGGCGCGACAGGGAGGCGACCAAGCAAGCGCTGCTGGCCGCCGCCGTGGAGGTCTTTGCCGAGCACGGCTACGACGCCGCGACCACGCGCGCCGTGGCACAGGCGGCGGGCGTCAACGAGCAGCTGATCCAGCGTTATTTCGGCGGCAAGGCGGGGCTGCTGCTGGCGATCATCGAGCGCTTCGGCGAGCAGGAGCGCGGCTGCTGCTCGCTGCCGCCGCCGTGCATCAGCCTCGAGGGCGAGATCCGCGGCTTCCTCGAGTACCAGCTCGAGCACGCGGCCGCGGTCGGCAACATCTCCAAGGTGGCGCTCTACCGCTCGCTGTGCGATCCCAAGGTCGCCTGCGCGATCGGCCGCCAGTTCGCCGAGACCCGGGTCCAACTTCTCCAAAAGCGTCTGGAGTCGCTCCGCGAGCGCGGCCTGATCGACCCGGGCGCCGATCTGGAGGCGGCCGCGACCGCGCTCGCATCCTTGAGCTTCGGCCTCGCCTTCGTCGACCAGCTGGTGTTCGGCGCCGACTGCGCGCGTCTGCGCCGCGTCGCTCGTCACGTCGCCCGGGTCTACGCCGCCGGCCTGGCGCCGCCAGAGCGCCCGGGCCATGGCGCCAGCGCATGAGCATCGCTCCTCGTGTCCATGAGGGGACCAAGGACAGGCCGGGGATGGCAAATTGCGCCTGCGTTCAGCGCGCGTTACTGTTCCGACCCTCGAGAGCGAGGGGTCGAGCCAAGTGAGGCTGTCATGTGCGGGATCGTCGGTCTGTTCCTGAAGGATGCCCGGCTCGAGGCGCGCCTCGGGGCGTATCTGGCGCCGATGCTGACCGGCATGGGCGAGCGCGGCCCGGACAGCGCGGGCTTTGCCGTCTATCGCCCAAAGGCGGCCGGCATGACGGTCAAGCTCACCCTCCATCACCCGGACGAGGGCTATCCCTGGCCCAGGCTCTGGGCGGATCTGGCCGCGACGCTCGGGGCCCGGGTCGATGGCGAGGTGCGAGCCAGCCATTGCGTCTTGATGAGCGATGCCGCCGCTGCTGCGATCCGGAGCGCGCTCGCCGAGCGCTGGCCCGAAGTGCGCCTCATGGGCATCGGCGAAAGCATCGAGATCTACAAGGAGAGGGGCCGGCCCGAGGCGGTCGCCGCACGCTTTCGCCTGGCCGAGTTCGGCGGCTCGCATGCGATCGGGCATACGCGCATGGCGACCGAGAGCGCGGTCACGACCGAGCACTCGCATCCGTTCTCGACCGGGCTCGACCTCTGCCTGGTGCACAACGGGTCGCTGTCCAACCACAACCGGCTGCGGCTCTGGCTTAAGCGCCACGGCATCCGGTTCCAGACCGACAACGACAGCGAGGTCGCGGCCGGCTATCTGACCTGGCGGCTGGCCGAGGGTGCCAGCCTCGATCAGGCGCTGACCGCCGCGCTCGACGATCTGGACGGCTTCTACACCTTCGCGGTCGGCACTCGGGATGGCTTCGCGGTGCTCCGCGATCGCTTCGCCTGCAAGCCAGCGGTGCTCGCCGAGACCGACGAATGGGTCGCCATGGCGTCGGAATACCGCTCAATCGCGCATCTGCCGGGGGCTGACGGCGCCCGCATCTGGGAGCCGGCGCCGGCGACCGTCTACAGCTGGGCGCGGCACTGAGCGGTGCTCGAGGTCGACCTGCAGACGACCACGGTCCGCGAGCTCAACCGCACCCTGCACGCGTTGCCTGCCGACACCAACCAGCGCGTCTGGCGCATCCTGCATCCGCGGGGCGCGCACGCGCTGGCGGTCGGTCTGACCCAGCCGGTCGAGGTCACGATCGATGGCCACGTCGGCTATTACTGCGCCGGCATGAACCAGGCGGCGAGCGTCACCATCCACGGCCACGCCGGTCAGGGCCTGGCCGAGAACATCATGTCGGGGGTGGTCCGGGTCACCGGCAACGTTTCGCAGTCGGCGGGCGCCTCGGGCCACGGCGGCCTCCTGGTGATCGAGGGCGATGCCAGCTCGCGCTGCGGCATCTCGATGAAGGGCGTCGACATCGTGGTCCGGGGCTCGGTCGGCCACATGAGCGCGTTCATGGCCCAGGCGGGCCATCTGGTGGTCTGCGGCGATGCCGGACCGGACCTCGGCGATTCGATCTACGAGGCCGTCCTCTACGTCCGCGGCCGGGTCGCGAGCCTCGGCTCCGACTGCATCGAGCAGCCGCTGACCGAGGGCGACCTCGGGACGCTCGGGGCCCTGCTGGGACGCGCGGGTTTCGAGCTCGACCCCGGCAGCTTCCGGCGCTACGGCTCGGCGCGGCGGCTCTACAACTTCCACATCGACCACGCCGGCAGCTATTGACATGCAAGCTCGCGGTGGCCCCCGGCAATCGCCGCGCTTGAACCGGAGGGTCAGGCCGAGCGTCATCGCGACCTGACCCTGCGTAACGTTCTGGCGTGTCGCGTGGGGGCGGAACCTTAACCGGAGGTTAACTTCTTGGCTGTAAACGCTTCCTTCGGCTGGTCCATGCGACCGTAGGACTCCGTCCGCGCGCCGGAAAACTTGGACGACGCGGACTCCCACGGTCGCATGGACCAGCGAGCCCAGAAAGGGTAGGCGCCAGGGATTAATGAAAGGTTAACTTCTTGGCTGTAAACGCTTCCTTCGGATGGTCCATGTGATCGTGGGACTCCGTCCGCCCGCCGGAAAACCTGGACGACGCGGAGTCCCACGGTCGCATGGACCAGCGAGCTCGGAAAAAGATAGGCGCCAGGGATTGATGAAAGGTTAAGGGGAAACGGTCGAGCCGGTCATCGCGGCCGGTTGTGAATCGGGGGCGTGGCTGGCGAGCCGCGCGCAGCGGGCGGAGCGTGACCAAGGCCATGACCAAGGGTGAGCGTTGCCGCGATGTCGATGGATGAGGCGCGGGGGAGCGGGATGGCGATCGATCCGCGTTCGTTACGGGAATCGGCGAGCTTTCCGCAGAGCGTGATCGCCGAGATCCAGCGCGCCGCCAGCGAGGGGCTGTACGAGATCCGGGGTTTCGGGGCCAAGCGGCGGATCCCGACCTTCGATGACCTCGTGCTGCTCGGCGCCTCGGTCTCGCGCTATCCCCTCGAAGGCTACCGCGAGAAGTGCGCGACCGACGTCACCATCGGCAGCCAATTCGCGGAAAAACCGGTCGAGCTCGCGATCCCGATCACGATCGCCGGCATGAGCTTCGGCGCGCTCGGGGCGCATGCCAAGGAGGCGCTCGGGCGCGCCGCGACCGCCATGGGCACCAGCACGACCACGGGCGATGGCGGCATGACCGACGAGGAGCGCGCGGCGTCCAAGACCCTGGTCTACCAGGTGCTGCCGTCGCGTTACGGCCTCAATCCGGACGATCTGCGCCGCGCGGATGCGCTCGAGATCGTGATCGGCCAGGGGGCGAAGCCGGGCGGCGGCGGCATGCTGCTCGGCCTCAAGATCACCGAGCGGGTCGCCGCCATGCGCACCCTGCCCCAGGGCATCGACCAGCGCAGCGCCTGCCGCCATCCCGACTGGACCGGCCCGGACGATCTCACCATCAAGATCGCAGAACTGCGCGAGATCACCGAGTGGCAAAAGCCGATCTACGTCAAGATCGGCGCGACCCGCACCCGTTTCGATGTGGCGCTCGCGGTCAAGGCCGGGGCGGACGCGATCGTGCTCGATGGCATGCAGGGCGGCACCGGGGCAACCCAGGATGTGTTCATCGAGCACGTCGGAATTCCCACGCTGCCGGCGGTTCGCCTTGCGGTCGAGGCGCTGCAGGAGCTGGACGTGCATCGCAAGGTGCAGCTGATCGTCTCGGGCGGCATCCGGAGCGGCGCCGACGTCGCCAAGGCCCTGGCGATGGGGGCGGACGCGGTCTCGATTGGCACGGCTGCGCTGATCGCGCTCAACTGCAATGCGCCGCTCTACGAGCAGGACTACGCTGCCCTCGGCACCGCGCCCGGCTTCTGCCACCACTGCCACACCGGCCGCTGCCCGGTCGGGATCACGACCCAGGACCCGGACCTGGAAAAACGCCTCGACGTCGAGCAGGCAGCGCGCCGGGTGCAGAACTATCTGACCACGCTGGTGCTCGAGACCCAGACGCTGGCGCGCGCCTGCGGCAAGTCGCACGTCCTCAACCTCGAGCCCGAGGATCTGGCAGCGCTCACGGTCGAGGCGGCCGCGATGGCGGGCGTGCCGCTCGCCGGCACCGACTGGATTCCGGGTAAGCACGCCTGAAAAAATCCAACGAGAAGGGGAGGAAGGCTCGGATGGCCAAGGATCTGGCACAGATCGCGAAGCAGGACGGCATCCGGTATTTTTTAATCAGCTTCGTCGATCTGTTCGGCGTCTTGCGGGCAAAGCTGGTGCCGGCAGCGGCCATTGGCGAGATGGCCAGGGTCGGCGCGGGCTTTGCGGGTTTCGCGACCTGGCTCGACATGACACCAGCCGACCCGGACATGTTCGCGATCCCCGATCCTTCGAGCCTCACGCGCCTGCCCTGGAAGCCCGAGGTCGCCTGGCTGGCGGCCGACCTCTGGATGGCGGGCAAGGAGGTCGAGAGCGCGCCGCGGGTCGTGCTCAAACGCCAGATCGCGGCGGCCGCCGAGCAGGGTTACCGCATGAAGACCGGGGTCGAGTGCGAGTATTTCATCATCTCGCCCGATGGCGGCGCCATCTCGGACGCACGCGACACCCAGGACAAGCCCTGCTACGACCAGTCGGCGCTGATGCGCCGCTATGAGGTCATCACCGCGATCTGCGATGCCATGCTCGGGCTCGGCTGGGGGCCGTACCAGAACGACCACGAGGACGCGAATGGCCAGTTCGAGATGAACTGGGCCTACGATGACGTCCTGGTGACCGCCGACCGGCATGCGTTTTTCAAGTTCATGGTCAAGACGATTGCCGAGCAGCACGGCCTGCGCGCGACCTTCATGCCCAAGCCCTTTGCCCATCTGACCGGCAACGGCTGCCACGTGCACGCCTCGATCTGGGACAAGGGTGGGCGCAAGAACGTGTTCGACGATCCCAAGGGCGAGCTCGGCCTTTCTCGACTTGCCTACAACTTCCTGGGCGGCGTCCTGCACTCGGCCGAGGCGCTGTGCTCGATCTTCAACCCGACCGTCAACAGCTATAAGCGCCTGAACGCTCAGACCACGCTCTCGGGTGCCACCTGGGCGCCGAATGCGGTCAGCTACGCCGGCAACAACCGCACCCACATGGTGCGCATCCCCGATCCCGGCCGGTTCGAGTTCCGCCTGATGGACGGCGCCGCCAATCCCTATCTGGCGCCGGCCGCCCTGCTCGCCGCGGGGCTCGATGGCATCCGGGAACAACGCGATCCGGGCAAGCGGCTCGACATCAACATGTACACCGACGGGGGGCGGGCCCGCGGCATCCGGAAGCTGCCGCTCAACCTTCTGGATGCGATCCGCGCGACCCAGAAGAGCCGGATTCTGCGGGCCGCGCTCGGCGACCAGGTGATCGACAGCTACGCCAAGCTCAAGCTCTTGCAGTGGAACGCCTATGCCGCCCAGATCAGCCCCTTCGAGCGCGAGCAGACGCTGGACTGCTGAGGGCGGCATCGAACGGCCCTGACGTGGGGTTTTGACGGATGACCAGGTCGATGCCGCATGTGCTGGTCCTGGGCGGCGGTGTCATCGGCACCACCTCGGCGTGGTATCTGGCGCGCGCCGGTTGCCGGGTGACGCTGGTCGAGCGCCGGCCGGGGGTCGGGCTCGAGACCTCGTTCGCGAACGGCAGCCTGATCACGCCCAGCATGTCCGATCCCTGGGCGGCGCCGGGCCTGCCGTGGCAGCTCCTGAAATGGCTCGGCCGCGAGGACGCGCCCTTCCTGCTGCGGCTGCGCGCACTGCCCGGCCTGACGTCGTTCGGGCCGGCGTTCCTGCGCAACTGCACAGGCGCACGCTGGCGGCGCAACACCGAGATCATCCTCCGCCTCACCCGCTACAGCCAGGTGCTGCTCAACGAGCTGATCGCCGCTACCGGCATCGCTTACGACAGCACCTCGCTCGGTATTCTCCGACTCTGCCGCGATCCCGCGTCGCTCGAGCACGCGGAGTTGGTCGCCGCCGCGGTCGGGGTCGCGTACCGGCTGCTCGATGCCGCCGGCTGCGCCCGCCTGGAACCCGCGATCGCGCCCGCGGTCGATCGGATCGCGGGCGGCATCCATTTCCCGGACGACCAGAGCGGCGATGCCTACAAGTTCACCGCAGCACTGGCGGGGCATTGCCAGGAGGCGGGCGTCGACTGCCGCTTCGGGGTCGCCATTCAGGCGCTCGACGCGGCGGGCGAGCGGATCACGGGCGTGATCACCGACCAGGGCCGCCTCGCGGCCGACCGCTACCTGGTGGCGCTCGGCTGCGCCGGGGCGGGTCTGCTCCGCCCGCTCGGCCTCGAGCTCCCGGTCTACCCGGTCAAGGGCTACTCGGTGACCCTGGATCTCGACGGCTGGAACGGGGCGCCGCGGGTGCCGCTGGTCGACAGCGGCCGCAAGCTCGCGATCGTGCGCCTGGGCGATCGCCTGCGCCTGGCCGGCACCGCCGAGCTCGCGGGCTATGACACGACCCTCAACGCCGCGCGCGGCGCCAATCTGCTCGACAGCCTGCGCACCCTCCTGCCCGACGCGCCGAACGTCGGCAGCGCCCGCCACTGGACCGGCCTTCGCCCCATGACCCCGGACGGCATCCCGTTCCTCGGCGCCACACCCTACGCCAATCTTTTCCTGAACCTCGGCCACGGCCACCTCGGCTGGACCATGGCCTGCGGCTCAGGGAAAGTGCTGGCCGACCTGCTCACCGGCCACCCGCCCGAGATCGACCTCGCCGGCATGACGCTCGCCCGGTGATGGCGGACAAAGAGGCCGGCGCTTTGATCCTGGGCAATGGCGGCGATCTCGGGCAGGCGGGCTCGGCTTCCTTCCACTATAGGCTCAGCTCGCTGTGGGAGCCGAGACGGACCAGTTCCAGCAACTCGTCGTCCGGCTTGCGATAGATCAGCACCAGATCGGGCTTGATGTGGCAGTCTCGATGATCCTTCCAGTCACCGGCCAAGGCGTGGTCTCGGTATCTCTCGGGGAGCGCGTCATCGGCTGCGAGAAGCGAGACGACAGTCCGGAGCTCCCGATCAAGGGTTGCCCGATGCTGACCCTTCGCCTCCCGCTTGTAGTCATGTTTGAACCGACCGGTGCGCTTAATCGTCCGCATGCAGATCGGCCATGAGCTCCTCCACGCCGCCGACCGTCACCAGCTCGCCGCGACGCGCGGCCTTCATGGCCGCGACCGTTTCCTCGTTCGGCACGAGGGGATCGAACGGCAGCGCCTTGTCGGCAACCGTCCGCATCAGCATCATGCGGAAAGCGTCGGAGATCGTCAGGCCGGCCGCGGCGAGAATCGCAGCCGCCTGCTCTTTGACGTTCCGGTCGATCCGGGCGCGCACGACGTCATTGGCGGGCATATCCGGCTCCTTGGGCTCGTGAGCCTACATATGTGAGCTACATCGTGGCTCACAAGCGGCGAGGTCTGAGACTGCGCCGATGAAGGTCCTTACAGGATTGGCACGTCATCGAGCATGACCTCTCCGGGTCTTGCCCGCGACGGCGGCGTTCAATCAGCGTTGTCGCCCCCGATCGCGCGCGTCGGCGAACGACTGCGGGGTTCCGATCAGGGGTGTTCTGAGCGGTGCTGCGGCGCCGATCAGGACCGCGATCGAGTTGCCGCCCGGGTTGGTGACCAGTGGGATCTTCTTCCAGTTGTTGGCCAGCCACACATTGCCCGACGGATCGATCGAGACGCCTGTGTTCCGATCCAGGGCGTCGCTCGTGTAGCCGGTACCATCCGGCGAGATGGGCTGGCCAACCCGCTGCTTGGTCGGCGGGCATTTCGAGGTGTCGACCCCGCAAAAGTGGCTGACCCGGTTCAACGGCTGGTTCGGCGGGATGTTTTCTGGATGGGACAGGTCGAACGGAAACTCGAAATTGGCGACCCAGACGGTATCGTCGCCATCGACCGCAATCCCCCACGGCACGGTCAGGCCGCCGCCGGTGAACGGCGAGTCGGGATGCGGCTGAGGATCGGAGCCACGCAGGAACAGCGCGATCGAGGGATCGGTTCCCGGGCCAAGATCCGGTTGGGTCGGCGGGCATGGAACGTCCACCCAGTCCGAGTTCGCGACCCAGATGTTGCCATGACTGTCGGCGGCGACGCCCATCGGCCGGCTGAGCTGAGTCCGGCCATCCGGGCCTTGGGACGGGATCACTTCGATCACGTGACCGTCCGGTCCGATGACCGCGAGCGTGCTGTTGAAGTTGCCCGCCGTCCAGGCATTGCCCTGATCATCGATCGCCAAGCCGAATGGCTTCATTTTGGTCGTGCTTCCGTCTATTGGCGGGATCGGGACCTCGAACGCCTTCTCAGGCCGGCCGTTCGGGTAGAGCGTGACCGAATCGGCGGCGCAGTTGGCGATCCAAATGTTGCCGTGGCGATCGGCCACGGTCGCCTGCGGCCAGGAGATCGGACCCGCCGTGAGCCCCTCATCGGGCGAGAGCGGCTGTCCGTTTGGACGGAACACGGAAACGCTGTTGGCCGCGGGCAAGGGGCAGCCGGTGCCGGCAAAGCCAAAATTGCCGACCCAGATCAGCCCATTCGGTGCGATCGAGATTCCGAAGCCCGCGCCCGAGAGACCGCCGCCGAAATAGGGCGTACGGGGAAAGGGCTCGCCCCAGGGATAGAACTTCAAGAGGCGCTTGCCGTCGCAGGCGATCTTGTCCGAGGGCTCGGGCTCGTAGTTGTCGTTGACCCAGAGGAAGCCTTTCTCGTCGATCGCGAACGCGCCCGGGCCACTCATCAGATTGTTGGCATCGTACCTGCTGGAGAAGCTGCCGGTGAACTTCAGGAACAGGGTCCAGGCATCCGGTGGTTGATCCTGCGCCAGCGCGGGATCGTAGACCTGCTGCTTGAAGGACAGATCGAACAGCGTGGCGACGTTCAGCCACGGGTATTTGGCGATGTTGGCCACGGCCTGGAGGACGTTGGTCGGAGCCGTGCCGCCCGGCAAGGTGGTCGCCTCGAGCAGGTCCTCGCAGCCGGTCTCGGTCGCGATGCAGGAGGCGACGATGTTGGCCAGCGAATCGAACGTCCGCAGCGCGGTCGTCTCCGGGCCGTTGGGCGGCAGGCGCAGAACGGCGGCGACGGTGCCGGTTTCCGGGTGGGCCAGGTTCGCGGCCATGTGGGCGGCGTTGAGCAGGCCATACCGGTTGCCCTCGATCGCGGCGCCGTTCACGAACTGGGCGAAGGCGAACCCGGTCGCAACCGTGGTCCGCTCGTTGACGACCACGGGGCCGGTGACCGGAGCCTGACCGAGCGCGCTCGCCAGCATGGCCGGGCCACGTTCGGCGCGAACGAACAGGAGGGGCTGCAAGGAGGGCGGCAGCCCCGGCGGCAGGTCGTAGTCGATCTCGAACCCGCCGGACGGCCCGGTGGTGTCGCGGCCGAGGACGCTTGCATGCCCGAAACGCCCGACGAAGCGCGCATACAACGAGACCTCGTAGCCCTGCAGGCCCGTGCCACCGCTTTCCACGATGCCACGAAGGCTCACGGTGCTTGCGGCCCCGGCGTCGGGCCCACCGGCCACGGCCACCCCCAGCACAACAGCCAGACCGGAGACGATTCGGTGCCAACCCATGACCATCCTCCCCTGGTCGCACCTCGACCCGTCCTCTCACCCGGCGGGCTGCCGGCGCAGCCTTCCCCCCGCAACAGGATTTCCCCGGCGATCAGTCTGAATTCGTAACCCGCTCAGCGGCCAGAGGCAATCCGGGGAAGGGTGCCAGCTCGGGTCGGCGAGGGTCTGGCCGGCTAAAGCCGACCGGCAAAGCCAACGAAGTTGTGCTAAGCGCCGCGATCGCAAGCGACGCCACAGAAGTGGCTCGAGGCCGGGTGGCGGGCCGGGCTGGTCGGCCAGCGACCCCCGCCATGGTTGCAATCTCGCCTTGCGTGGCCCTGGCCTTGGTCGCATTATCGGGCCCGCTCAAGCCCGCATCGGGCGAATGACAACCGTCAGTCGAGGCGACAGGGGAGGCTACCATGGCAATCGCGATTCACCCGTCCGTGGATCAAGGCGTGCGGCCCGGGGCGGAGAGTTTTGCCGGCGGCACGCTGGTGTGCAAGTGCACCGACCGGCCGGTCCGGGTGAGCATCAAGGGGCAGTCCGCCTACAACCACGTCTGCGGCTGCACCAAGTGCTGGAAGCCCGCGGGCGCTCTGTTCTCGATGGTCGCGGTGGTGCCGCGCGACAACCTGAGCGTGGTCGCGAACGGCGACAAGCTCCAGGTGGTCGACCCCCAGGCGGCGATCCAGCGCTACGCCTGCCGGGGTTGCGGCGTGCACATGTACGGCCGGATCGAGAACAAGGGCCATCCGTTCTACGGGTTCGACTTCATCCACACCGAATTGTCCCCGGAAAGCGGCTGGTCGGCGCCCGGGTTTGCGGCCTTCGTGTCCTCGATCATCGAGTCCGGCGCCAAGCCCGACCAGATGGGCGCGGTCCGCGCGCGGCTGAAGGAACTCGGCCTCGAGCCCTACGACTGCCTGTCGCCGGGGCTGATGGACGCGATCGCGACCCACACCGCCAAAGCCAAGGGCGTCCTGCAGTAGCGTCATCTCGCAGGCGGCCGTCGCCGGCTTCGCCGAAACTCGGGCGAGGCGGGTGACGGCTGCCGATCACGTCGTCGCCGCGCTCACGCCGTCCGTAGCCCGAGGTGCTCGATCATGGCCGCGAAATCGCGGTCGCCGTGCAGCAGTTCATGGTCGTTGCGGATGCAGAAGGTAGCGATCATCACGTCGATCGTCTTACGGATCGTGATCCCGCGCCGCCGCAGCAGGCGATAGTTCCGCGCGCTCGCCAGCGCCAGCTCGCGACCGAGCATGTCGGCGTAGGCGAGCCGATTGAGCGCGCGCCGCGCCTGTTCGAAGTCGCGGTCATGGCGGAAGCCCTGCAACACCTCGGTGATGATCAGGTCGCCGGTCAGCAGGCCCTCACCGCCGAGCAGCTCGTCCAGCCGATCGGTGTGATGCGTGCTTCGACCGTTGAAGTAGTCGATCCAGACGGAGCTGTCGACCAGGATCACCGCTCAGTCGCGCCGCATCTCGTCCAGGTCGCCTTCCCAGTGCAGCTTACCACGCAGCTGCCGGATCTCTTCCTGGCGCTTCAACTGGATCAACCGCCTGAGCGCCTCCTCGACCACGCGGCGCTTGGTCTTGATGCCGGTCCGCCGCATGGCCTCTTCGACCAAGGCTTCGTCGAGCACGATGTTGGTCCGCATGGCCAATTCCTGTGTGTAGGTTCGGCAATATTCATACACCCACCTTAGGCGAGCAGCAACGCTCCTGGGCCGACGGTCGCTGCCTGCACCCCGCCGGCGGCGTGGCAGGTTGCGGCCCGGCGGGCGTCATCCTCGGGCCGGTCGAAGACGGGCTCACCCCCCGGATGCTCCCGACATAGTGCCTGAGGTCTCCAGGGGGGCCAGCACCCGCATCCTCCAGCCATCCTCCAGGAAGCCTCTCGGCTCAGATCCCGGCCCGCGGATTTCTAGGTTTCGAATCTCAGTCGCTTGTGCTTGCCGCCCTGCCACAGCGGCATCGACATCCGCTCGGTGAACTGCGGGAACATGAGGTTGAACGAGACGGTGATACGCTCGCGCGCGCTCGCGTTGGTCGGCACGTCGTGCTGGAGCCAGGCGGGGAACAGGACCAGCCGACCAGGTTTGCCCTCCACCCGGATCAGGTTGATGTTGAAGGCGTTCTGCTTGCGCGGCGGCGGCAAGATGACATGGACCTGGGCGCGCGGATCATAAAAGCGGGTGACGTTGGCTTTGGGACCGCACTGGACGTAGTAGATCCCGGCGAAATAGTTGTTGGGATGCGAGTGGACCGGGTGGCTGGCGCCCGGCGGATTGACGTTCGCCCACATCCCGGTGAACACCATCTCGGGCGTGTCGAGCTCGAGCTGGCGGAGCGCGCCCTCGGCGACCTGTGCGATGGCACGGCGGAGCGGCTCCAATTCCGGAAGCTGATAGAGATCGTTGTCGGTCTGGAAGGTCTCGCCGGGGTAGCTCTGTACGCGCGGGCCAGTGATGGCGTCGAGCTTGGCCCGGATGGCTTCATTCAGCGGCGTGAAGAGATCGGGCGCGAGGTCGGCGAACCAGATCAGGGTCGGAAATACCTGGCTCATGTAGGTCCGCGCGAACTGAATGGCCAGATCTGAGGACGCCATCTGCTGCTCCATTGCCCCTGGGCGAACCCAGCCTGACAGGAGGGGATCCGCGTGCTTGGGATCCGCCGTCCAACGGCTCAGGGCTGGGTATAGGCGGTCTTGACCTGGGTGTAAAACTCGACTGCGTAGCGGCCCTGCTCGCGCGGGCCGTAGCTCGAGCCTTTGCGGCCGCCGAACGGCACGTGGTAGTCGACGCCCGCGGTCGGCAGGTTGACCATCACCAGGCCCGCCTCGGCGTTGCGCTTGTAGTGGGTAGCAAACTTGAGCGAGCTCGTGCAGATGCCGGCCGACAGCCCGAACGGCGTGTCGTTGGCGACCGCAAGCGCCTCGTCGTAGTCCTTGACCCGGATCACCGAGGCGACCGGGCCGAAGATTTCCTCGCGATTGATCCGCATCTGGTTGCTGCTCTCGGTGAACAGCGCGGGTGACAGATAGTAGCCCTCGGTATCGCGCTTCAGGCGCTCGCCGCCGACCGCGAGCTTGGCACCCTCCTTCTGGCCGATCTCGAGGTAGGAGAGGTCCTGGTCCAGCTGGCTCTGATCGACCACCGGGCCGATCTCGGTGCCGGGCTTGAGCGCATGGTCGACCTTGAGCGCCTTCAGGCGCTCGACCATCGCCTGGACGAAGCGGTCGTGGACCCCCTCGGTCACGATCAGGCGCGAGGACGCCGTGCAGCGCTGGCCGGTCGAGAAGAAGGCGCCGTTGAGCGCGCAGTTGACGGCGGTCGCGAGGTCGGCGTCGTCGAGCACGATCAAGGGGTTCTTGCCGCCCATCTCGAGCTGGAACTTGGCGAACCGGGCGGCGCACTTCTGCGCGATGTGGCGGCCGGTCTCGACCGACCCTGTGAAGCTGATCGCGGCGACGTCGGGGGCATCGAGCAGCGCCTCGCCGACCACCGAGCCCCGGCCCATGACCAGGTTGAAGACGCCAGCAGGGGCGCCGGCGCGCGCCAGGATGTCGGCGATCGCCCAGGCGCAGCCCGGCACGAGATCGGCGGGCTTGAACACGACGCAATTGCCGTAGGCAAGCGCCGGCGCGATCTTCCAGGCCGGGATTGCCAGGGGAAAATTCCAGGGCGTGATCAGCCCGACCACGCCGAGCGGCTCGCGGGTGATGTCGACCTCGATGCCGGGCCGCACCGAGGGCACCCGCTCGCCACTGAGCCTGAGGGTCTCGCCGGCGAAGAACTTGAACAGCTGGCCCGCGCGCGCCGCCTCGCCGATGCCCTCGGGCAGGGTCTTGCCCTCCTCGCGCGCGAGCAGCTCGCCGAGCTCCTGCTTGCGCTTCAGGATCTCGTCGCCGGCCGCGTCCAGCAGGTCGAAGCGCTGCTGCGGCGTGCTCCGCGCCCAGGCCGGGGAGGCGGCCTTGGCAGCCGCGATCGCTTTTTCCGCAGTTGCCCGATCCGCGCGGGCGAACGTGCCGACCACGTCCTTCAGATCGGACGGGTTGATGTCGTCCGCCGCCTGGCTGCTCTCGACCCATTCCCCGCCGATCAGATGCGGCTTCAATGCCATGGTGCTGCTCCCGTTGCGATCTCGGTTCTGGGCTCAGGAAACCCGGTGGGTGGCTGCTTCCCACTCCGCCACCATGAAGCGGCGGGCGTGGCGGGCGAGGTCGTGGCCGTCGGTCCAGGTCTGGCGCCACACCGCGAGGTCGACGTTCGCCTCCGGATCGCCGCGGCCGGCGCTGAACGCCTCGAAGGTCAGCGCGCCCTGATAGCCGATCTTGGCGAGCGCCCGGAACAGGACGCCGAAGTCGATCGCGCCGGTGCCGAGGTAGCCGCGGTGGCTCTCGCCGACGTGGACATAGCCGAGGCGCGCGCCGCAGCGCTCGATCGCGGCCGCCGGATCGCCCTCCTCGAGGTTCATGTGGTAGCTGTCGAGATGGACGACGAGGTTGGCGGCGCCGATCTGCTCGATCAGTGCCAGCGCCTGGCCCGCGGTGTTGACCAGGTTGCTGTCGTAGCGGTTGACCACTTCCAGGCCGAGGGTGATGTCGGCGGCGGCGGCGCGCTCGGCGAGGCGCCCGAGCACGCGCACGCAGTTCCAGCGGCCGGCCTCGGTCGGGGTCGCGTGGTAGCGGCCCTGGGCCGAGTACAGGACGCCGGTCAGGAGCCTGGCGCCGAGATCGCGGCTGACGCTGAGGGCGAAGTTGAGCCGCGCCTCGCCGCGCGCGACGTTTTCCGGATCGCCGCTCGAGATGTCGCTCGAGAAGCCGAGTGCCATCGAGGTGACCGGCTGGATGCGGGTGCGCTCGAGCTGGCGCCGGGTGCGCGCGACGTCGATCCGGCCGGGGTCGTGCAAGGGAATCTCGACGACGTTGAAGCCGTGGCTCCCTGCGGCCGCGATCGCGCGCTCGATCTCCGGCTCGCTCCAGCCAGCGACCAACACCAGCGCATGGACGCCGAGCGGATTCATGGGCGCCTTTCTCCCTGCCTCGAGCGGGAAATTACGTCACCCCGGCGGCCCTGTCCACGCGGCTCGGCGCACCCCCGAAACGGTTGCTCGCAGCGGCCGGACGTGCGATCCTGCGCGCGGGTACCGACCAGATCGCCTGGTCAGGTGCGGCGCAAATATTCCCTGATCGCTCGAGAAAATTTGCTGGTCTGTGGGCAACCCTGACAACTCCCTACAATGCCGCGCAAAATTTTCTGAATTGCTGTGAATAAATCGAGGATGATTTGTGCGCCAAAAATCGATTTGGCGTAGCCCGCGGCTCGGCTAGGCTGGCCTCTGGACTCCAGGAAAGTGCCGCCCGCATGGCCCGGACCGTCCCCGACCTGTTCGCCGACGACGAGGGCGAGATGCTCCCGGGGGCGCTGCATGCGACCGGGCTCTTGCCGGCCCAGCATCTCCGGGGCCTGATCGAGCAGAGCCACGAGATCCAGTCGCTGTTCCCGATTGCGCCCGAGCAGATCCAGCCGGCGAGCCTCGATCTGCGCCTGGGGGCGACCGCCTGGCGGGTGCGCGCGAGCTTCCTGCCGGGCGAGGCCGCGACCGTCCAGGACAAGATCGACGCCTTTGCGATGCATCGTTTCGAGCTCGCCGATGCCGGCACGGTGCTCGAGAAGGGCTGCGTCTACATCGTCGAGTTGCTGGAGTGCCTGGCGCTGAGGAAACGCACCTCGGCGATCGCCAACCCCAAGAGCTCGATCGGCCGCCTGGACGTGTTCGTCCGCCTGATCACCGATCACGGCCGCGAGTTCGACCGGGTGCGCGCCAACTACCAGGGCCCGCTCTACGCCGAGATCGCGCCCCGCACCTTCAGCATCCTGGTGCGCCCGGGCGACCGGCTGAACCAGATCCGGATCAAGCGCGGCTCGCCGCTCTCGAGCGACGACGCCATGCGCCGCCTGAACGAGCGCGATCGCCTGCTGGCCCCGGGCCTGGAGAGCGAGGAGATCAGGAAGGGCGTGCCGATCACGGTCGACCTCGCCGGCCGGGGCGTGGACGAGGTGATCGGCTATCGGGCGCGCCGGCACGCCGGCCTGATCGATCTGCGCCGGCTGCGCCACTACGAGGCGGATGATTTCTGGCATCTGGTGCGGGCGCCGCGCGACGGCCTCCTGGTCCTCGACCCCGGCGAATTCTACATCCTCGCCTCCAAGGAAGCGGTCCGGGTGCCCGCCGACCACGCCGCCGAGATGCTCGCCTACGACACCGCCATGGGCGAGTTCCGGGTGCACTATGCGGGCTTCTTCGATCCCGGCTTCGGCCATCCCGATGCCGGCGGCGCCGAGTTGGGTGGCGCCGAGGCGGCCGAGGCCGATGGCCAGAGCCGACCCTCAGGCAGCGACCCGGGGGGCACGCGCGCGGTGCTCGAGGTGCGCTCGCACGAGGTGCCGTTCGTGCTCGAGGACGGCCAGCGGGTCGGGCGGCTGATCTACGAGCGCCTGATCGCCCGCCCCGACCGCCTCTACGGCGCCGGCATCGGCTCCTCCTACCAGCGCCAGGGGCTGGCGCTCTCCAAGCATTTCAAGGTCTGAGCGAAACGCGCCGCCAGGCCTGAGCGGGGTGCCTCGGGGTCCGAGGGCGCGTTAGCGGGCGGCGTGGTCGTCGGTTTCGCCGGCGCGGCGCCAGCCGGCCTGGCGCGCGGCCTCGTCGCTGCAGAACCGGTTGGCCGCGGCCGCCTCCTTGTAGCCGTCGTCGGTCGGCACGAGATAGATCTGTTCGCCCGTGTTGCTCACCTTGCCCTTGATGTTGCATGCGTCGGGGGACGGGGCCGCCTCGACCTGCAAGCGCTTGCCCTGCCGCCACTCCCAGGGCGGGATGACCGCGACCTCGCTGCCCCAGATGCCGAGGCCGGCCTTGCGCGCCTCGCGCTCGAGCTGGCCGTAGTAGGGAAAGCTGCCCGGCAGCGCCATGACGTAGCCGTTGCGCAGCATCGACTGCGCCAGATCCTGGTTGGGGCCGACCAGGCACACCCGGACCTGCTCGCCGGTCGGGCCCTGGGTCTGCTTGAGGTCGCTCCAGCCCTGGCAGACCACCGGACTGCCGCTCAGGCTCACGAGCTTCTGCAGGGCGAACGCCGCCTCGAGGCCGCACTGCCAGGGCTGGTCCTTGCGCAGGCAGACCTGGCCGAGCTCGGGCGCGTCGATGCCGTAGAGCTGGATGATGTCGCTGCCGCTCTGCAGGGTGTCGCCATCGATCACCTGCAGGTTCTGGCCGCCGCCGGTCGTGTCGCCCGCGGGTGCCGGCACCGGGATCGCGACCCCGATCACCGCCGCGAGCGCGGCGCCCGCCAGGAGGAGCCGAGGCAGCGCCGGACTCTGGCACGCTGCCGCAGAGGTCTTCTGAAGGGTCTCAGCCACGATCACGACCTCTTCGGAGCATGGTGGATGCGGGCTCGCTGGTCGGGCCGGCGGACGCGCCGGGCTCGGTCCGTATCTGGCCTCACCATCATAGCAGCGCAATCCCGGACCTTGCCGATTCGATGGGGTCCGGGATCGGTTCCTGATCGGCCGGGCGCATGAGCGATCATACTGGATGTCGGTTGACGATTTGGTAAGCCCTGCCGGCAGCTGGCCGCCACCTGGCCTCGGGGCGGGTGACATCGGTTGCGGAAGCGCTCATGCTAATCGGTGCCGAGGCCCGATCGCGGCCCGGCGCGCATGCGGAGGTCTTCCGATGCTGGAGTTCACCTACGAGACGCTGCCCGGGCGTGTGCTGTTCGGTGCGGGCTGCCTGGAACGGCTGGGGGACGAGGTCGCCAAGCTCGGCGCCGGGCGGGCGCTGGTGCTGTGCACCCCCGGCAAGCGGGCGCTGGCCGAGGGTGCGGCCCGGCGGCTCGGGGCGCGGGCCGCCGGCATCTACGACCAGGCGGTCATGCACACCCCGATCGAGGTCGCCGCGGCCGGCTGCGCCGAGGCCCTGCGCCTTGGCGCCGACTGCTACGTCGCGATCGGCGGCGGCACCACCATCGGCCTCGCCAAGGCGATCGCGCTCGAGACCGGGTGCCCGATCGTGGCCGTGCCGACCACCTATTCGGGCTCCGAGATGACCCCGCTCCAGGGCATCACCGCGGAGGGGATCAAGCGCACGCGGCGCGATCGCAGGATGCTGCCCAAGGTCGTGATCTACGATCCGAAGCTGACGCTGGGCCTGCCGGCCAGGGTCTCGGGCTCGTCGGGCATGAACGCGATCGCCCATTGCGTCGAGGCGCTCTACGCCGAGAGCGCCAACCCGATCACCTCGCTGATGGCCGAGGACGGCATTCGCGCGCTCGCCACGAGCCTGCCGGTGGTGGTCCGCACGCCCACCGATCTAGACGCGCGCTCGCTGGCTCTCTATGGCGCCTGGCTGGCCGGGGCGGCGCTCGGCGCGGTCGGCATGGCGCTGCACCACAAGCTCGCGCATGTGCTGGGCGGCAGTTTCAATTTGCCGCACGCCGAGACCCATACCCTGATCCTGCCCCAGGTGGCCGCCTACAACCGGCAGGCGGCGCCGGACGCGATGGCGCGGGTCGCGCGCGCGCTCGGCGCCAAGGACGCGCCGGGTGCCCTGTTCGATCTGGCGACCACGCTCGGTGCCGAGATGCGGCTCAAGGCCTTCGGCCTCAGCGAAGCCGACCTCGAGCGGGCGGCCGAGCTCGCGGTCCAGGAGCCCTACTACAATCCGCGCCCGGTCACCCGCGAGGCGGTCCGCGCCCTGCTTCAGGACGCCTATGACGGGCGCCGACCGGCGGTCTGAGCGCGCGCGGCGGCAAGGCAAAGCATGCCCGAGGCCTTCATCTGCGCGGCGCTGCGCACGCCGATCGGCCGTTATGGCGGCGCGCTCGCCACGGTTCGAACGGATGATCTGGCGGCCCTGCCGGTCAAGGCACTGCTCGCCCGCCATCCGGACCTCGACCCGGCGGCGATCGAGGACGTGATCCTCGGCTGCGCCAACCAGGCGGGCGAGGACAACCGGAACGTCGCGCGCATGGCGGCGCTGCTGGCGGGCCTGCCCGCGAGCGTGCCGGGGGCGACGGTCAACCGCCTGTGCGGCTCGGGCATGGAGGCGGTGGGACTGGCGGCGCGCGCGATCAGGGCAGGCGAGGCGGAGCTCCTGATCGCGGGCGGGGTCGAGAGCATGAGCCGGGCGCCGTTCGTGCTCGGCAAGGCGGAGAGCGCATTTTCGCGCGCGGCCGGGCTGCACGACACGACGCTGGGCTGGCGCTTCGTCAATCCCCGGATGGAAGCGCAGTACGGTACCGACTCGATGGCCGGGACCGCCGAGAACGTGGCTGCCGAATACCAGATCCGGCGCGCCGATCAGGACGCTTTCGCGCTCCGCTCGCAGCAGCGGGCGGCCGCGGCGATCGAGGCCGGACGCCTCGCCGTCGAGATCGTCCCGGTCGAGGTGCCGGGGCCGCGTGGCGCGCTGCCCGTGGTCGATCGCGATGAGCATCCGCGGCCCGAGACGACGCAGGACAAGCTCGCCTCATTGCCGACGCCGTTCCGGGACGGCGGCACGGTCACGGCCGGCAATGCCTCGGGAATCAACGATGGCGCCTGCGCGCTGATCGTCGCTTCGGAGGCCGCGGCGCGGGTGCAGGGCCTCGAGCCGATGGCGCGGATCGTCGGCATGGCAAGTGCTGGCGTCCCGCCCCGGGTCATGGGCATGGGTCCCGTGCCGGCGACCCGGAAGCTGCTCGGACGGACCGGGCTCCGGCTCGAGGACATGGCAGTGATCGAGCTCAACGAGGCGTTCGCCGCCCAGGCGCTCGCGGTTCTGCGCGAGCTCGGCCTGGCCGACGATGCCGAGCACGTCAATCCCAACGGCGGCGCGATCGCGCTCGGCCATCCGCTCGGCATGAGCGGCGCCCGCCTGGTCGCCACGGCGACCTACGAGCTTGGCCGCCGGCAGGCGCGCTACGCGCTCTGCACGATGTGCATCGGGGTCGGCCAGGGCATCGCCCTGATCATAGAGCGGGTGTGACGACTCTGCTCAGCCGCCCTTGGGGGCGCCCGGCCGGATGTGGAGACAACAGCAGCCCGGGTCGCCCGGGCGCCAGGTCTCGGCCGAGAAGGAAAAACCCGCGGCCTCGAAGGTGCCGTTGTCGACCACGCCGGCGATCCGGCAGAGCGTCTGGATCTTGGCGTCCGCGAGCCCGGCTGCCTGCCAGGCCTCCTTGAGCGGGCAGACGCGGAACTTGATGTCGAGCGCCTGATCGTCCGCGCGCCGGACCTCGGGCTCGAACAGACGGCCGCGGTCCGGCACGAAGTCGAGAAAGGCGGCGCACAGGCCCTTGAGATCGGCCGGGCCGTAGGCGGCAAAGCGTTTGCCGATCTCGAGGCCGCGCCGGTAGATCGCCCGCTTCATGACCTCCTCTGCGACCTCGGCACCGAAGCGTTCGGCGAGCGCGTCGTAGAAGGCGGCGTAGAGGAGGGCGCGGCTCATGTGCGCCTCCTTGAGCTGACGCCGCAGATCCTGCTCCTCGCTCGGCATGCGCTCGTCCTTCCTGGGTCGTAGGACCAGTGTTGCAGATCGCATGCCAGGGTGCCATGCCGATGACAAGCGCGACGGAGAGGGGCGCGACGGAGAGGGGGAAGAGCCATGATTTCGCGGCGTGACATGCTGGCGGCGACGGCCGCCGGCGCGGTGGTGACGACGGCGCACGCGGCCAACTTCGGCAATCCGGACGAGCCGCCGCAGGGCGCGATCAACGCCACCAATCCCGCGAGCCTGACCGATCCCGGGCCGCAGAACCCGGCGATCGCCAGCCAGTTCCCTTCCACCCTGTCGCCGCCCGCGACCGACGTCGGCTCGCTGCCGCTGTTCTGGGCGTCGTTCAACAATGCGCCCAAGCGGGTCCAGGACGGCGGCTGGGCGCGCCAGGTGACCCAGGCCGACTTCGCCGTCTCGGAGACCATCGCCGGCGTCAACATGCGCCTGACCGCCGGCGGCATCCGCGAGCTGCACTGGCACCTCGCCGCCGAGTGGGCGTACATGGACTACGGCAACTGCCGGGTCACGGTGCTCAACGACCAGGGCCAGGCCTATGTCGCCGACGTCAAGGCGGGCGACATCTGGTACTTTCCGCCGGGCTTTCCGCATTCATTGCAGGGGCTGGGTCCCGATGGCTGCGAGTTCGTCATCTGCTTCGATGACGGCGCCGCCGGCGAGTTCAATACGCTCTTGCTGACCGAGTGGCTGGCGCACACGCCGCCGGAGATCCTGGCCGAGAACTTCGGGGTCGCGGCCGACACTTTCGCCAAGGTGCCCTTGCACAGCCTCTACATCTTCCAGGGCGATCTGCCGGGCGAGCTCGCCGCCGACCGGGCGGCGGTCGAGGGCACCAAGGGCTTCCCGCCGCAGCCGTTCACGTTCTCGCTAGCCGGCCTGGCGCCGACCCGCCAGACCCGGGGCGGCGAGGTGCGGATCGCCGACAGCCGCAACTTCACCGTCTCCAGGCGCATCGCGGCGGCGCTCGTGACCCTGCGGCCGGGTGCGCTGCGCGACCTGCACTGGCACCCGAATGCCGACGAATGGCAGTATTGGATCAAGGGCAAGGGCCGCATGACGGTGTTCAACACCGGACCCAAGGCGGTCACGATGGACTTCAATCCAGGCGACGTCGGCTACGTCAAGCGTCAGACCGGGCACTATGTCAGCAACGTCGGCGACACCGACCTGCAATATCTGGCGGTGTTCCGGAGCTCCCACTACGCGGGCATCTCGCTGTCGGACTGGCTCAGCCACACGCCGCCCGCCCTGGTCGCCCAGCACCTCAAGGTCGATGCGGCGACGATCGCCCGGTTCCCGAGCGATCGCCCTGAGATCATGCCCGAGTGAATCAAGGGCGCTGCCGACGACCGCCGCCCGTCGGACCAGAGCCGCCGACGGCGCTATTTGAAGCGGCTGGCCCAGCTGCGGTAGATGGGATCGGTCCGCTCCCTGAGAACGCCGCCGATGATCCTGCCGCTGTAGAACGGAGCCGCGCCGGCGATCGTGGGGCTGTCCAGACGGAACTGGTTGACTCCGAGCTTGATCAGCTCCTCGATCGAGGTGCCGTAAACGACTTCGGGAATTCGGGTCCACACGATCGCGCTCATGCACATCGGGCACGGCTCGGCGGTCGTGTAGAGGGCGAGGTCGCTCCAGTCGACTTTCGGCGTCACTTGGGCGCCGGCGTTGATCGCGACGATCTCGCCATGGAAGATCGGATTCTCCTGGTAGCGGTTGATCCCCGCACAGACGATGTCGCCGGTGTGCCGGTTGACGATCACGGCGGCGAACGGCCCGCGCGGGCGTCCGGCGGCATCTCCCTCCAGCTTGTCGAGCGCCACCTCCATGTAGCGTTCGTGACGCGTGCGCTCCTCTGCGCTGAGCGCCTCGGCCGGGCTGAAGGTGATGCTCCTGGCGCCGGTTTCGCGTGCGTCGCCCGTTCGCGACCATGTCAAAGCCGCCATTCCGGCGAGCGCGGGCAAGTCAACCAACAGTGCTCTGCGTTGCGGGTTCATGGGCTGGCTCCTCGGCGCAGGCGCTTCATGACCGCCCGGCGCATGGCCGGGGCAGGCACGATTGGCAATGGCAGGACCTTGCGTGAAAAGCGGCCGATCGACAAGGTCGTCCATCGCTTGCGCGTGCGCGCCGGCCCGGCTGGACCCGGCCCGGCCTTGACAGCTCCGGAGGCATCCGGAACAGTTCCGGACAACCACGCGAGAACCGCGGCAACCACCGCAGGAGGCTGACATCATGGGCTGGACATCGATCTTGCGCACAACCGGACTCGCCACCGCGGCGGCGTTGCTTTTGGGCGGCCAGGCGCTGGCTGCGGACAAGGAGGTCAAGATCGGCCTCTTGTTCGACTTCACCGGGCCGTTCGCGGCCGGCGGCTCCGAGGCCGCCGCGATCGGCGCCGAGGAGGCGATCGATGTGATCAACGAGAAGGGCGGCGTCGACGGCTACAAGATCACGCCGGTGATCGCGGATGCCCAGTCCAAGGTCGAGGTCGCGATCAGCGAGGGCGAGCGGCTGCTCAATCAGGAGCACGTCGATCTGATCATGGGCGTCTACGCCAGCGCCGATTGCGTGCCCTTGGCCCAGAAGGTCGACGCCGAGAAGAAGTTCATGTGGATCACGACCTGCATCGCCTCGTCGGTCTTCAAGGACAAGAACCTGACGCATGTGTTCCGGGCGCAGGTCCACAGCGACCAGTACGGCTGGGCGTCCTGCAGCTTCCTCAACGAGTACAGCCAGAAGAAGCTCGGGATCGCGCCCAAGGACCTCAAGATCGCGATCATCCACGAGGACGGACCCTACGGCTCGGGCGTCGCCGCCAGCAACAAGGAATACTGCGGCAAGGACGGTATGCAGATCGTTCTCGAGGAGGGCTATTCGGCGACCACGCCCGATCTGTCGAGCCTGGTGACCAAGCTCAGGCGCGCGCGCCCGGACGTGATCCTGCACACCGGCTACAATCCCGACATCACCCTGTTCCTGCGCCAGGCCAAGGAGCAGGGGCTGAAGTTCAAGGCCCTGATCGGCCATGGCGCCGGCTACAGTCAGATCGACAAGCTGCGCGCGACCTTCGGCGACGACGTCAATTATTTCTACAGCGTCGACCCGGTCGCGGCGCAGCTGCTCGATCCGAAGACGCTCAAGCCCGGTCTGGGCGATCTGACCCAGGAGATGGTCGACCGTTACAAGGCCAAGACCGGGGCGACCGAGGTGCCGCCGCACGTCTCGATGGGCTTCAACCAGGCCTGGATTTTCCTGACCGACGTCCTGCCGCGCGCGATCCAGAAATACGGCGGCATCGATCCCGAGGCGCTGCGCAAGGCGGCGCTCGACACCGACATCCCGGACGGCGGCACGATCCAGGGTTACGGCGTCAAGTTCTTCCCGCCGGGCACGCCGATGTCGGGCCAGAACGAGCGCTCCTCGCCGGTGGTCATGCAGTACATCGACGGCGAGACCAAGATCGCCTGGCCGACCGCGATCCAGACGGTCGACCCGGTGCTGCCCCTGCCGCCCGGCGACCCCTACGCGCCTTAAGGTCACGCGGGCGTGCTCCAGGTCCGGGGGCTGACCAAGCGGTTCGGGGGCTTCACGGCGGTCAAGGACGTCGGGTTCGAGCTCGGCGAGGGCGAGATCCTGGGCCTGATCGGCCCGAACGGCTCGGGCAAGAGCACGATCTTCAACCTGATCGCCGGCGCGCTCGTGCCCAATGCGGGCTCGATCCGCTTTCGCGGGCGCGAGATCGCGGGGCTGGTGCCGGCCCGCATCTGCCATCTCGGGATTGCCCGGACTTTCCAGATCCCGCGCCCGTTCCGCAGGCTCTCGATCTTCGACAACGTGCTGGTCGCCGCCTACTACGGCCACGGCGGCGACATCGGACGCCCGGACGCGGAGCGTCTGGCTCAGGACGCGCTCAGGGCCGTGCAGCTGCCGACCGAAGCGGGCGTGCCGGTCGAGGGCCTGGGGGCGGCCGGGCTGAAGAAGCTGGAGCTCGCCCGCGCGCTCGCGACCCGGCCGAAGCTCCTGCTCGCCGATGAGAGCCTGGGCGGCCTGGACGATGCCGAGATCGAGCAGGCGGCCGACATGCTGGCCGCGATCCGGCGCGACCAGGGGATCACGATCATCTGGGTCGAGCACATCATGGGCGTGCTGATGCGCGTGGTCGACCGCTGCATCGTGCTCGATCACGGCGAGAAGATCGCCGAAGGCGAGCCCCACGAGGTCGCCCACGACCCGCGCGTGATCGAGGTCTACCTCGGCACCGATGCGGGCGCGGTCCAGGAGGGGATCGCAGCGCGTGCCTGAGCCGGGTCCGGGGCCGGGCGGCGATCCCCTGCTGAGCCTTGCCGGCGTCGGCGCCGGCTACGGCGGCTTCCAGGCGCTGGTGGACGTCTCGCTCGAGGTGCGGTCGGGCGAGGCGGTCGCGGTGATCGGGCCGAACGGTGCCGGCAAGACCACGCTGTTGCGGGTGATCTCGAAGCTGATCGAGCCGAGCCAGGGCGAGATCCGGATGGCGGGCCTGCTCCTGAACGATGTGCCGGCGCACCGCGTGATCGAGCAGGGGATCGCGCATGTGCCGGAGAACCGTCGGCTGTTCCCGCGCCTGACGGTCGAGGAGAACCTGCAGATCGGCGCCTTTCCCCGCGGCGCGCGCGCCCGCTTCGCCGAGCGCCTGGGCTTCGTCTACGAGCTGTTCCCGCGCCTCGAGGAGCGGCGTGCGCAGCTCGCGGGCACGCTCTCCGGCGGCGAGCAGCAGATGTGCGCGATCGGCCGCGGGCTGATGTCCGGGCCCAGGCTCCTCCTGCTCGACGAGCCGTCGGCGGGCCTCGCCCCGGTGGTCGTGCAGCAGGTGTTCGATCTGGTGCGCCGGCTGCGCGCCGAGGGCTTCACGGTGCTGATCGTCGAGCAGAACGTGCAGCAGGTGCTCAAGGTGGTCGACCGCGCCTATCTGCTCGAGACCGGCCGGATCAAGTCCTCACGCGCCGCGGCCGAGCTGCTGGCGAGCGACGATCTCCGCCGGGCGTATATCGGGCTATAGTGGTCTCGACCGCGGGACCGCTGGTCTTCGGTTGAGAGCGGGTGACGAAGGCGAAGGCCATGCGACCGAACGAAGCCATCAACGTCCTGCGGCAGCACCGGGCCGAGATCGCTGCGCATGGCGCGCGCGCTCTCTACCTGTTCGGCTCGACCGGGCGCGATGAGGCCAGGCGCGACAACGACGTCGATCTGTTCATCGACGATGCCGAAGGTTTCTCTCTGCTCGATCTGGTAGCGGTCAAGGAAGAGATCGACCGGGTGCTCGGTGCGCGTTCAGACCTGACGACCCGTGGCGGCCTGCATCCCCTGCTACGCGACGACATCCTGCGTGAGGCCGAGCAGGTGTTCTGATGGACAAGGCGATCCTCGCGCGAATTCGGGACATGCTCGATCCCAGCGACCGGGACTGAGTAATCAGGCATGGGCATCTTCGACAGCTTCCTGCTCGAGGCGATCGTCAATGGCCTCTTGTTCGGCGGCGTGCTGGCGCTGCTGGCGCTCGGGCTCAATCTGATCTTCGGGGTGATCGACGTCGTCTGGATCTGTTATGCCGAATTGATCATGCTTGGCATGTACACGGTCTATTTCTGCTATTCGGTCTGGGGCCTGCCGCTGTTCGTCGCGTTTGCGGCCTGCATCCTGGTGGTGGCCCTGCTGGGCTTCCTTTTGCACTATCTGGTGATCCGGCCGATCCTGGGCAGCGAGCCGATCAACCAGCTCCTGGTCACCGGGGGCGTCCTGTTCTTTTTGCAGGCGGTCGCGACGCTCGCGTTCGGCATCGACTTCAGGAATCTCGGCCTGTCGCTGCCGAGCGTGAGGCTGGGCGAGATCTTCCTGCCGATGTCGCGGATCTACGCCTGCGGCGCCTCGCTGGTCGCGATGCTCGCGGTCTGGCTGTTCCTCAAGAAGACCTATCTCGGGACCGCGATCCGGGCGATCAGCCAGGACCGGACGATCATGCCGCTGATGGGGGTCGACGCCAACCGGATCTACCTCATCACCTCGGCGATCGGCGGCGGGCTCGCCGGCCTCGGCGCCTGCGTCCTGGTCCTGCAGTACGACGTCCACCCTGCGATCGGCCTGAGCTTCGGCCCGATCACCTTCATGGTGTGCGTCATGGGCGGGCTCGGCAACCTGATCGGCGGCTTCGTCGCCGCCTTCATCTTCGCTCAGTTCATCTCGGTCGGTGGCTACTTCTTCGCGCTGGAATGGGGCTACGTCATGGCCTTCGTGTTCTTCATCGGCATGATGTTCCTGCGCCCCCGCGGCCTGCTCGGCGCCCGCGGCTGAGGGGGTGCGAGGCGTGACCCGCATCCTGCCCGTGATCGGCGTCGGCCTGCTGGCACTGATCCCGCTCGCGGGTCTTGGCGAGTACTACCTGCACGTCCTGATCCTGATCCTGCTCTGGGCCTTCATCTACACCAGCTGGTCGATCATGGGCCGCTTCGGCCTGGTCTCGCTGGGCCACGGCGCCTTCCTCGGGATCGGCGCCTACACCGTGACCATGCTCTGGAACCACTTCGGCATCACGCCCTGGCTCGGCATTCCGTTGGCCCTCCTGCTCGCCGGCCTGACCGCGCTGGTGATCGGCTACCCGTGCTTCCGCTTCAAGATCACCGGCCACTACTTCGCGCTCGTGACGCTCGCCCTCTCCGAGGTGGTCCGCCTCCTGATCATCGCGCTGCGCGACTTCACCGGCGGCTCGCTCGGCGTGACGCCCCGGACCGCGCTCGCCGGCAGCTCCTGGTCTCTCTACGCCCTCCAGTTCGCGCACAAGGAGGTCTGGTTCTACGTCATGCTCGGGTTCTGGCTGCTGGGCTTGTGGATCTGGCGCCTGGTCGACCGGAGCATGGCCCGCTACGCGATGCAGGCGATCAGCCAGGAGGAGGAGGCCGCCGCCTCGGTCGGCATCGACGTCACCCGCACCAAGCTCAGGGTGACCCTCTTGAGCGCCCTCATGACCGCCTTCGGCGGGGCGCTCTACGGCCAGTATCAGGTCTACATCAACCCCGAGACCGTGTCCGGGATCGCGATCTCGCTGCAGATCGTGTTCGCGGTGATCGCGGGCGGCATGTTCGTCCAGCTCGGGCCCTCGGTCGGCGCGCTGTTCACGATCCTGCTCGCCGAAACCTTGAGGATCGCGATCGGCAACGAGGTCCACGGCCTCGACGGCACCATCTACGGCCTCTTGCTCGTGATCTTCATCATCTACATGCCCAAAGGCATCCTCGGCGCCCTCCTCGACCTGTTCGCCCGCCGCTCCGGCACGCCACCCCCCGGCCGCCTCCAGCCGGCCGGCCAAGCGGCGAAGTAGAGCCACAGCTGGCGCGTTCCGAGGGCGCTCGTCGGTATCCTCGCCCTGCTTGCTCCGGCCATCGCCGGCGAGACTCCAATCTTGGAAAAGGCACCATGCTCCACGGGATCATAGCGTTACTTGCGGGTCTGATCACGGCCACGATCTCGGCGATGGGCTATCCGGGGATCGTCCTGCTCATGGCGATCGAGTCGGCCTGCATCCCGCTGCCCTCCGAGATCATCATGCCGTTTGCCGGCTACCTGGTCTTCACGGGACGCTTTGATCTGGTCCTGGTCGCGACCGCGGGGGCGATCGGCTGCAATGTCGGATCGACCGTCGCCCATGCGGTCGGCATGTACGGCGGCCGGCCGTTCGTCGAGCGCTGGGGCGCCTACGTTCTGATCAGCCGGCGCGATCTGGACGTCGCCGAACGCTTCTTTGCCCGCTACGGCAGCATCACCGTGTTCGTCAGCCGGCTGCTGCCCGTGGTCCGGACCTTCATCGCCTTGCCCGCGGGCATGGCGCGCATGCCCCAGCTGAGGTTCCAGCTTTACACATTCGTCGGCTCCTGGCTGTGGTGCTACGCGCTCGCCTACGTCGGCTTCAAGCTCGGCGAGCGCTGGGACAGCGATCCGCGCCTCAGGGCGATCCTGCACGGGGCCGACGCGGTGATCCTGGCGGCCCTGGCTGCGGCCGTTGCCTGGTACGTCTGGTGGCACTGGCGGCATCGCCTGCGCCCCGACGACTGATATCCCCCGACGGCTTGGCCGCGCTCAGGCGCTGCCGATCAGGATGCCGGTCAGGAACACCAGGAAGCCGCCGACCACCACCTGGAAGGCAGCGGACAGAAAGGGCGTGTCCATGAAGCGATTGCGGATCCAGGCGATCACGCCGAGCTCGACCACCACCACGGCGACCGCGATCGTGGTGGCGACATGGAAGTTCGGGATCAGGTAAGGCAGGGTGTGCCCGAGCCCGCCGATCGCCGTCATGAGGCCGCAGACCACGCCACGCAACCATGGCTTGCCGCGCCCGGTGAGGCTGCCGTCGTCGGACAACGCCTCGGCGAAGCCCATGCTGATGCCGGCGCCGATCGAGGCGGCGAGGCCGACCACGAAGGCGTCCCGGCTGTTGTGGGTGGCAAAGGCGGCGGCGAACAGCGGTGCCAGCGTCGAGACCGAGCCGTCCATGAGCCCGGCCAGGCCCGGCTGGATCACCTGCAGCACGAACAGGCGCCTGCGCGTCTCTTCCTCCTGCGCGCGCACGCCGGTGGGCAGGCGCTCGGCGGCGAACTGCTCGGCCAATAGCTCGTGATGGCGCTCGGCTTCGGCGAGGTCGCCGAGCAGCTGCCGGATGCCGGCGTCGGTGCACCGCTGGGCGGCGCGCAGATAGAAGCCCTGGACCTCGAGCTCCATCACCTCGGCCTGCCGGCGCACGGCATCCAGGCCGAGCGGACGCACCAGCCACAAGGGCTTGCGGCTGACGAAGCCACGCACGTCCTCGCGCCGGATCAACGGTATGTGCTCGCCGAACTGGGCGCGGTGCAAATCGATCAGCCGGCGCCGGTGCGCGCTCTCCTCGGCCGCCATGTCGCGGAACATCTGCGCCGAGGCCGGATAATCGTCGCGCAGGCCGTGCGCGTAGCTCTCGTAAATGCGCTGATCCTCCTCCTCGAGGGTGATCGCGAGCGCCAGGATCTCCTGCTCCGACAGATCCGAGAAATTCTTCACCGGTACGTTCTCCAGCGAGTGCAGCCTGCCTCGCGCCAGGATGAACCGCCTGTCCCGGCATGACGGCGCGCTCTCATCTTAAACTTCACGGCGCACGAAAGTGAAACTCCCAGCCGCGCGAAAGGCGCCCTTGCGCGAGCGACGCGCGCGATCGGCCGACCACGCGGCAGCCGCGTGTCACCGACGCGCGTTTCGCGCGAGTTGGCGCAAACGCTCCACGCAGCGGTTGAGGCTGTCCGAGACACCGCGTGCGTGGCCAACCCGCCAACCGGACGCCTCATTCTGGACGAACTCAATCATGCGTGTCGTGTAGAGTGGACCTACCAAGCGCCCGCTACCTTCCCGCGGCACGAGTTGCTCACGCAGGGCGCGTCGTCGTGACCGGCGTGCCAAGTCAATGAGCGTCCGCTTTGGATCGTCGAGTGCATCCGGATCACGCGGGACATGAACGCGAGTGACTCCGAGGAGATCTGCAATCCGCTCGCTGTCCGCCAACAGCCAAGCTTCAATCGAGCGGACGACGAGGCGGAAGCACATGTGAGGTGCAGGATCGGGCAGCCACCTTCGGGCGCAAGGCGGCGCGCATTCGCAGTCCCGATCGAGGTCGACGAGGACAACCCAGGAAGCATGGCGTGCGGCGGCATTGTAGCCGGATATCGCGCTGAGCAAGGATGCCTTTCCCTGTCGGCCATAGACATTGGCGAGCGTCATGCCAGTCTCGCGGACTACCCGATGAAGCACCACCTCGTCGAGGTCGCCCTCCACGGCCCCGGACACGATCGGCAAGGGTCAGTTCCCGAACAGCGCCAGGTGCTCCGGCCTTGGGGGGCGGGTCTCGGGTAGCAGAGCATCGGGAAGCGGAAGGCCACCCTCGACCAGTGCTTTGGCCTGAGCGAGATCGGTTGCCGGCTGGATGCCTGTGCCATCGGCGTGCGGCTTGAGTAGCAGGACTTCATCCAGGCCAATTCCTTCGTCGCGCAGCAGGTCAGCCGAGTGAGAGCTGACCAGCACCTGCCGGCCGGTTCGACGTTGCATGCGGGCAAACAGCTGCGGCAGGCATCGGACCACATCTGGGTGCAAAGACAGCTCCGGCTCCTCGAGCAGGAGCGGCCCGGAGCCGTCGAGGATTGCCCAGAGCAGCCCGAGCAGACGCAGACTGCCATCGGAGAACTGTTCCTCCGATTGCCAGGCATCCTTCGGTCGCCAATGCTCATACTTAGCGCGGAGGTGTGGTACGCCCGTCACCTCGTCGCACAAGAACTGAAGCTCCTGCAGCTGAGGCACTGCTGTCTTCAGAGCCTTGGAGATTTGCCGCAACCGGGCATTGCGGGTGCGGTCCGGAGTGCGTGCGACTTGCTCCAGGAAATCCGAGCCGAAGGGATCGCTGCCGCGTCCGACGTACCGATCGGCGTCACGCACGAGCTGCGGCACCAGATGAAAATAGCGGATGGTCCGGAAAAAACCCGCCAAGTCACGAAAGTCGCGGTTCACGTTGACCTGCTCGATATAGGTCTGATGCAGCCGTGCAGGATCCTTCTGGTCTTCGTCATTGGGTCGATGCAGGATGGTCTTGTCGGCGAGCTGCACGCGTTCCTGCTTCAAAATCGGGCGCTGGCGATTGTCCTGGCCAAAACTGATCTGGTAGCTCCATTGCGGAGTGTCTGGACCTCGGCTTACCGACACGGCGATCTCGACGTCCGGATAGCGGCGGGCTGCGAGGCAGCGGAGCTTCGATACACCGCCCCGTTTCACGATTGCTTCTTCGAAGCCCCCGCCCACGGCCACCAGATCGTGCAGGAAGCGAAAGGCGTCGAGGAAATTGGATTTTCCCGAAGCGTTCGGACCGATCAGGAAGACGCGTCCCTGCAGCGGGACATCGCCGTGAACGAAGTTCCGCCAGTTCGCCAAGCGAACGCGCGACAGGCGCATCCCCTTCGTCCCGCTGGACTCGGTCGATGTCGTCATGGTCGAAAGCCTCAAAGGAGCGGCTCAGCAGTCTGCCAGCAGAGCAGGCTGAGCGTCTCTGAGCAAGGCCGATGCGGCGGGCGAGCGCCCGCCGCGGCCGAGCCGGCAGCCTTCCAGGAAAGGATTACTCCGCGGCGGCGGGCCGGCGCGCCTCAGCCTCGCGGATCAACGCGCGTAGCCGCGCGGGCGTGACCGGGAGGGCGTCGATCTTGATGTTGAGGGGGCGAAGGGCGTCCTCGATCGCCGCCGCGATCGCCGGCGGGGCGCCCATGCGGCCGCCTTCGCCGCCGCCCTTGATGCCGAACTCGGTGTAAGGAGACGGGGTCTCGACGTGGCCGACCCGGACGTCGGGCGGCACCTCGTGCACGGTCGGGATCAGGTAGTCCATGAAGCTCGCGGTCAGAAGCTGGCCGTTCTGATCGTAATGGAAGCGTTCGTAGAGGGCGGTGCCGATGCCCTGGGCGGTGCCGCCGCGGACGTGGCCGGCGAGCGTCATCGGGTTGACCATGGTGCCGCAGTCGTGGACCGCGACGTAGTCGAGGAAGTGCATCTGGCCGGTCAGGGCGTCGACCTCGATCACCGGCAAATGACACATGTGGCCCATGATCGGGTAGAAGATGCCGAGGTCCTTGCGGTCGGCGGACGGCAGCGTGGTCAGCGGGTGGTCGTAGACCGCGGTCGCGTCCAGACCGGAGGTGAGGTCGACCTCGTCCGGCATCGACAGCCGGAAATAGTGGGCGTGGAGGGCGATCTCGGCGATCGACTTCGCCATGCCGGGGGCGCCCTTGACGCTGACCTTGCCGTCCTTGAGCTCGAGATCGGCGACGTCGGCCTCGAGCATGTGGCCCGCGACCCGGATCATCTTGTCCTTGATCTTGTTGGCCGCGCCGACCAGGGCACCGGTCACCATGACGGTGTAGCGGCTGCCGCCCGGGCCGGTGCCGTTGATGCCGTGATCGGAATCGCTATAGGTGACCGAGATGTCGGCCGGGTCCATGGTCAGATGCTCGGCCAGGACCTGGGTCGCGACCGTCTCCGGGCTGTTGCCCCAGAACGGCGCCTGCAGCGAGATCACGGCCTTGCCGGTCGGGTCGAGCTTGACGGAGACACCCTCGGGCGAGCTCGTGAGCGCAAAGCCCGGCTCCTCGTTCAGCATCCAGAACTCGGTCGCGCTGAACACGCTCCGCTCCTGGCAGGTCGCGATGCCGATGCCGATGTAGCGGCCCTGGCGGCGGGCTTCCGCCTGCTTCTGGCGCCAGCCCTGGTAGTCGAGCATCTCCAGGGCCTTGTCGAGCACGGCCGGATAGTTGCCGCTGTCGTAGAGGTTGCCGGTCGGGATGAAGTAGGGAAAGTCGTCGGGCTGGATGAAGTTGGCGCGCCGGAACTCGACCGGGTCGAGGCCCAGCTGGTCGACCGCGGCATCGACCAGGCGCTCGACCACGAAGTTCGCGACCTCGGAGCCGAAGCCGCGATAGGCGCCCTGCTGGCACTTGTTCGTCAAGCACGGCGGTGATGTCGACCTCGACGCTGCGGATCTTGTAGGGGCCGACGATCTGCGAGAGCGCGTTGCCGTGGTGGCCGATGCCGAACTGGAAATAGGCGCCGTAGTCGTCGATGATCTTGCAGCGCAGGCCGGTCATCCGGCGGTCCGCATCGAGCGCCAGTTCTGCGTCGTAGATGCGGTCGGAGCCGTGGTTGTCGCAGGCGGTGAGGTTGTCGATCCGGTCTTCCATGTATTTGACCGGACGGCCGGTCGCGCGTGCCAAGGTCGCGGCGATCACGGGAACTTTGTGAAGAAAAAGCTTGCTGCCGAAGCTGCCGCCCGCGATCACCGGCACGATGTTGAGCTTGTGCGCCGGCACGCCGAGCGTGACGGCGAGCGTCCAGCCGACGTAGTTGTAGAACGAGCTGTTGACGTGGACCGTGAACTTGCCGATGCCGCGATCGAAGGCCACGACCGCGCCGCAGGTCTCGAGCGGCTGGGCGCCCGAGCGCGGCCAGCGCAGCTTGCGCGAGATCACGACGTCGGCGTTGGCGAAATCCTGATCGAGCGGCCCGAACGAGAATTTACGATGCATTGCTACGTTGGTGGGCCCGCGCTGCGGATGGAGCACGGCGTCGCCGGTTGCCGTGACCGCGGCCTCGGGATCGACCACCGCCGGCAACTCCTCGTAGTCGACCTCGATCAGCTCGAGCGCGTCCTCGGCGATATAGCGGCTCTCGGCGGCGACGATCGCGACCGGCTCGCCGACGTGGCGCACGCGGTCGAGCGCCACGCAGCGCTGCTCGACCGGCGGATTGGAGAAACAGGGCAAGGGCCCGGTGACCTTGGCGACGTCGGCGCCGGTCATGACCAGGGCCACGCCCGGCAGCGCCTTTGCCCGGCTGACATCGATCGACTTGATGCGCGCGTGCGCGTGCGGGCTGCGCAATGCTGCCGCGTGCAGCATGTTCGGCAGCACGACGTCGTCGATGTAGCGGCCCTGGCCGGCCAAGAGGCGCGGGTCCTCGACCCGCTTCATGCTCTGGCCGATCCAGCGGAAGTCGCCGCGCGGCTTCTCGCGCTGCCGGCTCGGCGGGATGCGGGCGCTGGCGGTCATTCGGCGGCCTCCCGGACGGGGGTCATGAGCTCGGCCGCGCGCAGGATCGCGGCGATGATGGTCTGGTAGCCGGTGCAGCGGCAGAGGTTGCCGCCGATCGCTTCGACGATGTCGTCCCGGCTGGGGTGCGGGTTGGCCTCGAGCAGCTCCACGGTGCTGAGCAGCATCGCGGGCGTACAGAAGCCGCACTGCAGCCCGTGCTTTTCCCAGAACGCCTGCTGGATCGGGTGCAGTGCCTCCGCCGTGCCCAGCGACTCGATGGTGCGGATCTCGGCGCCGTCGGCCTGGACCGCAAGCGTCAGGCAGGAGCGGGCGCTCTTGCCGTCGAGCAGCACCGTGCAGGTGCCGCAGACGCCGTGCTCGCAGCCGACGTGGGTGCCGGTCAGGCGCAGCTCCTCGCGCAGGAAGTCGGACAGCAGCAGGCGCGGCTCGACCGCACGCTCATAGGCCGTGCCGTTGACGACGACGCGGACGGTTTCCCTGGTCATGGCTCTTTCCTCCCTGCCTCAGCCGCAGCGCTCGAGCGCCGCCCCCAGCACGCGCGCGCTCAGCGCCCGCACCAGATCGCGCCGGTAGGCTTCGTCGGCATGGACATCGCTGGTCGGCTGGACCGCGCGCGCCGCGGCATCGGCCGCCTTGGCGAAGTTTTCCGGCGTTGCCGGCTGGCCCGCGAGCGCCGCCTCGGCGGCCGCGACGCGGGTCGCATGGCCGCCGACTCCGGCATAGCCAAGCCGCACGCTCTGGCAGACGCCGTTCGCGACGGTGAGCGTGCAGCCGGCGGCGACGATCGCGAAGTCGCCATGCCGCTGGCTGACCTCGTCGAAGGCGTAGCCCTGGCCCTGTCCTTGAGCGGCAAAGCGGATCTCGGTGAGCAGCTCGTCGGCGCGCGCCGCGGTCTCGAACGGGCCCTTGAAGAAGTCGGCGGCCGCGACCCGCCGCTCGCCCGTGCTGCTCTTGAGGACGAAGGTCGCATCGAGCAGGAGTGCCACCACCGGCAGCTCCGAGGCCGGGTCGGCGTGGCAGAGGTTGCCGCCGATCGTGCCGCGGTTGCGGATCGCGTGGTGCGAGATGAAACGGTAGGCGTCGGTGATCAGCGGGCACCGGCGCGCCACCTCGGCCGAGTGCATGACCGTGTTGTGGCGGGTCAGCGCGCCGACCGCGAGCTCGTTGCCGTCGGCGCGGATGTAGTCGAGCTCGCGCAGCCGACCAGCGTCGATGACGGTCTTGGGCGCCACCAGCCGCAGATTGAGCATCGCGATCAGGCTCTGGCCGCCGGCCAGCAGCTTGGCGTCCTCGCCATGGCGTGCGAGCGCGGCAAGCGTCGCCGCGACGGAGTCCGGACGTTCGTAGGCGAACGCTGGCGGCTTCATGCCTTGCTCCCCGATGATCGGGGAGAAGCCCAACCCTCAACACGGACCCGGCGCGCGTCGAGACGGCCCGTCGTGGGCCGCCAATCCCTTGGATCGGAACGAGTCGGACGCGGCAGAACGCCCAGGGTCCGGAGCGCGGAGCCTCCCCCGCTTTTTCGCGGCCTAGTTAGACCCCGATCGGATGCGGGGTCAAGCCTGCCAGACCGCTCGACCGGCGCGGGAGATGCTCGTATCTGCGACAGCGAAGAGATGGTCAGGATGGCGCGGCTGTCGACGATCTCAGCGGGGCAGCCCGCGCTCGTCATAGAGGAAGTCGGCGTGATCCCGGGAATAGGCTGGCTCCGCCATGTGGGCAGCGCACCGCCGGCCGATCTGGAGCAGATCGGCCGATCGGGGACCGGCCTCACGGCGGCGACCCTCGCGCTCAAGACGCTGGCGGAGCGCTTCGGTCACCGCCTCGGTGATATTTTCTCCCGTGAGGCGGGCGAGTTCTTCGGCGAGCCGGCGCGCTTCTGGGTCTTTGATGTTGAGGCTCATCGGCTGGTTCCCAGCGTCCGTGGTAGCCCATGTATCGACCATATGGCCTCAATCCGACAAGCCCTTCGCCAAGCGGGGATCAGTCTTCTATGAAGGGCGCTGGTGGTTTAACCCGGCAGGGGGCGCCATGGCCGAGCTGTTCCGACCGAGTACAGCCTACGAGTTGCGGGAGGTGGTCGCCGCGGCGCTTGCGGCCGAGACCCCGCTCGAGGTGCTGGGCCGTGGGACCAAGCGCGGGCTTGGCCGGCCGGTCGAGGTCGGGGCGGCGGCGCAGGTCGACCGGCTGGCCGGGATCGGCCTGTACGAGCCCGAGGAGCTGGTGATGTCGGCCGCCTGCGGCACGCCGGTCGCGGAGATCGAGGCGAGCCTCGCCGACAACCAGCAGCAACTCGCCTTCGAGCCGCCGGACTATGGCCCGCTGCTCGGCGGCGCGCCGGGGCAGGCCACGATCGGCGGGGTGTTCGCCTGCAACCTTGCCGGGCCGCGGCGGATCAAGGCGGGCGCGGCGCGCGATCATCTCCTGGGCGTGCAGGCGGTGACCGGGCGCGGCGATCTGATCAAGTCCGGCGGCCGGGTGGTCAAGAACGTCACCGGCTACGACCTCTCGAAGCTGCTCACCGGCAGCTTCGGCACGCTCGCGGTCATGACCGAGCTGACCTTCAAGGTCCTGCCGGCGGCGGCCGAGACCTGCACCCTGCTGCTGGCCGGGCGCGGGCGCGAGCGCGCCTTCGCGGCGCTGCGCCAGGCGCTCGGCAGCGCCCACGACGTCGCCGGCGCCGCCTATCTGCCGGCGAAAGCCGCGGCGCGCTCGGCGCTCGGCTCCGGTCGCGGCCGCGACCACCGGGGTCGCAGCACTCCGGCTCGAGGGCCCCGCCCCATCGGTGAGCTACCGCGCCGAGGCGCTGACCACGCTCCTGGCCGCCGAAGGCGGCGGGCTCGACCGGCTGGATGCCGCCGCATCGGCTGTGCTCTGGCGCGAGATCCGGGACGTGGCCCTGCTGCCCGGGGAAGCGCCGGCGCTCTGGCGGGTCTCGCTCGCGCCGACCGCCGGCAGCGTAATGATCGACGCGCTCGAGCGCCAGCTCGACCTCGCCTGGCTTGCCGACTGGGGGGGCGGTCTGCTGTGGCTCGCGGTCCCTGATGCGGGGGACGGGGATGCCCTGGATGGCGGTGCGGCCGCGATCCGGGGGGCGCTCGCCGCCGTGGACGGGCACGCGACCCTGATCCGTGGCAGCCCGGCGTTGCGCGCGGCCGTGCCGGTCTTTCAGCCGCAGGCGCCGGCGCTCGCCCGCCTGACCGCGCGGGTCAAGGACAGCTTCGATCCCAAGCGGATTCTCAATCCCGGCCGGATGTATGCGGACTTTTGAGCCGGCCGCCGGGGACGGGCCGATGAGCGCTCGCGTCCGATCCTTCCTGCTGCTGCTGGCCCTGCTCGCCGCCTGTCAGACGCCGCCGCCCGTCTACCACATCGAGGTGTCGCGCACCTACGCCAAGGCGCAGCCGGTGGTCTGGGACGAGATCCTGGCCTTTCTCGAGGCCCATCGGATCGTTCCGATCAGGGGCGACCCCGGGGGTGGCTGGCTCGAGGCCGAGCGGCACGCGTTCGAGGACATGGGCTGGGCCGATTGCGAGCGCGCCTGGGTGATCGATCACAGCAGCCGCAGCGCGCGGCCGACCCGGGCCGAGCCGGTCGCCCGCGACCTGAGCCTGCGGATCGCGTTGCAGGAGGCGGTCGGCACGACCGAGGTCGGGCTCGAGGCGCGCTTCACCGAGGAGCAGATCGACCCCTACCGCAACCTGCCGTTCGCCCAGCCCTGCCGGTCCAAAGGCGTGCTCGAGAAGGCCTTGCTGGACGCGCTTTGAGCGGGCCGGGCCGCCAGCTTTCCCGGCGGTTACGATTTGGCTCTCATGCCATATCTAAACACTTGCCGACAAGCGCCAGATTTGGCTAAATAAACGTCATGCTGCGCTTGCATCACTTCCCGCTGTGCCCGTTTTCCCGCAAGGTCCGGGTCGTGCTCCACGAGAAGGAGGAGCAGCCGGACCTGGAAACGGTCGAACCCTGGCACCAGCAGCGCGAGCTGGCGACGCTCAATCCGGCCGCCGAGGTCCCGGTGCTCGAGGATCGCGGCCGGGTGATCAGCGACAGCTGGGCGATCTGCGAGTATCTCGACGAGACCCGGCCCGAGCCCGGCCTGCTCGGCAAGAGCCTGATGGAGCGGGCCGAGATCCGCCGCCTGGTCGCCTGGTTCGACATCAAGTTCAGCCGCGAGGTCACCGACCTCGTCTGGCGCGAGAAGCTGATCAAGCGGATGAAGGGCAATGGCACGCCGAATTCGGCCGCGGTCCGGGCCGGGCTTGCCAACATCCACCCCCACCTCGACTACATCGGCTTCCTGTACGAGCAGCGCAACTGGCTGGCGGGCGAGGCGCTGAGCCTGGCCGACGTCGCCGCCGCGGCCCAGCTCTCGGTGCTCGACTATCTCGGCGACGTGCCCTGGGACCGCCATCCGGCGGCCAAGCTCTGGTACGCCCGGATCAAGTCGCGGCCGAGCTTTCGGCCGCTGCTCCAGGACCGCCTGCCCGGCCTCAAAGCCGCCCCGCAGTACGACGATCTGGATTTCTGAACGGCCTTGCCTGGTAGCCTCAGCGCAATTAAGTAAGACGATTGCCAGTCAGTAAGGATCTAGATCATGGCGAGGGCGACGATCACCAGCAAGGGACAGATCACGATCCCCAAGGAGGTGCGGGACCGGCTCGGGCTCAAGCCGGGCGATCGTGTGGAGATTTACCTCGAGCCCGACGGCCGCGCCGTCATCGAGCGGACCATCAAGCTCGAGGAGCTGATCGGCATTTTGCCGCGGCCCAAGAAGGCCCTGACCGTCGAGGAGATCAACCAGGCGATCGGCGAGGCCGCCGCGAAGCGGGCGACGCGCGGACTGTGAAAGGCGTCGATACCAATGTCGTTCTGAGGCTGCTGCTCGACGACGATCCCGGGCAGGCCGAGCGGGCGAGGAATGCGGTCCGCCGCGAGAGCGCCACGGCGAAATGCTGGGTCAATCGCATCGTCTTGTGCGAAGTGGTCTGGGTCCTCGATAGCGCCTACGGGTACCGTCGCCAGGAGATCGGCGACGCGGTCCAGGCGCTGCTCAGGAGCGACGAGCTTCTGGTCGAGGATCAGAGCATCGTCCGCTCGGCGCTCTATGCGTTTCGGGTCAGCCGGGCTGGCTTCGGGGATTGCCTGCTGGGAATGTCCAACGGCTTCCAGGGCTGCACCCGCACGCTCACGTTCGATCGTCGTGCGGCGGAACTGGATGAGTTTCAGCTGATCTGAGCGGCAGGCGGCGCGGCTCGTCTTTTGCCCTGGGCGGCGCTACCTTAGCGGCATGGTGGCGATCCTTGTGCGGGCCGAGGCGAAGTCGACCGATCGGGGTCGGATCAAGGCGGCTTTGCGCACCCGCGCCCGGGCGCTGGGCTTCGATGCCGTGGGCTTTGCGACGCCCGATCTGCCGCGGCAGATCCAGAGCGCCTATCGCCAGTCCATCGCGCAGGGCCGCCAGGGCGACATGGCGTGGCTCGCGCGCGCGCCCGAGCGCCGCCAGAGCCCGAAGGCGCTCTGGCCGGAGGCCGCGAGCGCGATCGTGCTGGGCATGAACTACGGGCCCGAGGAGGACCCGCTCGAGGTGCTGGCGAGGCGCGCGCGGGGAGCGATCTCGGTCTACGCCCGCGGCCGGGACTATCACGAGCTGATCAAGGGCCGCCTCAAGCAGCTCGCCGGCTGGCTGCACGGCCGCTGCGGCGCCGAGGTGAAAGTCTTCGTCGACACAGCACCAATCCTGGAGAAGCCGCTGGCCCAAGCGGCCGGCATCGGCTGGCAGGGCAAGCACAGCAACCTCGTCTCGCGCACGCTCGGCTCCTGGCTGTTCCTGGGCGAGATCCTGACCGATCTCGAGCTCGAGCCCGACCCGCCGGAGGTCGATCATTGCGGCTCCTGCCGGGCCTGCCTGGAGGTCTGCCCGACCGCGGCGTTCCCGGCGCCCTATCAGCTCGACGCGCGCCGCTGCATCTCTTACCTCACGATCGAGCACCAGGGGCACATCGCGTCCGAGTTCCGGCGCGCGATCGGCAACCGGATCTACGGCTGCGACGACTGCCTCGCGGTCTGCCCGTGGAACAAGTTCGCAAGGGTGGCGAGCGAGGTGAAGCTCAAGGCGCGGGACGATCTGCGGGCGCCGGCGCTGGCCGAGCTCGCGACGCCTCGATGAGACGGCCTTCCGGCAGCGCTTCGCCGGCTCGCCGATCAAGCGCACCGGGCGCGACCGGTTCGTGCGCAACGTCCTGATCGCGATCGGCAACAGCGGTGAGCCGGCGCTGGCGGGGGTCGCGGAAGAGCGGCTCGGCGATCGCTCGCCGCTGGTGCGTGCGATGGCGGTCTGGGCGCTCGCGCAGCTGGCGCCCGCAGCCGTGGCAGGGCTCGCAGCCCGCCACGCGGCCCACGAGCAGGACGCGGGTGTGCTCGCCGAATGGCAGGAGGCGATGGCGTGACGGGCCCGCGCCTGTTCGTCTTCGGCCTGGGCTACACGGCCCGTGCCCTGGCGGGCGCGCTGCAGGCGGATGGCTGGCGGGTCGCCGGCACGACCCGGAGCGCGGACCGGCAGGCGGAGCTCGTCGCGGCCGGGATCGAGGCGCATCTGTTCGCGCGCGACCTGCCGCTCGCCGATCCGACGGCGGCGCTGGCCGGCACGACCCATCTTTTGAGCTCGATCCCGCCGGACGAGGCGGGCGACCCGGTGCTGGATCGGCATCTCGCCGACCTCGTGGGCTGCCGGACGCTCGGCTGGGCCGGCTACCTCGGCACCACCGGCGTCTACGGCGATCAGGGCGGCGCCTGGGTCGACGAGACGACGCCTGCCGCCCCGACCATGGCGCGCACCCGGCGCCGGGCGGCGGCCGAGGGTCATTGGCTGGCGAGCGGTCTGCCGGCGCACATCTTCCGGCTCGCCGGCATCTACGGTCCCGGCCCCGGCCGCAACGCCCTCGATGCGGTCCGGGCGGGCACCGCGCGCCGGATCGTCAAGCCGGGCCAGACGTTCGGCCGCATCCACCTCGAGGACATCGTGCAGGTGCTCAGCGCCTCGATGGCCAGACCCAATCCCGGCGCGATCTACAATCTCGCCGACGATGAGCCGGCGCCGCCCGAGGACGTGGTCGCCTACGCCGCGGAGCTGCTCGGGGTGCCGCCGCCGCCCGCGATCCCGTTCGCCGAGGCCGAGCTCTCGCCGATGGCGCAAAGCTTCTACCGCGACCACCGCCGGGTCGCCAATGCCCGGATCAAGGAGGAGCTCGGCGTCGTGCTGCGGTATCCCAACTATCGTGACGGCCTGCGGGGCATCCTGGCGCAGGAGGCAGCCGCAGGCGGAGGGGAGGCGAGATCATGATCCGCAAGCTTGGCCCCGTGGCGGCGCTCGTCATCCTGCTGGCGGCCGGCGTGCCCGCCGCCTGCGGGCCGACCGAGACGAGCGCGCCGCCGCCGCCGCAGGCACCCGGCTTTGCCACGCTCACGGTCGGCACCGAACCGCAGCAGACCTTCGCGGGCTTCGGCTTCAGCATGGAGCAGGGCAATCCCTACAGCGAGCTCAGCGACAAGCGCAAAGCCCAGGTCGACAAGCTGCTGTTCGACGATCTGCACACGCGCATCCTCCGCCTCTGGTATACCACCGGCGATCCCGCCCCGCTCCGCGACGATTACAAGGCCAGCGGGATCATCGCCGACGCCCTCCGGCACGGGGTCACCGAGCTGCTGCTGGCCCCCGGGACCTACCTCGGCGACCCCGACCAGCAGGCCCGGGCGATCGCCGCCGACATCCTGACCATGCGCAACGACTACGGCATCAGGATCACCACCACCGGCGTGGTCAACGAGCCCGGCGCCGGCAACCGCAAGGTCGTGCCGCCGGCGGACTTCGTGCCGCTTGCGCTGGCCATGCGCCGCGAGCTCGACGCGCGCGGCCTCCAGGACGTCAAGGTGATCGGCCTCGAGTGGTCGAGCGCCGACGACAATCCGCGCCAATGGTTCGATGCGATCGCGGCTGATCCCAAGGCGCTGGCCGCGGTCGCCGGCCTCGCGAGCCACTCCTACGGTATGGCCGCCAATCCCGAGCTCGCCAAGCGCGTGCTCGCCCACCACAAGCAGTACTGGATGACCGAGGCGGGCGGCGGCGACTTCGACGGCTCGGCCGAGTTCGCCTACGCCTTCGGGACCACGGTGTCCTCGCGCTTCCTGAACGACCTCAACGAGGGCGTCGACCACTGGGTGTGGTTCATCGGGCTCAGCCACGGCACCCGCGACGTCTACCAGAAGCTCGTGATGTGCGAGGGCCGCTGCGGCAACACCGGCCGGATCTACGAGAACTACAGCTATCATCACGTCTGGCAGATCACGAACAGCTTCGTGCCCGGCACCGTGATGCGCCACGTGACCAGCAATCTCCCCCACTTTGCGGACATGGTCTACACCTACGGCCCGAAGCCGCCGCTCGAGGCCGCGGCCGGCATCCGCCCCGACGGCCGCTGGGCACTGGCGGTGGTCAACGACACGACCACCCTCAGCGATCCGCCGCGCGCCACCTGGGACCCACCGACCAGGTACACGGTCACCTTCGATGTGCCCGAGCTCGCCAAGGTGCCGAGCCTGACCTTCGATCTCTGCCGCACCAATGCCGAGGTCGCCAAGCAGTGCACCGAGACCCTCGAGCTCGAGTACGGCAAGGCGACCTTCGACGTCCAAAGCCTGGAGCTGATCACCCTGGTCGCGCAAAAGCCCGTGCACTGATCACGCGCGACGCTCAGCTACCGCGAGGTGCTCGATCGCCCCCGCGGGCATGGACGAGTCCCGACAATTGGCGCCCCCGGTCAGCAAATCCGTGCTATCTTCGATCGTTCGAGCTGACCCGCAGCAAGCAGCCGGCGCGCTCGCGTAGGCGGGTCCGAGGCCGAGCGAGGCTTCGATGGCGGAGCAGGTGCAACGCCGCCTTGCCGCCATTCTGGCGGCGGACGTGGTCGGCTATTCGCGCCTCATGGGTGCGGACGAAGCGGGCACGCACGCCCGGCTCAAAGCCCTGCGTCAGGAATTGATCGAGCCCAAGATCGCCGAACGCCGCGGCCGGACGGCCAAGCTCACGGGCGACGGCGCCCTGGTGGAATTCGCGAGCGTGGTCGATGCGGTGCAGTGCGCGGTCGCGGTCCAGCGCAGCGTCGCCGAACACAATGCGGACCTGGAGCCCGACCGCCGGATCGAATTTCGGGTCGGCATCAACCTCGGCGATGTGATCATCGAGGGCGACGACATCTTCGGCGATGGCGTCAACGTCGCGGCCCGGCTCGAGGGGCTGGCGCCTCCGGGCGGCGTCTGCATCTCGGATGTGGTTCATCAGATGATCCGCGGCCGGCTCGATCTCGAGTTCGAGGACCTGGGCGAGCAGCAAGTGAAGAACATCTCTCAGCGGGTGCGCGTATGGCAGTGGACCGAGGGCGCGCGCGCCGCCAGGAAGGTCGAGGAGCCCGCGGCCCTGCCGTTCGCGGCCAAGCCCTCGCTGGCCGTCCTCCCGTTCGAAAACCTGAGCCGTGACCCGGAGCAGGAGTATTTCAGCGATGGCCTGACCGAGGATCTGATCACGGATCTGTCGCAGCTCTCTGGCCTGTTCGTGACCGCCCGCCACGCGGTCTTTCAATACAAGGGCCGGCCGGCGATGCCGCAGCAGGTGGCCCGGGACCTGGGCGTCCGCTACGTGCTGGAAGGCAGCGCCCGACGCGCGGGCAAACGCATCCGGATCAATGCCCAGCTGATCGACGCCGCCACCGGCTTTCACCTGTGGGCGCAACGCTACGACCGCGACTTTGACGACATCTTCGACCTCCAGGACGAAATCACGCACACGATCGTCACCGCCCTGGAAGTTCACCTGACCCCGCGCGAGCGCGCAGGCATCGTCCGTCGCTATACGAACAACCTCGAGGCCTACGATCTGTTCTTACGAGCGAGGGAGTCCCATCTGCTGCGGCGAACTAAGGAGGACACCTTCGAAGCGCGCAAAGCTCTGGAGCAAGCCATCGAACTTGATCCCAACTTCGCGCCAGCGTTTGCGCTCCTCGCCGAGAATTGTCGCCAGGAATGGATGTTCGAGTGGCGTCTCGGCGAGGGTATCTTGGACCAGGCCTTGGAACTTGCGCGCGAGGCGGTCCGGCTCGACGACGGGCTGTCGCTCGGCCACATGCTGCTCGGCTGGATTCATTTGTGGCGTAAGGAACATGATGCAGCGATCGCCGAGGCGCAGCGCAGCGTCGAACTCGACCCGAACAACGCTGAGGTCTGGGTGCGCCTCGGCCATATCCTGGATATCGCCGGCCGGCCGGAGGAGGGCCTTCCCTTGATCGAGAAAGCGATGCGCATCGATCCGCATCACCCTTTCCTCTACCCGTTCTGGCTTGGTCATGCGTTCCAGTCGCTCGAGCGTTACGAGGAGGCCGTGGCCGCCTACCAGCGGACCATCAGCCGCAGTCCCGATTTCCTCTACGCCCGCCTCTATCTGGCGGCCGTGTATGCCCAACTGGATCGCATGGGCGAGGCGAAGTCCGAAACTTCGGAGGCATTGCGGATGAGCCCACACGTCTCGGTGCTGCGGATCGCGCAACGTCTGCCGTTCAAGGATGCTGCAGCGCGGGCGCGCTTGGTTGATGGTATGCGCAAGGCGGGTCTGCCGGAATGAGGTGCGCCGCGCATTGACCCTATCGCCGTAGCCGGCCTATGGCATGACACCGGTGCCCAGGCGCTCGAGCGCGGCGGTGATCCGGGCGAGGTCGGAAGGGGTCGAGAGGCGGTGGTCGCCGGCTTTGATCAGCTCGATCGTGACATCCTCGGACTCCAGGCGCTCGGCAAGCGTGAGGGCGGTTTGCCAGGGGACGTCGGGGTCGCGCTGGCCGTGCAAGAGGTGGACCGGGCAGCGGATCGCGATGGCGGCGCGCAGCAGGAGGTGCCGGCGGCCGTCCTCGAGCAGCGCCCGGGTGACCGGATAGGGCGGATCGCCATAGGCCGAGGGTTGCAGCCAGTGGCCGTCGGCCTCGAGCTGGCGGCGTTGCGCGGCCGAGGCCTGCGGCAGCAGCAGGTCCTCGGTGAAGTCCGGGGCGGCGGCGATCCCGACCAGGGCGCGGATGCGCTCCGGGCGCGCGAGCGCGAGGTGCAGCATGATCCAGCCGCCCAGGCTCGAGCCGACCACCACCTGCGGGCCGTGGGTGACGCGATCGAGCACGGCCAGCGAGTCGGCGCACCAGCCGCCGATCGTGCCGTCCGCGAAGCGACCGGTCGACGCACCATGGCCACGATAGTCGAACCGGGTGTACGCTCGGCTCTTACTGCGGCAGTATCGGTCCAGGGCCACAGCCTTGGTGCCGTTCATGTCGGAGGTGTAGCCGCCGCAGAACAGGACACCCGGCGACCCGCCCTGGGTGTGGCGATAGGCCAGCCGATCGCCGCTGGCGAGGGGCAAAAAGCTTGGCTCCGTCAAGGGGTAAATCCGGTTTGCTCGACCCGCGATCCATGCTAGCACCGAACCGGGTGGAGGCAAGGCATGGCGCGCGCACGCGTCCGGCTGCCGCTCGCCTTTTGGTCGCACAGGCATGAACGACATCGTGGGTCAGGTCCGGGGGGCGCAGGCGGCGGGCGATCGCGGCGCGCCCGCGGTGCTCCAGGTCCTGCCGGAGCTCGACGAGGGCGGCGCCGAGCGCGGTACGGTCGATCTCGCGCGCTATCTGATCGGCGAGGGCTGGCGCGCCCTGGTCGCGTCCGCGGGCGGCGCTGGCGAGGCCAAGCTCGAGGAGGCCGGTGCGGTCAGCCTCAAGCTGCCGCTGCAGTCGAAGAACCCGTTCACGATCTACGCCAACATCAGCCGCCTGCAACGGCTGATCCGTGAGCACGGCGTGCAGCTGGTCCACGCCCGCTCGCGCGCCCCGGCCTGGAGCGCGTACTACGCCGCCCGGCGCTGCAAGGTGCCGTTCGTGACCACCTGTCACGGCGTCTATCACGGCAGCGAGGGCTACTTCAAGAAGCGCTACAATGCGATCATGGCGAGCGGCGACCGGGTGATCGCGATCTCGGAGTTCGTCGCCGAGCATCTGCGCGAGCACTACCAGGTGCCGCCCGAGCGCCTGCGGGTGATCTCGCGGGGCGTCGACACCAAGGAGTTCGACCCGGCCGCGGTGTCGCAGGAACGGCGCCAGGCGCTGATCGAGCGCTGGAACCTCCAGCCGGGCACCAAGATCCTGATGCTGCCCGGGCGGGTGGTCAGGCGCAAGGGTCACACCCTGCTCCTGCACGCGATCGAGCGCCTGCGCCGGCGCAACTTCGTCTGCCTGATGGTCGGCGAGCTCGAGCCCAGCTCGAGCTATCCGGGCGAGGTCGAGGGCCTGATCGGCGCGATCGGCCTGCGCGACGTGGTCCGCCTGGTCGGCGCCTGCGACGACATGCCCGCGGCCCTGATGCTGGCGGATGTGGTGGTGGCGCCCTCGACCCACTCGCCGGAGCCGTTCGGCCGGGTCTCGATCGAGGCGCAGGCGATGGGCAAGCCGGTGATCGCGACCGACGTGGGCGGCCTCGGCGAGACCCTGATGCCGGCTGCGACCGGCTGGCTGGTGCGCCCCAACGATGTCGACGGGCTGGCGCGCGCCCTGCAGCTTTCGCTGGCGATGCCGGCCGACGCGCGCGCCCGGCTCGCGGCCCGCGCAAGGCGCTTCGTCACCCGCCGCTTCACCCTCGAGCAGATGGGCAAGAACACGCTCGCGGTCTATCGCGAGCTGCTTGAAGGCGTCGAGCCCGATGCCGATCTGGTGGACGTGACCGGTCTCGCCGCCTGAGTTGGCGGCCCGCGGCCCGTGACCGCTTGCGGGCGGCGCCGCGACGGCTTATCCGGTCAGATCCGTCCTGTCAGCCGAAACGAGGCCTGTGATGAACCCCGCTTTGCCCGAGCATGCGGTCGACGCCCCGCCCTGCGCGGTCCGAATCACGTTGCCGGACGGCAGCGAGCGGACCTTCGCGCGGCCGGTGACCGGCGCCGAGCTGGCCGCGGCGATCGGGCCGGGGCTCGCCAAGGCGGCCGCGGTCATGGAGGTAAGCTGCGGGGAGATGGGCGGCGACCTTCAGGACCTGACGCGCGAGCTGCCGGATGGCGCCAGGGTGCGCTTCATCCGCTACCAGGACGAGGCGGCGCTGCCGGTGATCCGGCACGACTGCGCCCATGTCATGGCCGAGGCCGTGCAGGACCTTTACCCCGGGACCCAGGTCACGATCGGGCCGCCGATCGCGGACGGCTTCTACTACGATTTCGCGCGCAACGAGCCGTTCACGCCCGAGGATCTGGTGCGGATCGAGGCGCGCATGGCGGAGATCGTCGCCGCCGACAAGCGCTTCGAGCGCGAAGTCGTGAGCCGCGACGATGCCAGGCGGCGCTTCGAGGCGCTGGGCGAGAGCTACAAGCTGGAGCTGCTCGACGACATTCCCGAAGGCGAGCCGATCACGCTCTACCACCAGGGCGGCTGGTTCGACCTCTGCCGCGGGCCGCACGGGCCCTCGACCGGCCGGATCGGCGCCTTCAAACTGACCAAGCTGGCCGGCGCCTACTGGCGGGGCGACAGCCGCAACGCCATGCTGCAGCGGATCTACGGCACCGCGTTCGCGAGCCGGAAGGAGCTCGACGAGTATCTGCACCGGCTCGAGGAGGCCGAGCGGCGCGACCATCGCCGGCTGGGTAAGGAGCTCGACCTGTTCCACTTCCAGGAGGAGGCGGCGGGCTCGGTCTTCTGGCATCCCAAGGGCTGGACCCTCTACCGCGTGATCGAGGCCTACCTCCGTCGTCGGCTCGAGGCGGCGGGCTACGTCGAGGTGCGCAGCCCGCAGCTGGTCGACCGCACGCTTTGGGAATTGTCCGGCCACTGGGAAAAATTCGGCGAGCACATGTTCGCGCTCGAGGCCGAGCATAAGACGCTGGCACTCAAGCCCATGAACTGCCCCTGCCACGTGCAGATCTTCAATCAGCGCATGCACAGCTACCGCGATCTGCCGCTGCGCATGGCCGAGTTCGGCTCCTGCCACCGCAACGAGCCCTCGGGCGCCTTGCACGGCCTGATGCGGGTGCGCGCGTTCACCCAGGACGACGCCCACATCTTCTGCACCGAGGACCAGATCACGGCCGAATCCGAGCGCTTCTGCGGCCTCCTGCAGACCGTCTATCGCGACTTCGGGTTTCAGGACGTGCGGGTCAACTTCGCGGACCGGCCGCCGGTCCGGGCCGGCGAGGACGCGGTCTGGGACCGCGCCGAGCGGGCCCTCTGGGACGCCGTCGAGGCGGCCGGCATCGAGACCAAGCTGAACCCCGGCGAAGGCGCGTTCTATGGGCCCAAGCTCGAGTTCATCCTGCGCGACGCGATCGGGCGCGACTGGCAGTGCGGCACGCTGCAGGTCGACTTCGTCCTGCCCGAGCGCCTGAGCGCCAGCTACATCGCCGAGGACGGCCAGAAGCACCGGCCGGTCATGCTGCATCGGGCGATCTTCGGCTCGATGGAGCGCTTCATCGGCATCCTGATCGAGGAGCACGCCGGCCGCCTGCCGCTGTGGCTCGCCCCGGTGCAGGTGGTGGTCGCGACCATTACCAACGATTCGGACGGCTACGCGCGCAAGGTCGGCGAGGCGCTGGGGGCGGCCGGCATCCGCTACGAGCTCGACCTCGGCAGCGACAAGATCGGCTACAAGGTGCGCCACCACTCGCTCGCCAAGGTGCCGCTGATCGTAGCGGTCGGCAAGCGCGAGGCCGAGCTCGGTACGGTCTCGGTGCGGCGGCTCGGCGAGCCAACGCAAGAATCGCTTGCTCTGGACGAAGCCGTGACGATATTTGTTGAGGAAGCGCGACCGCCGGATCTTGCCTGATGGTCGTCGGCCCCGGGGTTGGGGCGGCGAGCTTGGGTGAGCGCGGTTGCGTATCGGGATTTGCAAGAAGAGGAGGGTAAAACGGCTCGAATGGCAGGCCCGGCCCGCGAAGACTACCGAATCAATGATCGTATTGAGGTTCCGGAAGTCCGCCTGATCGACGAAGCTGGCGAGATGGTTGGCGTCGTGCCGATCGCGGATGCGATGCGGCGCGCGGAGGATCTCGGTCTCGACCTGGTCGAGGTCTCGCCCTCGGCGGATCCGCCGGTCTGCAAGATCCTCGATTACGGCAAGTTCAAGTACGAAGCGCAAAAGAAAGCCAATGTTGCGCGCAAGAAACAACGGGTCATCGAGGTCAAAGAGATCAAGATGCGACCGAACATCGATGACAATGACTACAATATCAAGATGCGCAAGATCCATCAGTTCCTGGGGGAAGGCGACAAGGTCAAGGTGACCCTGCGGTTCCGCGGGCGCGAGCTGGCGCACCAGGATCTGGCGATGAGCCTGCTCGAGCGGCTGCGCGACGAGGTCGGCGAGCTCGCCAAGGTCGAGCAGTTCCCGCGTATGGAAGGGCGCCAGATGGTCATGGTCATGGCGCCGACCCGGTAGCCGCGACCGGCATGGAGCAAGCTTGCCCGCCGCACTTTGCGCGCCGGCGGGACTGGCCATGACGGCGAGCGCGGCCGAGGCTGCCTCGCTTGCTCGGTTGCTCGAGGCGAGCGGCGTCGCGCGGCCGGTGGACGACGTGCTGGCCGTGCTCGAGGGCGTGGCGGCGGCGCCCGTGGGCTTCCAGCCCGATGCCTGGCTCGACCTGATCGCACCCCCGGGCGCCCTCGAGCTGCGCGCGCAGCTGCGCCGGCTCGCGGCCGAGCTCGCGGCCGCCAGGCCGCCCGAGCCGCCGGTCGCGGTGCGCCTCGCCCGGCTGCGCGCGGTCCTGGCGGAGCAGCGCCTCGACGGCCTGATCCTGCCGCTGACCGATCAGCATCGCAGCGAATACCTGCCGGCCGCCGCCCAGCGCCTCGCCTGGCTGACCGGCTTCACCGGCTCCGCCGGGCTGGCGATCGTCCTTGCCGAGCGTGCCGCCCTGTTCGTCGACGGCCGCTACACCCTGCAGGCGACGGCCGAGCTCGATCCTCAGCTGTTCGAGCGCCGGCATGTGACCGACCAGCCGCCGGCCAAATGGCTCGCCGAGCATCTGGGCAGCGGCCAGCGGCTCGGCTTCGATCCGAAGCTCCACACCAAGGCCGAGGTCGAGCGCTATGGCCGCGCCGCGGCCAAGGCGGGCGCCCTGCTGGTCGCCTGCGCGGCGAACCCGGTCGATGCGGTCTGGACGACCCGGCCGCCGGCGCCGATCGCCCCGGTCGCGGTGCTCGAGGACGCCTTTGCCGGCGAATCGAGTGCGGCCAAGCGGGCGCGCATGGGTGAGGAGCTCGCCAGGGCCGGGGCCGAGGTCGGGGTCGTGACGCTCACCGACTCGATCGCCTGGCTCTTGAACCTGCGCGGCGGGGATGTGCCCTACAACCCCCTGGTCCTGAGCTTTGCCCTGCTGCACGCCGACGGTGCGGTCGAGCTGTTCCTCGACCCGCGCAAGCTCAAGCCCGGCCAGAGCCTTGGCAACGGCGTCTCGGTCCAGCCGCTCGCGGGCTTCGAGCCGGCGCTCGAGCGCCTGGGTGCGGAGCGGCGGGCGGTGCTGGTCGACCCGGGCGCCACCAGCCAGCACGTGCTCGAGCGGCTGGGCGCGGCCGGCGCGCGCGTGATCGAGGCGGACGACCCCTGCATCCTGGCCAAGGCCTGCAAGAACCCGATCGAGATCGCGGGTGCTGTGAATGCCCAGCGGCGCGACGGTGCGGCGGTCTGCCGGTTCCTCTGCTGGCTCGAGGGGGAGCTCGACGGCGGGCGCCGGGTCACCGAGCGCGAGGCCGCGGCCCGGCTCGAGGCCGAGCGCCGGCTGGACCCCCTGTTCCGCGGCCCGAGCTTCGAGACCATCTCGGCCGCCGGCCCGAACGCGGCGCTGCCCCACTACCGGGTCACCGAGGCGAGCAACCGAACCCTCGAGCCGGGCTCGCTCTACCTGGTCGATTCCGGTGGCCAGTATCTGGACGCGACCACCGACATCACGCGCACGATCGCGGTCGGCGAACCCAGCGCCCCGATGCGCCGGCACTTCACGCTGGTGCTCAAGGGGCACATCGCGATCGCGCGCGCCCGCTTCCCGGTCGGCACCACCGGCGCCCAGCTCGACAGCCTGGCGCGGCGGCCGCTCTGGCGCGCGGGCCTCGACTTCGATCATGGCACCGGCCATGGCATCGGCAGCTATCTGTGCGTCCACGAAGGCCCGCAGCGCATTGCCAAGACCGGCACGGCGGCGCTCAAGCCCGGCATGATCGTCTCGAACGAGCCCGGCTACTACAGAAGTGGCGCCTACGGCATCCGGATCGAGAACCTGGTGGTGGTGGTCGCCTGCGGTCTGCCGGAGGGCGGCGAGCGCGAGTTGCAGGGCTTCGAGACGATCACCCGGGCGCCGATCGACCGCCGGCTGATCCTGACCGAGCGGCTGGATGCCGAGGAGCGTGCCTGGCTCGACAACTACCACGCCCGCGTGCGCGCCGACCTGATCGATCTGGTCGAGGGCGCGACCCGCAGCTGGCTGATGGCGGCGACCGCGCCGCTCTAGTCCAAGGAGACCGCAGCATGCCGATGAATCCGATCGAGGCCGCGCAGGCCGTGGTCGACGGTGCCGCGCGGCTCAGGGAGGCCGTGCCCGACACCATGCGGGGCTTTGCCGCGCTCGGCTCCGGGACCTCGAAGGCGGGTGCCCTCGAGCCGAAGTTCAAGGAGCTGGTGGCGCTCGCGATCTCGGTCGCGGTGCGCTGCGACGGCTGCGTCGCCTATCACGCCAAGGCGGCGCGGGATCGGGGCGCCACCCGCGCCGAGGTCGCCGAGACGATCGGGGTCGCGATCCACATGGGCGGCGGCCCCTCGATGGTCTACGGCGCCGAGGCGCTCAAGGCCTACGACGCGTTCGCCGGCGGCGCCGGCGACTGAACGCGCACAGCGGCGGTTTGAGGCTTCGCCGAGCGATAACCCAGCCCTTCGGCGAGCAGCGTGGCCGCGAGCATGTTCAAGCTTACGCCTTCGGCTCTGGCCCGTTCGGCGAGGCGCTGGTGCAGCCCCTTCGGCACCCGCATCAACCAGCGCCCGCTGAAGCCCTCGGCCTCATGTGGGGACGGCTTGGGGATCGGGCGCCCGAGCTCGCGCAGCGTCTCGGTGCATGACCACAGCGCGGCGCGGCCGTCCCGGATGGCGTCCTCGACGGTTTCACCGTCGCCCATGCAGCCCGGCAGGAATCGCACAGATATCCGCCCCCATCCTCCGCGGTCAGCGGTCGTACTGTCAGGGGGTAGTCTTCAAGCTTGGCTCATCTCCGACGCCTCTACGCTGGGCTTCGATCATCGCCACGAACCTGCGGACGTAGACCGGTTTGACGGGTCTGGCGGCGGGCACCGACAGTACTGGTCGCCCTGGTGGTGCGAAAACGACGTGGCTGGTACCCGGTTGTCGATGAGGAACCCCGAAGCGGTCGGCGACTATCTGTGATACCAGAATGCAAGCTACCATGCGCTGACGTCATCGCCGGCCGATGCTCACCAGCCAGCGCCACCACGTGTGGGCCTTGGCCTCGGCGCTGTCGATCAGCTCGCCGGCCTTGGGATGGCGCTCCCGGAAGTGGTCGAGGAGCCGTTGCGCCCAGGTGGCGTAGCGGGCCAGGATGATCAGGCCGATCAGCAGGAACAGGATGCCCTGCAGGAACGGCAGGACCAGTCCCGACCACGCCCAGCACCAGGAAGGCGTAGCCCAGGACCTGCATCAGGATCGGCTTCACGCGCCGCCAAGCAACTCTTGCCATTCGGCCTCGCTCAGGACCGTGACCCCGAGCTCCGCAGCCTTGCGCGCCTTGGAGCCGGCGTCGGCGCCGACCACCACGTAGTCGGTCTTGGCCGAGACCGAGCCCGCGACTTTGGCGCCCCTGGCCTCGGCGGTCGCCTTGGCCTCGGCCCGGGTCATGGTCTCGAGCGAGCCGGTGAACACCACGGTCTTGCCGGCGAGCGGCGAGGTCGGACCGGCCGGGGGCGCCAATTCCTCGACATCGACCTCTTCGGCGAGGTCCCCCAGCACCTCGAGATTGTGCGCCTCGACAAAGAACTCATAGATCGCCTCGGCAACCTTGGGGCCGACGCCGTCGATGTTGTCGAGCTCGGCGCGAGCCTCGGCGTCGCCCTCCGCCGCCCTGGTCATGGCGGCGCGCCAGACGTCGAGACTCTGGTAGTGGCGGGCGAGCAGGCGCGCGTTGGTCTCGCCGATGAAGCGGATGCCGAGCGCGTTGATGAAGCGGTCGAGCGGGATCTGCCGGCGCGCTGCGATCGCCTTCTTCAGATTGTCGACCTTCTTCTCGCCCCAGCCGGGCAGTTCTGCGAGCCGGGCCAGGCGCTCCGGGTCCTTGACCAGGCGGAAGACGTCGGCGGGCTTCCTGATCAGTCCGGCCTCGAGCAGCTGGGGCACCTGCTTGCGGCCCAGCCCCTCGATGTCGAACGCGTCGCGGCCGACGAAATGGCGCAGGCGCTCGGTGATCTGGGCGGGGCAGATCAGGCCGCCGGTGCAACGGCGCACCGCCTCGCCCTCCGGGCGCACTGCCAGGCTGTTGCAGACCGGGCAATGGTCGGGGAACCGGTAGGGCAGGGTGCCCTCGGGCCGCCGCTCGAGCCGGACCTCGACGACCTGCGGGATGACGTCGCCCGCCCGCTGCACGACCACGGTGTCGCCGACCCGGATGTCCTTGGCCTTGATGTAGTCCTCGTTGTGCAGGGTCGCGCTGGTCACGACGACGCCACCCACGGTCACCGGCTCCAGTCTCGCGACCGGGGTCAAGGCGCCGGTGCGGCCGACCTGGACATTGATCTCGCGGACCACGGTGTCCGCCTGCTCGGCCGCGAACTTGTAGGCGATCGCCCAGCGCGGCGCCCGGCCGACGAAGCCCAGCCGGCGCTGGTAATCGAGCCGGTCGACCTTGATGACCACGCCGTCGATGTCGTAGGGCAGCTCGAACCGCCGGGCGGCGATCCTGGCATGGTAGTCGAGCAGGGCCGCCTCGTCCTCGACCTTCTCGATCAGTGGATTGACCCGAAAGCCATAGGCTTTGAGCCGCTCCAGGAAACCGCTGTGGGTGCCCTCGATCGGGGGTTCGGCCTCGCCCCAGGCGTAGGCGAAGAAGCGCAGCTTGCGCCTTGCGGTGATCGCGGAGTCGAGCTGGCGCAGCGAGCCTGCGGCCGAGTTGCGCGGATTGGCGAACAAGGGCTCGCCGGCCGCGGCGCGCGCCTGGTTGAGGGCTGCGAAATCGGCCCGCTCCATGTAGACCTCGCCGCGCACCTCGAGCACCGCCGGCGGCTCGGCGGTGTTGAGACGGAGGGGAACGTCGCGGATGGTGCGCAGGTTCCGCGTGACGTCCTCGCCGACCGCGCCGTCGCCCCGGGTGGCACCCAGGTGGAACTCGCCATGCTCGTAGCGCAGCGTGCTCGAGAGGCCGTCGATCTTGGGCTCGGCGACCAGGGCGAGCGGCGCGTCGTCGGCAAGCTTCAAAAAGCGCCGCACCCGGCGCAGAAACTCGACCACCTCGGCGCCGTCCATGGCGTTGTCGAGCGACAGCATCGGCACCCGATGCTGGACCTTGCCGAAGTCCGCGACCGGGGCGGCACCGACCCGGTGGGACGGGCTGTCCGGACGGATCAGGTCGGGAAAACGCGCCTCGAGCGCCTGGTTGCGCCGGCGCAGGCGGTCGTAGTCGGCATCCGAGATCGCGGGCGCGTCGTGCTGGTAGTAGAGGCGGTCGTGACGGGTGATCTCGGCGGCCAGCGCCGCAAGCTCGTCGGCCGCCTGCTCGCGGGTCAGCGCCTCGACCGGAAGGGGCGTGGACGGGGCCACGGAGGTCAGGCCGACTGCGCGATCAGGCTGGCGGCGGCGGCGCGCGCGGCCTCGGTGACCGTCGCACCGGCGAGCATGCGCGCGATCTCCTCGCGCCGCTCGGGCGCGCCCAGGCGATGCGCCGCTACCGTCGCCTGCCCGCGCCGGACGGCCTTCTCGACCCGCCAATGATGATCGGCGCGCGCCGCGACCTGGGGCGCGTGGGTCACGACCAGCACCTGGACCCCTTTGCCGAGGCGCGCGAGGCGCTCGCCGACCGCATCCGCGGTCGCCCCGCCGATGCCGGTGTCGACCTCGTCGAACACCAGGCAAGGCGTCGAGCCGACCTCGGCCAGCACCACCTTGAGCGCCAGCATGAGGCGGGCGAGCTCGCCGCCCGAGGCGATCTTGGCGAGCGGGCCCGGCTCCTGGCCCGGATTGGTCGCGATCTCGAAACCCACCCGTTCGGCCCCCTCGGCGGACCAGTCCGCCTCGGGCAGGGGCACGAGCCTGGCCCGAAAGCGCGCCTTGTCGAGCTTGAGCGGTGCGAGCTCGGCCAGGACCGCGCGCGCCAGCCTCCCGGCCGCGGCCGCCCGGCTCTCGGACAGGCGCGCAGCACTGGCGCCGAACGCCGCCCAGGCGTCGGCGGCCGCTCTGGTCGCCAGGGTCAGGCGTTGCCCGCTCGAACTCGATGCCCGCGACCCGGCCCGCGATCTGCGCGCGCAGCGCCGCCAGCCCGTCGACCGACACCCGATGCTTGCGCGCGGCGGCGCGCAGCGCGAACAGCCGTTCCTCGACCGCCTCCAAAGGGTCGCTCTCGAGCTCGAGCGCCCGGCCGGCCTGCTCGAGCAGGAGGCCTGCCTCCTCGAGCTCGACCCGGGTCCGCTCGAGCGCCGCGGCCGCCGGCTCGAGCACCGCAGGCGCGCTCGCCGCGGCCCGCTCGACCGTCCGTTGCGCGCCGGCGAGGCGTGCCTCGATGCCGCCGCTCTCGCCGCGCAGCGCCGCCAGCGCCTCGCCGATCGCCTGGCTCAGCTTCTCGCGGTTCATCAGCCGCGCCCGCGTCGCCGCCAGCGTTTCCTCCTCGCCGGGCACCGGCGCCAGCTCGTCGAGCTCGGACTGGACGTGCCGCCAATAGTCCTCCTCGCGCGCCGCCAGCTCGACCTCGGCGGCCAGCGCCCGGCGGCTGTCCTCGGCCTGGTGCCAGACCCCGTGAGCGGCGCGCACGGCCAGGGCCGGGGCGTCGAGGCGGCCATAGGAGTTGAGCAGACGGCGCTGGGTTGCCGGGTCGAGCAGCGCCTGCTGCTCATGCTGGCCGTGGACCTCGACCAGCAGGTCGCCGAGCCGGCGCAGCAACCCGCCGCTCACCGGCTGGTCGTTGACGAAGGCGCGCGAGCGGCCGTCGGCGGCGAGCACCCGGCGCAGCACCAGATCGTCTTCGGCGTCGATGCCGTGCTCGGCGAGCAGCGCCGCGACCGACGCCTCGCAGGGCGCACTGAAGACCGCGCTGGCGGATGCCTGCGTGGCACCCGGCCGGACCAGCTGCCGGTCGGCCCGGCCGCCGAGCGCCAGCCCGAGCGCGTCGAGCAGGATCGACTTGCCGGCGCCGGTCTCGCCGGTCAGCACGCACAGCCCGTCCTCAAGCTCCAGGTCGAGCCGCTCGATCAGAACGACATCGCGGATCGCGAGACTGGTCAGCATGGCGCCGGCCGTCGGGTCAGCGGCGGGCGCCCGCGCGCTCCAGGCCGCTCCGGCCCGCCCTTCCCCAACCGACCTTCATGGTTCCGGCTCACCATTGATCAGCGCGTAGCTGTCCTCGTACCAGGTGCTGTTCGGGAAGTTGTAGCCGAGCACCGCCGCGGTGCGGCGCGCCTCGTCGGTCAGGCCGAGCGACAGATAGGCCTCGGTCAGCCGGTGCAGGGCCTCGGGCACGTGGGTCGTGGTCTGGTAGGTATCGATCACGGTGCGAAAGCGGTTGATCGCCGCGACGAACTTGCCCCGGCGCAGATAGTAGCGACCAATCGTCATCTCCTTGCCGGCCAGGTGGTCGCGGGCGAGATCGGCCTTGAGCTGCGCGTCGCGGGCGTATTTGCTGCCGGGGAAGCGGCGGATCAGCTCGTCGAAGGCGTTGAGCGCATCCTCGGTCATCTTCTGATCGCGGGCGACGTCCGAGATCTGCTCATAGTCGCAGATGCCGATCAGGTAGTAGGCGTAGGCGGCGTCCTCCTGACCGGGATGGAGATCGATGAAGCGGCGCGCGGCATCGACCGCCGCGTCGTAGTCGTTGGCTTGGTAGTAGGCATAGGCGGCCATCACCTGGGCGCGGGTTGCCCATTGCGAGTACGGGTGCTGGCGATCGACTTCCTCGAACGCCTTCGCGGCCGCCTTGGGGTCGTCGGCCTTCATCAGGTCAAGGGCGTGATTGTAGAGTTCGTCGACCGGCTGCTCGACCTGCTCCGGCTCGCCCTTGCCGGCGCAGCCCGCGAGTGCCAGCGCGAGCAGAGCGAGCGCGAGGAGCGGTCGTCGGAACCGGGCGGGGCCGGGCTGCCTGCTATGCATGACGGCGCCCAAGATTGGCTGGCGGCCGGCGCCTGTCAAGCGCGACCCGCCCCCGGCGCCGTCCGCGCCCGGCCTACCCGCGATGGTAGCGGAGAGTGCGGTTCTTGCGCCTGCACCCGGCAAATTCTAGACTTTCCTGCGCGCACCCGGCGGATGGCCCACGCGAGCATGCCCCCAGCGGATCGATGGACGGCGGCCGGCCCAGGACAAGGAACGGGATGGGCACTCGGACACGGCGCATCGACCACCACGTCGGCGAGCGGATTCGCCTGCGCCGCACGGAGCGCGGCCTGACCCAGGAGCAGCTGGCCGAGGCGCTCGAAGTCTCCTACCAGCAGGTCCAGAAATACGAGACCGGAGCGAACCGGATCAGCGCCGGCCGCATCTGGGAGATCGCCCGCAAGCTCGCGGTCGAGGTCGGCTACTTCTTCGAAGGGCTCGATGCCGAGCCGCCCCCCCCGCCAGAGCCCCTCGAGCACGGCGGCCGGCAGCGCTCGGCGATCGAGCTGGTGCGCAAGTTCGCGCAGATCGGCGACCCCGGAGTCCGGGCCGCCATCGCCGGTCTGGTCAAGACGATCGTCGAGCGCGGCCGTTGAGCCGTCGGGCGGTGGCCGCTCCATCAGTCTCAGGCATGGGCGGTCTCAGGCATGGGCGGCGCGTCGGGCCGGGAGGTCAGGCTCGACCGGCGCCAGGGCATCATCGACCAGCCGCCAGGCGGTCGGGTCGGCGAACAGGGCGCGCAAAAGCTTGTTGTGCAGGGTGTGCCCGGCGCAGCGGCCGGTGAACCGCCCGATCAGCTGGCCGCCCGCCAGGTAGAGATCACCGAGGCTGTCCAGGAGCTTGTGGCGCACGAACTCGTCGGGAAAGCGCAGGCCCTCCTCGTTGAGCACCCGGTCCTGACTGACCACGACCGCGTTCTTGAGCGAGCCGCCGAGCGCCAGACCGCGCGACCACAGCTCCTCGACCCGCTCGGCGAAGCCGAAGGTCCGTGCCCGCGCGATTCCGGTCTTGAACTCGTCGGCGCCAAAGCGCACGCGCAGGGCCTGGCTGTCGATCAACGGATGATCGAACCGGATCTCGCACGCCAGCTCGAAGCCGTCCGCCGGCTCGAGCCGCGCCGACTTGCCGTGGGCGGTCACCGTCACCGCCTTGAGGACCTCGATCCGCCGCCGCGGCCGGTCCTGCTCGATCACCCCGGCGCATTCGATCAGGAACACGAACGGCTCGGCGCTGCCGTCCATGATCGGCAACTCCGGCCCGCCGACCTCGACCAGAACGTTGTCGATCTCGCAGATCGCGAGCGAGGCCATCAGATGCTCGACCGTGGCGACCATGGTGCCGCCGGGCTCGCCGAGCGTCGTGCACATGGTGGTGTCGCACACCTGGTCGAAGCGGGCGTGCAGGGGGCGGGGTGCTGGACGATCGTAGCGCAGGAAGCGGATGCCGCTGTCGGGCTCGGCCGGATGCAAGGTGAGCGAGACCCGCGCACCGGTATGCAGGCCGGTGCCGACACAACCGATCGGGCTGCGAAGGGTGCGCTGGGCGCAACCGCCAAGGTGGGCCTCCCACGGGCCAGGTCTCACTACCCCCTCCTCACGTTCCACCGGCAGACCTCTGGCTCGAGCCTCGCCGATGGGGGCCGCAGGACCCGACCGGGAGCTGAAAAAAAAAGGCCTCCAGTCCAGGTCTAGCAACCCGGTCTGGAGGCCTCCAATCACACTTCGTTACAGTTTGTTACATCCGATCGTTGAGGAAGGGACTGATCTCGCGCCGGTCAGCGCCGCAAAAACGCCGGAATGTCGTAGCTCGACTCCTCGTCGGCCACCGCGAGCGGCGCCGGCGGCCCGGTCTCGGCGCCCGCCGGTGCCGGATCGCGCTCCTCCGGCCGATCCGAGCGCTGCCTGAAGGTTGCGGTCACCCGCGCGAACAGGCTTTGCGCCGGCTCGAGCTCGCGCACCGGTGCGCGCAGCCGACCCCACTCCTGAAAGCGCTCCTGCGGTGGCAGGGGCGGATGCAGGAAGGGCCGGCTCGCCTCGCCGCTCCTGGCCGCCACGTCCGGTGCCTGCGGCCCGGCCGGCGGCGCCGCCTCGACCGGTTGGTCGGCGCCCGGCGTGCCATCGCCGCCGCCCCGACCGTTCTCGGCCGGCGCCTCGACCCGCCCCGGCGCCTCTTTCTGCCCGGCGGCCTCGACCCCCGGTGCCGCGGTCTTGATCGGGAACAGCGACGCCGAGGGCAGCTTCGGCATCAGCGGCCGCAAACGGAAACTCGGCGCGCTGACCGCGGGCTTGGTCTCGGGCAGTGCGGCCGGGGCCGGCTCGTTCCTCTCCTCGCGCATTTCAATGCCGGTGGCGACCACCGAGACCCGCATGTCGCCGCCGACCGTCTCGTCGAGGGTCGAACCGACGATGATGTTGGCCTCCGGATCGACCTCCTCCTTGATCCGGTTGGCGGCCTCGTCGACCTCGAACAGGGTCATGTCGGGGCCGCCGGTGATGTTGATCAGCACCCCGCGCGCCCCCCGCATCGACACCTCGTCGAGCAGCGGGTTGGAGATCGCGGCCTCGGCGGCCTCGATCGCCCGGCGCTCGCCCGAGCCTTCGCCGGTGCCCATCATCGCCTTGCCCATCTCGCTCATCACCGTCCGGATGTCGGCGAAGTCGAGATTGATCAGGCCGGGCATCACCATCAGATCGGTGACCCCGCGGACGCCCATGTGGAGCACGTTGTCGGCGAGCTTGAAGGCCTCGGCGAAGGTCGTGCGCTCATTGGCGATCCGGAACAGGTTCTGGTTCGGGATCACGATCAACGTGTCGACGTACTGCTGCAGCTCGGTCAGCCCCGCCTCGGCGACCCGCATCCGGTGCGCGCCCTCGAAGTGGAAGGGCTTGGTGACCACGCCGACGGTCAGGATGCCCTGCTCGCGCACCGCGCGCGCGATCACCGGTGCCGCCCCGGTGCCGGTGCCACCACCCATGCCGGCGGTGATGAACACCATGTGGCTGCCCTGCAGCTGGTCGAGCAGCTCCTCGATCGCCTCTTCCGCGGCCGCCCGGCCGATCTCCGGCCGCGCCCCCGCCCCGAGCCCCTGGGTGATCGATGTGCCGAGCTGGATCCGGCGCTCGGTCAAGGAATGCGCGAGCGATTGCGCATCGGTATTGCAGGCGACGAACTCGACCCCTTCGAGATGGGCGGTGATCATGTTGTTCACCGCGTTGGTACCCGCCCCACCAACCCCGACCACGGTGATCCGTGGTCTGAGCTCATGGGTCACCGGCATACTCAAGTTGATTGTCATTGTAACACATCCTCCTCCGTTGCGGTCCCAAGCCTGGAACCGGACCTTCTGAGCCGGCCTTTGATGGCTCTGTGCTCAAAAGTTTTCTCGCAACCATTGGCTGATCTTTGCCAGCCGAACGGTTCTGATACGGTTGGGGCGGAGCGACCAAAAGGTCAAGCCGCCATCGTCCTCGCTGGCCCAGCGCAGGAGGCCCGCGGCGGTCGTGCCGCCGGGCAGGCCCGCGACCTCGAGGCGCCCCTCGAGCGGCCAGGCCCGGCCGAGGCGGGCCGGCATGCCGAACACCTCCTCGGCCAGCTCGACCACGCCCTCGAGCATGCTGCCGCCGCCGGTCAGCACCAGCCGGCGTCCGAGCAGCGGCAGTTCGGCCGCGTCCAGACGCGCGCGCACCAGCTGGAAGATCTCCTCGACCCGCGGGCGCATGATCTCGGTCAGCCGGGCACGGGAGATGATCTGCTGCGGCGGGTCCGCCGGATCGCCGAGGCCGGCGATCTCGAGCCGTTGATGGGCGTCGCCGGCGCGCGCCAGCACGCTGCCATAGAGGGTCTTGAGCCGTTCCGCCTGCGGCCAGCCGGTCGACAGGCCGAACGCCAGGTCCCGGGTCACGTGGCGGCCGCCGAGCGGCACGCTGTGGATGTCGTGCAGGCGGCCGTCGGCGAACCGGGCGACGCCGGTGACGCCGCCGCCGAGATCGAGCACCAGAGCACCCTGCGCCAGCTCGTCCTGGCTCAGGCTGCCGAGGCCGGCGGCGTAGGGGGCGGCGACCACGGCTGCGACCTCCAGATGGCAGCGCTCGACCGCCGCCACCAGATTGTGCAGCGGCGCCGCGGCGACCTGGACCAGATGCGCTTCGAGCTGCAGCCGCCGTCCGGTCATGCCGCGCGGATCCCGCAGCGCCTGGCCGCCGTCCAGGGTGACCTTGAGCGGCAGCGCATGCAGCGTCTCGCGGCCGTCGACGCGCGCCTCGGCGCGGGCATGCGCGAGCAGCTGGGTGAGATCGTCGGCGGTCGCGGCGCGGCCCTCGAGCTCGAGCTCGACCGCCGCCCGCTGCGAGCGCGGCCGCCCGGCCGAGATCCCGAGCACGATCTCGCGCAGCGTTTCCTTGGCCTGCTGCTCGGCTTCGTGGACGACCGCCAGGATCGAGGCCTCGGCGGCGTCGGCATCGACGATCTCGCCGGCGCGCAGGCCCTCGGCCAGCTGATAGCCGGCGCCGCGGATCTCGAGGTGGCCGCCCGGGCGGCGGCGCGCGATCAGGCAACACATCTTGGTGGTGCCGACGTCGAGCACCCCGATCGGGTCATGGCGGCCGAGCGCCCGGGGCTCGGCGCCCGGCAGCGGCGCCCTCGGGTTGAAGCCCAGGATCTCGGCGCCGGTCATGCGTGGTGGTCCGCGAGCACGCTCGGATCGAGCCGGAGCCGGATGCGATCCGGCAGCAGGCGCAGGTCGACGACCTTGATCGCCCGGTCGAGCAGGGCCTCGTCGCGCGCCTTGACCGCCAGCAGATGCCAGGCGCCGAACGGGTCCTGCTCGGGCAGCATGACGTCGACCTGATTGTCGAGATGCAGGTCCCAGCGCCGGTCGCCGACCCAGGTCGCGGCGACCACGCGCTCGGACAGCGCGGGCTCGGTCGAGAGCAGCGCGAACAGCGTGTCCGCGTGGCGCGGCGCGTCGGCGCCGACCAAGACGCGCAGATGGCGGTAGGCGTCGGGCAGTGCTCCGCCGTCGAAGCCGCCCTCGATCACCGCCCCGGTCCGATCGATCACGCTGAACTGGCCGCCCTGCTGCCAGAGCGCCAGCGGCTGGCGCTCGATCAGGCGGATGTAGAGGCTGTCCGGCAGCATGCGCACGACGCTCGCCCGATCGACCCAGGTCAGCTGCTCGAGGCGGGCGCGCGCGGCCTCGGTGTCGATGCCGAGCAGCGGCTGGCCGACCTTGACCCCGAGCCGCTCGCGCAGCTCCCGCAGGCCGGTGCGCACCCGGCCGTCGACGTACACCTGGCGGACCGCGAGGCCGGCATCGGCGGTCAGCGCCAGGGTGCGCGCGACCAGCCGGCCTTCGGCCTCGGCCAGCAGGCCCGACGTGGTCGCCCAGATCCCGAAGCCACCGCCCAGCAGCAGCCCGAGCGCGCCGCCCGCGGCATAGAGCGCCGGCCGGAACCAGCGCGGCCGCGGCGGCCGCCGGAAGAACGCGCGCGCGCGGCGGGTGGCGAGCGTTACGCGTCGCATCGCGCGTCCAGGACCAGCTGCTCGACCAGGTCGGCGAAGCCGATGCCGGCAAAGGCCGCCTGCTCAGGCACCAGCGAGATCGGGGTCATGCCGGGCTGGGTGTTGACCTCGAGCAGGTAGAGGCCGTCCGGATCGCGGTCGTCGAGCCGGAAATCGGCCCGCGAGACGCCGCGGCAGCCGAGCAGGCGGTGGGCGGCGAGCGCCTGGTCGAGCGTCCGCTGATAGAGCTCGGGCGCGAGCGGCGCCGGGATCAGATGCTGCGCCTCGTTGGCCGTGTATTTGGCGTGGTAGTCGAAGAAGTTGTGGCGGTGACGGATCTCGGTGACCGCGAGCGACCGGTCGCCGAGCACGCCGACCGTCAGCTCGCGCCCGGGGATGTAGCGTTCGACCAGGACCTCCTGGCCATAGGGCCACTGGTTGCGGTCGATCGCGCGCTCGGCCGGGTCGCGCACGATCTTGACCCCGACGCTCGAGCCCTCCTGGTTGGGCTTGACCACGTAGGGCGGCGGCATCGGCGGGGCGCCGTTGCGCAGCGCGTCCACGGTCGTGAGGTGGCCGTCGGGGCAGCGCAGGCCGCCGGTCGCGAACAGGCGCTTGGCCATCGCCTTGTTCATCGCCAGGCTGGACGCGAGCACGCCCGAGTGGCTGTAGGGGATGCCCATGATCTCGAGCAGGCCCTGGACGGTGCCGTCCTCGCCGAAGCGGCCGTGGAGGGCGTTGTAGACCACGTCGGGCCCGAGCTCGGCGAGCCGCGCCGGCAGATCGCGGCCGACGTCGATCGCGCTGACCCGCCAGCCGCGTTCCTCGAGCGCCGCGACCGCGGCTTGGCCGCTCACCAGCGACACCTCGCGCTCGGCCGACCAGCCGCCCATCAGCACCGCCACGTGCCGGCTCACGCCGCCGCCTCCCAGTCGTCGGTCGAGCGGTCCGAGGCCGGCCGGCCGACCCGGTCGATCTCCCACTCGAGGCGGATGCCGCTGTGCGCCTCGACCCGCGCGCGCACCTGCTCGCCCAGCTTCTCCAGCTCGGCGGCCCGCGCGCCGCCGGTGTTGATCAGGAAGTTGCAGTGCTTGTCCGAGACCATCGCCCGGCCGTGGCGGAGCCCGCGGCAGCCGGCGGCGTCGATCAGCTGCCAGGCCCTGGGGCGGGCCGGATCCTTGCCGCCCGGGTTTTTGAAGGTGCTACCGCCGGTCGCGACGTGGAGCGGCTGGTTGGCCTCGCGCTCGGCCTTGATCGCCCGCATGCGCGCCTCGATCGCCTGCGGCTCACCGGGCACCGCCCGCAGGACCGCACCGATCACGATCCAGCCCGCCGGCAGGTCCGAATGACGGTACGCGAAGCCGAGCTCGGCCGCGCCCAGCTCATGGCGCCCGCCGTCCGGATCGAGCGCCACGACCCGCTCGACGATCTCCGCGGTCTCGCCGCCGAAGGCGCCGGCGTTCATGCGCACCGCACCGCCGAGCGTGCCGGGAATGCCGATCAGGAACTCGAGCCCGGCAAGCCCCGCCTTCATCGCCTGGATCGCGATCATCCGATCGGTGGCGCCGGCGCCGACCCAGAGCCGGTCGTCGTCGATGTCGACCTCGGCGAGCGGCCCGGCGAAGCGCACGACGACGCCCTCGATGCCGCCGTCCCGGACCAGGATGTTGGACGCGACCCCGACCGGCGTCACCGGCAGCTCGGCGGGCTTCGCTTTCAGGAAGGCCCTGAGATCGGCGGCATCCGCCGGCTGGAACACGACCTCGGCCGGGCCGCCGACCCGCAGCCAGGTGCGCGGCGCCATCGGCACCGCGACCCGATAACGGCCGCGCACCGGCGGCAGGGCGGACAACAGATCGCCGCTCACGCCGCGTGCTCCTCGCCCTGCAGGCGCTTCAGCTGGGCGGGCAGCGCGTTGGCCCAGGCGGTGATGCTGCCGGCGCCGAGGCAGACCACGAGATCGCCCGGCTGGGCAAGGCTCGCGACCAGGGGCGCGAGCTCGTCCGGGCCCTCGATCGGGCGCACGTCGCGGTGGCCATGGCGGCGCAGCCCCTCCGCCAGAGCGTCGCGGTCGATGCCTTCGATCGGCGCTTCACCGGCGGCGTAGACCGGCGCCACGAGCACGCAGTCGGCATCGTTGAAGGCGGTGCAGAACTCCTCGAACAGATCGCGCAGCCGGCTGTAGCGGTGCGGCTGGACGACCGCGATCACCCGCCCGTCCGAGGTCTGGCGCGCGGTCTCGAGCACGGCGCGGATCTCGACCGGGTGGTGGCCGTAGTCGTCGATCACGGTCACGCCGCCGGCGGTGCCGGTGCGGGTGAAGCGCCGCTTGACCCCGCCGAAGCCCGCCAGCGCCTGGCGCAGCACGTCGTCGGCGATGCCGAGCTCGCGCGCGACCGCGATCGCGGCCAGCGCATTCTGAACGTTGTGCCGGCCAGCCATGGCCAGGCGCAGGCGCGCGATCCGGTGATTGACCAGGCCGGTCATGCGGTCGCGCAGCTCGACGTCGAACTCGGCGCCGCGCCGGTCGAAGGCGGGCTCGAGCGCGCGCACGTCGGCCTGCGGGCTGAAGCCATAGGAGATCAGCCGGCGGTCGGTGACCCGGCTGAACAGCGCCTGGACCTCGGGATGATCGATGCACAGCACGGCCGCGCCGTAGAACGGGATGTTCTCGACGAAGCTCTGGAAGGCGCGGCGCACGGCCTCGAACTGGCCGTAGAAATCCAGGTGCTCGGGGTCGATGTTGGTGACCACGGCGATCGAGGCCGGCAGGCGGACGAAGCTGCCGTCGGACTCGTCGGCCTCGACCACCATCCAGTCGCCCTCGCCCGAGCGCGCGTTGGTGCCGTAGGCGTTGATGATGCCGCCGTTGATCACGGTCGGGTCGAGCTTGGCGGCATCCAGCAACGCCGCGATCAGCGAGGTCGTGGTGGTCTTGCCGTGGGTGCCGGCGACCGCGATCGCCCACTTGAGGCGCATCAGCTCGCCCAGCATCTCGGCCCGGCGCACGACCGGCACGCGGGCGCCGCGCGCGGCCTCGACCTCGGGGTTGTCGCCCTTGACCGCGGAGGACACCACGACCACCCCGCAGTCGCCGAGGTTGGCGGCCCGATGGCCGATCGCGATCTCGATGCCGAGCCCGCGCAGGCGCTCGGTGTTGGCGTTCTCGGCGAGGTCCGAGCCCTGCACCCGATGGCCGAGGTTGTGCAGGACCTCGGCGATCCCGCTCATGCCGATGCCGCCGATGCCGACGAAGTGGATGCCGCCCGCGTCGATCGGCAGGGTTCTCACGCCATTGCCTCCCGGTGGAAATTGGCAATCGACGGCGACAGCAGGGATTCGACCGCGTCGGCCAGCGCGCGGGCCGCATCCGGCCGCCCGAGCGCATGCGCGCGGCGCGCCATCGGCGCGAGCTGCTCGGGTTGATCGAGACAGGCGCACAGCATCGCCGCCAGGCGCTCGCCGTCGAGCTCGGCCTCGCCGATCAGCCAGGCGGCCCCGGCCGCGACCAGCGCCTCCGCATTGGCGCGCTGATGGTCGTCGGCTGCCAGGCGATAGGGCACGAGCAGGGCCGGCCGGCCGAGCACCAGAAGCTCCGCGACGCTGGAGGCACCCGAGCGGGAGATCACCAGATGGGCGTCCGCCAGGCGCTCCGGCAGATCGTCGAAGAAGCTCTTGAGCTCGGCGGTGAAGCCCTGCGCGGCATAGGCGCTTGCGACCCGTTGCAGATCCTCGGGCCGGCACTGCTGGGTCAGGCGGATGCGCGCGCGGATCGGCTCCGGCAGTCGGGCGAGCGCTGCCGGCAGCACGTCGCTCAAAATCCGCGCGCCCTGGCTGCCGCCGACCACCAGCACATCCAAGGGGCCGCCCGGCTCGGGCGGAATGTAGGCCTGGTCGCGGCGCGCCACGACCGCGGCGCGCACCGGATTGCCGGTGACCACGCTGCGGGCGCCCTTCGCGCCGGCCGCCCCCCGGGTCTCGGCGAAGGTCAGCGCCAGCACTCTCGCCTTGCGCGCGATCAGGCGGTTGGCGCGGCCGAGCACGGCGTTCTGCTCGTGGATCAGGAGCGGGATGCCGAGCAGCCGCGCGGCGAGACCGACCGGCACCGAGGCATAGCCGCCGAACGCCGCGACCGCGGCCGGCCGCCGCCTGCGCAGCAGAGCCAGCGCCTGCATCAGCCCGAAGCCGAGCCGGGCGAGACCCTGCAGCCGCTGGAGCGGCCGCCCGGAGGGGCTGCCCGCCCGGATCACGTGCGGGGCCAGATCGGGGCCCGCGTAGCGGGCGCCGCGCGCATCGCACACCACGAGGACTTCCTGGCCGCGCGCCTGCAGCTCGCGCGCGAGCGCCAGCGCCGGGAACATGTGGCCGCCGGTGCCGCCGGCGCCGACCACGATCGGGCCCGTCATGGCATCACCTCGACGCCCGGCCGACGCCGGGACAGGACCTCGACACCCGGCCGCCGCCGGGTCAGGATCTCGGGCGCCGGCAGCCGGCGGATGGGGCTCTCGGCGCCCGGCCGGCGCCGGGTCAGGGCCAGGAACATGCCCATCCCGAGCGCCAGCGCGCACAGCGAGGAGCCGCCGTAGCTGATGAACGGCAGGGTCATGCCGGTCGCCGGCAGCAGCCGCAGGTTGACGCCGATGTTGATGATCGTCTGCAGGCCGAAATGCGCGAGCAGGCCGGCGGCCGCCAGCAGGGCGAAGCGGTCGGGGGCCAGCGCGGTCCGCTGCAGGCCGCGCATCAGGACGAAGGCGAACAGGCCGAGCAGGGCGAGGCAGGCGACCAGCCCGTACTCCTCGGCGATCACCGCGAACACGAAGTCGCTGTGCGCATCCGGCAGGGCGTATTTGACCGTGCCCTCGCCCGGGCCGCTGCCGAACCAGTTGGCGCCCTGCACCGCCTCGAGCGCGAGGCCGACCTGGAAATGATCGCCCGCACCCGGATCGAAGAACCGGTCGAAGCGCTGGGTCACGTGCGGGAAGAACAGATAGGTCTGCCAGAGGCCGAAGCCGCCGCTCGCGACCAGGCCAACGACCAGCAGCCAGGGCAGGCCCGCGAGGAACAGCTGCAGCCCGACCAGGCAGGCGACCATCAGGGCCATGCTGACGTCCGGCTGACAGAGCAGGAGGACCAGGGCGAGCGCCGCCAGGAGCAGGCCCGGCAGCGCGTTGCGCAGGCCGTCGGCCTTGGCCAGCAGACCCGCGACCACGATCACCAGGGCGGGTTTCATGAACTCGCCCGGCTGCACCACGAGCCCGCCGATCGGCAGCCAGCGCCGCGCACCCTTGATCTCCGGGCCGAACAAGAGGGTCAGCACCATCAGGACGAGCGTCAGGGCCAGGAGCCCGATCGCCAGTCGATGCACGCCCTTGGGCGAGAGCAGGGAGCTGCCGAGCAGCAGAACCGTCGCCGGCAGCAGATACATCGCGTGATGGCCGACGAAATAGAGCGGCGGCAGGCCGAGGCGCGCGGCGACCGGCGGGCTGGACGCGAACACGAACACGAGGCCACTGACCGCGAGCAGGCCGAGGCCGGCCAGGAGCGGCCGGTCGACGGTCCACCACCAGCGGCCGAGCAGCCCGCGCTGGGTGCGGCTGAAGGGGGTCATCGCCCGGCCTCCAGGGCACCCGCCGCGGCTGCCGTGGCGAGCGCCGGCGGGGCGGGCTCGGCGAGCTTGGCGACCAGCGCCTTGAAGGCATCGCCCCGGGCCTCGAAATCGGCGAACTGATCGAACGAGGCGCAGGCCGGCGCGAGCAGGACCACAGGCCCGTCTTCGGGGTCGCGAGCGGCGGCGGCGGCGGCCTGTCCGACCGCGGTCGCGAGATCGCCGCTCTGGGTGCAGGGCACCTTGGCGCCGAACGCCTGCTCGAAGGCGGCCGCCGCCTCGCCGATCAGATAGGCGTGGCGGACCCGCTCCAGCCAGGGCAGCAGCGGCTCGAGGCTCGCGTCTTTGGGTCGGCCGCCGGCGATCCAGTAGATCTTCTCGAAGCTCGCGAGCGCGCGTGCCGCGGCCTCGGGGTTGGTGGCCTTGCTGTCGTTGACGAACTGCACGCCCAGGGCCCGGCCGGCTGCCTCCATGCGGTGCGCCAGGCCCTGGAACCGGCGCAGCCCGGCCGCCGCGGCCTGCCGCTCGACCCCGAGCACCCGCGCCGTGGCATAGGCCGCGGCCGCGTTCTGCCAGTTGTGCGCGCCGCGCAGGCTCTCGATCGGGCGCAGATCGGCGACCGGCTGGGCGACCGGATCGAGGGCGTCGTACAGCCGGCCGTCGACGACGAACACCCCGTGGTCGAGGCTGCGGCCGACCGCGACCGGCAGCAGGCGCCGCTGGCGCTCGGCATGGAGCTGGTCGAACAAGGTCTGGCAATGGGCGTCGTCGACGCCGATCACCGTCCAGTCGGTCGCCCGCTGGTTGTGCAGGATGCGCGATTTGGCGCGCACGTAGCCGCTCATGCCGCCATGTCGGTCGAGATGGTCCGGGCTCAGGTTCAAGATCACCGCCACGGTGCAGCGCAGATGCTCGGTCAGATCCAGCTGGTACGACGAGAGCTCCAACACATAGATGTCTTCCAGGGGTTTAGGCAATAGATCTAGTACCGGCAAGCCGATATTACCGCCAATTTGTGCGCCGATGCCGGCTGCGCGCAGGAGCGCGCCGACCAGGCTGGTGGTGGTCGACTTGCCGTTGGTGCCGGTGATGCCCACGATCCGCCGTTCGGGCTGGTTCTCAACCAGCAGCTCGACGTCGCCGACGACCGCGACGCCGGCGTCGCGGGCCTGCCTGACCACCCGGTGCGGGCGCGGATGGTGCAAGGGAATCCCGGGGCTCAGCACCAGGCGATCGACCCTGGCCCAGTTGCAGAGCTCGAGGTCGACGATCGGCAGGCCCAGCGCCGCGGCCTCGGTGCGCCGCTCGGGCGCATCGTCCCAGGCCCAGACCCTTGCGCCGCTCTCGAGCAGTGCCTGCGCCGCCGAGCGGCCGGAGCGGCCGAGCCCGAGTACGGCCAGGATCTTGTCGCGCGTCGAGGGCAGGGGGATCATCGCGGGATCAGCGTAGCTTGAGCGTCGAAAGGCCGACCAGCGCCAGGATCATCGCGATGATCCAGAAGCGGATCACGATGGTCGGCTCCTGCCAGCCCTTCTGCTCGAAATGGTGATGCAGGGGTGCCATGCGGAACACCCGCTTGCCGGTCAGCTTGAACGAGGCGACCTGGACGATCACCGAGATGGTCTCGAGCACGAACAGGCCGCCGACCAGGGCGAACACCAGCTCGTGCTTGGTGATCACCGCGACCGCGCCGAGCGCCCCGCCCGAGGCGAGCGAGCCGGTATCGCCCATGAACACCATGGCGGGCGGCGCGTTGAACCAGAGGAAGCCGAGCGAGGCGCCGACCATGGCGCCGCAGAAGACCGCGAGCTCGCCCGCCCCCGGCACGAACGGGATGCCGAGGTAGTTGGCGAAGATCGCGTTGCCGACCAGGTAGGCGATCAGCGCAAAGCAGGCGGCGACGATCATCGCCGGCACGATCGCGAGGCCATCCAGGCCATCGGTCAGGTTGACCGCGTTCGAGGCGCCGACCATGACCAGCATGGCGAAGGGAAAGAACATCACGCCGAGCGGGACCAGCAGGTCCTTGAAGAACGGGAGTGCCAGGCCGGTCGCGAGCGGCTGGCGGGTGATCCAGGTGATCAGCACGGCCGCGATCAATGCGACCAGGCATTGGCCGAGGAACTTGGTGCGCGGGGCGAGGCCGCCGCTCGAGCGCTTGGTGAGCTTGAGATAATCGTCGGCGAGGCCGATGCCGCCGAAGCCCAGCGTGATCATCAGCACGACCCAGACGTAGCCGTTGCGCAGATCGGCCCAGAGCAGGGTCGCGAGCGTGAGCGCCAGCAGGATCAGGGTGCCGCCCATGGTCGGCGTGCCCTGCTTGGTGAGGATGTGCGAGGGCGGGCCGTCCGGGCGGATCGGCTGGCCCTGCCCCTGGCGAATGCGCAGCCAGCGGATCAGGCCGGGGCCGACCACGAAGCTGATGACCAGCGCGGTCAGCACAGCACCACCGGTCCGGAAGGTCAGATAGCGGAACAGGTTGAACACGCCGACCCGGTCGGCGAGCGGGAACAGGAGGTTGAACAGCATCGCCGCGCTCAGCCCGCGACCGGCGCCGGCGCCGCGAGCAGCGCCTCGACCAGCCGGCCCATGCCGATCCCGAGCGAGCCCTTGACGAGCAGCGTGTCGCCCGGTCGGAGCTCGGCGTCCAGGACCCCCAGCAGCTCGGCCGCGGTTGCGGCGTGCGGGCCGCGCACGTGCGGCGGCAGAGCGTCGTGCAGGTGGCGCATCGCGGCGCCGACCGTGAACACCCGATCGACGCGCGCAGCCAGCGACCGGCTCGGCCAGCGCCGCGTGCAGGGCCGGCGCCTGCTCGCCCAGCTCCAGCATGTCGCCGAGCGCCGCGAGCCTGCGCCCGGGCGCGGTCTCGAGCAGGGCAAGCGCTGCCCGCATCGAGGCGGGGTTGGCGTTGTAGCTCTCGTCGATCAGCGTGACCGCGCCGCCCCCCCGGTCCAGCCGGTGGCGCTGGCCGCGGCCCTTGGGCGGGCGGAAATCGACCAGCGCCTGGGCCGCGGCGACCGGATCGGCGCCGAGGGCCTTGACGCAGGCGAGCACGCCCAGGCTGTTGCTGACCCAATGCCGCCCGGGAGCGCCGATCCGGAAGGCGAGTTCGGCGCCATCGAGGACCGCCACGACGTCGCTGCCGTCGGCATCGAGGCTCGCGTCCTTGAGGCGGACGGCGGCGCCGGCGGCGCTGCCGAAGCCGATCACGCGCTCGCAACCGGCGGCTTTGGCGATCTGGATGAGCTGCGGCGTATGCGGGTTGTCGAGGTTCAGGACCGCGACGCCGCCCGGCTCCAACCCCTGGAAGATCTCGCCCTTGGCGGCGGCGATCGCTTCGACCGAGGGGAAGAAGCCGAGATGGGCGGGTGCCACCTTCGTGATCATGGCGACCTGCGGCCGGACCAGGCGGGTGAGCGCGGCGATCTCGCCCGGTGCATTCATGCCGAGCTCGTACACGCCGTAGAGCGTGCCGCGCGGTTCGCGCGCGAGCGACAGCGGCACGCCCCAGTGATTGTTGTGGCTGGCGGCGCTCGCGTGAGCCCTCGCCTGGCGCGCCAGCACCAGCCGGAGCGCCTCTTTGGTGCCGGTCTTGCCGACGCTGCCGGTGATCGCGGCGATCCGGGCGCGGCTCCGCGCCCGGGCCGCCCGCCCGAGCGCGGTCAGCGCCGCCATCGTGTCCCCGACCAGGACCAGCCTGGCATCGGCCGGAAGGCCCCCGGGCACGCGATCGACCAGCGCGGCCGCACCCTTGGCGAGCGCCGCGCCCACGAAGTCATGGCCGTCGTGCTGCGGGCCGCGCAGAGCGATGAACAGCTCGCCCGGCTGCACGGTTCGCGAATCGATCGCGACGCCGGCGACCGACCAGTTGCCGCTGGCGCGTCCGCCGGTCGCGGCGGCGAGCTCGGCCGCGGTCCAGAGCGCCTCGCTCATGTCGGGGCCCCGCTCAGTTCGGCCAGTGCGGCCCGCACCTCGAGCGCGTCGTCGAACGGCAGCACGTTATCGCCCACGATCTGCCCGGTCTCGTGGCCCTTGCCGGCGATCACCAGGACGTCGCCCGCCTCGAGCCCGCGGATCGCGGTCCGGATCGCCGCCCGCCGGTCGCCGATCTCGAGCGCGCCGGGACAGGCATCCAGGATCGCGCGCCGGATCGCCGCCGGGTCCTCGCTGCGCGGATTGTCGTCGGTCACGAACACGCGGTCGGCGCGGGCGGCCGCGATCGCACCCATCTCCGGCCGCTTGCCCCGGTCCCGATCGCCGCCGCAGCCGAACACCACCATCAGGCGCTGCTCGGCGTGCGGACGGAGCGCGTCCAGGACTTTGGCCAGCGCATCCGGCTTGTGCGCGTAGTCGACGAACACCGGCGCGCCGCTCGGGTGGACGCCGATCCGCTGCATCCGCCCGGGCGCGCCCTCGAGCCCGCCGAGCAGCGAGGCCGCGGCCTCGGGGTCGGCGCCGGTGGCGAGGACGAGGCCGAGTGCCGCCAACAGATTGCTCGCCTGAAACGCGCCGACCAGCGGGCTGCGGAGCGCATGCTGCCGGCCGTCGAGGGCGAAGGTGATGCTCTGGCCGTCCGCCTCCGGCCGGCGCTCGACCAGGCGCAGCCGCTCGGCCCGCTCGCCGTAGTCGAGCACGGCGATGCCGCGCTCCCGGCAGACCGCGGCGAGCGGCTCGTATTCGGGCTGATCGGCGTTGAGCACGGCGGTCCCCCCGGCGGCAGGAGCTCGCTGAACAGACGCCGCTTGGCCGCCAGATAGCCCTCCAGGCTGGCGTGATAATCGAAGTGATCTCGTGAGAGATTGGTAAACGCCGCCGCAGCCAGCTGCACGCCGTCGAGCCGGCGCTGATCGAGGCCGTGGCTGGACGCCTCCAGCGCCAGATGCTCGACGCCCGCGGCTGCGAGTTCGGCCAGCAGCGCGTGCAGCCGGACCGGGTCGGGGGTCGTGAGCCCGGTGTCGCCGCGGCCGCCGGGCGCGATCAGCCCGAGCGTGCCGAGCGAGGCCGCGGGCAGGCCGAGCCGCGTCCAGAGCTGCATCGCGAAGCACGCGACCGAGGTCTTGCCGCTGGTGCCGGTCACGGCGACGCTGCAGCGCGGCTGCCGGCCATAGAAGCGGGCCGCGATCAGCGCCAGCCGGCGGCGCGGATCGGGGTCGACGATCAGGGGCACGGCGATCTCGATCCCGGCCGGATCGGGCCCGGTCAGCACCGCGGCCGCGCCGCGCGCGAGCGCATCCTTGATGAACCGGCGGCCGTCGGTCCGGCTGCCGGGCAGGGCCGCGAACAGCCAGCCCGGCCGGATGGCGCGCGAATCGGCGCCGAGCCCGGTGATCTCCGCGTCCCCCGGCCGCGCCCCCGGCCGCACCTTGCGCCGCGACGTGGACCGTCATCCCAGGATCGAGCAAGGTGCGCAGCCGCATCCGGCCTCTCCCTGGTGATCGTCGACCCAGCGGGCGCCCGCCGCCGCCTGGAAGCTCGGCTCGATCCGACCGGTGCGACCGTTGTACGCCTGGCCCTCGACCAGCCGGTCGCGGAACCATTGCTCGGCGTCCGGGTCGACCGGCGGCAGGCCGAGCATGGGGCCCATCCGGCTGATGATCCGCCCGACCGTGGGCGCCGCGGTCCAGCCGCCCTCGGCGAGACCATAGGTGTCGGCGTCGCCCTTGGGGTCGTCCAAGGTGACCAGCACGACGTAGCGCGGCTGGTCGATCGGGAACGCGGCGATGAACGACGAGATCAGCCCGCCGCCCCGATAGTGGCCGCGGACCGGCTTGTCGGCGCTGCCGGTCTTGCCGCCGATCAGGTAGCCCGGCACCTTGGCGAGCTTGCCGGTGCCCTCGGTGGCGGTCAGCCACATCAGCCAGCGCAGCTTGGCCGAGGTCTCGGCCGAGACCAGCGGCCGGTCCCAGACCGCGGGCTTGCCCTCGGCGACCACATGCGCGCGCGGCCGGGGTGCGGTGCACACGAGCGCCGAGACCGCGTCCGCCATCTGCAAAGGTGAGATCGCGATGCCGTGGCCGTAGGCGGCGGTCACCGTGTTGATCGGCCGCCAGCGCGCCGGCACCTGCGGCAGGGCGACCTCCGGCAGGCGGATCGGGTGCCGGTCGAGCAGGCCGAAGCGCTTGAAGTAGCCGACCTGGGCTTCGGTGCCGAGCGCCATGGCCATGCGGGCGGCGCCGATGTTGGACGAGAAGGCGATCACCTCGGGCACGCTCAGCCAGCGCCGCCTGGCGTGGTCGTCGCCGATCCGGAAGCGGCCGAACTGCAAGGGCGCGCTCGCGTCCAGGCTGGTGGTCATGGTGACCGCCCCGGCATCCAATGCCATCGAGACCGTGAACAGCTTGAACAGCGAGCCGAGCTCGTAGGTGCCGAGCGTGACGCGGTTGAACAGCGCCTCGCTCGAGGCGTCCTGGTAGCGGTTGGGATCGAAGTCCGGCAGGCTGACCGCGGCCAGGAGCTCGCCGGTCGCGACGTCGAGCACGATGGCGGCGGCGCCCTTGGCGGCGAAGCGCGCCCGCGCCGCCTTGAGCTCGCTGCGCACGACCTCCTGGACCCCGAGATCGAGGGTCAGCATGAGCGGCGTCTGGCTGCGCTCGGGGTCGGACAGACGGGCATCGAAGCTGCTCTCGATGCCGGCCAGCGCCTGGTTCTCGACCCCGACGTAGCCGACCAGATGCGCGGCCAGCGCGCGCTGCGGATAGATCCGGTGGTTCTCGGTGCGAAAGCCGATGCCCGGCAGCCCGAGGCGGATCACCGCCCGCTGCTCGGCGTCGGTGATGTGCCGCTTGAGCCAGACGAAGCGCCGCGGCTCCGAGAGCAGGGCCAGCAGATCGGCGCGCGTGACCCCCTCGAGCGCGCGGGCGAGGCCGGTCGCCGCCGCCTCGCGGCCCTGCACCAGGGCGGGATCGGCGAACACCGAGGCCATCGGGTAGTCGGTCGCGAGCAGGGTGCCGTTGCGGTCGACGATGTCGGCGCGGTGCGGGCTGTCGATCACGCTCGCCTGCGCCGGGCTGCCGATCACGTTGTCGCCGCGCCGCAGGGCCAGGTCGACCACGCGCAGCGCCAGCGCCAGGAACGCCAGGGCGAACACGCCGCCGACCAGGCGCAGGCGCCGCTGGCCGAGGCGCAGCCCGGGCTCGCCGCCGGGCCGCATCATGGCACGCTCCTGGCCGCCTGGCGGTCTTTGCCGGGCACCTGCGGCCATGGCCCGGGCAGCGTCAGTCGCTCGGGGGGCTTGAGCCGGAGCGGGATCTCGACCCCGGACGGCAGCCGGGCGGTCAGCGACCGCTGCTCGAGCTCGAGGTCGGCGCGCAGCGGCACGTCGGTGATCCGGACGATCTGGCCGGGCTGGGCCGGCTGCATGTCGAGATAGGCGCCGGCGAGGCGGGCGAGCCGGCTCGGCTGATCGAGCAGCGCCCATTCGGCGCGCAGGCGGTTGAGCTTGGCCTTCTCGGCCGAGATCGCGATCTGCAGCCCGCGCAGCTCGCCTTCCCGGCGGCGCACCTGATCCTTGAGCGTATAGAGCCCGGAGGCGGCAAGCAGCGCGATCAGGAGGCTCGCCAGCCCGAGCTTCATGGTCATGCCGCGGGCTCCGGCTCGGCCAGGCGCTCCGCGGCGCGCAGGCGCGCCGAGCGGGCGCGGGGATTGGCGGCCAGCTCCGCCGGCCCGGGCCGGAGCGGGTGGCGGTAGAGCGCGCGGAAGCGTGCTGGTGCGGGGCCGTCCGCCAGCTCTGGCAGGTGGCGCGAGGGCCGCGGCAGGGCGCCGCTGCGGGCTGCGAGGAACTGCTTGACCAGCCGGTCCTCGAGCGAGTGGAAGGCCACGATCACCAGGCGGCCACCGGGTGCCAGCAGCAGCTCGGCTGCGATGAGCGCCCGCTCCAGCTCGCCCAGCTCGTCGTTGACCTGGATGCGCAGCGCCTGGAACGTGCGGGTCGCGGGATCGATCCGGCGGCCCGCCCGGGCGCCGGTCCGACCGACCACGCCGGCGACCAGCAAAGCGAGCTCGCGGGTGCGCTCGAGCGGTGCCTGGCGGCGGCGCTCGACGATCGCCCGGGCGATCCGGCGCGCCGCCCGTTCCTCGCCGTAGCGGTAGAGGAGGTTGGCAAGCGTGGTCTCGTCCGCCTGGTTGACCAGCTCGGCGGCGCTGATGCCGTGGCTGGACATGCGCATGTCGAGCGGCCCGTCGGCGGCGAAGGAGAAGCCGCGCTCGGGATCCTCGAGCTGGTCCGACGACAGGCCGAGATCGAGCACGATGCCATCGAGCCGCGCGACGCCCGCGGCGCCGAGCAGCTCGGCCATGGCGCCGAACCGACCCTCGAGCATGGTGAGGCGGGGGTGACGGGCGGCGAGCCCGCGTCCCCTGGCAACCGCCGCCGGGTCACGGTCGAGACCGAGCACGCGCCCGGCGCCGGCCGCGAGGATCGCCCGGCTGTAGCCGCCGGCGCCGAAGGTGGCGTCCAGATAGACGCCGTCCGGGCGCACCGCGAGCGCCGTCAGCATCTCCGCCAGGAGCACCGGAACGTGGCGGGCCGCCGCGGTTTCGGCGGTGCTGGTCTCGGCGAGCAAAGTCAAAGCCAACCAACCTCATCACCAAGCTGCCGCCGCGTCTTGATCCCGGTCGTCGTGGGCCAGTCGTCCGTGACGCGCCGACCTGGACGGCCGCAGCGTGACCAATATTCGCCGAGCCAGGTCTGCCAGACCTCGAGCCCGACCAAGATTGATCGCGCGATTGACCGCGAGTTTGGCAATCCACAAGCAAGATATGGCGACAAACTGGCGGTCCGACCGGTAGCGCGTGGCGGCATGACTTGCCTTTGACCACGGTTGCACTTTATCAAGCGGGAACTTTCACCCTATAGTTAACCGCCGGCGCAGTCAAGGCCAATTTCCAAGAAACGTGTGTAAGGCACTGAATCGGCGCGCGAAACGAGCGGACGACCGGACCGCGGCGGCGCCCGAAGGCTCGATTGCCGCCAAGACGAGACCGAGACGAGGCCAGTCGCTGGCCTCGTGTTCTACTTTTGTTCCTCCACCTACGGGCGAATTCTGCCGGGTTGTGTCTGGCGCAATAGGATCAGGCGGCCTGTAAGCCGGGTTCTGTCCGCGGCGCCCGCAAGCGCCGCGGGATGGCCATTCCTCTGGGACGCCCGTCGCCGGGCGCCTCGCGCGACCGACCCGGACGAAGGGCCCGGAAACCGGCCTGCCCCGCGCCGGAGCGCGGCGCCATCGTCCCTACTTGGTCTTGCTCCCGGTGGGGTTTGCCGTGCCGCCACCGTTGCCGGCGGCGCGGTGCGCTCTTACCGCACCCTTTCACCCTCACCCGCAGGCCGCGCCTCGCGACGCGACCCCGGCGGGCGGACTGCTCTCTGTGGCACTTTCCCTGGGGTCGCCCCCGCCGGGCGTTACCCGGCACCGTGTTTCCGTGGAGCCCGGACTTTCCTCCCCCGGGTCGCCCCGGGAGCGGCCATCCGGCCGCCTGATCCAAGCTAGATGTCGGCGCCGCCGGCGCCGGGGTCAAGCGCCCCGAGCAAGGTCAGCAGACCATCCAGGCGGGCGAGCGTGTCCCGGTCGGGATCGCCGTCGACCCGCGCGGGCCGGAAGTGGCGCTGGAAGGCCGCGATCACGCGCCGGGTCGGCTCGTCGAGGTCGCCGTGGAGCGGTGCGGCATAGCCGACAGCCGCGAGCTGAGCCTGGAGGTCTTTGACCGGGCGCGCCGTGCCCTGACCATCGTCCGGCCAGAGGCCGATGCCGGCCGCCGCCAGTCGCGGCCAGTCGAACAGCTCGCCCGGGTCCTGCTTGCGGTCCGGGGCGACGTCGCTGTGGCCGAGCACGCGCCGCGCCGGGATCGGCCAGCGCTCCAGGATCGCCCGGCAGAGCTCGATGCAGGCGGCGTACTGGGCCTCCGTGAACGCCCGGTAGCCCCACTCGTGGCCGGGGTTGACCAGCTCGATCCCGATCGAGCGATCGTTGAGCCGGCTCTGGCCCTGCCAGGCGCTGACGCCGGCGTGCCAGGCGCGCAGGGCCTCGGGCACCAGGGCCACGACCGCGCCGTCCTCGTCGATCAGATAGTGCGCGCTGACCTTGGCCGCCGGATCGCGGAGCCGGGCCAGCGCCTCGGCCGCGCTCGGCATGCCGGTGTAGTGCAGGAGCAGAAGATCGACCGGGCAGCCCGGCGGCCGGGCATCGGCATTGGGCGACGGCTGGCGGCGCAGCCGGAGCGAAGCGACGCCGCCGCGCGTCAGAACCGGCGCAGCAGGCGCTGCAGATAGTCGAGCTCGTCGGCCGGTCGCTGGCGCTCGCTGGCGCGCCGCTGCAGCTCCTCGAGCACCGCCCGCGCCTTGCCGAGATCGAGCTGGGTCGGGACCTTCTCGCCCCAGAGGTCGACGCCGCCCTGGTTGTACACCGAGCGGCCGAGCGGATCCCGGTTGTTCGGCGCCTGGCCATACTGCTGCCCGGGCATCCGACCCTGGCCCTGGCCGTACATGCGCTGCATCTCCTGCATCATCGCCTGGCCGCCCTGGCGCAGCTGGTCGAGCGCCTTGCTCTGGGGGTCGACCGCCTGGTCGGGCGCGCCGCCTTTGAGGGCATCGCGCGCGGCCCGCATGGCCAGCTCGGCCTCGCCCAGGCTCCGGGGGATCTCGGCGCCGGCCTCGCCGATCGCCCGCATCAGCTCGCCCAGCATCCGTCGGAGCGCCTCCTGATCCTGCGCCATCTGCCCGAGCTGGCCGCCCTGGTCGCCCATCTGGCCCTGCTGGTCACCCGGCTGCATCTGGCCCATCTGCCCGTCCTGCTGGCCCTCCTGACCCTGCTGGCCCTGCTGATCCTGCTCGCCGAACGGGTCCTGCTGCTCCTGCCGGCCGCCCTTGCGGGTCATGCCGAAGGTCTTGTCGAGCAGCCCCTGCTGGCGCTGGATCATCTTCTGCAGCTGGCTCATCATCTGCTGGCCCTGCTGCATCTGGCCGTTGTGGGCGACCTGGAGGTTCTCGAGCATCTCCTGCAGCTGGGCGAGCATCTGCTGGGCGGCATCGCGGGCGCCGGTCTTGATCATCTCCCGCATCTTGTCGAGCATCTGCTGCAGGTCCTCGCGCTGGACCTGGATCGCATTCGGATCGGTCGCGGCGGCGGCTGCTGATCCGCCGACTGCTGCTGCTGCTGCGCCTGCTGGGCGAGCGCGTCCAGATACTCGTTCATGGCGCGCTGGAGCTCTTTCATCAGCCGATCGAGCTCCTGGTCGCTGGCCCCTTTGTCCAAAGCGTCCTTGAGGGCCTGCTGCAGCTGTCGCAGGTCGCGCTCGGCCAGCGACACGCTGCCGTCCTCGAGGTGCAGGGCGGTGTCCCAGAGCAATGCGAGCACGCCGTCCAGAGTCTTCTGGTCGGGATTGAACAGCAGGCGCAGCGCCGCCGAGCGCAGCGCCATGAAGACCGCGGTGTCGTTCTGGAACATGGCCGGCGCCCGGCTCAGCTGGTCGAGCGCCGCCACGACCTCGTCGGTCTGTTCCGGATCGGCCGCCAGCCGGCGCCGCTGCTCGATGATCGCCCGCGCCACCGGGTGCTTGAACGCGCGCGCCGGCAGCACCAGCTGCTGCGGCTGGCTCTGGCCGTGCTGACCGATGCCGTCGACCGCCTCGAGCCGGGCCACGACCGGCAGCCCGGCCCAGGGATGCGGGGTCAGATCGACATAGCCCGCGTCATCGATCTTGGTCGTGCCGGCGGCCGGCCGCATCAGCTCGATCCGCTCGACCCGGTCCTCGTGGCCGACCCGGTTGATCAGGAGCGCGATGCTGGTGACCCCGTAGTCGTCCCCGGCCTGGAAGTGCGAGCGCAAAACCCCCCGCTGGGTCGCCGCCGGCGCCTCGGCGAACTCGATGGTCGGCGGCTGATCGGGCACCGCCTCGATCTGCCAGACCCCGAGCTCCTGGCCGGCGCTGCCGACCCGCAGCTGGCCCGAGCGGCCGATCACCATGCTGGCCTCGGCGCTCTCCTCGGCGATCTTGACGAACGGCTTGGTCTCCTTGTCGAGGCCGAGCGAGAAGCTCGGCGCCGGCTCGCCCAGATGGTGCAACTGGGCGAGCACCTCGCTGCCCATCGGCAGGGCGACTTTGGCCGGTGCGCGCACGACCGCCGGCACGCCCGGCGCCGGGCGCTCGGCCTCGAGCCGGACCGGCGGCTTGCCGGTGTAGAGCGGCGGCGTCACCCAGAGCGTCAGCTCGACCGGCGCCTCGGCCATGGGCGCGGCCCGGCGCAGCTCGAACGCCTGCAGCAGGCGTTGGGGCGCCATGCCCCCGGCCTCGACCAGGCCCACGATCAGCAGCAGCAGCAAAGCCGCGCGCAGTGCCCAGGGATCGCGCCTGGGCAGGTCGGAGCGCGGCGGCCCGACCCGCAGCCGGCGGAGCGCCTGGGCAAGCCGCTCCTGGTGACGCTGCCAGAGCGACCGGGTCGCCGGATCGTCGCCGCCCCCGGACAGCCGATCGCCGAGCGAGCGCAGCGGCTGGTGCGCAAGCGCGTTGACCCGCTCCAGGCGACGCAGGCCGCTGGCCTGGTCGGGCCAGCGCACCCCGGCGCGCGCCCGCCACAGGCTCCAGCCCAGGCTGCCCGCGAGCACGGCGAGCGCGAGCCCGTGCAGCCAGCCCGGCAGCAGCGCCCAGAGCCCGAGCAGGCTGACCACCAGGAACAGCCCGACCAGCGCCAGGCTCGGCCACAACGCCGCCCATGCCGCTTCGAAAGCCGCCGCGGCCCGCGCCAGGATCACCCGTCGGCGAAAGCCGAAGCTGCGTCTCGGATCGGCATCGCGCATGCCCGCTCTCCTCGCTACCCCGCCGCACCGCGCTCGATCGCGGGCGGGGCCAACCATGGTGGCAGATGCTCGTCGGCGAAGCGCTTCGCCGGCTCGATGCGCGGCTTGATCACCGCCCAGCGCGCCCCGTCGACCAACACCTCGGCCGCCATCGGCCGCGAGTTGTAGTCGGACGCCATGGCCGCGCCATACGCACCCGCCCCAGTTAACACTATCAGATCTTCCGGCGCGAGTGGGGGTAAATCGCGCCCGCGCGCGAAAACATCGGCGCTTTCGCAGATCGGCCCGACCAGATCGACCGCCTGCAGCGGCGGCCCGGCCGCGGGTTCGGCCACCGGCAGGACCGCGTGCCAGGCATCGTAGAGCGCCGGGCGCAACAGGTTGTTCATGCCGGCATCGAGCACCACGCAGGGCCGCTCCGCGCCCGGCTTGACATACAGCACCCGGGTCAGGAGCACCCCCGCCTCGGCCACCAGCCAGCGCCCCGGCTCGAACACCAGCTCGACCTCGAGCCCGGCGGTCAGGCGGCCGATCAGCGCGGCGTAGGCGTCCAGATCCAATTCCTCCTCGCCCCGGTAGCGGACCCCGAGGCCGCCGCCGAGGTCGAGCCGGCGGATGCCGATCCCGGCACGATGCAAGTCCCGGGCCAACTCGATTCCGCGCCGATAGGCCGCCTCGAATGGCGCGAGGCTCAGGATCTGCGAGCCGATGTGCAGATGCAGGCCGACGATCTCGATCCCGGCCAGCCGGCTGGCGAGGTCGTAGACCGCGAGCGCCTGGTCGTGGGCGATGCCGAACTTGTCCTGACGGCGGCCGGTGCTGATCTTGTCGTGGCTCTCTGCGGCGACGTCGGGGTTGATCCGCAGGGCCACCGGCGCCCGCAGCCGGCGCGCCGCCGCGACCTCGCCGAGGACGACCAGCTCCGGCACCGATTCGACGTTGAACTGCGCGATCTGTGCATCCAGCGCCAGGATCATCTCGTCGCGGCTCTTGCCGACACCAGAGAACACGATCCGCTCGGCCGGCACGCCGGCGGCGCGCGCGCGCTGCAGCTCGCCGCCCGAGACCACCTCGGCCCCGGCCCCCTCGGCCGCCAGCGTCCGGATCACCGCGAGATTGCTGTTCGCCTTGAGCGCGTAGCAGAGCATCGCCGGCTGCCCGGCGAACGCCTCGAAGAAACGCCGCACGCGCGCCCGCATGCCGCTCGAGGCATAGACGTAGGCAGGCGTCCCGACCGCGGCCGCGATGGTCGCAAGCGGCACCGCCTCCGCACACAGCTGGCCATCCCGATAGCCGAACTCGCTCATGGTCGACCCTCGGATGGGGGCTGACCCTCGGGTTGGGGCTGAGCTTCGGGTTGAGGCTGAGCTTCGGGTTGGGGCTCAGCCTTGGATTTGTCGTTCTGGTCCTCGTAGCCGGGGTCGCCCGGCTTCGGCAGGCGCAGCGGACCCCGCTTGCCGCAGGCCGCGAGCGCGCCGGACGCGAGCAGGACGAGCATCAGCCGCCGCGCCGCCACCGGCCGATCCGGGCGCTCAGTGGAGGACAAATCCGACATGGCTGCCCAGGGCTGCGAAGCCGCTCTGAAGGCCGAGGGTGAGGTCGCCGACCTGTATCATCCCGCCGACGCGACGAAGAGTTCCATGCCGGCTCACAGATAGCGCTCCCGGGCGCTCGCGATCGCCGCGCGCACCCGGACGGGTGCGGTGCCGCCGAAGCTGGTCCGGGACGCGACCGCCCGCTCCACGCTCAAGACCTCGAGCGCCTCGGCGGTGATCCGCGGCTCGACCACCTGGAGCTCGGCGAGGCCGAGGTCCGCGAGCTCGACGCCCAGCGCCTCGGCCCGCCGCACCGCCTGGGCGGCGATGCCGTGGGCGGCGCGAAACGGCAGGCCGAGCCTGAGGACCAGCCAGTCCGCGAGATCGGTCGCGGTGGTGTGGCCGACCGCGGCGGCGGCCGCGAGGCGCGCGGGGTCGATCGTCATGCCGGTGATCATAGCGGCCATGGCGGCAAGGCACAGGGCCAGGCTGTCGGCGGCGTCGAACACCGGCTCCTTGTCCTCCTGCAGGTCCTTGGCGTAGGCGAGCGGCAGGCCCTTGAGGACGATCAGCAGGGCGTTCAGGCCACCGATCACCCGGCCGGTCTTGGCGCGCACCAGTTCGGCGGCGTCGGGGTTGCGCTTCTGGGGCATGATCGAGCTGCCGCTCGAGAACGCCTCGGCCATGCGCACGAAGGCGAACTGAGGCGTCGACCAGAGCACCAGCTCCTCGGCGAGGCGCGACAGATGGACCGCACAGATCGCCGCCGCCGCCAGGAACTCGAGCGCGAAGTCGCGATCCGCCACGGCATCGATCGAGTTCGCGCAGGGGCGCGCGAAGCCCAGCTCCGCCGCCGTCTGGTCGCGGTCGATCGGGAAGCTCGTGCCGGCGAGCGCGGCGGCGCCGAGCGGGCACTCGTCGAGCCGGGTGCCGGCATCGGCGAACCGGCCGCGGTCGCGCCCGAGCATCTCGACGTAGGCCAAAAGATGGTGACCGAGCGTGACCGGCTGGGCCGCCTGCAGGTGGGTGAAGCCCGGCATCACCGAGGCGCTGTGCTCCTCGGCGCGCGCCAGCAGCGCCGCCTGCAGGTCGCGGAGCAGATCGTCGGTCCGCGCGATCGCGGCGCGCACCCAGAGCCGGAAGTCGGTCGCCACCTGATCGTTGCGCGAGCGCGCCGTGTGCAGCTTCCGGCCGGGCTCGCCGATCAGCTCGGTGAGCCTGGCCTCGATGTTCAGGTGGATGTCCTCGAGCGCGGCGCTGAACGGAAACTGGTCGGCCTCGATCTCGCGCAGGATCTGGTCGAGACCGGTCACGATCGCCTCGCATTCGGCCATATCCAGAAGGCCGACCTTGGCGAGCATACGGGCATGCGCCTTGGAGCCTTCGACATCTTGCGCATAGAGCCGCTTGTCGAAGCCGATCGAGGCGTTTATCTGCTGCATGAGGGGGGCTGGGCCGCGCTCGAAATGCCCGCCCCACAGATCGACCCCGCGCGCCCGCGGGCCCCGCTGCCCGGCGTCGCTCATGGCGCAGCCCGCAAGCGCATGCCGATGGTCCCGCGCGACCCGGCCTGGAAGGGACTGGAAGAGCCCATGACTGATCCCCTGCGTGCGGCGCTCGCGTTCACCGCGCTCATGGCGCTGCTCACGCCCTTGCCGGCGGCCGCGTTCAACCTCGCGCCGACCACGCCCAGGCCGGCGCCCGAGCTGGCGTTCCAGGACGCCCAGGGCCATCCCTTGTCGCTCGAGGACTTTCGCGGCCAGGTGGTGGTCCTCAACCTCTGGGCGACCTGGTGCGGCCCCTGCCGGAGCGAGATGCCCTCGCTCGATCGGCTCCAGGCGGAGGCGGGCGGCGCCGGGCTGCACGTCCTGCCGCTGTCGGTCGATCGGGCGGACCTGGCGCAGATCCAGACCTTCTACCAGGACACCGGTATCCAGCACCTGAACATCTACCGCGACCCCAGCGCCGCGGCAAGCCGGGCGCTCGGCGCCTTCGGCCTGCCGACTACGCTGGTGATCGACGCCGAGGGGCGCGAGGTCGGGCGGGTGATCGGGCCCGCCGAGTGGGACAGCGCCGAGGCCCTGGCCGCGCTGCGGGCGGTCATGGCGAAGACCGCGCACAGCCACTGGGGTGGGGTCCAGGCAGCGGCGGATGTGCGCTCGCCATGATCCTGGCGGCCAGCGCCCAGGCCGCCGGGGCGCGATCCGGATCTTCCGATACCCCTTAAGCCAGAGCATTGGAGACGCTGGTCAATGGCGCAATCCGTCTGGAAGTCAGGCAACGCCGCCGGCAGCAGCTGGACCATCAAGGGCGTGCAGGAGGCGACCCGTGAGGCGGTGCGCGAGGCTGCGGCTCAGGCCGAGCTGCTGATCGGCGACTGGGTCGACCAGGCGCTGCGCGGGGCCGCGCTGGCGGCGATGCATCCCGCCCCGCCACCCGCCACCCGGTCCGATGTCGCCGCCGTCCTCGGGGAGGTGGCCGAGCTCAAGGCGACCGTGAAGGAGCTTGCCGGCGCCAGGGCGACCCCGAAGGATCCCGCCGAGTTCGAGGGCGATCCTGAAGGAGCTGGCCGAGCTGCGGGCGACGGTCCAGGCGCTGGTCCAGCAGCTCGAGCGGCAGGAGCGCCACGAGCGGCAGGAGCGGCCGGTGGTCCGGCACGTCCTGGTCGAGCAGCGCAAGTCGGTCCGCGTGCCACCCCGGCGCGGCGGCGACCGGGATGACCGCGGCCCCTGAGCCCTTGCCCGGCATCGCTGCCTGATGCCGTTTGCCGAACCGGTGCGGCAAAGAGTTCCCGCTCGGGCGCCGCCGCGGCGCCTGGGTCAGACGCCGCCTGAGGCGTCGAGCGCCAGCAGTGCCCGGCATCGACTGCACGATTTTCTACCACTGATCTAGCCCACCACGGATCTGATACACGCCGACGGGCGCGACGACGGCTCGGTCGGCGCGGGCAAGGGTTCTTTTACATTCGGATGACTAGCCTGATGCCTCGGAACGGAGGGTCGGCGCCGGACGCGCGCTGGCACCCCGCCGGGCCCATTGCCACGGCCAGTCGGTCCGCTCATGACTGTTGCCCGCGCGGGCGCCGCGCTGATGATCGCATTTTGCTGGCTGTGCCGCAGCGGAGCGGCGGCCGCCACCGAGACCCGCGAGCAGGCGATCGGCTGCCTGGCGCTCACCATGTACTGGGAAGCCAAGGCGGAGGGCCGCGAGGGGATGCTCGCGGTCGCCGCGGTGGTGCTCAACCGGGTCGCCCATCCGAAGTTCCCGAGCACCGTCTGTGGCGTGGTCAAGCAGGGCGGCGAGCAGCCGCCCTGCCAGTTCTCGTGGTGGTGCGACGGCAAGAGCGACCAGCCGACCGAGGCGCGCGCCTGGAGCCGGGCCGAGCATCTGGCCCGCGCGATCCTCGCCGATCCGTCCAAGGTGCCGCGGCGCGACCCGACGAAGGGCGCCCTGTTCTTCCACAGCGCCCGGATCTCGACCCCCTGGGCCGTGCCGCGCCAGCGCACGGTCCAGATCGGCCACCACATCTTCTATCGCTGAGGTCGTGGGCCACAGTCGTCGAAGCCGCAAGCACGCTGTGCGAACGCTCGGTCGCGGAATAAGCTTGCACCGCGCGCGTCGAGTCTCCTGTCAGAGACGACCGATTCGGGAGCTTTCGACCATGATCCTACCGGCCCCAGTCCCGCCAACCGAGCCCGCCGCCGCCACCACCGGCCGGAAGCAGGCCTGATCCGGTCGGCGCCGGACCCGCGGCGCTCGGGCGATGCCGGGGTCGAGCCCGGAGCAGCACTTTGCCGCCCGCGTCGTCGCGCACGTCCCGCGCCTGCGCCGCTATGCCACGGCCTGGCTGCACAACGTTTCGGACGCCGACGATCTGGTTCAGGACTGCGTCGAGCGGGCGCTGCGCCAGCAGGCCACGCTGCAGCATCCCGAACGGCTGGGCGGCTGGCTGTTCGCGATCCTGCACAACCTGCACCTCAGCAACCTGCGCCGGGCGCGGCGCCGGGGGCCGACGGTGGCCCTCGACAGCCTGGTTGACGATCTGGCGCTCAGCACGCCGCCCGAGGACCGCAACCAGATCCGGGACTTCGTGCGCGCCATGGCATCCCTGTCCGAGGACCATCGCCAGGTCCTGCTCCTGGTCAGCCTGGAGGGCCTGACCTACCGCGAGATCGCGGAGCTGCTCGAGGTGCCGATCGGCACCGTGATGTCACGCCTGGCGCGCGCCCGGGAGCGGCTGCGGGTGGCGCTCGAGGGCGGCGAGGACCAGATGCTGCGGAGGGTCCGGTGACCGGCGCGGGCGACTGGCTGAGCGAAGCCGAGCTGCACGCCCACCTCGACGGCGAGCTCGAGGCCGAACGCTGCGCCGCGGTCCAGGCCTTCCTCGCCACCCATCCCGAGGAGGCGGCGCGCGCCCAGAGCTACCGGCGCCAGGCCGCCCTGATCGCGCGCGTCTATGGGCCGCTGCTCGACCGTCCGGTGCCGGCCGCGATGGCGGCCGCGAGCGCACCTGCAGCGCCCCGCCCCCGGCCGGGCTGGCGCTGGCTCGCGGCCGGCGCCGCCGCGGCCCTTCTCCTGCTCGTCGGCGGGGCCGGCTCGGGCTGGTGGCTGCACGACCGGCTGCAAGCGATCAGCGCCCAGGCCCAGAGCTTCGTCGCCGATGCCATGAGCGCGCATCTGGTCTACGCGGTCGAGGTCCGCCATCCGGTCGAGGTCGGCGCGGGCGATGAGGCGCATCTCTTGACCTGGCTGTCGCGCCGCCTCGGCCGTCAGCTGACCGCGCCCGACCTCGCTGCCCAAGGCTTCACGCTGATCGGTGGGCGCCTGTTGCCGGCGAGCACCGGGCCGGCGGCCCAGTTCATGTATCAGGATCCGAGCGGGCGCCGTCTGACCCTTTACTGCCGGGCCAGCACGGAGGCCGGCGAGACCGCCTTCCGGATCGTCCATCAGGGCAAGCTCACCGCGCTTTACTGGCGTGAGGAGGGCACCGCCTGGGCGTTGCTCGGCGAGCTGCCGCAGGACGAGCTGCTGCGCGTCGGCCACGTCGCCTACCAGGCGCTCAACTCCTGAGCCCCGCGACATGGGCGCCGCCCGGCTGGAAATGAGCCGGCCGCCATCCCATGAATCGATACCAGGTGCTTTGGAGGGCATCCCCATGTCGCTCATGCGCGCGGCCCTGGTCGCCGGCTGGGCCCTGCTGCTGGCGCCGGCCACCCTGGCCGGGGACTTCGATCAGACGGCCGCTCCGCCTTTTGGCGACATCGAGCACCTCGGCGCTTCGTCTCTGAGCGGCATCGTGCCCGAGGAGCGGATCATCGAGCATCAGCTCAACACCACCGAAAGCCGCGTGCTTCGGCACTCCCAGCGGCCGCTCGAAAAGCAGGAGGTGCAGCGCGAGCTCGGCGCCACCGAGCAACGCCTGGACGCCTTCAAGACCCTGCACCCGAACGCGGCCGCGACGCCCTTGTTCGAGCGCCACCTCGACCGGTTGGAGCGACCCGGCCGGATTCTCCAGCCGGGGCCGCCGACCCTCCTGGAGCAGCGCTGACCGAAGTCAGGCGTCCGGCGCGATGTCGAGCACGAGGTTGCCGATCACGCCCCGCTCCATCGCCTCGTGCGCGGCGGCGGTCTCGGCGAGCGGCAGGCGCTTGGCGATGTAGTGGCGCAGCTCGCCCGCCTCGAGCCAGCGCCCAAGATCGCCGATCGCCTGCTGTTTGGCCGCCTCGGGCATCATGAACACCAGGATGAAGCGGACCAAAGCGCTCTTGTAGGCGAGCGCGTAGAACGGCAGCTTCGGCTCCAGGACGGCGTCCGAGGCGTAGCTCGCGATCACCCCGTTCGGCTTCAGGATCTCGACGCTCTGGGGCAGATTGCCGCCGAACTCGACCTCGACGATCCGGTCGACGCCGCCGCCCTCGGGCAGATCGGCGATCCGCTGCACGACGTTTTCGGCCTTGTAGTTGAACACGTAGTCGGCGCCCGCATCGGCCGCGATCTCGGCCTTCTGATCGCTGCTGACGGTGGTCAGGACGCGCGCGCCGCCGAGCTTGGCGAACTGGATCGCATACGAGCCGACCGCGCCCGCACCGCCGGTCACCAGCACCGTCTTGCCCATGACCGGACCGTCCGCGAACACCGCGCGGTGCGCGGTCAGCGCCGGGATGCCGAGGCAGGCGCCCTCGACGAAGCCGGCCCGATCGGGCAGGCGCACGGCCCGGTCGGCCGGCACGGTCACGAACTCCGCGGCGGTGCCGCGCGGCCGCTGCCACTGCGCCTCGAACACCCAGACCCGCTCGCGCACCCGGCCGGGCTCGACCCCATCGCCCACCGCCTCGATCACGCCCGCGCCATCGAAGCCCGGGATCACCAGCGGGTCCTTGATCACCTGGCCGCGGGCGCCGCGCCGCCGCTTGACGTCGATCGGGTTGATGCCGGCGGTCACCAGGCGGACCAGGACCTCGCCCGGGCCGGGTGAGGGCGTCTCCAATTCGCCATACTGCAGGACGTCCGCCGCCTCGCCATTGCGCTCGTACCACACTGCCCGCATTGCTGCCTCCGGCTCAAACCAGCAGATGTGACCACCCACGGATAGCTACACCGTACAGGTGGTCATTGCCGCGCGCCACCGCAGCGGGCGCTGGCGCCCCGGCGCGGCCGCCCGGCGCAACCGCCGCTCGCGTGTCGTCAAAGGTTCACCGGACTGTCACGTTGCCCCGCTAGCTTCGCGCCGGCTCGGGCGGCCACGGGGCAAATGGATGCAGGACCGGCTGCTGTTCAGCTACGCGTCACCGGACGATCCGGCGCTGCGCCGGGTCACCATCCGGACCATCGAGCGCCTGACCGGACAACCGCATCTTGAGCGCATCTATCTCGACAATCGGCGGCGGCCGCGCCCGGGCGAGAGCTTCTGGGAGGCGGCGGTCCGCCATCTCGGGCTCCAGGTCGACTACGATCCGGCGCGCCTGGGGGCGATCCCGGCGGCGGGCCCGGTCGTGGTGGTCGCGAACCATCCGTTCGGGGTCCTGGACGGCCTGGTGATCGGCTATCTGATCGCCAAGGTCCGCTCCGACTTCAAGGTCCTGACCCACAACGCCCTCTATCGCGCGCCCGAGCTCCAGCCGTATCTGCTGCCGATCGATTTCGGCGCGACCCGGAGCGCCACCAGGACCAACCTCGGTTCCCGCGCGGCGGCGCTTGCCCTGCTCCGCGATGGCGGCGTGCTGGTGGCCTTCCCGGCGGGCGGCGTGTCGACCGCAGGCGGGCCGTTCGCCAAGGCGGCGCTGGACGCGCCCTGGAAGCCGTTCACCGCACGCGCGATCATCGAGGCGCGGGCGACCGTGGTGCCGGTGTTCTTCGGCGGCCAGAACAGCCGGCTGTTCCAGATCGCGAGCCATGTCAGCCAGACCCTGCGCGAGGCGCTCCTGTTCCACGAGGTCCGCAACAAGCTCGGCGCCCGGGTCAGCGTCCGGATCGGCGCGCCGATGGCCTGGTCTGAGCTCGCCCAGCGGCGCGATCGTCACGCGCTGATCGCGCACCTGCGCCGCCTGACCTATGCGCTGAGCGAGCCAGGCGGCGAGCCGAAGCAGCGCCGGCGCCGGCGGCTCCGCCTGCGTCGCCCGGGCCGTGCCGCGAAGGTCGCTCCGATCGCCGGGATGAGCGCCTGGCCAGAGTGATCAGGGCCAGCAGCAGCGTCGCGCCGACCACGGCCAGCGCCAGCCGGACCAGCCAGCCGCCGTCCTGGGCCCAGCCGCCGTCCTGGGCGATGCCGAGCAGAGCCGCGAGCTTGCCGGCGACGATGCCGCCGACCACGCCGACCACGATGTTGAGCACGAGACCATAGCCGGCGCCGCGCATCAGGGTGCCGGCGATCCAGCCGGCGAGGCCGCCGGTCAGGATCAGGCCGATGACCTCGTCCACGGGCCGCCGTACCCCGCCCGCCCCGGCGCCAGCGCGCCCCGCCGGGCGAGCCTTCGGCTGCGGCTCAGAAGCGGGTCAGCGACTGGTGCAGGGCGTCGACCTCGGCGCTCGCCACGACGGTCGGCTGGCGGACCAGCTGGCGCGGGTCGACCGCGTGGCCGTAGTAGGCCTTGTTCCAGTCGTCGTTGGGCCGCAGGTAGGTGCCATCCAGCCAGAAGCCGCCGAACAGGCCCTGGCTCTTGGCGAACACATAGATGTCCTCGCCGAGATGGGTCGTGGTCGCGGCGCCGATCGCGACCCCGAGGCGACCGGCCGCGACGCCGGCGTCGGCGCCGAGCTTGATCCCGTGGTCCAGGAGCTTGTCGACCGCGCCCTGGTTCATGATGGTGAACACGACGTCGGAGGTCTGGCCGCCGAACTGCAGGCCGACGCTGCCGCCATAGAGTGAATAGAACGCCGGCGGGCCCCAGGTGCCGGTCTGCGGATCACGCACGAGGAGGATGCCGATGCCATATTCGGCGCCGAAGAAGAAGCCGCCCTTGAGCAGCTCGGGCACGATCAGCACGGCGTAGGCGTTCTGGACATAGACCGGCATCTGCTTGAAATTGGGGTCGTCCAGGAAGGAGTCGAGCGCGAGCCGCGCCCGTTCGACGACCCGTTGCTGACCGTCGGTCTGGGCCTCGGCCGCCGATCCCATGACAGCGATTGGGCCCATCACAGCCATCAGCGCCAACGCCAGCACCGCCAGGATGCGCTTGGCCGATCCGATCATGGTCTTGTTCCTCCTGCTCGCTGCCCGCCCCGAACGGGTTCTGGCCGAGTTGGCCGAGGCCTCGGTGCGCGCACCCTAGCCAAACTTACGGTCGTCTGTCAAGATACTCTCGTAACTGATTGACATAAGGGAATGTCCTCAGAACGCACCCTCACCTGCCCGGCCCCCGTGGAGAGCCGCCGGTGATCCGCGCGCTCGCCGCCGTCCTGCTGGCCGCCCTCCTGCTGACCGCCTGCCTGGTCGGCGCGCTGTTCTGGTTCCCCGGCCCCTTGCTGCGCGCCGGTCTGCGGGTCGCCGGGATCGAGACGGTCGCGTTCGACGATCTCGCGGTCGGACCGGCCGGGCTCGAGCTCACCGGCCTGCGGCTCGGCACGTCGCCCGGAGATCGGCTCGAACGCTTGCGAATCCGTTACCAGCTGAGCGATCTGCTGCGCGGGCGGGTCGCCAGCATCGAAGCCGATGGGCTGCAGCTGCGTGGCCGGATCGTCGAGGGCCGGCTCCAGCTGGCCGGGCTCGGACCGGGCGCCGGCCAAGGCGGCGGCGGTGGCTTCGGCCTGCCTGCCTGGCCGCAAGAAGTGGTGCTGCGAAGCGCCGAAGTCGAGCTCGGGACGCCCTGGGGCGAGCTCAGGCTGCCGGTCTCGGCCACGCTCCGACCCGGCCGGCCCGAGGCCGAGTTCAGCATCAGCCTAGCCGGCGGCCAGCTGATCAACGATGCCGGCCGCCTTCTCGCCGATCTCGATCTGCATGGCCATCTGCCGCTCGACGGAAGTGTCACGCTGGCTGCGCTCGGCGCCCAGGGCCACATCACCTTCAAGGCCGATCAGTTCGCGCTGCAGGGCCTGGCCGGGGCGATCGAGGGCGGGGGCGAGGCGACCTTCACGGTCGAGGGCGGCCGGATCGAGGCGCGGATCGGCCCCGCCGAGGTGAGCGTCGGGTCGCTGGCGGGGCCGCTCGCCGGCCTCGCGCAAGCGCTGCCGCCGCCCTGGCAGATCCGGCTCGGCGACCGGTCCGGGCCGATCCGGATCGGCGGACCGCTCGCGCCCGCCGCCGCGGCCTTCACCATTGCCGGCGGGCTGCACCTCGCGGCCGGCCAGGCCCAGATCGAAGCGGACCTGGATGCGAGCCTGCGAACCGGTGCCGGGGGCGCGCTCGATGCTGGCAGCGCCAAGGCAACCCTGACCCTCGGCGGGATCCGCTGGCGGCAGCTCAGCCTCAGCACGGGCCGGGTCGGGCTGCAGGCTGAGGGCGGACCGGAGCGCTGGCAAGGCACCGCCGATCTCGACCTCGCGGGCGGCGGAGCGCCGACGCCCGCGCTCGCGCTCGCGGGTGCCCACCTCAGCCAGAAGCTCGCGGTCGCCTTCGCGGACCATCGGCTGACGCTCTCGGCCAGCGAGCCCGGCCGCTTGGCGGCCGACCGGCTGACCTGGCCGGACGGTGGCCGCGCCGGGCCGCTCGCCTTCCAGCTCCAGCCGGGCGAGCCGCCGCTGCTGGCGGTCCGGTTCGGTGCCGACGGCGCGCTCGGCTGGCAGCAGGCGCTGCGCGCCAAGGGCGAGGCGTTCGACGTCACCGCCGGAGCGGTCAAGGGGCGTGCCCAGCTGGCCGATCTGAGCCTGACTGCGAGCGGCGATCGGACCGGCCTGAAGTCCGCGGCGATCAAGGTCGCGGGCGGCCGGCTGCAGCTGCCGGATCAGCAGATCACCCTCGATGGCATCGCGGGCGAGCTGGCGCTGAGCGCGGACGGTCTGGCGCAGGGCCAGGCGATCCCGATCACGGTCGCGAGCATCAGCCAGGCCGGCAAGCCCGCCTGGTTCGCGCCGCTGGCGCTCAGCGGCACGCTGCGGCCGAATGCCGGGCGGGTCGACTTCGAGGCCCGGGTCAGCGGCCCCGCGGACGCCCTCGTCCTGACCCTTAGCGGCCGCCACGACCTCGCGCGCGGCCAGGGTCAGGCGCAGCTCGACCTCGCGCCCCTGACCTTCGCCCCGGGCAAGCTTCAACCCGCGGGCCTGGCGCCGGTTGTGGGCGACCGGTTCGCGGACGTCGCCGGCAAGGTCGCCCTCGACGGCACGCTCGGCTGGGGCCAGGGCGGCCAGATCCAGGCCGATCTCGCGCTCCTGCTCGACGGCCTCGGCTTCACGGCCGGCCCCGCGCGCTTCGAGCAGGTCAACGGGGTCCTGCACCTCGACCGGCTCTGGCCGCCGCGCACGCCGCCCGGGCAGCAGCTCGCGATCGGCCTGCTCGACCTCGGCCTGCCGCTGACCCAGGGGCTGATCGGCTTCCGGCTCGACCCCGATCGGACGCTCGCGGTCGAGCAGCTGCGCTGGAGCTTCGCCGGCGGCACGGTGCGCGCCCAGCCGTTCAGGGTCGGTTCAGAGGCTTCTGATATAACGGTGACGCTGACGGCAGACGGGATCGATCTCGGCCAGCTGTTCGCGCTGACCCGCCTGGACGGCCTGAGCGGCGAAGGCCGGGTGCACGGCACGCTGCCGGTGCGCATCAAGGACGGCGTCGCGACGATCACGGGCGGCGCGCTCGAGACCGACCGGCCCGGCCAGCTGCGCTATCGACCCGCCAAGCCGCCCAGCGCTTTGCAAGCCGGCGGTGCGAATGTGAACTTGTTGCTGCAGGCATTGGAGAACTTCCACTATGAGGCGCTCAGGATCACACTCGATGGCCGGACCGATGCCGCGATGGCGATCGGTCTGCACGTCAAGGGCGCCAATCCCGAGCTCTATGGCGGCTATCCGATCGAGTTCAATCTCAACCTCGAGGGCGAGCTCGCCAACCTTTTGCGCAGCGGCCTCGCCACCTACCAGATCCCCGAGCGCATCCGCGAGCAGATGCGGGGCTTTCACCACTAGTGCCTGGCTTTTGCTGCTGGCGTTGATGCCGCTGGTCGGCGCCTGCACCCCGACCGTGAAGGTCGAGGCGCCCAAGGACCCGATCGTGATCAACCTCAACGTCAAGATCGAGCAGGAGGTGCGGGTCAAGGTCGACAAGGACGTCGAGGATCTCCTCAAGGACAATCCGAACCTCTTCTAGGAGCTCTGGCCATGATCCCGCTCATGCGCACCGTCGCGATTTTTTTCCTTTCGCTTGGCCTGCTGGCCGGGCCGGCGCTGGCGGCCTCGCTCGATCAGGCCAAGGCAGCGGGCCAGGTCGGCGAGCGGATCGACGGCTACGTCGGCGTGGTCGCCGCCAACGCGCCCGCCGACGTGCGCGCCATGGTCGACCAGATCAACGCCGAGCGCCAGGCGAAGTACAAAGAAATCGCCGACAAGCAGGGCGCGCCGGTCGCCGCGGTCGCCCAGATCGCCGGCAAGAAGCTGCTCGAGCGCACGCCCAAGGGCGAATACATCCTCGACGCCGAGCGGCCAGTGGCGGAAGAAGTAAGTCCGGCAACTCACGCCGCGTGAGTTTTCCTTGGAAAGTTACGCGCAGCTGAACTATTGGCTTTGTCGTACATGTTTGACAGATGGGTCAGCGTCGATGGCAATGTCCGAGGCGACGCTCGCGGTGAGGCTGCCGAAGGAGCTGGCCGACGAGCTTGACGAGCTGGCCCGGGAGACCGGGCGGAGCAAGAGCTACTATGCCCGGCAGGCCATCATCGAGTTCCTCGAGGACCGCGCCGACTATCTGCATGCCATCGCCGCCCTCGAGCGCGAGGAGGGCCTGCCCAATCTCACCTTCGAGCAGGTCGAGCAAGAGCTTGGCCTGGACGATTGAGTTCCGGCCCAACGCCCGCAGCGAGTTGAGGCGCCTCGACCGGCCGGTTCAACGCCGGATCCGGCAGTTCCTCCGAGAACGTGTGATGGCGATCGGCGATCCGCGCCAACTCGGCAAGCCATTGCACGGCGACAAAGGCGATCTCTGGTCCTATCGCGTGGGCGACTATCGGATCGTGTGCCTGATCGAGGATCGGCGCTTGGTTGTGGTCGTGGTCTCGGTCGGCCATCGCCGCGAGGTCTACCGCTGACGCCACGAGGCCAACGGGTCCGAGCCAGAATTGACTCGCCCGGCGCGCCTTGGGACCTATCGTCATAGCGTCGGGTTCAAGTCGGGGACCGAGCATGGCGCAGACCGCGATCAACCCCAGCCGCCCTGGCACGCGGACGCTCGCGCGGGCGCCCGCGCTGGCGCTAGCGTTGCTCGCGGCCATGGCGCTCGCCGGCTGCGCGTCCGGGCCGAAGCCGATCCTCTACCCGAACGAGCGACTGAAGGCGGTCGGCCAGGCGCAGGCCGATCAGGACATCGCCGAGTGCCGCGACATGGCCACCAACGCCGGCGCCTCGGAGGGCTCGAGCCAGGCGAAGCAGGCGGCCGGCAGCACCGCGGTCGGCGGCGCGGTCGGGGGTGCCACCGGGGCGGTCGGCGGCGCGATCCTGGGCAGCGCCGGCACCGGCGCCGCGGTCGGCGCCGCGACCGGCGCCACCGCCGGCCTGCTGCGCTCGATGTTCAGCGGCGGCGGCGGGCCGAGCCCGGCCTACCGCAACTTCGTCGACCACTGCCTCCACGAGCGCGGCTACGAGCCGGTGGGGTGGGAGTAGGACTCGATTCACCCCTTTTGGCTTGCCGGCTCACCTGCTACGTTGGCGCCGAGACGCTCGAGAGTAACAAACGTGACGGGAATGCCGACGGTCAGGAGGTATTATGGCTTGGCCTCATCCGAAGCAGCTGGTGTCACGAGTTCTTCCATCCGCTGTGCGATATGTCCTGAAAGAGCCCCACGCGATGCTTTCGGGCCCGGTTTGGCACTGTCCGATCTGCGGCCGCGATGGGCGTTTTTTACCGGCACGCGGGCGTCGTTTTGCATTGTGCCGGCACTGCCAATCGCTCGAGCGGCACCGCCTGCTCTGGCATGTGATCTCGAATATGACCTTGCCCGAGCCAGTCTTACATCTTGCACCGGAGCACGGTATCAGTCCCCGTCTTCGGCAGCGGTATCGAGACTACCAGACAGCAGACCTGCAGAACCCTTGTCCGGTCGACCATCCCGGTTGTGACCTCACTGACATGCCATTTTCGAGCGCGAGCTTCGGCAGCGTGATTGCTTGCCATGTCTTGGAGCATATTCAAAACGATCACAAAGCCATTGCGGAGATTGCCCGGGTCCTCCGGACCGGCGGCATCGCAATCCTGCCCGTGCCGATCGTGGCGGCGCGCACCATCGAGTACTCTGCGCCGGTGTCAACCGAGAACGACCACGTGCGGGCGCCGGGCGCTGATTACCATGACCGCCTGCGCGGCGCGTTCTCCGTCCACGTCGTGACCTCGGCCGACGTACCAGACCGATTGCAAACTTGGATCTATGAAGATCGGACTGGCTGGCCGACCGCCACGAGCCCATATCGGCTGGCGATGCCTGGCGTCCGACATCAAGACATGATGCCGGTGGCGACGCGGCTCTAGACCTATGTTCGCCCGCTGCCGCGGTCGGCGCCATGGGGCCGGCTGCCGGGTTCGCTGGTTAGCGGCGGCACCCGCCCAATTCCGGCCTATCGCAACTTCGTCGACCATTGCCTCCACGAGCGCGGCTACGAGCCGGTCGGCTGGGAGTAGCCCGGCGCGCCTGCTCAGCCCTTGACCGCGCCGACCAGCATGCCGCGGCGGATGTAGCGCTCGAGCGCGATCGCCATCAGCACGACCGGGGCGACCATGATCAGGATCAGGACCGACATGTACCACCACTGCGGCCCGCGCGTGGCGTTCTGAGCCGCGATCAGGAGCGGCAGGGTCTGGGTGTTGGCGGTCGAGAGCATCAGCGCCAGAAGATATTCGTTCCAGGTCAGGATCAGCATCAACAGGAACGCCGAGGCGAGGGCCGCGCGCGCGATCGGCAGCACGATCGACCAGAAGATCCTGAAGCGCGAGGCGCCGTCGATCATCGCCAACTCCTCGAGCTCGAGCGGCACCGTCTGGAAAAAATCGCGCATCAGCCAGACCACGATCGGCAGGTTGACCGCGACGTAGGTGATGATCAGCGCGGCCAGCGAATCCCGCAGGCCCATCTGCTGGAACAAGACGTAGACCGGGATGACCACCGCGACCGGCGGCAGGATGCGCTGAGAGATCATCCAGAACGCGATGTCGTCGTTGCCGAGCGCGCGCCTGAAGCGCCGCCCCACGGTCTGGACCAGCAGCAGGAAGAGGGCCAGCGCCAGGGCGAGCGCGATCTCCCAGGCGACGTCGAAGCCGACCACGAGGATGATCGCGACCACCACCGCGAGCACGAACAGGCCGATGTTGCCCAGCCGCGGCCGGTAGGTCATGCGTGCGAGGCCGTAGCCCGCCATGCTGCCCAGCACCAGCGCGATCACCGAGCTCGCGAGCGCCACGATCACCGAGTGCAGATAGGGCCGGAAGGTGTCGGGGCCGAGATCGACGAAGATGTACTTCCAGGCGTGCAGTGACGGCTGGAAGTCGACCCATGGCAGGTAGAACGGGCCGTCGTTGACCGCCAGCGGGATCTTGAACGAGGTGATGAACACCCAATAGAGCGGGAACAGCACGATGAACGCCCAAAAGCCCAGCGCCAAGTAGGCGAGCGCCATGCTGAGCGGCGAGGGATCGAGGGCGCGCCGCGGCCGGATCAGCCAGGCGAGCCCGAGCGCCGGCGGCCGCGCGCTCATGGCGGGGCCGCGGCCTCGGGCGGCCGCAGGAACGCGAGCAGCGACAGGCAGACGAACGCGACCACGAACAGGAGCATGTACGCGATCGCCGCCGAGCCGCCGAGATCGAGCGCGCGCCAGGCGACGTAGGAGTGCAAGGTCATCGATTCCGAGGCGATGCCCGGGCCGCCGTTGGTCAGCACGTTCGGCAGATCGACGATCTTGAACGCCTCGATCACGCGGATGATCACGACCGTGATCGAGACCGGCAGGATCGCGGGCCAGGTGACGTAGCGGAAGGTCTGCAAGCGCGAGGCGCCATCGACCAGCGCCGCCTCGCGCTGGTCCTGCGGCTGGCTCTCGATCGCCACCAGCAGCACGATGAACATGAACGGGATCCACTGCCAGGCGTCGCCGATCATGACCGCCATGCGCGCGCCCCAGGGATCGACCACCCAGGAGGTCTCGCCCCAGCCGAAAAACTGCCAGATCGGGCTGAACGGGCCCTTGGTCGTGTCGGTCAGCATGCGGAAGGTGTAGGCGATGCCGACCGGCGTGATCATCATCGGCAGGAAGAACACCACCCGGAAGAACTTGCGGCCGGGCAGATTCTGGGTGCAGAGCAGGGCGAGGCCGAGACCGATGGTATACTGCACCGCGACCCCGATGCCGACGTAGAAGAGGGTCACGACCAGGCTGCCGGGATGGCCGCCGCCGGTGTTGGTGATCAGGATCAGCAAGAGGCCGAGCCAGGCGAGCGCCGCGACCAGGGTGCGGCGCAAGAGCGCAAACCAGCCGACATCGTCGCGCCCTCCGTAGCGCACGAGGAGCCCCATCAGGGCGAGGGCGGCGACGCCGAGCGCGGTCAGGGCACCACCTCCCAGGTGGCCGAAGTCACCCAGGAAATGGAACTGCTCGCTGCCGAACAGCAGCTTCTTGTAGTTGTACAGGCCGATGAACTTGAGCTCGAAGCCGCCTTTCACGAAGCGGAACCGGGCGAGCGACAGGTAGAGCGAGACGATCAGCGGGAAGATCGACATCGCGAGCACGACCAGCACCGCCGGCATCACGAACGCGGCCGGCGCGTGCTGGTCGAGGCGCCGGGTCAGGCCCTCCAGGCGAGAGGCCCGCGGCGCGGAGCCCGGCCCGATCCGCCGTGGCCCCGCGCCGGTATCGGTGGCCGCCGGACCGCTCACTCGGTCTTGATGCCGAGCGTCGCCTTGTAGGCCGCGAGCTGCTCGTCCTTGCCCAACTCGTCGGTGATCTCGTTCCAGCCCTTCTCGATGTCGGCCATCGCCTGGTCGCGATTGATCTCGCCCGCGAGCATGCGGCTGATCGCGGTGTCGAGCACGATCTGCTCATAGCGCTGGTTCTGCGGCACGCGCAGATCGAGCACCATGTTGGGGCTGTTCAGGCTGTCGGCGATCGCGCCCAGATAGTTCTTGGCGGCCGCCTCGCTCATGCCGGCCTTGAGCCAGAGATCGAGGTTCTTGAACTGCGAGATCCGGTACGGATTGAAGCCGGTGATACCGATGGTCACGTCCTCGTTCGACTGCTTGGGCTGGCTCATGTAGGAGAAGAAGTCGTAGACCGCGGCCTTGACCTCGTCGGAGCTGTTGGCGTTGACGGCGCCCGACCAGCCGCCGAAGGCCGCGAACGGCGCGTGGTTGATGCCGTCGGTGGCATAGGGGCAGCGCTCGGCGTTGCAGTCGACGAGCTTGCCCGAGGCGCGATCGAGCACCTGGCTGGAGCCCGGCAGGATGACCGCGCCGACCTTGTCCTGGACCTTGGAGGTCGCGGGGTCGATCGCGAGCGTGCCGATGTCGCCCCAGTCGACCGACAGCGCGCAGCGCCCGGTCGTGAACAGGCCGCGGGTATCGCCGACGTCCAGGTTGATCTCGTCGGGCGGCCCGTATTTGGTGGTCGCGGCGTAGATGTCGAGCGCCTTGCCGAACGCCTCGTTGTTGAACAGCGGGCTCATGTCCTTGGTGTTGAAGAACGCGCCCTGGGCGGTGCCCTGCGACTGCAGGAAGCCGGCGGCCACCGAGATGATCATCCAGTAGGACTGGGCGTTGCGCTTCTTGGCGATGCAGGAGCCGTAGTCGGGCTTGCCGTCGCCGTTCAGGTCCTGGCCGTGGAAGGTCTTGGCGATCTCGAGGTAGTCGTCCCAGGTCTTGGGCGGATTGAGGCCTGCCTTCTTGAGCAGATCGCTTCGGTAGTAGACCATCTGGAAGTCGCCATCCAACGGGATCGTATAGATCTTGCCGTTGAAGGTGGCGCTGAAGTTGCGAAAGAAGGGCGCCACGTCGTCCCATTGCAGAGCCGGTCGGCCTTGACCCGGTCGGTCAGGTCCTCGAGATAGCCGGGGTCGATGTAGTCGACCATCCACTGCGGCGCGAAGACCATGCCGTCGATGCTGTTGGTGCCGGTGGCGAAGTCGGTCAAAAGCTTGTTGTAGAGGTCGGAGAACGGCACGGTCACGACGTTGATGGTGGCGCCGGTCAGCTTCTTGAAGTCGGGCGCGCGCCGCTGCAGCGGCTCGGCGATCTGCGGCCCGGTGAAGGTCATGACGGTCGCGGTCACGCCCTCGTGCTTCATCTGCGCCTGCGCCGCAACCGAGCAGAGGGCGACGCCGCCCGCCAGCGCCAGGGCCAGAGCGCTCGCCCCGGCCAGGCTGCGAGTCCCTGCTGTCATCTTGCTTGCCTCCCATGGTTGGCTCCGCGCTCACCGCATCTGGCGAGCGGGCCTGATGGTGTGGTAGCGCGCGGCCATCGGGAGATCAACTGGCGCCGCCGGCTGCGGATCGTCCGGAGCCTACCGGGGTGCAGCAATCGCGCGTCCCGGCTTGCGCGCCGCCGACCGTCGCGCGACTTTGGCAGCATGCGATGCGCGCATCTGCTGATGACCGTCCTGCTGCTCGCCGGCTGCGCGCCGGCCACGCCGCACTCGCCGCCCTGGCTGGCGGAAGCTGGCGTGATCTACTGCTACCGCACGATCGCCGACCCCGACTGCCATCGCCAGCCGCAGGTCGGGGGCGGGCGCCGCCTGATCGCCGCCGCCCCGGAGCTGTTCTTCACACCGGGCGTCGCAGGTTCGGACGGCGAGTAGGGGTAGAAAACGATGCTCGCCAAAGGAGCAGGCCCGCACGCTTGCCCCCGCTGGGAGGGCTCCAGGCGGCGCCAACGCCACCCTCCTGTACATTCTGATTGAGCGGAGCCGTCTACTACCGTACGTTGCATGGAGACTTGATCACGAGCGGTGTCGTGGCGACAAGCTCCGTCCATCTGGCAATTCCGGCGCTCAGCTTCGGCCGCCGAACCGACGTGATCCTCCGGTGGTTGAAACGCCCGGGCGACGAGGTCGCATCACTGGAGCCGATTGCGCGTCTGGTGGGCGGCGACGAATGGCTGCTGCTGGTTCCGAACGGTTACTCGGGCCGGATCGGAGAGTGGCTCGCGCGCTCCGGATCGCCCGTGGTGCCCTGCGAGCCGGTCGTCAAGATCCTGGTAACTACCGAGCCGCAAGATGAGAACGAACAAAATGCGGACGAAGGGCTGTCCGAGACCGCGATTCCGTTCGCACACGCGCCGGTACCCCGTCGAACGATCGTTGCCAGGATCATGCCTGAAGGAGAAGTCACGGTTTTCGCATGGATCGGCGCCGTAGCGCTGGTCGGGATGCTGTTGGCCGTAGTGTCGATGATCGCCTCTGCCTTCTTGACCGGGCCGTTGCCGCCGTTGCTGGGCGGCTGCTGCCTGGCACTGGTTGCAGGCGCTTTGTCCTACGGTCGCGATCGCCTGGGACCATCGGATGGCTGACTTTCCGGAGCATTCCGCTCGCGCCGCGATCGAACTCATTCAGCGTCACGCCATCCAACCCATTATCGGCCTGTCGCTGATCTTCTTCAGCAGCTCCTTCATCCGAGCGGGCCTCGACGCGGCCGCCGACGACCCTCTCTATTGGATCTGCCGCGTCGGTGCCGGTGCGTTTGCGCTCGTGGGCTTGGTGGCCGTGGCGCACGACATCTGGCATCGGATGAGGGAACGCTCGCGGATTCAGGACTCGGCCGTTTAGCTTCTCCGTGATCTGCTCGGTGGCACGCGGCAGGCTCGCGAGCTATGGTGCCGCTCCAGGGCACCAGGGGAGGCAGGCGATGCAGGCGAGCGAGAGGCGGCGGCTCGGCAAGTCCGGAGTCGAAGTGACGACCATGGGCTTCGGCGGCGCGCCGCTCGGCAACCTGTTCGAGGTGTTGTCGGATGCTACCACCTGGGCCACGGTGCGCGCCTGCTACGACGCCGGCATCCGCTACTTCGACACCGCGCCGCTCTATGGCTATGGCCTCGGCGAGCATCGGATCGGCGAGGCGCTGCGCGGCCGCGAGCGCGACACCTTCGTGCTGTCGACCAAGGTCGGGCGCCTGCTCAAGCCTGGCGACCCCAAGACGCTGGACCATGGGCCCTTCAAGGACGCGCTGCCGTTCGCCGAGGTCTACGACTACTCCTACGATGGCGTCATGCGCTCGGTCGAGGACAGCCTGCAGCGCCTCGGCATGCACCGGATCGACATCCTTTTGGTGCACGACCTCGACGTCTGGACCCACGGCTCGGAGGCCGTGCGCCAGCAGCTGGTCGGCGAGTTCATGGCCGGCGGCTACAAGGCCATGGCGGAATTGCGCGAGCAGGGCGTGGTGCGCGCGATCGGCGCCGGGCTCAACGAGACCGCCGCCTGCCAGGACCTCGCCCTGCGCGGCGACTTCGACTGCTTCCTGCTCGCCGGCCGCTACACCCTGCTCGAGCAGGCGCCGCTCGACGAATTCCTGCCGCTGTGCGAACAGCGCGGCATCGGGCTGATCATCGGCGGCGTCTACAACACCGGCATCCTTGCGACCGGCGCGATCGAGGGGGCCTACTTCCAATATGCGCCGGCCAAGCCCGAGATCCTGGAGCGGGTGCGCCGGATCGAAGCCGTCTGCGCCCGCCACGGCGTCCGCCTGCCGACCGCGGCGCTGCAGTTCCCGCTCGGCCATCCGGCGGTCGCGACCGTGATCCCCGGCACCCGCGCGCCGGCCGAGGTCGAGCAGAACCTCGCGATCTTCGCGCCCCGGATCCCGGCCGACTTCTGGGCCGAGCTCAAGCAGGCGGGCCTGCTGCGCCAGGACGCGCCGACGCCCTGAGCGCGCGCGCGGGCACGCGCTCGATCGCATCGACCGCCGCCCGCCAAGCCGCGGCGTAGGTCTCGAGCCCTCGGATCGCCGCCGGCGCGACCGGCCGCAGGTCGAGCTTGGCCGGGCGCGTGCGCTCGGCCCAACCGACCAGCAACGCGGCGCCCTGCGCGCGTCCGTTGGGCTCGGTCGAGACCGCGACCGGCTGGCCCGGCCGGAGCGCCGCGAGCAGGGCCGCAAACAGCGGGTTGGCGGCGAAGCTGCCGTCGACGATGACCTGCCCGCGGGCCTCCAGGAGGTCGAGACCGACGCTCGCCATCAGGGCGACATAGAGGGTGGCGAGCGCGGCCCGGGCCTCGGGCGAGCGCGGCCGCGGGCCGCTGATCCGACCCTTGCCGCCGATGCCGGGATAGGGCCCGCCGCTGCGGGCGAACGACGGCAGCGCCATGGCCCGCCCGGCGATCAGCGTCTGGACCCCGGCCGCGGTGGGGCGCGCCGCCAGGCCCTCCGGCCCGGCGATCGCGGCATATTCCCTGGCGCCCACGAACCGCGCGCAGGCAATCGGCCGGCCCAAAAGATCGGTGCCCGAGGAGGTGTCGCGGAGCGGGTCGAGCCGGTCGAGCGGCAGGCTCGGATTGCAGATGATCGGCCGCGCGCCGCTCGCGATCAGGGCGAAGTCCTCGAGGCCGGCGGCGAGGTAGCGGGCGAGATTGGCGCCGTCGTCCTGGATGCCGCACAGCACTCGCGTCAGGGCCGGTAGGCCGGTCTTGGCGGCGACCTCGAACTGCAAGGGTCCGAGCACGTCCCAGGCGTTGCGCAAGGGCGGCAGCCGGTCGCGCCAGCCCTGACCCTCGACCAGGCTCGAGAAGTCGCGCTCGCGCGGGTTCCAGAGCTGGGTCTCGGCGCCGAGCGCGGTCGCCTCGCAGGCGGGCACGCCGCACAGGCGCCACGCCCAGTACTGCGGCCAGGGCAAAATCCAGCGTGCGCGCGCGAAATCCTCGGCGAACCGCCGGCTCTGCCAGAACAGCTGGCGGCCGAGCGTGCGCCCGGCCGGGCCGATCGGGCAGCAGCACTCCTCGAACCAGGGCGCCACCTCGGCGTAGGCCGCGGCGATCGCGGCCGGCGGCTCCGCGTCGTAGTCGAGCACCGGCAGCACCAGCTCGGCATCGCCGACCAGAGCGGCGCTCGCGCCATAGCTGGTCGGCACGATCGCCTCGATCCGGAAGCGCTCGCCCAGATCCGCGAGCGCCGCCATCAGCCAGCGCCAGAGATGCTCGGTGTCGCAGTGCGGATAGGGCTTGCCCGTGCGCCGGGCGTTGGGGGCCTGGCGCGACGACCGGATCGCCCCATCCGGTCCGATCGCCAGCAGCTTGACGTCGGTCCTGCCGAGGTCGAGCACAGCCACCACCGCGGGCCTGGACGATGCGGGCGACATGACCGCGGGTGTTATTGAGTCGCGGCCGGCGGCACAAGGCCGAACTCGCGTGATCCCATCTGTCGCGCGCTGGCGCCTCAACCGATCGGCGATGCTCTCATCCGATGCTGCCGCCATCCTCGTTCCCAACCCTCGGCCGCGCCCGGCCGCCTGGCATGGTCAGGGGCAGCGGGGCTCGGGTCAATTGGCCGGGCAGGGCGCCAGACTCCCTCCGCACTCGCGCCGGGCGCGCTTTCGAGGCCGCCGGGGTCCGCAACGTCCGCCCCGCATTCCTGGGCGAGAGCGGCTTTTGCAACGACCCCTGGCGGCCCGGCCGAGATCGGGCGAGCGCCCGGAGGCGGCATTGTCGACCTGGCCTTCTGCACATCATGATACGCACAGCGGTCACGGGTGCTTCAGTTGTGTTCGTCACCCGCCTGCGCTATAGACGGCGCGCTGACTGATCGCCCGCCGTCGTCCGAGGCCCCGTTGCATGGACCACCGCATGAGCCGCCGCCGCAAGGTCTACGAAGGCAAGGCCAAGGTCCTGTTCGAGGGCCCGGAGCCGGGCACGCTCATTCAATACTTCAAGGATGACGCGACCGCCTTCAACAATCAGAAGCGGGGCGTGATCACCGGCAAGGGCGTGCTCAACAACCGGATCTCCGAGCACCTGATGCTGAAGCTGGCGGCGATCGGCATCCCGACCCATTTCATGCGCCGGCTCAACATGCGCGAGCAGCTGATCAAGGAGGTCGAGATCATCCCGCTCGAGGTGGTCGTGCGCAACGTGGTCGCGGGCTCGCTCGCGCAACGCTTCCACATGGAGGAAGGCTCGCCCCTGCCGCGCTCGATCGTCGAGTACTACTACAAGTCCGACGAGCTCGGCGACCCGATGGTCAGCGAGGAGCACATCACGGCGTTCGGCTGGGCGAGCTATCAGGACATCGACGAGATCCTCAACCTGTCCTTGCGCATCAACGACTTCCTGACCGGCCTGTTCGCCGGCGTGAGCCTGCGCCTGATCGACTTCAAGCTCGAGTTCGGCCGGCTCTGGGAGGAGGACGAGATGCGGATCGTGCTGGCCGACGAGATCAGCCCGGACGGCTGCCGCCTGTGGGATGCCGCGACCAACGAGAAATACGACAAGGATCGCTTCCGGCGCGACCTGGGCCGGGTCGAGGAGGGCTACCAGGAGGTCGCGCGCCGCCTGGGCATCCTGCCCGAGGCCGGCCCCCGCGACCTCAAGGGCCCCGAAACGGTCCAATGACGCGCACCCGGCCACCCGTCTGCCGGCGGCCATGAAGGCGCGCGTCCACGTCCGGCTCAAAGACGGCGTGCTCGATCCGCAGGGGGCTGCGATCGGGCGCGCGCTGGCGCAGCTCGGCTTTGCCGGGATCGGCACCGTCCGCCAGGGCAAGCTGATCGAGCTCGAGCTCGATCAGAGCGACCCGGCCAAGGCCGCGGCCGACGTCAGGGCGATGTGCGAGCGGCTCCTGGCCAATCCCGTGATCGAGACCTATTCGCTGGCCTTCGAGGACTGAGCGTCCGACGCTTCGAGGGGGACTCTTGCAGGCGGGCGTCATCACCTTCCCGGGCTCGAACTGCGATCGCGACGTGGCGGTCGCACTCGCCGCCGCCGGCGCCAAGGTCACGCGGCTCTGGCACGCCGCGACCGAGCTGCCCAAGCTCGATCTGATCGTGCTGCCGGGCGGCTTCAGCTACGGCGACTATCTGCGCTGCGGCGCGATCGCGGCGCGCGCCCCGGTCATGCCCGAGGTGATCCGGCGCGCCGCTGCCGGCGTCGCCGTGCTGGGGATCTGCAACGGCTTCCAGATCCTGACCGAGGCCGGGCTGCTGCCGGGGGCGGTGCTGAGCAACGCCGGGCTCAAGTTCATCTGCAGACCGGTCGGGCTCGAGGTCGCCAGCGCGGCATCCGTGTTCACCGCCGGCTACGCCGCCGGCCAGAGCCTGTCGATCCCGATCGCCCATCACGACGGCTGCTACGTCTGCGCCCCGGACGACCTCGAACGCCTCGAGGACGAGGACCGGATCGCGTTCCGCTACCTCGACAACCCGAACGGCTCGACCGCCAACGTCGCCGGCATCCTGGGCGCCGGCCGCAACGTCCTCGGCATGATGCCCCACCCCGAGCGCGCGGCCGACCCCTTGACCGGCGGCACCGACGGCCGGACCATGCTCCGCACCCTGGTCGAGGCGCTCGGGTGAGCCACGGCATCTTGACTTCCATAACGAATTCATTATAGCACAGGACCGTGTGCGGGTGTTCGACGCCGATGTGCAGTTCTATCGGGAAGGGAGCACGCGCATCGTCTTCGAGGAATTCCAGCGGGTTCAGCGGGCAAGCGCGACGAAAGCAGCGCGCCTTCTGGCCAAGCTCGTGAATGTGGCTCTGGCGCCGGAGCCCGGCTGGGCCGCCGCTCTCGACCGGTACGATGTGGTTGACGGTCAGCAGGTCTATCTGTTCACGCGCGATCCCTACGGGGTGTTCTATATCGTGAATGACGAGAGGGACGCTGACCGCCCTGGTGTCGTCGCATTGCTGTTCGACGACGTGGTTGGCAGTCACCGCCGGCAGTGGCGTCTCGTCGAGCAGCGCTTGCGCAATCTGCGCAGATCTTAGGAGTCCGGCATGGCTGCGAACCCAAAGGAGAGGCGCTTGGCGTCGACCGAAGCCGTCACGGTCGATGATCTGTCGTCCTTCCCGGGCTTCATGGACGATCTGCGGCGCGCCCAGGACGTGGTCGAAGGCGGTCATCTCGCTCGCCGCATGCGCGAGGCCGCCGACCGCGGCCGCGGCATCAGCCAGCAGGAGCTCGCCCGGCGGCTGGGCGTCTCGCAGGCCCGCATCAGCACGATCGAACGGGGCAACGGCCCCCAGGGGCCGACCTACGAGCTGCTCAAGCGCATCGCGCGGGCGTGCGGGCTCGTCCTGTCCACCCAGTTCGAGCAGCCGGCCGTGACGCCGGAACTCCACGAGCCCGTGGAATTGCAGGGCGCGGGATGATCTGGCAGGTTCTGTCGGACTCGCTGGGATTTGCCGGCAGCCTGATGATGGTGGCGCCGTATCTGCGTCATCAGCCGCTGCGCGACATGCGCGATCTGTTCCGAGGCACTCACCTCGCCGATCCGGACGCCCGGGAGGCCGCGAGCAGTTCTGCCGACGCCCTGGAGGCCTCTTTTCACCGCTGGAGCAGGCGCGACTATCTCATGGTCACCGTTGGCGTGAGCCTGCTCTGCGTCTCGTTCTTCGTAAGCCTGATCCGCTCCTTGGCGAGTGGCTGAAGTGAGCGACCACCGGATCATGACCGCCGAGCTGGAACCAAGCGTCATCGCCGAGCACGGGCTCTCCGAGGCCGAGTACGCGCGGATCGTCGAGATCCTCGGGCGCGCGCCGAATCTGGTCGAGCTCGGGATCTTCTCGGTCATGTGGAGCGAGCATTGCTCCTACAAGTCGTCCAGGCACTGGCTCAGGCAGCTGCCGACCGAGGCGCCGTGGGTGATCTGCGGGCCGGGCGAGAACGCGGGCGTGGTCGACCTCGGGGACGGCATGGCGGCGGTCTTCAAGATCGAGAGCCACAACCACCCGAGCTTCATCGAGCCCTACCAGGGGGCGGCAACCGGGGTCGGCGGCATTCTCCGGGATGTCTTCACCATGGGGGCGCGGCCCGTGGCGATCCTCGATTCGCTGCGCTTCGGCAGCCCGGATCACCCCAAGACCCGGCACCTGGTCGACGGCGTGGTCGCCGGCATCGCGGGCTACGGCAACTGCATCGGCGTGCCCACGGTCGGCGGCGAGACCACCTTCCATCCCGCCTACAACGGCAACATCCTGGTCAACGCGATGTGCGTGGGCCTCGTACCGAAAGACCAGATCTTCTATGCCCGCGCGTCGGGCACCGGCAATCCGGTGGTCTACGTCGGCGCCAAGACCGGCCGCGACGGCATCCATGGCGCCACCATGGCGTCCGCCGAGTTCAGCGATACGAGCGAGGCGCGACGCCCGACCGTCCAGGTCGGCGACCCATTCACCGAGAAGCTGCTGCTGGAAGCCTGCCTGGAGCTGATGCAGACCGATGCGATCGTCGCGATCCAGGACATGGGCGCCGCCGGCCTGACCTCGTCATCGTTCGAGATGGCGGCGCGCGGCAACACCGGCATCGAGATGGACCTCGACCGGGTGCCGACCCGCGAGACCGGCATGACCCCCTACGAGATCCTGCTCTCGGAAAGCCAGGAGCGGATGCTGCTCGTGCTCCGCCAAGGCGCCGAGGCGACCGCGCGCGCCGTGTTCGCGAAGTGGGACCTGGACTGCGTCACGGTCGGAAGGGTCACGGATACCGGCGCCATGGTGCTGCGCTTTCAGGGCGACGAGGTCGCGCGCATCCCGATCGCCCCGGTCAGCGGCACATCGCCGGTTTATCGGCGGCCCCATGTCCCAAGCCCCGTGCCGCCGCCCGTGATCGCCCGCGACGTCAATCCGCCGCTTAGGCCCCGGGCGGCGCTGCTCCGCCTGCTGGGCTGCCCCGACCTCGCCTCCAAGCGCTGGATCTTCGAGCAGTACGACCACATGGTCATGGGCGATACGGTGCAGCGGCCGGGCGGCGATGCCGCCGTGATCCGGATTCACGGCAGCAACCGCGGCCTGGCGCTGACCACCGACTGCACGCCCCGCTACTGCCTGGCCGACCCCGCGACCGGCGGCCGGCAGGCGGTCGCCGAGGCCTGGCGCAACCTCTGCGCGGTCGGCGCCCGGCCGCTCGCGGTCACCGACTGCCTGAACTTCGGCAGCCCCGAGAACCCGGTCGTCATGGGCCAGTTCACCGGCTGCCTCGAGGGCATGGCGGACGCTTGCCGGGCGCTCGACTTCCCGATCGTGTCCGGCAACGTCTCGTTCTACAACGAGACCGACGGCCAGGCGATCCTGCCGACGCCGGTGATCGGCGGCCTCGGCCTGATCGAGGACCTCGAGCGCGTCGCCGCGCCCGCCTGGCGGCGCGCGGGGCTCGCCCTGGTGCTGGTCGGCGAGACCTTCGGCTGGCTCGGCTCCTCGCTCTATCTGCGCGAGGTCTGCGGCCGCGAGGAGGGCGCGCCGCCGCCGGTCGATCTGGCGACCGAGCGCCGCAACGGCGAGCTGGTGCGCGCCTGGATCGAGGCCGGCGAGGTCGAGGCCTGCCATGACCTTGCCGACGGCGGCCTCGCGCTGGCGCTCGCCGAGATGGTGCTGGCCTCCGGGATCGGCGCCGACCTGGAAGTGCCGCCGGACTGGGACCACGGCTGGCTGTTCGGCGAGGACCAGGGCCGCTACCTGCTGGCGGTTGAGCCCGCGCGTCTTGGGGCGCTGCTGGCGGCGGCCGGGCGCCGGGGCGTGCTGGCGCGCCGGGTCGGGACCACCGGCGGCGGCGCGTTGACGCTGGCGGGCGGCGATGCCATATCCTTGCACGAGCTCGCCCAGGTGCACGAGGGCTGGCTGCCGGCGCTGATGGGCGCCGCACCTCGAGCGACCGGGCTGGCGTGAGGATATGGACGGCACGCGATGGCGATGACCGCCGACGAGATCAGCGCCTTGATCCGCGAGGGTCTGCCGCAGGCGGAGGTGACCATCGAGGACCTCGCGGGCGACGGCAATCACTACCGGGCGCACGTGATCGCACCCGCCTTTCGCGGCAAGAGCCGGGTCCAGCAGCACCAGATGGTCTACCGGGCGCTCGGCGCGCGCATGGGCGGCGAGCTGCATGCCCTGGCCCTGACCACCGCTGCGCCGGATTGACCAGAACGCGTTCCCAAGGAGCCGACGATGAGCGACGTGCTTGCCCGCATCCAGAACGACATCGAGACCAATCCGGTCGTGCTCTACATGAAGGGCACCCCGGTGTTCCCGCAGTGCGGCTTCTCGGCCCAGGTGGTCCAGGTGCTGTCGCTCGCCGGCGTCAAGTTCAAGGCGTTCGACGTCCTGGCCGACGACGAGATCCGCCAGGGCATCAAGGAATTCAGCAACTGGCCGACCATCCCCCAACTCTACGTCAAGGGCGAGTTCGTGGGCGGCTGCGACATCATCCGCGAGATGTACCAGAGCGGCGAGCTGGCGAGCTTCCTGAAGGACAAGGGCGTCGAGACCGAAGTCGCCGCCTGAGGTTCAGGGCCGGGCGGGCGGCCCTGGATCAGCGCGCCGCCAGCTGACAGCCCGCCTCGCCGGAGCAGTCCTGCAGCAGCTTGATGGTGCTGGTGATGGCTGAGCCGCGGGTCTGCATCTGCAGCGGCAGCAGGCGGTCATCATCGCTGAGCAGCAGCTCGAGCTCGAACCGGTCGTCGCCGGCCGCGGCTGCCTGGGCGTCGTCCAGGTCTGAGCCGGCGACCAGGGTCACCGTGAGCGCGACCCGGACCACGCGCCGATCGCGCCCGGCGACGTCGGTGCGATCGCGCCCGATCACCTGCGCCTTGAGGTCGAGGCGCCGGCGGCCGTCGAACACCGCCGCGGTGAACGGCTCGCCCGCGCCCGCCGTGGCGACGTAGTCGCGCAGCTGGAAGAACGCGGTCAGCGGGTCGATGACGCCGCTCTCGAGCGCCTCCGGAACATGGTTGCCCTCGTCCTTGCCGCGTTTGGTGTTCTCGAGGTCGACGACATCGCCGCTCTGCGGATCGAACTGCACCAGCGAGCGCCGGTCTTTCTTGTTGGTCCGATATTCGGACCGGTAGGTGACCGGCATCAGGCCCAAGGCCTGATCGAGGCGCCCGATCGCCTGCGCCATCGAGCGGTAGTGAGCCAGACGCTCGGCCAGGCCCACGGTCTGAACGTCCAGCTCCGAGCGGTAGCCGTCCGACCCGACCTCGTGGCGGAGCGTCAGGGTGGCGATCTGGAAGCCCGCCCAGTAGAGCCCATAGCGGAGGCTCAGCGGCTCGTCCTGCGTGGCGCGAAGCGGCCCGGTCGTGAGCGTGAGCGCGACCAGCCCCAGGATCAGGAGAGACGTCGCTCGGACGAGACGGCTGGCCACGGTTCGGATCGCTCCTCGAATACCCGACGGCCCGTGACGCCCTGGTGGGGCGCGGTCGACGAGCGCCGGCATCCTAGTCTTCAGGGCACGAGCAAGGCGACCAGGTTCGGCAGGTGGACCGTGTTTTCCACTGGGCTGTTGCAGCTCGGCCCCACAACCCCAGCAACCGCCCGACAACAGCACAAGCCAGTTGAACAATGGCTGAACCGTCTGCGCCGGCCGCGCGACGACGCCGATATGGCGTCGGGCGCGCCGCGGCGCAACCCTTGCGCACGGCCAGCTGCGACCATCTGCGCCTGGCGGACGGGTCGGTTGAGGCAATCAGGTCGCCCGCGGCGGTGGCGGGCGCGACGGGGTCAGCGGGAGTAGTACTCGATCACCAGGTGCGGTTCCATCTGCACCGGATAGGGCACGTCGGCGAGCTTGGGGACCCGCACGAAGGTGCCCTTGAGCGCCCGGAGGTCGAGCGCGAGGTAGTCCGGAACGTCGCGCTCGGGCTGCTGGATGGTGCCGAGCACGAGCGCCAGGTTCTTGGATTTCTCGCGCACCTCGACCACGTCGCCTTCGCGCACCACGTAGCTCGGGATGGTGACCCGCCGGCCGTTGACCGTGACATGGCCGTGGTTGACGAACTGGCGCGCCGCGAACACGGTCGGCACGAAGTTCAACCGGTAGACCACCGTGTCGAGGCGGCGCTCGAGCAGGCCGACCATGTGCTCGGCGGTGTCGCCGCGCCGGCGCGCGGCCTCCTGGTACACCCGCCGGAACTGCCGCTCGGTGATGTTGCCGTAGTAGCCCTTGAGCTTCTGCTTGGCCATCAGCTGCTGGCCGTAGCCGGAGATCTTGCGCCGCTTGGAGCCGTGCTCGCCCGGCGGATAGTCGCGCTTGACGATCGGGTTGCGGGCGCGGCCCCAGAGGTTGACCCCGAGGCGGCGGCAGATCTTGTTCTTGGCTTCGACGCGTTTGGTCATGACGGCGGTGCTGACATCCGGCAGGGGTGGATCCGGCAGGGCCGGGCCTGGCATTCCGGCACAGCCCAGCGGAGCGCGGGCCATGCGCGCTCTTCGAACCGCGCCGGTTATAGCGATCGGCCGCCCGATGTCAAAGGCTTTGCGTCGGCCTTGCGCCTTGAGCGGGTCCGAGCGGCGTCGCGGTCGGCCCGCCCGCGGGGGGCTAGGGGATCTGCGCCCGGACCTGGTGGCGCCAGCGGTCGATGGTCTCCGCGATCAGGCCCTCGTCGCCCTGATCGCCCTGCCAGGCGGTGGCGAACGGCGGCGTGGTGCTGGCCGGGCGCTCCTCGGGGGCCAGGTCCAAAAAGCGGATGTGCAGCGGCACCGGCACGCCGTCGCCGAGCACCAGCGCCTCCTGGGTGTTGAGCGCCGGCAGCGCGTCGGCCAGCCAGCGCGAGCTGTCGGGCACGGCGTGGCGGACGAACTCGAGGTCGTGCTCGTTGCCGAGCCGGAGCGCGAAGATCGTGTTGCACTGCGACAGGCTGCTGACCGAGAGATCGGCCGGGCGCTGGGTCACGAGGCACAAAGAGAGGCCGTATTTGCGACCCTCCTTGGCGATCCGCGAGATCGCCCGCCGGGTCGGCGCGAAGCCCGCCTGATCGTCGCGCGGCACGTAGCGATGCGCCTCCTCGCAGACCAGCAGCAAGGGCGGCGTGCGCTCGCGATCGCTCCAGAGCGCGAACTCGAAGATCAGCCGGCACAGCACCGAGACCACGACGTCGACGATCTCCGAGGGCACCCCCGAGATGTCGATGATCGTGAGCGGCTTGCCCTCGACCGGGATGCGCAGGATCCGCGACAGGATCTGGCGCATGTTGTCGCGGACGCTGAAGCTCGAGAACATGAAATCGTAGCGCTTGTCGCTGCTCACGCTCTCGACGCGGTTGACCAGATGCTGATAGTAGACCGCGCTGTCGGCCTTGTTGAAGGCGCCCATGTCGTCCTTGAGCACCTGGATCAGCTCGGACAGACGGTAGGGCACCGGGGTGTCGACCGTGACGTGCTCCTGGCTGGCGCCCTCGCCCGAGAAGTTGCGCCTGGCCTTGAGAATCGCGCGCCGGAGAATGGCGCCTTCGGCATAGGCGCCCTCGGGCAATTCCTGGTTGACCAGGATCGCGGCGATCTCCTCGAAGTTGAGCAGCCAGTAGGGCAGCTTCAGGTTGCTCGGGTTGAGCAGCTCGGCCCGGTTCTGGAAGGCGGTCGCATACTCGTTGTGCGGGTCGAGCATGATGATGTGCCCGAACGGGCAGGCCTCGAGGATCGCGCGCAGGATCACGGTCACGGCGCAGGACTTGCCGGCGCCGGTGGTGCCGAGCACGGCGAAATGCTTGCCGAGCAGATTGTCGGTCATCGCGAAGGCCGGTAGATCGGCGGCGTTGCGCAAGGTGCCAAGACGGACGGTCGAGACCTCCGGCCGGGCGTAGATCGCGCACAGCTCCTCGCGCGTGCCGGCGTGGATCGGGCTGTCGAGGGGCGGATAGCTGGAGACCCCGCGCTGGAAGCGCCAGCGGCTCGAGCTGCTGGTCAGGATCTCGCCGATCAGCCGGATCTCGACCAGCCGCCGGTCGTCCTCGCCGGCGCGCCGGCCGTCGTTCTTGAGCGTGGTGATGACCCCGAAGCTGCGGCCGGTGGCCCCCTGCAGCCGGACCACGTGGCCGATCTCGGCGGAGCCGGCGGCCTCGGGGTCGAGCAGAGCCCAGATGATCGCGCCGGCGACCGACATGACCCGGCCGACCAGCGCGCCGTCCGGGCGCGCTGCGGCCCGCCGGGTCGGCTCTGCCTTGGCCGGCTCTGCCTTGGTCGGGCCTCCCTGGTCGCGCCCGTCGGCAGGCCGACTTGGCCTGAGCCCGCGTGCGAGGCCCGCTGCCTGGTTCAAGCTCAGGCTCCCAAAGCATGCCTGGCGACCCGATGCCGCCGCGGCAACCCGGACTCTGGGCCAAATGCCGTTTCGGATGCGTTAATTCCGGCCGGCTCGTCCGCCCATCGCGCAAGCGGCGAAATGGGCTGTGAGCTCGCCGTGACTGCCCTCAGTGGGTTGCCGCAGAGGGCGCACCCAGGAGCTGCACGTTCGGATGGCGGCTGACGGCCCGATCGGCAAAGCGGCGATCCGCGGTGACCAGAAGGACCCCCAGGCGCACGGCCACCGCCAGGTAAAGACAGTCCTGCACCGGGTGGCTCAATTCGAGCGCCAATTCGGCCGCCGCGGGCAGGTCGTCCTCGTCGGCCGTCAAAAGCAGCGAACGACTCGCCAGCAGGCGCAACCACGAGGCCACCTGGACCCTGCTTTCCTGGTCGGTCCATAACCGGCGCCGCGCTCGCTTGACCAGCCCCGCGGTCACTTCGATCTGAATCAGGCTCGGCGCCACTAGGCGTTCGCGGCCCTCCAGGAGCGCGAGGCCAGCTTGGTAATCGGCTCCGGGAGCAAACCATTTGACCGCGACGCTGGCGTCGACGACGATCACCCGCGGGACTCCCGGTCTTCCCGGATCAGCGCGGTGGAATCCGACATCTCGCCATACTTGGCCCTAAGCTGCTCGTTGAAAGCCTTGATCTCGTCGATCACCTGCTGCCGCCGCTGACGGGCGGCCTCGGTCAGGAACTGACGCAGCTCGGCCTCGAGGCTGCGTCCGCCCTTGCGGGCCTGGGCGCGAAACGATTCGACCACCCAGTCCTCGAGCTTGCGAATCTTGACATCGGCCATGGCTCGACCTCCGCGGGCGAATATGACCCCATGGGGTCACTCGGTCAAGCGCGCCCCCGGCGGCCTCGCGCCAGCTGCTTGATCACGCCGCGCAGGAGGTGGACGTCGGGCGTGCCGAGCTCGGCGCGGGCGAAGATCGCCTGCAGCGCGCGCACCATGCTCAGCCGCCGGTCCGGGGTGCGGAAGAAGTCCACGGCATCGAGCTCGGCCACCAGATGGTCGAGCAGCCCCGCGAGCTCGCTCTTGGTCGCAATCGGCGGTCGCCGACCGGGTCGCAGGCTGCGGAGCGGGCTGGGTCGCCGGCGGGCCGGTGGCCGCGATCGCCGCGCGTGCCGGGAGGGGATCGGCCGACTGCCACCACTCGTAGGCGACCAGCAAGACCGCCTGCGCGAGGTTGAGCGAGACGAACTCGGGATTGACCGGGATCCGCAGCACGGCATCGGCGTAGATCAGCTCGTCGTTGGTGAGCCCGGTCCGTTCCGGGCCGAACAGGATGCCGACGCCCTGGCCGGCGGCACGCGCGGCCCGGGCTTCGCGCGCGGCCCCCGCCGCGCTGACCTCGCGCTTGGCCAGATCGCGCCCGCGCGCGGTCGTGGCGTAGACGCGCTGCAGATCGGCGCACGCCTGCTCGACGGTCGCGAACAGCTGCAGCCGGTTCAGCACCTCGTTGGCGCCCGAGGCGGCATTCAGCGCCTTGACGTTCGGCCAGCCGCACTGCGGACGCACCAGACGCAGGTCGGTCAGGCCGAAGTTCAGCATCGCGCGCGCCGCGGTGCCGACGTTCTCGCCGAGCTGCGGGCGGACCAGGATGACGGCCGGACCGGGGGCGGCGGGCGCCGCGGCCATTCAGCGGGCCGCCGCGGCGCCGTCTACGAGCAACTTGTAGGTGATGCCGTCGTGCAGCGCGTTGTAGGAGGCGTCGATCACGTTGGTCGAGACGCCGACCGTCGACCAGCGCCGGCCCCGGTCGTCGGCGCTCTCGATGATCACCCGGGTGACCGCCGCGGTGCCGGCCTCGGGCGTCAGGATGCGCACCTTGTAGTCGGCCAGATGCATGTGCTCCAGCGCGGGGTAGGTCGCGGACAGCGCCTGGCGCAGCGCGGTGTCGAGGGCATGCACCGGGCCGTTGCCCTCGGCCACGATCATGCGCACAGCACCGCCGACCTCGACCTTGATGGTCGCCTCGGAGAGCGTGACCAGCTCGTTCCTGGCGTTGAACCGGCGCTCGTCGATGATCCGAAAGCTCTGCAGGCGGAAGTAGTCCGGCACTTGGCCGAGCGTCCGGCGCGCCAGCAGCTCGAAGCTCGCGTCCGCGCCCTCGTAGGCGTAGCCGTTGGCCTCGCGCTCCTTGACCTCGCGCAGAAGGGCCCGGATCTCGGCCTCCGACGGCGGCGCCTCGAGGTCGATGTCCTCGAGCCGCTTGACCAGGCTCGCGCGGCCCGCCTGGTCCGAGACCACGATGTGGCGCTGATTGCCGACCACCTCGGGCGGGACGTGCTCGTAGCTGCTCGGGTCCTTGACCACCGCCGAGGCGTGCAGGCCCGCCTTGTGGGTGAAGGCGCTGGCGCCGACGTAGGCGGCGTGGCGGTCGGGGGTCCGGTTGAGGCGCTCATCGAGCGCCCGCGACAGCTCGGTCAGCTGGCGCAAGCCCGCCTCGCCGACCCCGGTCGCATAGCCGAGCTTCAGCATGAGCGTCGGGATCAGGGCGACCAGATTGGCGTTGCCGCAGCGCTCGCCGAGGCCGTTCAGCGTGCCCTGGACCTGGCGGCAGCCGGCCTGGATGGCCGCGAGGCTGCCCGCGACCGCGGTCTCGGCATCGTTGTGGGTATGGATGCCGAGCCGCTCGGGCGGGATTTTCCGGGTCACCCGCTCGACCGTGCGCGCGATCTCGTGGGGCAGGCGGCCGCCGTTGGTGTCGCACAGCACGAGCCAGCGCGCCCCGCCCGCGGCCGCCGCCTCGAGGCAGGCCTGCGCATAATCGGGATCGGCCGCAAAGCCGTCGAAGAAGTGCTCGGCGTCGAACATCACCTCGGCGGCGTGCCGCAAGGCCTCGGCGACGCTGTCCTCGATCATGCGCAGGTTCTCGTCGCGGTCGGCCCCAAGCAGCTCCACCTGTCTCGGCGAACTCTTGCCGACCAGCGTGATCACATCGGTCTTGGCCTGGAACAGGACGGCGAGGCCCGGATCGTTGGCGGCGCTGCGGCCCGGGCGCCGGGTCATGCCGAAGGCCGCGAGCTTGGCATGCTGCAAGGCCGGCGGCGTTCGGAAAAAACCGTCGTCGGTCGGATTGGCGCCCGGCCAGCCACCCTCGACGTAGTCGATCCCCAGCCGGTCGAGCATCAGGGCGATCGCGACCTTGTCGGCGACCGCGAAGTCGACGCCCTGGGTCTGGCCGCCGTCGCGCAGCGTCGTGTCGTAGAGATAGATCCGTTCGGTCATGCCGCCTGATCGGGCCCCTGCCGCCCCTCCGCTCATGGACCCGCGCGCCCGCGCCCCGGCCCGCGCCCGAGCGACAGTCGGTACCAGATGACCGGGCTCCGGTCCATGCTCGCGGCCGCGAGCGCGTGCCCCTCACGCGGCCGGCGGCGCGGCCGGCTGGAGCAGCTCCAGCCCCTGGTGCGCCACCGCGGCGGCCGTCTCTTCGTCGCGCCCAGCGACCTGCACGGTCGGGAAGGCGATCCTGATGCCGTTGGCGTCGAACGCCTTCTTGATCATCGCGTAGGCGCGGCGCCGGATCACGAACTGCTCGCCGGGGCGGGTCATCATCTTCATGCTGATCTGGATCGCAAAGTCGCCGAACTCATCCACGCCCTGCATCTTCAGCGGCGCGATGATGTGCGGCGCGAACTCCGGGTCCTGCGCCAGCTCCTTGCCGATCTGCTTGATCAGCGTCTTCACCTTCTCGAGATCGGTGTCGTAGGTGACGCCGACCTTCAGCTTCTCGATCACCCAGTCGCGGCTCATGTTCTGGATCGCGCCCAGGGTGCCGAACGGCACCGTATACAAGGGCCCGCGCTGGTGCCGCAGCTTGACCGAGCGCAGGCTGAAGGATTCGACCGTGCCCTTGTAGTTGCCGCTCTGGATGTACTCGCCGACCCGGAACGCGTCGTCGAGCAGATAGAACATGCCGCTGATCACATCCTTGACCAGGGTCTGCGCGCCGAAGCCGATCGCGACGCCCACCACCCCCGCACCGGCGATCAGCGGTCCGATCTCCACGCCGAGCGCCGAGAGCGCCATCATCGCCGCCATGGCCATCAGGGTCACCAGGAGCACGTTGCGCAGGATCGGCAGGAGCGTCCGCGCCCGGGCGCGGCGCCGCGCCTCGTCGGTGTTCAGCTGACCTGGGGTCTGGGCCTCCGCGAGCTTGTGGTCGATCACGGTTCTGAGCACATGCCACGCCAAGTCGGCGATCAGCAGGATCACGACCGCGCTCAGGACGCCGCGCACGAGACGGGTGAGCATGGTGTCGCTGGCGGTCAGCGCCACCAGGTCGATGTGCCAGGCGTGGGCCAGCAGCAGGGCGGCGCCGATGATCAGCGCGGCGCGCAGGCCGCGCTCGAGACAGACCGCGCGCACGCTCGGCAACCCCTCGCCGGTATCGACGCCCGGCGGGCGCAGGATGTGATTGACCGAGCGCTGGGTCGCGCCGACCGCCGCCGGCAGGGCGACCGCCAGGACGGCAAGCCAGAAGACGGGCATGCTGCCCGCCACCCAAAGCGTCCATAGCACCAGGAAATAGCCCGAGAGCAGCACGTTCCGGGCACCGCGGCCGAGCGGCCGCCGGCCGGCTGCCGGCAGGACATCTGCAGGCACGGCGCGCGGCCGGCGCCAGACCATCTCGAGGCCGATCGCGAGCAGGCCCAATCCGAGCAGATACCCGACCAGGTGCCGGGCCTCGGGCGAGAAGCCCAGGGCACCGAGCAGGATCAGCGTGACCCGGCCGAAGGCGAACCAGGCGACCAGCAGGCCCAGCCGCGGGTAGAGGAACCGGGCGGCGGTCGTGCTCATCGGAATGATGCGGAAGCGCTCGACGTCGTAGCCGTACCGGCCGCCGGGTGCCAGAAGGACGCGGCTGATCACCAGCGCCAGCCGCACAGCAAGAAAGGCCAGCAGATAGCCGAGCACGATCTCCCGGAGCAGGGGCGGCCAGTGGAAGGGCAGGAACGGGATGACACTGCCGAGCGCAAAGGCGATCACCAGCCCGGTGCCGAATGCGAGCCGGGTGGCGACCGCGCGCAACCGATCGCCGACCGTCGCCAGATCCAGCTCCCCGATGCGCTGATGGGCGGCCGCGGTCACCCGCCAGAACAGCCATTCGGCGCCGAATCCCAGGGCCACGAACCCGCACAGCAGGAGCAGGATCTCGACCAGGCCGCGATCCTGGAGATCCGCGACCAGCAGCGCCCGCGCCTGCGCGAAGTCGGCCGGCAGCATCGGGAAGGCGGCCGCGAGCGAAGCGAAGTGCTGCCGGATCGCGGCCACCGGCGTGGCGAAGTAGCCCTCGATCTGCGCCTCCTCGGAGGCGGCGGCCGGCGCGGGCGCGTGGCTCCTGGCCCGTTGCGCCTCGAGCCAGTCGCGCACGCCCGGATCTCCCAGCAGCTCGAGCAGCTCTTGGACGCGTGGCGGCGGCTCCGCGCCGGCGCCCGGCGCCGGGCTCTGGGCCAGAGCCGGGGTGGCGGCTGTTGCCGCGAGCAGTGCCAGCGCCAGGATGCCCGCTCGAACGCAACCGTGGATCCCGCCAAGCCTGCTCATCTCTACCTCTCGATCCGGCCTGCGGCGCTTGCTGGTCGTTGCGCCGACCCGGCGCGAAGTCGTCGTGCAGCCGTCGTGTCGTAGAGACAGATCCGCTCGGCCATGGCTCGCGCTGCGCCGCACTTGCCCACTCGGCTGCCCGTGATGGGGACCGGTAGCAGATGCCCGCCCTCAGGTCCACGCCCGCGGGCCAGGCATGCGTCGTGAGGCCCGAAAGGTAAGACTTAGCGCAGCTGACGCCTCAGCCTGCGACAGACCTCGGCGTCGTTACATTTGCCGACCAACACGACTTGCAGCGTCCCGTCCTGGACGTCGTAGATGATCCGAGTATTCGCCAAGGTCGGCGCGCCGAAAGGGTGCGCCCACAAGCGTAGCCGAATCGGGCGGATAGGGGTCCTGGCTGAGCCCGGTGATCTTGGTCGCCAGCTGGCGACCGTGTTTCGGTGGGAGTCGACGGAGGAATTTCTCGGCTTGCCTCGAATATTCAATCCTCAGCATCAAGCAACTGCCTGGTCAGCCTTTCGCTTGCTTCCGGCCCGAGCCACTCGTCCTCATCGATCACCGCTTGGGCGCGCGCCGCCCACCAGGCGTCATCCAGGGCCTCGAGGCGCTGATACTCCTCCAGCGAGAGCACCACAGCGACGGCGCGGCCGTGCTTCTCGATCGTCACCGGCTCGCGCTGGGCAGCGTCCAGCATGCGGCCGAAGCCGTTCTTGGCGTCCTTCGCAGCGATCGTCTTCATGGGCGGTGCCCGAAGCCACTTGAGCTATTGTGGCTACCGACGCGCCGGTTGACAACCACAGCTCACTCAGTGGCGGGCGGCGGGTCAGCCCGCGTTGCCACGGCCTCGGCCAGCCGCAGCTTGCGGAATGCGTTGGTGATCGGGTAGCGGCGGTCGCGGCCGAAGGCTTTGCGCGTGATCTTGACGCCTGGGGGCGCCTGGCGGCGCTTGTATTCGGCGAGGTCGAGCAGGTCCGAGACTTTTCGGACGACGGCCGGATCGTAGCCTTTGGCGATCAGGTCGCGGGCGGCGAGGTCCTGCTCGACCAGGCCTTGGAGGATCTGATCGAGCACATCGTAGGGCGGCAGGCTGTCCTGGTCGGTCTGGTTGGCGCGCAATTCGGCCGAGGGCGGCTTGGTGATGATCCGCTCCGGGATCACCCGGCCTGCCGGCCCTTTGGCGCCCTTGGGCAGATGCTGGTTGCGCCAGCTTGCGAGCGCGAACACGGTCGTCTTGTAGACGTCCTTGAGGACCGAATAACCGCCGCACATGTCGCCATAGAGGGTGGCGTAGCCGACCGACATTTCCGACTTGTTGCCGGTGGTCAGCACCATCGGGCCGAGCTTGTTCGAGATCGCCATCAGGAGCACGCCGCGCACGCGCGCCTGCAGGTTCTCTTCCGTGATGTCCGGCGGCCGGCCGGCGAACAGCGGCCCGAGCATGGTCGAAAAGCCCGCGACCGCGGGCTCGATCGGGACGCTGTCGAGGCGGATGCCGAGCGCTTGCGCCACCGCCTCGGCATCCTCGAGGCTGTCGCTCGAGGTGTAGCGCGAGGGCATCATCACCGCGTGCACGCGCGCGGGCCCCAAGGCATCGACCGCGACCGCGGCCGAGAGCGCCGAATCGATGCCGCCCGAGAGGCCGAGCACGACCCCCGGAAAGCGGTTCTTGTCGACGTAGTCGGCGAGGCCCAGGCACATGGCGCGGTAGATCGCCTCGAGCTCGGAGAGCGGCGGCGCCATCTCGCCCGCAACGCAGCGCCACGCCTCTTTGGCACCCCGCTGCCAGCGCGTGATCAGCAGCTGCTCCTCGAACGCGCGCGCCTGCGCCGCAAGGCGGCGGTCGGCGTTGAGCACGAACGAGGCGCCATCGAACACCAGCTCGTCCTGGCCGCCGACCTGGTTGCAGTAGATCAGCGGCAGGCCGGTCTCGGTCACCCTGGCGACCGCGAGGTTGAGGCGCACGTCCGGCTTGTCGTGCTCGAACGGCGAGCCGTTGGGCACGATCAGGATCTCCGCCCCCGACTCCTGGAGCGCCTCCGCGACCTCCTCCGTCCACATGTCCTCGCAGACCATGCCGCCGATCCGCAGCTGATCGCCGCCGGCCAGCGGAAAAGCCATCGGCCCGGGCACCGGCCCCTGGGCGAACACCCGCTTCTCATCGAACACGCCGTAGTTGGGCAGATCGTATTTGTAGCGCGCGGTCGCGAGCCTGCCGCCCTGGAGCAGCAGCATGGCGTTGTAGAGCTTGCCCTGGTCGACCCAGGGGGCGCCCAGGATCACGGCCGGCCCGCCGTCGCCGGTGTCGGCCGCCAGCGCCAGCGCGGCGGCGCGCGCGGCGTCCTGGAGCGCGGGCTTGAGCACCAGGTCCTCGGGCGGGTAGCCGACCAGCACCAACTCCGAGAACACTACCAGATCGGCGCCGGCGGCCGCCGCCTGACGACGGTAGTCGCGGATGCGCTCGAGATTGCCCGCGACGTCGCCGACGGTCGGATTGGTCTGGGCGATCGCGATCGAAAGGTCGGCGCGCACGGCGGGTCAGGCTCCTCGGTTCGGGTGCTGGCCAAGCCCACGCGCTCAGATATAGCCCGTCACCGCCTGTCCACCTAGCGCCCAGCGCGCGCCAACGCCGCGCAGTTCTCAATTCACCCATTACGCGATATCAGTTCCTTGGTCATCGCGCTACCGGAGAGCTTGACAAATTTGCAGCGAAATCGTCAGCATTATCATACGCATTAGATAATCCACAATATTCGCCATCAATCTCAGCGATTCTGCTTTTCTCTGTCGCCGAATACTTCTATATTTTGCAGCTGTCGTCAATGACCATGTAGTCGTGCTCGGGCGGACAGGCTATGTCTGTTGGGTCGGTCGGGGACCGGTCGGCAAATGACGGGATCAGATCCCTGAACTATGCCGGGATTGCCTTGGCGTTGCTGGTCGTGAGCCTGCCGACAGGGGCGCGCGGGGGGCCGGCGGCGGCCACCGGCGCGCCCGTCGCGGGCAGTCAGGCCACGTCGCTCGATCGGCTGGCGACCACGATCGGCGACCTCAAGGCCAGTTTGAGCGCCATCCGCCAGGACCTCGAGGCCGGACCCGGGGCGTCCGGCGACCTACCGGCCGCGGACCAGCTGTGTCCGGCCCCGCCGGGCGGGCGGGCCGAGCGGGATGGCGCTGCGCGGGAGCTGGAGCGGCTGCGCGCCCAAATCGAGACCGAGCGCGCCGAGCGCCGGCGGAGCGAGGCGGCGAGCGCCGGTGAGCTCACGAGCCTGCGCCAGCGCCTGGCGGACGCGGGCGCCGACGCGGCCCGGCTGCAGGGCGAGCGTGCGACGCTCGTGAGCCGGATCGCCGAGCTCGAGCAGACGCTCACCCAGGCGCGCACCAGCGAGGTGGTGGCCGGGCTGGTCGGGCGAGCGCCGCCATCGCCGATCGAGCCCGCCGCCGCGGCCGAGCTCGAGGCCGCGCCGACGCAGCCAGCCGGGCCGAACCCCGCGGAGCGCGCCCAGGCTTCCGGAACCGCCGCTGCGGGCGTGTCGGCAGGCGCCGCCAGCGCCACGGATCTGCAGCTGCGCGCCGAGCTCGCGCTCGCCCAGCTCAAGATCGCCGGCCTGACCGCGGACCTGCGCTCGGCGCACGCCAGCCGCGAGGCGATCGAGGCCGAGCTGACCTCGCTGCGGTCGCTCACCGACGCCAGGATCAAGCACTACATGGGCTGGCGCTGACCGGCGCCCCGCGGTCCGCGCCCGGACCCGCTCACCCACCCGGCACCCCGCCTTCGCGCAGCTGGCGGGCGACCTCCATGACCTCGGCGAGGTCGCTCACGTACTGCGCATCCTTGATCAGCTCGCACGCCAGCAGCAGGGCCGGCCGCTCGCACGCCGCCCGCCGCTCGCGCTCCTCGATCTGCTCGAAATCGGCGGCATGCTGGCGGCCGAGGACGGCGCGGATGATCGTCACCCCGGCGAAGCGGAGCGCGTCCTCGAAGATCGCCCGCATGTACTCCTTTTGCGCGGTGCGCAGCGATTCCGCCCCGTTCGCCCCATCGAACAGCGCCTTGGGATAGGCATCGCCGTCGGGCGCGATCCGCCACAGCTCGAGGAAGCGGTCGTGAAAGCCCTGCCAGACCTCCTGCACGGTGCCGACCAGCCAGCGCTCGTAGGTGCTGCGCGGGGCGTGGCTCGGGGCGTGGCCCGACTGGCTGAAGTAGCCGATCAAAAGGTGCCCGATCAGGGTCCCGACATCGAAGCCCACCGGCCCGAAGTGCGCGAACGCCGGGTCGATGACCTTGGTGTCGGTCTCGGTCACCAGCACCGCACCGGTGTGCAGATTGCCGTGGATCAGGGCGCGCGGCTCGGCCATGAACCGCTGCTTGAGCACCGAGACGGTGCGCTTGAGGGCGTCGTCCGCGCGCACCGCGCGCGCCAGCTCGTCGAGCTCCGGCCGGGTCCAGCGGTTCTCGGGCGCGTCCATGTAGGGCTCGGTGAAGGTCAGATACTCGGTCACCCGCGCGATCTCGGCGTTGGCGCAGAAGAACGCGATCCGCTCCTTCTTCTCGGCCGCGGGCATGGCGAGATCCGAGGTCCGGAACAAAGTCTCGCCCAGAAACTTGCCGATCTGCTCGGCGAAGCGGGGATAGACGGTGCCCTTGCTGATGCCGCGGCGGAGCGTGAGGTGCGGATGCAGGCGTTCCAGGACCATCAGGGCCAGCTCGGAATCGTAGTGCAGGACGCGCGGCACCAGGCCCGAGGCGAAGCGGGCGTAGAGGTTCAGCGCCGCCTCCTCGAAGCCGGTGCGCTCGAGCGGCAGCTGCCACTGGCCGCCGAGGTCCTGGGTGCAAGGCAGCGCCTGCTTGATGCAGACGTCGCCGGCCGGGCCCTCGGCGATGAAGACCGCGCTCAGATCGCTCGCGGCGACCCTGCGGATCTGCCAGAGCGTGGGCCGGCTGCCGAGCCGCGCGGCGATCTCGGGCAGGGTCGCGAGATAGCTGCCGAGCCGGTTCTCGGTCATCTCGCGATAGGCCATGGCGCTGTAAACCAACACCCGAACGATCCCCTGCGCTGGCGACGGTACGGCCAATCGACACCAAGCCCCGCCCGGAGGCAAGGCCACGGCACGATATTTCACAGCCCGGGTCACCATTTTCCCGCCCACCCCTGACCCGCGCGCGGGCGCCGCCGGCCGCAGCTCCACCCTCAGTTCCAGAGCGCCGCCGCTTGGGCAGCTTCGCTACGCACGTCCGACCCACTGCCGCGCGTGGGAGACCTCTCCACCGTGGCGCTGCCCGGCTCACGGAACCCGGATGCCCTTCCGCGCCGCCTGCTCGAGCGCGTCTGCGCTCCTGTCGAGGTAGCGAAGGCCCACGGCGGCGAGCACCTGGGACCTTGGTGAACTGGATGTCGCGATCGTCGACGACCTGGATGCGGTTGCCACAGGGGTCGAGGTTTACGAGCGCATCGCGACCCGCCGCCTGGACGACGCCTTCGACCTCGCCGCTCGCGTCCGCTACGAGCAGCACCCGGGCATAGGCCTCGCGATCCCCAAGGAGATCCTGCACCGCCGCGGCATCATCGCGAGCCCCGCGCTCCGCCCCCCGGCGCCCGCCTCGACGCCACCGACCACGCCGAACTCGACCACCTCCTCACCCGCCTCGGACGCCGCGTCGCGCGCGGGCTTTGAGCCAGGGACCACTCCCGCGGAGAACGCTGCGCACGGCTCCCATGAGTGACCTTGGCAATGGGTATCTGCTTGCCGAGGATCTTGCATTTCCGGTCGGAGCGGACCAAAATCAGCCTCACCGGATCGGTTCTGCGGAAAGTTGGTTGACACTGAGACGGCTGCCCGTGTCGCCCAATGATGCACTCCATACCACGAGCAAGCGCTACGCTCACTGCCTGGTATGCTTGACTGCTAGACAGGACCCATATGTACAAGACCCGACCCCGATGCACACAACTCAACAACTTCCAGCGCGAGCGCGAGAACATGTTCGACGAGCAGTATGTTGAAAGCCTGCCTGAGTTAATCCCGATAGCAGCAGGCAAGATTTGTGATGATTTCTTGGAAATGGACAATAATATCCAAAGGGAAGGCGTTGTCTCGGCTAACTTTGACGTGTACGTTAATGCATGGCATTTTATAAAGACGTTCTGTACCGCTGTTAAATTGCCAATTGACACGAAGCTCAATATTAATCCGGATTCTAAGACTTCAACGATTGATGTTATAAGAGATAGGATTATAAAATTTCGGATAATGATCAATGAACTACAGAATCAGGAACTGAATCTACAGAATCCAAGTCAGATTCTGAGACTGGCATATATGAGTTTTCAACTGGAGATCTCCGGATTATCCAGGAACGGATAAACGATCTACGCGACGTTATCGTCAATAACACTTTGCTTGATGACGATTTCAAATACCGATTGCTTAGACGCCTTGAGTTGCTCCAAAAGGATCTGCACAAGAAAATGTCAAGCCTCGATCGTTTCTGGGACTCTTCGCGGACGCGGGTGTAGCACTTGGACGGTTTGGTAACGACGCAAAACCAATATTTGAGAGAGTAAGAGAAATCCTAGAAATCGTGTGGCGGACGCAAGCCCGTGCCGAAGAACTTCCATCAGATAGCCCGCTGCCACAGCTTGAAGACAAGACATAAGATCAACAAGAGTTTCGAGCCGCGCACTGGAAAAGGTGTCAGCACTGAAAAAGGTGTCAGAGGGAAAAGAAGGAAAAGGTGTCAGGAACCTTTTCGGCGATCGAACCTGCCGAGAAGAGGGAAAAGGTGTCAGGAACCTTTTCGGCGATCGAACCTGCCGGCCGGCTCTTCTGAAAAGCTCCTGGCACATCCTGGCACATTTTTGGGCTCACGAAATCCGGATGCCCTTGCGCGCAAGCTCGTCGAGCGCGTCGGCGCTCTTGTCGAGGTGGCCGAGGTTCATGGCGGCGAGGACCTGGGGGGACTTGGTGAACTGGATGTCGCGGTAGTCGACGACCTGGATGTGGTTGCCCCAGGGGTCGAGGAAGTCGAGGCCGCGGCCTGGCAGGATCTGGACGCCCATCTCCGCAAGCGCGCGCCGCAGCGGCGCCCGGTCGTCGACCACGAGGCCGAAGTGGCGGTCCTCGTCTTTTTTCTGACTTCGGCCGGTCGAGAGCGCGATGAACTGATCGCCCATATCGATGAACGCCATGGTCTCGCTGCGGCCGCGCAGCGTGATCTCGAACAGCCGGCCCCAGAAGGCCAGCGCCTCGTCGATGTTTCCGACCTCGAGCGCCACGTGGTTGATGCCGACCAGACGCGCCTTGCCGCTCCGCTGCTCGCCCGCCATGTTTTTTCCCCACTTTGGTTCCTTGGTCCGTCTCGAACCGACTGGCAGCTGCGCAAGAGATGCCGCGACCCTTGACGCGCGCGGCTACGTCGCGGCGCGCAGGCCGGTCAGGGCTTCGAGGGTCTCGGTCAGGTCGGGGGTGCAGCCGAAGGCGCCGTTGGGCTCGGTCAGCGTCGCGCCGGCCAGGAAGTCGCTGGCCGCGCCGCCCGCCTCGCGCACCAGCAACAGGCCGCCGATCACGTCCCAGGAATTGCAGAACATGGTCGCGCAGCCGTCCAGGCGGCCGTCGGCGACGTGGCACATCATGAGCGCGGTCGAGCCCATCCGCCGGTGATCGGCGCCGGCCCTAAGGATGCCCTCGATCAGGCGCAGATAGTCCTCGACCGGCATCTTGAAGCTGAAGGTCGAGCCGAGCACCGCCCGCCTCGGATCGGCGCAGCCCGAGACCCGGACCCTGCGCTCGTTGCGGTAGGCGCCGGTCGCGCGGCGCGCCCAGAACAGATCGTCGTGGACCGGATCGTAGGTGACCCCGATCTCGGTCCGGCCCTCGACCAGATAGGCGAGCGCCACCGACCAGTAGGGCACGCCGCGCAGGAAGTTGGCGGTGCCGTCGATCGGATCGATCACCCACAGCCCTTTTTCCTCACTCTTGCCGGCCCGACCGCCGCCGGCGGCATCGGGGTCGTCCCCGGTCTCGAGGTCGTCCCCGCTCTCAAGGTCGTCGTCGAGCAGGCCCTCGTCGAGCAGCTCGTCGTCGCCGGCGAGCCAGGTCGTCCCCGCCGCCTTCTTCGCCGAGCATGCGATCCTCCGGGAACGCGACCGAGAGCCGGGTCCGGATCAGCTCCTCGACCTCCCGGTCGGCGATGCTGACCAGGTCCTGGGCGCCGCTCTTGTGCTCGATGTCGAGCTCGGCGCGCCTCATGAAGTAGTCGTAGGCGAGGTGGCCCGCCTCGCGCGCGACCGCGCACGCGGTCAGCAGGCGGAGCTCGAGATCGCGATCAGTCATGGCAAAATTCCAGGGCACGGAAGTTGAAGCGTCGTCACCATCGGCCCGGCGCCAGCCCTGCGATCGGGCCGCGCGGGAGGATAGCGCCCATCACGCCATTAACCGAAGCTTAACCTTTGGCTTGTCAACTCTTTCTTCGCCTGGTCCATGCGACCGTGGGACTCCATGCCGCTCTTTTTGGGCCGCCGACGGAGTCCCAGGGTCGCATGGACCAAGGGCCATGTTGGGCGCCGATGATTGACGAAACGTTAAAACGCCGGGGACGAAAAACGCCAGAGCCAGGCCAGTCGGTCAGCGCTCATTCCGGGTCGGGACCGGCCGGGTACGGCCTCACGTCGGCGGGGCGGCTGCCGGCCGGCAGCCCGGATATAGACCAGGCCAGGCTGCGGCCCCGCGCAGTGCCGGGGCGGCTGGTGGCCGGCAGCCCGGATATTGACCAAGGAGGCGAGGCTACGGGCCCGCGCAGCGCCGGGGCGGCCGGTGGCCGCCAGCTGGGATGAGCCGAGGGACCTGGCGGCTGCCGGCTGCGAGGAGGAGCGCGCCGGGGCGGTAACGGCGAGATCCTGATCCGTCACGCGCACGATCAAGCGCCCGCGGCATCCGGCCTCCTCTGGGTGACCAGGCCCACGGGTCACGCCTGCAGCAGCTCGTGGAGCCTGGACCAGCGCCTGGGCTCGGGGCGGCCTTCGATCGCGAGCTCGAGGGCGCCGCTCTCGACCACCAGGACGACCAGGCGCTTGGCGCGGGTGATCGCGGTGTAGACCAGATTGCGGCGCAGCATGCGGCCGTGCTGGCGGGCGAGCGGCAGGACGACCACCGGATATTCCGAGCCCTGCGCCTTGTGCACCGTGATCGCGTAGGCCGGCATCAGGCGGTCGAGCTCGCCGAAGCCGTAGGCGAGCGGCCGGCCGTCGATGGTGACCAGCAGCTGGCTCTGGGCGCGGTCGATCGCCACCACCCGGCCGAGGTCGCCGTTGTAGACCTCGCGCTCGTAGTCGTTCTCGAGCTGCATCACCTTGTCGCCAAGCGCGAAGGTCACGCCGCGGCGCTCGATCTTGTCCGCGGCATCCGGGTTGAGCGCCGCCTGCAGGGTCTCGTTCAGGTGGCGGGCGCCGAGCTCGCCGCGGTTGGTCGGGCAGAGCACCTGGATGCCCTCCACGCTGTCGACCCCGAAGCGGGCCGGAATCCGCTCGGCGACCAGCTCCAGCACGAGCCGGGCGCCATCGACCGGGTCGCGCGCCTTGATCGCATAGAAGTCGGACAGCGCGTCGGCCTCGCGCGCGAGCTCGGGCAACAGGCCGCGGTTGATCCGATGGGCGTTGCGCACGATCCGGCTCTCGGCCGCCTGGCGGAAGATCTGCTCGAGCCGGACCACCGGCAGGCGGGCGGACGCGATCAGGTCGGCCAGCACCTGCCCGGGCCCGATCGAGGGCAGCTGGTCGACGTCGCCAACCAGAAGCAATGCGGCCGCATCCGGCAGCGCCGCCAGCAGCGCCTGCATCAGCGGCACGTCCACCATCGACATCTCGTCGACCACCAGCAGATCGCAGGTCAGCGGCCGCTCAGGCCCGCGCCGGAAGCCGCGCCCGGGCTCGGCCTCGAGCAGGCGGTGCAGGGTCTTGGCATCGCGCCCGGTGCTCTCGCCGAGCCGCCTTGCCGCGCGCCCGGTCGGCGCCGCCAGCTGGACCTCGACCCCGGTCCCGGCGAGGCCGGCCAGGATCGCCTCGACCAGCGTGGTCTTGCCGGTGCCGGGGCCGCCGGTGATGACCCCGAGCTTGGTCGTGAGCGCCATGCGCAAGGCGGTCCGCTGGCCCTCGGCGAGCCGGAGCGCCAGCGTCTTCTCGACCGCCTCGACCCGCGCATCGGCATCGTCGATCTGCCAGGGCGGCTTGCCACCCGCGAGCCGCCGCAGGCCGGCCGCGATCGCGCGCTCGGCCCGATGGACCCAGGGCAGGAACACACAGGGCGTGCCCTCGACCGGGTCCGGGACCAGCGCGCCCGCCGCAACCTCGCCGGCCAAGGCCACATCGAGCGCTGCCGCCTCGACCCCGAGCAGCAAAGCGGCGCGCTCGATCAGCTCGGTCTGCGGCAGGCCGGAGTGGCCCTGACCCAGCGCCTCCTCGAGCACGAAGCCGAGGCCGGCGCGCAGGCGGAACGGCGAATCCTTGGGAATCCCCAGGCGCTCCGCCAGCTGGTCGGCGGACGCAAAGCCGATGCCGCGGATCTCCTGCGCCAGGCGATAGGGGTTGCTGCTGACGACTTGGATCGCGCGCGCGCCGTAGGCCTCGAAGATGCGCGCCGCGCGCAGGGGGCTGAGCCCGTGCGAGTGGAGAAAAAGCATGATGTCGCGGACCGCGCGCTGATCGCGCCAGGCCGCGGCGATGCGCTCGGCGAGCCCGCGGCCGATGCCCGGGATCTCGCGCAGCCGGTTCGGCTCGCGCTCGATCACGTCGAACACGCCGGCCCCGAAGGCCTTGACCAGCTTCGCCGCCATCGCCCGGCCGATGCCCTTGATCATGCCCGAGCCGAGATAGGCCTCGATGCCCTCGAGCGTGGTCGGCGGCACGACGGAGAGGATCTCGGCGCGGAACTGCAGGCCGAAGCTCGGATTGGTCTGCCACCGGCCGAGCGCGCTCACGACCTCGCCCGGCGCCACCTGTGGGCATTCGCCGACCACCGCCGCGGGCTCGCGCTGATCGGCGAGCTTGACCCGGAGCACGCAAAAGCCGGTCTCGAGATTGTGGAACACCACCCGCTCGACCAGCCCCGACAGGGTCTCCGCGGCGGTCTCGGGAGCGGTCAGTGCGAACGGCTCGGCGGCGGGCGCGTCCCGGTCCCGACGGCTCGGCTGCAGAGGGGGCTGCATGGCGCGCCGAACCTGAACCCGGCGCAGGGGTTTGACAAGCGCTAGTGCTGCAGCTCAGCCGGGATCGGGCAGGGCGGGCCGCTGCCGGCGCACCAGCTCGGTCACGCCGAATATCAGGCTGCCGATCCCGAACGGGATCAGATAGTAGATCGCCCGGAAGGCGACCAGCGCGCCGATCACGTTGGCGCCGGGGACCAGGGACAGGATCACGGCCTCGATCACCCCGAGCCCGCCCGGCACGTGCGAGAGCATCGCCACGACGTTGGCCGCGATGTAGCAGATCGCGACCGGCAGATAGCCGATGTGCGCCACGCCCTTGAGCATCTCATAGAGCGCCGCCGAGACCAGCAGCGGGTCGAGCGTGCCGACCACGATCTGGCCGAGTGCCAGGGTGAGCGCCGGCACCGGCAGCTCGAAGTTGCGGATCCAGATCGGCCGGTGCCGGAACGCGGCCAGTGCCAGGTAGGTCGCGACCACTGCCAGCAGCACCAGCCCGAGCCCGGTCATGGCGCCGGGGCTGGCGCCGAACAGTTGGGCGATCAGCGTGTGCCGGGTCAGCAGCACGCTGCCGGCGACCGTCGCCAGCCCGAGCCCGACGGTCACGCCGCAGAACACGATGATCCGGCCGATGTCGCCCACCGACAGGCCCCAGCCGGCATACAGCCGATAGCGCACGGCGCCGCTGCCGGCCGCGGCGAAACCGAGCGTGTGGCCGATCGAGAGCGCGGTGAACGAGGCGAGCGCGATCTTCCGATAGGGAAGGTCGCTCCTGGTGTAGCGCACGGCGAGCGTGTCGAAGCCGGTCAGGCAGACGTAGCTGCCGGCGGCAAAGGCCGCCCCCAGCGCCAGATTGCGCCCGGAGATCATGCTCAGCGAGTTCGAGAATCGTGTGCAGGCTGTAGCGATGCAAAGCGCGCCAGATCAGGAACGCCGCGACCGCGAAGGCGGCCGCCCCGATCCAGCGATGCAGGCGCTGCAGCCCGCCGAACAGGCTACGTGCATTCGTCATGCTGCGTTGGTTCCGCCCCTGCCCGTCATCCTGCGTCGCCCCCCAGCCTCGCCTCCCAAGCCGCGCTGCGCGCGCCGCCTTGGTGGCCACGCGGCACGGATTCATGATAGGAATGCCTGCTCCCGCGGCACCATCGAACGGCCAGGGCAGGAGACCATGCGCCAGCGGCTCGAGCAACTGCTCGTCGCGACCGACGGCCAGCGACTCTACGAGATCACCGACCGGGTGCGCTCGTGGGTGGCGCTGCAGGGTATCGCGCACGGGCTCTTGACCGTCTACCTCCATCATACCTCGGCCTCGCTCCTGATCCAGGAGAACGCCGACCCGCGCGTCCTCGACGACATGAACGCGTTCTTCCGCAAATTGGTGCCCGAGGACGTCCGTCACTACAGCCACACCCAGGAGGGCGCCGACGACATGCCGGCGCACATCCGGGCGGCGCTGACCGCAACCCATCTGTCGATCCCGGTGGTCGCCGGCCAGCCCGACCTCGGCCGCTGGCAGGGCATTTACCTGTTCGAGCACCGCACCCGCGGCCGCGAGCGCAGGATCACCCTGCATCTGCTCGGGGAGTGAAGCCTCCGATCGGAGGGTGACATGCTGGGACTCAAGCGGCCGCGGGCGCGAAGACCTCCTGGGGCTCGCTGAAGCCGCGCAATTCGAACCGGCCGAGCGAGGTAAGGGGTCCCGGGCAGGCGGCCGCGAAGGCCGCCGACAGCACCAGGTCCCGGCCGAGGTCGCGGGCCAGGGTCTCGAGGCGGGCGGTCAGGTTGACTGCCGGTCCGATCGTGGTGAAGTCGAGGCGCGAAGCACTGCCGACGTTGCCGTACAGCACCTCGCCCAGATGCAGCGCCATGCCGTTCTTGAGCTCCGGCTCGCCCGCCGCCCGGCGCACCGCATTGCCCTCCGCGAGTGCCCCCCGCGCGGCTTCGGCTGCGGCGAGTGCCGCGGCGCAGGCGGCCGCGGGGTCGGCCGCGACCGGAAAGATCGCCAGCAGCCCGTCGCCCATGAACTTCAGGACCTCGCCGCCATGGGCCTCGATCGCCGTCACCAGGCCATCGAAATAGTCGTTGAGCAGGCCGATCACCTGCTCGCCGGGCAACCGGTTGCTGAGGGTCGTGAACCCGCGCAGGTCCGAGACCAGCAGCACCGCGCGGATGCGCTCGAGGTCGCCGCGCCGGATCTGGCCTTGCAGGATCCGCCGGCCGGCGCCGCGCGCGGCATAGGTGCTGAGCAGGGTCGCCATCACCCCCCGCAGCCCATAGATCTCGGTGAGGCGCGCGAGCGGTGCCCGGATCGCCGCCAGCGCCGCGAGATCGGCGTCCACGAACCCGCCGGCACGCGCGGTGGTCCAGGCGACCGCGTGCACCTGGCCGTCGCTGAAGTCGAGCGGGTCGATCAGATAGTCGGTGACGCCGCCCGCCGCCAGCTCGGCCAGAATGACGAAATCCCGGGGACAATCGGGATCGGCGAGCCGGCGCCGGATCGCCCGGCCGGTCCGGATGACCGCGGGCAGCGGGCTCTTGCGGAAGGTATCGGTGGTCAGGAAATCGTAGGGCGCCTCGGTGACCTCGACGCCGGTCTCGGGCTTCCAGAGGAAGCGCCGGCCCATGACGTTCGGGTGCAAGGTGCGCACGAACACCGCCACCCGGTGCAGCGGCAGGCCGGCGGCGATCAGACGCTGGCAGAGCTCGGCCAGGAGATCCTGCGGCTGGCGTGCGCTGCGCGCGCCATCGACCAGCCAGTCGACCACCGACCGGATGGCGCACGGCAGATCCCGGCTCGCAGCGTCGGCCATGGCCGCGGCAGCCTCGCTTTGGATGCTCGACGGCGCTCGCGCATCGGGCTACCCATAAGCTTAGCAGCACTGGCCGGACGCGCCATACCCAGGCCGGTTCGGGCCGGCGCGCCTGCGGGCGGGGCCGGCGCATTGGGAGCCTTTGCCATGATGCCATCGCGGCACGCGCGGATCGGCCTCGGCCTAATGGCCGGCCTGCTCGCGGGCTGCGCGACGATCGGCGCGCCGCCGGACGACGTCGAGGCCAAGATCCGGGCCTATTACGCCGCCCATGCCACCGAGGAGGACGGCGCCTGCCCGAGCCCGGAGATCGCCTCGATCACCAAGCGCAAGGTGCAGCAGAGCGCCGGCGCCCGCACGGTGCTGCGGGTGCGCTACAGCTACTTCGATCCGAGCCAGGGCACCACGCCCTCCTGGATGCCGAGCGTGCTGCTGGCACCACGCAAGTGCACCGGCTTTGCCGAGCGCGACTTCACCCTCGAGCAGGCGAAGCTCGGCTACCGGGTGATCGCCATGAGCGGCCCGGAGCACGACCAGGAGGCCGCGCACGAGCCATGAGCCGGGGCGATCGTCGTCGCCCTGCGGGGATTTGACAAACCCCGGCGCAGGCGCCACCTAGCGGGACCGGTGCCAGTCATGCAGCCATGCCGATGACCGAAGACCTCTACGCCCTGCTCGGCGTCGGCCGCGACGCCAGCCAGGACCAGATCAAGAAGCGCTACCGCAAGCTCGCCAAGGAGCTGCACCCGGATCTCAACCCGGACAAGGAGGTCGCCGAGCGCTTCAAGACCATCACCGCCGCCTACGACCTCCTCTCCGACCCCGAGAAGCGGGGCCGGTACGATCGCGGCGAGATCGACGCCAGCGGCCAGGAGCGGCCGCAGCAGCGCTTCTATCGCGAGTATGCCGAGGACCCGCAGGCGACCCGCTTCTATACCCGCGAGGGCTTCGGCGACGCCGAGGGCCTGCACGATTTGTTCGAGAACCTGTTCGGCGCGCAGGGCCGGCAGGGTGGCGAGTTCCGCATGCGCGCGCGCGGCGCCGACGTCTCGTACAATCTGCCGGTCGACTTCATCGACGCCGCCAAAGGCGCCAAGAAGCGGGTCACGGTCGGCAGCGGCCAGACCATCGACCTGACCATCCCGGCGGGCGTCCACGACCGCCAGACGCTGCGCCTCAAGGGCCAGGGCATGCCCGGCTTCGAGGGCGGCCCGCCGGGCGATGCCTACGTCGAGGTCCACATCCAGCCGCACGCCCTGTTCGAGCGCAAGGACAACAACGTCCATCTCGAGCTGCCGGTGAGCCTCGCCGAGGCGGTGCTCGGCGGCAAGGTGCAGGTGCCGACGATCGACGGGCCGGTGACCATGACCATCCCCAAGGGCTCGAACAGCGGCACGACGCTCCGGCTGCGCGCCAAGGGCATCGTCGATCCCAAGTCCGGCCAGCGCGGCGATCAGTACGTCAGGCTGAAAGTGGTCCTGCCCAAGACCGCCGACCCGGAGCTCGAGGACTTCGTGCGCCGCTGGTCGGAGAAGCATGCCTATGATCCGCGGGCCGGGCTGGGAGGCGGCGGATGAAGACCATCGCCGAGGTGGTGCTCGCGCTCGAGCGGATCGACCGGGTCGAGCTCAGTGTCTGGGTCGAACGCGGCTGGGTCGCGCCCGCCAGCCGGCGCGGGCCCGAGCCCTTGTTCTCGGACCTCGACGTCGCCAGGGTCGGCCTGATCTGCGATCTGGTCCACGACCTCGCGGTCGAGGACGAGACGATCCCGCTGGTGCTCTCCCTGCTCGACCAGGTGTACGATTTGCGCCGCCAGCTGCACGCCCTGACCGCGGCCATCCGGCAGCAGCCGGACGACGTCCGCCAGCGGATCCTCGCCCGCATCGCGGACCGGGCGCAGGGCGGCCCCAGCTAGCTGCCGGCCGGCCGCGGGCGCAGCACGTGGTGGTGATCCGGGGCGTAGAGGCGGCTGTCCTCGAAGCCTTCCGGGTCCAGGGCGCGGCCGACCAGGATCAGGGCGGTCCGCGTGATGTCCCGCCCCTTGATGTGGTCGCGGATGGTCGCGAGCGTGCCGCGGATGATCTGCTGGTCCGGCCAGGACGCGCGATAGACCACCACTGCCGGGCAGTCGGCGCCGAGCACCGGCAGGAGCTCGCGGACGACCGGGACGAGGTTGTTGATCGAGAGATGGATCGCGAGCGTCGCCCCCGTGGCGGCGAAGGCCGCGAGCCGTTCGCCTTCCGGCATCGGCGAGGCGCGGACCGCGGTCCGGGTCAGGACCACCGACTGGGCGACCCCGGGCAGGGTCAGCTCCAGGCCGAGCGCCGCGGCGGCGGCGGCGAACGCCGGCACCCCCGGGGTCACGTCGTAGTCGATGCCGAGCGGCCGCAGGCGGCGCGCCTGCTCGGCGATCGCGCCATAGAACGACGGATCGCCCGAATGTACCCGCGCGACCTCCAGGCCATCCCGATGCGCGCGCAGGATCTCGGCCATGATCGCCTCGAGATCGAGCGGTGCGGTGTCGATCACCCGCGGCGGCAGCGGCGCCTCGTCGCCGGCCTGGGCCACGACCTCGGCCGGCACCAGCGAGCCCGCGTAGAGCACGACCGGGCAGCGCCGGATCAGGCGCAGGCCGCGCACCGTGATCAGATCCGGCGCGCCCGGCCCGGCGCCGATGAAATGCACGGTCATGACGACCCCCCGGCCGACGCGTTGGCGGCCGGGCCATAGCCGCGCGGCGTGTAGACCATGCGCGGGCCATGGCGCCGCTCGAGCCAGCGCGTGCCCTGCGCGCCGACGATGATCAGGCTCAGCATGTCGACGCTGCCCGGATCGAACCTTGCGAGCTCGGCAAGCTCCAGCGCTTCGCCCGCCCGCCCGAGGTTGCGGGCATGGATCAGGGGTGTGTCCGGCCCGCGCGCCCGGCCCAGGATCTCGAGCGCCCGCCGGATGCCGTCGCGCCGGCGGCGCGAGGCGGGATTGTAGAGCACGGTCACGAAGTCGCCCGCGGCCGCCGCCTCGAGCCGGCGCTCGATCGTTGCCCAGGGCGTCATCAGGTCGGAGAGCGAGATCGCGCAGAAGTCGTGGCCGAGCGGCGCGCCGGCGCGCGCGGCCGCCGCCTGCAGCGCCGAGATGCCCGGGCTGATCGTCAGCGCAACCCGCTGCCAGGCGGGGTCATCGCTCTGTTCGAGCAGCTCGCAGACCAGCGTCGCCATGCCATAGATGCCGGCATCGCCCGAGCTGATCAGGGCAACCCGCCGACCCGCGCCGGCGAGATCGAGCGCCGCCCGGGCGCGCGCGGTCTCCTCGCCGAGCCCGAAGCCGTGACGCGCCGGCTCGCCGCCCGCTCGGGGCCCGAGCAGCTCGAGATAGCCGCGATAGCCGACCCAGTCCTCGGCATCGGCGAGCAGCGCTTCGGCCTCGGGCGTGCGCCAGGCCGCGGGCCCCGGGCCGAGGCCGACCAGTGCCAGCTGACCTCGCGGCCGGCCGATCCGGGCCGGATCGAGCGGTGCCGGCGCCCGGCCGATCGCAAGCGTCGCGCGCGCCGAATTGGTTTTCTCCACGAGCAGCTCGCCGGCCGGCCCGACCGCAGCGAGCGCCGCCCCTTCGGCGACGCCGTGACAGCCGGTCGTCTGGAACACCAGCGCCGACGGGTTGGCAAGGCGTGCGGCCTCGGCCTCGAGGATCGCGGCCGGCAGGAAACGCGCCGGCACGCCAAGCCGCTCCGCCAGCGCATGGATCGCGGGCTCATCCGTCTTCAGCTCGATCGAGACCACGCAGGCGATCGCCTGGCGGGCAAGCGAACGCCCGGCGAGCGTGGTTTCGACCAGATCGATCAACTCGTCGGCGCCGACCCCGCGCTCGCAGCCGACCCCGAGCGCCAGGACCTGCGGATGCAGCACCAGGCAATGGGCCGATCCCGCCTCGTCCCGATCGGTCACCAGCAGCGTGCACGCGCCGCGCTCGCCGAACCGGGCGCCGCCCGCGGTCAGCCAGTCGGCGCCACCCGCCTCCAGGCGAAGCGCCACGTCTTCGCCGGCCAGCAGCGCGCTGGTCACCGCCTTGGCGGCGGCCGGGTTGCGCACCGTCCAGCCCGCCGGCGGCCGGTCGAGCGCGAGACCGAAGCGGAGGTCGCCGGCGGTGGTGATCGCGGCCTGGCCGCCTTGGGCCCGGGCGATCGCGCGGGCGAGCTCATTGGCGCCCTGATGGCCCCCGAGCAGCGGCACGGCGAAGCTGCCGTCGTCGGCGAGCGCCACCACCGGCGGCCCGGTCCGCTTGTCGCCGAGCCAGGGCGCCAAAATCCGGATCAGGATGCCCGCGGCACACAGCCCGACGATCGGGCGGGAGCTCGCGTAGAGGTCGCGGAGCAGAGTCGCGAGGTCGTCATAGGGCAGGGCGTCGTCCACCCGGTCGGCGCGCGGTGCGTGCAGCGTGCAACCGGGTAGCGCTGCCTGGCACCGGCGCGCCGCCTCGAGGCCGCTTCGACCAAGCAGGACGATCGCCGGACTAGCGGTCACGCGGCGGTGTCCCCGGCAGCAGGATGAGCGCGAAATAGGGCGCCTCGTCGTCGGTGAAGTCGGTCAGGCGCATGACCCGTTGCCGCTCGGTGCTCGCCCGCTCCACATAGATCGCGCGCTCGAGCAGGCCAAGCTCCTCGAGGATCCGGCGCACCTTGGCGACATGACGGCCGAGCTTCAGGATCACCGCGGCTTCGCTGCCGGCGAGCCGGGCATGGAGCTGTTCGGGCGGCGCGGTTGCCGGCACGACGATCAGGCTCTCGGAGCGGGCGACCAGGGGTTGTCGGGCAGCCGCGGCCGCGGCCGCAAAGGAGGTGACGCCGGGCACGATCTCGGCCGCATAGGGCGTGAGGCGCACGAGCAGCTGACTGAACGAGCCGTAGAACAGAGGATCGCCCTCGCACAAAAGGGCCACGTCGCGACCCTGTTCCAGCTCGGCGCCGATCCGCGATGCCCCTTCGTCGTAGGCCGCCTGCGCCAGCTCCGGCAGGGGCTGCATCGGCAACGCCAAATTGATTTCCCGCTGGCCGCTGGGCAAATGGATCGCTGCGATCTGGCGCGCGAGGCTCGGCCGGCCACTGGCCGAGACATAGGCGACCACCGGGGCGGTGCGCAAGTAACGGACCGCCTTCAGAGTCAGCAGCTCCGGATCCCCGGGGCCGACGCCGATCCCGAGGAGCCGGCCGGTGATCATGATTTGTGGGCGGCGAGCTGGGTCACTGGCAGCGCCGGCCGCCAGCCCTGATAGCCGCCGACCGGCTCGACCCGGGCGACCGCGATCCGAACCAGCTCGCCGCCGTGGCGCGCCTGCCAGTCGAGGAGCACGCGCTCGCCCTCGATGGTGACCACGTTCGCCACCAGCCGGCCGCCTGGCGGCAGCGCCTGCCAGCAGGCCTCGAGCAGGCCGGGTGCGGTGATGCCGCCGCCGACGAAGACCGCATCCGGGGCCGCGAGCTCGCCGAGGCAGGCGGGCGCCGCCGCATGCCGGACCTCGAGCTCGGGCGTGCCCAGCGCCTCGGCATTGGCCAGGATCAGGGCGCAGCGCCCGGCATCCCGCTCGATCGCGAGCGCGCGGCCGCGGCGGGCGCTCCGCAGCCACTCGATCGCGATCGCCCCGCTGCCGGCGCCGACGTCCCAGAGGCACTGGCCGGGAAGCGGCATCAGGCGGGCGAGCGTCGCGGCGCGCACCTCGCGCTTGGTCAGCATGCCATCGGAGCGGAAGGCGTCATCCGGCAGTCCGGGCACGCTCGCCTGGACACTCGCCCCTGGCCCGGTCGCGCATGCGATCGCGAGCGTGTTCAGGGCCTCGAAGGTCGCCGGCCGCCAGCCCGAGACGGTCGCCTCGGTGGTGCGCTCGCGGGGCCCGCCCAGATGCTCGAAGACCCAGATCCGGCTCGGGCCGAAGCCGCGGCCTGCGAGCAGCGCCGCGACCTGGTTCGGGGTCTCGCCGTCCTCGCTCAGCACCACCAGCCGCGCGCCCGGCGCGAGGTGGCGATGCAGGAGGCTGAGCGGTCTGGCATGCAGGCTGACCGCCTCGATCTCGACCCAGGGCCAGCCGAGCCGGGCGCACACCAGGCTGATCACCGAGGGCGCCGGCAGGATGCGCAGCTCGCCCCGCGGGAAACGGCGCAGGAGCAATTCGCCGATCCCGAAGCACATCGGATCGCCGCTTGCCAGGACCACGACCGGCCGGCCGCGCCAGGCCTCGAGGTCATCGAGCGTCGCTTCGAGCGGGTGCCGCCAGGCCAGCTTCTGCCCAGGATGGCCCTGCACCATCTCGAGGTGGCGCGCGCCGCCGACCAGAATCTTCGCCCGCTTCGAGCGCCGCGCGCGCCGGCGCGCTCAGCGAGGCAAGGCCATCGTCGCCGATCCCGACCACGCTGAGCCAGGGGCCGCCGCTTTGGCCCGCCGCCGTCATGGCGCCTCCATGATCAGCGCGTTGACCGCGGCCGCCGCCAGGCTGCTGCCGCCGCGCCGGCCGCGCAGCGTGACGTGCGGCAGCTGCGGGCGATACGCGATCAGCGCCTCCTTGGCCTCGGCCGCGCCGATGAAGCCGACCGGAAAGCCCAGCACCAGCGCCGGTGCCGGCGCGCCGTCCGCGAGCAGCTCGAGCAGGCGGAACAGCGCGGTCGGCGCGTTGCCGATCGCGACCACGGCACCCGCCAGCCGGTCCCGCCAGAGGTCGACCGCGGCCGCCGACCGGGTGGTTCCGAGCGCCGCCGCCAGGGCCGGCGTGCGGGCATCCTGGAGCGTGCAGACGACCGGGTTGGCGGCCGGCAGACGGGCGCGCTGGATGCCGGCCGCGACCATGGTCGAATCGACCAGGACCGGCGCCCCGGCGGCGAGCGCCGCCCGCCCCGTGCGGACCGCATCGAGCGTCCAGGCCAGATCGCCCAGGATGTCCGGCATGCCGCAGCTGTGGATCAGGCGCAGCGCCAGCGGCTGGACATCGGCCGGCAGGCGGTCGATCGGCGCCTCCAGGCGGATCTGCGCGAACGACGCCTGGTAGATTGCATCCGGGTCCTGCAGGCGAGCGCCCCGACCCTCGGCCATGGTGCACCTACTGACGATGCTGAGGATGGTGGTGATGATCGTCGTGCTGGTGATGATGATCCGCGTCGGTACCAATACCCTCGACATGATGATGGTGCGCGACCTGCGGCGCGCCCACTGCGGCCTCGTGACCGACCAGCCGCTCGCGGTATTTGCAGAGCAGGCAGTTCATGTTGACGTCGCCGGCGCGGATGCCTTCGATCCGCTCGACGAAGGAGTCGAGGACCAGGGGATGGTCGCCGAGATAGCCGGCCTTCAGGAACAGGATCTCGGGGTGGCGCGCCGCCACCGCGTCGGTCTGCTCGTAGATCCGCCGGACCAGCACGCCGGTGAACAAAAAGTACGGAAACACGACGATCCGGCGGAAGCCGAGCCGGCTCGCGCGCTCCAGAACGGCATCGACGCGCGGCTCGGCGACCCCGCTGTAGCCGACCTCGGCCCAGCCGAAGCCCATGCCCTCCCAGAGCATGCGGGCGACCTTGGCGACGTTGCCGTTGGCGTCCGGGTCCGAGGTGCCCCGGCCGATCACCGCGAGCAGCGTCTCCTCGAGCGGGATGGCTGCGGCCGCATGAGCGAGCGCTGCGGCGATCCGGTCGCGGGCCGCGCGCAACAGCTTGGGATCGAGCCCGAGGTCGCGGCCGAAGTCGATCCGGATGCCGTGCTGGGCGGCGTAGGCGCTCAGCACCGAAGGCACGTCGTTCTTGACGTGGCCGGCGGCGAACAGCATGCCCGGCACCGCCAGCACGTGATCGACCCCGCCCGCCCGCAGCCGGTCGAGGCCCTCGCTAAGGATCGGCCGGGCGAACTCCAGAAAGCCGCTCTCGACCGGATACTGCGGCAGGCGCGCGGTCAGGCCGGCGACCAGGCCGCGGAACTCGGCGACCGCGTGGCCGTCGCGCGAGCCGTGGCCGCAGACCATCACCCCGACCGTACCCATGTGCGCTCTTCCCCGCTCCCTGCGCCCTGGATACCAATCCGGCTCGCCCGGAACAAGCGATGCTTGGTGATCGCGCCCGGCGCCCCCCCGGACGCGGCCCGCTGAATGCTGCTCCTGGACCCGCTGCCGCTGCTCGCGAGCCTGCTGCTGGCGCTTGCCCTCGACGCGCTGATCGGCGATCCCGCCTGGCTCTACCGCCACCTGCCGCACCCGGTCGTCCTGATCGGCCGGATGATCGCCGCACTCGAGGCGCGCTCGCTGGACCCGGCCGCCCCCGCCGCCCGGCAGCGCCGCCGCGGCCGGGCCGCGAGCCTGCTGGTGATCGCCGCCGCCACCGCGGCCGGGCTCCTCCTGCAGGCGCTCTGCCTGCGCCTGCCCCACGGCTGGCTGGCCCAGGCCCTGCTCATGAGCACCCTGCTCGCCGGGCGCAGCCTCCACCAGCACGTCACAGCGGTCGCCCGCGCCCTCGAGCACAGCCTCGAGGACGGCCGTCTCGCGGTCGCCCGGATCGTCGGCCGCGACCCCGACCGCCTGGACGCCCACGCCGTCGCCCGCGCCGCGATCGAATCCGCCGCCGAGAACTTCGCCGACGGCGTGCTCGCCCCGCTCCTCTACGGGCTCCTGCTCGGCCTGCCCGGCATGCTCGCCTACAAGGCGATCAACACGCTCGACAGCATGATCGGCCACCGCACCCCGCGTTTTTGCCACTTCGGCCGCTTCGCCGCGCGCCTCGACGACGCCGCCAACTGGCTGCCGGCCCGCCTCGCCGCCCTCCTGATCCTCGCCGCCGCGGCGCTCATCCCCGGCACCAGCGCGCCCGCCGGCTGGCGCGCCCTGCGCCGCGACGCCAGCCGCCACCGCTCGCCCAACGCCGGCTGGCCCGAGGCCGCGATCGCCGGCTGCCAGGGCCTGCGCCTCGCCGGCCCCCGCCGCTACGCCGGCGCGCTCATCGACGACGCCTGGATGGGCGCGGGCCGCGCCGCCGCCACCCCCGCCGACATCCGCCGCACCCTCCACATCCTCACGCTCGCCTTTGCGCTCACCGCCGCCCTGCTGACGACGGCCTTGCTGGCACTCGTCCTCAGCTGACCCGCTCAGCCGCCGCGCGCCAGCGCCAGCAGCCCGTCCAGATCGAGCGCTGCCTCCAGATGCTCTGCCAGCCCATCCAACGCCGCCTCGATCTCCGCCTCATAGGCGACGCCCGAGACCGCACGCGCGCGCAAGCGCCCGAGAAAAACCTGCCGGAACCCGTCGGCCGCGAACAACCCATGCACATAGCAGCCCATGACCCGCCCGCTCGCCGACACCGCGCCCTCGCCCCGCCCGCCAAGCTCGAGCATCGGCCGCGCCAACCCCGGCCCCGCCGTCCGCCCGAGATGCATCTCATACCCCCGGATTTTTTCCCCACTTAGCACCTCGACGCCCTCGACCAGCGCGAGGCGCTTGTCACCCCCCAGCACCGTCTCGATCTCGAGCAGCCCAAGCCCCTCCGCTTCCGCGCTTACGCCCTCGACCCCCTCCGGATCGGCGATCTTCCGCCCCAGCATCTGCAAGCCGCCACAGATCCCGAGCACCGCCCCGCCGCGCCGGACATGCGCCGCCAGATCAACGTCCCACCCCTCCGCCCGCAACGCCGCAAGGTCGGCAAGCGTCGCCTTCGACCCCGGCAGGATCACCAGATCCGCATCCCCCGGCAGCGGCTCCCCTTGCGCCACGATGTCGAGCACAACATCCGGCTCGGCCGCGAGCGGATCGAGATCATCGAAATTGGCCAACCGCGGCAACCGCGGCACCACAATCCGAATGGCGCCAACGGCGCCGGGCCCAACCCGCTCCTCGAGTCCCAAAATATCCTCGGCGGGCAGCCGCCTTGCCCCCTCGAACCACGGCACGACGCCATAGCTGCGCATGCCCGTCCGCGCCTCGATGATCGCATGCGCCGCGTCGAAAAGTTGGGGAAGACCCCGGAACTTGTTGACGATGTACCCCTTCAGCAGCGCCCGCTCGGCCCCCTCCAGCAGCGCATGGGTCCCGACCAGCGCCGCGATCACCCCGCCGCGCTCGATATCCCCCACCAGCACCACCGGCACGCCGGCCGCGACCGCAAACCCCATGTTGGCAATATCGCCCTCCCGCAGATTGACCTCAGCCGGACTGCCCGCCCCCTCGACCAGCACCAGCTCCGCTTCTTTCCCCACTTTCGCATAACTCTCGAGCACTCGCGGAAGCAGCCTCGGCCGCAACTCGAGATACGCCCTGGCATCATAATTCCCGAGCACGCGCCCCTGCACGACCACCTGCGCGCCCACCTCGCTCTGCGGCTTCAGCAGCACCGGGTTCATATCGACCGACGGCGCGACCCCGACACGCCCGCGCCTGCAAAGCCTGCGCCCGCCCGATCTCCCCCCGTCGGCCGTCACCGCCGCATTGTTGCTCATGTTCTGCGCCTTGAACGGCCGCACCCGCGAGCCCCCGCCGCGCATACGCCCGACAAAGCCCCGCCACCAGCAGCGACTTCCCGACATGCGAGCCGGTGCCTTGGAGCATCAGGGCGGGCGTTTCCGATCCTGTCTTCGCCATCACGGGCCGATGATCTTAACAGAGCGGTTGCCCCGCTCGGCGAACGCTCGCTTCAGCTTGGCTACAGCCTCAGCAGAAACCCGCGTTTCGCAGAGGTTAAGCCATCGCAGGTTCGTGAGGCTGGCGAGCGCTACGGCATCAGCGACGTGCGTTTCGGAGAGATCGAGCCATTGCAAGGCGCTAAGGCTGGCGAGCGGTGCGATATCTTCAACCTGTGTGCCCGACAGGCCGAGCCATTCCAGCCTAGTGAGCTGGGCAAGCGGGTTCAGATCGGCAGTTGGTGTGTCCAGAAGGAAGAGCCTCGTTAAGTGCGTCTGCTCTTGCAGAGGCGTGAGATCGGCGATCTTCCCTTTTACCGAAGGCGGGAGTTTTTGCCACTGTTCCAAGTCCTGCGCTCCATCGAGGATGGCCGTCAGTGTAAGAGGGTGAAAGACGTCGGCCAGCTCTTCGACGATTCTAGGTTCCCTCCGGTCACGCCAAGCCTCAGCTGCCTCTCGAGCCCGCTCAGTCCCGATAAGCCGCAAGCAACGCACGGATGCCGCCGCTTGCTCCTCCGACATCTCAACACGCGGCGCTAGTTGAGGCACGGCTGTATCGCCAAGAACAGCTAGCTGCTGACACTCATCGAAGCCTACCGGTGGAAACAGCAACTCAGGTATGCTCACAAGCCGCTTGCGAAGCGTCCTGGGCAGGTTGGGCGCGGCCGCATCGCACCGCGCGGCGAGGATCAAAAGAGCGCGTCTATGCTGTGGATTGGACGTCTTTTCGGCGCTATCTAGAAGATGATCAATGAGAAGCTCTGCATATTGACGATGCCCTGGCGCAGCAACAGCAAATGGGATAATCTGGGCATAGTCAGATGCCAGTGCTTGGGAGGCTAGCGCCCTCGGCGCTCCTTCATCCAGATAATAAAACGAAGCAAGCCATGCTTTGAGTGTATTGTGCGCGAATTCTACTGCATCACCACCAGAACCGTGTCTGGCCGGTTCGAGTATATCTCTTTTCTGCTTGCTCGAGAATGGTTGCCGATTCTCCGCGCCGCGCAATACACCGCTGCGTGCCTCCAGTGCCGCAAGGACGCCATTCGCGTTCAGCCCCCTTATTCGCTTTATCTCGCGCAGCGCCCTCCTTACTTGAAGTACTGCCTCATTACGAGGTAAAGCTGAAAGCTGCTGATTCACCATTGCCCAAGCGATCCGGGCAAGGATACTGCGCTTGTCAGGGTATGGCAGCTGGTAAGCAGGCCCAAAATCCTCTAACCGGATCGGCCTCTGGCGTCCTTGGCTGCGATCTCGCAGCTCTACCAACATCTCGATCAGCTTAGCGCAGAGATCCCACTCATCCTTGGGTAGCGTCTCGGGACTACGCTCGTGCAACGCGCAGATACCCGCACACAAGAGGGGATTATTGGCGAGCCGAGCTATCTGCGGATGCCGGTCAAACGTGACCTTCAGTTTCTCCGCAATATTCATGATCTCCGAATCGGTTTCGGACCTTCCAACGTTGACGGAAAGCGCTCGATGCCAGTTATCAATGAACTGAAGCCGTTGGTCTGGCGTGAGTTCGTCTACCAAAGCCTCGACAAAGCCGAGCTCCCGCAACCGGCCCTTGTCGAAAGCATTCGGGCGGCTTGCGACGATCACGGGACAGTTTTTATAGAGTTTAACGTACTCTATGATGTTGTTAATCACAGCCTGGCGAGGCGCGCCTTCCGGCACTTCGTCGACACCATCGATCAACAGCATCGCCTGGCCGTGATTCAGGAGCTCGGCCACCCAGTTCACCGGCGGATCGCCCATGGCGGCTGTAAGGTGACCCGGAAAATGGTTAGGTTGAGGGAGACCATCGACCACATGGCGTAGACGGATGAGAAATGGGATGTGGTCACGCCAGCTCTTGGTCTTTAGTATGACGTCCGTTATCTCAGCAACGCTTAGCTTGGCATAGGGTTCATCTATAAAATGACTCAATATTAGAGCAATCGGCATGTCACGAGCTACGTGGAAATCAATCTTCTTTAAAATCATCGATCTCACATATGGAGACGTGGATAGGTCGGACAAGATTGAGCCAGGAACGCTGACGGATTTACGTGGTGTGCTTCCAGGTGAGATGACTGCTTCGACCGCTGTCCAACGCATCAAGGTGCTCTTACCACTGCCGGCTGGACCCTCGATTAGAAGATGGTTGCCGAGGGCTGGAAGCAGATAAAGAAGTGTTTCGTAGTCAAGTCGTCCAAGGCGAGCGGTGTTAGTGGTGAGTGACATGTAGGCAATTGACAGCTGCCCTTCGCGTCGGGATCGTGCCACGTCTAAACCAAGAATTTCAACATAGTCAAGCGCGTGCAAGACGGCCGTTCGATAATGGGTTTCGTACTCGGTGCGTTGGCGGTCGGGCCGCGTGGCGAGATCTTCGACCATCGTTTCCGTTCGAGCCGTGTGTCTCCGCACGATCTCGAGCTTTGCGAGGATCTGTTCAGAGTTGCTAGCGACCTCGGCTAGACCCTGAAGGAACGCCGCGTCGCGCTCCAGTTCGTAGTCGCGCATGGCGATAGCGATCTTGCGCAGGCGCGGGGCTAGGGCTTCGATCAGGCGGACATACAATCCACGCCCCGGATCGCCGGAGCGATAGATCTGATCGACCGGACGGGCTGCTATCAACGCCTGCCCGATCGCTTTGGCACTCAGCTTCTGCTCGATCAAGAAAGCAGCAGTAACATGCGTTTGGATCGTTTCGCCGAGCTCGACCGCTGCAGGGAAAAGTTCTGATTCGTCCACTCGTTCCGCAGAAAAGAAAGCTTCGAGATCCTTGACGACGGCACCAGCAATTCGGTTCGCCTGCTGCTCTGTGTCGCGCGCCTTCGCCCAGTCGCCAAATCGCTTGAAGCCCAGCTTCAAGAGGCTGTCGCCGATGTCGACCGCGACGCTTTCGCCGAGCCAGCTCTTCAGCAGCAGCTTTGCGATCGGGAGTGTAAGGGCGGATGCCAGCTCGATCATCGAAATCGCCTTTCGCGGCAGGCGGGCGCAAACTCAATTCAATTCGTCTCGATACCACAGGAGCGTTTCGTCGCCAATCGGATTGCATCAGGGGTTGAAGCGCACACAAGTGTCGCATCATGCATCACTTCTGTCGCCTCCATCGGGATCAATCGACCGCCTTGCAACGTCGAAAAAGCCAGCCAAACCGCGGCTCGGGGCCGATGGAGGCGATGGATCGCCGATCACTACTTGCTGGGAAAGTCAAAAATGACACAGATGTGTAGCATTTTGCGCACACTCGCAGTTAAAAGTGTCTCATCGAAAATGAAAGTTGCAGTACAAAACGCATGATCCGGCATCAACTCTCCAAATCGGCGGCCATTCCGGGAGATCTTCAAGCATCTTGAAATGTCAAGCAAGGGGGCGGGCGGGGCCGTCAGTATTCGATGCCGAGTTGGGCTTTGACGCCGGCGCGGAAGGGGTGCTTGAGGAGGGTCATCTCGGTCACCAGGTCGGCGGCCTCCAGGAGCTCCTTCTTGGCGTTGCGGCCGGTGACCACGACGTGCAGGTCCGGGCGCTTGGCCAGGAGGCCGTCGACGACCTCGGCAAGGGGCAAATAATCCTTGCGCAGCACGATGTTAAGCTCGTCCAGGATCACCAGGTGCAGGCCCGGATCGGCCATCATCCTTTGTGCTTCCGCCCATGCCGCCTTGGCCGCCGCGATGTCCCGCTCCCGGTCCTGGGTCTCCCAGGTGAACCCCTCGCCCATCACCTTCACTTCGACAAGCTCCGGAAAACGCTGGAGAAATACCCTCTCCCCCGTCTCCCGCCGGCCCTTGACGAACTGCACCACGCCCAGCCGCAGCCCATGCCCCAGACAGCGCATGGCCAAGCCCCAGGCCGCCGTGCTCTTGCCCTTGCCCGTCCCGGTATGGACGATCAGCAGGCCCTTCTCGATCGTCTTCGACGCATAGATTCTGTCCTTAACCGCTTTGATTCGCGCCATTTTTTCGCGGTGGGCCTGGTTCACCTCAGCTTCGATTGCAGTCATCGGCCTCGTCCCCCCGGCAGCACGCCCTCGGAACCGGCGCGAGCCTACCATGCGCGGCGCGGCGGCGCGAGCGCCGGCCGACGATCAGCCCGGCTTCGGCGGGCACAAAGCCGCCAGCATCTCGGGCGCGCTGTTGCGCGACGGCCGCCAGAGGCCGCGCTCGATCGCCTCCTCAAAGCGCAGGGCGATCTCCCCGAGCGCCGCGGGATTGGCTTTGGCGATGAATTCCCGGACCTGGTCGTCGGCGAGGTAGGCGTCGTACAGGGCGTCGAAGTGGTGGTCCTCGACCACCCGTGCGGTGGCGGCGAAGGCGAACAGGTAGTCGACCGTCGCGGCGATCTCGAAGGCGCCCTTGTAGCCATGGCGCATGATGCCGTGGAGCCACTTCGGATTGACCGCGCGCGCACGCACGATCCGCCCGATTTCCTCCTTCAGGGTTCGGATGCGCGGGGTCTCGGGGCGCGCGTGGTCGTTGTGGTAGATCTCGGGCTGCTGCCCGCCGAGATGGCGGACCGCGGCGGCGAGGCCGCCCTCGAACTGGTAGTAGTCGTCGCTATCCAGGATGTCGTGCTCGCGGTTGTCCTGGTTGTGCAGGACCAACTCGACCGCGGCCAGGCGGCGCTCGAACAGGCGGTGCTCGGCCACCCCCTCGGCGCCGGCGCCATAGGCGTAGCCGCCCCAGGCGACATAGGCGCGCGCGAGGTCGGCATCGCCCTGCCAGCCGCGCTCGTCGATCAGCGCCTGCAGGCCCGCCCCATAGGCGCCCGGTTTGGCACCGAACACGCGATAGCTCGCCCGCCGGCGCGCGACCTCGGAGGGCACGCCTTGCGCCATCAGCGCTGCCTGGTCGGCGCGCACGCGTGCGGCGATCGGGTTCAGCTCGTCCGGCTCGTCGAGCGCGGCGATCGCCCGCACCGCCTGATCGAACAGCTCGATCTGAGCCGGGAAGGCGTCGCGGAAGAACCCCGAGACCCGTAAGGTCACGTCGACCCGCGGCCGATCGAGCAGGCCCGGCGGCAGAATCTCGGTGCCGCTCACCCGGTGCGAGGCGCCATCCCAGAGCGGTCGCGCGCCGATCAGGGCGAGCGCCTGCGCGAGATCGTCACCGCCCGTGCGCATGTTGGCGGTGCCCCAGGCCGAGAGCGCGACCGCGCGCGGCCACTCGCCCTGCTCCTGGACGTAGCGCTCGATCAGCAGGGTGGCCGACTTCCAGCCGAGATGCCAGGCGGCCGGGGTCGGCACCGCGCGGCTGTCAATCGAGAAAAAATTGCGCCCGGTCGGCAGCACGTCGGTGCGCCCGCGGGTCGGGGCGCCGGAAGGCCCGGGCTCGACGAAGCGGCCATCGAGGGCCTGCAGGACCGCGCCGATCTCGGCGGGGCCACTCTCGAGCACCGCCGGCCGGAGCGTTTTTCCAACCTCGTCCAGGACCGCCCCGGTCGCCTGCCAGCCGGGATCTGGCCTCAGAACGCCGCCGACCAGCGCACGGGCCAGAAGCTCCAGGCGCTCGACCGTATCACCGTGGCTGCGCCAGGGCTGGTCGCTCAGAGCCTGCAATCTCGGCGGCTTGCGACCCGGCCAGGGCTCGGCCATCGCGCAGTCGAGCGGATCGAAGCCGGCAAGCTCCAGATCTGCAGCCAGCGCGCGCAGGAGCGAGCCATCGCCGCCCGTCGCCGTGCCGCGCGGCACGCGCGTCAGTGCGACCAGCAGGTCGGTCAGCTGGTCGCCCTCTGGCGCTCGGCCGAACTCGTGCAGGCCGTCCCGGATCTGCAGCTCCTTGAGCTCGCAGAGGTGGTTGTCGAGCTTGGCGAGTGCTGTGTCCGAGGCCTCGCCGGGTTCGATGCCAACGTCCCGGTCGAGCCCGAGGCGCCGGCTCAGGGCCAGGATCTCGCCGCGCAGATATGAGGTGCGGCGTGGGTCGACCCCGGCGGCGTCATAGTACTCGTCGACCAGCCGCTCCAGTTCAGCGAGCGGCCCGTAGGATTCGGCGCGCGTCAGCGGCGGCGTCAAATGGTCGACGATCACGGCAGCGCTCCGGCGCTTGGCCTGGCTGCCCTCGCCGGGGTCGTTGACGATGAAGGGGTAAATGTGGGGCAGGGGCCCGAGCACCGCCTCGGGGAAGCAGTCGGCCGAAAGCGCCAGCGCCTTGCCCGGCAGCCATTCGAGATTGCCGTGCTTGCCCATGTGGATGATGGCGTGCGCGCCGAACTTCTGACGCAGCCAGGCGTAGAAGGCGAGATAGCCGTGCGGCGGCGGCAGGTCCGGATCGTGGTAGCTCGCGGCGGGATCGATGTGATAGCCGCGCGCCGGCTGAATGCCGACCACGACCTTCCCGAGCGGCAGCACGGCAAGCGCGAAGGCGCCGTCCACGACATGCGGATCGGCGGCCGGTTCTCCCCACCTTTTCTCGACCTTTTCTCGAACATCTTCAGTCAGTCGTTGGAAAAATCTGAGGTAATCTCCAATTGGAAGACGTACCCGGATCCGGCGCCGGGCGCGGCCCTCGAGCTGGTTGGTGACGCCTTCGAGCAACCTGTCGACGAGGCCCTGGCCGTCCGCCGGCAGGCGGTCAACGCGGTAGCCGGCGGCGGCGAGCGCGCGCAGCAGACGGATCGTGCTCGCGGGCACATCGAGGCCGACCCCGTTGGCGATCCGGCCGTCGCGGTTCGGATAGTTGGCGAGCACGATCGCGACCCGGCGCTCGGCCGGGGCCAGCTCGGCAAGGCGCGCCCAGGCGGCCGCGAGCTCGGCGGCGAAGCGGACCCGGTCGGCGACCGGCGCGAAGCCCACGATGTCGGTCTCGGTGCGCGGGTCGAAACGGCTCCTGCTCTTGAAGGCAATCGCGCGGGTGAGCACGCGGCCATCGATCTCCGGCAGCGCCACGTGCATCGCGAGATCGCGGGGTGAGAGGCCGCGCGTGCCGGCGCGCCAGGCGGCCTCGCTGCCGCCCGCCAGCACCAGCTGCAGGACCGGGCGGCCGGGCTCGTCGAGGGGTGTCGGGCGCCTGCGGCCCGGGCTCGAGACCGCAAATCCGGTCGCGTTCAGGACCACCGTCGGCGCAGCCTCGGCGAGCAGGTCCTCGACCACCGGTGCCGCGACCGGGTCTTTGAGGCTGACAGCGAAGATCGGCAAGGCGTTCAGGCCGGCCGCATCGAGCGCCGCGATCACGGCATCGATGGCCGCGAGATCCCCGGCCTGGACCAGGGCGCGGTAGAAGATCAGGGCTGCGACCGGTCGATCCTGCCGCCACGCGCGCCGGAGGTCCGCGAGCGTCGGCCGGGGGTGACCCGGCCAATAGAGCCCGGCGCGCAGCAAGGGCGCCGGCTCCCGCCAGGGCTCGCCGGCGCCGAGCAGGCTCGCTGCATAGACCAGCATCTGCCGGGCGTTGTCGAGGCCGCCCTGGACGCCGTACTGCCAGAGGCGGTGGCAGGCCTCGGCTCGGAGCGTCGACCAGCCGGCGAGCTCCGGGTCCGGCTGGTCGTCGCCGGGCAGGGCCGCGAGCGGGATGTCCCTTGCCCGGCAGACCGCCGCCACCTGCTCGAGGCCATAGGCCCAGTAGCTGCGGCCGCCGAGCAGGCGGAGAATCACGAGGCGCGCGTGGGCGATCACCTGCTCGACGTAGTGGTCGACCGAGAGCGGATGGTCGAGCTGAAGGAGATTGGCAAGGCGCAGGCTGGGCGCATCCTCGGGCCGGACCGCCTGGGCGGCCGCGAGACAGGCGAGCTCGGTATCGGCCGCCGACAGGACGACGATGTCGCCGGGCGTCTGGCCGAGATCGATCGCCTCGCCCGCATCCTCGGCCCTGGCGTTTCGGGCATTGAGGAGATGCATCAGCCGTGGCCGGCGAGCGCCGCCCTGACCCTGCCCTGATCGAGGCCGCGCTCGCCGATCACCACCAGCCGGCAGGCGCGCGGTTCGCCGGCGCGCCAGGCGCGGTCGAAATGGTGCTGGATGCGATCGCCGACCCCCTGGAGCACGAGACGCATCGGCTTGCCGGCGACCGCGAGGAAGCCTTTGACGCGGAGGATCGGGTGGCGGGCGATCGCGCTCTGGAGCGTTGCTACGAACCGGTCGACGTCCTGGAGCACTCCCAGCTCGAGGTGAAAGCTCGAGAAGTCGTCGTGCTCGTGATCCTCGCCATCGTCGTGATGCGAGGGCCGGGCGTCCAGATCGGCCTCCGCCGCGGCCTCGAGGCCGAGCAGCACGTCGATCGGGAGGGTCGCGTGGGCGCTCCTGACCAGGCGGACGCCCGGGCGCAGCTCCGCCCGCACGCGGGCATCGACCAGCGGCCAGTCGGACTCCGCGAGCAGGTCGGCCTTGTTGACCACCACGAGGTCGGCGGCCGCGAGCTGCTCCTCGAACAGCTCGGCCAGGGGACTCTCATGGTCGAGGGCGGGATCGGCCAGGCGCTGGGCCGCGAGCGCGTCGGGGTCGTCGGCGAACAGGCCGTCGCGCACGGCCGCCGCATCGACCACCGCGACCACGCCGTCGACCGTGACCCGGGTCCGGATCTCCGGCCAATTGAAGGCTTTGATCAGGGGTTTGGGCAGGGCGAGGCCCGAGGTCTCGATCACGATCTGCTCGGGCGGCTGCGCGCGCTCGATCAGCTTACGCATGGTCGGCACGAAGTCGTCCGCGACGGTGCAGCAGATGCAGCCGTTGGCGAGTTCGACGATGTCGTCCTCGGTGCAGGCCGCATCGCCGCAGCCCAGCATCAGCTCGCGGTCGATCCCGATCTCGCCGAACTCGTTGACGATCAGCGCGATCCGCCGACCGTGGCTCTGGCGCAGAAGATTCTGGATCAGGCTGGTCTTGCCCGAGCCGAGGAAGCCCGTGAACACGGTGGTCGGGATTTTTCCAGCAAGGGGCATCAGGCAATCCGGATCATTTGAGGCGTTGGGGGAGGCCGGCGGTCATCAGAACCACGGCATCGGCCCGCTCGGCAATCCTTTGATGCAGCCAGCCGGCATGATCGACGAACGCGCGCGCCATGGCACCCTCCGGCACGATGCCCTGGCCGACCTCGTTCGAGACCAGCACCGCGGCCCCTCGCAGGTCCGGCAACACCGCGATCAGACGCTCGACCTCGGCGTCCGCGGGCCGCTTGCGGACCATCAGGTTGGAGAGCCACAAGGTCAGGCAGTCGACCAGCACCGCCCGGCCGTCCGCGCACTCGCTCGCCAGCGTGCCGACCAGGTCGAGAGGCTCCTCGACCGTCCGCCAGGTCTGGTCGCGCCTCGCCCGGTGTGCAGCGATCCGCGCCGCCATCTCTTCGTCGAGCGCCTCGGCAGTCGCGACGTAGACCGGCTCGAGGCCGCTCGCCAGGACCAGCCGTTCGGCGTGGCGGCTCTTGCCCGAGCGCGCGCCGCCCAGGATGAGCGTCAGGCGGGCCAGTGCGGTTCGATCGTCGGCGGGCATGGGTGAGCTCGATCCCGCGGGGGGCTCGGCCGAGTTCTGGCGGAAGTCGGGCCGGCGGGCAAGCTTGCGGCGGTTCGGTCGCAGTCAAGTGACTTGGTCGGCGCCCGGGCTTGTGCTTGGCTCCGCCGAAGGTCGTCCCAAGCGAAGGAGCCGCTTCGTTGGCCATCCGCCTGCTCGTGCTCGCTTTTCTTGCGCTGGTCTCATGGCCGCCAGGTGCGCCGCGCGCGGCGGCGGAGCTGTCGGCTGAGACGGTCGACGGCATGGTCCGCGAGCTGTTCGTGCCCGAGCCGCTCGCGCGCCGGCAGGCGCTGGTGGTGCTCCAGAACCGCGGCAAGCTCGACGTGGTGCCGGGGCTCATCCAGGCGCTGCGCTTCGTCCACGACGGTGCCGACATCGACAAGACGCTCGCTGCGCTGACCGGGGAGCCCGCGGGCAAGAGCTGGTCGGAGTGGGTGCTCTGGCAGCAGGCGCACCCCGAGATCACGCCGTTTGCCGGCTTCGATGCCTTCAAGGCCGACGTGATGGCGGTGATCGACCCGAATTTCCGGGAGTTCCTCAAGCCCGGCGTCGCGCACGAGATCCGGCTCGAGGAGATCGTCTGGGGCGGCGTGCCCAAGGACGGCATCCCGGCGCTGACCAATCCCAAGCAGATCACGCCCGCCGAGGCGACTTACCTCACGGCCGACGAGCTGGTGTTCGGGGTCGAGATCAACGGCGACGCGCGCGCCTACCCCTTGCGCATCCTCGACTGGCACGAGATGTTCAACGACGTGGTCGGCGGGGTGCCGGTGACGCTCGCGTACTGCACGCTCTGCGGTTCGGGCATCCTCTACGACACGCGCGTCGCGGGCCGCGCCGAGCCGTTCGTGTTCGGCTCCTCGGGCTTTCTCTACCGCTCCAACAAGCTGATGTACGACCAGGCGACCAAGAGCCTCTGGAACCAGTTCACCGGCCGGCCGGTGGTGGGCCCCCTCACGGGCTCAGGCATCGAGCTCAAGGTGCTGCCGGTGACGATCACGAGCTGGCGCGACTGGCTCGCGGCCCATCCGAACACCCGGGTGCTGTCGCTCGAGACCGGCTTCGATCGCGACTACACGCCCGGTCAGCCCTACGGTGCCTATTTTGCGAGCGACCAGCTGATGTTCCCGGACCTCGTGTCGGACCACCGCCTGGCGCCCAAGGCCTACGTCTTCGCGCTGCGCGCGGACGGGCATCAACGCGCCTGGCCGCTGGCCGCGTTCGCGGGCGGCCGGGTGATCAACGATCGGATCGGCGATCTCGACGTGGTCCTGATCGGCGACGCTGCGACCCACACCGTGCGCGCCTACCGCTCCGATGGCCGGGCCTTCGAGGCCGGCGCCGATGCCATGACGGTGCGCGCGGACGGCCAGGACTGGCGGGTCGAGGAGGACGCCCTGCGCGCTCCGGACGGCCGCCAGCTGGAGCGGCTGCCTGGGCACATCGCCTATTGGTTTGCCTGGCAGACCTTCGTCGACGGCGCGCCGCTCGCCGCGTCGGGCGCGCCGAAGACGCCCTGACGCTGGGCATGACGCGAGCGGTTCGCGTCCGCCTCCAGGCTTGGCATCGTCTGCCCAGCAAGTGAGCACCGACGGCGCGCGCCCGACCGGCCGCTGTGAAAAAAGCCCCGCCGCGGTGCGGCGGGGCCGGAGTTCAGGAATCGCCCAAGAAGGGAAGCGAGGATGGATCATGTCCGGGCGCGCCAGGGGAACGAGATGCGACCGGCACTGCCATCGGCCTTCGAGCACGCAAGTCCCGTGCCAAACCCGGGCGGCGGAACCTCGCGGATCTACACCAGCGCGTGGATCGCCGCGGCCTTGACCTCCTCGCCGACGTGGGCTGCGAAGGGCTTGAAATTGACCTCGAAGCGCTTGGCCAGCTCGCGCGCCTTGTGGTCGTAGTCCTTGGCGCTGGCCCAGGTGGCCTGCGGGTTGAGGATCGCGCTCGGCACGCCCGGGCAGGCTTCGGGCATCATCAGGCCGAGCTCGGGATGGCGGCGCATGGCGACGCCCTCGAGCTGGCCGCTCAGCGCGGCGCGCAGCATGGCGCGGGTATGGGCAAGCCTGATCCGCTGGCCGGTGCCGTAGGGCCCGCCGCTCCAGCCGGTGTTGACCAGCCAGCAGTCGGCCGCATGGTGGCGCATCCGCTCGCGCAGCATGCGCGCGTAGACGGTCGGATGGCGCGGCATGAAGGGTGCGCCGAAGCAGGTCGAGAAGGTCGCCTGGGGCTCCTTGACGCCCTGCTCGGTGCCCGCGACCCGCGCGGTGTAGCCGGACAGGAAGTGGTACATCGCCTGCTCGGAGGTGAGCTTGCTGATCGGCGGCAGGACGCCATAGGCGTCCGCGGTCAGCATCACGATATGGCCCGGGTGGTCGGCCATGCCGGTCCGGCTGGCGTTCGGGATGAAGTCGAGCGGGTAGGAGGCGCGCGTGTTCTCGGTCAGGCGGTCGTCGGCGAAGTCGAGCGCGCCGGTCAGCGGATCGCCGACCACGTTTTCCAGGATCGCCCCGAACCGGGTCGAGGCGGCGTAGATCTCGGGCTCGTCATCGGCGCTGAGGTTGATCACCTTGGCGTAGCAGCCGCCCTCGAAATTGAACACGCCGGCGTGGCCCCAGCCATGCTCGTCGTCGCCGATCAGGGTCCGCTCCGGATCCGCGGACAGCGTGGTCTTGCCGGTCCCGGACAGGCCGAAGAACAGCGCGACGTCGCCGCGCGCGCCGACATTGGCCGAGCAGTGCATCGGGAACACGCCCTGCTCGGGCAGGAGATAGTTGAGCACGCCGAAGATCGACTTCTTGATCTCGCCGGCGTAGCGGGTGCCGCAGATCAGGAGCTTGCGCGCCACCAGGTCGAGCACGATCGCGGTCGGCGAATGGGTGCCGTCGGTCTCCGGGTCGGCGCGCAGCCCCGGCAGCTGGAGGACCGTGAAGTCGGGCTCGAAGTCGCGTAGCGCCTCCCGGGGCGGCAGCCGGAACATGTTGCGCGCGAACAGGCTGTGCCAGGCGGTCTCGGTGACCACCCGCACCTGCAGGCGGTGGGCCGGATCGGCGCCCGCGTACAGATCCTGAACGTAGAGCTCGCGCCCGAGCGCGTAGGCGCCGGCCTTGGCCCAGAGCCGCGCTGCGGCGTCGGGCTCGATCGGCTGATTGACCTTGCCCCAGTCGATGTTGTCCCGCACCGCGGGCGAGGTGACGATGAAGCGGTCGCGCGGCGCCCGGCCGGTGTGCCGTCCGGTCGCGGCGCTGAACGCGCCGCCGGTCACCAGGTGGCCCTCGGCCCCGGCGATGGCGAGCTGCACCAGGGGCGGTGCCGGCAAATTCCACCGGACCCGTCCGACCCCCTCCAGACCGAGATGGTTGAACCCGTGACGGCTGATGATCGGACCGATCTGCTTCACGGCGTCTGCCTCCTCTGGCGCCATCCACGCAATCCCCATGCCGTGGCCGCCCGGCCACGAGCTGGCAACCTGCCCGCGAAGCCGAGCGCCGCCATCAGGACGCGGCCGCGAGGCGCGAGCGGGCCGCCCGGGTCAGGCGCACGAGCTCGGCGCGCGCGCTCTCGGCATCCGGCACTGCCTGCGCAAAAGGCAGGCGAGCGGTATCGTGGCCGCGCCGTAGGTCGCAGCCTTCCGGATCGACCCCGGTCAGCCGCCAGCCGTCACCGGCGAGGCCGAGCAGGCCCCGGGCGCAGGCGTCGATCGCGTCCTGGTGGTCGTCGTTCATGTGCTGGACGATGTCCGCCTCGCGCGCGCTCAAGGCCGGTGCCGGCGAGACCAGCAGCGCGTCCGCCTCGAGCCAGTGGATCCGGCCGAAACCTGCGACCAGATGGCCGCGCTCGAGGGCGAGGCGATAGAAGTTGAAATCCTTGAAATCGGCGTACATGGCCGCGACCGGATGGCGGGCCAGGTAGCGCCCGCGGTGGCCCGGATCGTCGGTCCGCGCGAGCCGTCCCTGCACGGTCACCCGCTCGCCGGCGAGCGGGTCCTCGCGGGCGCCGGTGTCGTCGAACAGCAAGGAGGCGCGCTGATCGCCCGCGAGATTGCGGGTGTGATCGGCGAGGTCCGAGAGCAGCAGCAGGGGCGCGCCATCGTGGTCGGTCGCGACGTTCACGAGCGACACATAAGGCGCGCCGGCGGCGTTTCGCAGCAGCGTGCCGAGCGCCGCGCGCGCCACCCGGCGAAGGATGCGGCGCACGGCGGCCGCCGGATCGTCCTCGGCCTCAGCAGTCATCGGTCGCGGTCGGCGATGGCATCGACAAGGTCAACCTGGCGCCAGTCATGAAATCGGTCGATGCAACTTATTATAGTATTTAGGGGTCATTTTGCAACTCCAATCGCCAGGACGCGGCGCTTGCCAGGCGCACAGCGGTGCGCGTAGGTTCGCGAGGCCTATGTTGCAGTGCAATAGCGGCCAAGGAGAGCAGCATCGTGTCAGAACTTGGTGCGTGTGTGCCGGAACCAGCCATCGCCCCCCCGCCAGCCGTCGTCCCAGCCATCGTCTATGACACCATTGAGCTACAGATCGACGACGAGCCACGCGAGCTGGCGCCGGGCCTGACCGGGGTCCGCTTCGCGCTGCCCTTCGCCCTCGATCATGTCAACGTCTGGCTGCTCGAAGATGTTCCCGGCTGGACGATCATCGACACTGGCGTCGCTGACGAACGCAGCCGGGACCGCTGGCGCCAGTTGCTCGAGGGTGTCATGGCCTGCCGGCCGGCCCTGCGGGTTCTGGCGACCCATTTCCATCCCGATCACCTGGGGCTCGCCGGCTGGCTCTGTGCGCAGACCGGGGCGGAGCTGTTCGCGAGCCACAGCGAATGGCTGGCCGGCCGGCTGCTGGCGCTGGACACGAGCGAGGGGTTCGTCCAGGCGGGGTGCGCGTTCGACCGGCGCGCCGGGCTCGGGGAGGAGCTGGTCGCGGCGCGGGCGGCGCGCGGCAACCTCTATCGCCGCCGGGTGACGGAGCCGCCGGCCCGGTTCCGCCGGCTGCGCCACGGCGACCGGTTGCGCATGGCGGGCAGCGAGTGGCGGGTGCTGGTCGGCCAGGGGCACGCGCCCGAGATGATCTGCCTGTTCAGCGCCGAGCGCAACGTGCTGATCGCGGCCGACCAGATCCTGCCCAAGATCTCGCCGGTCGTGGGCGTCTGGCCGGCCGAGCCGGAGGCCAATCCGCTCGCCGATTTCCTCGCTACCCTCAAGCATTTTCGCGAGCTGCCCGACGACTGTCTGGTGCTGCCCTCGCACGGCCGGCCGTTCCGCGGCCTGCACGTGCGGATCGATCAGTTGATCGCCCACCATGCCGAACGCCTGGAGGCGACGCTGGCCGCCTGCCCGCGACCGGTGACCGCGGCCGAGGTCATGCCCCAGCTGTTCAAGCGCGAGCTGGACACCCACCAGCTGCAATTCGCGCTCGGCGAAAGCCTCGCCCATCTCAACTATCTGCTGGCGGAGGGCCGCCTGCGCCGCTCCCTCGACGACGACGGTCGGATGCGTTACGCGCGCCGTTGAAGACGCGGGCGGGCGGCGGGGGACGTCGACCTGCTATGCCCTCTTCAGGAACACCGCTGGCGACGGCCCGGCCTGCCTGCCCCGCTCACGCGGTGGCCGGTCGGCGAGCACCCGAATCGTCATGGTCCACCCACGTCGACCAGGTGGCTGTCCTGGTTCCATTTGATGACGACCGGGATGTCACGATTGTATCCGAGCACGCTGACCGCGGCGGTGCCCAGGGCGAACAGCCGCCCGCCGTCCGGCGCGAGGCCGAGCCAGCAGGCGGTCAACACCCGGAGCACGTGGCCGTGAGCGAACAGCGCGACATCGCCCTCGACCGCTCGCGCGGTCTCGATGACCCGACGCGTGCGGGCGGCAACCTGATCGAGCGTCTCGCCGCCGGGCACGCCGTCCCGCCAAAGCAACCAGCCCGGCCGTTCCTTCTGGATGTCGACGGCGCGCCGGCCTTCGTAGTCGCCATAGTCCCATTCCATCAGGTCGGGATCGGGCACGGCGACCTCGCCATAGCCGGCGAGGCGACAGGTCTCGAGTGCCCGGCCGAGCGGACTGCTCACGACCAGAGCGAACGGCCGACCGGCCAACCGGTGGCCGAGGGCTTCGGCCCGGTGCCGGCCGGCGGTCGTGAGCGGCAGATCGGTGCGGCCGGTATGCTGCCCGCTCAGGCTCCACTCGGTCTCGCCGTGCCGGAACAACCAGACTTGATAGTGTTGCGTCGTCATGCGTCCCTGCCGTTGGGTTGCCGCGCTCGGGCGCTCAGCTTGCCGGGTCGACCCAGCCGTGGGGTGGCCCGAAGCCTTGCCGGGCCGCCTCCGGCCCCCACGTGCCCGGCTCGTAGGGTTGGACCGGCGTCCCGCTCTTCAGGATCGGCTGCACGATCTGCCAGGCGACATCGACCGAATCGGCGCGCGTGAACAGCGTCTCATCGCCGTCCATCGCGTCCCCGATCAGGCGCTCGTACGGCGACATCTCGTCCCGCGTCGGGGCCGCCGCCAGCAGCTCGACCTGGTTGCCGATCATCTGCTCGCCGGGAGCTTTCGAGCGCGCGCCGATCGCGATGGTGACGTCCGGGCTGAGCCGGAAGCGCACGTGGTGCGACCTGCCGGCTTCCAGCTGCTCGCCAAACACGTCCAACGGCGGCGGCCGCAGACGGACCACGACTTCGGTGACGTGCACAGGCAGGTTCTTGCCCGCGCGGATGTAGAAGGGCACGCCCTCCCAGCGCCACGAATCGATATGCAGGCGGATCGCCGCGAACGTCTCGACCTGGGAGTCCGAGGCGACCCCATGCTCGTCGCGATAGCCCTTGAACTGGCCGCGCACCACGCCGTCGTTGTCGAGAGGCCTCACGGCTCTCAGGACCTCCACCTTCTTGTCGAGGATCGAGGCCTCGAGATTGCCGGTCGGCGGCTCCATGGCAAGGTGCGCGATCACGCTGAGCAGGTGGTTCTGGACCACGTCGCGGATCACGCCCACCTCCTCGTAGAACTTGCCACGCCCTTCGATGCCGAAGTCCTCGGCCATGGTCAGCTGCACGCTCTCCACGTAATTGCGGTTCCAGATCGGCTCGAGAAAGGAATTGGCAAAGCGGAAGTACAGGAGATTCTGCACCGCCTCCTTGCCCAGGTAGTGGTCGATCCGGAAGATCGCGTGCTCGTCGAACACCAGGTGCAGCATGCGATTGAGCCAGCGGGCGGAGGCGAGGTCGCGGCCGAACGGCTTCTCGACCATCAGCCGCGCGCCCTTGGCGCACTCCGACTGCTCGAGCCCCTGCACGACCGGCTCGAACATGCCGGGCGGGATGGCAAGGTAGTGAAGCGGGCGCTCGCGGCCGTCGAGCGCCGCACGCAGCTTCTCGAAGGTCGCCGGGTCGCGGTAGTCGCCGCTCACGTAGTGAAGCAGCTTGGCGAACTGCGCGAACACCTGGTCATCGACCGCGCCCTCGGACAGCTGGATGCCGTCGCGGGCGCGCTCGCGCAGCTGGTCGACGCTCCAGTCCTCGAACGCGACGCCGATCACCGGCTCCTTGAGGTGGCCGCGCCGGACCATGGCGTAGAGTGAGCCGAACGTCTTCTTGTGCGCCAGATCGCCACTCGCGCCAAACAGCACGAAGGCATCCGATCTCGGTTGCGTCATCACCGCCTTCCGATCTTGCTTCCGCTGATCGACCGGAGCTCCTTTCAGGACCCGTGCTTCTCGATGTGGCCGCCGAACTCGTAGCGCATCGCGGACAACAGCTTGTCGGCGAACTCCGCATCGCCCCGCGAGGCGAAGCGCTCGTACAGCGCCGACGACAGGACGTGCGCGGGAACACCTTCGTCGATCGCGGCCATGATCGTCCAGCGGCCTTCGCCGGAATCCGAGACGCGACCCTCGAACTTGGCGAGCTGCGGGTCCTCCAGGAGCGCGTCCGCGACCAGATCGAGCAGCCACGAGCCGATCACGCTGCCGCGGCGCCACAGCTCGGCCACGTCCGGCAGGTTGAGATCGTATTGGTAGTTTTCGGGATCGCGCAGCGGCGTCGTCTCGGCGTCGACGTCGTGCTGCCGCTTGCCGATGTTGGCGTTCTTCAGGATGTTCAGGCCCTCGGCGTAGGCGGCCATGACCCCGTACTCGATGCCGTTGTGGACCATCTTGACGAAATGGCCGGCGCCGTGCGGCCCGCAATGCAGATAGCCGTGCTCAGCCGTGCCGCCGACCTTGTCGCGCCCGGACGTGCGCGGCGCCGACCCGATCTTGGGCGCCAGCGAGGCGAACACCGCATCGAGGTGCTGGACCGCCCGGTCAGGCCCGCCGATCATCTGGCAGAAGCCGCGCTCGAGCCCCCAGACGCCGCCGCTGGTGCCGACGTCGACGTAGTCGATCCCTTTGGCCTCAAGGCGCCTGGCGCGCTCGATGTCGTCCCGGTAGTAGGAATTGCCGCCGTCGACGATCATGTCGCCGGCCGCCAGCAAAGGGACCAGCTGCTCGAGCGTCGCGTCGACCACGGCCGCCGGCACCATCATCCAGGCCGCCCGCGGCTGGCTCAGCTTGCCGACGAAGTCCGCCATCGACGCCGACCCGATCGCGCCCTCCTTGACGAGAGCCTGCACGGCATTGGGGCTGACGTCGAACACCACGCACTGGTGACCGTCGCGCACCAGACGTCGCACCATGTTGGCCCCCATCCGACCGAGGCCGATCATCCCGAGTTGCATGCTACCGCTCCCTCTTGCTCATCCTGACCTCGGCCCGCCTCCGGCTGGGGGCCCTGTGCTCGGGTGATCCGACCCGATCGCTGTCCGCTATCGTACCGGGCACGGCTTCGCGTTCCAGATCTCGGCTGCGTACTCGGCGATCGTGCGATCGCTCGAGAACTTGCCGGAGTGAGCGATGTTCAAGATCACCTCGTGCGCCCAGTCCTCGGGGTCGGCGTACGACTCGAGCAGCTGGCGGTCTGCTTCCACATAGGCTGTGAGATCGGCCAGGTGCATGTAGTGGTCGCCCTGGGTCAGCAGCGTCTCGCGCAGGGGCTCGAACACGCCAGGCTCGTTGCGGCTGAAGTGATCGGAGAAGATCAGGTCTAGCGCCGCGCGGGTTTCCGGCTCGTGGTCGTAGTGCCACATGGGATTGTACCAGCTGCGGCTGCCCACGACCTCGTCCGCGGTCAGCCCGAACAGGAAGAAGTTGTCCTTGCCGGCGGCCTCGGCCATCTCGATCGTGGCGCCATCGCGCGTGCCGATCGTCAACGCCCCGTTCATCATGAACTTCATGTTGCTGGTGCCGCTCGCCTCGTAGCCGGCGGTCGAGATCTGGTTGGAGACGTCGGTCGCGGGGATCAGCCGCTCGGCGAGCGACACGCAGTACTCGGGCAGGAATACGACCTTGAGGCGGCCGCGCACCGCCGGGTCGCCCTCGATGGTGCCGGCGAGGTTGTTGAGGAACTTGATGATGACCTTCGCGAGGTGATAGGCGGGCGCTGCCTTGCCCGCGAAGAAGAAGGTGCGCGGCGCCATCTCGAGGCCCGGGTTCTGGCGCAGGCGATCGTACAGGACCACGACGCGCAGCCCGTTCAGCAGCTGGCGCTTGTACTCGTGGATGCGCTTGACCTGGCTGTCGAAAATCGTATCGGGATCGACGCTCACGCCGGATGTCGCTCTGAGCCATTCGGCAAAGCGCGACTTGGCCTCGCGCTTGGCGTTGCGGATGGCGTTGCCAAAGCCCCGGTCGCCGGCGAGCGGCGCGAGCTTCGAAAGCTCGGCGAGGTCCGTGATCCAGCCGTCGCCGATCGCCTCGGTGATGCAGGCGGCGAGCGCCGGGTTGGCCAGCAGGAGCCAGCGCCGCGGGGTCACGCCGTTGGTCTTGTTGTTGAAGCGCTCGGGAAACATCCGGGCCAGATCCCTGACCGTGACCGTGCGCAGCAGCTCGGAATGGATGGCAGCGACGCCATTGGTGCTGTGCGTGCCGACGATCGCGAGATTGGCCATCCGGATCTTGCGCTCGCCGCCCTCCTCGACGAGGCTCACGCGCTCGAGAAGGCCCTGATCGCCCGGGAAGCGGGTGCGCGCCTCATCGAGGAGGCGGCGGTTGATCTCGAGGATGATCTCGAGATGGCGCGGCAGCAGCACCTCGAACCACGGCAGCGGCCATTTCTCCAAGGCCTCGGGCAAGAGCGTGTGGTTGGTATAGGCGAGCGTCTGGCGGGTCAGGTCGAAGGCCTCGTCCCAGCCGAGATGCGCCTCGTCGAGCAGGGTCCGCATCAGCTCGGGCACGGCCAGGCTCGGGTGGGTGTCGTTGAGCTGGATCGCGACCTTGCCAGGCAGTGCGCTCCAGTCGGAATTGCTGCGGCGGAAGCGCCGCACGAGGTCCGCGAGCGAGCAGGCGACCAGAAAATACTCCTGCACGAAGCGCAGTCCCTGTCCCATGCTCGTGGAGTCGTCGGGATAGAGCACCCGCGTCAGCAATTCGGCGGTCAGCCGCTCGGCCAGGGCGCTCACGAACTCGCCGGCGCTGAACGCCTGGAAGTCGAAGACATCGGGCGCGCCGGCGGCCCAGAGCCGGAGCGTGTTGATGGTCCTGCCGCCGTAGCCGACCACCGGGCGATCGTAGGGCAGGCCGATAAGGCGGGACGGCTGGCCGGTGACCACGGCGAGCGTCCCGCCGCGCACCTCGAACGAGCAGCCGAGCCTGACCTCGACCTGCTCCCGCGGCCGAGCGACCTCCCACGGGTCCGGGCGCCGCAGCCAGTTGTCCGGCTCCTCGCGCTGCCAGCCGTCCACGATCGTCTGCCGGAAGATGCCGTACTCGTAGCGGAGCCCGTAGCCCATGGCCGGGATCTGCATGGTCGCCAGGGAGTCGATGAAGCAGGCGGCGAGCCGGCCGAGCCCGCCGTTGCCAAGGCCCGCGTCGGGCTCCTGCTCGAGCAGCGCGAGCCAGTCGAGGCCCTCGTTCTCGGCGACCCGCTTCACGACCGGATCGAGCCTGAGGTTCATGATGTTGTTGGCGAGCGAGCGGCCGATCAGGAACTCCATCGACAGGTAGTAGACGCGCTTGGGGTTCTCGTGCGCGTAGATTTGTTCTGTGCGCTGCCAGCGCTGCGAGAGGACGTCGCGCACGGAGCGGGCGACCGCCTCGTAGCGCTCGCGCGCGCCCGCGGCCGCGGGCGCGACGACATTGTCGAACATCAGATGCCGCTCGTAGAGCGCATCGCTGGTCCCGGTGAACCGGATCGGGCCGCAGCCGTACTGCTCGAGGAGCTTCCCGATCTCCGGCTCACCCGCCGTCCTGTCGCTGATCATGGCGTCTTCCTTCCGGCGTCAGGGAGCGTCCGACCCTTGTCACCAGCTCAGACGTTGTCGGCCTCGGTCGAGCGGACCGCTGCGGACGCCGCCGCCTCGCCCCACTTCCAGCCCGCGATCTCGGGCATGTCGTCGCCGTAGCGGCAGATGTACTCCTTGTGCTCGATCAGCTTGTTGTGGATCGCCTGCTTGGCGTAGGCGGCCCGCGCGCCGAGCTTCGGCACGCGGTCGATCACGTCGTTGATCAGGTGGAAGCGATCGAGGTCGTTGCGCACGCACATGTCGAACGGCGTGCTGGTGGTGCCCTCCTCCTTGTAGCCGCGCACGTGCAGGTTCGGGTGTCCGGTCCGCCGGTAGGTCAGGCGGTGGATCAGCCACGGGTAGCCGTGGAAAGCGAAGATGATCGGCTTGTCGGTGGTGAACAACACGTCGAAGTCGTGGTCCGGGAGGCCGTGCGGGTGCTCGCTGGCGGGTTGCAGCTTCATCAGATCCACGATGTTGATGACGCGGACCTTCAACTCCGGCGCGTGCCGGCGCAGGAACTCGACCGCGGCCAGGGTCTCCAGGGTCGGCACGTCGCCGCAGCAGGCCATCACCACGTCGGGCTCCTCGCCGCGGTCGTTGCTGGCCCACTCCCAGATCCCGAGCCCGGCGGCGCAGTGCTTGATCGCCTCGTCCATGGTCAACCACTGCGGCGCCGGCTGCTTGCCGGCGACCACGACGTTGACGTAGTTGCGGCCGCGCAGGCAGTGGTCGGTGATTGACAGCAGGCAGTTGGCGTCCGGCGGCAGGTAGACCCGGACGACCTCGGCCTTCTTGTTGACGACGTGGTCGATGAAGCCCGGGTCCTGGTGGCTGAAGCCGTTGTGGTCCTGGCGCCAGACGTGGCTGGACAGGAGGTAGTTCAAGGACGCGATCGGCCGCCGCCAGGGGATGTCGTTGCACACCTTCAGCCACTTGGCGTGCTGGTTGAACATCGAGTCGATGATGTGGATGAACGCCTCGTAGCAGGAGAAGAAGCCGTGCCGGCCGGTCAACAGGTAGCCCTCGAGCCAGCCCTGGCACTGGTGCTCGCTCAGCATCTCCATCACCCGGCCGTCGGGGGCGAGGTGGTCGTCGAACGGATAGGTCTTGGCGACCCAGGCGCGATTGGTCACCTCGAGCACGTCCTGCCAGCGGTTCGAGTTGTTCTCGTCCGGGCTGAAGAGGCGGAAGTTCCGTGATGGCAGGTTCAGCTTCATCACGTCGCGCAGGAACTTGCCCATGATCCGGGTGGCCTCGGCCGTGACCGCGCCGGGCGCGGCGACCGGGACGGCGTAGTCACGGTAATCCGGCAGCCGCAGATCGCGCAGCAGCGCGCCGCCGTTGGTGTGCGGGTTGGCGCTCATGCGGCGCGGGCCCCGGGGAGGGAGGTCGGCCAGCTCCGGCCGCAGCCGGCCGCCCTCGTCGAACAGTTCCTCGGGCCGGTAGCTCTTCATCCACTCTTCGAGGACGCGCACGTGCGCCGGGTTCTCGTGCATCTCGCCCATCGGCACCTGGTGCGCGCGCCAGTAGTCCTCGGTGCGCCGGCCGTCGATCTCCTTCGGGCAGGTCCAGCCCTTGGGCGTGCGGAGCACGATCATCGGCCAGCGGGGACGTTCGGTGAAGCCATTGCGACGCGCGTCGGCCTTGATGCGCTGGATCTCGCCGATGACCGTGTCCAGGGTCGCGGCCATGAGCTCGTGCATCGTCGCCGGCTCGTGCCCTTCGACGACATAGGGCGTGTAGCCGTAGCCACGGAAGAGCTGGTCCAGCTCCTCGGGGCTGATCCGGGCGAGCACGGTGGGATTGGCGATCTTGTAGCCGTTGAGATGCAGGATCGGCAGGACCGCGCCGTCGGTCACCGGGTTCAGGAACTTGTTGGAGTGCCAGCTGGTCGCGAGCGCCCCGGTCTCCGCCTCGCCGTCGCCGACCACGCCGGCGACGATCAGATCGGGGTTGTCGAAGGCGGCGCCGTAGGCGTGCGAGAGGGCGTAGCCGAGCTCGCCGCCCTCATGGATCGAGCCCGGCGTCTCCGGCGCCACGTGGCTCGGAATGCCGCCCGGGAACGAGAACTGGGTGAACAGGCGCTTCATGCCGTCCTCGTCCGCGGAGACGTTCGGATAGACCTCGCTGTAGGTGCCCTCGAGCCAGGCGTTCGCGACCAGGCCGGGGCCGCCATGCCCGGGCCCGGTGATGTAGATCATGTCGAGGTCGTGCTTCCTGATCAACCGGTTCAGGTGCACGTAGATGAAGTTCAGACCCGGCGTGGTGCCCCAATGGCCGAGCAGCCGCGGCTTGATGTGCTCCTTGGCCAGCGGCTCCTTGAGCAGCGGGTTGTCGTAGAGATAGATCTGGCCGACCGACAGATAGTTGGCGGCGCGCCAGTACGCGTCCATCAGCGCCCGTTCCTGGTCCGATAGCGCGCTCGCCATGGTCCTCTCCCTCCGCTCCCAGCTCCTTTGAGCTGCGCCTTGCAATTTGCCCCGGGTCCATCCGACGCCGGACGGGCCAATCCTGGATATTGGTCGTTATGTCGCCTGCGGCGATGCGCCGGACTGCCGGCACCCACCGATTTCGCTCCATCCCGCCAGCGTAGTTCCGGAAAGTGCCGGCCTCGTTGCAACCGCTTGAGCCGCGTTGTGTTGCGATAGCCGAAGCGCTCCGACTTCGCCAGAATAGATCTGTCGCCCGGCGTTCGGCGCGCCGACGCGATTTAGGGCTTCGAGGCTGCGCCTCGCCGGTCGCACCCGTTCGCAGGTGACGCGTGGTTGCCTGCGGTGCAACATGTCGCCGGCAATCGTCGAAAGATCGAGGAATTCGGGACGGAGCGCATGGACGCCAAAAAAGGGCAGCCGTCGTCGCCGACGCCGGCCGGTCCCCGACCGGTCGTGAGCCGCGATGGCGTCATGGCTCAGCTGACGACCTTGCTGCGGGCACTCGCCGGCTCGCCTCGCCGCAGCCAGCTTCTACTCCTTGCGGTTGGCGTGGTCGCCGTCATCTGCACCAACGCGGCCGGGCAGATCAGGCTCAACAGCTGGCAGGGCGCCTTCTACGAGGCGATCGAGCAAAGGCACATGGCGGCGTTCACGACCCAGCTCATGGTGTTCGCCGTGATCGCCGGCGGTCTGTTGGCGCTGGTCGTCAGCCAGACCTGGCTGCAGGCGATGATCAACGTCCGCCTGCGCGAGTGGCTCACTCACGATCTTCTCGATCAGTGGCTGGTCCGCAAACGCGTCTACATGCTGAGCTTCGCGGGCCAGATCGGCGTCAATCCCGATCAGCGCATCCAGCAGGACGCCCAGCACCTGACCGAGCTCACGACCATCCTCGCGATCGGCCTGGTGCAGTCCTCGCTGCTGCTCGCGAGCTTCACGGGCGTGCTTTGGGTGCTCTCCGGCCAGGTCGTGTTCGATCTCGGTGACGGCCCGATCGCGATCCCGGGCTACATGGTCTGGTGCGCGCTCGCCTATTCGCTCGGCGGCTCGCTGCTCGCCTGGCACATCGGCCGCCCGCTGATCCCGCTCAATGCCGAGCGCTACGCCCGCGAGGCCGATCTGCGGGTGGCGCTCGTGCGGGTCAACGAGCACGCCGACGGCATTGTGCTGCATGACGGCGAGGCGGACGAGCGCCGCCTGCTCGACCAGCCGGTCGAGAGCGTGGTGACCATGATGACCCGCCTCGCGGGCGGCCTCGCGCGCCTCACCTGGATCACCTCCGGCTACGGCTGGCTGGCGCTGGTGGTGCCGATCGTGGTCGCGGCGCCCGGCTATTTCAGCGGCCATATGAGCTTCGGGACGCTGATGATGGTGGTCGGCGCCTTCAATCAGGTGCAGTCCTCCTTGCGCTGGTTCGTGGACAATCTGTCGCAGATCGCCGACTGGCGCGCCACGCTGCTGCGGGTCGTGGCCTTTCGCGATGCGCTCGCGGCGGTCGACACGATCGGCCAGGACACGGGTCGCATCGAGGTCGTCGACTCGGCGTCCGACAAGCTCGAGCTCGACGATCTGCAGCTGGCGCTGCCCGAAACCTGCGCGATGCTGGACCAGAGCCGGGTCGAGATGAGCCCGGGCGAGCGCGTCCAGATCCTTGGCAAGGCCAACTCGGGCAAGAGCACGCTCTTTAGAGCGCTCGCGGGGATGTGGCCCTGGGGCGCGGGGACGTTGCGGCTGCCGCCACGCGAGGCGATGACGTTCATGCCGCAACGGCCCTATCTGCCGCTCGGCACGCTGCGCGCCGCCGTGTGCTATCCCGCCGAGCCCGGGCGCTTCGACGAGGCGGCCGTGGGCGCCGCGCTCGAGCGGGTGGACCTCGGCCACCTCGTGCCCTCGCTCGACCGTACGGAACGCTGGGAGCAACATCTGCCGTTCGACGAGCAGCAGCGCCTGGCCTTTGCCCGCCTTCTGTTGCATGCGCCGCGTTGGGTGGTCGTCGACGACGCGATCAGCGCGCTTGGCGACTCGCATCGTCGCCTCGTGCTCTCCCTTCAAGATCAGGAGCTGGTCGGGGCGACGCTGATCCGCCTCGGCCGCGATCCGGTCCTGGACGGCTTCTGGAACCAGACGCTGCACATCGTCGAGCGTCCGGACGGGCCCTGCCTGAGCTCCGACCTGCCGCCCGGAGCCGGGGTGGTCGCCGCTTCGCCGACCGGTTCCATCCAGAGCTCGGCCGCCGGCGGTCCCGTGGCAGGCAGCGCGGCGAAGGACGGACGCCCGGCGACGTGAAGCAAGGGTCGGAAGGGAAGTGACAATGCGGCCCAAGACCAAAGCAAAGTCGCGCCGGGGTGCTGGCGCTCGCCGACCGGGGAAAGGTCACTTGCCGGCTTCACGCGCGGTCGATCTCGACGACGACGCCCTGCTCGACCTCGTGCAGCGTCAGACGCTTCGTTACTTCTGGGACTTTGCCCATCCCGAGAGCGGGCTCGCGCGCGAGCGCAGCAACGTCCGCCCGGAGTACGGCCTCGAGGTCGTGACCACCGGCGGCAGCGGCTTCGGCGTCATGGCCATCATCGTCGGGGTCGCGCGCGGCTGGATCGGCCGGGCCGCGGCGGTCGAGCGCCTGCTGACCATGGTGCGCTTCCTGCTGAGGGCCGACAGCTATCACGGTATCCTGCCGCATTTCCTGCATGGCGACACCGGCAAGACGGTGCCGTTCACCCGGAAAGACGACGGCGGCGACCTCGTCGAGACCTCCTTTCTGCTGGCGGGGCTGCTTTGCGCCCGCCAATACTTCGATCGAGACGACGAGGACGAAAGTCGGTTGCGTGCCCAGATCAACTGGCTGTGGGAGGAAGCCGAGTGGAACTGGCACACGCGGGATCGCTCGAACGTCCTCTGGTGGCACTGGAGCCCCAACAACGGCTGGAGCATGAACGCCGAGATCCGCGGCTGGAACGAATGCCTGATCACCTATGTCCTGGCGGCGTCGGCGCCGCGCTATCCGATCGACGCCGACGTCTACCACCGGGGCTGGGCGGTCGGCCGCAATTTCAAGAATGGCCAGGAGTTCTACGGCATCCGGTTGCCGCTCGGGCCCGACTACGGCGGCCCTCTGTTCTTCGCCCACTACTCGTTCCTCGGCCTCGACCCGCGCGGCCTGAAGGACCGCTACGCCGACTATTGGGCGCAGAACGTCGCCCATGTGCTGATCAATCGCGAGCACTGCGTCCGCAACCCCCACCGCTTCGAAGGCTACGGCCCCGACTGCTGGGGCCTCACCTCGAGCGACGATCACGAGGGCTATCGCGGCCACGCCCCGGACGAAGACGTGGGCGTCATCGCGCCGACCGCAGCACTTGCCTCCTTTCCTTACGCGCCCGAGCACGCGATGCGGGCGCTCAGGCACTTCTATCATGAGCGCGGCGATCGGCTCTGGGGCGAGTACGGCTTGGTCGATGCCTTCAGCCCGGTCGACGGCTGGGCGGCGAGCTCCTACCTCGCGATCGACCAGGGGCCGATCGTCGTGATGATTGAAAACTACCGCACGAGCCTGCTCTGGAACCTGTTCATGAGCTGTCCCGAAATCCGGCAGGGTCTGCGCCGGCTGAACTTCAAGAGCCCGCACCTGGCTGCAGCCGTAACGGGATGATGCATCGGCTCTCGCTTTTGGGCGTCAGGTGGCCGAGAGGTCCCATCGGCCGGGTCGGCCGTCGATGACCATCTCCACCGTTACGCGCCCGAGCGAGCGGGGCAGCACCGGCTCGACCACGCGCTCGCCGAAACGCCGTCGGATGCCAAAGGCATGGGCGACGAGCACGTTGGTGTAGAGGCCCGGGCCGCTGGAGTAGATCCGCCAGCCGCCGTCGACGGCGACTTCGGCCGTCTTGACGCGCTGCCACTCGGCGCTCGCGAGGTAGCGGTCGGGAAAGGCCGCGTCGCTGCTGCTGAAGTAGGCGTTGCGCTGGCGGGGCGAGGCATGCGCGAGACGCTCGGTGACCGCGATCGGGTTCGCCACCTGCAGGGCTTCCCAGAGCGCATCGGCCTCGCCCAGGGCCGCCATCGCTTCGCCATAGCGAAGATGGGCGTGGACGTACATGAGGCCGATCTCGCGCCCGAAGAACGAGGACGATTCGGCGCGCCGGAAGACCTCCTCCGGGCCGCCGTGGTAGACCACCGGCCGGTCCATCAGCCGCGCGCCGTCCGGGAACAAGAGGTGCTCGCGGATCAGGCGCAGATGGTGCTGCGCCTGCTCGTCGGTGAACAGCCCGGCGATGATGCTGCGGTTCATCGGCAGCAGCGAATAGGACAGCCCGGTGCGCGTGTCGCTCGGGTGCAGCAACAGCTCGGGCTCCGCGCGACCCGGGTCGAACAGGGCGTAGCCGGCGACCGTGCCGGCGCGCATCAGGTGGCGGTTGAAGTCCGCGCGGATCGCGGCCGCGAGCTCGCCGAGCCCACTCGCCTCGTCGTTCCGACCCGCGCGCTTCAGGACCTCGACGTAGCGGGTGAGCTGTTGGAACAGCAGTGCTACCGTCCAGCTGCTGACCATCCAGTCGCGCATGTGCGGGTCGGCCGGCTGCAGCGAGTTCGTTCCAGTCGCCCTCGCCGTAGCGGATCAGGTGCGTGCTCGGGATGAACCGCTCGCGCACCGTGGCGAGCAGCTTGTCGACATGCGTCGACACCGGATCCCTGCGCGCCGTCTCCTCGAGATCGTCCTCCCGCCGCCACGCGACGGGCTCGTCGAGGAACGCCAGATCGTTGGTGGCCTCGATGTAGTCGCACAGCGCCTTGAGCGGCCAGACGATCACGTCGCCGTGGCTGTGCCGGTCCCGGATCGCGGCGTAGGGCTCGAGCATGAACCACTGCGGCCAGTCGCCCCGGGACTCGTGCTGCTGCGCGAACACGATCCGCAGGATCTCCCTGACCGGCTCGTCGTGCTCGAGCGTCAGCAGGAACTCGAGCGGGCCCTGGCACACATCACGCGTGCCCCACGCAGCGCCCGTGTACTGCTCCAGGCCGTGCGCCACGGTGAGGTGCAGGATCGCGTCGTGCGCGAGCCACGGGAATAGGGTATCGAGTGCCGCGACCTCGGGCCCGTTCCCGGTGATCCGCAGGCCGCGCGTGACCCGCTGCCAGTACCGCGCGGCGGGCACCAGCATCGCCGCAGCGTCGAGGCCACCCTGGTATTTCGCCGCGAGGCGTTCCGCCGCGAGGGGATCGGTCATCGAGCCCACGACCGCAAAGCCCACCTCGCTGGTCGCTCGCGTCCGCATCGTCACATAGGCGCCGCCGCGCGATCGGCCATCGACGTACAGCAGCTCGTCGCCGCCGACCGTCTCGATCGCGTCCGGCGTGCTGGTGACCATGAAGTAGACCGCGTCCGGGTATTTCTGACCCCACATGGAAGCCGGGTCCGGCCGGCAGGCGAAGCGCCTGCCGGCGGCGTCGATCTCGATGCGGCCGGCCTGGTCGAGCTCGCGCTCGCCGAGCACCAGGTGGCCGAACACCAGGAACCGGCAGGGCTTGCCTTCGACCACGATCTGCCACCGCATCGCCGGCTCGTCGCCCGCCGCGAGTGCCCGCACCGTGACGGTCCGCTGATCCAGGCGGTAGATCCAGCGGCAATCGCTGAGCCCGAGCTCGAAGGCTGAGGGCACCCCGAGCAGCTGCCAGCCGCCGCCCTCGTCGATCAGCATGCGCAGCCCGCTCGATCGGGTGATGTTGTACGGGTCGCGCGAGACCGAGAAGAGCTTGTGAAAGGTCGTGTTGCCGATCGTGAGTTGCGCGGCGAACACGCCGTGCATCCAACAGGTGGCGCAGAGCGTCGTCTCGTCCAGCAGCATGCCCTGGCCGGTGCGCAGGAGCGTGCCGTGCCGGCGCACCACCATCCGCTCCTTGGCCCGCAGCACGACGTGACGGTTGTGGATGCCATCAGGCGTGAAGAACGAGACCGGCCGCCCGTCCGCGCGTTCCTCGTGCGCACGCTCCGGGTAGCTCTGGACGATCTCGGCCTGCGTCAGCGGACGTGCGACCGCCAGCGGCGCCTCCTGGAGCAGGCTCCGCACCGTCACGCTCAGCGCGACTTCGCTCGCCGAAAAGTCACCCGCGGCCTGCTGCGCCCGATCGGTCCGCGCGAGATCGGCATCGCTCGATGCTTGTGCGTGATCGGGCTCGTACAGGCCAAAGAACGTCCATGCCGCCCGGGCACCCGGCGCCAGGGTGACGACCTCGGACTGGATCATCGGGCACGCGACCTCGTGCTGGCGCCGCTCGCTCGGCAGGTCGAGCCCGGGATCGATCTCGCCCTTGTCCCGATAGTGCGGTCCCAGCAGCTGCATCGCGTCCGTGGCGAACCCGGAGGACCCCTCGAAGCAGCCGTGCGCGACCCAGGGGTGCCCGCTGCTCTGCGCCAGATTCTGGCGGCTCATCACCACCGGACCGCAGCGCGGATGGCGGGCGACGTGGTGGTCGATGTACTGCGATGCGTAGGCCTCGTTGTTCATGAGGAAGCCACGGTCGCCGAGGCCCACGTCCTGCACGAGGATCGCATCGCACGCCACGGCCTGCGCGCGGGTGTTCGCCACCTCCACCCGCCACAGCCAGAGCCGGTGCTCCGGGTGCAGCCAGAGCGAGACCTCGTGGCGCACGCCGCTGGTCGCACCCTCCCAGATGAAGCGATCGGCGGCGGCGCCGAAACTGATCTTCGCGCCGGGGCCGACCGCCTGCGCGACCACCGGCTCAGGCGCGCGGATGCGCAGGTACAGGCGGGCGATCCCGCCGTCGAGCGGGGAGCCCTGCACCTGGTTGATCAGCGTTCGACCGCGCTCGTGCTCGTGCGCGATGGCGAAGATGCAACCGTTGGGGAGCACGCTGAGCGACAGGCCGGATGGGTTCGCGATGCGGCGCAGGCCGAGATCGCTTTCGCCGGGCGTGATGAAGGTGCGGGCGGCGAGAGGCGTCATCGTTGATCTCCCGTCTCCGGCCGATGGCGGGAGCCAGCGGCAGAAGCCCCCCATCAACGTCACTGTAGGCCGACGAGCTTGCGGTGCCAACCAGCTGGGCGGCGTCGCCGCACGACCGTTCCGCCCCGCTGATGAGGCCTTGGCCGTCCTCAGGCGAGACGGGTCATGACGTTGCGCGTCACTGCCTGCACCAGCGGATCGCGGTCCAGGCCGTAGGCCCAATCGGCGGTGCCCGCGTTGAAGACCGTACCCTTGCCGCGGCGGAAGGTCCCCATCACGGCGTGGCCGTGCGCGAAGCGGGCGAGGTTCGCTGGCGATGCGTCGCCAGACAGGATGGCCGCCGTGTATTGAAGGTCGCCGATGGCGTCGGGATCAAAGCTCAGCGGCACGATCAACTCGTTCTCGCCGGGCGTGTTGGAGATCAGGCGGGCGGGAGCGCTCGCCAGCACCGTCATGTCCGCAGGCGTGCCGTCGCTGCCGGTCGGCGACGGCAGGCCGTCCCGGAGTTCGAGGTCGCAGCCGTCGACCTCGTAAGCGACGATGTGCGAGCCGAGGCCGAGCGGGTCGCCGTAGCGCAGCTCCGTGCCGGCGAAGGCCCAATGGTCGGGCCGCCAGACCGTGTAGGCGCCGGTGCTCCGCGGCACCGCGCGGCCGAAGCGGACATACCCGCCGCGGCAGAAGCTGAGGCCCGTCGTCAGGTTCTCGGGCCGACCGATCAGAGGATCGGACCAGATGCTGGTCAGCAGGCGCTGCCGGTCCGTGCCGATCACGGGATCCTGCTCGCGCGCCTTGTATTTGTGGCAGACCATGGTCTGGCCGTCGTCTTCGTAGCGCACCTGCCAATAAGCGGTGTTGCCAGAAAATATCGCGAGGTTGCCGCCGCCCTCGACGAACGCGTCGACCGCGTCGCGCATTCCCCACGACCAGTACTCGTCATGTCCGACGCAGAGCATCAGCCGGTACCGTTCGAGAATTTCGGGTCGGAATTCCAGGTCGGCGTTGATGGCGTAATCGAAGCTGAAGCCGCTTGCCTCCGCCCAGCGGACGAAGCGCCGCTCCCAGTTGGGCCAACCGCTCGAATTGCTCCACATGGCGAGCTTGTGCTCGGCGAGATAGGCTTGATAGCGGCGATGATCCGGGTCCGGATCGGTTGTGATGTTGGCCGCCCGGCCGTCGAAGCCGTCGGGATCGATCGGCTTGACGACGTAACCGCGCTCGAACGGCCGCTGGAAGGAGACCCGGGGCGAGCCGGTGTAGAGGCAGGCCCCACCCCACTTGTTGTAGGCGTTGTAGGTGTTGGTGCCGAGGACCAGCAGGGTCCCGGTATTGCGGCCGGGCTGCGCCGCGCGCAGGACGAAGAAGGCGTGGCTGGTCGCCTCGGGCCCGCCCTGACCATCCCCCTTGAGCGCGACCTCATAGAAGCCCGAGCGCCAGGTGTCGGGGATGGTCAGCGCGAAGGTGACGGGCCAACCGCAGCCCCGCGCAAAGGCTTCGTCCGGGACGGCCTGCTCGGCGCCTGCTATGCCCTCGCGCCGCCACACCGGCTCGCGCAGGGCGCCGATTCGCGCGATCTCGACGGAGAAGGTGCGGGTCCGCGCCGTGCAATGGAAGGCGACCTCCTCGCCCGGACTGTAGCTCAGCCGGCTCGGGTAAGCTTCGACCGCGAGCGAAAGCGTGTTGTACTCGATCATTCCTCGCAGTGTCTCCTTTGCGCGCTCAGGCGACCCGGGCGACGAGGTCGGTCAGGTCTTCGAGCTCGATCTCGTCGCGGCGGAAGTGGGCCACGACCCGCCCTTGTGCGAGCACCGTCAGATCGTCGGCGACCGACAGCGCGTGGAGAAAGTTGTGGGTGATCAGAATGATGGCCTGGCCGTGGTCGCGGGCCTGCGCGATGTGGTCGAGGACGCGCCCGGCCTGGCGCACCGCGAGTGCCGAGGTCGGCTCGTCGAGCACGAGCAGCGACGAGCCGAAGAACATCGCGCGGGCGATCGCCAGCGACTGGCGCTCACCGCCGGAGATGTTGACGCCGCGCTCGTCCAGGCCGCGTTCCCAGCGGACGCCGAGGTGATGCAGCGCCGTCCGGGCCATCTCGTCGGCGCGCCTGAGATCGAGCCCTTTGAACGGGCCGATGCCTTTCTGCGGCTCGCGGCCGAGGACGATGTTGCGCGTGACCGAGAGCAGCTCGCAGACCGCGAGGTCCTGGAACACGGTCGCGATCCCGAGCTGGCGCGCCTGCGCAGGATTGCCGAAGACGACCGGCTCGCCGCGGAAGCGGATCTCGCCCTGGTCCGGCGGGAAGACGCCGGAGAGAATCTTGATCAGCGTCGATTTGCCGGCGCCATTGTCGCCGAGGAGCGCCAGAATCCGGCCGGCATAGGCCTTGAGCGACACATCGACCAACGCGGTCGTGGGGCCAAAGGCTTTCGAAACGTTGATCGCCTCGATCACCGGAACGGCATCCGCGGGAATGGGCACGATCGCGCGGTCGCGGCCGCGGGCCTCCCGGGAATCTGTCCTGGCGGCCCGGCCGCCGACGTCCGGCCGTTCGACGGCGTCGTCGCTGCCGGCGATCGCCGCGATCGCTGCATCGGCCGCAGCGCTGCTCCGCTGGAAGCCGGCGAGCGGCCTGGACCGCGCCATGCGCCGCGCGACGTCGGTGTTGAGGATCACCGCGGCCACCACGATCAGGCCCGTGAGCGTCCGGAAGAAGTGGCCAGGGGCGCCGGCCAGGACCAGGCCGACCTGGATCATGCCGAAGGTGATCGCGCCGAGAATCGTGCCGACGACGCTGCCATAGCCGCCGGAGAGCAGGGTCCCGCCGATCACGGTCACTGCGACCGCCTGCAGTTCCATGCCCTCGCCGCGCAGCGCATCGACCGACGAGAAGCGCGCGACCTGGATGACGCCCGTGACCGCGGCGAGGCTGGAGGCGATCATGAACAGGATGATCGTGACCCGCTCGACCGGCACGCCGAGATTGCGCGCGGCCTGGACGTTCTGGCCGATCGCCTGCACCCAGTTGCCGAACTTGGTGCGGGTCAGGAGGAAGGTGACGAGCGCGCCGACGACCAGGAACCAGAACAGCGACATCCTGAACCCGCCGAGCAGCGGCCCGGCCATCATCGCCTTGAACGAGTCCGGGATCTTGACGGTGAGGGGAAAACCGCCGGTCAGCGCGATCAGGACGCCGCGCCAGATCAGCATCGTGCCGAGCGTCACGACGAAGGAATGAATCCTGAACCTGACGACGATCGCCCCGTTGATCGCGCCGAGGATCGCCCCCGTCGCGATCGCGGCCGGGGCGGCGACGATCGGCGGCATGCCGAAGTCGCGCATCAGCACCACGGCGACGTAGGAGGTCAGGCCAAGGACGGCGCCGACCGAGAGGTCGAAGTGGCCGCCGATCATCAGGAGAGTGACGCCGATGCTGAGAATGCCGAGCTCGGCCGCGACCGACATGAAGCTGATGTAGGTGAGCTCGGTCGGGAAGAGATCCGGACTGAGGGCGGTGAAGACCGCGAACAGCACGACGACCGCGGCCAGCGCCGTGGCCTCCGGGCGCAGCATGAACCGCCTGGCCGCCTCGCCATAAATGATGGTCCGCGAGGGCTGTGCCACGCCCGCCGCGCCTTCGTCGCCTTCTTTCATTCGGACCGCTCGCCGCGTCTTTGATTGTCCTGACAGGAGAGAGGGCCCGGGCCCTCTCTCCTTGGCCCAGGCCGACTAGCGATAGCCTTCTTCGACCAGCTTGGCGACCTGGTCGACATTGTTCTTGTCGACAATGGTCGGCCCGGTGAGGAAGTAGTTGGCCTCGACCAGGCCGTATTTGATGTAGTGGGTGAGCAGCAATACCGGCATGTAGCCCCGCCAGAACTGCTGCTGGTCGATGGTGAAGGCCTCGCGGCCGTCGCGGATGGCGGCCAGCGCCTGCGCCACGATGTCGTAGCCGGTCAGGACCAGGTTATCGCGACCGCTGTCGGCCTTGGCGGAGAGGAACCCGTCGATCACGTCGCAGACGCTGGTGGCGGCGGCGGTGTCCGGATTCTTTCTGAGATAGTTGAACAAAGCTTCCGACTGCTGGCCGGGATCCATGGTGAGTTCGAGGAAGTCGGCCTGGACGCCGGCGGCCTTCAAGGTCTCGATCTCGGCATCGGCGCGATCGCGGCAGGTGGCATCGCCAGGCTGCTGGTCGCCGACCACGACGCGCCCCTTGACGCCCATCTTGATCAGGGTCTGGGCGGTGAGCTTGCCGGCAGCCCGTTCGTCGGAGCCCGTGCGGAACAGGAAGATGTCGTTCGGGTCGCGAACCTGCGAGCCCGCCGGTGGCGCAGCCGCGCTGCCGAAAGCGATCCCCGCCTCCTTGGCGCGCGCCGCGACGTCGGTATAGGCCGCATCCTCGGCGAACTCGCAGAGCGCGATGCCGTCGGCCTGCGCCGCAATGGCTTCCTCGATCTTCTGCACCTGATTGGGGATCGTGAGCTGGTCCGGATAGATATAAGTCACTTTGACGCCGAGATTTTTGCCCGCCTCTTCGGCGCCGCGGGCGAGATAGCCGTGGAAGCCGGTCGGCGCCGCGCAGCCGACGAAGTAGATCGAGATGTCTTTCCCTTTCGCCATCGCGGCTCCTGCCGAGAGCGGCAGGGTGAGCGCCGCTGCCGCCAGCGCGATCAGCAGCGGCTTGCGCCGCCGCGCGCCGGGCTCCTGGAGTCCAGTCTCTCGTGCCATCAGTGGTGCCTCCTCTTTGAACGTTTCGCCGCTCTTCTGGGGTCCAACAAGGGTGTCGCGGGACGCGGATGGGGTGACCACCGCCTCGAACGGAATTCCCAGCGCCCTTTCGTCGTCTCCCTGCGGCGATCAGCTCTATCACCATCGCCGGAGAGCGCACAGGGCCAGTTGGGCCGGTCGCCGTGCTCGCGGCTCGGGTTGAATCAGCTGATGATCTGATCCGGTCGGAAGTCCTCGCCAAAGCCGTCGGCGACGAGGTCGGCATAGGCATCGACCTGACGGTGCGGCGCGCCCCAGATGGCGTTGCGGCGGTACCGGCGAAGCTCCTCGAGATCGACGACGAAGTCGTAGATGCCAGGCTCACCGCCAGCCTCGACGAGAACCGTCTCTCGAGAGGGCGCCTGGCGGTTGGTCGGGGTGGTCCGCGACGGCGCGGTTTCGCCAAATGCGATCGCCGAGATGCCGAGCGAGCGCCCGTCGCAGTCCGGATGGCTCGCGGGATAGTTGGTCATAGCGATCACGACCTTGTTCTCGAAGGCGCGCGTCTTGAGCTGAGCCTGGCGGTGATCGTCGAACAGGCAGGCGTTGGGCACCAGGACGACCTCGGCGCCTTTCAGGCCGAGGATCCGGGCGCTTTCCGGAAATTCCCGGTCGTAACAGATCATCGCGCCGACGACGACCTCGCCAGCCGCGGTCGCAAGGGTCGCGACCCTGAAGCGGTCTCCGGGCACGCAATGGCGCTCGACCGTATGCAGGCAGATGTGAACCTTGGCGTAGCGAAGGACGATCTCGCCCCGATGATCGATCAATGCCAGGCTGTTGCGCGGACCCGTGGGGCTTGCCTCGAGATAGGTGCAGCCGATGGCCAGACCGAGCTTCTTCGCCGCGCGCCGGTGCTCGCCGACAAAGGTCGACGCCTCGGCAAGAGCCGAGGCACGCCACGCAGCTTCTCCGTCCGCGTCCCCAGCTGCGAAGAAGCGATAGCCGTGGCTCCAGATTTCCGGCAGGAGCGCGATGTCGGCGCCGCGACCGGCAGCGGCTGCGCAGGCTTCCAGCCCATGCTCGAGGTTGGCGTCGGTCGATCCCTGGTCGGCGATCTGCAGCAGTGCCACCTTCAAAGTCGCCATCATTTTTCGCAGTCGCTTCGTTTCAGACCTTCGGCAGGTAAGCTTCGCGCAGCTGTGGATCCGCAATCAGTTTCGTGCCCGGACCCGACATGGTCGCGTAGCCGTCCTCGAGCACGTAGGCATAGTCGCAGATCTCGAGCGCGAAGTTCACGTTTTGCTCGACCAAGACGATGCTCACCCCCAATTCGGCGAGCTTGAGCACGATCTCCAGGATCTGGTTGACGACGCGGGGTGCCAGGCCCAGTGACGGCTCGTCGAGCAGCATCAGGCGGGGCTGCGCCATCAGGCTGCGCGCGACCGCGAGCATCTGCTGCTGCCCGCCCGAGAGACGGCTCGCGAGCGTGGCGCGACGCTCGGTCAGGATCGGGAACAGCGCGAACGCCTGATCGCGCATTTCGGCGTAGCTCCGCCCGCGGTCCGCGATGTAGCCAGCGACCAGATTGTCCTCCACGCTCAGGCGTTGAAAGATCCGCCGGCCTTCCGGGCAATGCCCGATGCCGCGCCGCGCGATCCGGTGGGCGGCCATGCCGGTGATCGTCTCGCCATCGAACCGGATCGCGCCGGCGTGCACGGTGCAAAGACCGCTGATGGTGTTGAGCAGCGTGGTCTTGCCGGCGCCGTTGGGACCGACGATGGCGACGATCTCGCCCTCATGCAGCGCCAGGTCGACGCCTTTCAATATCCGCGTGCGCCCGTATCCGGACTCGATGCGCTCGAGTTCGAGCAGCTTCGCGGATGTCGTGGATCTCTCCGGGACTGCCAAGATAGGCCTCCTGCACCGCGAGGCTGGCCTGCACCTGCGCCGGCGTGCCCTCGAACAGCAGCCTGCCCTGGTGCAGGACGAAGATGTGATCGGACAAGGACATCACGAGGCTCATGTCGTGCTCGACGACGATCATGATCAGATCCGGGCGCGCCAGCTCGCGCAGCTTCTGCTTCAGTCGCTCCGTCTCGCCGTGATTGAGACCCGCGGCCGGCTCGTCGAGCATCAGCACGCGGGGGCGGAGCATGGTGGCGCGCGCGATTTCCAGGAGCTTCTGGTTGCCGTAGGGGAGGTCGGCGGCGAGCTCGCCCGCGTGCGCGCCGAGACCGAAGCGTTTGAGCTGCGCCTCACAGCGTTCGATCCGCTCCGCCTTCATCCGGCGCGACGCGCCGGGCACCAGGACCTCGACCAGGGTCCGGCCGAAGAGCTCGGGGAAGAGGCAGACCTCCAGGTTCTGCAGCACGGTCATGCCATCGAACAGGCGGATGTTCTGGTAGGTGCGCGCCACGCCGTGCTGCGCGATCTGGTGCTTCTTGAGCCGTTGCAGCTCGACTTCGTCGAGCCTGATGCGCCCGCTGGTGACCTTGTAAGAGCCGGCGCACATGTTGATGAGCGTCGACTTGCCGGCGCCGTTCGGGCCGATCACGGAGGTGATCATGCCCGGCCGGAACTCAAGGCTCAGCGCGTCGATCGCGAGCAGCGCGCCGAACCGCTTGGTCACGGCTTCGAAGCTAAGGATCATCGCCAGCCCAGCTTGCGCATGAGCCAGGCGGGATCGTAGCGCCGGTCGATCAGGCCGCGCGGGCGCAAGAGGATCATGAGCACCAGCGCCCAGCCGTAGAGCAGCATGCGATACTCGGAATACTCCCGGAGCAGCTCCGGCACCACGATCAGGACGGTGGCGCCGACCACGATGCCGACCAGGTTGCCGAGCCCGCCGATCACGATGATCAGGACGATGGTCAGCGATTCCCAGAAGCTGAAGCTGACCGGATCGACGAAGCGCTGCAGGCCCGCGAAGACGACGCCGGCAACGCCGCCGAAGGTGGCGGAGAGGCCGAAGGCCAGGAGCTTGGCCACGGTCGTGTCGATGCCGATCCCGCGCGCCGCATCCTGGTCCTCGCGGATCGCGGCCCAGGCGAGGCCGAGGATCGAGCGCTCCAGGCGCCAGGCGATCGTCAGCGCCACGATCACCAGCGGCAGGAGCAGCGCGAAGAAGTCCTTGGGCGTGTTGAGGCCGAACCCGAACAGATGGGGCTGGTCGATACGCGATATGCCCTGCGGGCCGTTGGTCATCCAGCCCAGATTGTTCAGGAGCAGGCGGACGATCTCGCCGAAGCCAAGCGTGACGATCGCAAGATAGTCGCCGCGCAGGCGCAGCACCGGGATCCCGAGGAGCACGCCGGCGAAGCCCGCGAGGCCGCCGCCCATGACCAGCACGAGCGAGAACGGCAGATGGATGTCGAACTGGCCGCTCGCGAGGATCGCATAGCAATAGGCGCCGATCGCGTAGAAGGCCACGTAGCCGAGGTCGAGCAGTCCGGCGTAGCCCACGACCATGTTGAGCCCGACGCCGAGGAGCACGTAGATGAGCACCGTGTCGATCACGCGCACGTAGTAGGTCGGCAGGCCGGGCACGCCGTAGAGGAGGAGGGCCAGCGCGGCCACGATGATCGCTAAGGCGCGGATGCGGCCGGCCCGGGTCTCGGACTGGCGTTCGAGCGCCGAGGCCGCCGGGCTGCCCGCTTCAGAAGTCACGCTTGTACACCATCCCCTCTTCCGTCACGGCCTCGCCGAGGAAGCCTGCGGGGCGGAAGATGAGCACGATCACGAGCACCGAAAACGCAAAGATGTCGCGGTACTCCGAACCGATGATGCCATGGGTCAGCTTCGGCAGCAGACCCGCCCCGAAGGTCTCGAGGAGCCCGAGCGCGAAGCCGCCGAGCATGGCGCCGGGGATGCTGCCAATGCCGCCGAGAATGGCGGCGATGAAGGCCTTGAGGCCGACGATGAAGCCCATGCTGAAGACGACGATGCCATAGTAGCTGGAGTAGAGGATGCCAGCGATCGCGCCGAGCCCGGGGCCGATGAAGAAGATCAGGCTGATCGGCGTGTTGACGTTGATGCCGAGCAGCCGTGCGGTCTGCATGTTCTCCGACACCGCGCGGATCTTGATGCCGAGCGCAGTCGCGTTCACGAACCAGGCGAGGCCGAGCATCAGCGCGACGCGCGAAGACGACGATGAAGATCTGGGTGAGCGTGACGATCGCGCCGAAGACGTCGAAGGAGATCGCCGGCACCAGGGCCGGGAACGGCAGCGGCCGGCGGCTGACGAACAGCATCACGACGTTTTGCAGGATGATCGCGACGCCGAGCGCGCTCAGCATGGGTGCCAGCCGCGACGCGCCCCGCAGCGGGCGGTAGGCGGTGGCCTCGATGCCGACGCCCAGGAGGCCGACGGCTACGAAGGTCGCGACGAAGATGGTGGCCACCGCGAGCACGCCGACCGCACTGCCCGCGAGGCTCGCGGTCGCGGCCAACAGGAAAAACGCGATGTGGCCGCCCACCATGAACATCTCGCTATGGGCGAAATTGATCAGGCGGAGCACGCCATAGACCATGGTGTAGCCGAGGGCGATGAGCGCGTAGAGCGCACCGACCGTCAGCGCGTTGACGAGCTGCTGGACCAGGAATCCGGTCATGGCGGCGCCCTGGTTGAAGCGCGCGGCCGCGGATGGCGCGAGACGGCACGCCCGCGCGTGCCGCCCCGCGTTTTCGGTGAGCGACCCGCCTGGGTCAGCTCCTCGGCCATTCGAGCACGAAGCCGTCGCCTTCCACCTTGTAGAGGAACAGCGAGGGCTGCTTCAGTTCGCCCTTGTCATCGAACTCGACCGGGCCCATGAGCCCGTCGAGCTTGGTGTTGCGGAGCTCGTTCACGATGCTCTCGCGGGTCACGTCGCTGCCGGCCCGCTTCATCGCCGCGATGATGACCGAAGCCTCATTGTAGCCATAGGCGGAATAGGGGCCGGGCTCCTCCTTGAACGCCTTCTTGTAGTCTTCGCTGAACTTTGCCAGCCGCGGCGTTGAGTCGTAGGGCGGCGCCTGGAAGGAGACGATCGCGCCCGCGGCGTTCGCCGGCCCCGCCGTGGTGATGAGGTCGGGCAGGAAGGCGGGATCGGCGGCGAAGAACGTGCTCTTCAAGCCGAGCTCGCGCAGCTGCTTGAGGAACAGTCCGACGCCCGGCATCGTGCCGCCGTAGTAGACGACATCGGGGTTCTCGGTCTTGAGCTGCGTGATGACGGCGGAAAAGTCGACGTCGGTGGCCGTGACGCCCGAAAAGGACGTGACTTTGCCGCCGCCCTTCTCGAACGAATCGCGGAACACGCTCGCGACGCCCTCGCCGAAGGCCTGCTTGTCGTGGACGATCGCGGCGGTCTTGGCGCCGAGGGTCTGCAGCGCGTAGTCGGCCGGTGCGCCGCCCTGCATGAAGTCGTTGGCGATCGGCCGGAACAGGTTCTGGTAGCCCGCTGCCGTCACTTTCGGGTTCGACGAGTTGGTGACCTGCGGCATGCCGCAGCGATTGTAGACGTCGGACGAGGGGATGGTGACGCCGCTGTTGAAGTTGGCGATCACCGCGGCGATCGAAATCGTCGTCGCAGAATTTCTGCGCCAGCAGCGTGCCCTGCTTCGGGTCGCCCTGATCGTCCTGGCGGACCAGGACAAGCTGCTCGCCGTTCACGCCACCGGCGGCATTGGCCTCGTCGATCGCGAGCTGCATGCCGTTCTGCCAGGTCGTGCCGAACAGAGCCTCCGCGTTGGAAAGCGGTCCCGCGGTGCCGATCTTCATGTCGGCAAAGGCCGGCGCTGCGCCTGCGAGCACGATCCCCGCGAGCGTCGTCACCCATAGGATCCTCTGCATGTCTCCCTCCAGGCTTTGTGGCGACAGTCTTCGATCAGATGTCGTCGTTGCGATCAGGCTGCCTCGGTATCCGCGGCAAAGTCAATATGACCGGCCTTGTCACATCCTCGAGCGCGGCCTCATCGGGAACGAGCGCCTCGACCTCAATGGTCGCGATCGAGCGCACCGGGCAGGTGTCGCGGCCACCCCGGCTGGCGCCGTGGCAGACGTCGTCAGGCCGCGAGGCGCCGGATCAGGGCGCCGAGCAGGGCGAGGGCCAGGCCGATCCAGAGCAGGCTGATCAGGGGATAGACCTTGAGCACGACCGGCACCGTCGTGACCTTTCGGGTGGCGGTCGTGGGTGAAGCGCCGCCTGCGGCCAGGCCCGCGGCGTAGTCGATCGCCGGCAGCCAGACCTGGACGTCCCGCAACAGGCCCCGGTGGATGAACGGGTGGATCATCTGGGTCGCCCCGCTGGCGTAGCGCGCGTAGCGGTAATCGAGGATCTCGCACATCAGGCGGACGGGGCCCCGGTCGCCAGCCGCGGGCGGCCGGTCGTCCCGATAGACGCTGTGCCCCTCCTCGCTCTCGATCACCCGGCCGTCCTGGGCGAGCTGCCAACCGACCCGGGCGATCGAGCGGAAGCCGCCGCCGCGCGCGCCATCGGGCGTCATCGTCTCGTTCTCCAGGCGGACACGGACCGTGAAGCCGTCGGGCAGACGGATCGGCTGACCGAAGCCATCCGGCCAGGTGATCATCTTCTGGGCGTAGGAATCCAGGATCGTGGCCGCGCTGCCGCCGAGCAGCGCCAGCATCACGCCGCCGTGGATCAGCGCGAGCGGCAGGCCATAGCGCCAGAAACGTCCTTCGCCGGCGCTCCGCCGGGCGGCGCCGGCGCTCCAGACCAGCACCGCGATCAGCAGATAGAGGGCGGCGACGGTCAGGACGTCGAGCCTGGGAAAGATCGCGACCGTCGAGGACGAGGTGAAGCCGGTGCCGGTGAACAGATGCCCGAGCGGCCGCAGCCAGATCGCGACCGCAAGTGCCACGCCCGCGACCCCGGCGGTGACCGCCCAGCGCGCCGCCCGGTTCCCGAGCGGCAGGAAATAGTGGCCGCCGGCCAGCGCCATGAGGGTTGCGACCGGCGCCAGCCAGCCGTTGGCGGCGTAACGGTCGACGTCCCACTGGGCAAAGGCGGCGCGCAACGCCGCGAGTTCGCCCGCGCGCGTCCAGTGGGTCAGGGTCTCGAAGAACGGCTTCAGGCTCGCCGGCCGCGGCCAGCCGAGCCAGGCGCCGAGCAGGGCCTCGATCAGGCAGCCGGCGGCGACCGCGGCCGCGGCGGCGAAGCCCAGCATCGCGATCGCAAGGAGCATGGTCGGCTCACCCGCCGGTGGCGCCTGGGCGCGTCTTCGCCTCCGCCATCCGAGCGCGAGCGCTGCCAACGTGGCGGCGGCGATCAACCCGGCGCCCGCCAGCAGCAGCGGCTGCGAGCTGGCCCCGATGTAGCGATGCGAGGAGGCGAGCACACTACTGCGGGTGATCGCCATCGAGACCAGGCAGGCGCTGGCGGTCGCCCCGGCGAGCAGCGGCACGCTGCGGGCGAACCGGCCCTGGGCGCGGTACCGGGACAGCCCGTGCAGCTCGGCGCCGGCCAGGCACCAGACCATGAAGACGCTGGTCTGGACCGGGTCCCAGTGCCAGAACTGGCCGAAGGTGAAGTCCTCGTACGCCCACCACATGCCGACGGCCAGCCCGGCCGACAGCACCAGCCAGCCGTCGCGCAGCCAGCGCTGGGCATCGCGCGCCCACGTGTCCGGCCCGCCGGCGAGCGCCTGCAGCGCGCCGCCTATGGGTGCCAGCAACAGCACATAGGCGCCGAACACCAGCGGCGGATGCAGCGCCATCCAGGGGCTCACCAGATGCGCGTTCATGCCCTGGCTCTCAAGGCGGGCGAGGTCGGCCGCGGGCGTCGCCGCGAACGGATCCCAGATCAGGGCGCCGGCCGCGAACCAGGCGGCGCCGATCAGCGCGCCGGCCTGGGCGAAGCTCGAGCCGCCCGGCAGCCGGGTCGCGGCGACCGCCAGCAGGGCCGCGAGGAAGAGGAGCGTCCCCTCGTCGCCGCCCCAGAGGTTGGCGAGCCTCAGATAGCCGGGCAGCTCGGGCGCGCTGTATAGCCAGACGTAGTGGTAGCCGAAGTCGTCCGAGAACAGATGCCAGGCCAGGCAGAGGTTGGCCGCGACCAGCAGGCCCGCGATCATGCCCGCCGGGATTGCGCGGCGCGCCGCCAGGGTCGCCAGCGCCAGCACCAGCGCGAGCCCGACCAGGCCGCGCTCGGCCGGCGCCCCGAGCAGCGAGGCGACCGCCGCCAGCGGCGGCGCCAGCAGCCACCAGCGGCCGAGCCAGCGCGCCAGCGCTTCAGGCAAGGCGGCGCTCGCGCCCATGAAAGCGCGCGCGCCGCGCGAGCTCTGCCCGCGGGTCGCCGCGACCGTCCGCGTTGTGCGCCGCGAGCAGCCCGCTGACGTGGCCGACCGCGAAGGAGGCGCCACCGGCCTCGTCTTCGAGCCCGCGGGGACAGGCGCCGAAATCGGCCGGCCGGCCGCCGAGCGCCGAGATTTCCGAAGGTGCGCAGCGGGCATCGCCCGTGACCCGGATCACCCCCGCATAGCCGGCCGGAAAGACGCAGGCACCCCGCGCCGGCGTCGCGGCGAGCAGGACCATGTGCGCGGCCAGCGCCGCCTCGATCGCAGCCCGCAGCGCGGCGCGGTCCTCGCGCAGCCCGAAGCTCAGGTTGACGATCCGGGCTTGTTCCGCCCGCAGCCAGTCCAGGCCCGCCGCCACCGCGTCTGGCGTGGTGCGATCGCGCGCGCCGAACACGTCGGCGACCAGCAGACGGGCGCCCGGCGCATGGTGCAGGATGATGCGGGCGATGGCGCTGCCGTGACCGCGAGGGTCGGCGGCCGGCGGGGCGTCGACGAAGCAGCGGCAGCCCGCAATCCGGTCCGAGAGCGCGGCGTCGACGCCGCTGTCCAGCAGGCCGACGGTGATTCCCGCACTCATGCGGCGCGCGGCCGCTCGAGCAGACGACCGCCCTCGAGCTCGATCAGCCGGTCGACCCCCAGGAGCGTCGCCGGGCGGTGGCTGATCAGGAGCCGCGTCCGGTCGCCGAACAGCGTGTCGATCGCCTGGATGATCCGGGCCTCGGTCGCCTGATCGACCGCCGAGGTCGCCTCGTCCAGGACCAACACCAGCGGGTCCTGGAGCAGGGCGCGCGCGATCGCGATCCGCTGCCGCTGGCCGCCCGAGAGCGCGCTGCCGGCGGAGCCGACATCGCTCCCATAGCCATCCGGGAGGCTCGCGGCGAGGTCGTCGATCTGGGCGCGACGCGCGGCCTCCCGAACCGCGGCCTCGCTCGCGTCCGGCGCGGCGTAGCGGAGATTGTCGAGCAGGCTGCCCTTGAGCAGCAGCGTGTCCTGAGCGACCACGGCCACCCGCCGGCGCAGCTCAAAAAGATCGAGCGCGGACAGCTCGACGCCATCCAGGAGGATGCGTCCGCGCTCGGGGTCGTAGTGGCGCTGGAGCAGATCGATCAGCGTGCTCTTGCCGGCGCCCGAAAGGCCGATCAGACCGACCTTCTCGCCGGCGGCGATGGCAAGATCCGCATCATTCAGCACGGGCGTCGCGCCGTAGCCGAAGCGCACCCGCTCGAGGCGGATGGCACCGCCGCGCGCGGGCAGCGGTCTGGGTGCTGCGGGCGGCGTTACGGCGGGGGCTTCGCGGTGCAGCTCGGCGACCCGGCGGAGGCTGACCAGGGCGCGCTGGATCGCGACGTAGAGTCCGAGCAGCGTCTGCACCGGGCCGGTCGCGCGCCCGAGGTAGGCGGTGAACGCGATCAGGCTGCCGAGCGTCAGCGCGTGCCCGATCACGAGCCAGCCGCCGATCACGAACACCGCGGCGTTGCTCGCGGTGGTCATGAGGCCGGGCACAGCGCCGGTCAGATAGCCCGTCATCTGCTGGCGCAAAAGGTCCTGGCGGAAGCGGCCCTGCAGGGCATCGAGCCCCCCGGCCTCGCGCGCCTCGGCGGCGACCGATTGGGTGAGCTTCATGGCACCCAGGCGCTCGATCAGGAAGGCCGCGAGATCGCTGCCGCGCTCGCGCAAGGCCCGCGTGGTCGCCTCGATCCGGGGCCGCATGGATCGCAGAAACAGAAGCTCGAGCGGCAGCAGCACGAAGGCGATCAGCGCCAGCTGCCAGGACAGCGCCAGCATCAGGGCGAGCGCGCCGAGCAGGCCGAGGGTGGCGCTGATCGCCGCGAGCAGGGCGTCGACCGCGAAGCGCTGGATCTCGGCGACGTCGCCATCCAGGCGCGCGAGCAGATCGCCCTGTCGCCAGCGGGCGTAAAAGGTCGGCGGCAGCCGCTGCAGATGGCGGAACAGATCGAGCCTGAGCGCGAACAGGATGTCGGCGGACAGGCCGACGTGCTGATAGCGGTTCCAGCCGCCGAGCACCGCCGCGAGCGCCGCGAGCGCCAGCATCGCGAGACAGACGACGAGCACGTTCGAAAAATCGCCCTCAAGGATGCCGTCATCGATCAGGAGCTTGGTCAGGAGCGGCTGCAGCAGGGCAAGACCGGTGCTCGCGAGCGCCACTAGCACGACCAGCAGCAGCCGGCGCCGCCTGGGGCGCACGAAACCGAACAGCCAGCTCAAGGCCGCGCGATCGCCGGCGGTCGGACGAGGGTTGCCGGTTGCCTCGGTCATGGCGCCCACAGTCGACCGCCCGCTTCCCTGCCGTCAACTGGTTATGGCAGGCTAGGCGCCAGGATGGCCGAGGTGACTGACATACTGATCGCGGGCGGCGGGCCGGCGGGCTGCACCGCGGCGCTCGGGCTGGCCGCGCTCGGCCACTCCATTCGTCTGATCACGACGCCGCGGCGCCCGCTGGTCGAGGGCCTGTCGGAGCGCGTCGTCCAGGCGCTCGAGTTCGAGCGGCTGCCGGCAGGCGAGCGCGGCGATCGGCCCGGCGGTGCGCCGCGAGGCGAGCTGGGGCGGCGAGGTGAGCGCGGCCAACCGCGAATGGGTCGTGGCGCGCGAGCGCTTCGATGCGGCTCTGCTCGAGGATGCGGCCGCTGGCGGAGTCGAGGTTGCAACCGGGCACATCGCGAGGCTCTCGCGCTCTGCCGATGGCTGGCGGCTCGACACCGGCCGTGGCGAGCGCTTCGCCGGCGGCTATCTGGTCGAAGCGCGCGGTCGGCGGGCGCCCGGCCGGCGCCGGCGCGGACCGGCGACCACGGCGCTCGGCCGGATGTTCGAAGGCGTGCCGACCGAGGCGCGGACCGCGGTCGCGGGCTTTCATCGGGGCTGGGCCTGGTACGCCTCGACCGGCGATGGCCGCGGCGCTTTGCAGCTGGTGCTGTCGAGCGTGGCGCCGCTGCCGGGGCGGCGCGATCTCGCGGCATTGTTCGAGCGCCTGCGGAGCGAGGTCGCCGAGGCTCAGAGCTGGCTCGGCGCCGGCCGCGGCGTCGGGGAAATCTCCGCCCGCCACGCCGAGAGCAGCCGGGCGGCCGCGCCGCTCGAGGACCGGCTGATCCGGGTCGGCGATGCCGCGCTCGCGATCGACCCGCTCTCCGGCCACGGCGTGTTCGAGGCGATCGCCTCGGCAAGGGCTGCGGTGCCGGTGATCAACACCCTGCTGCGACGACCGGCCGATGCGGGGCTCGCGCGCACGTTTTACGAGGAGCGCCTGCGGCTCGCCTTCGAGCGCTTCGCGCGGATCGGCCGCGATTTCTACGCCCTCGAACGCCGCTTCGCGGATCGGGACTTCTGGCGCGAGCGCCGCCTCTGGCCGGACGATCAACCGGCGCATGCCCCGGCCTTCGCGGACCCGCCCGTGGTTGCCACCAGGCCGGTGGTCGAGGATGGCTTCATCGCCGCGCGCCGGGTGCTGATCAGCGCCGATCAACCACGCGGCGTCTGGCAGGTCGACGGCGTGCCGGTCGTCGCCCTCATGGAGTGGTATCGCCGCGAGGCGGGCGCGCTGGTCGACCCGGTCGCGGCGGCGGTCGCGCGCTTCGCACGCACCGAGAGCCAGATCACGACCGCCCTGGCATGGTTGCGCCGTTGCCGATTGATCGGTTGACAGGGGCGGACGAGCGCGCAAAGCTCCCTGCTAACAAACCGAGAAGGTGGGGGATCCGATGGCAGGGCGGTGGCTGGCACTGGCGACAGTGGCCTGGACGCTCGTGGGCCTGATCGGGACGGCGCGGGCTCAGGACGCACAGACGGTACTGGACGGGCGGTGCGCCGCCTGCCACGAGCGCACCGCCGAGGGCGGCCTCAACCGCATCTCCGAGGTCCGCAAGACCCCCGAGGGCTGGGACATGACCATCGTGCGCATGATGATCATGCACGGGGTCGAGGTCACGCCCGACGAGCGCCATACCCTGGTCAAGTACCTGGCCGACACCCAGGGCCTGGCACCGTCCGAGACCACGGGTTTCCGCTACATCCTCGAGCGTCAGCCTGGGGTGATCGAGACCCCGCCGAGCGAGGAGCTCGGCACTATGTGCGCGCGCTGCCACTCCTGGGCGCGGACCGCCTTGCAGCGGCGCACCGAGGCGGACTGGCGTAAGCACATGGACTTCCACCTCGGCCAGTTCCCGACCATCGAGTATCAGGCGCTCGGGCGCGACCGCAACTGGTGGGACATCGCGTCGAAGGAGCTGCCGCCCAAGCTCGCCGAGCTGTTTCCCTTCAAGACGCCGGCATGGGACGCCTGGAAGGGGCACGCCTCGCCGGATCTGGCGGGCGAATGGCGCCTGGTCGGCCACGATCCGGGCCACGGCGACTATCAGGGCAAGGTCACGATCGCCGGCCAGGGCCAGGACAAATACGCCTACAAGCTCCAATTTACCTATGCCGACGGCACCAAGATGGACGGCACCGGCGACGGCATCGTCTACACCGGCTACGAGTGGCGCTCGCGCACCACGGTCGGCGACCAGGTGTCGCTCGAGGTGTTCGAAGTCTCCGAGGACGGCAACCGCATGACCGGCCGGGACTTCGCCGAGGATGCCAGCGCGCTCGGCGGCCCGGTCACGGTCGTGCGCGAGCAGGGCAGCCAGATCCTGGCACTCGAGCCGCCCTATCTGAAGGCGGGCGAGAGCGCCAAGATCGCGGTCCATGGGGTCGGCCTCGCGGGCGACGTGAACCTCGGCGACGGGGTCAAAGTCGACAAGGTCGTCTCGAGCGATCCGGACACCGTGGTCGTGCAGGCGAGCGCCGCCCCCGATGCCGCGGTCGGCGCCCGGACGGTCGAGGTCGGCGGCACCGGCGCCGGAGGCCTGTTCACGGTCTACCACCAGATCGATAAGGTCACCGTGGAGCCCGCCTACACGATCGCGCGGGTTGGCGACAACGGCGGACCGCTGCCGCCGGTCCCGGCTCAATTCGACGCGGTCGCTTGGGATGGCGACGTCCGGATCGGCCCGGTGCCGGCGACCTTCACGGTCGACAATTTCGACCCGGCCGCGGCCGACCTGCACGATGCCAAGTTTGCCGGCAAGATGGAGCCGAACGGTCTGTTCATGCCGGCCGGCGCCGGACCCAATCCGGAGCGGCCGTTCCACACCAACAATGCCGGCAATCTGAAGGTGATCGCCACGGTCAAGGACGGCGAGCGCGAGGTCACCGGCGAAGGTCAGCTGCTGGTCACGGTCCAGCGCTGGAACGATCCGCCGATCCGCTGAGGAGGACGCCCGTGCCAGAGGGCCTGAGGCTCGCGCCGCACAACAGCCACGAGGTCAGCGTCGACGGCCGGCGGATCCTGTTCCACGTCCCGACCACCAGCCTGTTCGAGCTCGACGAGGTGGCGGGCGACCTGCTCGATCTGTTCGGCGAGCAGGCCGAGGTCAGTGCCGACGATCTGCGCGTCCGCTTCGACGGTCGCCATCCGCCCGAGCGCGTGCTCGAGACCCTGGAGGAGCTGCTGAGCCTCGAGGTGATCAGCAATGGCGCGGCGCGCGCCCACAACCCGGCGCCGGTCGCGATCGCGAGCTACCCGATCTCGACGCTGGTTCTGAACGTCAACACCGGCTGCAACCTCAGCTGCAGCTATTGCTACAAGGAAGACCTCACGACTCCGGACCGGGGCCAGAAGATGGCCTTCGAGACCGCGGCCAAGTCGTTCGAGCTGCTGCTGCGCGAGGCCAAGGACCGGAGCCGTGTCAACCTGGTCTTCTTCGGCGGCGAGCCGCTCTCCAACATGCCGCTGATCCGGGCCATGGTCGAGTACGCGGAGCGGCGCGCGGCGGAAGTGGGAAAAACGGTCGACTTCTCGTTGACGACCAACGCGACCCTGCTGACCGAGGACTTGGTCGACTGGTTCAGCGCGCATCGCTTCGGCATCACGATCTCGATGGACGGGCCCAAGGCGCTGCACGACCAGAACCGGAAGACGGTCGGCGGCAAGGGCACGTACGATGTGGTCGCGAAGAAGGCGCGCATGCTGCTCGAGCGCCATAAAACGCGGCCCGTGGGTGCCCGCGTGACGCTGACCCGGGGGGTCACCGACGTGGTCGCGATCCACCGCCACCTCAAGGACGAGGTCGGCTTTTTCGAGGTCGGGTTCGCGCCTGTGACCGCCGGCGACATCGCCGCCTTCAACCTGACCGAGGACCAGCTCGCGGACGTGTTCTCGGGCATGAAGGCGCTCGGTCGCGACTACCGCGACCAGGCGCTGGCCGGCGGCAACAACGGCTTTGCCAACATGCACCAGCTGATGACCGACTTGCACGACGGTACGCGTAAGTCGCTGCCCTGTGGCGCCGGGCTCGGCATGCTGGCGGTCGATCACAAGGGCGGCCTCAACCTCTGCCACCGGTTCACAGGCTCCAAGCTGCCGACGTTCGGCGATGTGGATGCCGGCATCGACAAGCCGCGGCTTGGCGCTTTCCTGGAAGAAGCACAGGACCGCAGCCAGCGGCCGTGCGCCACCTGCCGGATCCGCAACGTCTGCTCCGGCGGCTGCTATCACGAGCGCTACGCCCGCTACGGCGACCCGATGCACCCGGTCGCGCACTACTGCGAGCTGATGCGCGACTGGGTCGATTTCGGCATCCAGGTCTACAGCGAGATCCAGGCCGGCAATCCCGGCTTCTTCGAGCGCCACGTGACGCCACGGCGGGCGCGGGACGAGGGCATGCGGAGGGCGATGGCATGAAGCATCTGAAGCCGATCAACCAGAAGGCAGCCCTGCTCGACCAGGCGGCGGCCGAGGGCAAAGCCGCGGAGGTCCAGCTGATGACCACGGTCGCGGGCTGCGCCTCGACCCTCGACCCGGGCTGGGAGGTCGATCCGTTCGGCGGCGTCGCCGGCCTCTGCCAGCCGATGGAGGCCGACCTCTACGGCTGCACCGATCCCTGCTGGTGGCCGGCGCAGGTCGCCGACACCCTCAACACCTATCCCGACTTCAATGCGGACGCGCCGTCGGCGCAGCGCGACTGGCGCATGCTCCAGGCCGTGTTCCCCAAGAAATAGCGAGGTCCGCCATGTCCCGTCCGGCGACCCCAAGCCTTTTGGCCCTCGCGGGTCTGACGCTGGCGCTCGGCGCCGCCCCGGCAGAGGCCAAGGACTACCTCCTGACCGCGGTCAAGCCGGACATCCTGGTGCTGGTCGATCCGGCGGCGCGCAAGATCGCGAAGACCTGCACCATGCCCGAGGCCGGGACCGGTGCCTTGACCATCACGCCCTCGCCCGACGGCAAGATCGCCTACGTGATCGTCAATCGCTGGGAGAGCGTCACCGGCATCGACATCGACAGCTGCAAGCAGGTGTTCCGCGCCGATCTGTCGAGCGGCGAGGAACGGGTCAAGGCGACCTTCGGCATGGACATCAGCCCGGACGGCAAGGAGCTGTTCGTGTTCGAGTCGCCGGTCAAGCTGCTGCTCGGCGAAATGCAGGTGCAGCCGACCCGGATCGGCGTCTTCGACACCTCGGCCGGGACCGGCGCCGAACCGATCCGGAGCTTCGAGGCGCCGAGGCGCACGGCGCTGCTCATGCTGTCCAAGGACGGCTCCAAGCTGTACGCGGTCAGCTGGGACATCTACGTGCTCGATCCGAAGACCGGTCATGAGATCGGCCGCCATGCGCTGCGCACCTGGAACCGGCCGAACTTCAGCGAACCGGATGTGCTCGACGTCTGGCCGCAGTGGGAGACGACCGACATCTTCTCCACCCTCTATTATACGGTCCGCACCGATCTCAGCCCGGACGACCCGGCCGCCTACAAGACCGGGCTCGCGACCCTCGACCTCAAGACCGACGAGTTCAAGCTGCTCGACTTCGAGGACACCTCGGCGCTGATCTTCTCATCGGTGATCAACCCGAAGCGACCGAACGAGGCCTACGGGGTCTACACCACGCTGTCCAAGATCGACCGGGACCAGGGCAAAGTGCTCGACCGGATCGACCTCGACCACACCTACTACAATATCAACATCGCCTCGGACGGCAGTGAGCTCTACGTCGGCGGCACGATGGACGACATCGGCATCTACGACACCAAGACCTTCAAGAAGCTCGGCCAGATCGACATGCCGGACGGCCGCGACCAGGCGCTCGCCAGCCTGCGCCTGATCCAGCGCTAACCGTCCGCGCCAACAGCGGCGAGCGTGCTCGCGCGGCCATCGGCCGTGCACGTCACGCCGGGCTGTGACGTCACCTGCGCAGGATACGGGCTTGACGCTCATACCGCTGCTGCCTAGGCTGGGTTGGTTGGCCGCTGGCGCTCGACGAAATCTACGGCTTGTCGGGTAACTGGCGAGCTCGAAAGCACTAACACTTGGCCGATCGCGTCGTGGCCGAGCTCTGCGAAGACATTCCCAACGGGACCTCGGGCGGTGAGGCGCTTCGTCGAAGCCGACCTCGCGACCGGGATGGCCGCAGCCGTCACTCGTTGCTTGACGGACTCCACCACATAAAGAGGACCGACAGGGATTCGCCATGGCCGAATCCAAACAGATCGACGTGGCCGCGGGCAGGGGGCGCACCGATCGCAGACCCAAGCTCCAGTCGCGTTGGGGCGAGCTGCGGCGGTACGTGGCATCGCCCGTGGCACGGCTCGGCCCGAATGTCGGAGCCGTCGTCGGCTTCGTGCTGATCGTCATTGCCGGCAGCCTCGCCTCCGACGTCTTCCTGTCGTGGATCAACGTCCGCAACATCCTGCTCCAGTCGGCGATGCTCGGGGTGGTCAGCGTCGGCATGACGTTCGTGATCCTGACCGGCGGCATCGACCTGTCCGTCGGCAGCGTTCTGAGCTTCTGCAGCGTGATCGCGGCGATGATGTTCGACAACGGTCATGGCCTGCCGCTGCCGGTCGTCCTGCTGGCGACGCTGGCGCTCGGCGCGGTGATCGGGGCGATCAACGGCGGCATCATCATCTGGCGTGGTGTCGCCCCATTCATCGTGACGCTGGCGATGATGGCCATTGCGCTGGGCTGCGGCCTGACGGTCGCCGACGGCCGTCCGATCGGCGGCATCCGGGGCGCCTATGCCTGGCTCGGCGCCGGTCGGATCGGCCCGCTGCCGGTCCCCGTCCTGATCATGATCGTCACCTTCGTGATCGGCGCCTTCGTGCTCCGCCTCACCCCGTACGGCCGCAGCGTTTACGCCACGGGCGGCAACGAACAGGCGGCCCGGCTCTCGGGGATTGCCGTCGACCGCGTCAAGCTGATCGCCTACAGCATCAGCGGGGTGTGCGCCGCGCTCGGTGCGATCATCTTCACCGCCCGCGTCACGGTCGGCGATCCATGGGCCGGGCGCAACCTCGAATTGGACGCGATCGCGGCCGTGGTGATCGGGGGCACCAGCCTGTTCGGCGGCATCGGCACGGTCTGGGGGACGTTTCTTGGCCTTCTGATCATCTCGATGATCAACAACCTGCTCAACCTGATGAACGTCTCGCCTTACAGCCAGGGCATCGCGAAGGGTCTGATCATCCTGATCGCGATCACCCTCTACAAGCGGCGCACCGAGTGATCCGGATCTTCGAGCCAGCGATGTCCGGCGTCGGTGCAGCGAGCCATCACGAGCGAGGCGCCCGACGTGAGTTGGCGTCGTTCGGCTGGCGTCCTCGATCGACAACGGGGTGACCCAAAAACCAACAGACGGAGGCAGCCATGGCACGGAATCAGTTCGACCCACGGGATCGGCGCCTGCAGCGTCGCGATGTCCTTCAGCTGATCGGGGCCGGGGGGGCCGGCCTCGCGCTCGCGTCGGCGGCGCCACGCCGTCTGTGGGCCGCGACCGACGAGCCCGACTTCGCCACGCTCAGCGTCAAGACGTTTTATGTCGAGCCGAGCGCCGACTTCGCCGCCAAGAAATGGACGATCGGCTTCAGCAACGCCTCGGAGACGAACACCTGGCGCACGGCCCTGCGCGAGGGCATCCAGGCCGGCACCGCCCTGTACCCGAACGTCGAACTGCTGATCACCGACGCCAACGACTCGCCGGCTAAGCAGGTGTCCGACCTCGAGGATCTGCTCGCCAAGGGCTCCAACGGCTTGATCATCGGCGCGGCGACCACCGACGTCGCCAATCCGATCCTCGAGCGTGCCCAGCAGCAGAACCTGCCGGTCATCATCGTCGACCGGCTGGTCACCAGCAAGAACTACACGACCTTCGTCACCAGCGACAACAAGGTCATGGCGACCACATGCCTGGGGCACCTGTGCAACGACCTGCTCAAGGGCAAAGGCAAGATCGCGGTGGTCGAAGGGATTCCCGGGTCCGGGCCGGCGGTCGAGCGGAACGCCGCGTACGACGAGGTGCTCAAGGGCTTCCCGGACATCGAGGTGGCGGCGCGCCAGGCCGGCGACTGGAGCCGCGCGAGCGGGCAGCGGGTGATCGAGAACATCATCACCGCGCACCCCGACCTCAACGGCATCCATTTCGACGGTGGCGAGATGGCGCTGGGCGGCATCCAGGCGCTGCGCGCATCGGGCTTCAGTGACGACGACATGGCCAATGGCAAGCCGTTCCTCACCGGCATGGACAACTATAACGGTTGGCTGGGCGCGATCGAGCAGGGCACCGGCAAGTTCACGATGCTCCACCCGCCCCGGATCCACGGCTGGGTCTCGGTGCAGACCCTGGTTCAGGCGCTCATGGGCCAGAAGCTGCCCAAGCTGACCTCGCTTGCCAAGTACCAGGCGAAGGTTTCTCCCGACAACGCCAAGATCTTCTACAAGTCCGATCAGCCAGACGATTACTGGGCTCTGTAGACCGCGGTTTGGCTTCTGCTCAACGTCGGGATCAGGGCGCGGCTGGAGCCAAGGATCGGATGGCGATGCCGGAGCACATCCTCGAACTGCGCGACATCGTGAAGACGTTCGGCGGTACCCGCGCGCTTGACCACGTCACGCTCAGGGTACGGCCGGGCGAGGTGCACGCCATCGTCGGGGAGAACGGGGCCGGCAAGTCGACGCTGATGAAGGTCCTGTGCGGCGCGTGCAAGCTCGATCACGGCTCGATCGTGCTGCACGGGCGGCCAATTCACGTCAGCAACCCGCACCACGCGATGCAGCTCGGCATCGCCACCGTCCACCAGCAGTTCGCCCTCATCCCGGAGTTGACGGTGGCCGAGAACCTGTTTCTCGGCCGCCTGCCCCGCACCCGGTACGGTCTGGTCGACTGGGCCCGGCTGTACCGGGACGCGGCCGAGGTCCTGGGCCGGCTGGAGTTCAGCCTCGATGTCCGGCAGCCGGTCCGCAGCCTCGGCGCCGCCGCCCGTCAGGTCACCGAGATCGCCCGCGCGCTCTCGCTCGACGCCAAGATCCTGATCCTCGACGAGCCCACGGCGGTAGTCGGGCCGAGCGAGGTCGAAAAGCTGTTCGCCATCATCCGTGGCCTGAAGGCCCAGGGCGTCACCGTCCTCTATGTCTCGCACCGCCTGAGTGAGATCTTCGCGATCGCCGACCGGGTCACGGTCCTGAAAGACGGCCAGGTGGTCGGCACCCACGACGTCGATGCCCGGATCGACCGCGACTTCATCGTTGGCGAGATGGTCGGGCGGGCGTGGCGCGACCAGTTCCCCGACCGGGTCCGCGGCACCAGCGACGAGGTGCTCCGGCTCGAGGGGCTGACCCGCCACCCCATCTTCGAGGACGTCAGCTTCACGATCCACACTGGCGAGATCCTCGGCCTCGCCGGCCTCGTCGGCTCCGGCCGCACCAAGCTGTGCAAGGCGCTGTTCGGCGCCGCACCCTACGAGGCGGGCACCATCTACGTCGATGGCCGGGCAGCATCCATCCATTCTCCCCGCGACGCCATCGCCCATGGCATCGCCTATCTCTCCGAGGACCGCCACCACGAAGGAGTCGTTTTGCCGCTGTCGATCGCCAAGAACGTTACCCTGCCGATTCTGGACCGCTTCGCCCCGCGCGGCTTTCTCGACCTGTCCGAGGAAAGGCGGTTCACCGATGACATGATGGCGAGGGTCGACGTGCGTGCCTCCGGCCGCGACCAGGTCGTCGCCACCTTGAGCGGCGGCAATCAGCAAAAGGTGGCGCTTGCGAAATGGCTGAGCACCCAGTCGAGGATCTTTCTCCTCGACGAACCCACGGTCGGCATCGACGTCGGGGCCAAGAGCGAGATCTACCAGCTGGTGGCCGCGCTGGCGCGCGAGGGCGCCGCCTGCCTGCTGATCTCCTCCGATATCCCGGAGGTCCTGTCGCTCAGCAGCCGCGTCCTGGTGATGCGCAAAGGCCGGATCGCCGGCGAACTCGATCCCAGCACCGCGACCGAGGAGGACGTCTTGCGCCTGGCTGTTTGAAGGCGCTCGGCGATGCCGACCTCAGCGAAGGGAATCATGGAGAGCAACCCTATGGCAGTCCGCATCGGGATCGATACCGGAGGCACCTTTACCGACCTGATCGGGATCGACGAGGCGACCAATCAGCTCGTGATTGCCAAGACGCCTTCGACCCCGCGGCGACCCGCGCAGGCAGTGATGAACGCGATCGAGAGCTGCGGCGTGCCCAGAGAAGCGATCTTTGCCCTCAGCATCGGCACCACGGTCGCCGCCAATGCCCTCCTGCAGCGCCGGGGCGCGAACGTCATTTACGTCACGACCAGGGGCTTCGAGGACATCCCCTATATCCAGCGGATGAACCGGAAATACCACTTCTCGCTGAAGTGGCGCAAACCGAAGCCGCTCGTCGAGCGGCGTAACTGCCTGGGGGTCGCCGAGCGCCTCGACTTCCACGGCCACGTGCTCATCCCGCTGGAGGATTCAGCGCTTCTGGAACTGGCGCAGCAGATCGAGGCGCGTCTGCCGGCTTACCCGGCGGGGAGCGTCGCGATCGCCGTCTGCCTTCTCTTCTCTTACGTCAATGCGGATCACGAGTTGCGGGTCCGCCAGGTTCTGCGCGAGCGCTTCCCGGACATCCCGATCTCGCTGTCGCACGAGGTCGCACCGATCTGGCGCGAGTACGAGCGCGGCAGCACCGTCATCGCCGACAGCTACGTCAAGCCGGTCATCCAGGAGTACATCAGGAGCACCCGTCAAGGGCTCGCCGCCGAGCAGCTGCACACGCCCTGGGCTCTGATGAAGTCGAATGGCGGCAGGACGACGCCCGAGCTCGCGGAAGCAGAACCGATCCAGCTGCTGCTGTCGGGCCTGGCCGGTGGGTTGATCGCCGGGCACTTCTTCGGCCAACTCATGGGGCTCGACAACCTCGTGACCCTCGACATGGGGGGCACGAGTTGCGATGTCGGCCTGATCCGCGGCGGCCGAATTGGCTACTCGACCAATTTCGAGATCGAGTTCGGCCTGCCGGTCGCGACCCCGACGATCGACCTCACCACCATCGGCGCCGGCGGCGGCAGCATCGCCTGGATCGACAAGGGCGGGCTCCTGCGCGTCGGGCCGCAGAGCGCAGGGGCCGAGCCGGGCCCGGTCTGCTATGACACCGGCGGCGAGGAGGTGACCGTCACCGACGCCAACCTGGTGCTGGGCCGTCTCAACCCCGACTACTTCCTGGGCGGCAAGATCGTCCTCAATGTGGCCAAGGCGAGCGAGGCGGTGGCCAAGCTCGGCGAGCGGCTGGGGCTCGACCGCCATGCGGCCGCCCAGGCGGTGCTCGACATCGCCAATGAGAACATGGCGAACGCGATCCGCGTGCTGTCGATCGACCGGGGGCTCGATCCGCGCGAGTTCGCGCTGGTCGCCTTCGGTGGTGCGGGACCGCTGCATGCCTGCGACATCGCCGCGAAGGTGGGTATGACGCAGGTGGTCGTTCCGATCTACCCGGGACTGACCTCGGCCTTCGGCGCCTTGATCGCCGCCCCCAAGGTCAACAAGGTCTGGAGCAAGCACTTCCGCTCGGATTCGACCGATGCCGCGACCGTCGATGAGCATTTCGAGGACCTGGTCGCCACCGTGATCGCCGAGCTGCGCGCCGAGGGCTACGGCGGCGCGGCGCAGGTCGCGCGATCCATCAGCATGCGCTACTGGGGCCAGAACTATGAGCAGGACGTGCCGGTGCCGGAGGGCAAGGTGACGCCTGCGCTGCTGCAACAGACGCTCACAGCCTTCCATCGGCTGCACGAGCAGTTCTATGGCTACGTCATCGGCGGCGAGACGATCGAGTTGATCCGCTTCAATGTCGAGGCGACGGGGGAGCTGGCGCCGCCCTCGCTGCCGTCGCTGCCCGAGGATGGTGGGCCGGACGCGCGGCAGGTGACCCGCCCGGTGTTCTTCCAGGGCCACGGCCTGATCGACTGCCCGATCGTGCAGCGCCAGGACCTGCGGGCGGGCTTCCAGGCCCCGGGCCCCATGGTCGTCGAGGAGATCGTCTCGACCACGCTGGTCCACCCCGGTCAGCGGGTCGCGGTCGACCGGGTCGGGGTGATCCGCATCGACCTGGCATCGCGCCCATGAGGCGCCAGGCCGGAGCGCAGCCGCGCGGGGCAGGATGCGACCTGCCTGCTCGCCGGCGCCATCGTTTGCCGTTCAGGAGAAGATCATGATCGCCAGCCAACAGAGCGAGCCGATCGACTCGGTGACGCTGAGCGTCATCAACAACGCGTTCGTCAACGTCTGCCGCGAGATGGGGACGGCGATGATGCGCACCAGCTACTCGCCGATCTTCAACGAGGGGCTCGACTTCTCGTGCATGATGTTCAACACCCGCGGCGACCTGATCGGCCAGGCCGAGTTCTGCCCGACGATGCTCGGCTCCTGTCAGTATGCGATGAAGTGGATGCTCGACGAGGTCGGCCTCGAGGCCTTCGAGCCGGGCGACGTGTTCATCCACAACGACCCCTACCGCGGCCAGTGCCACATGCCCGAGCACCTGGTCGTCAAGGCGGTCTTCTGGGAGGGCCGGCCCTGGGGCTTCGTCGCCAACATCGCCCACGTCGGCGAGATCGGCGGCATGGCGCCCGGTTCCTTCGCCGCCGACGCGACCGAAGTCTACCAGGAAGGCCTCCGCCTGCCGCCGATCAAGATCATCGAGCGCGGCCAGTACGTCAAGGACCTGTGGAAGATCGTGCTCGCCAACCACCGCACGCCCAAGACGAGCTGGGGCGATTACCACGCGATGATCGGCTCGCTCCATGTCGCCGAGCAGCGCGTGATCGAGCTCCTGGGGAAATACGGCGGCGACTTCCTGGCCGCCGCGGCGGACCAGCTCCTCGATTACTCGGAGGGGTTCATGCGCGCCGAAATCGCCGAGATGCCGGATGGCGTCTATCTCGCCCAGGATTGCATGGAGGATGACGGCGTCACCGACAGGCCGTACTGGATGCGGCTGCGATTGACGATCAAGGGCGACGAGGCCATCTGCGACTGGTTGGACTCCGACGATCAGGCGCGGGGGCCGATCAACGCGACCTTCGTCGTCACCGCCGCCTCCTGCTACAGCGGCTTCCTGCATGTCGTCTCCGACGATATCCCGATCAATTCCGGCTGCTACCGTCCGATCCGGCTCGTCACCCGCCCCGGCACCATCGTCAACGTCAAGCACCCCGGACCGTCGGTCGGCGGCAACACGGAGACCCACCCCCACATCCAGAACGTCGTCCTGCGGGCGCTGGCGGGTGCCGTGCCGGACCGGGTGGAGGCGATGGAGGGCGCGACCGCCTGCAACTTCCTGTTCGGCGGCTTCCATCCGGAATACGGCGACTACTACACCAACTACCACATCGAGGGCAGCGGCTGGGGCGGGACCGCCGACCACGACGGCAACGCCGTCCTCTGTCCGAACAACGGCAACTGCCGCAACACCCCGGTCGAGGTCCTGGAGACGAAGTACCCGTTCGTCGTCGAGCGCTATGCGCTGCGCAATGACTCGGGCGGTCCTGGCCAATTCCGTGGCGGCTTGGCCAGCTCGCGCATCTTCCGGGTCACGGCGCCGGAGGTCACCGTGAGCGCCCTCTTCGACCGGACGAAGACGCGGGCACGGGGCATCTTCGGCGGCGCCGCCGGCACCAGCGGCGGTATCTTCATCAAGAGGAAGGGCGACACCGAGTTCCGTCGATTTTCCGAGGTGTTCGGCACCGTCTCCGATTCCAAATTCACGCGGGTGATCGTGACCGAAGGCGACGAGATCATGCTCAACTCGGCGGCCGGCGGCGGCTATGGCAACCCGCTCGAGCGCGCCCCGGAACTCGTCGAGGACGACTTGCGCCAGGGCTTCGTCTCGCCGGAGGCGGCGGCGCGCGACTACGGATACCGCCCAGCCGAGCAGGCCGGGTGACGCGCGCACGATCAGAGAAGCACGGGTCCTCGCCCTTCTCACCAGCCGAAGGACTTCACCATGTCCCAATGGATCGAGAACGATGCCCAGTGGTACGAGCAGCGCATGCTCCATTGCGCCTGCTGCGGGCGGCTGATCGCCAAGCATTTGCTGGTCGCCGAGGCCGAGGGCGAACGCAAGATCTTCTGCAGCGAGGGCTGTGAGCAGCTCTACCGCGACTGCGTCCTGGTCGAGCGCGGCCGCGACTTTCGACCGCCGGCGGATGTCGGGGAGCACTACGAGGACCGCATGGTGAAGTAACCGATGCCGGCCGTGGGCTCCGGCAGTACTCACCGTCGGCAAGGAGAGGGAGACCCATGGACTTCGCACCCGTGCCCCGCAACGCTGTCGGCACCAGCCCCTACGGTCCCGAGGACGAGATCGGCCGCCTCAATCTGATCACCCCGGACTCGCGCCAGCGCATCCTGTCGCGGATCGACCCTTTGCAGATCTACGATCTGTCGGTCGACTATTTCATGGGCATGCCGACCTGGGTCGCGGCCGGCGACCCCACCTACCAGATCTGGATGTCCCACACGCCGCCCGGCACGGTGATCGACAACCTGACCGGGCAGACCCGCGAGATCAACCAGCACATCGGCTATTCCGGCGATGTCTTCTCGATGTATTCGCACTGCGGCACGCACATCGACACCCTCAACCACTGGGGCTACCACGGCGAGATCTGGAACCACTTCACCGCCAGCGAGCACCTCGGCAGCCGGCACTGGACCAAGTGCGGTGCCGACAAGTGGCCGCCGATCATCGCCCGCGGCGTGCTGCTCGACGTGGCCGCGACCAAGGGCGTGGCCATGCTGCCCGACAGCTATCCGATCACGCCCGAGGATCTGCAGGCGACCGCTCGACCGGCAGCGCGTCCGCCTGGAGGAGGGCGACGTCGTGCTGATCCGCACCGGCCGCATGACCGTCTGGGACGAGCCGCAGAAGTTCCTGATGAACGGGCCGGGGATCAACGTCCGCGCCGCCCAGTGGCTGGTCGAGGGCCATGGCGCCATGATCGTCGGCGCCGACCAGGCGACCGTCGAGTACCAGCCGGCGATCGACGCGCCGGGGCACTTCCTGCCGGTGCATCTCTATCTGCTCGCCGAGCAGGGGGCGCCGATGATGGAGATCGCGTTCCTGGAGGAGCTGGCGCGCGACCGGGTCTACGAGTTCGCCTTCTTCGGCGCGCCCCTGCGCCTGCGCGGCGCCACCGGCTCCCCGATGCACCCCTGGGCGATGCCGCTGCGCCGGTAAGCGGTGAGCGCGGCGTCGGCGGAGACTATTCCTAGAGATCGAGAATGATGTTGCCGAAAGAGTCCAGAGAGGCCCGCGTGCCGGGCGGCACGACGCAGGTGGCATCGTATTCCTCGATGATGCACGGGCCCGTGCGCGGTTCGGCCAGGGCGCTACGGCGCACAACCGGGGTCTCGAGCCAGCCGCGCTGAGGCCCGAAGTAGGCGCAGCGCACGTCCGGCCGCGGGGCGACGTCCTCCCGGATCGGGCGGCCCGCATTCAGCGGTGCGGCCGGGTCGGTTTCGACGGCCCGCGCGACCAGTTGCAGGCTCACGAGCTCGACCGGCTCGTCCGCGCCCGCCCGATGGCCGTAGGTCCGCTCGTGCTCCTGCCCGAAGGCCTCCTCAAGGGCCTGCGCACCGGTCGCCGTGACCACGCCGTCGGGCACCGGCACCGTCAGCTCATAGATCTGGCCGTGATAGCGCATGGCCGCGCGCCGCTGGATCGCAATGGCGGCCGCCGGCACGCTCTCGGTCGCGAGCTGCGCCCGCGCCTGATGCTCGAGATCCGCGAACGCCTGGTTGAGCAGAGCGAGCTCCGCGGTCCGCAGGAGCCTGCGGAAGCTCCGCGAGCTGTGGTGCTCCCGCGCCGCGCACAGCAGGCCGAAGGCGGAAAACACGCCCGGCGCCGGCGGCACGACGACGCGTCTGATGCCAAGAGAAGCCGCCATCCCGGCCGCAAACAGCGGGCCATTGCCGCCGAACGCGAACAGGCTGAAGTCGCGCGGATCACGGCCCCGCTCGCTCGAGACGGCCCGGATCGCGCGGATCATGTTCGAGGCCGCGACCAGATGCGCGCCAAAAGCCACGCGCTCGAGCTCGAGGCCGAGCGGGCCCGCGATCCTCGCAGCGAGAACGGCCCGCGCCCGCTCCGGGTTGAGCGCCACCTCGCCGCCGGCCAGCTGGCCCGGATTGAGGTAGCCGAGCACCAGGTTGGCGTCGGTCACGGTCGGCTCCTCGCCGCCCTGGTCGTAGCAGACCGGTCCGGGCATGGCGCCGGCGCTGTCGGGGCCGACCCGGATCGAGCCGCCGGCGTCGACCCGAATGATCGAGCCGCCGCCCGCCCCGACCTCGGCGAGGTCGATCGCCGGTACCTTGAGGGTGTAGCCTGCGCCGGTGAGCAGGCGGGAGCCGACCATGATGCCGCCGCCGACCTGGTATTCGGCAGCCCGGTTGACCTCGCCATCCTCGATGAGCGCAGCCTTGGCGGTGGTCCCGCCCATGTCGAGGGTGATGATGCGCGCAAGGCCGATCGCGGCCGCCAGCGCCTGGGCGCCGACCACGCCCGCGGCCGGACCCGATTCCACGATGTGCACCGGGGTCTCGGCGGCGGAGCGCGCGGACATGAGGCCGCCGTTCGACTGCATGAGCAGCAGGGGCGCGCGCACGCCGGTCGCTTCCAGATGGTGCTCGAGGGAGCGCAGGTAGCGGCGGACCACCGGCTTCACATAGGCATCGATGGTCGTGGTCGAGGTGCGCTCGTATTCCTTGATCTCGGGCAGGACCTCGGAGCTGATCGCGCACGGGAGATCGGGCGCCAGCTGCTCGATCACCGCCTTGAGCAGGCGCTCGTGCACCGGGTTGGCGTAGGCGTGCAGCAGGCAGACCGCGATCGCCTCGACGCCTTCATCCAGCAACCGCCGGACCGCGCGCCCGGCATCCGCGGGGTCGAGCGGCCGTTGCACGCGGCCCTCGGCATCGAGCCGCTCGTCGACCGTGACCCGCAAATAGCGCGGCACCAGCACCGGCGGCTTCTGCCAGGTCATGTCGTAGAGGCGCGGCATCCTGAGCGTGCGGATCTCCAGGATGTCGCGGAAGCCCGCGGTCGCGATCAGACCGGTCCGGGCGCCCTTGCGCTCCAGGATGGCGTTGGAGGCGACGGTCGTGCCGTGACGGAGTTCCCCGACCTCGCCCGGAGCGAGGCCGCTTGCGCGCAGCGCCTCGCCGAGGCCGGCCACGATCGCGCGCGCGTAGTCGTCGGTGGTGGAGGCGATCTTCCTGACGTGAAGAGCGCCATCCGCCCGCGCGACCACGATGTCGGTGAAGGTGCCGCCGATGTCGATGCCGATCCGAACGGTGCTCACGAGGTGCGCTCCGATACAGTCCGTGGGTGCGGCGCCCGCGCGACCTTCGGCAGCGCGCCCGGGCCGCGCGCGATCCGCAGCTCCGCCCGCAGCCTGCGGGTGGCGGCCTGATCGACCGCCCACGACGCCCGGTCGATCGCGACCCCGTAAGCCGCGCGGGCGAAGTCCTCCGTGATCAGCTCGTCACGCAGATCCGCGAGCACCCGTTCCGGGTCGCGCTCGAGGGCATCGCCCCAGCCGCCGCCGCCCGCCAGCTCGTGGCGGAAGACGTCGCCCCGGCGGATGGTCATGGTGGGCTTGCTCGGCAGCAGCTTCGGATCATCGCTCTCCGGGTTCAGGACGTTGACCGAGGGTGCGCCCGGCTCGCCGCCGTAGAGGCCGTAGGGCCGGTGCGTCTGCCGGTCGGCGCGCACCTGCAGGATCGCCTCGTCCGCGAGCAGGCGGTAGTCGCGCCGGTAGGGCGTGCCGCCGCGGAACTTGCCGGGGCCGGAGCGGTCGGGCACGAGCTGATAGGCGAGGATCTGGATCGGCTGCTCGCCCTCGGTGACCTCGACCGAGTGCGAGGCCATGTTGACGAACAGGTTGGAGTTGCCCTCGAGGCCGTCGGCCCAGGGCCGGCCGCCCCAGGCCCCGCAGGCGAAGTCGACGTAGATGAAGGGCCGGCGCGCGGCGTCCCAGCCGCCGATGGTGATGCCGGTGTTGCCGCCTTCCGAGGCCGCCATGACCCGCTCCGGCAGCATCATGGCGAGCGCGCCGAGCGCACAGTCGAGCATGCGAAAGCCCGTGAGGCCGCGCGCCGCGCAGGCCGCCGGCAGCACACCGTTCGCGATCGTGCCCGGGGGTGCCACCACCTCGATCACTCGGAACACGCCCTCGTTGGTCGGGATATCTGGGGAAATCACCGACTTCACGGCCGTGTAGCTCGCGGCCTTGGTGAAGGAAAAGGTATTGTTGATGGCGCCCTTGACCTGGGGCGAAGTGCCGGTCCAGTCGACCGTGATGTGGTCGTCCTGTTTGGTGATCGTGCACAGGAGGCGGATCGGCTTGCCGACGTCGATCCCGTCGTCGTCGATCCAGTCCTCGAAGCTGAAGGTGCCATCCGGCAGCCCCTGGATCGCGGCCCGGGTCATCTGCTCGGAATAGTCGAGCAGCTCCTGCATGTGCGCGCGCATGCCGAGGGCGCCATAACGGGCGGCGAGCTCCAGGATCTGACGCTCGGCGATGTGGCAGGCCGAGAGCTGCGCGCGCAGGTCGCCGAACACGCGCACCGGGACGCGGACGTTGCACTCGATGATCTGCAGGATGGTCTCGTTGCGCTGGCCTTGATCGTAGAGCTTGAGCGGCGGGATGCGCAGGCCCTCGGCGTAGATCTCGGTCGAGTCCGAGGCATTCGAGCCCGGAACCCGGCCGCCGACGTCGGTGTGATGGCAGACCGTGGCCGCAAACGCGAGCCGCTCGCCGCCCACGAACACGGGCTTGAAGACGAAGATGTCCGGCAGGTGCATGCCGCCTGCGAAGGGATCGTTCATCATGAAGACGTCGCCCGGCCGGATCTCGCCGGCAAAGCGCTTGAGCACCGCCGCGAGCGCAGTCGGGATCGAGCCGAGATGGCCGGGCAGCGTCAGCCCTTGTGCGACCAGCCGGCCGTCGCCGTCCGCGACCGCGGTCGAGTAGTCCATGTTGTCGCGAAGCACGCCCGAATAGGCGGTACGCGCGATCGTCAGCGCCATCTCGTCGGCGATCGACAGGATCGCGTTCTTGAACAGCTCGAACTCGATCGGGTCGCGCACCTTCTTCCTCCTCTTGATCGCCTACGCCATCTCGCCGGCGCGCAAGCACGCGACCGAGCGGCCCGGAAGCAGCGGCTCGAGCGGCGGATAGGACTGGGCGCAGGCAGCGACCGCCCAGGGACAGCGCTGATGCAGATGGCAGCCCGCCGGCAGATCGATCGGGCTCGGGATCTCGCCGCTCAGGAAGAAGCGCTCCGGCTTGTGGTCGGGATCGGGGTAGAGCACCGACGACAGCAAGGCGCGGCTGTAGGGGTGGAGCGGGCGCGCGAAGATCTGCTCGGTGGCACCAGTCTCGACGATCTTGCCGAGGTACATGATCGCGACCCGGCTGCAGACCCGGCGCACCGCCGTGAGATCGTGCGAGATGAAGAGATAGGCAAGTCCGAGCCGCTCTCGCAGGTCGATCAGAAGGTGCAGGATCTCGGCCCGGATCGAGACGTCGAGCGCCGAGGTCGGCTCATCCAGAACTACCAGGTCGGGCTCGGTGACCAGCGCCCGGGCGAGGCCGATGCGCTGCTGCGCGCCGGCGCTCAGCTGGTGGGGATACTTGGCGAGCACGTCCGGATCGAAGCCGACCAGGTCCAGCACCTCCACCACGCGCTGCATGCGTTGGCGCGGCGCCAGGTCGGTCACCAGCTGCAGCGGCTCGCCTACGATCGTGCCGATCCGCATGCGCGGGTTGAGGGAATCGTAGGGCTCCTGGAACACCATCTGGATGCGCCGGCGAACCGGCCGGAAGGCAGACCCGCTGATCGCGCGCAGGTCGTGGCCATCGAAGCGGATCGCGCCCGAGCTCGGCTCCAGGAGCTTCAACAGGCAGCGGCCGACCGTGGTCTTGCCGGAGCCGCTCTCGCCGACCAGGGCCAGCGCTTCGCCGCGCTCGATCTCGAACGAGACGCCGTTGACGGCCTTGACCGAGCGGTCGCGGCCGGCCGGGAAGTGCTTGGTGAGCTCGTGAACCTCGACCAGCGCCATCACACCTCCGCGGCGCCGGTCGCCACCTCGGCCCGCCGGAAGCAGCTCGCGAGGTGGCCGTCGGCGACCGGCTCGAGTTCGGGCCCCGCCTGCCGGCAGCGCGGCAGGGCGACCGGACAGCGCCGGGCATAGCTGCAGGCGCCGGCCGACGCCGGGCCGGTGCGCTCGGCGGTCGCCGTGAGCGGTGCCCGCCCGACATCGCGCGCCGCGGCCGCGGCCCGGATCAGGTGCCGGCTGTAGGGGTGGGCGGCGCTCCTGAAAAAAACCGGCACGCGCGCGACCTCGACGATCCGGCCGGCGAACATGACCGCGACCCGCTCGCAGTAGTGCGCGACCACGCCGAGATCGCGCGACACCAGCACCAGCGATGTGCGGAAATCGCGCACGAGATCGTGCATCAGATCGAGGATCTGGCGCGAGATCGTCACGTCCAGGCCCGCGGTCGGCTCGTCGGCGAGCAGCAGCTTGGTCGAATGTACCAGCGCCATGGCGATGATCACCCGCTGGCACATGCCGCCGCTGAGCTCGTGCGGGTAGGCCGCGAGCCGCCGCCTCGGATCGGGGATGCCAACCGCGGTCAGCAGCTGCTCGGCGCGCGCGAGTGCCTGCGTGCGCGAGGCGTCGCTGTGTGCGCGCACGACGTTCACGATCTGCTCGCCGATCCGGAGCAGGGGGTTCAGATGCTTCCGGGGCTCGGGCGTGGTCAGCGCGATCACCCGGCCGCGCAGCGTGCGCAGCTCGTCCTCGGACCTGCGCAGAAGGTCCTCGCCTTCGAACAGCACCCGGCCGGAGGCGATCCGCCAAGGCGGGCGGAGCAGCCCGAGGATCGCCTTGACCAGGACCGTCTTGCCCGCGCCCGACTCGCCGACGATGCCGAGGGTCTCGCCGGCCTCGAGCGCAAGGTCGACGCCGTTCAGGACCGGGACGACGCCGGCGTCGCCGTGGTAGGCGACCCGCAGGTCCAGGACCTCGAGCAGCGACGCCAAGCTCAGCTCCGGTTGACCGGATCGAGCCAGGCCCGCAGCCCGTCGCCGACCAGCGCGTAGCCAAGCACGGTGATCCCGAGCGCCAGGCCCGGGAAGAACGCGGTCCACCACTGCCCGGTCATCATGTTGGGGGCGCCGATCGAGATCATCGAGCCCCATTCGGGTGTGGGCTTGGGCACGCCCGCGCCGACGAAGCTCAGTGCCGCGGTCAAGAGGATCGCAAAGCCGATGCCGGGCGAGATGTTGGCGAGCGCCGACGTCAGGGCGTTCGGCATGACGTGCACGAAAGCGACCCGCAACTCCGAATTGCCGGCGCAGCGCGCGGCCTCCACGAACGGGCGCTCGCGCACCTGCAAGACCGAGCCGCGGGTGACGCGCAGGAAATAGGGGATGTTGAGGAAGGCGAGCGCGGCCACCACGTTCAGGACGCCCGGCCCCCGGAAGCCCACCAGTGCCAGCGCGAAGATGAAAATCGGGAACGCCTGGAGGATGTCGGCGCTGCGCATGATCGCTTCGCTGACGAACCGGCCTAGTCCGGCGGCGCCCGAGAAGAAGCCGGAGACCACGCCCAGCGCCACGCCCAGCACGAAGGCCACGAGCGAGGAGACGAGCGCGATCGTGAGATCGATGCGCGGGGCCGCGATCACGCGCGAGAAGATGTCCATGCCGACCACGTCGGTGCCCATCCAATGCTCGAAGGACGGCGGCAGCAGCCCCGCGCCGGGCAACGCGCGCTCCGGATGGTAGGGCGCGATCAGGGGGCCGAACGCGGCGAGGAACAGGGTGAGCGCCACGATCCCGAGGCCGAGCGCGAAGCTCGGTTGGCGGCGGACGAAGGCGGCGAACGCCGCCAGCCGGCGCAGGCCGAGCCTGGTGCGCGGCAGGGCGACGGCCGCGGGCAGCGCCTGATCACGCATGGCAGGGGCCGGGGCGGGGGCCGGGGTGGGGACCGGGGCGAGGCGGCGCGCTCACGCCTTGATCCTCGGGTCGATCAGGAAATAGGCGAGGTCGACCAGGAGGAAGACGAACAACGTGAAGACCGCGGCCAGCAGCACGAACGCCTGCAAGGGCGCGTAGTCGGAATTGACAACCGCCTCGACCGCATACTGGCCGAGCCCGCCCCAGGCGAACACGGTCTCGACCAGGACAGCACCACCGAGCAGGAACCAGAACACGATCCCGACCACCGTGATGATCGGCGGCAGCGCGTTCTTGAGCGCGTAGCGCAAGAGCGTGCGGCGCGACAGCCCGAGCGCCCGGCCGTGCTCGACGAAGTCCGAAAGCATCATCTCCTCGACCGTCGCACGCGTGTTCTTGATGATCAGCGTCATGTAGACCAGGGTCAGCGTCGCGACCGGCAGGATCAGGTGCTGCAGCGCCGAGCGGAAGGCCTCGAAGTCGCCGGCGAGCAGCGCATCGACCACCACCATGCCGGTGACCGGCGCCGGCGTCATGACGATCGGGTCCAGCTGGCCGATCGGCCCGGGGACGAGGCCCAAGGTCGAGAAGAAGACGTAGATCAGGATCAGCCCGAGCCAGAAATCGGGGATCGAGCCCGCGAGCATGCCGTAGCCGAACAGCACCTTGTCGGCGATGCCGCGACGGTTGACCGCAGTATAGACGCCGATCGGGATGCCGAGCAGCACCGAGAGGATGCCGGCCGAGAGCACGAGCTCGAGGGTTGCGGGCAGGCGCTGCTCGATGTCCTGGAGCACGCTCTGCGAGGTCCGCCAGGAGCGCCCGAAGTCGCCTTGCAAGAGGTTGCCGACGTAGAGCGCGTACTGCTCGTAGAGCGGCCGGTCGAGGCCAAGGTCGCGGCGGACCTCCTGGATGCGCTCCTGGGTCGCGAACTGCCCGGCCATGAGAAAGGCGGGATCGCCCGGCAGCAGGCGGATCAGGAAGAACACGATGATCGAGACCGCGAACAGCTGCGGCACGAGGAACAGGAGACGCCGGCCGATGTACTTGAGGAAGCGCATCCCGCTCGGGTGACCGGTGGCTGGTGTGCGAGCGGCTCAGGCGGCGGCGCGGCTGGGCAGGACCTGGCCGGTCGCGCGGTCGAGCTCCAGGATGTGGCGCAGTTGCCGGACCGCGAGCGGCGTGAGCTCGCCGGTGAGCGTCGTGTACTCGCCCGCCGGCAGCGCAGCGATCGGGAAGCCGAGGAAGGTGCCCCAGGCGCGCTCCTGCAGCAGCTGATCGCCGTGCTCGGGCGCCTCGCCGCAGGGCCAGCCGTAGGTGTACCAAAAGACGCCGCCCGCCGGATCGATGATCTCGGCGCTGACCGAGCCCCACGCGGGCTTCGCCGGATCGAAGCTTGCCCCGTGCAGGCTGCCGTGGTTGCAGATCGAATAGCCGTGACCCGGGATCCACGGGTTGTCGCCCGCGAAGCGGTCCTTGTGGGCGTGGTCGCTGAGCAGGCGCGCCATGGCCCTCAGATCGATCGGGCCACCAAGGCCGCCCAGCAGCTCCTGCGCGCGCTGGTAGCGCGACTGGTTCGGCACCCTCGGGTTGTCGAGCGAGCAGAGCGGATCGCCCTCCTCCGCCTGCATGCCGACCCAGCAGTTGACGTTGACCGCGGTGCCGCCCGGGCGGGCGCTCAGGCGCTTGGTGACGTTGAGCCGCTTGCGGCCGATCTCGACCAGCGCGAGGTGCCCATCCTTATCCGCGAGCATGCCGGCGCCGGCGAAGCCGCGCGGCAGACGCTCCATAAGGTCGAGCGCGTCGTCGACCGTGGCGCATTCGGTCATCACCCGGGCCCAAAGGTCGTGAGGCTTGAGAGCGCCTTCGGGGGCGAGGTTCTCCGGCTTCTCGACCGCGAGCGTCCAGGTGAAGGCGAGGCCCGCCTCGTTGAGGCCGCGGGTCGGCGCGCCGCTCACCGAGTCCGAATAGGCCTGCGCCGAGGCGGTCGCGAGCGGCTGCAGGTGGGTCCCGACGAAGGCGTGGCCGCGCCCCGGCCGGCGCACCACGACCTTGGTGCGGATGTCGTAGGGATCGTCGCTGACGCCACCGATCAAGGCCCGGCCCGCGGGGGCGACCGCATCGCCGGTCGCGCCGATGTTGGTGCACATCAAAGCTCTCCCGTCGAAGGTGCGGCGGGGCCGGAAGCACCTTCGGCCCCGCCCGATGCGTCATTGGCGTCGAATGTAGGCGAAGCGGATCTGGTTATCGGGCGTCCAGAGGAAGCCGGTCAGGTCCTTCTTGGTCGCCACCGTCCAGTCGAACCAGGCGACCTGGACCCAGGGCACCTCGTCGGCCGCGATCTCCTGCAGCTGCTTTGCGATTTGCTCGCGCTCAGGCGAATCCTGCATGCGCATTACCTGCTCGAGCAGCTTGTTGTACGCAGGGTTGTTGTAGTCGACGCCGTTGATGAAGTTGTCCGGGCCGTTGCCGAGATAGACCCAGGACGAGTAGCCGGGATCGCCGCTCCACGGCCACTGCTCGTTCTCGGCGAACGCCTGCAGCTTCTTGCCGTACTTCTGCTCGGCCCAGACCGCGGTCGGCAGCGCCTGGAGCGCGACCCGGGCGCCGACCTGCTCCCAGCTGCTCTTGACCAGGACCGCCATTTCCTCGGACTCGCGCTGGGCGGCGTTGTAGGTCAGCGTGACGTCGAAGCCGTCCGGGAAGCCCGCCTCGCTCACCAGCTGCTTCGCCTTCGCGAGGTCGGTCTGGTAGTGGTAGGTCGACACGTAGCCGGCATAGATGTCCGGCACGGTGCTGGTCATGCGCCGCGCGTGGCCGAAGTAGACCTTGTCGATGATGTCGTCGTAGGGCGTGGCCCAGGCCATCGCCTGGCGCAGGGTCTTGTTGTCGAACGGCGGTTTGTCGGTCACCAGGCCGAGGTAGAGCTGCTTGTTGGACTGCGCGCGCACCACCTGCAGATTGGCGTCGTCCTTGACCTCGCGCAGCTCGCGCTCGTTCAGGCCCCAGGCGATGTCGATCTGGCCCGCCTTGAGCAGCGACAGGCGCGCGCTCGACTCCGGCACCGCCTTGAGGATCACGCGCTCGAAGTAAGGCTGAGGCTGCCCCTGCCAGTTCGGGTTCTTGACCAGCACGGTCTCGTTGCCCGGCACGACCCGCTCGACCTGGTAAGGGCCGAAGCCCGCAGCATGGGTGCGCAACCACTCCTTGGCCCAGGGGTCATCCTTGGTCGCGTGCTGCTTCGCCTCCTTGGAGTCGAACGGCCCGCCATAGTAGTTCTGGGCCAGGATCTTGTAGAAAATCGGGGTCGTCCCGCGCAGGTGGATGCGCACCGTGTGCTGGTCGACCTTCTCGATGCTGTCCGGGCCGTCGATGCCGAGCACGTCGGCCATGAATTTGCCGACCCCCTTGACCGCGAACCGGCGTTGCCAGGACCAGACGTAGTCGTCGGCGTCGAACTCGTTGCCGTAGGGGCTCTTGATGCCCTGCTTGAGCTTGACAGTGACGATCTTGCCGTCGTCGCTCATCTGCCAGGAGTCGGCGAGCAGACCCGTGACGCCGCGGTCGTCGGTCGACCTGAGGTCGACGGTATCCGCGGGATCGTTCGGGATCTCGATGATCTTGTAGGCGAACAGATCGCCGCCGTGGACGTTCGCCATCATCATCTCACCTTCGGAGGTGAGCGCCTGCTCGCCGTCGAGCGAAGCGGGCGTGCCAGGGACCGCCACGACCAGCGTCCGCTCGCGCAGGTCCTGCGCCGCGGCGCTCGCGGCGAGCGCCAGCGCGATGCCGCAGCCACCAACCACGCTCGCCCAACCCTTCATCATTCAGCCTCCCTGCCCGGGGCACGGCATTGATCTTGGCGACGCACGCCAGTGTCTGCCTTGCCGGCGTTGCCAATCTCACTCGGCGTCCGACCGCTGTCAACGCGCGCGGCCGCAGTCGCAGCCTCATGGCGCTCGGCCGTTCGATTGGACTGTGGTCGATCGGCTCTTCGAGGCGGGAAATGGGGTCCGCGCGCTCTCAACCGCCTACGAAGCGCTCGTGCTCTGTCGCTCCCTCGAAGAAGGGCCTCCCGGCGCGCACCGCGTCTTGGTCGCTTTGACACTCGCCGCTACGGGGCGCATTCGTGATTCTCACTGGCAAGCATTGATCGGGCGGTAGCAACAACGTCCCGCAAGAGGGAACGGCTGCGGCGGTTGAACCCGGCATAGACGACTGTCCACAGACCGCCGAGGAGGTGCCGCGGCAGCTCGAAAGCTATGAGCCCTGCCCGAGCGAACGGCCCAGGGTCACCGCCGGCTGGCGCACGTGGCGCGCGTCTGGGAGTGTCGAAAACGGCGATTCGCTGGGACCAGGGTCGCCACCCGTGGCCACTGTTTGGTGGAACCGCCGCGATCGCATCGACGCGCCGATCGCGGCGGCCGGGTGGCAAGCGCGCCAGCGTTCGGCCGTTCACGGAAATTTGATGTGCGGTCAGGGGTGGCTGTGGGAACGAATTGGTCGGCGCAACGTTGTCGCGGAGCCCGATGGCGAGCGATCCGAGTGTGAAATCGGTCAGACGGGCTCAACCACGCGGGGAGGCAATGGGGCGAGTCCTGCCGCGCAAAGGGCGAAGCGGCGAGCGCCAGCGGCGCCTGGACGGGGATCCGGCTCCGCAAGCTTACGCTTCCGGCCCGATCGGGACAGCCGGCGCGCCGCCGCGGGAGCTCGAGGAGGCGCTGGCCTACTACCGCGACCTCTATGATCGAGCGCCGGTCGGCTACCTGCTGATGGACGCGCAAGGCGTCATCGCGGACATCAATCGAACCGGTGCCGCCATGCTGGACTGGCCGCGCGAGCGGCTGGTCGGCGGGCCGTTCGGCCGCTGGGTGCTGCGCGACGACCGCGACCTGTTCGCCCGCCATATCGGCGAGCTGCAGGCCTGCGAGGGCCGGCTCACCCAGGAACTGCGCATCAAGACCCGCAGCGGCTGGCCGGTACCCATCCGGCTGCACAGCGCCCGGGTCGCGAACGGCGACGACGGCACCTGCGCTTACCGCACCGCGATGGTCGACGTGTCCGCGCGCAGGTTTGCCGAGCGCCAGGCCCGGTTGCAGCAGAACCGGCTGACCCATGCGGCAAGGCTGAGCAGCGGCGACGGGGATTGGGCGGCGATGGGCACCAACCCGCAGACCGGCCAGCCAATCACCACCACCGAATGGATCGACCGTCTGGCGCCCAAGGCACTTGCGGTGGTCGGCGCCGGCACCTGCGCCACCTACGGCGGCATCCACGCCATGGCGTCGAGGTCGCGCGCCGGCTCGCCGGCCGCCAGCTGCCGCCCGACGTCGATCTGGTCGATTTCGGCATCCGCGGCATCGATCTCACCTACGCCCTGCTTGATCGCTACGACGCCGCGGTGCTGGTCGACGCCACCCGCCAGGGCGGTGTGCCGGGCACGTTCTACGTGATCGAGCCCGAGCCCGGGGAGGCGGCGGAGGCCGAGCTGATGCTGGCCCCCCACGACCTCGATCCGACCCGGGTCCTGCGCATGGTGAGGGCCATGAACGGGCGCTGCCGGCGGGTCGTGCTGGTGGGCTGCGAGCCGGAGACCTTCGGTGACGAGATGGAAGGCCTGATGGGCCTGAGCGCGCCGGTGACGGCGGCCGTGGACGAGGCGGTCGACCTCATCGAGAGCGTGGTGGCGGACCTGCTCGCCGGCCCGGCCGGCGGCCTCGGGCCGCGCCCAGCGGACGCGAGCCCTGACTGTGCGGGGAGGATGACATGAGCGGATGGGCGATCTTCTGGATCGTGGTATTGCTGGTGATCGTCTGGGCGATCGCGATGAACGCCAAGGACATCAAGCGCTACTACAGGATCCGCAACATGTGAGCGGGGCGCGGGGACAGGGATTGGCGATTGCAACCGCTTTCGAGCGCGGGCCGGACTCCGCTCCGGCGCCGGTGGGCATGGCGGGCGAGGCGATCCGCGTGCGCGGCCTCGTCCAGGGCGTGGGCTTTCGACCCCACGCCTTCCGGCTGGCGACCGACTGCGGCCTGAGCGGCGAGGTCTGGAACGACGCCGAGGGCGTGCTGGTCCGGATCTGGGGCCCGGCCGTTGCGCGCCGCCGTTTCCTCCGGCGCCTGCAGGCCGAAGCGCCGCCGCTCGCGCGCATCGACAGCCTGCTCTCGGAGCCCCTGACCGGGCCGCCGCCGCAGCCGGGCTTTCGCGTCCTGGCCAGCCGCGCGGGTGCCATCCGAACCGGCGTGGTCCCCGATGCCGCCACCTGCCCCGCCTGCCTGGCCGACATCCGCGATCCGGCCAATCGGCGCTATCGCTACGCCTTCACCAACTGCACCCATTGCGGCCCCAGGCTCTCGATCGTGCGCGCCATCCCGTACGATCGCGCCCGCACCAGCATGGCCGCCTTCACGATGTGCCGGGCCTGTCAGGCGGAATACGACGATCCCGGGGATCGCCGCTTCCACGCCCAACCCAATGCCTGCGCCCGGTGCGGCCCAAAGCTGGAGCTGGAACCGGCAACCGGCGAGGCCTCCGGCCTCACAGATCCAGACCCGATCGCGGCCGCGCGCGCGCTGCTCGAGGCCGGCGCCATCCTGGCCATCAAGGGCATCGGCGGCTTCCACCTGGCAGTCGATGCCCTCGACACCGCCGGCGTTCAGCGCCTGCGGGCGCGCAAGCGCCGGTTCGACAAGCCGTTCGCCCTGATGGCGCGCGATCTCGACGTCGTCCGGCGCTATTGCGCGCTGAGCCCGGACGAGCAGGCGCTGCTCGGGAGTGCCGCCGCGCCGATCGTGATCCTCGCGGCGGACGGGCCGCAGCGGGTCGCTCCCGATGTTGCGCCAGGCCAGCGCACGCTTGGCTTCATGTTGCCCTATACCCCGCTCCACCACCTCCTGCTCGAAGGCCTGGAGCGGCCCATCGTGCTGACCAGCGGCAATCTCTCCGAGGAGCCCCAGTGCACGGACAACCATGAAGCGCGCGCGAAGCTGTCCGCGCTCGCCGACCACCTGCTCATGCACGACCGCCCGATCGTCAATCGCCAGGACAACTCGGTCGTGCGAGTCATGGCCGGCGCGCCGCGGGTCCTGCGCCGGGCACGCGGCTATGCCCCCGTGCCGCTGCCTCTGCCGGCAGGCTTCGCGGATGCGCCCCCGCTGCTCGCGATGGGCGGCGAGCTCAAGAGCGCCTTCTGCCTGGTCCGGGACGGCCGGGCGACCCTTTCCCAGCACATCGGCGATCTGGAAGACGCTGCCACCTTCGCGGACTATCGGGCGAACCTTACGCTCCACCGCTCGCTGCTCGCGCACGAACCCGAGGTGGTCGCGGTCGATGAGCATCCGGACTACCTGTCGACCAAGCTGGGCCGCGAGCTCGCCGAGACCGCCGGGCTCAAGGTCATCGCAGTCCAGCACCACCATGCCCATGTCGCGAGCTGCCTCGCGGAGAATGGCGTGCCGCTGGCTGCCGCACCGGTGCTTGGGGTGGCGCTCGACGGCCTGGGGTACGGCCCGGACGGGACCCTCTGGGGCGGGGAATTCCTCCGGGCGGACTACCGCGACTTCACACGCCTCGCGCATTTCCGGCCGGTGCCGATGCTGGGCGGCGCCCAGGCGATCCGCGAGCCCTGGCGCAGCGCCTACGCGCATCTGCAGCAAGCGTCTCGGCTGGCAAACGCTTCGTCCGCGAGCATGGCACGCTTGAGCTTTGCGCCTGGCTGCAGGCGCGGCCGCTGGCTACTCTCGATGCCATGCTCGCGAGGGGGCTGAACTGCCCGCTCACGAGCTCCTGCGGCCGCCTGTTCGATGCCGTGGCCGCAGCGCTCGGCATCTGTCGCGCGCGGGCGACCTACGAGGGCCAGGCCGCGATCCTGCTGGAAGCCTGTGTCGACGACGCGGCGCTGGACGCCGCGGGGGCGGGCTTTCCGTTTGCGATCGAGAGCGCTGACGGGCGGAGCGTCCTTGACCCCGCACCGATGTGGCTGGCGCTGCTCGCCGATCTCGCCCGCGGCGCGGCCATCCCGGTCATGGCCGCCCGCTTCCACGTCGGGCTGGCGGACGCGGTCCTGAACCTGATATGCGCTCTGAGCAGCGGGCGCGCCGAGCCGGTCGCGCTGTCCGGCGGCGTGTTCCAGAACCGCCTGCTGTTCGAGCGGGTGAGCCAGGGGTTGCGGGCGCGAGGGCTCTGCGTCCTGAGCCAGCGGCTGGTGCCGGCCAACGACGGCGGTCTGGCACTCGGCCAGGCGGCGGTCGTCGCAGCCAGGACGCTCGGGCGGCCAAGCGATCGGGAGGTAGCGGCATGTGTCTAGGAATCCCAGGCCAGATCGTTGCGATCAGCGATGCGGAGAACCGCCGTGGCATCGTCAGCGTTGCCGGCGTCAGACGCGAGATCAACCTGCACTGCGTGCTCGACGAGGCGCATCCGATCGAGGCCTGCGTCGGCGACTGGGTGCTGGTCCACGTCGGCTTCGCCATGAGCCGGATCGACGAGCACGAAGCCGCAAAGACGCTGGCCATCCTGGCCGAGCTCGGCGAGATGCAGCAGGAGCTGGCGGCCATGCAGGCCCCCGTCGGGGGCTGACGGCTGGAGGGCGGATCATGGCCGAGGAACGAGACGAGCTGCGCGGGCTCTACCCCTTCCTCCACGGCGGCCACAAGGACCCCGCCAAGGAGAACGCCGCGCTGCTCGAATCCGTGCGCCAGAAGGCGGCCCACAGCGTCGACGTCAAGCGGGAGTTCTTCGAACGGAACGGGCAGGAGGTGGTGAACGCCGCGCACGCGATCGCCGACGTCTATCGCCAAAATGGCCGCATGTTCGCGATGGGCAACGGCGGCTCGAGCTGCGATGCGGCGCATTTCGCGGTCGAATTCCTGCACCCGATCACCGCCGGCCGGCCGGCCTTGGCGGCGATCAATCTCACCAATGACGTCGCCATGTTGACCGCGGTCGGCAACGACGTCAGCTTCCAGCACATCTTCGTGCGCCAGGTGATCGCGCATGCCCGGGCCGGCGATGGCCTGATCGGCTTCTCCACCAGCGGCAACTCGGCGAACCTGCTGGCGGCCTACGCCCGGGCGAAGGAGATGGGGCTCACGACCCTCGGCCTCGCCGGCGGCGATGGCGGCAGGATGGCGGCGAGCCCCGATCTCGATCACTGCCTCGTGGTGCCAACCGACAGCATCCATCGCGTGCAGGAGGTCCACGTCGCGATCTATCACGTCCTGTGGGATCTGGTGCACACGCTGCTCGCGGACGACCGGGGCGCCCTCGAGCAGGAGCAACGATCATGAAGTACGTCGACGAGTTCCGCGATCCGGCCAAGGCGCGCTCCCTGCTGCGCGAGATCGAGGCGCTGGTCGGCGAGATCGAGACCTGCCGCCGGCGGCCCCTGCAATTGATGGAGGTCTGCGGTGGTCACACCCACTCGATCTTCAAATACGGCCTCGAGACCATGCTGCCGGGCGAGATCGAGCTGGTGCACGGGCCGGGCTGCCCGGTCTGCGTGCTGCCCATGGGCAGGGTCGACGACTGCGTGGCGCTGGCCGAGCACCCGAGCGTCATCTTCACGACCTTCGGCGATGCCATGCGCGTGCCGGGCTCGAAGAAAAGCCTGCTCCAGGCCAAGGCCGACGGCGCGGATGTGCGCATGGTCTATTCGCCGATGGACGCGCTCGCGATCGCGGCGGCCAACCCGGACAAGGAGGTGGTGTTTTTCGGACTTGGCTTCGAGACCACGATGCCGAGCACGGCGCTGACCGTGCTCGAGGCCGAGCGCAAGGGCATCAAGAATTTTTCCCTGTTCTGCAATCACATCACCATCATCCCGACGATCAAGGCGATCCTGGATTCGCCCGAATTGACCCTCGATGGCTTCGTCGGGCCGGGGCATGTCAGCACGGTGATCGGGACCGCACCCTACGACTTCATCTCGCGGCACTACAAGAAGCCCCTGGTGGTCGCGGGCTTCGAGCCGCTCGACATCCTGCAGTCGGTCTGGATGCTGCTCAAGCAGATCGCCGAGGGCCGCTGCGAGGTCGAGAACCAGTACCAGCGGGTCGTGCCCGAGGACGGCAACCGCCCGGCGCTCGAGGCGGTGGCCCTGGTGTTCGAGCTGCGCGAGTTCTTCGAGTGGCGGGGCCTGGGCTCGATCGACCATTCGGGCGTGCGCATCCGCAAGGCCTATGCCGCCTTCGATGCCGAGCGCCGGTTCTCGGTGCCCAATCTCAAGATCGCCGATCCCAAGTCCTGCCAGTGCGGCGAGGTCCTCAAGGGCGTGATCAAGCCCTGGCAGTGCAAGGTGTTCGGCACCGCGTGCACGCCGGAGACGCCGCTCGGCGCGCTCATGGTGTCCTCGGAAGGTGCCTGTGCGGCCTATTACAACTATGGCGGCGTGCAGCTTGCGCAGCTGCTGCGCGAGCGCTCCGAGCGGAACGAGGCCAGAGCGAGGGCGGCGGGATGAGCGCAGGCGTGCTGCCGCTCCGACCGGCCGCCGAGACCGGCCGCCTCCGCCGGCGCAGCGGCAAGCTGCGCGACACCCGCATCACGCTCGCGCACGGCGGCGGCGGCAAGGCGATGCGCGATCTGATCGACGACGTGTTCGTCGCGAGCTTCGCCAACGAGGTCCTGGCGCCCCTGGAGGACCAGGCCCGCATCCCGCTCGCCGAGCTGCTGGCAGCAGGCGACCGGCTCGCCTTCACGACCGACTCCTATGTCGTCGACCCGCTGTTCTTCCCGGGTGCCGACATCGGCAAGCTCGCGGTCAATGGCACCGTCAACGATCTCGCGGTCGGCGGCGCGCGACCGCTGTTCCTGAGCTGTGCCGTGATCCTGGAGGAGGGCCTCGCGGTCGCAACGCTCAGGCGGGTGGTCGCCTCGATGCGGGCAGCCGCCGCGCAAGCCGGTGTGAGCGTGATCACCGGCGACACCAAGGTCGTGCAGCGCGGCGCCGCCGACAAGCTGTTCATCAACACCGCCGGCCTCGGCGTGATCCGCGCCGGGCTTGAGCTCAACGCCGGGGCCGCGCGGCCGGGCGACGTCATCCTGGTGAACGGCCTGCTCGGCGACCATGGCGCCGCCGTGCTCAACGCGCGCGGCGACCTCGCGCTCGAAAGCTCGATCGAGAGCGACTGTCAGCCGCTGAACGGACTGATCGACGCCCTGCTCGCGGCCTGCCCGGAGGTGCGCTGCCTGCGCGATGCGACCCGCGGCGGCCTTGCGACCGTGCTCAACGAGTTCGCAGAGGCCTCGGATCTCTGCATGCACGTCGATGAGCGCAGCCTGCCGATCCGCGAGGAGGTCAAGGGCATGTGCGAGCTCCTGGGCCTCGACCCCTTGTATCTCGCGAACGAGGGCAAGCTGGTCGCGATCGTCCCGGCCGAGCGGGCCGGTGCGGCCCTGGAAGCGCTGCTGCGCGCACCCGGCCGGCCGCGACGCCGCCGTCATCGGCGAGGTCCACCCGGCGCCCAAGGGCACCGTGCTGCTGGATACGGTGTTCGGCGGCGCCCGGATCGTCGACATGCTGGTCGGCGAGCAGCTGCCGAGGATCTGTTGATGGCGCCGTCCTGCGGCCGAGCGGGCCATGCATGAGCTCAGCCTCACGGCCAGCATCGTCGAGGCCTGCGCCGAACGTGCGGGCGGCGCTAGGGTCTCGCGCGTGACGGTCGAGATCGGCCGGCTCACCTGCGTTGCGCCCGACGCGTTGCGTTTTTGCTACGACCTTTGCGCCGAGGGCACGAGCCTGGAGGGCTCCGAGCTCGAGATCATCGAGGTTCGGGGCCGCGCCCGCTGTCGCGACTGCGGCGACGAGCTCGGGCTCGACGACCTGCTGACGTCCTGCGGCTGCGGCTCCCACGACCTCGAGCTCCTGGCCGGCGAGGATCTCAGGATCAAAGAGATGGAGCTGATCTAGTGTGCACGACCTGCGGCTGCTCCGATGACGCCACGGTCACGATCACCGACCCGAAGAGCGGCGAGCGCAGGCTCGTCGGGGCGCACGAGCCTTACCATCACGACGGCCATGCTCGCGATCACGACCACGACCATGCTCACGACCATGCTCACGACCACGGCACCACGGTCCCGCTCGAGCTGAGGGTTCTGGCCAAGAACGAGCGCCACGCCGAGCGCAACCGCGGCTGGCTGGAGGGGCGCGGGATCCTGGCGCTGAACCTGATGAGCGCGCCCGGCGCCGGGAAGACCACGCTGCTCGAGCGGACCATCCGGGCGCTTGGCGAGGAGCTGCCCGTCAGCGTCATCGAGGGCGATCAGGCGACCATGCTCGATGCCGAGCGCATCGCCGCGACCGGCTGCCGGACCGTCCAGGTCAACACCGGCACCGGCTGCCACCTGGACGCGCAGATGATCGGCGGCGCGCTCAAGGCGCTGGCGCCGCCGCAAGGCTCCGTGGTCATGATCGAGAACGTCGGCAACCTGGTCTGCCCGGCCCTGTTCGACCTCGGCGAGCGTCACAAGGTCGTGATCCTCTCGGTCACCGAGGGCGAGGACAAGCCGATCAAATACCCGCACATGTTCCGCGCCGCCGGCCTCATGATTCTGAACAAGATCGACCTGTTGCCGCACCTCGACTTCGACCTCGAGCGCTGCCTCGGCTACGCCCGCAGGGTGAACCCCGGGATCGAATGCCTGCAGCTCTCCGCGACCACCGGCCAGGGCCTGGATCGCTGGCTCGACTGGCTGCGACACCAGCTCGGAGCCCACGCGCTCGCCGTGCTCGCCCGGTGAGTCTGATCCTGATGCTCGGCTCGGTCCCGGCCGCGTGACCGCGCGCTCGTCGCAGCCCTCCAAAGTTCTCGAAGACGGTCATGCGTATTGACCGAGATCGCGGAATTTCCGACAACTCGGACAGGCTGCTGACTAGCCCACAATCGGACTAAAACCGTTAGCGCTGTAGCCGCCAGCGCGGACGAAGCCGTCGCGGCATCGTCATCCAGGTCGGTTCGGCGCTTGCCTACCGCTCGGCGCCGCTGGCAGGCGCGCGATCCGCGGCTTTTCCGAACTCGCTGCGCTGCGAGCTCCTGCACGAGGGCAGCGCCGTGCGCCTGACATGGTCCAGCTGTCGGCGTTCAACACGCCCCAGTTCGACTGGGCGCACAGCCACATGGATCGGGCGCCGCAGCCGCTGCCGCCGATCTTCCAGCCTGAGGTCGCGGCCAAGGCGATCGTCTGGGCGGCGGGCCGCAGCCGGCGCGAGCTCTGGGTCGGCTGGCCGGCGGTCAAGGCGATCCTCGGCAACCGCGTGATGCCGGGCCTGCTCGATCACATGATGGCAAGGTCCGGCTTCAGCGGCCAGCTGAGCGACCGCCCTGCCGCGCCGGACCGGCCGGACAACCTCTATCACCCCGTGCCCGGCGACCACGGCGCCCGCGGCCGGTTTTCCGCGCGCGCCCGCGACCACAGCTGGCAGCTCTGGCTGACCCGCCACAGGGCGAGGCGATCACCGCATCGGCTGACCGGCGTCCTGGTCCTGCTCGGCGCCGGCCTCGCAAGGCGGGCTGCCGACCTAGGGCCGGCCGGCCGCCGCCAGCTCCGGCGGCCACATCGAGCCGTCCCTCGTCAGGTAGTCGCCTAGGCTCAGGCCGAACAGGATCAGGACGAAGAAGAAGGCCGCGAAGGCGGCCAGACGCACGAGCGCCGCGGCCCGGCGGACGTGCAGGAAGAACAACAGGATCAGCAGCGCCTGGAGGGTCGCGATTGCGAGCACCGGCAGCGGCGCGAGCGCGCCGAGGTCGAGGTGCGCGAGCGCGATGTTGCCCCCCAGCAGCAGGAGGCAGGCGAGCCAGACCAGGACGAAGGTCGCGCGCGTGCTCATCGCCGGGCTCACAGCAGATAAAGTGAAGAATAAAGAAAAACCCAGACCAGATCGACCAGGCCCCAGTACATGCCGAGGCCTTCGATCATCATCTGGCGCTCGGGCAGGGCGAAGCGGCCGCTGTTGACCCGCCAGGCGAAGATCAGGATGGCGCCGACGCCGCAGCTCAGATGGAAAGCGTGGAGGCCGGTACCGGCGAAGTAGATGTGGTAGAAGAGCTTCGCCGGCGGCGCCGCGAGCGGGAACGGCGGGCCGACGTGCGGCATCAGGCCTTCCCGGTACTCTTCGAGGTACTCGTAGCCTTTGATGCCGAGGAAGCCCGCCCCGAGCAGGGCGGTCGCGATCAGGTACCAGAAGCAGGCGCGCGCCCGGCCCTCGCGGCCCGCGAGCACGGCCAGGCCCATGGTCAGGCTGCTGGTCAAAAGGACCGCGGTGTTGGCGCTGCCGAGGCCGACGTGGAGGTGATCGGTCGCGGTCTGGAGCACCTGCCACCAGGTCAGGCGGTAGATCAGGATCGCGGCGAAGATGCCGCTGAACAGCATGACCTCGGTCGCCAGGAACACCCAGACGCCGAGCGCGGCCGCCTCGCGCTGCTGCGCCTCGCTCTGGAACGGCTCGACCAGGTGGCCGCCCGTGGTCATGAGCCGCGCTCCGGCAGCGGATAGTCGTAGGCCTCGGCGGTCACGACCGGGATGGTCTCGAAGTTGTGCTGCGGCGGCGGCGAGGCCGTGGTCCACTCGAGGCCGGCCGCGTTCCAGGGATTGGGCCCGGCCGCGGCGCCGTAGCGCAGGGACCAGAGCAGATAGAGCAGCGGCAGGAGGTAGGCGAGCGCCAGGACCCCGGCGCCGGCCGAGGACAGCACGTGGTAGATCTGGAACTCGGGCGGATAGACGTGGTAGCGGCGCGGCATGCCGAGGTAGCCGAGCAGGAACTGCGGGAAGAAGGTCAGAACGAAGCCCGCGAACGCGAGGATCGCGGCCAGGCGCCCCCAGAATTCCGGGTACATGCGCCCGGTCATCTTCGGCCACCAGAAATGCAGGGCGCCGAGATAGGCGGTGACCGAGGCGCCGACCATGATGAAGTGGAAGTGCGCGACCACGAAGTAGGTGTCGGTCACGTGCACGTCGATCGCCAGCGAGGCGAGCATGAGGCCGGTCAGACCGCCGATCACGAACAGCGCGATGAACCCCAGCGCATAGAGGAGCGGGGTGTCGATCACGATCTGGCCTTTGTAGAGGGTGGCGGTCCAGTTGTAGACCTTGATCGCCGACGGCACCGCGACCGCGAAGCTCAGAAAAGAGAAGACCATGCCGGCGTACATCGACTGGCCGGAGACGAACATGTGATGGCCCCAGACCAGGAAGCCCAGCATCGCGATCGCGAGACTTCGCGTAGGCAACGAAGTCGTAGCCGAAGATCCGCTTGTGCGCGAAGGCCGTGATCAGCTCGGTGACGACGCCCATGCCGGGCAGGATCATGATGTAGACGGCCGGATGGCTGTAGAACCAGAACAGGTGCTGGAACAGGAGCGGGTCGCCGCCGAGCGCCGGGTCGAAGAAGCCGATGCCGAACACCCGCTCGAGCCCGATCAGCACCAAGGTGATGCCGAGCACCGGGGTCGCGAGTACCAGGATCAGCGAGGTCGCGTAGTGGGTCCAGACGAAGATCGGCAGCCGGAACCAGGTCATGCCCGGGGCGCGCAGCTTGTGGATCGTGACGATGAAGTTGAGGCCGGTGAAGATCGAGGAAAAGCCGACGATGAAGACGCCGATGATCGCGGCCGTGACGTGGCTGTTGGAGTAGATGCTGCTGAGCGGCGTGTAGAAGGTCCAGCCGGTGTCGACGCCGCCGGCGAGCAGCACGTAAATCGTGAACAGGCCACCGAGGATGTAGAGATACCAGCTCGCGAGATTGATCCGCGGGAACGCGAGATCGCGGGCGCCGATCATGAGCGGGATCAGGAAATTGCCAAAGGTCGCCGGAATCGAGGGCACCAGGAAGAACCAGACCATGACGACGCCATGGAGCGTGAACGCCTTGTTGTAACCGTCGTCGGTCAGGAGGTCGCCGGCCGGCGTGATCAGCTCCAGGCGGATCAGCCCGGCGGCCAGCGCGCCGATGAAAAAGAAGAACGTGATGGAAATCAGGTAGAGGATCGCGATCCGTTTGTGGTCGGTGGTCAGCAGCCACGAGCGGATGCCGTGGCCCGCGAACAGATAGCTGCGTGAGGGAGTTCGGCGGCGGCCGTGCTCACTCGTTGCGTGCTCCTGCTTGCTGGCGAGCGACTTGAGGTAGGCGATCAGCTGGACGAGCTGCTCCTCCGAGACGCGGTTCTGGAAGCTCGGCATGATGGGCTCGTAGCCCGCGACCACGGCTTTCTTGGGCAGCAGGATGCTGTCCCGCAGGTAGGCCTCGTCGGCCTCTACGACCTCGCCCGAGGCGAGCGGCACGGGGCTGCCGAACACGCCCTCGAGCGGCGGCGCGTGGACCACGGGGCTGCCGACGTGGCAGCCGCTGCAGCCGAGGCTCCTGAACAGATCGGCGCCCTTGGCCGCGAGCGAGAGGTCGGAGGGCATGCGCGCGAGCCAGGCCTCGTAGGCCGCCGGCGTCATGATCACGAGCTGGCCGCCCATCTCGGAATGCGCGGTGCCGCAGAACTCGGCGCAGAACAGGTGATAGGTGCCGGGCTGGTCGGCATCGAACCACAAGGTCGTGTAGCGGCCCGGCAGCACGTCCTGCTTGATCCTGAGCGCCGGGAAATACAGGCTGTGGATCACGTCCTCGGAGATCATCCTGAGCTCAACCGGGCGATGCGCGGGGACGTGCAGCTCATTGATCTCGCGCTGGCCGCCCTGATGCTGGAACTGCCACATCCACTGCTTGGCCAGCACGTCGATCTCGAGGGCGCCCGCGGGCGGATGGCGCTCGTCGTAGTAGAGCTTGGCCGCCCAGACGAAGAACACGAGGCTCAGGCCGAACGGGACGATCGTCCAGGACAGCTCGAGCTTGAGGTTGCGATCGGTGCGGTGCTGGCGGTTCGCGGGCGAGCCCTGCCGATAGCGGATCGCGAACACGAGCAGCAGGACGAAGACCGGGATGGTCAGGAGACTGACGAGGGTCAGGAGGCCCGCCAGCAGCAGGTCGACCCTGCCTGCGAGCGCCGAGGCGGCCGGCGGCCAGAGCGGCAGGGTCAAGGGGCCTCTCCCGGCCGCCGCCGTTCGCGCCGCAGCAGGAGCACGACGAGGCCGCCCAAGAGCAGCATCGTGAGGCCGCCGCCCGCCTCGAGCGCGAGGTCGACGTCCGCCGTGTAGGTGCCGGTCTTGGGGTCGTAGCCGTAGCAGAGCAGCCAGAGGTGATCGGCGAGCGTGCCGACCGTGCCCTCACCCGCCTCGGTCAGCGCGAGGCGCAGGTCGGCGGGCTCGAACGGATAGCCGTGCAGCCAGCGCGCGAGCCTGCCGCTTGGGCTGATCAGCGCGACCGCCGCCGGATGCGCGAACTGGTCGGTGTCGGCGTCGTAGGCGTAGTGGTAGCCGAGCGCGTCGGCGAGCCGGCGCGACGAGCCGGCCTCGCCGGCCAGGAAATGGACCGCGCTCGCCGCGTCCGCCCGGTGATAGCGGACGAGGTTCCGGGTCCGCGCGACCCTGGCGTCGGCTGCCGTCTCGCGCGGATCGATGCTGATCACAAGGACCGCGAACGAGCCGGCATCGAGGGTCACCTGGCTCAGCGCATTGAACAGATCGGCGAGCGTCACGCCGCAGATGTTCTTACAGTCGAAGTCGACCGGAGCGAGGATCACCGGGTGGCGGCCCAGATAGTCGGCGAGCGTGACCCGGGCGCCGGTCTCGTCGACGAAGCGGAGGCCCGCCGGCACGACGGCGCCGGACTTGGGCTCGATCGCGGCCGAGCTGAACGGATCGAAGCCCGCGGCCCCGGCGGTCGAGGCGATGCCGAGCAGCAGTACCAGCAGCAACGCCGGTCCGAGCGCGCGGCCGGTCATGGCTGGCCGCCGCTCTCGGGCTCGGCCTTCGAGGTCCAGCCGCGCTCGGCGAGCAGGCGCATCGCCTGCTCGATTGGGATCCTGGCGATCCCGGCGCTGCGGTCGACCCAGCCGTAGCCTTCGAGCGCCGCGGTCTCGCGCTTGCGCACCGCGGCCAGCGTCGCCGCCGGATGGGCGTCCAGGCGCGGCGCCGGCGGCCGGAGCTCGACCCGCGCCAGCGGGCTGACCGGCGCGCGCCCGGTCTCCAGCTGGAACAGCCCGACCAGGCCGCCGAGCGCGGCCGCGGACAGGACCACGACCACCACCAGGGTGAGCGCGATCCAGAGTACCGCCTTGACGTTGACGTCGCTCGGCTCGTAGCCGAGGCGCTCGGCGGGCGTCGGGCGCGCCTCAGCCACGGCTCGCGGCCTCGACCGCGCCAAGGACCGAGGCGGCGCGCGGCAGGATCTGCCAGAGCACGGCGCTCAGCCAGATCCCGCCGACCGCGGCGAGCGTGCCGGCGATGAGCCAAACGGGCGGTGCCTCCGGCCCGAAGGCGGGCAGGGTCAGCCAGAGGCTCTCGAGCACGCGCGCGACGACCACGAGCGCGGCGAGCGCGATCAGGACCGGCCAGCTCTGGCGCGCCCGCGCCGACAGCAGCACGGCGAACGGCAGGCCCCCGTTGAGGATCGCGATCGCGACGATCAGCGCCAGCCAGATGCCCTGGCCGCGCCGCAGATACCACTCGGCGCCATCCGGCAGATTGCCCGACCAGATCACGAGGTACTGGATGAAGGCGAAGTAGGCCCAGAGCAGCACGAGCGCCAGGAACAGGCTGCCGAGACCGAGCAGGCGATGCTCGCGCACGAGATCGGCGCGGCCCAGCGGCTTCGGCGAGGCCGAGCGCCACCAGGAGCGCCAGCGCATAGCCGCCGACCGCCTGCCCGGACATCGCGAGCATGCCGAACACGGCCGAGTGGAAGTCCGGCTGCAGCGAGAGGAGCCAGTCGATGCTCGCGAACGATGCGGTCAGCGCGTACAGGATGGCGCCGGCCGTGGCGAGGCCGCGGCGCCGGCTGTGCTCGTCGAAGCGGCCGCGCGCCGTCGTCAGGATCAGCGCCAGACCCGTCCAGATCGCGAGGTAGACGAGGCTGCGCAGGATGAAGAAGGACGGGTTGAGAAAGGCCGCCTTGCGCGCGACCGTACCATGCCCGGCAAGGAACTCCGGGCGGGCCCAGGCATAGACCGCCGGCAGATCGAAAAGCAGCGGCAGGAACAGGAGGGCAAGCAGCGGCAGCGTCCGCACCACGGCTTCCAGCGCGCCGCCGAGCACGAGCCCCCAACGGCCGCCCGCCAGATGCCAGGCGAGCAGCATCGCGAGGCACCCCAGCGGAAACGCCGTCCAGGTGACCAGCGCGACCAGCCAGGCGCGCAGCAGGGCCGGCAGATCGGTCAGCGCGCCGATGGTCGAGAGCGCGATCCCGATCAGGCCGACGATCAGGATCAGCCACCGCAGCCGCCGGAGCTTGAAGCTGGCTTCGGCCATCAGTGCTTCTGCTCCTCGAGCGGCTGCCGGAGGTTCCCCGGCAGGTCCGCGACCGCCGCATGCTGGCCGAGCTGCAGGGCCCGGATGTAGGCGACGATCGCCCAGCGGTCGGCCGGCGGCACGCGCGCGGCGTAGGAGTACATGACGCCGTAGCCGTCCTGGATCACATCGAGGAAGTGCCGGTCGGACGCCGCGCGCAGGCGGTCGATGTGGTAGCTGGGCGGCGCCGGGAAGCCGCGCTCGACGATGATGCCCCGGCCGTCGCCCGAGCGGCCGTGACAGGGGGCGCAGAAGATGTCGAACCGCTCACGGCCGCGCTCGAGCAGCGCCATCGTCATCGGCGGCCGCTGACCCAGCACCGCCTGCTCCGCGAGCGCGCCGCGGAAGACCGTGCCGGGCACCGGCTGCTGCATGGCGCTGCCCTCCGGCAGCTGCGGGGCCTCGGCATAGGACTTGTACTTCTTCTGATGGGTCATGCTGTACTGATCGCAGGCCGCGAGCAGCGCCAGCAGGCCGAGCAGCGCCACGGGCCGCCTCATCGCGGCACATCCTCGACCGCGAGCGCGCCCAGACGCTCGAGCAGCGTGCGCGTCGCCTCGAGGTCGAAGCGCTCCTCCGCGCTCGGCACCACCAGGAAAAAACGGTCGACGGTCACGCGCCGGAAGCGCGCGGCGTTGAAGATCGGGTGGTGCAGGCGCGGCAGCCGGTTGAGCGCCAGCAGGCCGAAGAAGGCGGCAAGGAAGGCGCCGAGGATCGCGAGCTCGTAGGCCGGCACGGCGAACGCCGGCCAGGCGTCGAGCGGGCGGCCGCCGATGTTGAGCGGGTAGTCGAGCGCGTTCATGTACCATTGGAGCAGATAGCCGCCGCCCCCGCCGACGATGCCGCCGGCCAGCGCGATCCAGGGCAGGCGACGCTCGCGAAAGCCGATCGCGCCGGCCAGGCCCTCGACCGGGAACGGCGAAAAGGCCTCGAGCCGGGCGTAGCCCTCGGCGCGCACCCGCCGTGCCGCCTCGACCAGCGCTTCCGGCGTCTCGAACTCCGCGAGCAGACCGTAGAGCGCCTCGGGGTCCGCCACCGTCAGGCCTCCTGCCGGTCCGCGTGCAGCCCTTCCTTGAGCTCGAAGATCGAGACCATCGGCAGCAGGCGCACGAACAGGAAGAACAGGAACAGCCAGAGGCCGACCATGCCGGCCAGCAGCAGCCATTCCCAGACCGAGGGCACGTAGACCCCATAGGCCGACGGCAGATAGTCGCGCGCGAGCGAGTTTGCGACCTCGGTGAAATGGCCGAGCCAGACCCCGGTCGTGACCAGGAAGGCGATGAGCGCGAGCGCGCCGGTCCGGTAGCGCACGGCGCGGAACCAGAGCGCCATCGGCGCGACCAGGGTGCAGACGACCGCCGGCCAGTAGGTCCAGGCGTAGACCCCAACGACGCGGTCCCAGAGCGTCTGGCGCTCGAACAGGTCGCCCGAATACCAGGCATCGAAGGTCTCGAACAGGTAGCAGTAGGCGGTCATGAGGGCGAACGCGAGCAGCAGCTGCGCCAGCATGTCGAGATGCCGCTCGGTCACGATCTGGCGCAGGTCGAAGGCGGCGCGCAGCGCGATCGCGATCAGGAGCACGACCGCGAAGCCCTCGGCGACCGCCTCGATCAGGAAGAACGGCGGGTAGATCGTCGTGTGCCAGCCGGGCTCGATGCCGCCCGCGAACAGCATGGCGACCCCGCTCTCGACCATCACGACCAGCGGCACGGCGAGCGCTGCCGCGATCCAGTAGGTGATCTGCCAGCGCTGCCAGTGGACCGCGGAATTGCGCCAGCCGAGGCAGAGCACGCCGTAGCAGACCTGGGCGAGGCGCGAGCGCGCGCGGTCGCGCACCGAGGCGAGGTCCGGGATCAGGCCGATGTACCAGAACAGCACCGACACGATCAGATAGGTCACAACGCCGAAGATGTCCCACTCCAGCGGGCTCTTGAACTGCGGCCAGACCGTCATCGTGTTGGGATAGGGGATCAGCCAGTAGAACAGCCAGGGCCGGCCGAGGTGGAGGATGGGCGCGAGGCCGGCCTGGACGACCGCGAACACGGTCATCGCCTCGGCGAAGCGGTTGAGCGAGTTGCGCCAGCCGCGGTTGACCATGAGCAGCAGCGCCGAGATCATGGTCCCGGCGTGCGCCATGCTGATCCACCAGACGTAGCTGGCGATGATCATGCCCCAGAAGACCGGGCTCCGGATGCCCCAGACGCCGACCCCGCCCCAGAACAGCCAGCCGGCCGCGGCGACGAACACGCCGACCCCGAGCAGGGTCGCGGCAAAGCCCAGCCACCAGCCGCGCCCGGGCGCGCGCAGCGGCACCGCGGTGATGTCGGCGGTCACCGACTGATAATCGACGCCGGGTCCGACCAGCGAGGTGGGGCGCGAACTCGCCACCGCGCTCAGGCCTCGTCCGGCCGCGGCGCCGGCCTGACCTCGGCGAGGTAGGAGGTCCGCGGCCGGGTGTTGAGCTCGGCGAGCAGCGTGTAGTTGCGCGGGCCCGCCTTGGCCTTGGCGACCTCGCTCTGCGGATCGTTCAGGTTGCCGAAGATGATCGCCCGGGTCGGGCAGGCCTGCTGGCAGGCGGTCACGACCTCGCCGTCCCGGAGGTCTCGACCCTGCTCCTCGGCCTGGATGCGGGCGGCGCTGATCCGCTGCACGCAGTAGGTGCACTTCTCCATCACCCCGCGCGCGCGGACGGTGACGTCGGGATTGCGCTGCGGGATCCGGCCGTCGCCTTCCTCGTCGGTATAGGCGAGGAAGTTGAAGCGCCGGACCTTGTAGGGGCAATAGCTCGCGCAGGTGCGGGTGCCGACGCAGCGGTTGTAGATCATCTGGTTCAGGCCATCCGGCCCATGCACGGTCGCGTTGACCGGGCAGCCGAGCTCGCAGGGCGCCCGCTCGCAGTGCATGCACGGCACCGGCTGCCAGTGGCTCTCCGGGTTCTCCGGTGGACCGCTGTGGTAGAGGTCGATCCGCAGCCAGTGCATCTCGCGGCCGATCAGCACCTGGTCCTTGCCGACCACGGGCACGTTGTTCTCGGCCGTGCAGGCGACCACGCAGGCGTTGCAGCCGATGCAGGCGTCCATGTCGATCGCCATGCCCCAGGCCAGGCCTGCATCGGGCCACTCGGGATAGAGCGAGGGCCGCGGGCCGGCCTCGGCCTCGACCGCCTCGCCCGCCTGCACGGCCGCGGGCGTGAGCGAGCGCACCAGGTCCTCGTGGCCGGCCAGCGCGTGGTGCGCCTGCGTGGTCGCGAGCTCGACCTTCTGGTCGGTCGCCTGGAGGATCAGCCCGGAGACCGTCCAGGGCTCGGCGCTGGCCCGGAGCCGGTAGGCGTCGTAGCCGATGCCGCCGCCGACCCGGCCGATGTCGCCGCGGCCGTAGCCGAGATGCAGCGTCACCGTGCGCGGCGCCTGCCCCGGCTGGATCCAGACCGGCGCGCGCAGCCGCCTCGTGCCGTCGGAGACGTCCACGAGGTCGCCGTTCTGGAGGCTTCGCGCGGCGGCCAGCTCCGGGCTGATCAGCAGCGCGTTGTCCCAGGTGAGCTTGGTGAACGGCCGCGGCAGCTCCTGCAGCCAGCCGTTGTTGGCGAACCGGCCATCCCAGATGCAGGGGTCCGGCCGGATCACGGCCTCGAGCTGGTCGCTGGTCCCGACCGGCGCGGGCGGCGCGGGCGGCGGCACCTGCTGGACCGGCACCGAGCGGGGCGTCGCCGCGGTCTCGGGCGCAAAGCCCGCCTCCAGGACCTGCTGCCAGGCGGCCTCGAAGTCGGCGCCCGGCAGCAGATCCCGCCAGGTCGCGCGTACCAGGTCGTAGGCCGCCGCGTGCGGCTCGCCGGCGAGCGTCGCCAACAGCTCGTGGACCGAGCGGCCGCCGAACAGCGGGCGCACGAGCGGCTGCAGCACGCCCGCCGTGCCGTCGACCGCGCGCGCATCGCTCCAGGTCTCGAACGGATGGGCGAGGGGTACGTGCCAGTGGCAGAGCGCCGCGGTCTCGTCGACATGGGCGCCCAGGTGGACCCGCAGCGGCACCCGCTGCAGCCGGTCGCCGAAGCCGAGGTCGACGGGCGCGCTGTAGACCGGATTGGCATCGAGGATGATCAGCGTGTCGACCGCGCCGGCATCGATCGCCACGGCGAGGTCGACCAGCGTACGGCCCTCACGGTCGGCCAGCGCCTCGACCGGCGCCGTCACCTCGAAGGTGCGGCCGATGCTGCCAAGCCGGTCGTTGAGCACGAGCACGAGGGCCTGGACGGCGGGCGGCAGGTGCGATCCCGCGACGACCAGGCCCGCGGGCCCTGCCCGCTTCAGCTCGTCCGCGACCTGCCGCAGCCCGGCCCCCTGCGCGAGCGGCAGATCGGGCGCGCTCGCCGGGCCGAGGCCGAACGACTGCGCGAGGGCGAGCGCGAAGTTGATGATCTCGGCGCTCGATGCCGGCGTGCGGCGGCTCGCCCGGGCGCCGGTCAGGGATGGCGTCGGCTCGAGCACGTGCAGGTCCGGCAGGCGCCCGCCCGCGAACTCCGATCGCCGGCGACCGGCCCACTGGCCGGCATGGACGAGCTGCGCCGGCCCGGGGCCCAGCAGATCGGCATCGAGGCAGAGCACCACATCGGCGCGATCGAGCCGGTAGCGGACCTCGTAGGGCGCGCCGAACGCGAGCCTGGTCGCGGCATAGTGCCGGTCCCCGCCGAGCGGTTCGTGCACGTACCAGGCGAGCTCCGGCAACCGCTGCCGCAGCGCCTGCATCTGGCGGACCGTGGTCGGCGAGGTCACGGCGCCGCTCAGGATTGCAAGGCCCTGGCCCTGCCGCGACGACAGCGCGCGCGCCCGCTCGCTGAGCGCCAGCTGGAAGGCGTCGAAGGCCGCGATCCGGCCGTCGTAGAGCGTGGCGCTCGAGCGGTCGGGATCGTACAGATCGAGCACGGCTGCCTGGCTGAAGATGCTGGTCGCGCGGCGGCTCGCGGGGTGCTCGGGGTTGCCTTCGACCTTGATCGGCCGGCCGTCGACCGTCCTCACCAGCACCGGCATGGCGTAGCCGTTCAGGAGCGTCGCGCTCGCATAGGCGCGGGGCTGGCCCGGGACCAGGAACTCCGGCGCCTCGACGTAGGGCACAGACTTGTCCTGCTCGGGGACGCCGCAGCCCGTGAGCCCGGCGAGCGCCAGCGAGGCGCCCATCACGCGCAGCACCTCGCGCCGGTTGACGGTGCAAAGGAGCGGCGCGAGGCTCGGGAACTCCGCCTCGACGCGGCGGCGGAACGCGTCGGTCTCCGCGAGCTCCTCGAGACTGCGCCACAAGCGCCTGCCGCCCGCCGGCCCGGCCCCGATGTCTCGATGGTCACCGCCGGCCATGGCTCACCGGTGGCAGACGTAGCAGTCGTCGAGCTTGGCGGGCTGGATCCCGGCTTTCGCGACCAGCTCGCGCCCGGCCGCGGCCCGATCGGCGGGCGGCTGCCAGTGGAAATTGAAGACCTGGTCGGGCGGCCGCAGATAGCGCTCGGGATGGCGGTGGCAGTCGAGGCACCAGCTCATCTCGAGGGATGCCGCCCGATAGATCCGGACCATGTCGGGGACCGGCCCGTGGCAGTGCTGGCAGGGCACGCCCTTCTGCACGTGGATGCCGTGGTCGAAATAGACGTAGTCCGGCAGATCGTAGACCCGGTTCCAGCGCAGCGGCGTGCCGGTCGCGAGGCTCGCGCGCACCGGCGCCAGCACGTCTGCGTTGGTCCAGAGCTGGGAGTGGCAGGTCATGCAGGTGTGGGTCGGCGGGTAGCCGGCCGAGGCCGCGGTCTCGACCCAATCATGGCAGTAGCGGCAGTCGATCCCCAGCTGGCCGGCGTGGTGGCGATGGCTGAACGGCACCGGTTGAGCCGGCGCGATATCCTTACGGGTCAGGTAATCCGAGCGCACCCACCCGCCCGCGGCCAATAAAACTCCGCCCGCTCCCAATACCAGGGCGATCAACACCAGTCGCACATAGGTATCGGCGGCCGGTGAGAAGATCTGCGCCATCGAAGAATCGCAACTCGCCTGCGCTGCCGGAGCGATCGCACACAGCCAACGACGGAATTAGCGGATTGGTTCCGGCGGCCCCAGGAATTGAACATTAAAAATTGGCCATGCGGCGCAACCAACCCGGGCGGAGGTCGTTGGACCCAGCACGGCCGGCGCGGACCGAGGCCCGCGCCCATTCAGAATCCGTGGAGGAGAAGGATGAGCGCGACCGTCAGCGACTTCATGCTCGAGCGCCTTTCGGCCTGGGGCGTCGAGCGCGTCTACGGCTACCCGGGCGACGGCATCAACGGCATCCTGGGCGCGTTCAACCGCGCCGAAGACCGCCTCGAGTTCGTCCAGGTGCCGCACGAGGAAGTGGCGGCCTTCATGGCCTGCGCGCACGCCAAGTTCACGGGCCGCCCCGGCGTCTGCATGGCCACCTCGGGCCCGGGCGCGATCCATCTCCTGAACGGCCTCTACGACGCCAAGCTCGACCATCAGCCGGTGGTCGCGATCGTCGGCGAGCAGAAGCGGGCGGCGCTCGGCGGCCACTACCAGCAGGAGGTCGACCTGATCTCGCTGTTCAAGGACGTGGCCGGCGACTACGTCCACATGTGCACCGCACCCGAGCAGATGCGCCACCTGATCGACCGTGCGCTCAGGATCGCGATGGCCGAGCGGACCGTGACCTGCCTGATCATGCCGGCCGACGTCCAGGAGCTCGATGCGGTCGAGCAGGCGCCGCGCGCGCACGGCACGATCCATTCCGGCCTCGGCTATTCGCCGCCCCGCATCGTGCCGGCCGAGAGCGATCTGCGCCGCGCGGCGGAGATTCTGAACTCGGGCGAGCGGGTCGCGATGCTGGTCGGCGCGGGCGCCCTGAAGGCGACCGACGAGGCCATCGAAGTCGCCGAGATCCTCGGCGCCGGCGTCGCCAAGGCGCTGCTCGGCCGGGCCGCGGTCCCGGACAATCTGCCCTTCGTCACGGGCCAGATCGGCCTGCTCGGCACGCGGCCGAGCTGGGATCTCATGATGGGTGCGACACGCTCCTGATGGTCGGCTCGAGTTTTCCGTACTCGGAGTTCCTGCCGCCCGAGGGCAAGGCGCAGGGCGTCCAGATCGACATCGACGGCAAGATGCTCTCGATCCGCTACCCGATGGAGGTGGGCCTGGTCGGCGACAGCGCGCCGACCCTGCGCGCGCTGATCCCGCATCTGCGGCGCAAGCAGGACCGCTCCTGGCGCCAGGAGATCGAGCACAACATCGAGGAGTGGTGGCAGGTGGTCGAGGAGCGCTCGATGAGCGCTGCCAACCCGATCAACCCGCAGCGCGTGCTCTGGGAGCTGTCGCCGCGCCTCCCCGACAACTGCATCATCAGCGCCGATTCCGGCAGCGTCGCCAACTGGTTCGCGCGCAACATCAGGATCCGGCGCGGCATGATGGCGACGCTCTCGGGCACGCTCGCGACCATGTGCCCGGGCGTGCCCTATGCGCTGGTCGCGAAGTTCACCCACCCCGAGCGGGTCTCGATCGCGCTGGTCGGCGACGGCGCCATGCAGATGCTCGGCAACAACTGCCTGATCACGGCCGCCAAATACTGGCAGCGCTGGGCCGATCCGCGGCTCGTGATCATGGTGCTGAACAACCGCGACCTGAACCAGGTGACCTGGGAGCAGCGCGTGCTGGCGGGCGACCCGAAGTGGGCGACCTCGCAGGACGTGATGGACTTCCCCTACGCCGGGCTCGCCGAGATGATCGGGCTCAAGGGGCTCCGGGTCGAGCATCCCGAGGAGGTGGGGCCCGGCCTGGGACGAGGCGCTGCGCGCCGATCGCCCCTGTGTGCTCGAGATCCTGACCGATCCGGACGTGCCGCCTCTGCCGCCCCACATCACCTACGAGCAGGGCAAGCAATACGCGAAATCGCTGCTCAAGGGCGATCCGGATGCGGTCGGCGTGATCTGGCAGTCGATCAAGGAGAGCATGCAGGGCGTCCTACCCGGCAAGCGCTGAGCCGATTCCATGGAGCGCGCCATCACGATCGAGCGGCTCGGGGTCGAGGCGTGCCGGATTCCGACCGATTCTCCCGAGGCCGACGGCACGCTCGCCTGGGATTCGACCACGATCGTGATCGTGCGCGTGCAGGCCGGCGGCCGCACCGGGCTTGGCTACAGCTATACCGACCAGGCCGCGGCCGAGCTGATCTCGGGCAAACCCCGCGAGCCGAAGCTCCTTCTCCCCGGGAGTGGGCTCCGCCAAGCCTACCAGCAGCGCGAGCGGCGGCACCAGATAGGTGATCGCCATGGCCACGAGCGTGACGATCAGCAGGAGCAGGGAGTGTCGGAGCTGGGTGTCGGCGGTGCGCGTCACCATCGCCCAGACATCGCCGAGCGCCGTGCAGCACCTGAGGCTGCAAGTTGCCTCGCTGAGCCCGAGCCAGATCCGGCCACCGCCCGGCCGCCGCTTGATCGCCCGGGCGAGCGCCACGTCGTCGATCAGCTCGCCGCGAATCGCCTCGATCCCGCCGGCCGCACGCAACGCCTGCCGCCGGACCAACATGCAGCCGCCGGCGGCCGCTGCCACCCGCGAGGCCGGATCGTTGGCCGCGGGAAACGGGTACAGCTTCTGGAAGAAGAAGACGAAGGGTGGGATCAGGAGCCGCTCCCAAAAGCTCGCGCAGCGGAGCCGGACCATCAGCGAGACCAGATCGAGCCGCTCCGCCTCGGCCTTGGCGACGAGGCGCGCGAGGTTGTCCGGGGGGGGGGATGTCGGCGTCGGTCAGCAGGACATAGGGCGCAGCCGGCGCCAGCTCCTCGGCGCGCCGAAGGCCGCTCGCCACCGCCCAGAGCTTACCCGACCAACCGGCCGGCAGAGCGGGCGCTTCGACCACCTCGAGATGCCGCGCTGCCACGACCGCCAGCCGTTCGGCAATCGACCGCGTACCATCCTGACTGTGATCGTCGACCAGAACGATCGTGAGCGCGCCGCCATAGTCCTGCCCGAGGAGCGATCGCAGGGTGGTCTCGACGGTGCGCGCCTCGTTCCGCGCCGGTATCACCGCAATCACATCGGGCCAGGCACACTGCACCGGCCACCGCTCGAGCTCGAGCCGCGGCCTGGCGCGCCAGAAGCCGTGCCGACCAAGCAGCAGATAGAGCCAAATCAAGAGCGACAGACTGACCAGGGCCGAATACTGTGTTCGACAGGGTCATCGGTGATGCCTATCTGCTGAGATACGGCTGATTCAGCCGGATCAGCACAGGCGGCCCGGGTTTGCGCCACTGCCACTTTCCAGTGGCGGAAGAGCCGGGTCCCCGACCACGGGCTGCCCCCAGTCCTTGTACTCGAGTGTCAGTGCCCTCGGCCGCGGTGATGCAGGACATGGCGTGCTTACCTTCCTGGCGTGGCGACTGGCCCTCTCGGCGGCAGCTGCCATCGGTTACGGGGAAGGATTGCGCGCCACACGCCGGGAATCAAGCGAAGCGTGGCAAATTGGCGTAAAGTCGAGTCGATCCCCGTCGGCCCGGAAGAAGGCCTGCGCAAGCGTTGGCGCGACGGTCTGGCCGTCATTCGGCCTAGAAGGTTCGAGACCAACATGCGTCGGCCTCAGAGGCTGCCACGGAAATGTCGATACGAGGGGTCCACCACAGTCCACCTCGCTACGTCGCGCCCGGCCGGCATCCGAAACCCTTCACAGAAGCGGATGCGAACGAGGAACGATCTTGGCGTTGCGTCTGCCTGGAGCGCACCGCGAATGGGCGATCCGGCAAAGGCTGGGGCGGACGCCCGGTGCGGCAGGAGCAGGCTCAAGGCACTCCGATGACCGACCCCCGCGCAGCCAAGCCCGAAGGCGGGCAAGCGGTCGATCTCAGACGACGACTGCGGTTGCGTCTAGGCGCGCGGCACGCTCTGGCCGACCGCGGCTGACGTGCCGAGCACCCTGATGATCTCCTCGGCGAGCTGACCGGCCGGTGGTCCGACATCGACGATCAGAGGATCCTCGTCCGGGCCCGGTTGCTCGAGGGTGTCGATCTGGCTTTGCAGCAGGCTTGCCGGCATGAAATGGCCGCGGCGCCCCGCCAGGTGCTTGGCGATGACGTCTCGGCTGCCGCGCAAATAGACCAGACGCACTTCCGGCCGATCGCCGATGATGCTCTGGCGATAGGATCGCTTGAGCGCCGAGCAGGTGATGATCCCCGGCTGCTTCCTGGCGCGCTGGCCGTCGATCCAGCCGGCGACGCGCTCGAGCCAGGGCTCGCGGTCGGCATCGGTGAGCGCAATCCCGGCATGCATCTTGGCGACGTTCGCCTCGGGATGGAGCGCGTCGCCCTCCTCGAAGGGCCAGCCGAGGCGCGCCGCCAGCTCCTGCGCGACCGTCGACTTGCCGGTTCCCGACACTCCCATGATCACCAGGATCGGCGGACCGCCCCGATGGGCGCGGGCACTGTCGAGGCGGTGGACGCCGGCCGCGTCGGCAACGAAAACCGGATCGGCGCGGCTGATGAACAAGCCGCTTTCGACCACCCCGACGACCCGCCCGATCCGCTCCTCCAGCCGCGCCGGATCGGCGATCGGACCGAAGCTGCAATCCAGAATGCGGTTGCCGCCGTCGGTGACGAACGGCTCGCCCGAGGGCGAGCGGCGCAGCCGCGCGCTGGCGCCGAGCACCTCGAGGGCCGCCCGGGTCGCTTCGAGCCCGAAGGCCACGACCTCGACCGGCACCGGTGCGCGCGTCCCCAGCCGATCCACGAGCTTCGTCCCATCGACGATGATCGCGAGCCGCCGGCTCGCGGCGGCGACGATCTTCTCGCGCAACAATGCTCCGCCCAGCCCCTTGATCAGATTGAGCGTGCCGCGCTCGACCTCGTCCGCGCCGTCGATCGTGAGATCGATCTGCCGATGCTCGGCGAACGACGTCAGCGGAATGCCCGCAGCCGCCGCCTGGGCGGCCGTGCCCTCGGAGGTGGGAATGCCGACGAAACGCAATCCCTGCCGATGGCGCCGGGCGAGTGCCTCGACGGCGAACGCCGCGGTCGAGCCGCTGCCGAGCCCGACGACCATGCCATCCTGGACCAGCTCGACCGCGGCCTCCGCGGCCGCGCGCTTGAGCGCGTCGCGCCCGGCGCCGGGTTCCGGAGCGGCGGTGCTCATGGCCGGGCCGCCGCCGCGGTGGCATTGGCGCGGATCGCCGCGATCGCCGCCGCATAGTCCTTCGCGCCGAAGATGGCCGAGCCGGCGACGATCGCCGTCGCGCCGGCCGCGGCCGCCTGTGAGGCCGTCGTCATGTTCTCGCCCCCGTCGACCTCGATCACCGGATGCAGGCGACGCTCAGCGCAGATCGCCCGCAGGCGGCGGATCTTGGGCAGCATCTCGGGCAGGAAGGCCTGGCCGCCAAAGCCCGGATTCACGGTCATCACCAGTACGATGTCGCAAAGGTGCAGGACATAGTCGATGACCTCCGGCGGGCTCGCCGGGTCCAGCACCACGCCTGCCTTCTTGCCGAGCTCCCGGATCTGGGTCAGCGTCCGATGCAGGTGGATCGTTGAGCCGGGCTCGGCCTGGACGAGCAGGTGATCCGCCCCCGCCTTGGCGAAGGCGCCAAGGTAGCGCTCCGGCTCGACGATCATGAGATGCACATTGAGCGGCTTCGCGGTGCACCGTCGGATCGCCTGCACCACGACCGGCCCAAGCGTGATGTTGGGCACGAAGCGGCCATCCATCACATCCACATGGATCCAGTCGGCGCCGGCCCGGTCGACCGCGCGCACCTCCTCGCCCAGGCGCGTGAAGTCCGCCGACAACACCGAGGGCGCGATCAGAACCGGCGGCACCGTTGGCACCGCGGCACGGGCCTGGAGAATATCGGCTTCGGGCATCCTACCGGCTCGCCTCTTGGCCGGCCGCCGCGCGGTCGACGAACCAGAAAAGCTCACCCACGGGTCGCACGCGGGCCGCCGGCAGCTGGCTGTCGCCGGCGCGGACCGTTCGCAGCACGGACGCCTTGTCCGCGCCCGCCACGAGGAAGGCGACCCGCCGGCTGCTCTCGATCACGGGATAGGTCAGCGTGATGCGGACCTCGGGCCGTCCGTGCGCGACCGCGGCCACCCAGCGCTTGCGCTCCTCCAGCACGGGCTCTCCGGGCAGCAGCGAGGCCGTATGGCCATCGGGTCCGAGGCCGAGCAACGTGATGTCGAAGAGCGGGCGGGCCGGGTCGAGGACCGCCGCGCCATAGGCCTCCTGCAGAGTCCGTTGGTAGCGCAAAGCGGCGTCTTCGGGGCTGCCGTCTGCCGGGACCGGGTGAATGTTGTCCAGCGGTACCGGCACCTTGGCGAGCATCGCTTCGCGGGCCATCCGATAGTTGCTGTCCGGATGGTCGTGGGCAACGAAGCGCTCATCGCCCCAGTACCACGAGACGCGCTGCCAGGGAAAACGGCCCCTGAAGTCATCCGAGGCGAGCAGCCCGTACAGCGCCTTCGGCGTCGATCCCCCCGAGAGCGCGACCCGGAAGGGGCCGTTTGCCGCCAGCGCCGCTGCCGTCATCCATTCGGCCACATGACGCGCCAGCGCCAGCGGGTCCGGCTGGATCTCGATGCGCCCGATCGTCTGGCCCATGACTAGCCCCTGGAACCGAGAATGAAGCGCTCCATCGCCTTGGCGAAACCCTCGTCATTGTAGGAGTCCGTGACCGCGGCGGCCTGCCCCTTGACCTCATCGGAGGCATTGCCCATGGCGATGCTGAAGCCCGACCGCTCGAACATCAGCACGTCGTTCGGTTGATCACCGATGGTCGCGATCTCGTTGGCCGGAACGTCCAAGTGGTGCGAGAGATACTCCACGACCGCGCCCTTGTTCGCGTCCTTGTTGGTGATGTCGAGGTAGTAAGGTTGCGACCGGTTGGCGCTCGCACGCTCGCCGAACGCGACCTGGGCGTCAGCCTCGCAGCGCCGCACCCGGTCGTGATCATCGCTGACGCCGACGATCTTGGCGACCTGCCGCAGCATGCCCTCGAAATCCGCCACGACCTTCGGCTCGAACTTGACCGTCCAGGCCTCGCGCGCGACATGGGGAGCGCCGTTTTTCGTGATCAGCCAGTCGTTGCCGTTGTAGACCCAAGCGTCGAGATCATGCTCGCGAATGAGATCGATCGCCTGGCGCGCGACCTCGGCAGGCACCGTCTTTTGCGCCAGGATCTTGAGATCCCGTTCGACGAACAGCCCGCCGTTGAAGCCCGCGATCGGCGTGTCGAGCTCGAGCGCATCAAACAGCATGGCCATGCCAAGCGGCGGCCGGCCGCTGGTAATGGCGAAGCGGATACCGGCCTCGTGCAGCGCCCCGACGGCGCTCTGCGCGCGCTTCGTCAGAACCTTCTGCTCGGTGACGAGGGTCCCGTCCACGTCCGCCAGAACCAGGGAAATCTTCCGATTCTGTGCCATCAGCACCTCCCGCGGCTCAGTCCAGCGGCCGCCAGGCGCGACCATCGCGCGCCAGCAGCTGGTCGGCCGCGGCGGGGCCGCTCCCGCCCGCGGCATAGTTCGGAAAGCCCGACGGCGGATGGCTGGTCCAGGCGTCGAGGATCGGCTGCACGGCCCGCCAGCCCGCCTCGACGTTGTCGGCGCGCTGAAAGAGCGTCGCATCGCCGATCATGCAGTCGTAGAGGAGCGTCTCGTACCCGGTGTTGGGCGCCATCTTGAAATAGGTCTGGTAGGCGAAGTCCATGCTGACGGTGCTCAGCGTCACCGACGGCCCGGGGCGCTTGGCCGCGAACTCGAGCGCGATCCCCTCGTCGGGCTGGATGCGCAGGATCATCCAGTTGGGATGCATGCGCTCGACGTTGGTGCCACGGAAGAGCATATGCGGCGCCTGGTGGAAGCGGATCGCGATCTCGGTCGACCGGCGCTTCATGTGCTTGCCGGTGCGCAGGTAGAAAGGCACGCCCGCCCAACGCCAGTTGTCGATCTTGAGCTTGCAGGCGACGAAGGTCTCGGTCTTCGAGTCCGGGGCCACGTCGGGCTCCTCGCGGTACGCCGGCACCGCCTTGCCGAGGACCATGCCGGCACCGTACTGGCCGCGCACGGTATCCTTCAGCGCCCGCCAGGGCTTGAAGGGCCGGATCGCCTCGATGACCTCCGCCTTCTTGGAGCGGACCGCATCGGCATCGAAGGAGATCGGCGGCTCCATGGCCGTCATCGCCAGCAGCTGGAATACGTGGTTGGGCACCATGTCACGCAGCGCCCCGGTCCTCTCATAGAACTTGCCGCGGCGCTCGACCCCGACGGTCTCGGCCGCGGTGATCTGGACGTGATCGATATGCTGCCGGTTCCACAGCGGCTCGAACAGACCGTTGGCAAAGCGCAGCGCCATGATGTTCTGGACCGTTTCTTTGCCGAGGAAATGGTCGATCCGGTAGATCTGATGCTCCCGGAGCGTCTTCAGGATCTCGGCGTTCAGCGCTTGCGCCGAGGACAGGTCGTGGCCGAACGGCTTCTCGATCACGACGCGGCGCCATTGGCCGTCTCTTTCCGCCATGAGGCCCGCCTTGCCGAGCCCGGCGACCGCCACGCCGAAGAACCGGTCTGCGACCGCGAGATAGAAGAGATAGTTGCCCGCCGTACCGGCTGTCTTGTCCAGCCCGGCCAGATGCTCGCCCAGCCGGCGGTAGGTCCCTGGATCGTTGAGGTCGCGCTGCAGATAGCTCATGCGCGAGGTCAGCCAGCGCCAGGCGGTCTGGTCGAGATGGTCGGCCTGGAACTCGCCGTCATGGGCGACGAATTCGTTCATCATGTCGGTGAGGTCCTGGCGCCATTCCTCCGCGGTCTTGGCGGCGAGGTCCACGCCGACGAGCTGGAAGCCGTCGGAGAGCCGCCCGGCCGTGACCAGATTGTAAAGCGCCGGCACGATCAGGCGCTTCGTCAGGTCGCCGTCGGCGCCGAAGATCACCATCGCGCAGGGTGGCGCCACAGCACCACCGTCGGCCTGCGCCCCGGCCCTGGCGCTCCTGTGGGGCGTCAGTGGCATCCGAGGAGCTCCTTGGCGGCCGCGACGACCCGTTCGGGCTCGAAGCCGAAATGGCGCTGCAGCTCCTTGAGCGGCGCGGACGCCCCGAAGGTCTTCATGCCGATGACCCGGCCGGCGGCACCGACATAGCGCTCCCATCCCAAGACCGACCCCTGCTCGACGGCGATCCGCGCCGTCACCTCGGCCGGCAGCACGCTCTCTCGATAGGCCTTGGGCTGGTGCTCGAAGATGTCCCAGGACGGCATCGAGACGACACGGCAACGGATCCCCTGGGACGCCAGCACTTCATGGGCGTCCACGATCAGAGAGACCTCGCTGCCGGAGGCGATCAGGATGATCTCGGGCGGGCCGCCCGGGGCGTCGGCCATGACATAAGCGCCGCGCGCGACACCGGCCGCCGAAGCATATTTGTCACGATCGAAGGTCGGCAGCGGCTGGCGCGAGAGCGCGATCACCGCCGGCTGGTGGCGCAGCTGCAGGATGTAGCGATAGGCCTCGACGACCTCGTTGGCATCCCCGGGCCTGAGCACGACCAGGCCCGGAATGGCGCGCAGCGAGATCAGCTGCTCGACCGGCTGATGGGTCGGTCCATCCTCGCCGTCGCCCATGGCGTCATGGGTGAAGACGAAGATGGTCGGGAGTTCCATCAGCGCGGACAGCCGGATCGCCGGCCGGGCGTAGTCGCTGAAGATGAAGAAACTCGCCCCGAACGCCCGCAGCTTCGAGAGCGAGAGGCCGTTCACGATCGCCGCCATGGCGTGCTCGCGGACCCCGAAATGCAGGTTGCGGCCGCCGGGGCTGCCGGCCTCGAAGTCCCCGGCACCCTCGAATTTGAGCGTCGTCTTGTTCGAGGGCCCGAGGTCCGCCGAGCCGCCGAGGAACCAGGGAATGTTCTTCGCGAGCACGTTCAGCACCTGGCCCGAGGCGTCGCGCCCGGCGATGCCCTTCTGATCGGCCGGGAAGCTCGGCAGCCCCTGCTCCCACCCCGCGGGCAGCTCGCGCCGCTGCATCTGCTCGATTTCCGTGGCCAGCTCCGGGGACTGCTCGCGATAGGCGGCAAAGAGCGCCTCCCACGCGCGCCGCGCCGAGGCACCGCGGGCACCAATTCCGGCATCGAACTGCTCCTTGACGCCGTCGGGCACGAGGAACTGGGCATCCTCCGGCCAGCCATAGGCGCGCTTGGTGAGCCGGACCTCGTCCTCGCCAAGGGGCTCGCCATGGGCGGCGGCGGTATCGACCTTGTGCGGCGAGCCATAGCCGATGTGGCTGTCCAGAATGATCAGGGTCGGCCGGCCCCGGGTGCTCCGGAAGATCGCGAGCGCATCCTCGATCCGCCCGAGGTCGTTGGCATCGCCGACCCGCAGCACGTTCCACCGATAACCGAGGAAACGCGCCGCGACGTCCTCGGTGAAGGTGATGCGCGTGTTGCCCTCGATCGAGATGTGGTTGTTGTCGTAGATCCAGCACAGATCGTCGAGGCCGAGATGGCCGGCGAGCGAGGCGGCCTCCGAGCCCACCCCTTCCATCAGGCAGCCGTCGCCGCAGACCGCGTAGATGTCGTAGTCGAACAGCTCGAAGCCCGGCCGGTTGTAGCGCGCGGCCAGCCACTTGCGCGCGATCGCCATGCCGACGCTGGTCGCGATCCCCTGTCCCAACGGACCGGTCGTGGTCTCGACCCCCGACACCCAGTGATATTCCGGGTGCCCCGGGGCCTTGCTGTCGAGCTGGCGGAAGTGGCGGATGTCCTCGAGCGTGACCGAGGGCTTGCCCAGGCGCTCGTAGTCCGCATTGACCGCGCGCGTGCCGGTCAGATGCAGGACGGCCCACAAGAGCATCGAGGCATGGCCGTTGGACAGGACGAAGCGGTCGCGGTTGGGCCAGATCGGGTCTTTCGGGTCGAAGCGCATGACCCGGTTCCAGAGCGTATAGACCAGCGGGGCCAACGCCATCGGCGTGCCGGGATGGCCCGACTTCGCCTGCTGGACCGCATCGATCGAAAGCGTGCGGATCGTGTTGATCGCCAGTTGATCGAGCTCTTCGTTGGTCATGGCCTCGGCTCCCGTTCCTGCGATGGCCTCACGGCCTCAATCGGATTCTTTGAGCTTGCGATAGCGTCGGATCAGTGCGTTGGTCGAGCTGTCGTGGTCGAGCTCGGGCTCGGCCCTGCTCTCGAGCTGGGGAATGATCCGCTGGGCGAGCGCCTTGCCCAGCTCCACGCCCCACTGGTCGAAGGAATCGATCTGCCAGATCGTGCCCTGGGTGAAGACGCTGTGCTCGTAGAGTGCCACGAGCTTGCCCAACGCCGCCGGCGTCAGGGCGTCCAGCAACAGCGTGTTCGACGGCCGATTGCCCTCGAACAGCCGATGCGGCAGGAGCCACTCCGGCGTGCCTTCCGCCAGGACCTGTTCGGCGGTCTTGCCGAAGGCCAGCGCCTCGGTCTGGGCGAAGACGTTGGCGAGCAGCATGTCGTGATGCCGGCCCAAGGGGTTGAGCGTGCGCGTGAATGCGATGAAGTCGCAGGGGATCAGCCGGGTTCCCTGATGGATCAGCTGGTAGAAGGAGTGCTGGCCGTTGGTCCCCGGCTCGCCCCAGTAGATCGGCCCGGTGTCGTAGTCCACCGCGACGCCGTCCCAGGTGACATGCTTGCCGTTGCTCTCCATGGTGAGTTGCTGGAGATAGGCAGGAAAGCGCTTCAGATACTGCTCGTAGGGCAGCACGGCGACGGTCTGGGCGCCAAAGAAATTGTTGTACCAGACGGCGAGCAGACCCAGCAGCACCGGCAGGTTGCGCTCAAACGGCGCGGACCGGAAATGCTCGTCCATCTCATGGAAACCGGCCAGCATGGCGCGGAAACTGTCCGGGCCGATCGCCAGCATGGTCGAGAGACCGATCGCCGAATCCATCGAGTAGCGCCCGCCGACCCAATCCCAGAAGCCGAACATGTTGGCGGTGTCGATGCCGAACCTGCTCACCTCCTTAGCGTTGGTGGAGACGGCGACGAAGTGTCTCGCGATCGCCGCCTCCTCGCCGTTGAGGCCAGCGAGCAGCCAGTCGCGCGCACTCTGCGCGTTGGTCATGGTCTCGAGCGTGGTGAAGGTCTTGGATGAGACGATGAACAAGGTCTCCGCGGGATCGAGGCCGTGGACCGCCTCGGCGAGATCGGTACCGTCGACGTTGGAGACGAAGCGGAAGGCGATCGCCCGCTCGCTGTAGTGCTTGAGCGCTTCGTAGGCCATGACCGGCCCGAGATCCGACCCGCCGATGCCGATGTTGATGACATTGCGGATACGCTTGCCGGTATGGCCCTTCCAGGCACCGCTGCGGACCCGATGGGCGAACTCCGCCATCTTGTCGAGAACGGCGTGGACCTCGGGCACCACGTCCTGGCCGGCGTGCATGATCGAAGCCCCCCGCGGCGCGCGCAGGGCGACGTGCAAGACCGCGCGATTCTCCGAGACGTTGATCCGGTCGCCCCGGAACATGGCCTCGATGCGATCCTGCAGCCCCAATTCCCGCGCCAGCTGGAGCAGGAGTCGCAGGGTCTCGTCGGTGATCCGGTTCTTGGAATAGTCGAGATAGATTCCGGCGGCCTCGACGGCCAGCCTCTCGCCGCGCCCACGATCCTCGGCGAACAGCTGCCGGAGGTGGAGGCCCGCCATCGCCCGGTGGTGCTTCTCCAGCGCTGTCCAGGCGGGGCGCTGGCGCAAAGCTGCGATGCTCATCGATCGTTCCCTTCGCGGACTAGGGTTCACGCCCGCGCTGACGGGATGCCACTGGCGTCTCGTGTCAGCTCGCCTTGCGGATCGCGGCGCTCTTGGCAGCGATGCAGGCCATCAGGTCGTTCCACGACTTGACGAAGGACGAGGCGCCCTCGTCCTGGAGCCGGGCGGCGAGCGCGTCGATGTCGATACCCGCCTTGGCGAAGCTCGCCAGAACCGTCTCGCAGTCGCCGCCGTCCGGCGCCATCACCTCGCCGACCTCGCCATGATCGCCGAAGGCCTTGAGCGTGCCCTCCGGCATGGTGTTGACGGTGAAGGGTGCGGCCAGAGCCTTGATGTAGAGGATGTCGGAGGCCTTGGGGTCCTTGGTGCCGGTGCTCGCCCACAGCAGGCGCTGGGCCCGGCCGCCGGCATTGGCGGCGCGCTGGAAGCGCGCGGAAGCGAGCAGTTCGCGATAGGCCTTGTACGCGCGCTTGGCGATCGCGATGCCCAGGCGATTGGTCAGCTCGCCCGGGACCTTGCCGCTGACCGCGACGTCCCAGCGGCTGATGAAGAGCGAGGCGACCGAGGCGACCGCCGGGTTCAGCCCGGCCTCGATCCGCCGCTCGACGCCGCGCAGATAAGCTTCCGCCGCCGCGACGTACTGCTCGCGGGAGAAGAGCAGCGTGACGTTGACCGGAACGCCGGCGAAGATCGCCGCCTCGATCGCGGGCAGGCCCTCCGCGGTGCCGGGAATCTTGATGAAGAGGTTGGGCTTGCCGGCGCGCCGATGGAGATCGCGCGCGGCCGCGAGCGTGCTGTCGGTGTCATGGGCGAGCAGCGGCGAGACCTCGAGCGACACCCAGCCGTCGACCCCGTCGGTGCGGGCGAACACGGGCTGGAACAGCTCGGCCGCCCGGGTCAGATCGGCGAGCGCCAGCTCGAAGAACAGGTCCTCTCCCGATCTGCTCGAGGCCGCCTTCCGGGCAATGTCGTCGTCGTAGGTCGGGCTGTTCTTGATCGCATGATCGAAGATCGTGGGATTCGAGGTGAGCCCGGTCACCGAGAGCTCGTCGATGTAGCGCTGCAGCGTGCCGCTGGTCATGAGCTCGCGGGTGATGTTGTCGAGCCACAGGCTCTGGCCGAGATCGTGGAGCGTTCTGGTCGGTTTCATCGTGTCGCCCTCTGGCTGGATGCAGGGAACAGCGACGGCAGGTCATGATCGAGCAGGTCCCCGATGCGCTCGATCGTCACGTCGGCCGGCGGAAAAGCGCCGACCACGTTCGGGTCGTGGGCGAAGATTCCCTGGCGCGGGAACACGGTGGTCACGCGTTCTCCCCAGATTTGCTTGGCCGCCGTCAAGATCCGCAGCTTGTCGTCCACCAGGACGTAGTGCTCGGCCGGGTAGCGCCGCTCGACGTCGTCCAGCGCCTCTTCCTTATGGATATAGATCAGCACATGTCCGTCGACCGCGTCGGACAGACCCGCGTGCTCAACCTTGCGTGGCTGGAAGACCACGTCGCCGTCCGACAGGATGACGGTCGGGCCGAGGCTGCGCAGCTGCTTCAGCACCTCGAGGGCGGCCGGAAACAGCCGGTCGGCGAACGGGTAGTCCAGGAGGAAGGCGGACATCGACAGCAGCTCAACCTCGCGCGGGTGTTCGACCCGGTAGCGCTGCAGGGCACCGAGATAGTCGCGATAGCCGAGCTCCGCGAACAGATCCTCCAGAATGCCCCAGTAGCGATCGCGGGCGGCGAGGCCAAAGGCGCGCTCGAGATGGTCCTTCAGGTCCTGTTGGATCCCGTCGTTGTCGAGCAGCGTGTTGTCGACATCGACCAGGAAGACGATCGGATGAAGCAGCGTCATGCAGCGCTCCCAGCGCGGCTATGGCGCGAGCGGCCCCGGTGAATGCCAACCTCGCCCCGAAGGGGTCTCATCAATTCGCGCTCCGTTTCGGTGACGTCAAGCTGTGACCGTCGAGAGCGCGAGGGCAACGGTGGCGCCGAGAAGGCCGAGAAGGCCGAGGAAGACGACGGTCATGAGCACTTCCTCCATGAAAGACGTCTCCCGCCCTGCAGGGTGGGTTTCGAACCCGGTCGCGGCGGCGGCCGCATCGGCCAAGGATGCAGTCGATGCCGTGGTGGTGGCCTCAGCGCGGATTGTCGACATGACGATCTCCTGGGTTGGACAGGCAGACCAGTTAGGCCGCATCGCGCGCCATGCCGAGTTAGGTCGGGTGAATCTTGGTTAACCGGCGCTGGCGCGCTCGGATCGAGCCAAGGGCGGCCGGCCGCCGTACGATGCGGTGCTGATGTTCAAGGTGCTGGTGCTGCAGACGCTGTACACGCTCTCCGACGACCAGACCGAGTATCAGATCCGGGACCGGCTCTCGTTCATGCGCTTCCTCGGGCTCGCGCTCGAGGACCGCGTGCCGGCCGCCAAGACGGTCTGGCTGTACCGCGAACAGCTGACCGAGGCGGGCGCGATCCTGCGGCTGTTCGAGCGCTTCGATGCCGCGCTGCGCGCCGCCGGCTACCTCGCGATGAGCGGCCAGATCGTGGATGCAACCGTGGTCGAGGCGCGCAGGCCAAGGCTCACTCAGGACGAGAAGGCGATGGTCAAGGGTGGCGCGGTACCCGAGACCTGGTCGAAAGCCAAGCGAGCGCAGATGGACACCGACGGTCGCTGGACGCTCAAGCGCGGGCGCAAGCGTTCGGCGGTTGCCGACAACGCACCCTTCAGCCGGCCGCGCACCGAGCTCCTGATCCCGATGTTCGGCTACAAGAACCACCTCGGGATCGACCGCCGGCACGGCTTGATCCGCAGCTTCACGGTCACCGATGCCGCGACCCACGGCGGCCAACTCGGCCGGCTGCTCGATCCCGACAACCCGGCGCGCCCGGTCTGGGCCGACACCGCCTATCGCTCGGCGGCCAACGTCGCGCTGCTGGCGCGACGCGGGCTGGTGCCCCAGTTCCAGCATGCCAGGCCGCGCGGGCGGCCGATGCCACCGCACATCGTCCGCGGCAACGCCACCCGGGCGCGGGTCCGGGTCGCGGTCGAGCACGTGTTCGCGACCCAGAAATGCCGGCTCGGCCTGCTCATTCGCACGGTCGGCCTGGCGCGGGCGACGACCAAGCTCGGGCTCGCCAACCTGGTCACCAACATGCGCCGGCTAGCCTGGCTCGAACTGCGGCCAGAGGCTGTCTGATATCAACCACAGGGAGACAAGAATACGACCACTCATACCCAAAAAGGCAAATCACCGCCTCCCCACCAGAACCTCGCTACGATCGGCCTCTCACCGGGCCTCGATCAGCCCGGAAAACCCGGTTCTTCGAGGTGTCCAGTTGGTTATTGGGCGTTTCGGAATGGTTGTTCGGCACGCTCTTGTTTTGTGGGTTCTGGAATAAAAAGCTGGGGGTCCTTGGCGCCCTCGGTTCATGTGTCACATCCATAATGACTGTCACGATTATTCCGTTCATGCCGAATGGCTGGGCGGCGTGACAACTGTGGCGCGGTTCCGATGGACTCGCTGATCACGGCCACGGCGCGCGCTCGCGGCGGGTGATCCTCTCGGCGCAGTGAACCGGCTGGCGTTGCGCGACGACCCGCCTTCGCTCGCGCTTCGGGGCATCGCGATGGCGCGGCTCGGCGATCGCGTGCCGCCGGCGACGAGCCGCTCACGCATCCGGCAGGGTGAAGACGGTGCAGGGCGCCGCGATGCCGCGCAGCCGGTGTTCGCCCAGCGGCACCAGCGGCGTGGTGGTCTCGGCGGCGACCGCGCCCGAGACCAGCACCGACCGGCCGAGCGGCCGGCACAGCCCCTCCAGCCGGCTGACCAGGTTGACCGCGGGGCCGATGGCGGTGAAGTCCAGCCGGCCGGCAGCGCCGATATTGCCCCACAGCATCTCGCCGAGATGCAGCGCCGCGCCGAACGGCAGCGGCGGCAGCCCCTGCGCCTGCCGCACCGCGTCGAGATGGGCCATGCCGGCGCGGGCGGCGACGACGGCGCGCAGCGCCGCCTCGCAGGCCTCGGCGGGCGCGCCGGTGACCGGGAAAATCGCCAGCACGCCGTCACCGATGAACTTCAGCACCTCGCCCCCGAAGGCGTGCACCGCCCCGGCGACCCGGTCGAACCAGGCGTCGAGGGCGGCAATCATGGCCGCGGGCTGCGTCGCCTCGGACAGGACGGTGAAGTCACGCAGATCGGCAAAGAGCAGCACGGCGCGGATGGTCTCCCCGGTGCCGCGGCGCAGCGCGCCGGCCTGCACCCGGGCGGCACTGCGCCGGCCGAGATAGGCCTCGAGCAGGGCTGCCAGTGTTGCGCGCGCGGCCAGGGCGGCCAGCGGCGCTGCGACGAAGCGCGCGGTCTGGCGCAGCCGGCCGGCCTCGGCTGGGCCGAACCGCCGAGTCCCGGCCCAGCCCAGCACCGCACTGTCCGGCGCCGCGCCGACCGTGTCCTCCTGTACCGGGCCAAGCTCGACCAGCCAGTCGCGTCCGGTCTGACCGAGCGGACCGCCGGCGAAGCCCAGCGCCTCGATCACCGCCCCGGTCTCCGCCCGCCACAGCCAGGTGCGGCGAGCGATGATCGGATGCGGCACCGCGAGCGCCAGGGCGCCGCCGGCCAGCGGCAGGCCATCGCCCAGCAGCCGGCCGCCGAGCTCGGCCAGGAACCGGTCAGGGCCCGGCGAGGCGCCGGCCTCGTCGACCAGCCAGGCGAGGGGCGCGGGCAGATCCATGCCGCGATCATGCAGCCAAGGGCCCCGGCCTGTCATCCGCGCCGCGGCGATGCGCGGCCGGCCCGCCGGCCTGTCCTGGCCCCGACCCCGGCGCCCGTACGGTCCAATCCTCGATGAGGCCGTCTCCGACGCGCCTGCGAGCCGGCGTTCGCCATGAAATTGCAGGAGGCTCAAGGGCGGCGATATCGAGTACCTAAGGCAGTCACTCCCTGCCAGTGCGGCCGTGCCAGGGATCCGGGCCCGGATCGCGCCCGGCGGCAACCTCGGCCAGACGGCCGAGGTAATGGGCCCAGCCTTCCGCATGGCCGGCGCATTGCTCGGCATCAGGCAGGCCGGTGTGGGTCAGGCGCAAGCAGCGTTCCGCCCGGCTGCTCGATCAGGTCGATCTCGACCAGGCTCGACCCCGGCGGCACCACCTCGCTGCCGTCCCAGCCGAAGCTGTAGGCCAGGCGGTGCACCGGCACCACCTCGCGGAAGGAGCCGCGGGCGAAGCGAGCCCCGGTGACGTTGACGAGATAGAGCCCGCCCTGCTGCGGTTCGACCTGCGCCTCCGTTCCCATCCAGCGCAGGATCTTCTCTGGATCGGTCAGAAGGGCGAACACCGCGGCGGGCGGCGCCGGGACGTGCGTCTCGCGGCGGACGACGAGGGTTTCTTGCATCGGTCTCCTCCATGGTTGCGGCGGTTGGAGCAATTGCGAACTAGGGTCGCGCAAGGCCGCGGCACCACCTTCCCGCCGGCGCCGCAGCCAGCTGGAAGCGGTGCGTTCCGAGACCCCGGCCGCGACCGCCGCGTCGACCACGCGCCAGCCGGCGTCGCGCACGCGCTGACCCAGCAGGCGTCGACCATCGACCGTCATGCGCGCAGTCTGGTGAACGTTCATCCGAGGCTCACGGGCCAGCTGTTCAGGTCTCACAACCCAGCTTCAACCCCATGCCTCGGATGAACAAGCTCCTCGGCAACCACACCTGAGCGCGGAACTTTGCCACCACCCGGAGGCCGGTCAAAGGATGGCGCAGGACTGCTTGGAGCGGTGCTGCCTGCAGGAGGGTGGTTGATACCGGAGGAAGGGTGGGGCGGCGTTTGACGGCGCCGACGCGGGAGGACCACGGATGGAGGATGGCTGACCGCGGTAGGCTCTTCGCCGATCCTTTCAGCCGGCGACGAGCAGGGTGGCAAGATCGCCCGGGCTCCAAGGCGCGGCGGCGGAGTCCCACGGTCGCCTGGACCACCCGAAGAAAGCGTTACAGCGAAATTGGTTGACGGAGAGTTAACGCAAGCGACGGAACTGTGACACCGTACTATCTGTAAGAAGGATGGCGGTTACGGGGACGGACGTGGTGGGCCGAGCGGTCATGGAGCTGACGCGTGAGGAGCTGGGGCGGGAGCTGGCGGCGGTCGGCTTCGTGGCTGATCCACAGCTGCTGATGGCGATCGTCCTGATGCAGCGGCTCGAGCGGCCGTTGCTCCTCGAGGGCGAGGCCGGGGTCGGCAAGACCGAAGTGGGCAAGAGCCTGGCCAAGGCACTTCAGCGGCCGTTGATCCGGCTGCAGTGTTATGAGGGCCTGGATGCCAATGCGGCGGTTTACGAGTGGAACTATCAGCGCCAGCTGCTGGCGATCAAGGTCCGGGAGCGCGAAGGCAAGTCCGCGGCCGCGACCGAGGCGCACATCTTCGAGCGCGACTTTCTCCTCGAGCGGCCGCTGCTCAAGGCCATTACCCAAGCCGTGCCGCCGGTCCTGCTGATCGACGAGATCGACCGCGCCGACGAGGAGTTCGAGGCCTATCTTTTGGAAGTGCTGTCCGACTTCCAGATCAGCGTGCCCGAGCTCGGCACGATCACCGCGAGCTCGATCCCCTGGGTCGTCCTGACCTCGAACCGGACCCGCGAGCTCTCGGACGCGTTGCGGCGGCGCTGCCTCTACCACTTCGTCGACTACCCGGGCGAGGACAAGGAGCTCCGGATCGTGCTCGCGCGGGTGCCTGGCATTCAGCCGGCGCTCGCCCAGCAGGTCGTCCGCGTGGTCCAGGCGATCCGACGCGAGGACCTGCGCAAGGTTCCAGGAGTCGCCGAGACCCTGGACTGGGCCGCCGCCCTGCTCGGCCTCGAGGTCCAGGATCTGCATGCCGCCCCCGAGGCCGTGCACGAGAGCCTGCTCTGCCTGCTCAAGACCCACGAGGACCAGCAGGCGCTGGCGCCCGAGGTGATCTCGCGCCTGATCGCGAAGGTCGCCTGATGCCGGCATCGGCCGTCGACCCCGGCAGCCGGCTCGCTGAACGGGCGGTCGGTTTCGTCCGGCTGCTGCGAGACAACGGCTTCCCGGTCGGCCTGGGCGAGGCCGGGGACGCGCTCCGCCTGCTGCGCGAGCTCGATCTCGGACGGCCGCATGAGCTGCGCCTGGGCCTGCGCGCCTTGCTCTGCTGCTCCAAGACCGACTGGGATCGGTTCGATGAGCTGTTCGAGCTCTGGTGGCTGCATCGCGGCATGCGGCGCGCGGCCAGGGCGAGCGGCAACCCCGGGGCCGGCGGCGCCCGGCCGCGGCGGACCGGGCCGCTGATCGACGACCGCTTCGGCCCGCCCGAGCGCCTGGCGCGCGGTCCGGATGCCGCTGCCGCCGCGGAAACCAGCGATCGCCCACGCCGGACCGGCGCCAGCCAGGCGGAAGCGCTCGGCGAGACCGATCTGCGCCATCTCGCCGACCCGGACGAGCTCGCGCAGGTGCAGGACCTCTGCGAGCGCCTCGCCGCCCGCATGCGCTATCGCCTGGCCCGCCGCCGCCGGGTGCGGGCGCGCGGCCGCCAGCTCGACCTCCGGCGCGTGATCCACCGCAGCATCCAGAGCGGCGGCACGCCGCTGCGCCTCGCCTTCCGGCGGCGCCATCCGAAGCCGATCCGCCTGGTCCTGATCCTCGACGCCTCGGGCTCGATGAGCCCCTACAGCACCTTCTTCGTCCGCTTCCTGCGCGGCGTGCTGCTGAGCTTTCGCGACGCCGACGGCTTCGTCTTCCATACCCGCCTGGTCCATCTCGGCCCGGCGCTCAGGGAGCGCAACACCGAGCGCGCGATCGAACGCATGGCGCTGCTCGCCGAGGGCTGGGCCGGCGGTACCCGGATCGGCGCGTGTCTTGCCGCCTTCAACCGCCACCATGCCGCGCGCATCCTCAACGGCCGCACGGTCGTGGTGATCGTGAGCGACGGCTACGATACCGGGCCGCCTGCGGCGCTGGCGGCGGAAATGGCCGAGCTCAGGCGGCGCGCCCGCCGGATCGTGTGGCTGAACCCCCTGCTCGGCTGGCCCGGCTACGAGCCCAAGGCGGGCGGCATGGCAGCCGCGCTGCCCTATGTCGATCTGTTTGCGCCGGCGCACAACCTTAAGAGCCTGGCCGCGCTCGAGCCGGCACTCGTGAGGCTCTGACCTTGGCGAGCGCCGGGCCCCTGCGCGTCGCCGCCGTCCTGCTCGCGGCCGGCAGCTCCCGGCGCATGAACGGTGCCAACAAGCTGCTGCTGCCAGTCGCGGGCGAGCCGATGATCCGCCGCATGGCACGGACGCTGCTCGCGAGCCGCGTCACCTCCGTGACCGTGGTCACCGGCCACGAGGCGGAGCGGGTCGCGGCCGCGCTCGAAGGCCTCCCGGTCCGGCTGGTGCGCAACGAGCGCCACGCGGACGGCCAGATGACCTCGGTCCGAAGCGGCGTGCTCGCGGCCACGGCGGCGGACGGCTGGCTGATCTGCCTCGGCGATCAGCCGGCGCTGACCGCGGCCGACATCGACCATCTGGTCGAAGCCTTCGCCCAGGCGCCGCCCGGTCGCATCCTGGTGCCGCTCTGGCAGGGCCGGCGCGGCAACCCGATCATCCTGCCGGCTTCGGCACGCGCCGAGGTCGAGGCGGGCGGGGTCAATTTCGGCTGCCGCAACCTGATCCGACGCCATCCCGAGCGCGTGCACACGCTCGAGGCGCAAAGCGCCGCCGTGCTCGCCGACGTCGACACGCCTGCAGCCTACGCGCTCTTCGCGGCCGGCGCGCCCCAGGACCCGATGCCCGCGGCGAATTGATCTCGCTCAAAGCGCGCGGCGCAAGATCGTGCTCATTCGCTCCGGCATGAGCGAAGGGTCCTGAGGATGAGCAACCAAGCGCGCGATCTCACCGACGTCCCCGATCTCGGTCACGAGCGGCGGACCGGGCCGTTCCGGACGCAGCGGCCGGTCTACGTCGACCTCCTGCCGCCCTGCAACCACGCCTGCCCGGCGGGCGAGAACATCCAGGCCTGGCTGGCCGCGGCCCAAGGCGGGCGCTTCGAGGAGGCATGGCGGATCCTGACCGCCGACAACCCCATGCCCGCGGTCCACGGGCGTGTCTGCTATCACCCGTGCGAGGACAGCTGCAACCGCAAGCAGCTCGACAGTCCGGTCAGCATCCACGCGGTCGAGCGCTATCTCGGCGATTGCGCGATCGCGGAGGGCTGGGCGCTCGAACCGGCCCGGGAGCCGACCGGCAGGCGCGTGCTGATCGTCGGCGCCGGCCCGTCCGGCCTCGCCGCCGGCTACCACCTCGCGCGCCTCGGCCACAGCATCGAGATCCGCGACGCCGGGCCGCTCGCGGGCGGCATGATGCATTTCGGAATCCCGGCCTACCGGCTGCCGCGCGACCTGCTGGACAAGGAGATCCGGCGCATCGAGGACCTGGGCGTCCGGATCACGCTCGACCACAAGGTCCTGGATCTGGCGGCCGAGATGGCGGAGGGCGGGTTCGATGCCGCCTTCGTCGCCATCGGCGCTCATCTCAGCAAGCGGACCGAGATCCCGGCCCGCGACGCCGGCGTGATGCTCGATGCGGTCGGGTTTCTCAAGAGCGTCGAGAGTGGCGAGCCGGTCCGGCTCGGGCGCCGGGTTGCCGTCTATGGCGGCGGCAACACGGCGATGGATGCCGCCCGCGTCGCGCGCCGGCTGGGCGCGACCGATGCGATGATCATCTACCGGCGCGATCGCGCCCACATGCCGGCCCACGGCTTCGAGGCCGACGAGGCGCTCGAGGAAGGGGTCAAGATCCACTGGCTGCGCACCATCAAGTCGATCGACCAGACCAAGATGACGGTCGAGGTCATGGCGATCGGGGCGGATGGCCGGCCGCAGCCGACCGGGGAGGTGGAGACGCTGGAGGCGGACGCGCTGATCCTGGCGCTTGGCCAGGAGAGCGACACGGGCTTCCTCAACGGCATCGAGGGCATCGCCTTGCGGCCGGACGGCACGGTCGAGGTCGGTCCGGACATGATGACCGGCCGGCCCGGGATCTTCGCCGGCGGCGACATGGTCCCGAGCGAGCGCACGGTCACGGTGGCGGTCGGCCACGGCAAGAAGGCCGCGCGCAACATTGATGCCTGGCTGCAGGGCGCGACCCTGGGGACGGCGCAAAAGCACGAGCTCGCGACCTTCGAGAAGCTGCACGTGTGGTACTACACCGACGCCGGCCGGCGACAGCAGCGCTCGCTGGCGATCGCCGAACGCGCGGCCGGGTTCGCCGAGGTAGTGGCCGGCCTGACCGAGGGCGAGGCGCAGTACGAGGCCAGGCGCTGCCTGTCCTGTGGCAACTGCTTCGAGTGCGACGGCTGCTACGGCGCCTGCCCCGAGCACGCGGTCGTCAAGCTCGGGCCGGGCAAGCGCTATCGCTACGACTACGACCTCTGCACCGGCTGCGCGGTGTGCTTCGAGCAGTGCCCCTGCCACGCGATCGAGATGATCCCGGAGCCGCGCGCATGAGCGCCGTGAGCGCGAGCGCCGAGGCCGTCGCCACGCCCATCAGGCGGGCGCTCGCGACCGGCCGCAAGGTCGCCATGATCGACGGCAACGAGGCCGCGGCGTCGGTTGCCTACCGGCTGAGCGAGGTGTGCGCGATCTATCCGATCACGCCGTCCTCGCCCATGGCCGAGCTCGCCGATCAGTGGTCGAGCGAGCGCCGGCCCAACCTCTGGGGCCAGATCCCGGACGTGGTCGAGATGCAGAGCGAGGCGGGCGCGGCGGGCGCGGTCCACGGTGCGCTCCAGGGTGGGGCGCTGACCACGACCTTCACGGCCTCGCAGGGCCTCCTGTTGATGATCCCCAACATGTACAAGATCGCGGGCGAGCTCACGCCCGCGGTGTTCCACGTCGCGGCGCGCTCGGTGGCGGCGCAGGCGCTCTCGATCTTCGGCGATCATTCGGATGTGATGGCGACGCGCGCGACCGGCTTTGCCCAGCTCTGCTCGAGCTCGGTGCAGGAGGCGCAGGATCTGGCGCTGGTGGCGCATGCCGCGACCCTCGAGGCGCGCGTCCCGTTCATCCATTTCTTCGACGGCTTCCGGACCTCGCACGAGGTCAACAAGATCACCCTGCTCGCGGACGCCGAGGTCCGCGCCATGATCGACGACGATCTCGTGCTCGCCCACCGCCGGCGCGCGCTCAACCCCGACCACCCCTTCATCCGCGGGACCGCGCAGAACCCGGACGTCTTCTTCCAGGCGCGCGAAACCGTGAACCGCTTCTATGCAGCGACGCCCGGGATCGTGGCGCGGGCGATGGCGCGGTTTGCTGGGCTGACCGGGCGGGAATATCGGCCGTTCGACTATTTCGGCCACCCGGAGGCCGAGCGGGTGGTGGTGCTGATGGGCTCGGGCGCGGAGACCGCGCGCGAGACGGCGCTCTGGCTCAGCGCGCGGGGTGAGCGGGTGGGCGCGCTCCAGGTCCGCCTCTACCGCCCGTTTGCCGCCGACCAGTTCCTGGCCGCGTTGCCGGCGACCACCCGCGCGATCGCGGTGCTCGACCGGACCAAGGAGCCGGGCGCCACCGGCGAGCCGCTCTACCTCGACGTGGTCGCGGCGATCGCCGAGGCGGCGGGCGAGGGGCGCCTGCGGCTCGCCGCTATGCCGCGCGTGATCGGCGGCCGCTACGGCCTGTCGTCCAAGGAGTTCACGCCCGCCATGGTCAAGGCGGTGCTGGATGAGCTCGCGCGCGACCGGCCGAAGGCCCACTTCACGGTCGGCATCACCGACGACGTCACCCACACGAGCCTTGTCCACGATGCCGCCTTCGACATCGAGCCCGAGAGCGTCACCCGCGCGCTGTTCTTCGGGCTCGGCGCGGACGGCACGGTCGGCGCCAACAAGAACTCGATCAAGATCATCGGCGACGACCCGGCTTTCCATGCCCAGGGCTACTTCGTCTACAACTCCAAGAAGTCCGGCTCGCGCACGGTCTCGCACCTCCGCTTCGGTCCGGAGCCGGTCCGCTCGCCCTACCTGATCCCGCACGCGAGCTTCGTTGCCTGCCACCAGTTCGGCTTCCTCGAGCAGATCGATGTGCTGGGCCACGCCGCTTCGGGGGCTGTGTTCCTGCTCAACAGCCCCTACGGCCCGGACGAAGTCTTCGACCATCTGCCGCGCGAGGTGCAGTCGCAGATCGTCGAGCGGCAGCTGCGCTTTTTCGTGATCGACGCCCATGCGGTCGCGCGCGCGGCCGGCATGGGGCGCGAGATCAACACCATCATGCAGACCTGCTTCTTCAAGGTCTCGGGCGTGCTGCCCGAGGCGCAGGCGATCGCCAAGATCAAGGCCGCGATCGAGAAGTCCTACGGCAAGAAGGGCGGCGAGGTAGTGCGCCGGAACTTCGCCGCGGTCGATGCGGCGCTCGCCCATCTGCATCGGGTCGCGGTCCCCGCGAGGGTCGCGGACGGCCAGGCCCGCCCGCCGTTGGTGCCGGACGACGCGCCGGAGTTCGTGCGCAACGTCACGGCGATGATGATGGCCGGGCGCGGCGACGAGATCCCGGTCTCAGCGCTGCCGGTCGATGGCACCTACCCCTCGGGCACCGCCGCCTTCGAGAAGCGCAACATCTCGGAGCTCGTGCCGGTCTGGGAGCCCGAAATCTGCATCCAGTGCGGCAACTGCAGCTTCGTCTGCCCGCACGGCGTGATTCGCTCCAAGTTCTACCACGAGAGCGCGCTCCAGGACGCGCCGGCGAGCCTCAGATCGGCGCCCATCGATGCCCGCGGCCTGCCGGAGACCCGCTACACGCTCCAGGTCTACGTCGAGGACTGCACCGGCTGCGGGCTGTGCGTCGAGGTCTGCCCGGCCAAGAGCAAGGAGCAGACCGGGATCAAGGCCATCAACCTGCGCCCGAAGGCGGCCGATCTCGGGCCGGATCGCGCCGCGATCCGCTGCTTCGAGACCCTGCCGGTCAACGATCGCGCGCGGGTCGATTTCGCGACCGTCCGCGGCGCCCAGTTCCTGGAGCCGCTGTTCGAGTTCTCGGGCGCCTGCGCCGGCTGCGGCGAGACGCCCTACATCAAGCTGGTCTCGCAGCTGTTCGGCGACCGCCTGCTGGTTGCCAATGCGACCGGCTGCTCGTCGATCTACGGCGGCAACCTGCCGACCACGCCCTGGACCACCAACGGCGAAGGGCGCGGCCCCGCCTGGGCGAACTCGCTGTTCGAGGACAACGCCGAGTTCGGCCTCGGGATGCGCCTGGCCGCCGACCAGCATCACGCGGCCGCGATCGAGGGTCTGCGGGCGCTCTGCCCCGCGCTCGGCGCCGAGCTCGTGGATGAGATCCTGCTCGCCGCGCAGCGCACGGAAAGCCAGATCCGCGCCCAGCGGACCCGGGTCGCAGAGCTGCGCCGGCGGCTGGCGGAGATCGCGGATGACCGGGCGAGCCAACTGCTGTCGGTCGCCGACCACCTGGTGCGCCGCAGCGTCTGGCTGATCGGCGGCGACGGCTGGGCCTACGACATCGGCTCGGCCGGTCTCGACCACGTCCTCGCCTCCGGCCGCGACGTCAACGTGCTCGTGCTCGACACGGAAGTCTACTCCAATACCGGCGGCCAGATGTCGAAGTCGACCCCGCTCGCCGCGGTCGCCAAGTTCGCCAACGCCGGCAAGCACGTCGGCAAGAAGGATCTGGCGCTGCAGGCGATCTCCTACGGCAACGTCTACGTCGCCCGGATCGCGATGGGCGCCAATGCGCAGCAGACCCTGCTCGCGCTGCGCGAGGCGGAGGCCTATCCGGGACCGTCGCTGATCCTCGCCTACAGCCACTGCATCGCGCACGGCATCGACATGCAAAAGGGGCTGCAGCAGCAGAACCTCGCCGTGCATTCGGGCTATTGGCCGCTGCTGCGCTACAACCCGGAGCTGCGCGAATCAGGTGAGAACCCCTTCGTTCTGGATTCGCAGCGGCCGCGCATCCCGTTTCGCGACTACGCCGACAACGAGCTTCGCTACCGCCTGCTCGCGCGCACCAATCCCAAGGAGGCGGACGAGCTGATGCGGCGCGCCGAAGCGGCAATCCGCCAGAAGTGGGACCTGTACGAGGTCATGGCGACCACCGGCGAACACCCGGCGGCTGCCGACCCGTCCCCCGGCGCCGATGGCGGACTGCGGCCATGACGTCCGCGGTACGGGCCCGCGGGAGCGCCGCCCTCGGGCTCGACCGATGGCGGCGCTCGAGCCTGCGAGGTCATGACGACCCCCCGGCGGCTCGAACCTCGTCCGCCGGAGGCTATTCGGACCCGCGAGGTCATGACGATCACCCGGCGGCTCGGACCTCGTCCGCCAGAGGCAATTCGGGTCTGCGAGGTCATGACGATCTCCCGGCGGCTCGGACCTCGTCCGACAGAGGCGATTCGGGCCTGCGAGGTCATGACGATCTCCCGGCGGCTCGGACCTCGTCCGCCAGAGGCAATTCGGGTCTGCGAGGTCATGACGATCTCCCGGCGGCTCGGACCTCGTCCGACAGAGGCGATTCGGGCCTGCGAGGTCATGACGATCTCCCGGCGGCTCGGACCTCGTCCGCCGGAGGCGATTCGGGCCTGCGAGGTCATGACGATCTCCCGGCGGCTCGGACCTGGTCCGCCGGAGGCGATTCGGGCCTGCAAGGTCATGACGATCTCCCGACGGCTCGGACCTCGCCCGGCGGAGGCGATCGAGGAGCGCTGCCATGGCGGGTGATGGAGCCGATCCCGGTCGATCGGAGGCGTGTCCCGTTAACCAATCGTCAACCCTTGGTCGCCAGGATGCTACCTCGATGGTCCATGCGACCGTGGGACTCCGCGCCTTTGGTTTTGGGCGGCGGACGGACTCCCAGGATCGCATGGACCAGGGATCAGGAGAGGTTAGGGGACCAATGGTTGACAAAGGGTTAACGGTCCGGCCCGACGGTCGCGCTGGGGTTCGGCCAACGGCGGCAATCGGGCGCATGCATCGCTGCACCGGGAACCGGCGATGACCGACCTTGCCACGACCTATCTCGGGCTTCGCCTCGAGCACCCGGTGGTCGCCTCGTCGGGACCCTTGTCGCAGACCCTCGATGGCGTCCGCAGGCTCGAGGACGGCGGCGCCGCCGCCATCGTGCTTGCCTCGCTGTTCGAGGAGCAGATCCGCCTCGAGAACGCGCTCACCGACCGGCTGATCGGCGCCGGCACCGAAAGCTTTGCCGAGGCGCTCGACTACTTCCCGGTGGTCGAGGAGCACCGGATCGGCCCGGAGCCCTATCTCGAGCTGATCGCCCGGGCGCGCGCGGCGACCGGGATTCCGATCATCGCGAGCCTCAACGGCGTGACCAGCCAGGGCTGGGTCGACTACGCGCGGCGGATCGAGCAGGCCGGTGCTTCGGCGCTCGAGATCAACCTCTACTACATCCCGGCCGACCTCACCGAGAGCGCGCGCGCCGTCGAGGAGCGCTACCTGCAGGTGCTGCGCGCGGTCAAGGGCGCGGTCCGGATCCCGGTCGCGATGAAGCTCGGCCCGTTCTTCAGCGCGTTCGGCGCGCTCGCGCGCGAGCTCGCCGACCTCGGCGCCGACGGCCTGGTCCTGTTCAACCGCTTCTATCAGCCCGACTTCGACCTCGACACGCTGGAGGTGGCGGCGACCTTGCAGCTGAGCCGCCCGGAGGAGATCCGCCTGCCGCTGCTCTGGCTCGCGCTCCTGCGCGGCCGCCTGCACCTGTCGCTGGCGGCCAGCACCGGCGTCGATACGCGCGACGAGGTCGTGAAATACCTGCTCGCAGGCGCCGACGCGGTGATGACCACCGCCTCCCTGCTCAGGCACGGACCCGACCACCTTGCGACCCTGGTCAGCGGGCTCCGGCAATGGCTGGAGGAGCGCGACTACGACTCGGTCGCGCAGATGAAGGGCTCGATGAGCCAGCGAAGCATCGCCGACCCCGCGGCCTTCGAGCGCGCGAACTACCTGCGGATCCTCAACTCCTATCGCCTGGTGAGGTGACCGGTCGGGACGGCGTTGTCGGCAAAGTCAAACCGCCACCGTCGCGGCGGTGCGATCGCCCATCATGCTCTCGGCTGGCGTCCCCTAGGGGACTCGAACCCCTGTTTTCGCCGTGAGAGGGCGACGTCCTGGGCCACTAGACGAAGGGGACGCGGGCGCTGGGACCGCTCCTATGTAGAAGGCGACGGCGGACAAATCAAGCGCGTCGGGGGGCGCGAACCGCGCGCGCGAAGGCGCCGACCAGCTCGATCTGCGCGGACCACAGGAAGGCATCGATCGGCTGCACCGCAACCACACGATAGCCGCCGTCGACCAGGGTGCGGGCATCGCGCGCGAAGGTCGCGGGGTTGCAGGAGACCATCGCGATCCGCGCCACTCGGGAGGCCGCGAGCGCCCCCGCCTGGGCGCGGGCGCCGGCGCGCGGCGGGTCGAGGATCACGGCGTCCAGGCGCTCGAGAGCGGGGCCGGTGAGCGGGGCGCGCTCGAGATCGCGGCCCTCGGTGCGCAGCCGGTCGCCGAAGCCCGCCTGACGAGCGGCGGCGCCGGCCGCGGCCAGCATCGAAGGATCGGCATCGAGCGCCAGCACCTGCCGCCCGAGCGCAGCGAACGGCAGCCCGAAGGTGCCGCAGCCCGCGAACAGGTCGGCAATCCGCCGGGCGTCGCCGATTGCTTCGGCCACGGCGCTGCGGATCGCGTCCTCGGCGAAGCGGGTCGCCTGCAGGAAGGCGCCGGGCGGCAATTCGACGCGCACGCCCGCAAAGTCGACCCAGACCGGTCGGCGGGCGGCGATCGGCTCGGCCGGGCTGCCTGCGGCCGGACGCCAGGCGAGGCGCGCGAGGTCCTGGTGTTCAGCGAATGCGGCCAGGCTCTCGCGCTCGGCGAGCCCGGGCGCGAGCGCCGTGGTCAGGAGCACATCGAGGCCGCTTTCGCTTGCCGTGATCTCGACCTCGCCGCCGCGGCGCGCGATCGCGAGCCGCGCGAGCAGCTGCCGCAGCGCCGGCAGCAGGGCCACGATCTCGGGGCGCGCGACCGGGCACTGGGCAACGTCGACCAGGGTGTGCGCCGAGCGCACCCGAAAGCCGAGCTGGACCCCGCTAGGCACCCTGAAAGCGAAGCGGACCCGGCGCCGGCTTGCGGGCGGCGTGATCCGGGGTGGCGCCACTGGGGTCTCGTGCAGGCCGCGTCTCGCGAGCGTCTGGATCACGGTCTCGCGTTGCCAGGCGGCGTAGTCGGCGGCCGGCAGATGCTGCAGCTGGCAGCCGCCGCAGGTGCCGAAATGCCGGCAGGGCGGTGGCGCCCGCATCACCTGGTCGAGGCTCGCGATCGGCGCCGCGACCAGACCGTCGGCGCGCCTGGCGACGAGGCGCGCCCGCCAGCGCTCGCCGGGCAGTGCCAGCGGCAGGAACACCCTGGCCCCCTCGATCTGGCCGATGCCGTCGCCCCGCGCCCCGAGTTGCTCGATCGAGAGCTCGACCAGATCGCCGATGTCCGGGGGCATCGCGGGTCCGACTGCTGTTAGTCTTCGGGTTGCAGCCAGAGCAGGCTCGTACGCTCGCCGGTGCGCGGATCGACCACGGCAAGGAACTGCTGGCCGGTGCCCGCGGTGCCGAGCAGCAGCCAGCGGCTGCCATCGGCCACGATCTGCTGCACGTGCGCGCCCTTGGGCAGGCTGAGCGTGCGGGGCAGTTCCCGGGCCGCCTGCTCGCCGCCCACCTGCTCGCCACCATGCCCGCGCAGCAGGATCAGCACCAGCAGCAGGGCGGTGCCGGCGATCAGCGCGACCCCGCCGGCGATCACAAAGGCCTTGAGCAGGTTCGGGATGGTGTCCACCTTTAGCCGCTGATGACCCGCCGGACCCTGACGCTCACCGCCGCCGCCGCAGACGCTGGCCAGCGCCTGGACAAGTTCCTGGCCGGCCGGCTGCCGGAGCTCTCGCGCGCGCGGCTCCAGGCGCTGCTCGAGGCCGGCGAGGTGGCCCGCGACGGGGCCGTGATAACCGAGGCCTCGAGCCGGGTCAAACCGGGCCAGGCATTCGCAGTCGGCCTGCCCGCGCCGATCCCGGCCAAACCAGCGCCCGAAGCGATTCCGCTCGAGGTCCTCTACGAGGATGCCCATCTTTTGGTGCTCGACAAGCCGGCCGGGCTGGTGGTCCACCCGGCGCCGGGCCATGCCCGCGGCACCCTGGTCAATGCGCTTTTGGCCCACTGCGCGGGCGGCCTCTCGGGCATCGGCGGGGTATTGCGCCCGGGCATCGTCCATCGCCTGGACAAGGACGCGAGCGGCCTGATGGTGGTCGCCAAGGACGACCGGGCTCACGTCAGGCTGGCGGCGCAGTTCAGCGTCCACCGGATCGAGCGCGGCTACACGGCGATCGTCTGGGGGCGGCCGCCGCAGACGGCGGGCGCGATCGACCGGCCGATCGGCCGCCACCCCAAGGACCGCAAGCGCATGGCGGTGGTCGAGGGCGGCAAGCGGGCGCTGACCCACTACCAGACCGACGCCGCGGCGGGCGGCCTCGCGACCCGCCTGAAGCTCGTGCTCGGGACCGGACGGACCCATCAGATCCGGGTCCACCTCGGCACGCTCGGCCTCGGCATCGTCGGCGATCCGATCTACCGGCCGCGACGCCGGATCAGGCCGAGCCCGGCGCTCGCCGAGCATCTGGCGGGTTTCTGCCGGCTCGCGCTGCACGCCGAACGCCTCGGCTTCGAGCATCCGATCACTGGCGCGAAGGTGCATCTGGAGCGACCCGCGCCGCCCTGCTTCGACCGGCTGTTCGAATCTTTGCAGCTGGAACTCGCAAATTTACCGAACGTTAACCATAGATCCGGTAAGCTCGGCTGATCACAGCCGCTCCGCCATCGCATTGGATTCGGCCTGCACCGGATTTTGCGATCGCACTGGATTTCGCCATCGCGCTGGATTTCCGCTGGGCCCATCACCTATGATGAGGCGACCCTGAGCCTCCGGAGAGAGACCAACTTTGGCCAACTTTCTGACGGTCCCGGTGGCGGGCTCGAGTCTCGCGCGCTACCTCGAGGAGATCCGCCGGTTCCCGATGCTGGAGCCGGACCAGGAGTTCATGCTCGCCAAGCAATGGCAGGAGCATGGCGACGTCGAGGCGGCGCACAAGCTGGTGACCAGCCATCTCCGCCTGGTCGCCAAGATCGCGATGGGCTACCGCGGCTATGGCCTGCCGCTCAACGAGATCATCTCCGAGGGCAACGTCGGCCTGATGCAGGCGGTCAAGCGGTTCGATCCGGACCGCGGCTTTCGGCTGGCGACCTACGCCATGTGGTGGATCCGGGCGGCGATCCAGGAATACATCCTGCACAGCTGGTCGCTGGTCAAGATGGGCACCACGGCGGCGCAGAAGAAGCTCTTTTTCAACTTGCGCAAGCTCAAGGGCCAGATGCAGGCCATCGACGAGGGCGATCTGCACCCCGAGACGGTCAAGGCGATCGCCGAGCGGCTGGACGTGACCGAGACCGAGGTGGTCGAGATGAACCGCCGGCTCGCGGGCGCCGACCACTCGCTGAACGTGCCGCTCCGGGTCGACAGCGAGATGGAGTGGCAGGACTGGCTGGTCGACGAGACCGCCAGCCAGGAGACCCGGGTGGTCGAGGCCGACGAGTACGATCACCGGCGCTCGCTGCTGCACCGGGCGATGGCGGTCTTGAACGAGCGCGAGCGCCACATCCTGACCGAACGGCGCCTCAAGGACGAGCCGACAACGCTCGAGGAGTTGAGCGCCAGCTACGGCATTTCGCGCGAGCGCGTCCGCCAGATCGAGGTGCGCGCGTTCGAGAAGCTGCAGCGGGCGATCCGTTCCCTCGAGGCCGAGCAGGCCGCCAATCTCGCGGCACTGCCGCCGGCGGTCCGGGAAGAAGCGCACCGCCCACGGATGTGAGCCGCCGGCGGCAAGGTTGCATCGGCGCGCCCGAGGTTCAAGCGAATCTGAAAAGGCGACCGGTTGCCGGCATCCGATATGGCCCGGATCCGGCCCCTGCTCCTCGACCCGCTCCCTTGGTTGCGGCGGTTTTAGCTGGGCAACGGGGATCTGGCCCAGGGGCTGGCATCTTTTCAGCCGGCCCGGACTGGGCGCGTCAAATCGATTGGCCAGCCTGACGTTGCCGAGCCGGGCCGCTGATCGGCGACCGGCTCAGGTGAAGCGGCTTGGCGGTCAAGGCGTAGAGCGGGGTTTCCAGACCCGCCTGGCGAGCGCCAGCATGTTCTGGCCCAGAATGTTCCGGACATCGGCCTCGGCGTAGCCCAGGCGGAGCAGGCCAAGGGTGATCTCCGGGAACTGCTCGGGGACGGCGATCCTGATCCGCGGCCCGTCCTTGCCGTAGCCGTGCGCAGGCGGCCACCAATGGCCGCGGTCGAGGCCGGGCGGGTCCTCGTCGAGGCCCTGGTCATAGGCATAGTCGAGCCCGAGCCCGACGTGGTCGGCGCCGACCCGCTGCACCAGGTAGTCGATGTGGCCCAGGATCGCCGCCGTGCCGGCCTCGGGGTCGCCCAGAAACCGGCCGACGCCGTTGACGCAGACCATGCCGCCGGTCGCGACGCAGGCGTCGATCTGATCGTCCCGGATGTTGCGGCCGTTGTCCGCGAGGGCTCGCGGGTTGGCGTGGCTGTAGATCACCGGCGCCTTCGAGACCGCCATGATGTCGAGACTGGTGCGATAGCCGGTATGCGAGCAGTCCATGAGCATGCCGGCGGCGTTGATCGCGCTGACCACGCGCCGGCCGAGATCGGTGAGCGGGACGTCCTCGTCGTAGCAGCCGCCGCCGATGCCGTTGTTGCGGTTGTAGGCGAGATGGATCTGGCGGACGCCGAGGTCGTAGAACAGCTGCACCATCTCCGGCCGCTCGCCGAGCGGCACGCCGCCCTCGAGATCGAAGGCCACCGCGAGCTTCTTCGCCACTTTGGCGCGCCGCACGTCGCTCACGTCCTCGACCTGAACGAACGCGTCCGACCTGGCCCGCAGCTGGGCGCGAAAGCTCGCGATCACCGCCATGATCTGGGGCAGCGGGTTCATGTCCATGCCGATGTTGATCGACACGAAATCGACCCCGTTCGCGCGGTGCCGTTCGAGCGCCCTGATGTCGGCGTCCGGATGCAGCGGCAGGCAGGCGTGGGCGTCCCAGACCAGGGCGTCGTCGTGCAGCGCCGCCGCCAGGCGCTTCAGGTCGTCCATCGGCTGATCCTCGCTCGGCCGCGCCGGTCCCGCTGGTCAGGATGCGGACGCAAGCCTGCCCGATCCTTAACCGGTGCGGCCGGCGCCGCCAAGATCGAGCGCCGGATGGTCGCGCTGACCGCCGATGCGCAGCTGGTCGTGGAGGTACCCGGCGGCAAACCGGCAGCAGCGTTCGCGATCCGAGGTCAGCGCCGCGTGCCCCTGGTCGACCGGCGGGCTAAACAGCGCGCTCGCTTTGGAGAATGACACCCGCTAAACCTGAGGTGTCGAGCCGGCGCTCGGCGCCCCGGGTGTCAATGACCCCCGCGTCACACAAAGTCGGGAGTGATCCACAATGAGACATGGGCTTCTTTTGCTGGCGTCCACGGCCCTCCTTCTGGCCGGCTGCGCCCAGCACAGCAAGGCCTGGGACGATGCCTTCGCGGATTGCCAGAATCAGGCGATCGAGCAGTGGGAGACCGCCGGTCTGCCCGACGCTCAGCACGCCGACTGGCAGGATCGCTTCATCAATAGCTGCATGCAGAAGAAGGGGGTGAATCCGTAAGCGTTCCCGGCGTCGACGCCGCCCGCCGATCGGCTGCTGCCGGCCCGGCGCGCCATCTCTCGCAATGGCGGCAGGCCCTGGCCTTGTGATGACAACCGTGGTGGCGAGAACGTTGGGGGCGACGATCGGGTCGAGATCACCCGGACCGTCCCAAGCGTGCGAGCCCGCCACGTCGCGGCGTCGCGTGCCTGCCAGGGCTTGGCTGTCGCCCTTTCCGATGGACCGCTCGGGGCGCTAAGAAGGGCTGGACTGCGGGTCGCGCCCGGTCGTGTCGGATGAGCCGGGCGACGGCGTGCTGCACGAGGGCAGGGAGGCGGTCATGAGCGAGAGCTACGACGCGATCATCATCGGCGCCGGGATCATCGGCGCCTGCACCGCCTACGAGCTCGCCAGGCGCGGCTGGCGCACGCTCAACCTCGACAAGCTGCCGGCCGCGGGCTACGGCTCGACCGGCGCGTCCTGCGCGATCATCCGCACCCACTACTCGACTCTCGACGGCGCGGCGCTGGCCTATGAGGGCTACTTCTACTGGGACGAGTGGCCGCGCTACCTAGGCGTCGCGGACGAGCGGGGGCTCGCGAAGTTCGTGCAGTGCGGTTGCCTGGTCATGAAGACCGAGGCGAACGGGCATCTGCGCAGGGTCTGCCGCAATATGGACGCGCTCGGCATCCCCTGGCAGGACTGGGGGCCGGACCGGATCAGGGAGCGCCTGCCGTTCTACGACCTCGGCCGGTTCGGCCCGCCCAAGCGGCCGGACGATCCGGCGTTCGGCGAGGCGGAGGGCGAGCTCGGCGGCGGGGTGTTCTTCCCGCTCGCGGGCTACGTCAACGATCCGCAGCTGGCCAGCCACAACGCCCAGCGCGCCGCCGAGGCCAAGGGTGCGACCTTCCGCTTCAACAGCGAAGTGACGGCGATCCGCCAGGCCGGCGGCCGCGTCCAGGGCGTGACGCTTACTTCCGGCGAGACGATCGACGCCCCGGTGGTGGTCAACGTCGCCGGGCCGCATTCGGCCAAGATCAATCGCATGGCAGGCGTCGAGGAGGGCATGCGGATCACCACCCGGGCGCTCAAGCAGGAGGTCGCGCACGTGCCGTTCCCGAAGGGCTTCGACTTCGAGCGGGCGGGCCTGGTCACCTCCGATAGCGACGTCGGCTGCTACTGCCGGCCGGAGATCGGCAATCACATCCTGATCGGCAGCGAGGACCCGCCCTGCGATCCGCGCGAATGGGTCGACCCGGACGACTACGACCGCAATTTCAGCGAGCAGTGGCAGGTCCAGGTACAAAGGGTCGCCCAGCGGATTCCGAGCCTGCCGGTCTCGAGCCCGCTCAAGGGCGTGGTCGACCTCTACGACGTCACCGAGGACTGGATCCCGATCTATGACAAGTCCGACCTCGCGGGCTTCTACATGGCGGTCGGCACCAGCGGCAACCAGTTCAAGAACGCGCCGGTCGCGGGCGCCATGATGGCCGAGCTGATCGCCGGCTGCGAGCAGGGCCGCGACCACGACCGCGAGCCGCTCCAGTTCCATCTCGCCCACATCGAGCGGACGATCGACGTCGGCTTCTACTCGCGCCGGCGCGAGATCAACCCCGAGAGCAGTTTTTCCGTGCTCGGCTAGATCGGCAGGATTCCTGCGCAAATGCCTGAAATATGGCGCATCGTCACCGTGGCCGAACGGCTCTAACCACTCTTCTGCCTCGCGGGCCACAAGTGTCGGGGCCTCTTTCCGGGGGCGGAGATCGACCGCTTTAGCCTTTGGTAAACCCATCGATCGTTATCCTGTTCGGCTGGTCCATGCGACCCTGGGAGTCCGGCCGGCCCAGATCTTAGAGCGACGCGGAGTCCAGGGTCGCATGGACCAGCCGAAGCAAGGGTTACGGGCCAAGTGTTAATGTTCGGTTAAGTCGTCGACGACGCCCTGATCCTGGATCTTCGCTGCGCGCTCCAACCACGTTGCTGCCTCTGGGGCGCAAAGTATCGAGAGGCTTCCTGGAGGCTGAAATCGGCCGCCTCAACCTTTCGTAAACCCATCGATCGTTATCCTGTTCGCTGGTCCATGCGATCCTGGGAGTCCGGCCAGCCCAGATCTTAGAGCGACGCGGAGTCCCAGGGTCGCATGGACCGGCCCGAAGGAAGGGTACGGGCCAAGTGTTAATGTTCGGTTAGTCGTCGACACCCCCTGATCCTGGGATCTTCGCTGCGTGCCGAAGATCGTCCCCCGATGGGGCACCGATCGAGGGCGG
>CAVWDE010000012.1:0-21834 GCA_963753685.1 uncultured Alphaproteobacteria bacterium
CCCGTAGAGGCGAGTCGAGAGTTCGCCGCGCGTCCTGATCGAAACCTCGGGCGTCGGAACTCGCGTTGTGATCGCCAATTCCCGCTGACAACAATTCCCGCCCAACAATTCCCGTCTGGTCCCGCTGTCCTCCTCAGCATGGGCCGGACCCGCCGCCCCGGGACGCGATCACCAGCTCGTGAACAGGCCCCATCCTTAGGTTAAAATGAAGTGGCCGTGCTGCACGGCTTGAGATATAAAGAACGCAACGAAGCGCCAGTGAACAGTCACAATGCAGTCAACGCGCAACGGTAGGGAATGCCATGGAAACGAACGAGCTACCCCGGAGGTTGGCAGGGATCTCGCTGCTCGCCTTGGCGGCCGTGCTGCCGTCGGCAGCAGGCGCCGCCGGCGGTCCGGTACCGCAGGAATGCCAGGCGCCCAACCTCAGCGCGGCGGAACAGGCCAGGTGCGATTTCATCGCCCGCACCCCGAATCTCTGCCAGCGCTCCCCACTGAGCGTAAGAACCCAGCAGTTCTGCGATCAACTCGGCGGAGCGCCTGAGCCGACGCCGGGGATCACCGTTTCCCCGGATGTGCCAGCTGACATTCCGGGCGGCGCGGACCAAGCGAGCCTCGCCGACGCGGCGAACTTCGCATGGCAGGAGTTCATTGCGCTCAACTGGCCCGCCCTGGCCGGGACGCGCGATACTCCAGACACCGGCGCGAAGTTCGGCGACCCGTCCTTCACGGGACCGCTGGTCTGGCACACCTACCGACACAAGGTCGAGATCTATCCCGGTCAGGGTACGCCGCCGGGATTCGACGCTTCCAAGTCCGATTTCGGCTACAGCACCGTTCCACCCCAGTACATCTACAATGCGGAGGTATTGGGGCAGGGAGCGGATGGCACCGGCGAGATCCCGCCCTGTCCCGGGCAGGACCCCGTGACCACGCCTTCGTTCATCAATCTGGACGAAGTGTCCCAGATCGGGCTCGACTCCATGTTCGCGGGCAAGGCGCCGCAATCTGCCTCGGCGAACTCTGATCCTCAATTGATCCGGTTCCTCGCCAAGGCGAACGAGAGCCACTTCGTCTACGTCGTCAATCCCGATGCCCTGGCGCAGGGCGGCGACCCCCTTTACGTCGGCACGAAGCTGCTGCCGCCGCAGGAACTCCAAGCAGTCCTCCACGAACTGCAACGACCTGCAGTCGGGCGAAACCACGACCTTCTGCACCGCCCGAGCCAACTTTCTGGAGGTTTCTCAAGGCAACGGCGACCCGACGACCTTGAAGGAGCCGTTCATCTCGTTTCCGGTGGGGACGATCCACGTCAAATCGGCGTGGCGGGAGCTCACCGCCGATGAGGAGAGTAGCGGCAGGTTCTACACCACGACGGTGCGGTACTACGAACAAAACGAGCAAAATGCCCAGGAGCCGCGTTGCTATCGTGAGGGCACGTGGGGGCTGCTCGCTTTGCACATCGAGCATAAGACGGCCACGGCGCCCTACTTCATCTTTGCCACCTTCGAGCAGGCCGACAATCTCCAGACCGCGGCTGGGACCCCGGTGGAAAATGAGATCGGGCAGCCGATCGTCACGCCGGTCGGGACGACCGAGCCCGGGCTCGAGTATCAGGATGGCGACCCGCCCACTTTGAACATCGTCGGCGATCAATACTGCGAGGCGCCCGAAGACCGCCTCTTCTACCTCGAAGAGAGCGGCTTCTCCGGGCTGCCCTCCGGCGGAGCGATCTGCCAGAACGCTCGGACTCATCCGATCCCACAGGCGATTCTCGGCGCCAATCAGAACGCTCACACGGCGATCAGCGCTTACGCCAGCAGCAACGGCATCGCGAATCCCGTGTGGTCGTACTACAAGCTGATCAACGTCCAATACAAGCCCTTCGACCTTACCGAGGTGAGCAGCGACACGACGTCGGACCTGAACGCGGCGACCTTCTATACCAACAACGAGGTCGTCGAGACCGACTACACGCTGGCCAACTTCAGCGGGCAGATCAGCGGTACGGGCCCGCCGACGGACCAGCCCGCGAACTTTGACAACTTCAATTCGGCCCGGACGACGTTCCAGAACGTCTTGCTGTTCAACGACAGCAACGAGCTCGTCGACACCTTCAACATGGGCGGATGCCTCGGCTGCCACGGCATCGCGCAGGTCGAGAAGGGCACGGATTTCAGCTTCATCCTGTCGGGTGGCCGCGTCCCGGTGCCCGAGACGCCGGACATCGACCCGCCTGGCACCACGAACCCGGCGCCCCTGGCGCGACCTCGATGATCCTCCAGATCGGCGAGCCCTGAGCAGGGATCGCCCGGAGCCACCTTCAATCGGTCCCCGCGAAGCGTTCACCTTCGCGGGGACCCGCCGTCGGCCAACCCCCGGGCGCACAGGCCGGGTCGGATCCGGTGGGTCAGAGCGGGGAACGTGGTGAAGCGGTCGCCGAAGGAAATGCGGCCGTGGCCGCCCTTGCCATCCCTGGCCTCATGGACGAGGGCGAGGCCCCCTCGGACGGCGGAGCTTCCGTAGGGAGCTCGTGGCCCGTCATCGCCAGTCTGTGCACAATCGGCCAGTCTGTGCACAATCGGTATGCGAGAGCGAAGGGAAATCGCACAGGAATGTGCGATTGCTGAGGGCGGTTGGCCCGGTCGCGACTTGCGCCAGGCCGCGAGGTCCGGACGCGATCGGGTCGCCGCCCTCCGCGCGCGCACGGTGCGGGCGTCGGCGAGGTGCCGATCAGACTCGCGCGCCGCGGGACTTCACGGCGGACGCCCAGGGCCTGTGGTCGGAGAGCCGATCGCCGACCGTCGGCCCCAGCGGGGCGCCGCGCGGCCGGCGCGGGCCTACTGCGCCACGGTCGGCTGGGGCGCGGTCTGCGCGGCTTCCTTGAGCGGCGGCAGCTGCAGCTTGAGCAGGCTGTCGGCGCAGGCCGAGGCGTCCTTGCGATCGGTGCTGGTGGCGCCCGGCATGGTCGCCCAGCCGCCGGTCTCGACGAACTTGCCGCGCTCGTAGGAGCTGCTCATGTCCTTGAAGGTCGCGAGCTGGGCGCGCGCGTCCGGGGCGGCTGTGAAGCGATCGGTGCAGACCGCCGCGGCGAGCTGCTCATGGGCCTGCTGCGCGGCCTTCTCGGTCAGCGCCTGGACGCTGCCGCCGGTGACCCAGCCGCCCCACGCGAAGCCGATCACGATGGTCGCCACCGCACCGGCGACAAAGCCCCAGAATACCGTACCCTTGCTCGGCTGAAGTCGATCCCAGCGTTGCGCCAAATTCTGCTTGTCTGCCATTTGGAACCTCCCTGGTTGCGCGGCCTCGGGTTGAGGCGGCTTTTTGGCAAGGTTCATTAATAAAGGTGGTGCCTGGCCACGTTTTGACAACGAGAATTAAAAAGATAAAACAGTTGACTTTCCGATTTGTTCCCTAACGGTTCGAAATGACAGGACGATTCCGGCGATCCGGTGGCCCGCAAACCACGAAAACTTTTTGAAAGTCGTGGTCCTCGCGATCGGCCATGCGCGAGCGAGCGATCTGATCCGACCACCAGTGTCTGCCATTTTCCAGGCCAACGCCGCCAGCAGCCGGCCCTTCGGCGCCGGCCTTCGAGCCGCAGTTCCCGGCGCAGGCGGCGAGGAATGTCCGCGAGCCCTCGTCCCTCAGCCCGGTGCGGTCGGCGCACCGCCGCCCGTCGCCGCGGCGATCGGGGCCGCGTTCGAACCGCCAGGTGTCAGGATCGACTTGCTGGCGGTCGTGCTCCCCCAGGAGGTCGGCGAGCAGGCCTTTTTTCCAACCGGGCCGCCGGCGCCGCGCCGCGACCTGAGCGTGGGGCGCTCAGGGTCGACGCTCCAGCGATGCTACGCCCCGCATAGGCGGAATGCAGCCTCGCTTCTGCGCGCCGCAGCGCCGCCTCGGCATCCACAATCCGTTCTACGATCGCTGGACGGCCACATTCGGCGGCGCGGTCACAGAGGAGCCGGAGCCGGGACAGGTACATCTCGCGCCTGACGAGCCCTTGCTCCATGACGGCCACATGTTGGTCGTCGGTCATGACGCTTTCCGCCGGCGTGCAGAACGCCGGCTCGCAGTCTAGCATATCCAGCGCTCAACTCGCACCGATCATGTTCTGGGAGGACGCCTGCTCCTGCCGAGCTGACGCTTCCGCTCAGCAGCCGGGCGCTCGCAGAGCGCCGCTTAAGCGATCGTGCATCCGCGCTTCCATCATGCATCACGTGCACGGGGCGGCACACGGGCGGAAGAGGCGCGGACCAGGCCGGGACCACGCTTGCGGATCTTTGGTCGGCCCTGGTGCGCGACCGGTCGCGGGTCAGGCCGAGACGACGCTCCGGATCTGCGGCCAGCCCTGGCGGCGCACCAGGGCCGGCACCTCGGACGGGACCACCGGCCGGCCGAGGAAGTAGCCCTGGCCCTCGTCGCAGCCATAGCGGCGCAGCATCGCCAGCTGCTCCAGGCTCTCGATGCCTTCGGCCACGACGTCGACGCCGAGCCCGTGCGCCATGGCGATCACCGCCCGCGCGAGCGCCGCATCGCCCTCGCTGGTGTTGATGTCGCAGACGAACGAGCGGTCGATCTTGACCCGTTTGATCGGAAAGCGCTTGAGGTAGCTCAGCGACGAATAGCCGGTGCCGAAATCGTCGAGCGCCAGGCTGATCCCGAGCTCGCTCAGATGGTTGAGCAGGGCCGCGGTGCTGTCGCCTTCCTGCATCAGCACGCTCTCGGTCAGCTCCAGCTCGAGCCAGCGGGCATCCATCTCGGTCTCGGCCAGGACCTCGCGGATCCGGCTCTCCAGACCGCTGCGCTGGAACTGGCGGGCCGACATGTTGACCGCGAGCCTGAGCCCCGGCAGCCGGAGCGCCCGCCACGCCTTGTGCTGCAGGCAGGCGGTGCGCAGCACCCACAAGCCCAAAGGCTCGATCAGACCGTTCTCCTCGGCGAGCGGCACGAACTCGTCGGGCTGCACGAGGCCGAGCTCGGGATGGCGCCAGCGGATCAGCGCCTCGACGCCCACCACCTGGCCGCTGTCGAGGGCGATCTGCGGCTGATAGACCAGCTGGAACTGATCCTGCTCGAGGGCATGGCGCAGGTGCTTCTCGAGCACCATCTGCCCGAACACCCGGACGTTGAGGGTCGGGTTGTACAGCTGCAGGCGGTTGCGGCCGCGCTCCTTGGCCCGATAGAGCGCGATGTCGGCGCATTTGAGCAGCTGATCGGGCTCCGCGCCGTCGGTCGGACAAAGGCCGATGCCGATGCTGCCGGTGACGTAGAGCTCGTGGCCGCGGATGTGAAAGGTCGGGCGCATCGCGTCGAGGATCTTCTGCGCCGGCTTGACCGCGTCCTCGGCGCCGCGCAGGCCGCGCAGGATGAAGATGAACTCGTCGCCGCCCATGCGCGCGACCGTGTCCTCGTCGCGGACGCTGGCACGCAGCCGCCGGCTGAGTGCCACCAGCAGCGCGTCGCCGATCGAATGGCCGAGCGTGTCGTTGATGATCTTGAAGCGGTCGAGGTCCAAAAACAGCACCGCCACCGTCTCGCCGTGGCGGACCGCCTGCTTGAGGGCGGTGGCGAGCCGATCGTCGAACAGGGCGCGATTGGGCAGCCCGGTCAGCGCGTCGTGGGTCGCCCGGTAGCGGATCAGCTCCTCGGCCGCCTTGCGCGCGGTGATGTCGCGCACGGTCAGGATGAAGGTCCGGCGGCCATGCAGATCGAGATCGGTGACCGACAGCTCGATCGCGACGTTGTCGCCGTCGCGGCGCCGCCCGACCATCTCCAGGAGGCTGTGCTGGGTCAGCGCGGTGACGTCGACCCGGGCCGGCCACGGCAGGTGCTCGGCCTCGCGCGCGGTCCCGGCCACCAGGTCGTCGAGCCGCAGCCCGACCAGCCCGCCGGGCCCGAAACCGAAGATCTGGGCGGCGGCGGGGTTGGCGGATTCGACCTGGCCGTCGTCGGTCACGGTGACGATGCCATCGATCACCGAATCCATGATCGCCTGCAGGCGCTGCTCGCTCTGCTCGAGCGCCCGCTGCCGCCGCTTGGCCTCGGTGACGTCGGTGTAAATGGCGACCGTGCCGCCGTCCTGGGTGCGGAACTCGTTGATCGCCAGCCAGCGGTCGTCGCGCAGGTGCATCTCCCAGGGCCCGCAGGGCGCGCGGCGACGGGCGAGGCACTGCGCCTGCCAGTCGTCGAGCGTCGGCGGCGCGTCCTCGGCTGCCAGCAGGCGCTTGTAGACGATCCGGCTCAGATCCTCGAAGCGGGCACCGAGCACGACCCGCTCGCCCTGGACCCCGAACAGCTGCCGCAGCCGCTTGTTGTACAGCACCAGCCGGTCATCGGCGTCCCAGAGCGCGAAGCCCTCGGACATCGCCTCGGTCGGCTGCACCAGGCGGTCGCGGGCCGCGCGCAGGGCATCGAGGTTGGCGGCGAGCCTCGTGACCATGCTGTTGAAGGCCCGGCCGACCCGCGCCACCTCGTCACTGCCGGCGGGGTCGGCCCGCGCCGTGCGGTCACCCTCGGCGACCCGGTCGGCGAGCGCGGCCAGGCTGGCCAGCCGGCGGGTCAGGACGAAGCCCATGGCGAGGCCGACCACGGCGATCGCGACCATGCCGGTGAGCGCGATGGTGATGCCGAGATTGCGCGTGTCGCGATAAGCGAGCACCAGCGGATAGTCCGAGAACTCGATGGCAAGCGTGCCGAGCGGGCTCGCGCGCCCGCGGATCTCGGTCTGGCGCCAATAGTGATGCTCGCCCGCGGACAGCTCGGGAAACCGCGCGCCAATCAGGCCGAGATCGGTGGCGGCGACCACCCGACCCTGGACGTCGCCGAGCACCACCCCCTCGACGCGCGGGTCGCGCCTGGTCGCCTCGATGAAGGTCTGGAGGTCGGCGAACTCGTCGGTCAGGAGCGCCGAGCGGCTGAGATCGCCGACCAGCTGCAGGGTCACCGCCTCGGTGCTTCCGACCTGCTCGCGGATGCTGCGCATCGAATGGCCGAGCGTCGTCCAGAGCATCGCCCCCGTCAGGACGATCTCGAGCGCGAAGATGGTCGCTGCGATGCGATATCGAAGAGACATGCCGCGGGGATCTCGAGCGACGAACCTTATTGCTGAACGTAGGACTTGAGCCGCGTACTGTAGCGGCGGACCTGATCGTACTCCTGATCCTCGGCCGGCACGAACCCTGACCAGGCGCCCGCCGCTAGCACCGCTCGTCCGGCCTCGGTGTGCGACCAGCTGAGAATGCAGCTCAACAACTTGGCGCGGTCCGCTTCCGGCACGCGCTCATGAACCGCGAACACGAAATGGTAGATCGGTGCCGTCTCGATCATGACGTGCAGCCGCATGTCCGCGATCGATTCGATCTGCGCCAGCACGAAGCGCGGGATGGCGCAGGCGTCGGCGGAGCCGAGCGCGACCGCCTGCAGGCAGGAGGTCTTGGTCCGGTAGTTCTGCAGCCGCACGTCGACGCCGGGCTTGAGGCCGGCATCGATCAGCGCGGCCTTGACCATCGTACTGACCGCCGACAGAGCGGGCGGCAGGGCGAGGGTCTTACCCACCAGATCATGCCAATCGTGCCAGTCGTGACTCTCGCCGACCATGACCACCCCGGTCAGCTGCTGATCGAGGCGCGCCAGCGGCAGATAATGATACTTGTCGGCCGCATCGACGTAGAAAAACGGATGCACGAAGATGATATCGTAGGTTTGCTGGGCGAGCTCGTCCGCGAATTTCTCGAAGTTCGACTTGGTCTTCAGATAGATCGGCCGCTTGAGATCCTTGCTGAAGCTGGCGGCGATCGGGCCGAAGATGCGATCGATGGTGAGCGCCGGAACGTAGGGGAAAACGCCAAAGCGGTAGGGCTGGCCAGGCTCGGCGGCCGCAATCGGGCGCGGGGACGCGAGCGTCAGCACGAGCCCGAGCGCGATCAACGTGAGCCCGGCGCGACCCGGCATCCCGCCGGCCGCGCGACGGTTGGAATCCGCGCTTTCGCGCCGGCGCAACGGCGCGACGATCGCACCCATGGCCCACGCGCGAGCAGACCGAATGTCAGGCATCACACACCCCTTCGGAACCAAGTGGCGGCACCCGCGGGCGGACTTTACGGTGGCGGCCAGCCTGAGCCGAGATGCATATCTTTAGTTTATTAGGTCGCGAAAGCGTTTCGCTGTTTACGCGACCACACAAGCCCGGTCAAGCTGCCAGACCGCCGGTCCGGCGTCACGGGGCGCGGCGTGCGGTCGCGATCCGCCCTAGGCGAAGCTCTGACGAGCGGTTAGGTTGGGCCCGCGTGGCGTTGCCGGGCGCAGAAGGAGGGGCGCGAGCGATGAAAATCGGGGTTCCCAGGGAACGCCGGCCCGACGAGCAGCGGGTCGCGGCCTCGCCCGACACGGTCAAGCGGCTGAAGGGCCTGGGCGTCGAGGTTCTGCTCGAGGCCGGCGCCGGTACGCGCGCCCGGTTCGCCGACGAGGCTTTCGCGGCCGCCGGTGCGACCGTGGTCGACGGTCCGCAGACGCTGTATCGGGATGCCGACGTCCTGCTCAAGGTGCGCCGCCCGCTGATCGCCGGCGAGGGCGAGCTCGACGAGATGGCGCTGCTGCGCAAGGGCCAGGTCCTGATCGGCATGCTCGACCCCTACCAGAACCGCGACCAGGCCCTGGCCTACGCCAAGGCCGGCGTGCTCGCCTTCGCGCTCGAGCTGTTGCCGCGCACGACCCGCGGCCAGGCGATGGACGTGCTCTCCAGTCAGGCCAATCTCGCCGGCTACCGGGCGGTGATCGACGGTCTCGCCGAGTTCGACCGGGTGATGCCGATGCTGATGACCGCGGCCGGCACGATCCCGCCGGCCAAGGTGTTCGTGATCGGCGCCGGCGTCGCCGGCCTGCAGGCGATCGCGACCGCGAGGCGGCTGGGCGCGGTGGTCTCCGCGACCGACATCCGCCCGGCCGCCAAGGGCGAGATCGAGAGCCTGGGCGCCAAGTTCGTGGGCGTGGTCAAGGAGGACGCGGCGACCGCCGGCGGCTACGCCAAGGAGCTCTCGGAGGCCGACCGCAAGGAGCAGGCGGAAATGGTCGCCAAGCATATCGCCGGCCAGGACCTGGTGATCACCACCGCCCAGATCCCGGGCCGGCCCGCGCCCCGGCTGGTCAGCGCCGCGATGGTCGCGAGCATGAAGCCGGGCGCGGTCCTGGTCGATCTCGCGGTCGAGAGCGGCGGCAACATCGAGGGCAGCAAGGTAGGCGAGGTCGTGGACCTGGACGGCGTCAAGATCGTCGGCCACGCCAACCTGCCCTCGCGGCTCGCGCCCGCGACCAGTTCGCTCTACGCCCGCAACCTGTTCAACTTTGTGAGCCTCATGATCGATCCCGAGACCAGGCAGCTCAAGATCGACGAGGCCGACGATCTGATCAAAGGCACGCTCATCACCAAGGACGGCCAGGTCGTGCATCCGGCCCTGAGCCGCAATCAGGCCGCCTGACGCCAGCCCGGGAAGGAACCATGACCGAGATCGACCCGACGATCTTCAACCTGATCGTGTTCGTGCTGGCGATCTTCGTCGGCTACTACGTGGTCTGGAGCGTGACGCCGGCCCTGCACACGCCCTTGATGTCGGTGACCAACGCGATCTCGAGCGTGATCATCGTCGGTGCTTTGATCGCGACCGGCGCGGAGGGGCTCAAGGCCGCGTCCTGGTTCGGCTTTCTCGCGGTGATCCTGGCCGCGGTCAACATCTTCGGCGGCTTCACGGTCACCCAGCGCATGCTCTCGATGTACAAGAAGCGGACCTGAGGGCCCCGGCATGAGCAATCTCGTCGCGCTCGGCTACCTGGCGGCCGCGATCTGCTTCATCCTGGCGCTGCGCGGCCTGTCCTCGCCGGCGAGCGCGCGCCAAGGCAATCTGATCGGCATCGCCGGCATGGCGGTGGCGATCCTGTTCACGCTCACGACCCTGCCGCACCCGAGCTTCGGCAGCTACGTCATGATCCTGATCGGGGTCGCGATCGGCGGTGCGATCGGGGTCGTGATCGCGCGGCGCATCCCGATGACCGCGATGCCCCAGCTGGTGGCGGCGTTCCACAGCCTGGTCGGCATGGCTGCGGTGTTCGTCGCCGCGGCGGCGCTGGCCAATCCGGCCGAGTTCCACATCACCACGCCCGAGGGCGCCATCAAGGTCGCGAGCCGGCTCGAGATGGGCCTCGGCGTGATCATCGGCGCGATCACCTTCTCGGGCTCGGTGATCGCCTTCGCCAAGCTGCAGGCGCTGATGCGGAGCGCGCCGATCCTTTTGCCCCAGCGCCATCTGATCAACATCGGGGTCAGCGCGCTGATCGTGGTCCTGCTGATCGTCTTCATCGTGACCGGCAGCCCCGCGGCCTTCCTTTTGATGACGCTGCTCGCGTTCGCGATCGGTTTTCTCCTGATCATCCCGATCGGCGGCGCCGACATGCCGGTCGTGATCTCGATGCTCAACTCCTATTCGGGCTGGGCGGCGGCCGGCATCGGCTTCACCCTGCACAACCCGGCCCTGATCATCACCGGTGCTTTGGTCGGCTCCTCGGGCGCGATCCTGTCCTACATCATGTGCCACGCCATGAACCGCTCGTTCGTGAGCGTGATCCTGGGCGGCTTCGGCGAGACCGGGGCGGCGGTGGCCGATATGGGCGACAAGGTGGTCAAGCCCGGCTCGGCCGACGATGCCGCCTTCATCATGAAGAACGCCCGCTCGGTGATCATCGTGCCGGGCTACGGCATGGCGGTGGCGCAGGCCCAGCACGCGGTGCGCGAGCTCATGGACAAGCTCGGCCACGAGGGCGTGGATGTGAAGTTCGCGATCCACCCGGTCGCCGGCCGCATGCCCGGGCACATGAACGTGCTGCTGGCCGAGGCCAACGTGCCCTACGACGTCGTGTTCGAGATGGACGAGGTCAACAACGACTTCCAGAGCACCGACGTCGCCTATGTGATCGGCGCCAACGACATCACCAACCCGGCCGCCAAGGAGGACCCGTCCTCGCCGATCTATGGCATGCCGGTGCTCGACGTCGACAAGGCGAAGGCGGTCTTCTTCGTCAAGCGCTCGATGGCCCCCGGCTACGCCGGCATCGACAACACCCTGTTCTACAAAGACAACACCATGATGCTGTTCGGCGACGCCAAGAAGATGACGGAAGAGATCGTCCGCGCGATGGAGTAGCTGATCAGGAGTGCGCGCGCTTAAATGGCTGAGGCTCATGATGATCGGCGAGATGGACGAGTCGCTCGTACCGCCGGTTGTTTCCTATACCTCAGTTAGCGGGGTGCGGATTCCGGCAACGGATGCGAGCCGACAGCCAGATGCAGACCTAAGGTCACGAACATAAGCATTACGAGCCGGAACGGGGTGCGGCAGCTGTCAGCCAAGGTCAAGCCGGCTGTCAGAATCCTCCGCTTCACTCCGAAGGCCATCTACCATTAGGTAGCCGCGCACTGGCAGATGCAACCCCGCTCGAGACCCGCCACTTGATCTGATGATGATCAGCCGCCCAGTGGTACTGCGGATCAATGAATCGCAGTACTGTGTCGCTGTCCTCGATCCGAGGGTCGTCATACGGCACAATCCGGCCAGCTGGATCCCGTGCCGGAGGCCCAATGGGCAAGGCCTGGGGTCTCCCGCTCCGTCCTATCGTTTTGACAGCAGCCGGAGAGGGCCTTCCAGCCTGCGAAAGTCCTGTTCAAGGTCCTCTTCGAACTCCGAATCCGTCCGAGAGTCTCGATACCAGACGTGGACGCGAAATGGTGCCTCGATTTCGATTTCGAGATCGATTGCCTTCTCGCGCCATTCGATCTGGACACCACCGAAATGAAGCGGAACGATGGTGGGTGGCGGCGTGTCATTATCGAGGGTCTCGCGAATGAGATGCCAGGCAAAAAATAAGACCTCTCTATTGATGCGGACTCCGCCATGATGGTCCCAGTCCTCTTTCAACTCCCCAAGCTGGCGGATTCGGCTCTGAACAGGTCTCAGCCATACGGGTTCAGATCCCTGTCCGAAGGCGGATACACGTGGGCCGGCATGAGCTCTTGAGGGCTGATCGAGTCTCTGTAAGGGTCTGGGGGTCGCTGGCGATGGAACTCGACGGCTGCCATGCTGGTTCTTACAGCCAAGGAGCATCGAAGCAAAAGTCATTTCAAGCGTCCCATCTGCGATGCATTTCCTCAGTCGTCGACTCCGTGACGGTTCGAACAATGCGATCGCGCCCGAGATCAAAGAATTGGAAGACCCCTTCGTCCGTGTCTTGCAGCGGTAGACCTCGGGAGGTCAAGGTAAGCCTAATAATCCGAATCCCGTCCTGACGCCCAGCGGGCTCGGTGGCGACCGTCAGGCGGCCTACGAAGCGGCCGTCAGCTCCATACAAAGGACTTCTAAACAGGAAGCGCATGTCTTCGATGGGCGTGAGTGCACCAGACGACGGAGGGTCTGTCCAGAAACGAATAACTCGGCCGACGGCCGATGCCAGTTCTTCGTCTTGTCCAGAAGGTATATTGTTAACGTAGGTAACTTCACATTGATTTGGCTCAACGTGTCCCAACCGTTGGGAGTTAAGAAAAGATTGCAGTATGGCATATTGTTCAATAAACCGTGTTCTTATAAACTCGTAGCGTCGATAGTCGGAAGCCGAGGTACGGCCAGATCTCCCGGGCCAATTATAATAAAACGGTCGGTTGGAACGTGCGAGCTGCGTGCGGTCCTGATTACGAGCCACAATGTCGAGGGCCATAGCTAGCTCCTGATCGGGAAACCCCGAGCGGTAGGCGTGACCCGAGGGTATTAACGAGGGGCTGAGCCGAGTGCTGTTCTACAACGCTGTAGAAAGTGCCGCAAGATAGTCCTTCCAGAACAAACGAACGTGAACATACGAAAGCCGGTGATGGTCGCAAACTGCACGCCCAGAACCACCTCCACCAGTGGCGGCTGGCGAAAGTCGGGTAGATGCTCCGGTCGACCGTTCAAAGCCTTTTGTCCTCTCGCTCATGCACATGGATAGAGCGTCGCGGAGATTCGTCAAGATCCGGTTGTCGGGGCCAAGGTGCATTCATCGCGAGCTCGTCGGGCTCGGGATGCGCGAGTGCCTCACCGAACCGGTCCAACGCCTTGCCCAGGCTCTCCATGGAGTTCGCAGGGGTTTCCTCGTTCATAGAGCAGCCTTCCCTCGCGATGCACGCGATGCCTGAAGCTCTCCGGCAGATCGTCCATCAGCACGAAATCGATCAGCAGCAAAGTGTTCGCTTCCTCGTCGAGGTCGAGGTGAAGCTTCGCCCATTCTCCGCGATCGATGCCCGGCGCCTCGATCGCGAGGTCGATGTCCGAGCGTTCGAAGTTGTCGCCCCGGGCGCGCGAGCCGAACAGCCACACGCGCTCGACCGGCGGGTGCGCAGAGATGCGCCGGGCAAGCTCGAGGATCAGCTCGCGACGCGGGAAATCGGCAGGCAGGGACGTCGCTCGTCCTCCGTTGCGGCTCGGGGATCGATGCGACGATAGCACGAATCGCAGGGCCGATGAATCACTGGCGGTAAAGCCACGCGGGCACAGCGGGATCGGTGCTCCTGGCGAGGTCGATCGGCCTCGAGGTCGGCTTGTTGGCGGCGAGGACATCGGCAGCGTGGTTGATCAAGCCGATCCTGACCAGGCGGCCGACTTGCAGGTAGAGAGGCCTCTCGGGCCCACTTTAGCCAATTGCCGGCCAAACATTACATTGGTGTAATTTGATGGTGAAGAATGATTAATTTGATTTTTCGGAATCAGTATTTTACACGCGGGCCAGAAACTTAGCAGAGCGTCCTGGGAACATGGCGAGATCCGGCAAATCCCGGGCTGCCCCGAGCGGCCCGCCGCAGGTCGACCGCTTGGTCAGCTGGTCGGAGGAGCGCCGCGCGGCCTATGAAGCCGCCCGGCGGGACATCGAGCAGCTGCAACCCGGCGAGGCGATCGTCTACTACGAAGGCTACCTCGCCATCGACGCCGCGCACGATGCCACGGTCGCCGGCCGGGCCGGCGCTTTCCTGCTGGCTGGAACGGAGCTCGGGGAAGGGGTGCTCGGCCAACGCTGGGTTCGGCCGGATTGGTATCAGTACCTGTTCTGGAGGTCGCGGCAATGACCGAGGCGGCGACCACGGTCGTCACCTTCACGGTGACCGACGTCGAGCCCGTGCGCGGCGCCGGCCGGCTGGTCGCGCTCGCCAAGGTGGAGCTCGAGCTGGATGGCGTGGTGCTGGTCATGCAGGGCGTTCGGGTCCTGCGCCAGCGTGACCATGTCACCATGCAGCCGCCGAGATTTCGCGACCCCCGGACCGGTGACTGGCTGCCGGCATTGATCGTACCGGCCGAACTCGGCGAGGCGATCGCGCGCGAGCTGCACCAGATCTTGTTCTGCGAACGGCTGATCAGCCTTGATGAGGACATCCAGCGCGCGCTTGGGTAGCCGTTGGGCATGGACTGCTCTTGTGAGGCTGCGCCGCCCGAGGCTCCCGAGGCGTTCCTCGTAGTCATCGGGTCGCCCTTGCGCCTGGCAGAGGCAGCATCACAGCTCGGCGAGCCGGATCTCGGGATCGGCGGCGCGGAGGCGGTCGATCGGGCGCGCCTCGGCGATCAGCTTCTTGCCGGCGAGGAAATCGGCGCCGCGGTTGATGCAGTCGATCGCGACCAGACGGCCGACGCGGAGATGCAGAGCCGAGAAGCTCCGGCGCAAAGGATCGCCGCGCAGGATCAGCTCATCGTCCGGATCGCCGACGCCCGCGATCTGCAGCTTGAGGTCGTACTGGTCGGACCAGAACCACGGGACCTCCGCGTAGGCCACCGGTTTGCCAGCGATCGCCTGCGCGACCGCCTTGGCCTGGGCCATGGCGTTGTGGACCAATTCCAGCCGCAGGCGCCGGTCGAACAGGGCGTTCGGATGGTTGGTCACGTCGCCGGCGGCGAAGATCGCGGGATCGCTGGTGCGGCCGAGCTCGTCGACCACAATGCCGTTCTCGACCGCGAGCCCGGCGTCGCGCGCCAGCTCGTCGTTCGGCACCGCACCAACCCCGATCACCACGAGATCGGCGGCGAAGACGCGCCCGTCCCGACACACCACCCGCTCGACCGTCGAGACGCCCTCGAGGGCTGCAACCTGGGCCCCGGTCTCGATCGCGACGCCGTGCTGCGCATGCTCGGCGGCGAAGAAGTCGGAGACCGGCGGCGCCACCACCCGGTTCATCACCCGGTCAGGGCTTCCAGCACGGCCACCTCGGCACCGAGCTTCCTCAGGCTCGCCGCCACCTCGAGACCGATGTAGCCGCCGCCGATGATCACCGCCCGCGCCCCCGGCCGGACCGCCGCCCGGATGCGCTCGGAATCGGCGAGCGTGCGCAGATAGAAGACGCCCTCCAGCTCCTCGCCCGGCAGCCCGAGGCGCCGCGCCCGGGTGCCGGTGCACAGCACGAGCGCGTCGTAGGGCAGCTCCCGATCGTCCAGGACGACCTTGCGCTGGTCGCGCAGGATCCCGAGGGCCCGGGTCGCCGGCCGCAGATCGATCCCGCTCTTGAGGTAGTACGCCTCGGAGCGGATCAGGGTGCGCTCGAGCGCCATCTCGCCGCTCATGTAGGCCTTCGAGAGCGGCGGCCGCTGATAGGGCGGCGCCGGCTCGTCGCCGAGCAGGCTGATGTCGCCCTCAAAGCCCAGCTGGCGCAGGCTGATCGCGACCTGCGCGCCCGCCTGGCCGGCGCCGACGATGACCAGGCGTTCTGCCCTCCTGTCCATCCTTCATGACTAGCGCGCACCAGCTGATTCTGCCAGAGGCCCGGCCGCGGCCGTCACCCGACCGAGCCGAGTGAGGCGTGTCAACGAAGCCCACGGGCGCCGGTTGCTCTCGCGCGGCGCGACACGTAAATTCCCCACCATGACCAAGGTTCTGGAGCGGGACCTGTACGAGGCCGACTTCTTCGCCTGGACCCAGATGCAGGCGAAGGAGCTGCGCCGGTTTGCGCGCAGCCGGCCGAACCTGCCGCTCGACCTTCCGCACCTTGCCGAGGAGATCGCCGACTTGGGCAAGGAGCAGCGCAACGCCCTTCGCAGCTGGACCATCCGGATCATCGAGCATCTGCTGCTCCTGGACCATTCGCCGGCCGAGGCCCCCCGGCGCGGCTGGCGACGCGAGATCATGACCTTCCGCGACGAGATCGAGGACCGGCTGACGCCGACGCTGCGGCGCGACCTCGAACGCCAGCTGCCGCGGCTCTACGCCAAGGCACGCCGCCGCGCGCTCGTGGACCTGGAACCCTACGAGGGCGATCTCGAATTCACGCCTGCCGGCCGACTGCCCCTACACCCTCGAGCAGATCCTGGGCGAGCCGTGACATGGCGAAGGTCGATCCCGAGGTTCTCGCCCGCCAGATCGAGCGCCTGATCACCGATCCCGCGACGCTCAAGGACGACGCGATGGTCGTCATGGCGCGCCTATTGCCCTTCGCGAAAAGGTTCCTGACACCTATTCCTGCCGGGTATTGGTTCCTGACACCAAATCTCCCTGATGACACCAAATCTCCCTGCACCTATTCCCCCCTGACACCTATTCCCCCTTGTGGACGATCCTGGCGTAAGTCGCCGCGTGTGCTTAATCATCACCACCAGGTGTCGTACATGCCTCACCATACCCCATTATGGTCTTATATCCCGTACTCGTTTCTATATCGTACTGGAAGTTCTCTGGTATGACCATCCATTCCCCAGGACTATACTGTACTCCATTGACAGTTAAGCTACCACTGATAATGTACCTGAATGTCGGCTCATCATGCGAATGTGTTCTCACCTTGGTCTCCGGTTCTGCTGTCGTAATTACATTGATTCTGAAGAAATGCATGTCGATGGGTAGTATAATCTTTGTGACACCTTTTGGTGTGTTTCCGAGGGTCGTGTTGGCCGCCCACTTTCCGCCATTGTACGTTTTACTACTTACGATGTCGCTTATTGCCATCGGGTCTATGTAATTCGAAAAGTCGATCTTATGAACCTTCGCCACGACCGGTCTCCCTTCAGAACCGCTGGTTGGTCAGGAGATAGGATGTAAAAGCTTTCTTATACTACTGTCAAGAACGCAGCTAGATAGAGGGCCGGGGGCAGATCTGCGTGGGTGACCTCGGCGGCGATGCGGGCGCCGTGGTCGCGCTCGGCGACCGCGAGGTCGTAGCGGGTCTGCAGGTTCATCCAGAACGGGGCGCTGGTGCCGAGGTTGCGGGCGAGCCGGAGCGCGGTATCGGCGCTGATCGCGCGCCTGCTGTTCAGGATCGAGGTGATCTGGCCTCTTTGACCTGGCAATCCTACTTGATGAGCTGCAACCGGCGGAGGTCGTCCTCGGTCCAGCGAGCCTGGGTCTGGACGATGCTGCGGAGCGTCTTGGGGCGAAAGGTGTCCCCCGGCCTATGGAAGGAGACCGTGACGCGCCGGCCGTCCGGGTGGCGGTAGCGCTGATGGCTGCCGGACTGGTTGCGAACCGAGAAGCCGTCGCGAACGAGGGCGCTGATGATCTCACGCGCGGTGGTCGAGCGCAGGCGCGGCCAGTCGATTTCGGTCATAAGGTGACGGAAACGAGCGTGCCTGCGCTCCCCGCCTCATCGGCGGGTAGAGTCTCGCCATCTTCGATGAGTTCGGCGACGACCATCGCGACCACTTCCCGGATGTGCCGGAGCGCCTCGGCCTGCGTCCTGCCCCAGGTAGCGGCGCCGTAGCCCTGCAGGGCCGGGCACCAGGCGTGCCAGGCATCCTCGTCCGGCTCCACCAGCACGCGGTAGGTGTGCGTGGTCTTGCCTGCGTCCGCGATCGTTGCCGTGGTCTTGGTCATCACGCCCTTCTAAGCCAAGCGGATTTTCGGGTCAAAGCGTCCGGTTGTGAGCTACCTGGTGGCCGACAAGCGGCGCCCAGCCGAGGTCGAGCAGCCGGCGGACGCTGTCGGCGATCGCTCGGTGCCCGGAGGCGGGTGTTCAGCCTCTGACCGAGCCCGAGGTCACGCCGGCGACGTAGTGCCGATCGTTGTGACCGTTTGACGCCGGCGCGCCGAAGAGTTGCGCACCTCGCACACATTCCCCATGCTGGGATCGGGTCGGAACCTGAAACACTGGCCGGCGAGTGTGAGGTTCGATATGGGAAAGCTCACGGGCACCGCGCACGGCGACGCCGCGAATGCGCTATTCGCTTTTTACCAGGACGAAGCCCAAGAGCTTGAAGAGGCGGGGCATTACTTCATGGCGGCGATTGCGTTGGCCTTTGCGCTGGAGGCCGCCGTTCTGACGTATCTCCTGGTTGAGTTTGGCGAAGATAACGGCGGCGAACTCCAGATCCCGGACTCGGTTAACATGTCAGAGTTGATCGAAGCCGCCAATGCAATCGACGTTCTGAGGGCTCCAGTAAATATTCCTTCTCTCATCAACGATGATGGAGATGAGCCACCACCCAAGCATGTCGCGAAGCACGTAATAGAGAAAATCCGCCGTCTCCGTAACTTAATTCATCCCGCTAGGGAGTTGAAGGAAGCGTATGACCCGCAGATGTTCACGTCTTGGCAGCTCGCCGAGTTCAAGGACGTATACCGGTCCGTGATGCACAGCTTGCTCTACAATCTTTAGCGTCAACGAGCTGTTGACCGAGGGTTATCATCAGGACCGCGCAGGCAGGGTCTCGAGGGGCTCAGCCCCGGACCGAGCCTGAGGTCAGGCCGGCGACGTAGTGGTCGACGAAGAACGAGTAGATCAGGGCGACCGGGATCGAGCCCAGGAGGGCGCCGGCCATCAGTTGGCCCCAGTAGAAGACGTCGCCGCGGATCAGCTCGGTGATGACGCCTACCGGCACGGTGCGCACCGTGCTCTTGGTGAGGAAAATCAGGGCGTAGAGAAACTCGTTCTGGGAGAGCGTGAAGGCGAAGATGCCGGCGGAGATGAAGCCGGGCGTGCATAAGGGGAGGAAAATCCGGCGCATGGTCTGCAGGCGGCTGGCACCGTCGATGCGCGCTGCCTCCTCGAGGTCGCGCGGCACGCTCTTGAAATAGCCGAGCAGCAGCCAGGCGCAGAACGGCACCAGCATGGTCGGATAGGTCAGGATCACCGAGGTCAGCGTGTTGCCGAGGCCGAGGCGGTTGATCACGTCGGCGAGCGGCAGGAACAGCAGCGGCTGGGGCACGAGGTAGGTCGCCGCGACCGTCATCGCGATCAGGCCGGCGCCGGCGAAGCGCATGCGCGCGAGCGGGTAGGCGAGCATCGTGCCGAACACCAGCGAGATCGCCGTCGAGATCACCGCGACCAGCATCGTGTTCCAGGTCCAGCGCAAAAAATGCGTCTTGGTCAAAAGGTCGACGTAGTGCTCGAGGGTCGGATTGCGGATCAAAAGCGGCATCAGGTGCCGATTGTACAGCTCGGAATCCGGCTTGATCGAGGTGATCGCCATCCAATAGAACGGGAACAGCGCCAGCACGAGGAAAAAGCCGACCGGCAGCCAGACCCGGAGCGCCTGATTGACCTGTCCGTGCCCGGTGACCATCAGGGTTTCCGGATGTAGAGCGTGAGGGCCACGATCAGGAGCGCCAGTGCCGGCAGCATGGTCAGCGCGATCGAGGCGCCGAGACCGAGCTGGCCTGCTGTCATGCCGATGTCGAAAGCATAGGTCGCGAACAGGTTGGTCGCATTGTTCGGGCCGCCGTGGGTCAGCACGTACACGAGCTGGAAGTCGGCGAAGGTGAAGATCACCGAGAACAGCGTGACGATCAGGATCACCGGCTTGAGCAGCGGCAGCGTCACGTAGCGAAAGCGCTGCCAGCCGGTGCTGCCGTCGATCGTCGCCGCCTCGTAGAGCTCGGGGGGAATGGTCTGCAGGCCGGCAAGCAGCGTGATGCCGTAAAACGGCAGGCCGCGCCAGGTGTTGATCATGATCACCGAGAACATCGCGAGCTTCGCGTTGCCGAGCCAGGACGGCCCCGGCCGCATCCCGCCGAGCGCGACCCACAGCATATTGACGACGCTGAACGCGGGGTCGAGCATCCATAGCCAGGCGACCGTGCTGAGCACGGTCGGCACGATGAACGGCAGCAGCAGGACCGCGCGCACCAGCTTCTTCATCCGGAAGTGCTGGTTCATCGCGAGCGCGAGGCCGAGCCCGCCGATCATCTTCAGGATGGTCGCGGCGATCGTGTAGACGAAGGTATTGACCGCGACCTTCCAGAAGATCGGGTCGTGGAAATCGGTGATGAAGTTCTTGAGCCCGACGAAATGACCGGGCTTGCCGATCACCCGGTCCTGGAGACTGAGCAGGACGCCATAGACCAGGGGATAGCCGACCAGGGCCACCAGGAACAGGAGCGGCAGCGCCATCATCAGCCAGCTGAACACGTCCTCGCGGTCGAGCCAGCCGGCCAGAGACAGGGCAGGGCGCGCGGGCCGCGCCCTGCCGATCAACGAGAAGCTGCGGACCGACATGCCGGGGCCCGCAAAGAGGACTCAGGCGGCGCCGTAAATCTGCTTCAGCTGGTTGTCCGCGTTCTTGATCGCGTCCTTGGTCGAGGTGCCGCTGCACGCTGCGGCGAACATGTCGACGACGATATATTTGGCGACGTTCTCGGCGAGCTGGCGATTGGGCGGTGCCGGCCAGCCCGGCAGGTGGGCGCTCGCCATGGCGTCGCGGTAGGGAATGTTGCGCGGCTCGACCTGCCACATCGGCGCGTTGTCGTAAGCGTGCAGGAACGGCTGGTAGTAGCTGTCGGCAACGCCGTACCACCGCCCCAGCTGCTTCTCCTGCATCAGCCACGTCACGAAATCGTGCGTCTCCTGCTTCACCGGGCTGAAGTTGAAGATGCCGTGGCTGATGAAGTTGAGCAGATGGAAGCGGCCCTTCGGCCCTTGCGGATTCTGCGCGTGATCGGTGACCTTGGCGATCTCCGGGAAATGCTCCTTGGCGAACCAGAGGATGCTCTCGGCATTGTTGGTGCACGAGATCTGCTCGGCCATCCATGCCTTGTTGTTGCTGACGTCGGTCCAACCGAGGCAGTCCTCGAGCACGCAGTCGGTGAACAGCTTGCGGGCATAGTCGAGGGCGCGCGCGGTCTCGTCCAAATCGATGATGACGGTCTTGCCGTCGGCCTCGACCTCGTGGCCGCCGAACGACCACAGCAACGGATAGATCCAGCCGTGATTGTCGCCGAAGCCGTGGCCGAGCTCGAGGCCGTAGGGATAGCCTTTGGCCTTCAGCTGCTTGCCGACCTCGTAGAACTCGTCCCAGGTCTCCGGGAATGTCTTGACCCCGACCTCGCCGAACCAGTCGGTCCGCCAGACCATCAGCTGGCCGATGTTGGCGAACGGGATGTCGATCCATTTGCCGTCGCGGACGCCGGCCTCCTTGGCCGCGGGGTACCAGCCGCCCTGCGCCTTGCCCATCGCCTCCGCGATGCCGCTGACGTCCATCAGCTTGTTGGCGTAGAGAAACGGCTGCAGCAGCGCCATCATCGACACGTCCGCGCCGGCGCCGGTCTCGATCACCGTGCTGATCCGGGTCGGCAGGCCGCCGACGGCGGTCGTCTCGTAGACCACCTTGACGCCGGTTGCCTTCTCGTACTCCTGCGCCAGCGTCGTCTTGATGTATTCGTCGAAGGGCGGGATGAACGAGCTCTCGTGCAGCATCGTGACCGTCTTGCCGGCGGTCCGGCCCGCCGCCGGTGCGAGGACGGCGCCGGCCGCACCGGCTGCCGCGATCTTGAGGAAATCGCGCCGTGATTGGCTGTCCATGTCCATCTCTCCCCCTATATCGTGGAGCAGCCCGGATGGCCGCCTTCTCCCGCGATCAT
>CAVWDE010000013.1:0-153981 GCA_963753685.1 uncultured Alphaproteobacteria bacterium
AGGTCGGCGCGCCCCGCGCACGCGCCGCTTCGAGGCGTTGCCGTACGGTGCGGAGATGCCAACTTCAAGGACTGACTCCCGGCGCACACGCGCCGCTTGGAGCCAGGCGTTCTTCCGGTCTAAGCTGTAGCGGGCGGTCTAAGCTGCAGCGGTGGCCACAGGCCGGCCAGGGCGGAGGGCATCGAGCATGAAATACGTGCTGCTGGGCAACCTCGGCGCCGAGTGGGCGACGCGCCACGGCGAGCGGGTCGAACGCGCCAAGGCCAAGCTCGCCGAGCTCGGGATCAAACTGGAATCGGTCTACTACACGCAGGGCGATGTCGATTTTGTCGATATCGTCGACGCGCCGGGCCCGGAGGCCATGCTCGCCTTCTCGGTCTGGTACGCGAGCCAGGGCTACGGCCGGTTCCGCTCGCTACCGGCGTTCGATGACGCGGCCATGCGGACGGCGCTGAAGAAGACCTGAGCGCAGGCCCGCGCAACTGGGAGGATGGTGACCATCATGGTGAAGAAGGCTGCCGAACTGGTCGCGGAGGCGAACGCCGCGGTCGGCACGCTGACCGTCGAGGAGGCCAAGCAGCTGATCGGCCGCGACGACGTGCAGTTCGTCGACGTCCGCGACGCCGCCGAGCTGAGCAAGAACGGCTGGATCCCGGGCGCGCTCCATGCCACCCGCGGCCTGATCGAGTTCTACGCCGATCCGACCGCGCAGGTGCACAAGCCGGAGCTGGCGTCCGGCAAGCGCCTGATCCTGTACTGCGCCTCGGGCGGGCGCTCGGCGCTGGCCGCCAAGACGCTCAAGGACATGGGACTGGGCGAGGTCACCAACATGATCGGCGGCTTCACCGCCTGGTCGCAGGCCGGCGGCCCGATCGAGCGTACGCGTATGTTGATCGACACCAAGAAGCTCGGCCGGATCGCCGGGCTGGGCCACCGGGTCACCGGCGACCGGCGCGGCCACCGGGCGCGCGGGCTTGGCTGGGAATACCTGCACGTCGCGATCGACGATGCCTCGCGCCTGGCCTACACGGAAGTCCTGCCCGACGAGCGCGGCGCCAGCTGCGCCGGCTTTCTCGCGCGCGCCGCCGCCTGGTTCGCCGGCCTCGGGGTGCGCATCGAGCGGGTCATGACCGACAACGCCTTCGCCTATACCCACGCGCGCGCCTTCAAGGCCGCCCTCGCCGAGCTCGGCGCCCGCCACCTCACCACGCAGCCTTACCGGCCGCGCACCAACGGCAAGGCCGAGCGCTTCATCCAGACCGCCCTGCGCGAATGGCTCTATGGCCGGCCCTACGCCAGCTCAAAGGCGCGGGCCAGCGCCATGCCGGCCTGGCTGCACTGGTACAATCACCACCGACCCCATGCCGGCATTCACGCCGCTACCCCTGCCAGCAGACTGAACAACCTAGCGCCGGCGGTTGCGGTCATCCGCCGCAGAAAGCCTCCGCCTCGCGCGGTTGCCGCGCGCGGTCCTGCGCCTAGCTTGAGCTTGTCTCGAGAAAGCGGCTCGATGGCGCAAGGCTTGGCTGTCGGGCCCTGGGCAGCGGGAGACGACGGCCACGGCTGCAGCGCGGGACGAGGAGCGCGGACCGGCGTCTGCTGAGGTGACCGCAGCGCGGCCGGTGGTGCGGGCCCCGACGGCGTTGGCGGAAAGGAACCGGATGTTCGCGATCCTGCTCGCGAGCGTGGTCGTCCTGGTCTTCGGGGCGGTCGTGGGCGTGACCGTCCTGATCCACCATGCCGAGGTCAGCCACGGACTTTGGAACCTTTGAGGCTCCGGTCCCGACAGGCATCGCTCGGGCCGGCGATGACCCGGCGCCGCGCGACGGCGTCGATCGGTGCCGGGCTTGGCCTCGTCCTGCTCGCGGCCTGTGGCAGCGGCGAGCCGTGGCACGCGCTCGACGTCTCGGACAGCTCGCCGCCGCTCGCGTTCACCATGACCCGGGCGTCCGATGGCCGCGAGGTCACCGCCGCCGACTACCGCGGCAAAGTCGTGATGCTGTATTTCGGCTATACCTTTTGCCCGGACATCTGCCCGACCACGCTTGCCAACATCGCGGCGATCCTCGACCAGCTGAGGCACAGGGCCAAGCACGTCCGCGTCCTGTTCGTAACCGTCGACCCGGAGCGCGACACAGCGCCCGTGCTCGCGGCCTACGTCAAGAACTTCGCGCCCCAGATCGAAGGCCTGCGCGGCACGCCGGACCAGCTGGCAGCCTTGGCGCGGCGCTACCGCGTCGCCTATTCGGTCACCCCCGAGACCAACGATCACCCTTATGAGGTGACCCACAGCTCGGCGATCTACGTCTTCGACGGTTCGGGTGCGGCCCGCCTCCTGGTCTCCTCGCTCAGCTCCGCACAGCCCGACATCGCGGGCACGGTTGCCGATCTCAGGCGGCTCGTGGAGGAGACGGCGCCGCAGGGACTGTTCGACCGGCTGCGGCGATGGCTCTAAGCGTCGCGTCAGTTGCCGGTGGCACTGCGCACCGCGAAGCTCGCCGTGACCGTGCCGCCATCCTCGAAGCGTAACGTGACCGGCACCGACTGCCCGGGCGTCACCTCCTTCGTGGGCATCATGCACATCAGATGATAGCCACCGGGCGCGAAGGTCACGCCGGCGCGCGGGGGAACGGCGACGCTCATCACCATCTCCATCCGGTCCTGGCCGTTCTCCTGCACGCTCCGGTGCAGCATCAGGCTGCCGCAGGCGGGCGATTCGGCTCCGGTCAGGACGCGCGGCTGGTCGGTCCCGTTGGCCAGGGTGAAATAGCCCGCCGCGGGCCGTGATGGGATCACCAGGCGCAGCCACGCATCGCTCACGGTGAGCCCGGGTTCTGCGGCCGGGGCCGCCGTACCGGCCACCACCGCGCCGAGGAGCACAAGCGCGACGCCGCCGTACCTAGAGACCGGTCCAGCGGCTCGCGAGCCTCGCCATGTCAGCCTCGTCATCGTTCATCTCCCGGGTCGCTTCCTCTTGAACTCTGAGCGCGTTCAGCACCAGCAGCAGGGCGATTACGCTCATCATCGCCGGCGGAATCCAGATCACGATGCCGCCGACATGCTGGTCGCTGAGGGCGCTGATCGCGGGCAAGAGCCGGCCGCACAGATCGTAGTAGGGGTAAAGGTCGTGCGGGGCGAACGCGATCAGCGCGCCGAGCGCGATCTGCGGGAACATGACCCCGAGCGCCAGCGCCGCGCGCACGCCGAAGGAGGCGCGCGCGGGCGGCTGCGGCCGCGGGTCCAGCACCAGGGACCAGAACAGGATGCCATCCAGGACCATGCTCCAGTTCATCAGGGCGTAGAGCCGCGCGTCGAGCATCGCCCGGAAATGCACCGCCGGAATGAGCCAGAAGTAGAACAGCCCGACGAACAGGACCGCAGCCACCACCGGCTGCTGCAGAATCCGGAGCGTGACCGCGACCGCGCGGGCATCGATCACCCTCCGCGCCCGGCTCGGCATGCCCCGTCTGATCGTCGGCCCGGCGCAGCCCAGCGCCATCAGGAACGGGCCGAGGTGGTGCATCACGACATGCTGGATGCGGTTCAGGAAGAACATGTGCTGCGACCAGTATTCGAAGCGGGTCTGCAGCACGGCGTAGGTCGCGACCACGCCGAGCAGAAAGGCCACCTGGCGGGCTGCCGGCGGCCGCTCACCGGGCGGGGCGATTGCCAGACCGCGGCCAAACCAGAGGAGCGCGAGCGCCGTCGCCAGATATTCCGGTGCCGAGAACTCCCAGGGCGCCCAGACCGGCATCCAGGTCGGATGGCGTGCGCACAGCCAGAACAGCAGCACGCCCAGCGCGAGGATCGCGGCATACCCGGCGCCAACCGCCTGCGCCCGCCCCGTCCACCGGCCCTCTGCCTGCAGCTGTTCCATCACCGGACACCGTCGCCTGCGCTTAGGCCGGAGCGGGACCCGGGGTCAAAGCGCGAAACGACGCGGGCGGCCCTGTCCCCGGCGGTACCTCAACCGGCGGCGCGCGAATGAAGCGCGACCCGGAGGCCGCTCCCGGTTGCCTCGGATCGACCCTTGGCATCCGTCAATGTATGCCCGCGCGCCCGCGGACCAAGGCGCGCGCTCGAAACCATCGCTCAGAAGGTCAGGGTCGTATAGATCTCGAACAGCTGGTAGGTGTCGTTGTCGCCGAACGCCTCCTTGGCAGCGTCGCCCGGCCAGGCCACGCCGTAGACCGCGCCGACCGAGACGTGATCGTTGATCGTCCAGTCGGTGTAGAGATTGACCTCGTCGGCGAAGTCGCGGTTGTCGACCGGCGTGCCGAAGTAGTTCTTCTCGGCCAGATCGAAATGGAAGTAGAGCGCGCCGATCTCGACCGCGTCGGTCGGGTTCGCCGACAGGCGTACCATCTGGGCGATCTCGTTGCTGTTGAACAGAAGATAGTTGCCGACGATCTCGCCCTGGGTCCAGGTGCCCCAGCTGCGATCGCCCTCGTAGAACAGCGGGTCGAAGTCTTTGCGATTGTTGTCGTTGGGATCGGAATCACCGGAGAAATAGGAGAAGCGATAGGCGATGGTCGGGGTCCAGGGCAGCCAGGAGAAGCTGTAGGCGGGCTCGACGTAGAAGGCGTAGGCGTTGTAATCGACGTGGTCGCCGTCGCCGAACTCCTGGGCGTATTCGGCGTAGAGGGTCGCATCCTCGAAATCCGGGAGGTGCGCCTCGTTGACCCTGAGCGCGGCGACCTGCATGCCCTTGCGCGGGGTGTCCGCCTCGAAGCTGGCCCTGGCATCGAGGATATGGAGGTAGGTGGCGCCGATCGTGCCGAAGCCCGGCTGGTAGTCGAAATTGACGCCGACCGCCTGGGTATCGCCCTGGTCGCCGTCGGCCTCGAGATAGAACAGCTGGCCGCTGTACGGGTCGGACTTCAGCCGGATCAGGCCGGTGTTCTTGAAGGCGCTGCGCGGTGACAGCCAATAGGCGCCATCGCCGGCGGTGTCGAAATTGCCGTCCCAGATCAGGAAGCCGTCGCCGACGTGGAAATCCTGGCGGCCGAGCGACAGATCGAGCGCATCCTCGCCGAGCGAGTCCGAGAACAGCTTGCCCGAGCGCCAGCCGGCATAGAGGTCCTCGACGTCGAGCTGCTTGTCGCCGCCATCGGTGAAGCCGCCCGCGTCGCCGTCACCGGTCGTGAGCGAGCCGATCGCTGACGCGCCGCCATAGACTGTTCCGGCGGCATCGGTCTCGTAGGTGAGATCGAGCGACGGCTTCAGATAGCCTTCGCCCCATTGCGCGTCGCCAGTATTGTCGCCGCTCTTGAGATCGACCCGGCCGGCGCCGAAGTTGGTGTTGTCGGTGTAGAGGAAGGCGGCGCCGACCTCGAGGCCGCCGTTGACCGTGAGGCCACCCTGCTGCACCAGCTCGACCGCCTGCCCCCGCCCGCTGCCCAGCAGCAACGCCAGGGCGCCGACGCCAACCATGATCATGCGTGCCATGCACTGTTCCGATCATCACGAGACCAGGCACGCTCTTTAGTTGAATAAATACGCGTGTAAATACATTTTTCGTTGGGTCGAAAGACGCGCAGCCGGCCTGGCCTGGACAGCGACGCTCGCGGCGCCAGTTTGATGAGGCTATGGCAAGCGCTTGGAGAAGACGCATGCACCGGCTCGACCGCCGTCACATCCTGGGGGCCATGGGCTCGCTCGCGACGCTCGCCGCCCTGCCGGCGCGCACGGCCGCGGGTCTGCTGGCGACGCCCGGCCAGACCGAAGGCCCGTTCTACCCGCTGACCCTGCCGCTCGACGCCGACAACGACCTGGTCCAGATCGAGGGCCAGACGGAGCCCGCGGCCGGCACCATTCTGCATCTCGCGGGCCGCGTGCTCGACCTGAACGGCCGGCCGGTGTCGGGCGCCCGGATCGAGATCTGGCAATGCGACGCGTTCGGCGTCTATCACCACACCCGCGACCGGCACGCAAAAGCCGATCCCAACTTCCAGGGCTTCGGCGCGACCACCACGACCGCGGCCGGCGCCTGGCGCTTCCGGACCATCGAGCCGGTGCCCTATCCCGGGCGGACGGCGCACATCCACTTCAAGATCCTGGGCCCGGACTTCGCGCCGCTGACCACGCAGATGTATGTCGCGGGGCAGCCGCTCAACGCCGGCGATGCCATCTACCAGGGGATCGGCGATCCGGCGGCGCGCGCGGCCGTCACCGTGCCTCTGGAGCCTGCCCCCGGGCTCGAGCCGGCCGCCCTGCGGGCCAACTTCGAGATCGTCCTCGGCCTGGTCACCTGAGCCCCGCCCGGCGGTGAAATACGGCTTCCGGAGGCGGCAGCCTCTGGTCTAAGCTCCTCCGGCGCAATGACCAGGCCGGGCGCGGCGCCGCGGGGCGCACGATCATGCGGCTGTCATGGCGCGCAGGGAGACTTCGACGGCGGCGCCGGAAGCGCAGAACTGGCCCGCCGCCTCCGGTGCCGTGCAAGGCGGTGCGGAGCGTCGATGCAACCAGGGAGAGATCCGATGACCGGCTTCAAGCTCTCTGTCGCGGCATTGATCCTGGCCACGCTCGCTGGCCTCGCGGCGCCGCTTTCGACCAGCGCCGAGGAGGTGACGGTCAAGCTCTGGTCGCGGGCCGATCGCTCGGGGCCGCTGCGCGCCGGCAACATCGTCGCCGCCGCCGAACTGCTCAACAAGGAGCTCGCCGCCGCCGGCATCGACCGGACCATCAAGGTCGACGTCTACGAGAACAATGCCAAGGGCTTCGACGACGACGCGCTCGATCTGTTCAAGGCGTTCGCGGTCGACAAGGGCCCCGACCTCTACGTCGCGGCGCATGAATGGGTCGGCGCCTTCGCCGAGGCCGGCTACGCGATGAACCTGGAGGACCACATCAAGCGCTATCCGGAATACTACTCCGACATCATTCCGGTGCTCTGGAACGCGACCAAGTACAAGGGCGAGCGCTACGCCATCCCGCAGGACACCGAGGTCCGTATGTTCTTCTTCCGTAAGGACATGCTCGAGAAGATCGGCAAGTCGAAGGAGTTCATCGACAACCTGCCCAAGCAGGTCGAGAGCGGCGAGTTCACCATCTACGACATGTCGAACCTGGCCAAGGAGGTGGTCGACGCCGGGGTCGCACAATATGGCATCCTGCACCGCCCGAACGTCGGCCCCGATTTCCTGATGCTGATGGCGAGCTTCGGCTTCGACGCCTACGACGAGCAGACGGCCAAGCTGCAGGCCAGCCGCAAGGCGCTCGAGGCGTTCTTCGACTGGATCAAGTACAACGTCGACAACGGCGTCACGCCCGCCAACAACACGGCGATGCCCTGGGATACGATCGATGCGATGCTGCCCGAGGGCAAGGCGTTCATCAAGTTCCACGGGGTCTGGGACGTGATGGAGAACCAGATGCGGATCGCCGGCTGGAAGACCGAGGACGACTACGTCAGCCGGGTCGGCTGGACCCACAGCCCGGCCGCCGAAAAGGGCGGCAAGCCCGCCAACCTGTCCCATCCGATCGTCTACGTCGTCAACCCGAAGTCGCCGAACAAGGATCTGGCCGCCCTCCTGATCGCGCTCGCCAGCCAGCCCTACTTCAACGTCCAGCACGCGGTCGGCAGCGCCCATCTCGGCATCAATTACGGCGAGCAGTCGATGCCGGCGTACCAGAACGCCTGGCCGCTGCGACGGGCGTCGCCGATGCTCGAATACGCGACCTTCATGCCCAACCACCCGAAGATCGGCCAGTTCAACGGCATCATCTACAAGGGCATCCAAGGCGTCGAGACCGGGCGCATCAGCCCCAAGGAGGCGACTGCCTTCGTTGCCGACGAGCTCGAGGCCGAACTCGGCGACGACGTGATCATCAAGGACTGACCGGGCGGCCGGGGCGGTCCCGCAGCGCCCCGCCGGACCCCGGCCGGGACGCGCCATGGCGAGCTTCGCCGCCAGCCCAGGGTTCCGTCAGCGGACCGATTTCCTGATCTTCCTCGGTCCGGCGATCGTGCTTCTGTTCCTGTTCTTCATCGCCCCGGTGATCGTCGACGTCGCGGTCGCGTTCACCGACATGGGGCGCACGCTCAAGATCACCGGGCTCACGACCGCCAACTTCGAGCGCATGGTGACCCGCGATCCCCGGCTCGCCTCGACGCTGGCGCTGACCTTGATCTACGTGCTCGGCACGCTCGCGGTCTTCAACGTCACCTTCGGCCTGGTCCTCGCTCTGGTGACGACCGCGGTGCCCGACCGGGTCGGCAGCTTCTTCCGCGCGGTCTGGCTGTTGCCGCGGATGAGCCCGTCGGTCGTCTACGCGCTGCTCTGGACCTGGGTGGTCGATCCGACCGGGCGCGGCCTGCTGAACCAGGTGGTGCACGGCGCGCTCGGTCTCGAGCCGATCGACCTGATCAGCAACCACGCGCTGCTGCTGATCATCATCGCCAACGGCTTCATCGGCGCCTCGATGGGCATGATCATCTTCACGTCCGCGATCCGCGCCATCCCCGAGCATCTGTTCTTCGCCGCGCGCGCCGACGGCGCCGGGCCGCTCGCGATCGCCTGGCACATCACCCTGCCGGCGATCCGCTGGCCCTTGTCCTTCATCACCGTCTACCAGACCCTCTCGCTGCTGGTGAGCTTCGAGTACATCTGGCTGATCACCAACGGCGGCCCATTCTACGACACCACGGTCTACGCGCTCTACGTCTACAAGCGCGCGTTCGAGAACGGCCAGTACGCCTACGGCGCGGCGCTGAGCCTGGTCCTGGTGATGATCGGCGCGGCCGCAGCCCTCCTGATGTGGCGCTTCTTCGACATGAAGCGACTGCTGCAGGAGCCGCGGATCGAGGTCCATTGAGATGGCGCTGCGCCTCAGCCACGCCCAAGCCGCGCCGGGCGCCGCGTTCGATCCGTGGCAGGCGCTCGCAAAGCGCGCCCGGACCCGGCGGCTCCTCGGTCAGAGCGGCCTGATCGCCTTCCTGATCGTGATCTCGCTGCCGGTCCTTTTGCCCTATCTCTGGATGTTCACGATCTCGGTCTCGGCCAAGACCGGCGGCGTTGCCTCGGTCGTCCTGTGGCGCGCTTGTGCGGTGCTGGCCCCTGCGATCTTCGCGCTCGGCCTCTTGCGGATCGCGGTCACCAGCCGCTTCGGGCGCCGGCTCGGCGCGCTCGCGATCGCCGGCATCGCGGCCCTGCTGCTCGGCTGGCTGATCGGCAGCGACCTGCACGTCGACAACTACCGCTTCCTCTGGGACCCGGACGTCGTCGAGGAGCTGCGCGGCAAGAGCGGCGCCGGCGGTGATCAGTTCCCGTGGGTCTGGACCGCGTTCGCCAACTCGCTGCTGCTCGCCGTCGCCCAGACCATCCTGGTGACCGCGGTCGCGACGCTCGCCGGCTACTATCTCTCGCGCTTCGCCTTCGCCGGCCGGGCGGGCTTCCTCCAGGGCCTGCTCGTGCTGCACGCGTTTCCGGCCATGACGCTCGTGATCCCGATCTTCCTGATCATGTACTGGAGCGGCCTGCTCGACACGCTGTCCGGGGTGATCCTGGTGATCGTGACCCTGGAGCTGCCGTTCTCGATCTTCATCATGAAGGGCTTTTTCGATGCCGTGCCCTGGGACATCGAGATGAGCGCCATGACCGATGGCGCCTCGCGCCGCCAGGCGTTCCTTCCAGGTCGTGCTGCCGCAGGTCCGGGTCGGTCTGCTGGCGATCGGCGTGTTCGCCTTCATCAAGGGCTGGGAGGAGTACGTGTTCGTGCGCACCCTCCTGTTCGACAAGGCGAACTGGGTGATGAGCCTCTACCTGTTCTGGGTCAAGGACGACATCATGGGGGTCGACTACGGCATCGTGGCCGCGGTCGGCGTCTTCTACGTGCTGCCGAGCCTCTTGCTGTACATCTTCTGCCAGAAATTCCTGGTCCAGATGACGATTGGCGGCATCAAGGGCTGAGCGGCGATGCAGGCTTCCCTCACGGTCGTCGCCGGGCCTGGCCCGCCAACCCATCCCGCGGGGACGCGACGCTCGAGCCCGATCGAGCCCGCGAATACCCCGCTCGGGCGCACGTCCATTCGCTCGGGCATGCTCATCCTCCGCTCGGCAACCAGCGCCCGGATGGTGCTCGGCGGCCCGCTCCGCGTCGCCTCGGGAAGCAGGCGTCAACAAAACACTACCGATTGTGCGTCAGCGCCTTCTTTGGCTGGTCCCTGCGACCGTGGGACTCCGCCTCCGGCTTTTCGCCGGCGCATGGATTCCCAGGATCGCATGGACCAGCGAGACAGGCTAGCGGCCGATGATTGACGAAAGGTTAACGGGGCAAAATCGGGGCCAGCCCGGGCGTGACGCCCGCAAGCCCGGCCGGGTCTCCCGGACCATGCTTGTCCCGCGCTCGCATGCTCCCGGGGCCTCCTCGAGGGTGCTGCTGCCCGGCCACGGCCGCGCAGGCGACCGGTAGCGATGGCGCGGGTCGAGCTGGTCAAGCTGCGCAAGGCCTGGGGCGAGGTGGTCGCGGTCGAGGGGCTGGACCTCGCGATCGAGGACGGCGAGCTGGTGGCGCTGCTCGGGCCGTCCGGCTGCGGCAAGTCGACCACGCTGTTCATGCTCGCCGGGATCTATGCGCCGAGCGCCGGCGAGGTCCGTTTCGACGGCCGGGTGGTCAACGAGGTCGAGGCGCGCGACCGCAACGTCGGCATCGTGTTCCAGTCCTACGCCCTCTACCCGCACATGAGCGCCCGCCGCAACATCGCCTTCCCGCTCCGCTTCAAGGCGGTGCCCGAAGCGGAGGCCAGCCGGCGGGTCGAGGCGGCCGCCCGGCTGGTCCACGTCCAGGAGCTCCTGGAGCGCATGCCGGCGCAGCTCTCGGGCGGCCAGCAGCAGCGGGTGGCGCTCGCCCGCGCCCTGGTCAAGGAGCCGCAGCTGCTCCTGCTCGACGAGCCGCTCTCGAACCTCGATGCGACCCTGCGGCTGACCATGCGGACCGAGATCAAGACCCTGCAGCGCCAGCTCGGCGTGACCTCGGTCCTGGTCACCCACGACCAGCTCGAGGCGACCACCATGGCCGACCGCATCATCTGCATGCGCCAGGGCCGGATCGAGCAGGTCGGCACCCCGGACGACCTCTATCTGCGCCCGACCAGCCTGTTCGTCGCGGGCTTCATCGGCGCACCACCGATCAACCTCTTGCGCGGCATCGCCACCGCCGGCCGCCTCCGGGTCAACGGCACGGAGCTCGCCTGCGTCAGCCGGATCGAGGGCCCGGTCGTGCTCGGCCTGCGTCCCGAGGCGCTGCGCTTCGCCGCCGCCGGCCTTCCGGCCAAGATCACCGAGATCGAGCCGATGGGCCGGGAGACCCTCTACCTGGTCGAGAGCGGGCTCGGCCCCTTGCGCGTGCTCGAGGCGGGCTCCAGGGTCCGCCACCGGATCGGCGACCCGGTCAGGCTCGCCTTCGATGGCTCGAGCGCCATGCTGTTCGATCAGGCGAGCGAGCGACTGATCGAGGGCGCGCATCTGGCCGAAGTCGCGTGACCACCGGTGTCGCCGGCGCTCTTCGAGTCCCCGTTCGAGGTCGCCCTGGCCGCGGGCTACGACGGGCGCGCCGGCCATGCGCAGGGCGTGCCGACCCAGCGCACCCGGCCCGACGGCACGCCCGCCCCGCCGCCCGGCAAGCTCGACCGGTTCCTCGCCCGCGGGCTCGAGGCCCGGCAACCGAGGACCCTTGCGGCGGTCGATCACGCCGGCAGGGCGCTCTTTGACCACGAGCTCCTGGCGGTCACCATCCGGCCGGCCTGAGGGCGGCGGATCGGCCCACGCTGGACGTTAACGGCTGTCCCGGCTAGAACCGCCCTGGTTCAGGCCCGACGACGGCAGGCCTGAGCGGACCGCAAGGGGAGACAATGCATGGCTGGCTATGCCCACCCGGAGATGCTCGTGGACACCGCCTGGGTGGCCGCCCATCAGAACGATCCGAAGGTCCGGATCGCCGAGGTCGACGTCGACACCAGCGCCTACGAGGCGGGCCACGTGCCAGGCGCGATCGGCTGGAACTGGACCACAGAGCTCTGCGATACCGTCCGCCGCGACATCATCCCCAAGGACGCGTTCGAGCAGCTGATGGCGGCCTCCGGCATCGGCAACGACACGACCGTGATCCTCTACGGCGACAACAACAACTGGTTCGCCGCCTGGGCGCTCTGGCAGATGAAGCTCTACGGCCACCAGGACGTCCGCCTGATGAACGGCGGCCGCAAGAAGTGGCTGGAGGAGGGCCGCGAGCTCACGACCGACGCGCCAACGATCACGCCCGCGAGCTACCGCGCCTCCGGCCCCAACCTGTCCCTGCGCGCCTTCCTGTCGGAGGCCATGGAGGCGTCCAGGAGTCGCGCGAAGGCGTTCGTCGACGTGCGCAGCCCGGACGAGTTCACCGGCAAGATCCTGGCTCCTCCGGGCCTGCCCGAGACCTGCCAGCGCGGCGGTCACATCCCGGGTGCGGCCAACATTCCCTGGGGCCAGGCGTGCAAGGAGGATGGCACCTTCAAGTCCTACGACGAGCTCAAGGCGCTCTACGGCGGCAAGGGCGTGAGTGGCGATAAGCCGGTGATCGCCTACTGCCGGATCGGCGAGCGCTCGAGCCATTCCTGGTTCGTGCTCAAGTACCTGCTCGGCTACAATGACGTGAAGAACTACGACGGCTCCTGGACCGAGTGGGGCAACCTGGTCGGCGTCCCGGTCGAGCGCGGCCCCTGATTTTTTCCGGACTCTAGCAAGCACGAGCCGAAGGAGACGAGATGCGGACTGAGGAGTACCAGCGCCGCGAGGAGAAACTGGCCGGCTGGCCGGTCGGGATCGTCTCCTACAAGCTCGGCGACAAGTGGTTCTGTGAGATCGACAACGTCAGCCCCGGCGCGCGGATCGCCCGCGCCGAGGGCCCGACCCGCGCGGACGCCGAGCGCGACGCGATCGCCGCGGCTACCCGCCGCCTCGCGCGCACCAAGGTGCACGAGGTCGATTAGTCAGGCCGGTGCCCGGTCGTCGCCGGGGCTACGCGGGCGGCCGCAGGCCGGCGCTTTCGGACACCTCGAGCGCCAGGCGGCTGACGTCGAGATCGCCGCCGCCCCTGGCCATCGAGCTCAGCAGCCGGTCGCGCAGCAGGCTCGCGAGCGGCATCGGCACCGCGCTGGCGCCGGCCGCGCCGAGCGCGAGGTTGACGTCCTTGAGCGCCAGCGCCAGGCGGAAGCCGCCGGCTGACGGCCGCTGCGCGGCAACCGCCCGGCCGTAGTTCTGGTAGATCGGGCACGCGAACAGGGTGCTCCCGAACAGATCGGCGAGCGCCGCACGCGCGATGCCGTTCTTCTCGCCGAAGGTGAATGCCTCGGCCATCGCCTCGATCGCCGCAATCAGCAGAAAATTGCCGGCGAGCTTGACGACGTTGGCCGCCCCCGGGTCGTCGCCGAAGTCGAACACCTTTTGACCCATCGCTTCGAGCAGCGGGCGCGCCCGCTCCCTGGCCGCGTTGGTCCCGGACGCCAGCACCCAGAGCTTGCCGGCGGCCGCGACGTCAGGGCGGCCGAACACGGGGGCGGCGAGATAGGCAGCGCCCCGCTGCGCATGCGCCTCGGCAAGGCGCCTTGCGGTCGCGGGTGCGACGGTACTCATCGAGATGTGCAGCCCACCCTCGCCAAGCCCGGCCAGGATGCCGGCATCGCCTGCGGTCACGGCCTCGAGCGCCTGGTCATCGGCGAGCATGGTGATCACGGTCCCGCCGCGCGCGGCCTCGGCGGGTGAGGTCGCCGCCGCCGCCGCGCCCAGGCCGAGCAGCGCCTCCATCTTGCCCGCCGACCGGTTCCAGACCCGGAGCGGACGACCCGCCTCGAGCAGGCGTCTGGCCATGTGCCCGCCCATCGCGCCCAGACCGATGAACCCGATCGTCTCCGGCATTTTTCTCCCTCCGCGTAGGATGCCGCCTCAGGCCGCCTGATGCTCGCGCTACGACGCGCCATGAACTCGGCCCGACCGGCTGCGTGATCGTAGCACGCAGAACCCGATCGATCTCCCGCTGTCCGGTCCGATCTGTCGCGAGTCAGGATTTGGGCCGGCGGTTCAACCCAGGACGCGGCGGTTGTAGGGCAGGCGCTGGAGCAGCTCGGCCATGCCGCAGAAGCCGGTCAGGCCGGCCGTGACCAGGCCGGCGCCGACGACGGCGCTGAGCAGGGCGAACCAGGGCGACAGCAGCAGCGCCAGCAGCAGGCCGAGCAGGACCAGGGAGCCGGCCCCGATCTGGACCTGGCGCATGATCGGGAGCGGCGCCTTGCGATCGCTCGCGACCGGCAGGCCCGCCCGCTTCCAGGCCTGGATGCCGCCCGCCAGATGGGCGAGCTCCGGATGATCCGGCAACAGCGCGCCGGCCGCCTCACGCGAGCGGTTGCCGCTGTTGCACATCAGCACCATGATCTTACCGGGAGCGCCGGCCACGCCATCGGCGGCGAGCCGCGAGAGGGGCTGCAGGCGGGCTCCCGCGACATGCTCACGGGCATACTCGTCGGCCTCGCGGACATCGACTAGGATCGCGCGGTCATGATCCAGCCAGTCCTTCAGCGTCGCTGGGTCGACATCACGGAGCGCCGCGGGCATGGCCCACCTCCCATGGGAAATCCGTACATCTGATCTTGCTAATTAAGAACGTATGAATATGTTGTCAAGCGGCGAGCAGGGAACCGATCCGCGCGGATGGAGACCGAGCATGAAGCCAGAGGTCACGTCGTTCTTCCATGAGGACTCCAGCACGGTCTGTCACGTGGTGCGCGAGCCCGCGGGCAAGCGCGCCGCGATCATCGATGCCGCGCTCGACTTCGACGAGGCGGCCGGCCGCACCAGGACCGCGTTCGCCGACCGGGTGATCGCCTTCGTCCGTGAGCAGGGCCTCGTGGTCGACTGGATCCTCGAGACCCACGCCCACGCCGATCACCTGTCCGCGGCGCCTTATCTGAAGCAGCAGCTGGGCGGCCGGATCGGCATCGGCGAGCACATCAGCGACGTCCAGAAGCTGTTCAAGGACCTGTTCAACCTCGAGCGGACGTTCAACACCGACGGTGCGCAGTTCGACCATCTGTTCAAGGACGACGAGCATTTCAGCATCGGCGCGCTCGACGGCCATGTCCTCTACACGCCCGGCCACACGCCCGCCTGCGTGACCTATGTGATCGGCGACGCGGCGTTCGTGGGCGACACGCTGTTCATGCCCGACGGCGGCACCGCGCGTGCCGATTTTCCGGGTGGCAATGCCGCCACGCTCTACCACTCGATCGAGAAGATTCTCGCCCTCCCACCGGCGACCCGCCTGTTCGTCTGCCACGACTACGGGCCGGGTGGACGGCCGATCGCGTGGGAAACCACGGTCGGCGAGCAGCGCGCCCGCAACATCCACGTCCACGAGGGCACGGCCGAGGGCGAGTTCGTCAAGACCCGCACCGAGCGCGACAAGACCCTGAAAGTGCCGAAGCTCCTGATCCCCTCGATCCAGATCAACATGCGCGCGGGCGAGCTGCCGCCGCCCGAGGACAACGGCATCTCCTACATCAAAATCCCGCTCAGCTACCCTTCCATCTGAAATGCTTCCTGCATCCGCTCGACCGCTCGTCGCAGTATCGGCGGTCTGCGATCATCAGGCACGATCGACGCCAGTTCGTCGATCATGTAGGACAGCGGTGACATGCGCTTGTCGGCGATGGCTGACGGGATCTCCGCCCGCTGTACCTCGAACACGAATTCTTCTGCCAACGCGCGCGGTTGGACCCTCGACAGCGTCGCCGGGACCCGGACATTGATCTGTGCCCGGGCCAGTTTGTCGGCGAGAAGGCTCCACGACCTTGGGAAGATGCCGCAGCGCATCGATGACGGCCTCGCGGGAGGCGCCGAGCGGCAACGGCTGCCTGGCTTGCCAGTTGCGACGGGATTGCTTTTCTTCAGGTGCGCGTCGATAGCGTCGAAGACCTTGGTGGCCGCAACCGTCTGCTCATCGCCGAGATCGGGCGCCTGCACATGCTTCAGTAGCGCCCAAAGGTCTTGCTTCAGCCGGGGATCTTGCGGAGCGAGGTTGTAGGGGAAAAGCGCCACCTCGCCTTGTGGGCGCGCGTCCACGCGATCTTAAGCTCTTTCTGCACCATTCGCTCCCGGAGTACCCGCGATAGATCAAGGCGACGAAAACATCACACAATGGGCCGCAGTCTTTATGGATTGCCCAATCGTCCGACAGGGATCGCATCTGTTATAGTGAAAGGCGTCGATATGTGATCAGTTCTCGACCAGGGCCCGGCGAGTAGATGGCAGCCCGCGTGCGATGAAAAACGTGCCGGACGACGACCAACGCACCGAAGTAGCGAGCGGGCGACGAAGCGTAGCGGCCGTGTAAGAAAGGTAGCGCCAACGATGGACAAGACACGGCGGCGCAATAGATACGAGAGGTCACCGGTCATCGCAGGGCCGACAAGGGGAGCGGAAAGAACCGGATCTGAGCCCGAGCGCATCCAAGACCGGGGCCGGGCGCCGCGCAGCCGGGTTTGGCGGGCGGCCGGCGCGTCCCGCGCAGGTGAGAACGTCGCGGGACCGAGATCAGTACCGAGCCTGTGCCTCCTTGCGTCGGGCGCGGGTCGAGGTCCAGCCGACCTGCTGATTCGAGATCAGCTCCTCGATCCGCTCGGCGAGCTGGGCGCGCTTGTCCTCGGTCGCGCCATACGGGCCGGCATCGGCCAGGAACAGGTACTTCTCGCGCTCCAGGGCGGCGCAGGTCGAGCGACAGCTGAGCCCGAGCTGATGGTACTGGTTGAGATGCTGCAAGCCCTCGAGGACCACCACCGCGACGCCGAGCAGCGCGATCAGGACCGCCGGCAGCAGATGCAGGGCGATCGGCAGCACGGCCGCGAGGTTGTCCTGAAAGCCGGCCAGGAACGGGATCAGCGCGGCGAGCACGACCTCGAGCACCTTGAGCCGCCGGTAGGCATGCTGCGCCTCGGCGGCCCGGCCCTCGTACCACCCGATCTGATCCTCGAGCCGGAGCCACGTCGGATCAACCCACCCCTCATCTCCGCTGGGGGCATCCATGAGGCCGCCTCCGAATCGTCTCTCCCGCAGGTCTCCGACGGAACGCGCTGCCGCCGAGCTGCGCTCGTCAGCGGCAGAGATTTGGGATATCACGGACACGACTTGGGGTATACCGATTTCCGCCGCCGGATTGCCCTTTGATTGAGCCAGGCGGAACCCGGCGCCGACCCCGGGCGCCGCGCTCGCTCAGTGCCAGTAGCCGAGCACCCGACCGTGCGGCCGCCGCTCGATCGCCCGCCCGGCGAAATCGATCGGCAGAGCGGCGGCGAGGGCCGGGCGGGGCTCGGCCGCGCGCCCATAGAGCGCCTCCAGACGGGCAATCCGCTCCTCGGTCGGCGGGTGGCTGCGCAGCAGCGACGGCTCCGGCAGCCGGTAGCCAGGCATCAGGATCTGTTCCCAGAGGCCGTGCTGGTAGCGTTCCAGCTTGGCGAGCGCCGAGATCAGGCCGGCCGGATCGCCGGTCAGGCCCGCCGCGTCCAGATCGGCGTCGAACTCGCGCGCCCGCGACAGCGCCAGCTGCAGCAGCACGGTCAGCTGCGGCGCCAACAGGAGCAGGAGGATCAGCAGCCCGGGCGGGTGCGCCCCGCCGCCCAGCCAGAGCGGCAGGCCGACAATCAGCAGGCCGAGGCCGAGCAGGGTCATGATCCGGGTCAGCCGGCCGGTCAGATCGGCGAGGCTCATCAGCCAGAGGTCGCGGTTGCGGATGTGGCTGATCTCATGCGCCAGCACGCCGGCCAGCTCGCGCAGATCGAGGCGGCGCAGGACGCCATCGGTCAATGCGATCGCCGCGTCGTGACGATCGCCAACCGTGAACGCGTTGAGCAGCGGGCTCCGGATGTAATAGAGATGCGGCATCCGCTCGAGCCCGGCGCGCTCGGCCAGCTGGGCCACCACGTCGAACACTGCCGGCAACTGGTCGGGAGCGAGTTCGCGTGCCGCATACAGCCGGAGCACCATGTGCGGTGAGATCCGGGGGCCGAAGATCAGCGCCAGGGCGGCGCCGAGCGCAATGCCAAGCACACCGTCGGGGCCGAACAGCAGCCAGCCGCAGACCGTCAGCAGGCCGGCCATGCCGCCCAGCAGCAGCACGGACTGCAGGAGGTTGCCCAACTTGTGCCGCCGCTGCTCGGCCGCGTCCAGCGGCGCCAGCCGGCGGCCCGCGGCCCTGTGTGCCAACATCATGGAAGCCCGAGGACAGCTGATCCCCTCGCAAGATAGGCCGCTTCCCGCGGCTCGCAACCGCGCAGGCTTGACCAGGCGCGATCGCCTGCGAATGCTGTCCGCCGCGTCCGCTGCGCCGGCAGCCAGGGTTGCGCCGGGCGCCAGCAGAAGGAGGCAGGCATGCGCAGCTCGATCGATCCCCTCCTCCAGCCGTTCCGGCTCAAGCATCTGGTGCTCAAGAACCGGATCATGAGCACCGCGCACGAGCCCGCCTATTCCGAGGACGGCCTGCCCAAGGATCGCTACCGGCTGTACCACGTCGAGAAGGCCAAGGGCGGGATCGCGCTGACCATGACCGCGGGCTCGGCGATCGTTGCCGAGGATTCGCCCGCGGCGTTCGGCAACCTGCACGCCTACCGCGACGAGATCATCCCGTGGCTTCGCCGCCTCGCCGACGACTGCCACGAGCACGGCGCCGCGGTCATGATTCAGATCACCCACCTCGGCCGGCGCACCAACTGGAACAAGGCCGACTGGCTGCCGGTGCTGGCACCCTCCCCGGTCCGCGAGCCCGCGCACCGCTCGTTCCCCAAGGAAGCCGAGGACTGGGACCTCGCGCGGATCACCAAGGCCTACGCCGCGGCCGCCCTGCGCATGCAGGCCGCCGGCCTCGATGGCATCGAGATCGAGGCCTACGGTCATCTGCTCGACGGCTTCTGGTCGCCCGCGACCAACCGGCGAACCGACGAGTACGGCGGCAGCCTCGACAATCGGCTACGCTTCACCTTCGAGGTGCTGGACGCGATCCGGGCCGCAGTCGGCCAGGACTTCATCGTCGGCATCCGCATGGTCGCGGACGAGGACTGGGAGCGGGGCCTCTCGCGCGCGGATGGGATCGAGATCGCGCAGCGCCTGGTGGCGCGCGGCCAGGTCGACTTCCTCAACATCATCCGCGGCCACATCGAGACCGATGCGGCACTGTCCAAGGTGATCCCGATCCAGGGCACGCCCGCCGCCCCCCATCTCGACTTCGCGGGCGAGGTCCGGAGCGCCACCCAATTCCCGGTCTTCCACGCCGCCCGGATCAACGACGTCGCGACCGCGCGCCACGCGATCGCGACCGGAAAACTCGACATGGTCGGCATGACCCGGGCGCATCTCGCCGACCCGCACATCGCCCGCAAGATCGCCGCCGGCCGCGAGCAGGACATCCGCCCCTGCGTCGGCGCCACCTATTGCCTGGACCGGATCTACGAGGGCCACGAGGCGCTCTGCATCCACAACCCCGCGACCGGCCGCGAAGCGACCATGCCGCACGCAATCGCCGGCGGCGATGGGCCGAACAAGAAGGTGGTGGTGGTCGGTGCCGGCCCTGCCGGCCTGGAGGCCGCCCGGGTCGCAGCCGCGCGCGGCCATCAGGTCGTGCTGTTCGAGGCCGCCGATCAGCCGGGCGGCCAGATCCGGCTCGCGGCGCGCGCGCGCCGCCGCTCCGAGCTGATCGGGATCGCCGAATGGCGCGTGGCGCAATGCCAGAAGCACGGCGTCGACATGCGCTTCAACCAGCTCGCCGAGGCGGACGACGTGCTGGCCCTGGACCCCGACGTCGTGATCGTCGCGACCGGCGGCCTCCCCGACACCGGTTTTTTCGGACATGGCGCGGACCTCGTGGTCTCGAGCTGGGACATCCTCTCCGGCGATGCCAGGCCCGGCGCCCCCGGCGCGCCAGGCGCCGCCGACGCCGAAGTCCTGTTGTTCGATGACAACGGCGCGCATCCGGGCCTGCAGGCGGCGGAGCACCTGGCCGAGGCCGGGGCGAAGCTCGAGATCGTCACGCCCGAGCGCTACTTCGCGCCCGAAATCGGCGGCCTCAACCACGTCGCCTACGCCCGCTGCTTCAAGGAGCGGGGCGTCCGGATCACGATCAACACCCGCCTGCTCGAGGTCCGCCGCGAGGGCAACCGCCTGGCCGCCATCCTCGGCAGCGACTACAGCGAACGCACCGAGCAGCGCCTGGTCGACCAGGTCGTGGTCGAGCACGGCACCCTGCCGCTCGACGAGCTCTATTTCGCGCTCAAGGAACTCTCCGCCAACCGCGGCGAGGTCGACTACCAGGCCCTGATCGCCGGCCGCCCGCAAACCGTGGTCAGCAACCAGGGCGGCCGCTTCCAGCTGTTCCGCATCGGCGATGCCGTCGCCAGCCGCAACATCCACGCCGCGATCTACGATGCGCTCCGCCTGTGCAAGGACCTCTGACCGTCGGGCCAAACTTGCCTGAGCTGGCCCCAACACCCGGGCTGTCTGGACCGTACCCGGTCATGCCCAGGGGCTGTCGCCCAGCGTCGCAGTGAGGGCTAGCTGTCGTTACCACGAACGTCGGTCAGGGTGAATCGGGTTCTGCGGCATTGCCTGTTGCTGGGGAGTGTGCCGGGCGGTCGCGGCCGGTCAAGGCTGCAACCGGCGAAGCCGGCAGCTACGCTGGCCTTGACCGGCCGCGCCCCGACCCGGCGAGAATGCTCCGCCAGAAGGCAATACCGCACCAAGCGCTGCCGGGCATGAACAACATGGACCCGCTCAACCCATCTGACGCCATGATGATGCCGGCTGCCATGCCGAGCTCGGAGAGAACCTTGATCCTGGCGACGGCGAGCAGGTTGAGCTTGCGCCGCACCGCGCGATTAGAGAACGTTCACAGCAATGACAGCTAACATGCCCCGGGCCCAAGCCTCCGCTCGAGTTCAGTCGGGAGGGCTCAGCGCCGAGCAACTTCTGCCCGATCCTCCAGATGGAGGTGTTAACCGGAGCTTAGCCCTTGCATCGGCATCCTTGCTTCGGCTGGTCCATGCGACCGTGGGACTCCGCGCCAGCCGATCCTTGCAGCCGGGACGGAGTCCTACGGTCGCATGGACCACGGAACCATGACACGTTAGTAGCCAATGGTTGACGAAAGGTTAACCGGACCTGGGCAGAAGCCTTGACCCGAAGGCACTTTCCATCGGTCCGGAGCACAGGCGGGAGGCTTTGGCAACGTGACGCTCTACGCGGTCCGGCGGCTGGGCCTCGCCCTGGTGATCGTGATCTGCGCCATGGCGGCGCTGTTCGGCATGATCCATCTGGTGCCGGGCGACCCGATCACGATCGCACTCGGGCCGCGCGCGACCGAGGCGATGCGCCAGGCCTATCTCGCCAAGATGCGCCTCGATCAACCGGTCTACGTCCAGTTCCTGGCATTCGCCGGCGGCGTGCTGCGCGGCGATCTCGGCGCCGACGTGTTCAGCAACCGGAGCGTCACCACGATCATCCTCGAGCAGCTGCCCTACACGCTCGCGCTCGCCGGCGCCGGGCTCGGCTGGGCGGTCCTGCTCGGCATTCCGCTCGGCTGCTACTCGGCGGTTCAGCGCAACAGCTGGTTCGACAAGCTCTCGGGCGTGATCACGGTCGGCGCGATCGCGGTGCCCTCGTTCGTGGTTGCGCTCTATACCCTGCTACTCTTCGCGGTCTGGCTCCGCTGGCTGCCGGCGATCGGTGCCGGTGAGCCGGGCGATCTTGCCGACCAGCTGCGCCATCTGATCCTGCCGGCGTTCGCGATCGGGCTCGGCTGGGTCGGCTACATCGCCCGCCTGGTGCGCGCCTCGATGCTCGAGGTCATGGGCGAGCCCTTCATCCGCACCGCGCGCGCCTTCGGCCTGCCGGAGCGCATGATCACCTACCGCTACGCGCTCAAGATCGCGATCCTGCCGACCGTGACCCTGCTCGGCGTCGGCATCGGCAACCTGCTCTCCGGCGCCGTGTTTGCCGAAATCGTGTTCGCGCGGCCGGGCATCGGCAAGCTGATCTACGATATGGCGCTGACCCGCAACTATCCGGTCGTCCAGGGTGCGGTGCTGGTCACGACCATCCTGTTCGTGCTGTGCGCGCTGCTCGCCGACCTGCTCAACGCCTGGCTCGACCCCCGTGTCCGCGCCAGCCTCTGAGTTTTCTCCACGTTGGGCGGCGCAGGCGGCCCCGGGACGCGTGCCCCGCCTGCGCCGCCTGCTCGCCGATCCGCTCGGCCTCACGGGCCTGATCCTGGTCGCTCTTTTCCTGGCAAGCGCGCTCTTCGCCCATGGGCTGGCTCCCTACGACCCGAACGCGCTCGACGTCCGGGCGCGGCTCGGCGGCCCGTCGCTTGCCCATCTGGCCGGCACCGACCAGCTCGGCCGCGACACCTTCTCGCGCGTCCTCTTCGGCGGCCGGGTCGCGCTTGAGGTCGCCTTCTGGTCGATCTCGGTCTCGCTGATCCTGGGCATCCTGCTCGGCATGCTCGCGGGCTACGGCCCCCGCTCGCTCGACAGCACGCTCCTGCTGCTGTTCGACACGGTGCGCTCGTTCCCGACCATCATGTTCGCGCTCGCCGCGGTGACGCTTGCCGGCCCGAGCCTCGAGATGGTGATCCTGATCCTGATCGTGACCTCGGTGCCGGTCTACGGCCGGATCGTCCGCACCCAGACCCTCTCGCTCAAGGAGACCGAATTCATCCTGGCCGAGCGCTCGCTCGGCGCCGGGCCGGCGCGCATCCTCGCTATCCATGTCCTGCCGAACGTGATCGGCCCGCTCCTGATCCTGGCCAGCATGGACGTCCCGGTCGTGGTCACGGTCGAGGCCGGCCTCTCCTTCCTCGGCCTTGGCGTCCGCCCGCCGGCGCCCAGTTGGGGCAACATCCTGGCCGACGGCTACGCCTTCATCCGCTCGACCCCCTGGCTCGTGCTCGCGGGCGGTTTCCCCCTGATTCTCACCACCCTCGGCTTCACCTTCCTCGGCGAGACGCTCCGCGACCTGTTCGACCCCAGGCTCCGCCGGACGCCTTGATGGGATCAGTCCATGCTGGCATACGTACCTCCAGCTGTTTAGCTGGGATAAGGTCTATTCATCGGACCGGCGGACAGAGTAACAGCCTATGGCAGATAAGAAACTCCTCGCGTTGTTGAGACAGGGCGGAGACACTTGGAATGAGTGGCGGCGCCTGGACCCCCGCACCCGCCGGCCGAATCTGCGCAAAGCCGACCTCTTTCGCGCCGACCTTCGCGAGGTTGACTTCAGTAGAGTAAGTCTAATCGGGGCAGATCTCGGCAAGGCCGATCTCAGCGGGGCTTGCCTCAGCGAGGCCAACCTCGAAGGGGCTGACCTTGGCAGCGCCACCCTTTACATGGCCCGCTTGAGCAGAGCCGACCTTAGCAAAGCGAACCTTGGCTGGGCCAACTTGAGCGATGCCATCCTCGACCGGGTCTGCCTTAAATCGGCCGACCTAACACACACCAACCTCAATGGAGCCGTCCTGCGCGAGGTAGACCTCTGCGACGCCAGGCTGGGCGGGACAGTTTTCGCAAATGTCTATTTAATAGACTTCGAGAATCTGGAAACCTGCAAGCATAACTTCCCGAGCAGCATCGACTTTCGCACGTTACAATCTTCCGGTCCTCTGCCGCTTAGTTTTCTACGCGGGTGCGGCTTGCCAGACAACCTAATCGAGTACCTACCGTCGCTCTTGAATCAGCCAATACAGTTCTATTCGTGCTTTCTCAGCCACTCGTCCAAGGATGGCGAGTTCGCCCAGCGTCTCTACGCCGACCTGCAGGACAAGGGCGTGCGATGCTGGTTTGCACCCGAGGACCTGAAGATAGGCGAACGTGTCCGGGATACGATCGATGAGGTGATCCGACTTCGCGACAAGCTGCTCGTCGTGCTCTCGGAGAACTCGATCGCCAGTCAGTGGGTCGAGGACGAGGTCGAGGCGGCGCTCGAGGAGGAGCGCAAGGACCCCGACCGCCGCACCATCTTGTTCCCCGTGCGGATCGACGACGCGGTCGTTCAGACCGATCGCGCCTGGGCGCGGGCAATCATGCGCACCCGTCACATCGGCGACTTCAGCGGCTGGAAGGAGCATGATCCCTATCGGAAAAGCTTAGAGCGGCTGCTCCGCGACCTCAAGCCTGAGCTGGAGCGCAAGCCGGGTCGAGAAGCGTAATGGCGGGCCCGCCCGGGCTTGCGGGAGGCGATCCCGTCCTCGAGATCCGGGACCTCAGCGTCGACTTCGCGACCCCGCGCGGGCGTGTGCATGCCTTGCGCCAAGCGAGCCTGAAGGTGGCGCGCAACCAGATCGTCGGCGTGGTCGGCGAGAGCGGCAGCGGCAAGACCACCTTGGTCCTGGCCACGCTCGCGCTGTTGCCCGACAACGCCCTGGTGACCGGCGGCGAGGTGATCTTCGAGGGCAGGAGCGTGCTGACGCTTGCCGAACCGGAGCTCCAGCAGCTGCGCGGCCAGCGGGTCGCCGCGGTTTTCCAGGACCCGATGAGCTCGCTCAACCCGGTGCTCACCATCCGCACCCAGATGATCGACATCCAGTATCGCGAGCCCATCGGTGCGCGCGAGAAGCGGGCGCGCGCCGTCCGCATGCTGCGGCGGGTCGGCATCCCCGACCCGGAGACCCGGATCGACGACTACCCGCATCAACTCTCGGGCGGCATGCGCCAGCGGGTCGCGATCGCCATGGCGCTGCTCGCCAACCCCGATCTCCTGATCGCCGACGAGCCGACCACCGCCCTCGACGTCACGCTCGAGGCGCAGATCATCCATCTCTTGCGCGAGCTCAAGCAGAGCTTCGCGGGCTCGATTCTGTTCGTCTCGCACAACCTCGGCCTGATCGCCGAGCTCTGCGACCAGGTGGTCGTGATGTACGCGGGCGAGGTGGTCGAGGAGGGCGGCGTGTTCGATCTGTTCCACCGGCCGGCGCATCCCTACACCCAGGCCTTGCTGGACTGCGAGCCCGCCAGCGAGGCGGTGGCGGGACGCGAGCTCGCCACCATCCCGGGGGAGGTCCCGGACCTGATCCGTCCGCCGCCCGGCTGCGCGTTCGCGCCACGCTGTCCGAAGGCGTTCGAGCGCTGCCGGCCGGAAGTCCCCGGGCTGGACGCGGGTCGGCGATAGCCATCGCGCCCGTTGCCACCTGCTGGCCGAAAACTAGGGTGCTGGAGGTCGAGGGCCTCAGGGTCCGCTTCCGGCGCTCTCGGTCGGCTCGGCGCCCGGATGGGCGGCGTGCGCGACCCCTGGCTCGAGGCGGTCGCCGGCGTGTCGTTGAGCATCCCGGCGGCGACCACCGTCGCGCTGGTCGGCGAGAGCGGCTCGGGCAAGACCACGCTCGGGCGCGCGATCATCGGCCTGGTCTCCGCGCACTCGGGCTCGATCCGGTTCGAGGGGACGGAATTGCTCGGGCTCTCCGAGCGGGCGCTGAAGCCCTGGCGGCGAAGCCTTGCGATGATGTTCCAGGACCCGGTCGCCTCGCTCAGCCCGCGCCGGACCGTGCGCGCCCTGATCACCGAGCCGTTCCGGATCCACGGGCGGAGCGGTCGCGATCTGAAGGCGGAGGCGTCCCGCCTCCTTGCGATGGTCGGGCTCGGCGCCGAGTTCCTCGAGCGCTACCCGCACGAGCTCTCGGGCGGCCAGGCGCGCCGGGTCGGGGTCGCCCGGGCGCTCGCCTTGTCGCCCAAACTGATCATCGCCGACGAGCCGACCGCCGGCCTCGACGTCTCGGTCCAGGGCGAGGTCCTGAATTTATTCGCCCGACTTCAGGCCGAGCTCGGCATCGGCTACCTGATCATCACCCACAACCTGCCCGTCGTGCGCCGGGTTTCTCAGCTCGATCGCGATCATGTATCTCGGCCGGCTGGTCGAGGTCGGCCCGACCGCCACGGTCTTTGCCCGACCCGCGCACCCCTACACCCACGCCCTGCTGGCGGCGATCCCCAAGCCCGACCCGGCGCGCCGCCGCACCGAGGTCGAGCTGGTCGGCGAAATCCCGAGCCTCGCCAACCGCCCTCAGGCTTGTGAATTCCACCCCCGCTGCCCGTTCGCCCAAGACCGCTGCCGCGCCGAAGCCCCGGCGCTGCGCGAGGTCGCCCCCGGCCACCTCGCCCGCTGCCATTTCCCGTTCGTCGCCGCCTGAGGATCGCAGGGTCGGCGGTGCGGATTGCCCTGTTTTGGCGGGCATCATGGTCGTGCACGCGACCGCAGTCGTGATCGTCACCGTCGGACTCGTGAGAGCCGCCCGATTCCGAGCGACCCCTTCCCGCACTGGGATCGCAATCTGCCGCCCACCCTGGTCTGACAGGACCGCCGCTATGCGGGCCCCCGACCGGCGGGGTCAGTTCGCGAGCGCGAGCGCGTCCGCCGGCCGCCGGGTGGGCCGGCTCAGCCAGCGAGGCACGGCGCTCGCCAGCAGCGGCCGGGCGAACAGATAGCCCTGCCCGAGGTCGCAGCCGTGCAGGCGCAGGAAAGCGAGCTGCTGCTCGGTCTCGATGCCCTCGGCGACGATCCCCTTGCCGAGGCTGTGCCCGAGGTTGATCACCGCGCGCACGATCGCCGCATCATCGGGGTCGACGCCGATGCCCTGAACGAACGTCTGATCGATCTTCAAATGATCGACCGGGAACTGCTTGAGATGGGTGAGCGAGGCGTAGCCGGTGCCGAAGTCGTCCAGAGAGACCCTCACCCCGAGCCGGTGCAGGTCCGCCAGAGACTGGCTCACGCGCTCGGCCTTGCGCCCGAGCAGGACGCGCTCGGTGACCTCGACCGCGAGGTGATCGAAGCCCAGCCCGTCGTCGTCGAAGATCGCCTTGATGGTCGGCGCCAGATCGCCGCGCTCGAACTGGGCCGCCGCCAGGTTGAGCGCGATCCGCCCGGGCGCGAAGCCGGCATCCAGCCAGGCGCGCAGGTGCGCCGCCGCGCGGCGCACGACGAACTCGCCGATCGGCACGATCAGGCCGGTCTGCTCGGCGATCGGCAAGACCTCCGCGATCGAGTGGAGCTCGCGGCTGCGGCGCCAGCGCAGGAGCGCCTCGAAACCCTCGCGCCCGCCATCCGCGAGCCGCACGATCGGCTGATAGACCAGCTCGAGCCGATCGTTGGCGATCGCCTGGCGCAGCTCGCCCTCGAGAGCCCGCCGGCGCTCGACCTGCGTCTTCATCGAGCTCTGGAAGAAGCAACAGGTGCCGCGGCCCTCCGCTTTGGCGCGGTAGAGCGCGATGTCGGCGTTCTTGAGCAACGGCTGCGGCTCGACGTCGTCACTCGGGAAGATCGTGATGCCGACGCTGGTCCGGGCGTGGATCTCGTGCGCGCCATGGCGGGTCGGCGCGGCCATCGCGGCAATGATCTTCTCCGCCACGAGCCCGGCCTGAGCGGGCTTGGCGAGGCCGGCCAGGATGATCGCGAACTCGTCGCCACCCAGGCGCGCGACCGTATCGGTCTCGCGGACGCAACGCCGGAGCCGGTGGCCGACCTCGCACAGCAGGGCGTCGCCGGCGTCGTGACCGAGGCTGTCGTTGACGTCCTTGAAGTGGTCGAGATCGAGCAGCATCAGCCCGATCCGCTCGCCGGTCCGGCGGGCGCGCGCCAGAGCGGTCTCGAGGCGATCGTGGAACAGCGCCCGGTTGGGCAGACCGGTCAGACTGTCGTGGTGCGCGAGGTGATGGATGCGCCGCTCGGCGTTGCGCCGCTCGGTAATGTCCTGACAGACGCCGAACAGCGCGACGACTTCGCCCTGGTCATCGAGCTCGCAACGCGCCTCGGACCAAAAGTGGGGCCTCGGCGCCGTCCGCGCGCAGCTGCCGGAACTCCACCGATGCGGTCGCCCGATCCACCACGGCCTGCTGGAGTCGCGCCCGGACGCGCTCCCGGTCGTCGGCATGGACGAGGTCCAGGAGGGCGTCGGAGGTCGGCTCGAAGCTCGCCGGATCGAGCCCGAAGATGCGGAACATGCCGGCCGACCAGGTCGGCGCCTGGTTGCTGACCGGCCAGCGCCAGTCGCCGAGATGGGCGAGCCGCTGGGCCTCCTTCAGCTGCTGTTGGCGCGTGCGCAACGCCACCTCGACACGCTGGCGCTCGGCGATCTCGGCGAGCGCCAGATGTCCGGCCCGCTGCAGCTCGAGTTGCATGAGCACCAGCTGCGCCAGATCCGCGAGCAGAGCCTCGTCCTCGGGGGTGAGCTCGCGCGGCTCGTGATCGATGGCGCGGCGCGTAGCCCAGCTTGGTGGTCATGCCGGAAGTGTGCGCCGGCGCCGTTAAGAAAATGCCACCGATCGGGCCGGCCGCGGGCCGGCAAATCGATTGGCGTGAGGGCTGCAACATCGCCTACCATCGCGGGCCTGGCAACCAACGCTCGCGCCGGCAGACGGACCCCCTGGGCGGCGGGCGGCGCATCATCGCCATGAGGTACGAGCATGCCGACGAACAACCCTGACGACACGGGCAGCCGGGCCGAGCCCGAGGATGCGCCGCCGTTGGGCAGCTGAAACCGCCTCGATGCCCAAACTCTCGCGTCGACGGTGGCTGCAGGCCACCGGTGCCCTTGGCGCGGCTGCGCTGCTGCGGTCGCGGCCCGGCGCGGCCGCCGGCGAACCAAGCCTGCTGCGGGTGCGGGCTGCGGCCGACCTGCAGGTGCTCGATCCGGCGCACCGCAAGGGCCAGCCCGAAGGCGACATCCTGCGCTGTCTGTTGCCACGGTTGATCGAGTACCGGACCGGCGATTCGTGGGGCTGGCGGCTCGGTGCCGCCCTGATGATCGAACAGGCGGGGCCAACTCGCGTGAGGTTCAGGCTTCGCCCCGGCATCATGGTCACCGGCGACTTCGGCGAGCTGACAGCGGACGACGTCAAGTTCAGCTACGAGCGGATCGCCGACCCGGCGCAGGCCTCGGAATATCGCGACGACTTCGCAGCCATCGACCATGTCGAGGTCAGGGACACCTATGCGGGCGTGATCGTGCTGAAGGAGCCGTTCGCGCCGCTCTGGACCAGCACGCTGCCGTCCGCCTCGGGCTGCATCGTGAGCCGCAAGGCGGTCATGCAGGCGGGCGGGCGGTTCACGACCCAGCCGCCGGCCACGGCGGGCCCGTATCTGATCAAGGAGTGGCAGCCCAAACAGCGCCTCACGCTCGCCCGCAATCCGGACTGGAACGGTCCGCCCGGCGGCTTCGAGGAGATCCGCATCCTGCCGATCGAGGACGAGAAGGCGGCCGAGATCGCGTTCGAGGCGGGCGAGCTCGACTACACCGCGATCAGCGTCAGCTCGATCCCGTCCTATCGGACAGCACCACCCCCGGGCGTCCACTTGGTGGAAAAACCGTCGCTCGACTACGTCTGGCTCGGCATGAACACCGCGGCCCCGCCCTTCGACGACCTCCGGGTGCGCCAGGCGGTGCAGCGGGCGGTCGACGTCGACCAGGTGCTGGAGGCCGCCTATTTCGGGGTCGCGACCCGGGCGACCGGGATCATCGCCCCCGGCCTGATCGGCCACCGCGACAAGCTCCTCGCCGACCCGCGCCCCGACCCCGAGGCGGCCAAGGCGCTACTCGCCGCGGCCGGCCTCGCGGGCGGTTTTTCCTGCACCCTCGACATCGAGGCCAAGACCGAGCGCCTGCTCGCGGCCCAGGTCATCCAGGCGAACCTCGCCGCGGTCGGCATCACGGTGGAAATCAACCAGCATGATTCTGGAACGTTCTGGTCGCTCGGCAGCGAGGCCGACGGCAACCAGTGGAAAAAAATCCAGCTGATCCTGCAGAAATACGGCATGCAGCCCGACCCCTCCTTCGCCACCGCCTGGTTCACGCCAGAGCAGGTCGGCATCTGGAACTGGGAGCGTTTTTCGAACCAGGAGTTCGGCGCCTTGCACAAACAGGCGCTGACCGAAACCGACCCGGCCGCCCGCGACCACATGTACCGCCGCATGCAGGACCTGATGGAACTCTCGGGCGCTTACGTCTTCCTCACCCACGAGGTCAACGCGGCGGTCTATCGGGACACGCTGGTGCCGGCGCTGCTGCCGGACGCGACCCCGGTCCTGCCCGACTTCCGCCCGGTTTGATGGCCCCCCTGATGGTCGGTGGTCGGCAGGCCGAGCGGTCGAATCGAGACGGCGAAGCTCGAGGGCTTCTGGTAAACCGACCTCCTACGCTGCGCGTCACGCGGCGCTAACGGGCCCCTGCCCTATGATGGGACCCGACAACCGCCCAGCGCCCAAGCGCCTCCCGGCTGCGACCGACTAGCTCGACTGCGACGCCCTCGAGGTTCAGGCTGCAATCAGACAGCGCCATTACCCATTGTAGAGTCTTCAATTCGGCGCTCTAAGTCTTCAATCGTACTACTTCCTCCATGGTCCCTGCTGTTGTAATACGCAATACATGCATCGGTCATCCGGCTACATCCCACTTCTCGAGCAGCGCAGCAAATCGCTCAACATGATTGGCACCGCACACAACAGCGTCGGCCAAGTACGAGCCCTATATAGCCGGGATCACCTTTACGCTGGAGCTATCGGCATAGCGATCCATGCCTGGGGTTCGAGCCTATTTGCGCCCCCGTGCCTTTGTCTTGTACTGCGCGGATCGCAGCATTTTGATGAGCTTCTTGAGCCTCCATTCGATCGAATCTCTCCGCTGGTCCCAGTTTTGCTGGGCACCGTGCTGCTGCAGCCCGCCATAGTGGCGGCAATCAGACCAGCGATGATGAAACGCCGACGGCTTTGATACTCGTTATCTTACCGTTTGATTCCCGAGGATTGCTCCGCCGTTGAATGCCGGTTTAAACTCGCGATATCGATAGGCAGGTACTGCTCCTCAGGCCAAGGATTGTCGATCACGAACTCTCTTCGTGCTCGCTCGTCTCCATCCCCGACCACCGCAACGGTAAACTTGAACCGCACCGCCGATCCCCAGCTGTCGTCGTCGTCTCGAAAGCGGGCCAGCTCTACCGCAACCGCAGTACCCGGGACGAGGAGCGCTGGGCAGTCGTCAGCTCCATGCCACGACAGCGGACGCGTATGAACCGAACCCTGACGGAATTCGGGCTCGTCCTTGTAGCGAGCCTCTTCCTTCACGAGGTAAGCGCGAACCTCACGGGCTGCTTTCCGTCCTTCGTTCCGTACGTCGAACCCGTAGATGATCTCATGGCAGATCTCAGCGAGATCGACCTGCTCTTCATGGTCAAGGAGAACGCGGCAATGGCTCATGCGAAGGTCGACCGTGGTCCAAATCCGAGTACAAACGGTAGCAGGCTGCTGAGACATTCCAAGCCGATGCCAAGAAAGGTCGAGAGCATCGCAGATCAAGCCGTGGACGGTCGCTCAGCCTTGCGGCGGCGCCACTTACCGATCAAGGAGAAGGCGAGCGCGGAGTGTGCTGAAGATGCGATCACGCCGGGGATTAGCCCTTCACCGAAACCGCACGCAGGTTGCGATGAGCCCAAGAACATTGCGACTACGAGACAACTCCGCCGCCGCAGGGTCCAGGCAGTTGATACCACGCCTGGTGACCAAGGTCGCGAGGCCTGCAATCAGCAAAACCGGTCCTCATGGCTGGCGCCTCAGCTCGCCTGCTACCATACCGGGGCGAGGATACAGACCGGAATGCGATGGCTTCCTAAAGCAGGGTGGCTGAAGCAGGATCGCAGTGAATTGTCTCGAACCGCCTCCCCGTATCTGAGCGCGTGTAGGATGGTCCCGGTGTGTGCAAGTAAAATTGGGGGAGGATGTGGAGGAGGGCTACAACGCGCAAGAGAGGTCGCGAGCTGGAAGAAGATTGGCAGGCATAGAACCCTTGACCGCCGAATTTTTTGTGGATACATAAATTGAAGATGACCTCGGCGAGACCAAGCGTCGGGTGACGTTGGTCGAGCGGGGGCTGGATTTCGCCGATGTCGGGCTAGTGTTCGCCGGCCGGACGATGACGCTGCCGGACGAGCGGCGGAACTACGGCGAGCCGCGCTTCATCACCGCGGGCTGGCGGAAGGGGCGGCTCGTCGTGCTGGTCCGGACCCCGCGCGCTGGCGGGCGGCGTATCATCTCGATGAGTTATAGGCATGCCGACGAAGAAACCTGGGGGCGCGAGCAGATGGGTTGATCCGGACGAGGCGCCGCGCTTGGACCGGGAGTGGTTCGAGCGGGCGGAGATCCGGGGCGGGGAGCGCCTGATCCGGCCCGCGAGAGCGGTCGGCCGCCCGAAGAAGGCGGCGCCCAAGGAGGCGGTCAACATCCGCCTCGATCCGGACGTACTGGCGCATTTCCGGGCGAGCGGCCCCGGCTGGCAGTCGCGCATCAACCAAGCGCTGCGCAGGGCCGCGGGCCTCTGACCGCACGCCTTCTTAAAGTGGGAAAGAAACTGGAGCGGGCGAAGGGATTCGAACCCTCGACCCCAACCTTGGCAAGGTTGTGCTCTACCCCTGAGCTACGCCCGCGCGGGTCGCCCCGGCGCGACCTCTCCGAGAGCCGCTACATAGGGGAAGCGTCAGGCCTTGGCAAGCGCCTCGGCGGTGCGCCCGTACGTAAGGGCGCCGGCGGCCCGCGCGGGGCTCCCCTTGATCGGCGCGGCGCCTTTCGCCATCTTAGTGCCAACACTTGCCAACCATCGGTCGCGCAGGGGCGAAGGGATCACTATGGCTCTGTTGTCGGGATTGCGGGGCGCGCGGGCACAGCCTGCGGCCGAGGCCACCGAGGTGGTCAAGGACAGCGACACCCGGAGCTTCATGCAGGACGTCATCCAGGAGTCGCGCAACCGGCCGGTGATCGTCGATTTCTGGGCGCCCTGGTGCGGGCCCTGCAAGCAGCTGGGGCCGATCCTCGAGCGCGTGGTCAAGGCGGCCGGCGGCAAGGTCAGGCTGGTCAAGGTCGACATCGACCAGAGCCCGGAGCTCGCCCAGCAGCTGCGCATCCAGTCGATCCCGATGGTCTACGCGTTCAGCAACGGCCAGCCGGTCGACGGCTTCGCCGGCGCCTTGCCGGAGAGCCAGATCAAGGCCTTCGTCGAGCGCCTCGTGGGGCCGGTCGGGCCGGCGCCGGAAGAGGTCGCGATCGAGCAGGCAAAGAAGCTGGCCGATGCGGGCCAGCTCGAGCGCGCGGCCCGGGTCTATGAGCAGATCCTGGACGCCGAGCCCGGCAATCCCGAGGCGCTGGCGGGGCTCGCCCGCGCAAGGATCGGTCTCGGCCGCCTGGCCGACGCCCGCCAGCTGCTCGAGCAGGTGCCCAAGGAGCACGTCAACCACGTCGAGGTCGATGGCGCGCGCGCCGCGCTCAGCCTGGCCGAGGAAGCCGGCACCCTGCCCGACCTCAAGGCGCTGAATGCGAGGCTCCAGGCCAACGAGAACGATCACGAGGCGCGCCTCGACCTCGCGACCGTCCTGTTCCTGCGCGGCCAGATCGACGCCGCGATCGAGCATCTGCTGACCTCGATCCGCAAGGATCGCGACTGGCAGGACCAGGCGGCGCGCCGGCAGCTGGTCAAGTTCTTCGAGGCGCTCGGGCCCAGGCACCCGGCGACCGTCGCCGGCCGGCGCCAGCTCTCGGCGGTGCTGTTCTCGTGAGGGCGCCACGGCGCGGTTGAGCGCAGGCGATGACCAGTTGCGGCGAACCCGGCCTGAGCGGCGCCCTGCCGATCCGCTTTCCGATCTTCCCCCTGCCGGGCGCGATCCTGCTACCGGGCGGCAACCTGCCGCTGAACATCTTCGAGCCGCGCTATCTGCAGATGACCCTGGATGCGATGCGCACCGATCGGGTGATCGGCATGATCCAGCCGACCGGCAGCGGTCCGCGCGACCAGCCCGACATCTACCCGATCGGCTGCGTCGGCAAGATCACGAGCTTCACCGAGACCGACGACGGCCGCTATCTGATCACGCTCACCGGGGTCTGCCGCTTCGAGGTGGTCGAGGAGCTGCAGGTCGGGACGCCCTACCGTCAGGTGGTCGCGAGCTTCGAGCGCTGGCAATGCGACCTCGAGCCGCCGACGCCCTCCGACAGCCTGCGCCCGACTCTGACCGGGGCGCTGCGCGGCTACTTCGAGGTCTGCGAGATCAGCGCCGACTGGGGCCAGATCGAGGCGGCACCGCTGGCCGGCCTGGTCACTTCGCTGGCGATGATCTGCCCGTTCGAGCCGTGCGAGAAGCAGGCGCTCCTGGAAGCCGCCGATCCCGAGCAGCGCGCCAAGGTCCTGATCGCGCTCCTGCAGATGGGCGCGCTCGGCGCCCGGGATCGGGCGGCGGGACCCTGGCATTGAGGCCGGCGCCGGGACCGCCGGCGGCAGGGGAAGGCTGTCGGGATGACGGGGAGGGTGTCAGGATGATCGGAAGGGTGTCAGGATGACAGGCGCGCCTGCGGTCGATCCGAACCTGCTCGATCTCCTGGTCTGCCCGTTGACCAAGGGGCCGCTCCGCTACGACCGGGAGCGCCAGGAGCTGATCAGCGAGCAGGCCGGTCTCGCCTATCCGGTCCGCGACGGCATCCCGATCATGCTGGTCGACGAGGCGCGCCCGCTCGACGACGACGATGCCATCCCGGACGTGGTCCGCGCCCGCCCCAGGGCCGGGGACCGGGCATGAGCGCGCCCTCCGATCGCCAGCCCGGCACGGGTCAACCCGAAGCCCGCCAAGCCGGAACCGACCAACCGCAGCCGTGGCCGACCGAGCTCCGCGTCAACCGGGCCGAGAAGCGGCTGACCGTGACCTTCGACGACGGCGCCAGCTTCGTGCTCCCGGCCGAGCTGCTGCGGGTGGAAAGCCCGTCCGCCGAGGTCCAGGGCCATGGGCCCAGCCAGAAGACGATCCTCGCCGGTCGCCGCCACGTCGGCATCATGGAACTCGAGCCGGTCGGCAACTACGCGGTCCGGATCCTGTTCGACGACCTGCACTCGACCGGCATCTATTCCTGGCGCTATCTCCACTACCTCGGCCGCAATCGGGACCAGCTCTGGGCCAACTACCTCAAGGCGCTCGAAGAGCGCGGCCTGTCGCGCGATCCGTGAGCCGCCGCGGACGGCGGCGGCGACCGGCGGCGTCTACGCTGTTCGGGGTACTCGGGCAGCGCTGCCGGCGGACCGGCCTACCCACATGCGCCACCCTGGTCTGTCAATCGTCACAAGCAAACCTTGCTCAAGCGACAGGTCCCGCCTGCCGCTTGAGCCCTGGCGTCGACCGGTTACTTCTCCTTCGTAATCTCCTGCACGTCGGGGATCTTGCTCTGGTTGGGCTCGTACATGATTTTGACCATATCGCCCTCCTTGAGGTCCTTGAGCTTGACGCCCAGCGAGTTCTCGCTCGACCACTGGAAGGTCTGGGTGCCGACGGTGAGCGTGTTCGTCGTCTGGTCGATGTTTTCGATCTTGCCCTTGGCCTCGTCAGCCAAGGCGACGCCGGCCGTGAAAGCCAGGGCAGCAGCCGTGACCACTCCCAACATTCTTCTCATTGATGCTCTCCTGCAAAGGACACGCCAGGGTCTTCCCGGGCTGCTCTGTTAGTACAGCTTTAAGCCCGCGACGTCAACGTTTGTGGCGGCTCGGGCGCGAAACTCCGCCGCAAGGCGGTCGAGAACAACACGGCGTGAACGGCTACGGTTGGCGACTTGGCAGAGCTACCCGATTCGGCCGGCTGCTGCTTTCCCTCCGCCCGGCAACCGGGCCGGCCAGCCCGCTCGACCGGAAGCGTCAGCGGCCCCGACCTGCCTGGACGTCTTTCAGGAACTCGAGCGCGGCCAGCTCGGAGCTGGTCCTGATGCGCCGAGCTGCGCCACCGCCGCCCGCGCCTGATCCAGCGCCGCCAGCTGCCCGCACCAGGGGCCCGAAGCCGTGCCAGCGGTATTCGTCGAGACGCACATCGGCCAGCACCGCCCACCCGTGGGGGTCGTCGGGGGTCACCGCGCACCGTCTCCTCGAGGCATCCCGGCTCGGGGCGTACGGCTCTCGGCTGAATGTCCGACGACAGGCAAAGGCCTGCCAGGACGCATTCATAGGTCGCCAACGTCTCAGGGCGGCGGTGGAACAGGCCCGCGCTCACCGGGCGGTGCGACGGACCTGATCACGAAGGCTGTCGCTCGGGCTCGATGGCGAGGCCGGCCTTGCGCAGGCCATCCGCGATGTGCTCGATGTGCGCGTCCGGCACGTTCCAGACGCGCGCCATGTCCCACAAGGTTTCGCGGACATCCGGCTTGAGCTTGAGCGCCGCTTCGATCAGAGGCTGCGCCTCCTCGCTCCGACCCAGCTCGCCGAGAATCATCACCCTGAACAGCAACCACCAGACGTCGCCGGAGCCGCCTTGATTTTGCGCCTCCGTCCAGGCCAGCTGATAATCGTTCGTTTGGTAATGGTAGTAGATGAAGGGGTCCAGGTACCATTGCGGGTGATCGGGATTGAGCGCGATCGCTTTGCTCACGAGCGCCAGCCCACGCTGCCACTCCCCCATGTAGGTCAGACGGGTTCCGAAGTGGGCAAGCGGCTCGGGATCATTGGGATTGAGGCTGATCGCCTGCTCCCCGGCCTTTCTGAAGGCCACGAGATTGTGCCGATCGAACAGAGCATTCGCGAGCATCAGCTGGCCGGTCGGGTTTCTCGGTTCGATCTCGACCGCGCGATAGGCTGCAGTCAGGGAACGCTCATGAGAATCGTAGAGCTCCGGTCGTGGATTGAAGTCGAACCGATATTCCTGCGCGTAGATGTTCGCAAGAACCGCCCAAGCGTCCGAATAATCGGGATCGAGTTCGACCGCGTGCTCAAGGCAGGCGCGCACCTTGGCGTGCTCGCGTGGGTCGAACAATCTCTGGTAGTGGTAGTAGCGAAGGACGCAATCATAGGCGGCGAACGACTTTGGTGGCCGGTGTTGCGCTTCCGTCAGATCCGCTTCCGCGATCACACCGTAGTTGCTGGCAACGACTGCGGACACCTCCTGCGAGACATCGTCTTGAATCTCAAACACGTTGGCAGGAGTGAGCTCATCGCCATAGCTCTTTGCCCAGATGATCTTGCCAGACTGGGCATCGACCAGGCGGGTCGCGAGTCGGAGTCGGTCGGACTCGCGTCGAACGCTGCCGTCCAGCAGATAATCGACGCCGAGCTCGCGTTTCAGGCGTTGGGGATCAGCCGACTGTCCCTGGTACTTGGCGGTGGATTCGATCGACAGGACGAATAGTGCTTTGAACCGGGCAAGATCCGTCACGATCTGATCGGTGACGCCTTCGGCGAAGTAGGCCTGCTCGGGATCGCCGCTCAGATTGAGGAACGGTAACACGGCGATCTTGGGCCCTTGCGGCAGATCGGTCACGTCGTCCCGGCTGCTGCCGGACCACGATCTGGGCGCCAGGTCCATGCCAAACCATCCCAGCGCTCCAAGCAGCAGGCCCGCAAGGAGGCCGCTCGCGAGCCAGGGCCAGCGCGGTCTAGCGTTGCCACGCGCCGGGCTCGCGCCAGCGGCCGCAGCGCGTTCGCCCGCCAGGGCGACGGCAGCTGGATCGGGGAGCGCAGGCTCTTGCCGCGCGAAGCTCGGCACGTAGGCGCCCTTCGGAATGTCGATCCGGATCGGGTCGTCCTGGCCGGCGGTCAGGTAATAGCGCTCCAGTCTCCGGCGCAGCTTGGCCGCCTCGATCCGGACCACCGGATCGTGCTGCGGATCGATCGTGGCATCGCGCCCGAACACGTCGATCGCGATCGCCACGCCCTTCAGCCGGTCGCCGCGACCGGCCAGGGTCTCCTCGACGATGTACTCGAGAAAGCGTCGGTTGCGCGCCGACGCCTCGAAGGCCGGGCTGCCGAGGATGCGCTCGAGTTCCTCACGCACGTCGGCGGCGTCCATCGCGATCCCTCCCGCCCGATCGGCTGCCCGGCTCAGGCACACGGGCGCATTCAATCAGGCTGTTAGCCGATCCGTGACAGAATGGTGACACGGTCCGCACTGCGAGCCTACCACGCCACGTCCTGGTTGAGGCAATTGGATTGATGCCGCCCCATCGCGCCCGCCCCCGCTCTGTAGGCTCCCTGTAGGCTCCCCCCAAACTCCCTCACATCCCCTGGTCGGACGAGTAAGGTCCCGGCGCAGGCAACGGACCGCTTCGGCCCCTGCAGACCCCGAGGTCGCGAGGTTCGACGGCGAAAGGATGGCGGGCGATGCGATCGAGACGCTGGCGTGCCGGTTCCCCCTGCACGCGTCGACCATCCGTCGGCTGCACGCGCGCGACCCGAGCTTTCGCTCGATCTGCGACGACTACGCCGAGGTGCAGCGCGCCTTGAAGCATTGGGAAGCGGCCGGGCGGGCCGCGCCCGAGCGGGCCGCCGAGTACCGCGAGAGCCTGCAGGAGCTCGAGACGGAGGCGCTGGCTATTCTGGAGGCGTCCGAGGGCAACCGGGGGGTAGAACGATGAACAGATTCAGGGATGGACGCGTTCGACCGATCATGGCGCTGGCGCTGCTTGCGATGCTCGGCGCCTGCGCGCCGACCAAAGAGGTCTCGATGACGACGGCGCCGGCCGCGGGCGTGCTGCCCGAGCCGTCCCTGCTGCAGAAAGGCAAGAGCGGCGAAGTCGATCGGGTCTACCTGAACCCGAGCGCCAAGTGGGCCTCCTACACCAAGGTCATGTTGGATCCGGTGACCATCTGGACGGGGCCGGGCTCCGATATGGACAAAGCTTCGCCCAAGGTGCAGCAGGCGCTCGCCAACTCGTTCTACACCGACCTCCACGAGGCGGTCGCCAAGCGCTGCCGGATGGTCACCGAGCCATCGCCGGGCACCATGCGCTGGCACATCGCCCTGGTCGATGCCTCGTCCGCGAACCCGTTCCTGAACACGATTTCAACCTACATACCCCAGATCCACCTGTTGGATGTCGTGGCCGGATACGCGTTCGACGGCGGCGTGGCGTTCTGGGTCGGCGAAGCCACCGCCGAGGGTTACGCCAGGGACGCGACCACCGGAGCGCTGCTCTGGGAAGGGGCGGACGAGCGCGCCGGCACCAAGGCCTTCCGTCGAGATACCTTCAACTCCTGGGCCGACGTCGACGACGCCTTCAAGGCGTGGGCCGCTCAGTTCGCCGAGCGACTGGGCCAGTTGGGTGCCTGCCCGCAGTGACAACGCACCGCGCGCATTCTAGGCTGACCGCGGTCAATCCGTCGTAGATAGGGGGGGATCGCGCGATGAGACTCTACGCAGTTGCCATTCTGCTCATGCTGGCCGGCTGCAATCCGGTCAGCGTCAACACCGGCGCGTCGCCGACCGCGGACTTCGCCAAGCTGCACACCTACGCCTGGGAGCCGAACCGGCAGATGGGCGGCACGCTCGACAATTCGATCGCCGGCCAGGAGATCCACGGCGCGGTCGATCAGGCTCTTCAGGCGCGCGGCTTCCGGCCCGCGGCCGGGGAGCCCCCGGATTTCCTGGTCGACTACCACGTCAAGGAGCAACACGAGTCGGAGATCACCGGAGGGCGCTGGAACGTCGAGCAGTTCAACTACACCGAGGGCACCCTGATGGTCGCGCTGGTCGACCCCAAGAGCAAGCTGTTCCTCTGGCAGGGCACCGCCCAGGGAGTCGTCAACGATGCCGGCGAGTCGTCCAAGGAGATCCAGACCGCCGTCCAGAAGATGTTCGCGAACTTCCCGTCGTAGCTCGAGCCACCGCGGGCCGCACCGCGTGGACCCGCGGGCCTCGCCGGGGACGGATCGTCGGAGGGACCCGGTCGCGCAACGCGCAAATTTTCCGGGTAGCTCTGCTCACTCCAAGGAAGGGAGACCGCAATGAACGCCTTATCCAAGTGCCTGCTGCTACCGATCACGGTCGCGGCCGTCGTGGCGGGGCTGTCGCCCGCCTCGGCGCAGGAGAAGAAGCCCAACATCGTGTTCATCATGGGCGACGACATCGGCTGGATGCAGCCGAGCATCTACCACCGCGGCCTGATGGTCGGTGAGACGCCCAACATCGACCGGATCGGGCACGAGGGTGCGATGTTCACCGACTACTACGCCGAACAGAGCTGCACCGCCGGGCGTACTGCCTTCTTCACCGGCATGAATCCGTTTCGCGCCGGCATGGTCCTGCCGGAAATTCCCGGAAGCCCGTCCTACCTGCGGCCCGGCACCCCGGCGATCGCCAAGTTCCTGCACGATCTCGACTACACCACCGGCGAGTTCGGCAAGAACCATCTCGGAGATAACACCGCCTCCCTGCCGACCGCGCACGGCTTCCAGGAATTCTGGGGCTACCTCTATCACCTCGACGCGATGCAGGGGGTGAGCTTCCCCGACATCAACAAGACTCCGACCGAGCAGACCGTCGCGCCGCCGTGCAAGAATACGCCCGTCCCCGGCCTGCCGGAGGTCCCCGGGGCGGTCGATCCCAAGACCACGATCTGCCTCACGCCGCCGCGCCCGGTGATCCACTGCACATCCTCTGACGGCACGGAGGCGAACCAGAGGTGCTCGGACGAGGGGCCGCTGACGCTTGAGAGGTCGAAGACGGTCGACGAGGAGATCTCGGCGGCGGTGATCGACTTCCTCGATCGCAACGACCCCAAGAAGACCGGCAAGCCGTTCTTCGTCTGGTACAACCCTGCGCGCATGCACATCACGACCATGCTGTCGGACAAATACAGGCCATGGTCGGCGAGCACGGCGGTAAGGATTGGGGCGTCAACGAGGCCGGCATGAAGCAGATGGACGACAACATCGGCTACGTGCTGAAGAAGCTGGAAGACGATGGGCCAGCTCGACAACACCATCGTGGTCTTCACCACCGACAACGGCGCCGAGACGATCACCTATCCCGACGGCGGCGTCACGCCCTTCGCGGGCGGCAAGCTGACCAGCCTAGGAAGGCGGCATGCGCGCGCCGCTCGTGGTGCGCTGGCCCGGCCACATCCAGCCGGGAACGATCAAGAACGACATGTTCGCGTCGCTCGACTGGGTGCCGACGTTCGTCGACATCGCCGGCGGTCCCAAGGGTGACGGGCTGAAGAAACAGATCGAGGCGGGCAAGTACCCGGGCATCGTCAAGACGACCCTGGATGGCTTCAACCAGCGCGACTACCTGGACGGGGAAGTCGGAAAAGTCAGAGCGCGACCACTTCTTCTATTGGTCCGGCAAGGAACCGTCGGCGGTGCGCTACAAGAACTGGAAAATGTACACCGCGATGGTGTCTCAGCCGCCGTCAGGCTTTGTCACCGGCGCTTCCCCTTCACTGGACCCAGGTCGTCAACATCAAGCGCGACCCTTCGAGACTTCGATCGGGGAGTTCACCAAGACGCTCATGGGCGTTGGCGGCGCGCTCGCTGGACCGGTCACCGCTTACCAGTATGACTGGAACATGCTGCCCATCGCCCAGGCGCTGTGGCTGAAGGAAGTTCAGACCTCAACGACTTCCCGCCGCTGCAGAGCCCGGCAAGCTACAATCTGGACCCAGGTCATGGAGCAGGTCCGGGAAATGCAACCGCCAGTCACGCCGGCGAATAGCTCGCCGGGAGCAGATGGGTGAGCGGGCGCTCCGGCGACGGGGCGCCCGCCGGTTCCGCCGAGTGGTCGATCGGCACCGATATCTGCGTTAACTGGCGGGCCGCCGCCCTCCCCCGGCGCCCCGACCGCAGCGCGGCGCGCGGGCAGCAGCCCATCGAAAAGCGACAACGCGACAAAGCGAAGGGAAGCATCATGAGTGACTTGGTCTGCGTCGCCTACAAGGAGCGGGACACCGCCGATCAGGTGCTGAACGAGCTGCGCCAGCTGCAGGTCGAGCATCTGATCGATCTGGAGGACGCCTGCGTCGTGGTGCGCGACGACAACGGCAAGGTGCAGCTCAAGCAGGCGGTCAACCTGACCGCCGCCGGGGCCGCGAGCGGCAGCCTCTGGGGCGGCATGCTCGGCCTCCTGGTCGGCCTCGTGTTCATGAATCCATTGCTCGGCTGGCTCGGCGGCGCGGTGATCGGCGCGGGCTCCGGCGCGCTCTCCGGCAAGCTCGCCGACTACGGCATCAACGATGAGTTCATCAAATCGCTTGGCTCGACCATCCAGCCGGGCACGTCCGCCCTGTTCGTCCTGGTGCGCAAGGTCACGCCGGAAAAGGTCCTGCCGCAGGTCGCGAAGTTCGGCGGCACGATCCTCAAGACCTCGCTCAGCCCGGAGCAGGACGAGCGGCTGCGCAAGGCGCTGGCCGCGGCGACCTAGGCTCGCGCCGGCCGCCGAGACGGATCGGGATCCGGCGCGCCATGCGGGTCCGCTTGGTCCATCCAAGGAAGGGAGACCGTAGATGAAGGCCTTATCGAAACGACGACTGGCGGCCGCCGCGATCCCGATCGCGCTCGCCGCCACTCTGGCCGGGATGTCGCCGGCCGCGGCCCAGGAGAAGAAGCCCAACATCATCCTTTTGGTGTCCGACGATACCGGCTATGGCGACCTCGGTGTCTACGGCGGCGGCGAGGGGCGCGGCATGCCGACGCCCAATCTCGACCGGCTGGCGAACGAAGGCGTGCAGTTCTGGTCGTTCTACGCCCAGCCGAGCTGCACGCCCGGCCGCGCCGCCATGCAGACCGGCCGCATCCCGAACCGCAGCGGCATGACGACCGTCGCCTTCCAGGGTCAGGGCGGCGGTCTGCCGGCCGCGGAGTGGACGCTCGCCTCGGTGCTGAAGACGGGCGGCTACAAGACCTTCTTTACCGGCAAGTGGCATCTCGGCGAGGCGGACTACGCGCTGCCCAACGCGCAGGGCTACGACGAGATGAAGTACGTCGGCCTTTATCACCTCAACGCCTACACCTACGCCGACCCGACCTGGTTCCCCGACATGGACCCAGACCTGCGCGCGATGTTCCTCGCGGTCACCAAGGGTGCCCTCTCGGGCAAGGCGGGCGAGCCCGCCAAGGAGGACTTCAAGATCAACGGTCAATATGTCGACACGCCGGACAAGGGCGTGGTCGGCATCCCCTTCTTCGATGCCTATGTCGAGAAAGCGGCGCTCGACTATCTCGATCAGTCGGCCAAGTCGACCGAGCCGTTCTTCATGAACGTCAACTTCATGAAGGTACACCAGCCGAACCTGCCGGCGCCGGAGTACATCCACAAGTCGCTCTCCAAGAGCAAATACGCGGACTCGGTGGTCGAGCTCGACGCGCGCATCGGGCACATCATGGATAAGGTGCGCGCCCTCGGCCTCGACAAGAACACGCTGGTCTTCTACACGACCGACAACGGCGCCTGGCAGGACGTCTACCCCGACGCCGGCTACACGCCGTTCCGCGGCACCAAGGGCACCGTCCGCGAGGGCGGCAACCGGGTGCCCGCGATCGCCTGGATGCCGGGCAAGATCAAGGCCGGGACGAAGAACCACGACATCCTCGGCGGCCTCGATCTGATGGCGACCTTCGCCGCGGTCGCCGGCATCAAGCTGCCGGACAAGGATCGCGAGGGCCAGCCCATCATCTTCGACAGCTACGACATGTCGCCGGTCCTGTTCGGCACCGGCAAGTCGGCGCGCAAGTCCTGGTTCTACTTCACCGAGGACGAGCTCTCGCCGGGCGCCGCCCGCGTCGGCAACTACAAGGCGGTGTTCAATCTGCGCGGCGACGACGGTGCGTCGACCGGCGGCCTCGCGGTCGATACCAATCAGGGCTGGAAGGGCCCGGAGAAGTACGTCGCGACGGTGCCCCAGGTCTTCGACCTCTGGCAGGACCCGCAGGAGCGCTACGACATCTTCATGAACAACTTCACCGAGCACACCTGGACGCTCGTGACGATCAACCAGGCGATCGGGGACCTGATGAAGACCTACGTCCAATACCCGCCGCGCAAGCTGCAGAGCGAGGTCTACACCGGCCCGATCACGATCTCGCAGTACCAGCGCTTCCAGTTCGTCCGGCAGGCGCTCGCGAAGGAGGGCTTCGAGATTCCCTTGCCCACCGGCAACTGAGCTTCGCGCCCCTCAAGGCGCGTCAGCGGAAGCAGGCGCTCCGGCAGCGAGGCGCCGGCGCCCGGTTGATGGATCTGAGCACAGGAGGAGCCGAGGTGACAGCCTCAGCGAAAGGCCTGTTCGGCGCCGCAATCCCGATCGCGCTCGTCGCGGCTTTGGCGGGCGTCTCGCCTGTGTCGGCGCAGGACGCGTCCAAGCCCAACATCCTGGTCATCATGGGCGACGACATCGGCTACTGGAACATCAGCGCCTACAACCGTGGCATGATGGGCTACCGGACGCCCAACATCGACCGCATCGCCAACGAAGGCGCGCTCTTCACCGATTACTACGGCCAGCAATCGTGCACCGCCGGCCGCGCCGCGTTCATCACCGGTCAGAGCCCGATGCGCACGGGCCTTCTCAAGGTCGGGCTGCCGGGCGCCAAAGAAGGGCTGTCGGACAAGGACCCGACGCTCGCCGAGCTGCTCAAGCCGCTCGGCTACGTGACCGGACAATTCGGCAAGAACCACCTCGGCGATCGCAACGAGTTCCTGCCGACCGTGCACGGCTTCGACGTGTTCTTCGGCAACCTCTATCACCTCAATGCCGAGGAGGAGCCGGAGCACCCCGACTACCCGAAGAACCTCGAGTTCAAGCTGCGCTTCGGGCCGCGCGGCGTCCTGAGATGCACGGCGACCATCGCCGAGACCCCGGGGGAGGATCCCCGGTTCGGCAAGTGGGGCAAGCAGAGCTGCGAGGACACCGGCCCGCTCACCAGAAAGCGCATGGAGACCGCGGACGAGGAGTTTCTCAAGGCCACGCTCGATTTCATCGACCGCGCCAACAGCGACAAAAAGCCGTTCTTCGCGTGGTTCAATCCGACCCGCATGCACATCTGGACCCACCTCAAGCCCGAGTTTGAGGGCAAGACCGGTCTCGGCATCTATCCGGACGGCATGGTCGAGCATGACGGCCAGGTCGGCCAGCTCTTGCGCAAACTCGACGACCTGGGCATCGCCAACAACACGATCGTGATCTACACGACCGACAACGGCGCCGAGACATTCTCCTGGCCCGACGGCGGCACCACGCCGTTCCGCGGCGAAAAGAACACCAACTGGGAGGGCGGCTATCGCGTGCCGGCGTTGCTGCGCTGGCCCGGTCTGGTGCCACCGCGCACCGAGATCAACGACATCGTTTCGGCAGAGGACTGGGTGACGACGCTGGTCGCGGCGGCCGGCGTGCCCGACATCAAGACCAAGCTGCTCCAGGGCTACGACGCCGGCGGCAAGACCTTCAAAGTGCACCTCGACGGCTACGACCAGCGCGACCTGTTCGCCGGCAAGGGTCCGGATCAGCGTCGCGAGTTCTTCTACTGGACCGACGACGGCGACCTCGCCGGCCTGCGCTATGATCAGTGGAAGGCGGTGTTCATGGAACAGAAGGCGGAGGGCTTCGATGTCTGGGCACAGCCGATGGTGCCGCTGCGCCTGCCCATGCTGTTCAACCTGCGCTCAGACCCGTTCGAGCGCGCCCAGCACGAGGCCGGCGACTACGTGAGGTGGTTCATCGACCACGCGTTCGTGGTGGTTCCGGCACAGGCGATCGTGGCGCAGTATCTGGCCAGCTTCCAGCAGTTTCCGCCGCGCCAGAGGCCCGGCAGTTTTTCGGTCGAACAGGCCATGGACAAGCTGATGAACCCGCAGCACGGCAACTAGCTACGCCCCCTCGCGCATCCGGAGGCGGGTTCGCGCCGATGCGGGAGGGCGCCCGCCTCCCGGGCAACGCCACGCCAAGAAGGAGACAGCCATGATCGCGCGACTGATCAACCGTGTCGGCTATGCCGCCGCCATCCTCGCGCTGTGCGCGACGGCGTGGAGCGTCCGAGCCGCCGATGGTGTTCTGCCGTCCTGGAACGACGGGCCGGCCAAGCAGGCGATCACCGCGTTCGTTGCGGCCGTGACCACGGCGGGCAGCGCCGACTTCGTGCTGCCGGCGGATCGGATCGCGACCTTCGATCAGGACGGCACGCTCTGGGTCGAGCACCCGCTCTATACCCAGGCGATGTTCGCGCTCGACCGGATCGTGGCGCTCGCGCCCAAGCACCCCGAGTGGAAGACCAAGGAGCCGTTCAAATCGGTGCTCGCGGGCGATCGCACCTCGATCAGGAAGTTCAGCGAGGGCGACTGGGTCCAGATCATCGGCGCCACGCATGCCGGCATGACCACCGAACAGTTCCAGGCGATCGTCGGCGACTGGCTCGCCAAAGCCAAGCACTCGAAGTTCGAGCGGCCGTATACCGAACTCGTGTACCAGCCGATGCTCGAAGTCATGCGCTACCTGCGCGCCAACGGCTTTCGGACCTACATCGCGACCGGCGGCGGCCAGGCGTTCGTGCGCGTCTACAGCGAACAGGTGTACGGCATCCCCGTCGAGCAGGTGATCGGCTCGAGCATCGCGACCAAGTACGAATCCAAGGACGGCAAGCCCGTGCTGATGCGCGAGCCCAAGGTGTTCTTCATCGACGACAAGGCCGGCAAGGCGATCGGCATCAACCTGTTCATCGGCAAGCGGCCCTACGCGGCGTTCGGCAACTCCGACGGCGATCGCGAGATGCTGGAATGGACCGGCGCCGGCGCCGGCAAGCGGCTGATGATGCTCGTGCTCCATGACGATGCCGGACGCGAGTATGCCTACGGCCCCGCGAACGGCCTGCCGGCCACCAAGGTCGGCACCTTCTCGCAGGCGCTCGCCGACGAGGCGAAGACCAAGGGCTGGACCGTGATCAGCATGAAGAACGACTGGAAGACGGTGTTTGCGAAACCCTGAAGAGCGAGAGCCATCAGAGTGTGTGGCCCAGGGTTGCGGGGACCTGTATGCTGGTGCTCTCGAGCGGTGGCCCCCGGCACTTGTGGGACACATCCGATGCGCCTCGCCCCTCTGAAGAGGCTCAGCCCGGGCATCGGGTGCTACGACGACCAGGACCATGGGAGATGGAAAGATGACCGAGACCCTGACCCGCCGGCGGACGCTGCTGGCACCCGGCGCGTTCGTCCTAGGCCTCGCCCTGTTGACCGGCGGCTGCGCCAGCAACAGCTCAAACCTTCCCAACCCCGACCACCTGTACGGCTCCTTCGACAACAACAACGACAACAACATCAGCCAGGAGGAGTGGGACCGGGGTTACTGGAGCATGGATACCAACGGCGACGGCATGGTCTCGCAAGACGAATTCGACAACGCGATCGCTGCCCGCGGACGCTAGCCGTCGTTGCTGAGGTGGTCGGGTTTGCCGCGCGCCGCCGCCGCCCTGATGCGCGAGCCCAAGGTGTTGTTCATCGACGATCACGCCGGCAAGCCGATCGGCATCCACCTGTTCATCGGCAAACGGCCGTATGCCGCGTTCGGCAACTCCGGCGGCGATCGCGAGATGCTGGAATCGACCACGGCCGGCGCTGGCAAGCGGCTTGGCATGCTCGTGCTCCACGACGATGCCGAGCGCGGGTACGCCTACGGCCCCGCGGATGGCCTGCCGGACACCAAGGTCGGCACCTTCGCAGGCGCTCGCGGACGAGGCGAAGGCCAAGGGCTGGACCGTGATCGTATGAACAACGACTGGAAGACCGAAGGCCTATGACGGGATGTGGTCAGGGTTGCGGGGACTGGTATGGTCGGCGGACCAGCGGACCCGACCCGGGGATCTGTCCGCGGCGCCGCGCCGATTTTCTGAAGAGGCTCGGCCTGAGGGCAGCGGCTGCCGCGACCAGGACGGGGAGGAGATAGAAGGATGACCGAGATCGCGACCCGCCGGCGGACGACGCTGGCGCCCGCCGCCCTGATCCTTGGCCTCGCGCTCTTGGCGAGCGGCTGCGCCGGCTACGGTTTCCAGCTCGCCAGCCCCGACGAGCAGTACGACGCTTACGACACCAACAACGACAACAACCTCAATCAGGAGGAGTGGGACCAAGCGTACTGGAGGATGGATGCCAATGGTGATGGCTTTGTCTCGCACGACGAATTCAACGCTGCGTTTGCTGGCGGTCCTGGCGGACCCTAGGCCTCGTTGCTGAGGGGGGCGGGCTTGCCGCGGATCGCAGCCACCGCCCTGGCGAGCCTGGCGGCCGCGGCCGCCATGGCGATGGCGGCGATCGGGGTCTGCGGCGCCGCTTCCCCGACGCCGCCGGCGGATGCCCCGACCTTGGTCGGCAGCGCTGCCTGCGGCGGCTGCCACCAGAGCGAGATGGCGGCCTGGCGCGCATCGCAGCATGCCCTGGCCATGCAGGCGGCCACGGCCGCGACCGTGCTCGGCGACTTCGATGATGCGAGCTTCACCCATGCCGGCGTGACCTCGCGCTTCTTCAAGCGCGCCGGCGGCTTCTTCGTTCTGACCGACGGGCCCGACGGCAAGCTCGGGGAGTTCCAGATCCGCTACACCTTCGGCGTCTACCCGCTGCAGCAGTATCTGATCGCCTTCCCCGACGGCCGCCTGCAGGCGCTCGGCATCGCCTGGGACGCGCGGCCCAAGGATCAGGGCGGCCAGCGCTGGTTCCACCTCTACCCCGACCGGACCCCGCACGCGGGCGACCCTTTGCATTGGACCGGCATCGATCAGACCTGGAACTTCATGTGCGCCGAGTGCCACGTGACCGAGCTGCACAAGAACTACGATGCCGCCCACAACACCTACGCGACCACCTGGGCCGAGATCGGCGTCGGCTGCGAGGCGTGCCATGGTCCGGGCTCGGCGCATGTCGCCTGGGCCGGGCGGCCGCCGAGCCCGCCGCCCGCGGGCGCCGGCGCCAGTGACGGGCTCGTGGTCCACTTCGACGAGCGCCAGGGCATCCACTGGACCATCGACCCCACGACCGGCAACGCCACCCGGAGCGCGCCGCGGACCAGCGCCAAGGAGCTCGAGACCTGCGGCATCTGCCATTCCCGCAGCGCCAGGATCGCCGAAGGCTGGCGCCCCGGACAGCAGCTCCTCGAGACCCATGTGCCGAGCCTCCTGCAACCGGGCCTGTTCGAGGCCGACGGCAAGATGCTCGATGAAGTGTACAACTACGCTTCCTTTCGCCAGAGCAAGATGTTCATGCAAGGCGTCAGTTGCAGCGATTGTCACGAGCCGCATTCGCTCGCGCTCCGCGCCGAGGGCAACGGCGTCTGCTACCAGTGTCACGAGCAGGCGAAGTACGGCGCGGTCGCGCATCACCACCATGCCGAGGGCTCGCCGGCGGCCGGCTGCCCCGCCTGCCACATGCCGGCGCGCACCTACATGGTGGTCGACCCGCGCCACGATCATGGCTTCCGCATCCCGCGGCCCGATCTGTCGGCGCGCTTTGGCGTCTCCAACGCCTGCAACGACTGCCATGTCGACCGGGATGCCGCCTGGGCGGCGGCCGCGATCGAGCGCTGGTACGGACCGGAGCGCAAGGGCTTTCAGACCTGGACCGAGGCCTTCGCCGCGGCCCGCGACGACCAGGTGACGGCAGCACCCCTCTTGCTGCAGCTCGCGACCACGCCCGGGGTGCCGTCGATCGCGCGGGCGACCGCGCTCGAGGACCTGGCCGCATGGCCGAGCCGGGAGGCGATCGATGCCGCCCGGCAGGGCCTCGCGGACGTCGACCCGCTGGTCCGACTGGCGGCGCTGCGGAGCTTGCAGTCGCTGCCGCTCGAGCAGAGCTGGCCGCTGGCGCAAGGCCTGCTCGACGATCCGATCCGCGGGGTCCGGATCGAGGCGGCCTCGCTGCTCGCGGCCATGCCGCAGGACCAGCTGGCGCCGGCCGACCGGCAACGGCTGGCGCGGGCGATCGAGGACTACGTGGCGGCCCAGCGGCTCAACGCCGACCGGCCCGAAAGCCGGGTCAACCTCGGCAACCTGTACGCGCAGCAGGGGCAAGCGAGCGCGGCCGAGGCGGAATATCAGGCCGCCCGCTCGCTCGACCCGAGCTTCGTGCCCGCTGACGTGAGCCTCGCCCAGCTCTACGCCCGGCAGGGGCGCGATGCCGATGGCGAACGGCTTCTGCGCGAGACGCTCGCCCGCATGCCCGCCGACGCCGAGCTGCACATGGCGCTCGGCCTCAACCTGGTGCGGCAGCATCGAAGCGCCGAAGCCCTGGCGGAGATCGCACGCGCGTCCGAAATCGACCCGGCCAACGCGAGATACGCCTACGTCCAGGCCATCGCGCTCAACTCGGCCGGGCGGACCGACGAGGCGCTCAAAGTGCTCGAGGCCAATCACGCGCGCCACCCCGGCGATCAAAACACGCTGCTCGCGCTGGTCACGATCAACCGCGACGCCGGCCACCTCGACGCCGCGCTGACCTGGGCCGACCGGTTGGCGGCGATCGAACCGCAGGCGCGGGCGCTGCGCGACCAGATCGCGCGCCAGGCCGGCGGTCAGCAATGAGACGCCGGTCCGGCGCCGGCCACAGCGAGCGCGACCAGCGCCGGTCAGTTCTCACGTTTGGCGGGTGGGCCACCTTGATCCTGGGCCTCGATAACGCCTCGGGGGGCCAATGAGCGGCGCCTTTGATGGTTGCTGATAGGGGTCGGCAGCTCTAACACCGGGGAGGCAGAGCCATGGATCTGGACGTCGTGCTCTTGTCGCGGATCCAGTTCGCATTCGTCGTCACGTTCCACATCATCTTTCCGGCGTTTACCATTGGACTGGCAGCCTGGCTCGCGACGATCGAGGGCATGTCGCTGGCCACCGGCAACCCGGTCTACCGGCGGCTGTTCGATTTCTGGCTCAAGGTGTTCGCGGTCTCGTTCGGCATGGGGGTCGTCTCCGGTATCGTCATGGCCTTCCAGTTCGGCACCAACTGGAGCGTGATGGCCGAGAAGACCGGCTCGATCCAGGGGCCGCTGCTCGGCTACGAGGCCTTTACCGCGTTCATCCTGGAAGCCACGTTCTTCGGCGTCGTGATGCTCGGGCGCAGCCGGGTGTCGCCGCGGTTCTACTGCTTTGCCTGCGCCATGGTCGCGCTCGGCACCATGGCGTCGTCGTTCTGGATCCTCGCCAACAACAGCTGGATGCAGGTGCCGGTCGGCCACACGATCGTGGACGGCAAGATCGTGCCTGGCGACTGGCTCGCGATCATCTGGGGGCCGGTGTTCCGCATCCGCTGGCTGCACATGCTGCTCGCGGCCTTCCTGACCACGGCGATGTGCGTGGCCGCCACCGGCGCCTGGTACCAGCTGCGCAGGGTTCACCTCGGCGAAGGCCGCGTGATGTTGCACTGGGGGCTCGGGCTCGCCGCCCTGCTGATCCCGTTCCAGCTGGCGCTCGGGCATCTCAACGGCCGCTACACCGAAAAGTACCAGCCCTCGAAGTTCACCGCGATCGAGGGCCGCTGGCAGACCGAGCAACCCGCCCGGCTGATCCTGTTCGCCTGGCCCGATCCGAGCAACGAGCGCAACCGGTTCGAGATCTCGGTCCCCTGGCTCGGCAGCCTGGTCGACGACGGCAATTTCACCGCCGAAGAGCCGGGGATCGTGACGATCCCGAGCGACCAGCGGCCACCGCCCGCGATCCCGTTCTTCGGGTTTCGCATCATGGTCGGCATGGGCCTCGTGATGCTGGCGATCAGCTGGTTCGGCAACTGGCTGCGCTGGCGCGACCGGCTCGAGACGACGCGCTGGTTCCTGTGGGGCACGTTTCTGGCGTTTCCCTCGGGCTTCGTCGCGGTCATCAGCGGTTGGTACACCGCCGAGGTCGGCCGTCAGCCCTGGGTGGTCTATGGCCTGCTGCGCACCGCCGACGCGCATACGCCGACGCTCACGACCAGCGACGTGCTGACCTCGCTGATCGGCTACATCCTGGTCTACGCGGTGATCTATTCCTTCGGCCTCTACTACATCTACCATCTGCTGCGCGCGGGGCCGACCGGTCAGGAGCCGGAGATCCCCGGCGCCACGGCCTTGCGCCCGATGGCCGCCGCGGGTTCGGCTGACACCGCGACCGGCGCCACGCTCCGGGCCGGGAGGTGATCCGATGGCGACCTCCTTCCTGCCGCTCTTCTGGGCCGCTCTGATCGGCTTCGCGATCCTGGTGTACATTCTGCTCGACGGCTTCGACCTCGGCGTCGGCATCCTGTTCGGCACCACCCGCGACCAGAACTTTCGCGGCCACATGTTGACCGCGATCGCGCCGTTCTGGGACGGCAACGAGACCTGGCTGGTGATCATCGGCGCCAGTCTGTTCGGCGCTTTCCCGATGATCTACGCGATCTTCCTGCCGGCGTTCTACCTGCCGGTCGCCTTGCTGCTGTTCGGGCTGATCTTTCGCGGGGTGGCGTTCGAGTTCCGCTATCGCAGCGAACGCATGCGCTGGCTGTGGGACTGGGGGTTCTTCCTCGGGTCCCTGATCGCCGGCTTCGTGCAGGGTGCTGCGATCGGCACCATGGTCCAGGAGCTGCCGGTCGCCGACGGCCGGTTTGCCGGCACGTCGTTCGTGTGGCTGACGCCGTTCTCGGTCCTGTGCGGCGTCGGTCTGGTGCTGGGTTACGCCCTCCTGGGCGCCACCTGGCTGGTGCTCAAGACCAGTGGCGCGCTGCACGATTGGGCCCATGGCCGGGTGCGGTGGCTGCTGATCGGCGTGCTCGCGTTCCTGATCCTGGCGTTCGTCTTCGCCCTCGCCAAGCACCTCCGGGTCATGGACCGCTGGCTCGAAGCGCCGTGGCTGCTCGCCTTCCCGGTGATCGGCGCGCTGGCGGCCTACGGCCTCTGGCAGGGGCTGCAACGGCAGCGGGACTGGCTGCCGTACGCGATGACGGTGGTGATCTTCCTCGCCGCCTACCTGACCCTGGTGGGCAGCTTCTGGCCCTACATGATTCCGTTCTCGGTGACGATCTGGGACGCCGCCGCACCGCCGCAGTCGCTCAGCTTCATGTTCTACGGCGCGGGCATCGTGGTCTTTCCGGTCGTCTTGATCTACACGGTCGCGGTGTATTGGATTTTCCGCGGCAAGGTGCGTGACGAGGCGCCGGTCGAGGTGCCGGCTCCGGGACCAGCTTCGATGCCGCCAACGAGGAGACGCTAGCCATGGACCACGGCATCGCCGTCGGCGCCGGCGCCGCCCGCCGTATGCTGGCCCATCGCCGGTCGGCCGGCCCGGAAACGAGCGTCTGCGTGATCGAGGCCGGGCCCTCGATCGGGCTCCGGCACCGGGATCTTGGTCGGCCTGGGGTCGTCGTGCTAAAGGGCATGGCCGCGATAGCGCTCGCGACAACGACGCGGGGGTGGTCATGCGCCTCAAGGCGAAGCGCGAGGCTTGGCGCTAAGCCTGGCGTCCGACGCGGTCGCCCTGCGGAATGGCCAATCATCACGAGGGCGGCAGCAAGCGAGCGGATGACGGCGCGCCATTGCATCGAGCGAGCGACCCGGCTGCTGATCGCCGCGCTCCTGCTCGCCGTGCCGTGGTCGGCGCTCGCCCAGCAGCCTGCCGCGCCGACCACGGCCACGCCGCCGGCCGCGGGCGACAGCACGCTCGAGCTCGCCAAGAAGACGCAGAATCCGATCTCTGACCTGATCAGCCTGCCGCTCCAGAACAACCTGAACTTCGGCTACGGCGCCAAGGATGCGCCCGAGCCCAGCAGCACCCAGTACGTCCTCAACATCCAGCCGGTGGTGCCGATCAAGGTCACCGACGACTTGAACCTGATCACGCGGCCGATCATCCCGGTGATCCGCCAGCCCGACCTGATCGACGGCGGCGACACCTGGGGTCTCGCCGACATCCAGCTTCAGACCTACCTGTCGCCCTCGGCGGACTCCAAGCTGATCTGGGGCGTCGGCCCGGTCTTCCAGTTCCCGAGCGCCACCGATGGCAAGAAGCTCGGCACCCAGAAGTGGAGCGCCGGGCCGGCCGCGGTCGTGCTGACCATGCCGGGCAAATGGGTGATCGGCGGGCTGGTCAACAACCTGTGGTCGTTCGCCGGCGACAGCGACCGCGAGGACGTCAACCTGATGACCTTGCAGCCGTTCGTGAACTACAACTTCCCGAAAGGCTGGTACGCGACGACCTCGCCGATCATCACCGCCGACTGGCAGGCCCATGGCAGCGACAACACCTGGACGGTGCCGGTGGGCGGCGGCTTCGGCCGCCTGATCCGGATCGGCAAGCTGCCAGTCAACCTGCAGATCCAGGCCTACGACAACGTCGTCAAGCCCGACGACGGACCGACCGCCGACTGGACGCTGCGGCTCCAGGTCCAGTTCCTGTTCCCGAAATGAGCCTGCACCATGTTGAGCCATGCGCAATCCAACATCAGTGAGGGCACTCTAATGATAAGGCGAGACATTGCCACTTGGGGTAGCGGGGCTGTCGATCGCGGCCCTGTTGGCGGCCGGGCCGGCCGCGGCGCAGCAGGTCACCGGCACGCCGGGGTCGCCCGGCGCGACGACCACCATCGACGGCAGATATTTACCCCTGCCGCCGCCGCCGTTCGGGGGCCAGATCAGCCCCAACGCCGCGCAGTCGACGCCCTCTTGGCCAGAGCTCGTCGTGCCGCCCAAGGGCGCGCCGAACATCCTGTTGATCATGACCGATGATGTGGGCTTCTCGGCGCCGTCCACCTTCGGCGGCGTGATCCCGACGCCGACCCTGGACCGGGTCGCGAACATGGGCCTGCGCTACACCCGGTTCCACACCACGGCGCTCTGCTCGCCGACGCGCGCGGCACTGCTGACCGGCCACAACCACCACTCGGTGGCCACCGGCGTCGTCGTCGACCAGGCGACCGGCTACCCCGGCTACGACAGCGTGATCCCACGCGACGCCGTCGGCATCGGCGAGATCCTGCGGCTGAACGGCTACGACACCTCGTGGTACGGCAAGGACCACAACACGCCGAACTGGGTGGCGAGCCAGGCCGGCCCGTTCACCGACTGGCCGACCGGGCCGATCAAGGGCTTTGACTACTACTATGGCTTCATCGGCGATGACACCAGCCAGTGGCAGCCGAACAACCTGTTCCGCAATACCACTCCGATCGAGCCCTATCTCGGCCATCCCGGCTGGAACCTGACCACCGCCATGGCCGACGAGGCAATCGCGCGCATCAGGATGTTGAACGAGGTCCAGCCAGACCGGCCGTTCATGATCTACTACGCGCCCGGCGGCACCCACGCGCCGCACCATCCGACCAAGGAGTGGGTCGACAAGATCAGCGCCATGCACCTGTTCGACCAGGGCTGGAACAAGCTTCGCGACACGATCTTCGCCAACCAGAAGAGGCTCGGCGTGATCCCGGCGGACGCCAAGCTCACCGCCTGGCCCAAAGACCTGCCGCAGTGGGACACGCTCTCGCAGGAAGAGAAGAAACTCTACATTCGGCAGGCCGACGTCTACGCGGCGTACCTGGCCTATACGGACCACGAGATCGGTCGTGTGGTCCAGGCGGTCGAAGACGCCGGCAAGCTCGACAACACGCTGATCATCTACATCAGCGGCGACAACGGCGCGAGCCCCGAAGGCACGCTCCATGGTCTGTATAGCGAGTTCGCCATTCTGAACGGCGTCCACCCGACGGTCGCCGAAAACATGAAGTTCTACGACGCGTGGGGCACCGACCAGACCTATCCGCACTATGCGGTGCCCTGGGCCTGGGCCTTGGACACGCCCTATCAGTGGACCAAGGAGGTGGCCTCTCACTTCGGCGGCATCCGCAACGGCATGGCCATGGCCTGGCCCGCGCGCATCAAGGACAAGGGCGGCATCCGCAACCAGTTCCACCACGTCATCGACATCGTGCCGACGATCCTCGAAGCGGCCGGGCTGCCGCAGCCGGTGTCCGTCAACGGCATCACCCAGCGGCCGATCGAGGGCGTGAGCATGGCGTACACCTGGGACAAGGATGGCGCCGACGCCGCCGGCCGGCGGGTGACCCAGTATTTCGAGATGTTCGGCTCCCGCGCGATCTACCACGACGGCTGGATCGCCTCCGCGCCTCCCGTCGTCGCGCCCTGGGACCTCTCGCTGAAGCCACCGCCCACCGACGTGATGAACGGCTTCCCATGGCAGCTCTACGACCTCAGCAAGGACTGGACGCAGGCCGACGACCTTGCGGCCCAGATGCCGGACAAGCTGCGCGACATGGAGCAGCTGTTCACCCTGGAGGGGGAGAAATACCGGGTCTTCCCGCTCGACGACCGTACCCTTCCTCGGTTCGTCGGACCGAAGCCGAGCTACACCCCCGGCCGGACCGTGTTCACTTATGCGGGCGAGTTGACCGACGTGCCGTTCCCCGGGGTCGCGGGCGCGCCGAACGTGCTGAACAAGTCGTACACGATCACGGCCGAGGTCGAGATTCCCGAGGGCGGCGCCGAGGGCATGCTGGTGACCGACGGCGGCCGCTTCGCCGGCTACGGTTTTTACCTGCTGAAGGGCCGGCCGGTCTTCACCTGGAACCTGTTACAACTGGCGCGGGTGAAGTGGCAGGGCAAAGAGGCGCTGGCACCCGGCAAGCACACGCTCGTGTTTAACTGGGAGTATGCCGGCCCGGGCCTGGGCAAGGGGGGTACCGGCACCTTGAAGGTGGACGGGACGGTCGAGGACAGCCATCCCATGCCCAAAAGTCTGCCGATCGGCATCGGCTGGGTCGAAACCTTCAATGTGGGCGTCGACACCGGCACGCCGGTCGACGACCAGGACTACCAGGTGCCGTTCCGGTTCACCGGCAAAATCGACCAGCTGACGCTGAAGCTCGGGCCGGAAGAGCTGACACCCGACGAACGGGAGATGATCTTCGGGACGTACCGCGCCAGGCAATAGGCGCCGTCGGCGCCACCGTGGACGGCGGGCAGCCCATCCCAGGCTGCCCGTCCTCCCGGGCGCCCCTTCCCCTTCAGATGACATGCAATATCAGTTCCTGTTCCCGAAATGAGCACCCAGCGTCAAATGACCGCTCTGCGGACCCGTGATCCGCGCCGCGCGGTCGGGTCAGGCGATCCGCGAGGGATCGGATTCGCTGGAGATACCAGGGATGCCAAAGATGGACTGTGCCCGGCTGCCGGTCGTGGCAGCAACCCTGGTGCACGCCGCCGGCTGGTCGGAACGGCGTCGACACAAGACATCCACCAAGGCGCGGGCGCCGGTCGGAATGGTCCACCGGTGCTTGAATTGCAGGCCGCGGCAAGCATACTCTGGGTCGCCCGCCACGGGTCAGCGGGCGGGGCCACGATTTCGGCCTGCACGACCTGCTGCTTGCCGACGCGACGCCGGCCGCGAATGAGCCGGGCTCTGATGCCACAGGGTAGGATGCCCACAAGCCGTCCGAAAGGGACCCCACCATGCGTGTCACGTTTAGCCTGATGACAGGCGCCGTGCTGATCGGCGCATTCCTGAGCAGCGGCGGCTCCGCTCTTGCCCAGCCGGCCAACACCCCCGGCGCCACCATCGAGAGCGGCCCAAGCCAGGGCACCCACTACACCCTGGGCGCGGGCGTGGGCGTCGCCCCGGACTACGAAGGCTCGGACGACTACGAGCTCGTCCCACTGTGGAACCTGAGAGTCGACAATCTCTACAATCCGAATACGTACGTGCAGGTCATCGGCCCGCGGCTCCGCTCCAATTTCCTGCCGGATCCTCATTGGCGGCTCGGCCTCGACGGCCAGTTCATCAAGAAGCGCGATCACGTCCATGACAATGCGGTCGACGATCTCCAGAGCGTCGACCCGTCGGTGATGCTCGGGGTCATCGGCGGCTATGACTTCTTCGACGATCCGCAGCAGGATCTGGTTCTGGAAATCGAGGCCCGGCAGGATGTCGCCAACGGCAACGGGTTTCTCGGGACCATGCGCGGTGTGTACAGTACTCAGCTGAGTTCGAGCTGGCGCTTGGATACGTCGATTGAGGGGACCTGGGCGAGCAGCGACTACATGGACGCCTATTTTAGCATTGACGCCAGTAACGCCGCCCGAAGCGGGCTCAAGCAGTACAATGCCGACGCGGGCTTCAAAGACGTCGCCTTCGGCGGCACGCTCACCTACCGGTTCGCGGAACGGTGGAGTATTTCGGGGCTCGCGACCTACACGCGTCTGGTTGGCGACGCCGCCGACAGCCCGGTGGTCAAGGACGCCGGCGACGAGAACCAGTTCTTCGGGGGCACCCTGGTCAACTACCGATTTTAAGGCGTCGGGCAGGACGACGATCGCGTCCGGCGCGTCCGGCGACCCGTTGCCGCCGCCGGACGCGCCTCGGCAGGCTGGCGGTCATCCCGGGGCGGCAGGCCTGTGACCACCGGGCCGAGCCCGACGACGCGCGGGCCGCCGACGGGACGCTCCGGCTCCAGGTCCAGTTCCTGTTCCCGAAATCCAACACCCCACAAGGGCAGGAGAGAAGCGGTCTCATGAGACGAACCACCTGCGCTACCCTCGCCTTCGCGCTGGTCGCCCTCCCCGGGCTGCCCGCCGGAGCCCAGGTCTCGAACGAGACGCTGCAGTCGATTTCCACGCCGGACAAGGTCGAGACCCGGCTCGGCCCGCTCACGTTCAAGGACGGCGCGCCGAGCGCGGCGACCCTGCAGCGGGTCTACGACCACCTCGACTTCACCTACGCGTTTCGCGCGTTCGTCGACACGATGCAGGGCGTCAGCATCCATGCGCTCCACAAAGGCCTTCTGAGCGCCGGCGTGCAGGACAACGAGGTCATCGTCTTCTCCGAGTTGATGGATGCCAAGTCGCTGTTCCTGACCGCCAACGCGGACACGATCTACGCCTTGGGCGTCCTCGACCTCACCAAGGGGCCGATGGTGCTGGAAGTGCCGCCTAAGTTTCTCGGCGCCATCGACGACGCCTGGTTCCGCTGGGTCACCGACATCGGCCTGCCCGGCGCCGATCGCGGCGAAGGCGGCAAGTACCTGATCCTGCCGCCGGACTATGACGGACCACTGCCGGCGGGCGGATTTTTCACCGCCCGCGCCCGGACCACCCACGTCGTGTGGTTCGGCCGCTCGTTCCTGGAGAACGGCAACGATCCGCAGCCGGCGGCCGCAGCGATCCGGAAGTTCACCAAGATCTACCCCTACGAAGCCGGCGGCGTCGGCACCCCGATCGCCGAGTTCCTGGCCGGCAAGGCCAAGCTCGGCCGGATCACGCCGCCGCCTGAGACCGTGTTCCACGAAGGCAGCGGCAAGGCCATGAACACGGTGCCGCCCAACGACTTCAGCTACTACGAGATGCTCAACGAGGTCGTCCAGCAGGAGCCCGCCACCTCGCTCGATGCGGAGCTGATGGGGCCGCTCGCCGCCATCGGCATCATCAAGGGCAAGCCGTTCGCGCCCGACGCGCGCATGAAGAAGATCCTGACCGAGGCGCTCGCGGTCGCCAATGCGACCTCGCGCAGCCTGTTCATGCATCCGCGCGATCCGAGCTGGTTCTACTATCCGGGCTCGGCGTGGTGGAACTACCTGTTCGAGACCGGCTACCAGTTCGAGACGCCGATCCCGCTGATCACGCCCGAGGGCGCCAGGCCATTCCCGCCAACCGGCTACCGGACGCTGGATGCGCGCACCAACTTCTTCTACGGCATCACCGGCATCACGCCTGGGATGGCGATGCGCCTGACCGGCATCGGCTCGCAGTACCTGCTGGCTTCGCTGGACGCGGACAAGCAGTACCTCGACGGTGCCAGGACCTACAAGGTGACGCTGCCCAAGGGCATCCCGGAAGCGAACTTCTGGTCGCTGACGGTCTACGACAACCAGACGCGCTCGATGCTCGACACGCCGCAGCGCTACCCGCGCGCCGGCAGCCAGAGCTATCCGTCGCCCGCCGCCGAAGCGGACGCCGACGGCGCCACCACGGTCTACTTCAGCCCGGAGCAGCCTGCCGGGGTCAAGCGCGGCAACTGGATCCAGACCATGCCGGGCAAGGGCTGGTTCCTGGTCCTCCGTCTCTACAGCCCGCTCGAGCCATTTTTCGACAAGAGCTGGCGCCCGAGCGAGATCGAGCTGGTGAAGTGAGCAGGGGGGCGGGCGCGCCAGCACCCGCCCGGCCGACGCTTGAAACCCAAACCCAGGCATTGTACCCCACTCGGGGGGAAAGCGGATGCAAAGGGGAATCGGCTTCGCCCTGGCGGCACGCGACTGCAGGCCATCGCGTCCGGCTGATCGGCCTGTCGCCGGTCAAGCTCGACTTCGAGGACGTCTCCCTCGACCGCCAGCCTGGGTGTTCGCCGGCGATTGGCCGGCAGGCTCGAGCGGCTTCCACCACTGCAGCCCGAGCCTGGTCTCGCGGTTCTGAACCGCGGAGCCCGGTCAACCAGCTGCCCGGGCAGACCGCGCGGGCGCCAAAAGAAGAGGGAAACCGATGCACATCCACCATGCCGGGGCCGGCATCCCCGACGCAGGAGCGGGCCGTCGCCCGCCATCGGGCACCGCCAGATCGGCGCTCAAAAAGATGGCCCTCCTTGGACTGGCTTGCCTTAGCGCCTGCACCTCGACCCACAGCCAGATCACGACCGACGGCCAGATGCTGCCGCGGCCGGCGGCGGTGGTGGTCAATGCCTTCGCAGTCTCGCCGGCCGAGGTGACGCTGAGCGAGGGCCTGAGCTCGGAGGTCCGCGGCATCGTCGAGGGCCAGAGCGCGACGCCGCGCAGCGAGCAGGAACTGCAGGTGGGCCATCAGGTCGCCGATGCGATCGCCAACAATCTGGTCATCGAGATCCGCGACCTCGGCCTGCCGGCCCAGCGCGGCCGCGGGCTGCCGCCCGGCATGCAGAACGCCGTGCTGGTCACGGGCCAGCTGGTGTCGATCAACCAGGGCAACCAGGCCGAGCGGGTGGTGATCGGGCTCGGCGCCGGACGCAGCGACGTCCGGGCGCAGGTTCAGGTGTTCGAGCTGACGCCCGCCACGACCAAGCTGATCGACACCGTCGAGGTGAACGCCAAAAGCGGCCTGACGCCGGGCATGGCCGAGACCATGGGCGCCGGCGCGCTCAGCGGCCACCTGCTGGTGTCGACGCTGGTCAGCGGCGGCGTGCAGGTGGCGAGCGAAACCATGAGCGATACCGTGGTGGCCGACGCGGACCGCGCGGCCAAGGGCATCGCCAAGCAGCTCTCGAGCCTCTTCACCCAGCAGGACTGGATCGCACGCTAGCCAAGCGCGGCGCCACCAAGGAGCATTGATCATGAGACGACCATGGCTGGTTGCCGGCCTTGCCCTGATGGCCGGCGCGCTCGCGCCGGGGGGGCCTGCCATCACCCAGGAGATCACCGGCACGCCGGGCTCGCCCTCGGCCACCGAATCGATTCAAGGCCAGGTCCTGCCGCCACCGGCGCTGCCGTTCGGCGGCGAGACCAACCTCAACGCCGCGCAGTCCAAGCCGTGGTGGCCGCCCCGGGTGGTGCCGCCCAAGGGCGCCCCGAACGTCCTCCTGATCATGACCGACGACGTCGGCTTCGGCGCCCCCAGCACCTTCGGCGGGGTCATCCCGACCCCGGCGCTCGACCGGATCGCCAAGGCGGGGCTGCGCTACACCCAGTTCCATTCCACGGCGCTGTGCTCGCCGACCCGGGCGGCGCTGATCACCGGCCGCAACCACCACTCGGTGGGCTTCGGCGTGATCGCGGAGCAGTCGACCGGCTTCCCCGGCTACGACAGCATCATCGGCCGGGACACCGCGACCATCGGCGAGATCCTGAAAGAGAACGGCTACAGCACCTCCTGGTTCGGCAAGGACCACAACACGCCCGACTTCCAGGCGAGCCAGGTCGGTCCGTTCGACCAATGGCCGACCGGCATGGGCTTTCAATACTTCTATGGCTTCGTCGGCGGCGATACCAGCCAGTGGCAGCCGAACCTGTTCCGCAACACCACGGCGATCTATCCCTATCTCGGCCATCCGGGCTGGAATCTGACGACCGCGATGGCGGACGATGCGATCCATTGGATGAAACAGCTCGACGAGATCAATCCCGAGCAGCCGTTCTTCGTCTACTATGTGCCCGGGGGCACCCACGCGCCGCATCAGCCGACGCCGGAATGGATCAAGAAGATCAGCGACATGCATCTGTTCGATCAGGGCTGGAACGCCCTGCGCGATCAGATCTTCGCCAATCAGAAGAAGCAGGGCGTGATCCCCCAGGACGCCAAGCTCACGCCCTGGCCCGATGACCTGCTGAAGACGTGGGACGCGCTCACGCCCGACGACAAGAAAATGTTCATCCGCCAGGTCGACGTCTATGCTGCCTATCTGGCGTACACCGACCACGAGATCGGCCGGGTGATCCAGGCGGTCGAGGACATGGGCAAGCTCGACAACACGCTGATCATCTACATCAGCGGCGACAACGGCGGCAGCGCCGAGGGCACCCTGATCGGCACGCCGAACGAGGTCGCTGCCTTCAACGGCGTCAACGTCCCGGTCGCGGATCAGCTGAAATCCTTCTACGACGTCTGGGGCTCCGACCAGACCTACCCGCACATGGCGGTCGCGTGGTCGTGGGCGTTCGACACGCCGTTCAAATGGACCAAGCAGATCGCATCGCACTTCGGCGGCACGCGCCAGGGGATGACGATCTCCTGGCCGGCTGTGATCAAGGACGCGGGCGGCATCCGCAACCAGTTCAGCCACATGATCGACATCGTGCCGACGCTGCTCGAGGTCACCGGCATCAAGGCGCCCGACATGGTCAACGGCGTCGCCCAGAAGCCGATCGAGGGCGTGAGCCTCGCCTACACCTTCGATCCGGCCAACGCCGACGCGCCGTCCCGGCACCGCACCCAGTATTTCGAGATGATGAGCGACCGGGCGCTCTACCAGGACGGTTGGATCGCCAGCACGACGCCGGTGCGGCCGCCCTGGGATCTCACCGGGCCAACCAGCCAGGATCCGGCCAACGCCTACAAGTGGGAGCTGTACGACCTGACCAAGGACTGGACCCAGTTCGACGACCTGGCCGCGGCCCATCCGGACAAGCTGAAAGAGTTGCAGCAGCTGTTCTGGGTCGAGGCGGCGAAGTACCAGGTCCTGCCGCTGGACGCCTCGGTGGCGACCCGTCTGGTTGCCCCCCGGCCCAATCTCACAGCGGGCAGGTCGGTGTTCACCTATTCCGGCGAGCTGACCGGCATCCCGCACGGCGACGCCCCGAGCGTGCTCGACACGTCCTACACCATCACTGCCGAGGTCGAGATCCCGCCGGGCGGCGCCGAGGGCGTGCTGCTGACCGAAGGCGGCCGGTTCGGCGGCTACGGCTTCTATCTGCTCAAGGGCAAGCCGGTGTTCTTATGGAACCTGGTCGACCTCGAGCGGCTGCGCTGGGAGGGCCCGGAGGCGCTCGCGCCCGGCAAGCACACGCTGGAGTTCGACTTTGCCTACGACGGCCTTGGCCTCGCCACTCTGGCCTTCAACAACATGAGCGGCATCGGCCGCGGCGGCACCGGCGTGCTCAAGGTCGACGGCAAGGAGGTCGCGACCCGGAAGATGGAGCGCACGGTGCCGCTGATCCTCCAGTGGGACGAGACCTTCGACGTCGGCGCCGATACCGGCACGCCGGTCGACGACCAGGACTATCAGGTGCCGTTCGCGTTCACCGGCAAGCTCGACAAGCTCACGATCACCATCGACCGGCCGCAGCTGACGCCCGCCGACGTGAAGCTTCTGAGCGAGCAGGGGCAGCGGAACAACAAGGCGAGCGAATAGCCTCTCGAGGAGGCGCGGGCGGTCCGGGGGTGGGGCTGCCCGCCCTGATCGAGGCTGGGGAGGCGCCGATGCGGTCCGGACATCGCACGCCGACGCCGACATCAGTCGGGGGCCGTGGCGCCATGAGCTTTTCAGACCTCGCCGTACCTCGCGGACGGCTCTAGGGGAGGATCGTCCCATGCTCTGTGCATCAACCGCGCTCGCATCACGGGTGCTCCTGCGGTGCCCGCCGGCAGCCCATACGGGGGATGACATGGATATCCGCAACCATGCCGACGCCGCCGCGGTCGGCAGGACGCCGATGATGACGCGTCGTTGGGGCACCGCGCTCGCGACGCTGCTCGCGGCCGGTCTGGCCGGCTCACCCGCCGCGGCCGAGGACGCAGCCCCCGCGAGCGCACCCTGGAAGCTCAGCGTCACACCCTACCTCTGGGCGACCAGCCTGCACGGGAAGGCCGGGGTCGCGGGCAAGGAGGCCGACGTCGACGTCAGCTTCAGCGACCTGTTCAAGAAGCTCAACGGCGCCCTGATGCTCGACCTCGAGGCGCGCAAGGGCGCCTTCGCCCTGATGTCGGACACCGTCTACGCCAACCTCGAGGACAACTCGAGCGCCTTCCGCGGGCAGGGTAGCCTCAAGGTCAAGACCACCGCCAACATGCTGGTCCAGGGCCTGGCCGGCACCTATCGGGTCGGGACGTGGCAGGTGGCCGACACCGGGGCGGGGCCGCTCGCGGTCGCGGTCGATCCCTATGCCGGCATCCGCTACACCTATCTGGACACCGAGCTCAAGGGCAAGCTCGACCTCCCCGACCTCGGCGTGAACGCGCAGCGGACCGCCGAGGGCGACAAGCAATGGGTCGACCCGATCATCGGCCTGCGCACGATCTGGACCTTGGGCGAGCGCCTCAGCCTGCTGGTCGCCAGCGACGTCGGCGGCACCAGCCAGAACTCCGACTACAGCTGGGAGGCGGTCGGCGTGGTCGGCTACCGGTTCGGGCTGTTCGGGACCAACAACGCCAATCTGCTTGCCGGCTACAAGGCCCTGCACCAGAAGTACTCCGACGGCAACGGGCGCAACGAGTTCGACTGGGACGTCACCATGCACGGCCCGGTGGTCGGCCTGACCCTGACCTTCTGACCAAGGGCGGCGACCGCCATGATCATCATGGGGGCGCCGTGATGGGGGGGCGCCGTGATGGGCCAGGCCGAGGCTGCCAACCAGCGTGGGCCGCTGGCCGGCAGAATCCAGGGCGACTACAGCGCGCACGACTTCCACGTCTTCAGCTTGAACCGAGCTGGCACGTCTAGGCGACCGGCAAAAACGCGAGGGGGACCGTCAATGCTCGATCCAACCAAGCTCGCCTCGAGAACTGCGGCGCTCGCGGGGCTGGCCCTGCTGGCCGCCGCCTGCACGTCCTCGCACAGCCAGATCGAGACCGAGGGCGCGATGATGCCCCAGCCGTCGGTCGTGATCGTCGACCGCTTTGCCGTCTCGGCCGACGAGGTGACCCTGGACGAGGGCCTGAGCGCGGACGTCGAAGAGATCATCAAGACCAAGCGAGGCACGTCGCGCACCCAACAGGAGCTGGACGCGGGCCACCAGGTGGCCGATGCGATCGCGGACCAGCTGGTGATCGAGATCCGCGACCTCGGGCTCGCGGCCGAGCGCGGCAGCGCGGTGCCGGCCGGCACGCAGCACGCGGTTCTGATCAAAGGCCAGCTCATCTCGGTCGACGAGGGCAACCGGACCGAGCGGGTGGTGATCGGCTTCGGCGCCGGGCGCAGCGACGTGCGCGCCGATGTCCAGGTCTACGAGACGACCGCTACCGGCCGCCAGCTGATCGATCAGATCGAGGTCAACGCCAAGAGCGGCCTGACGCCGGGCATGGCGGAGACGATGGGCGCCGGCGCGCTCGCCGGCCATGTGCTGGTGTCGGCGGCGGTCAGCGGCGGCCTGCACGTGGTCTCCGAGTCGGTGGGCGCCAACGTGGTCGCCGATGCCGACCGCGCGTCCAAGGGCATCGCCAAACAGCTCGCGGTCCTGTTCACGGAGCAGGGCTGGACCCACTGAGCCACTCCAAGCGGTCCCGCCACCCGGCGCCGGGTGGCGGCACCGGACAAGAAGCGATCCGCCACCGGAGCCGGGCGAGATGCGATCGAGAAAGAAGCCTGCCCTTCGCGCGATTGGCCTCATCCTGATGCTGCCCCTGGTCGCCTGGACGCCGGCGGTCGCGGCGCAGCTCAGCCCGGATGAGGCCAAAGCGATCGCGACCGAGGCCTACGTCTACGGCTATTCCCTGGTCACCATGGACATGACCCGGCGGGTCGTGACCAATGTCGCAGCACCCGAGGGGGCGCATGCGCCGATGGGCCAGTTCGCCAATCTGCGCGCCTATCCGACCGCCACCTTCAAGGACGTCACGGCGCCCAACGCCGACACGCTCTATTCGAGCGCGTTTCTCGACCTCTCCAAGGAGCCCTACATCCTCGGCATTCCGGACGAGGACGGCCGCTACTTCCTGATGCCCATGCTCTCGGGCGGGACCGATGTGTTCCAGGTCCCGGGCAAGCGCACCACCGGCACCGCCGCCCAGACCTACGCGATCACCGGCCCGGGCTGGACGGGCACGCTGCCCGCGGGCGTGACCGAGTACAAAGCGCCGACCAACATGGTGTGGATCCTGGGCCGCACCTACTGCACCGGCACCCCCGAGGACTATGCAGCGGTGCACCAGATCCAGGACGAGCTGAAGCTCGTGCCGCTCAGCGCCTGGGGCAAGCCCTATACGCCGCCCTCCGGCACGGTCGATCCGAGCGTCGACATGAAGACCCCGGTGCAGGGACCAGGTCAACGCGCTGGACGCCACGGCCTATTTCAACCGCCTGGCCGCGCTGATGAAGGACAATCCGCCGGCCGCCGCGGACGCCCCGATGGTCGCCAAGATGGCCAAGATCGGCATCGTGCCGGGCGAGACCTTCGATCCCGCCAAGCTCGGCCCGGCGGCGGCCAAAGCCATTGCCGGTGTCCCGAAGTCAGCGTTCGAGAAGATCATGGCCCACTACAAGACGGCGGGCACCCACGAGAAGGGCTGGGTGTACACGTTGAAGGCTGGGCTTTACGGCACCGACTACCTCCAGCGTGCCCTGGTGACCGCGATCGGCCTCGGCGCCAACCGCCCCCAGGACGCGGTCTATCCGGTCGCGGAGGTCGAGGTCGGCGGCAAGCCGCTCGATGGCGCCGATCGCACCAAGTACGTGATGCACTTCGCCAAGGGGCAGACCCCGCCGGTCGACGGCTTCTGGTCGCTGACCATGTACGATGAGCAGTACTTCTTCTATGCCAACCCCCTCAACAAGTATACCGTCAGCCCGCGCGATCCGCTCAAATACAACGCGGACGGCTCGCTCGACATCTACGTCCAGCACGACTCGCCGGGCAGCAAGTGGGAGGGCAACTGGCTGCCGGCGCCGGCGGCCAGGTTCATCCTGATGCTGCGCATGTACTGGCCGAAGGAGAAGCCGCCTTCGATCCTCGATGGCAGCTGGAAGATCCCGCCGGTGACGCCGATCCGATAGGGCCGGGGGGCAAAAGCGCCCCCTTCGAAGCATCGACCATGGGAGCCGGGCAACCAGCCTTCGTTGCTCCCCAAGGAGGAGGATCAAGATGCAGCGACCAACGTTCCGGGCCCCATCGGGGCGCGCTCTGGCATTTGCTGTGGCGGTGCCCGGGTCGGGGATGCGCGCGCCATGATCAGCGCGCCACGACCGCAGCGGCTGCCCGGCTTTTGGATCGCGTGCGTGCTGCCGTGGCTGCTGCTGGGCTGCCCGAGCGTCAACCAGGAGGCCGAGCGCCAGATCGCCGCCCAGACCCTGCCGCGGCCCGCGGTGATCGTGGTGTCCGACTTCGCGATCGCGCCCGAGGAGGTGATCCCGGGCTGGAACGGCCCGCGGCTGACCAAAGGCACCTCGAGGACCGCCATGGAACGGGCGGTCGGGCATCGCTTCGCCTCCGCGTTCGCGACCGGCCTGGTCGAGGAGATCCGCAAGATGGGGCTGGCGGCGGAGCCGGCCGGCGCGCCACTCGCGCCTGGCGGCGGCAACATCGTGTCGATCGAAGGCCAGTTCATCTCGCTCGCGAGCGAGGACGTGAGCGCGCCCGGCATCGTCGGCTTCACCGCCGACCTCGCGAACGTGGTCGCCGACATCCAGATCTTCAGCACGAGCAAGGCGGGCGATCGCCTGTCCGAGGACCTCGAGTTCGACCTCGCCGACGCCAACCAGCCGCCCGAGCGCATGCCGGCCGGCGTGCTCGCGCGGCTGCGCGCCGAGCCCGACGTCGCCGGCCTGCCGGCAGCGACCGCTGCCGAGCTCGATCTGACCGCCAAAGCGACGGCCAGCGCCGCGGCCAGTCAGCTCCGGACGTTCTTTGCCGACCAGCGCTGGATCGGCCCCGGCCAGACCAAGGGCTGAGCGCAAAGGCGGAGCCTTGTGCCTCCGGGCAGGCCTCCCACCCGGCGTCCTGGGCGGGCCGAAGGGGGCGGCAGCGAACGCCGGCGATCCGGGATCGTCTCGAGCCAGGCGGCGGCGCCATGGCTCGAACCGCCGCTGGCAGCTGACACGAGGAGGCGCGAGGATGCGCACCGTCGTCATGACCACCGTGCTGGTGCTGCTGCTGGCGTCGATCACGCCACCGCCGGCCGCGGCGCAGACTGAGGAGGCTGGCCCGTTCGAGCGGATGGCGGCCGCCTGGGAGGCGACGCTCGATGCCGCCAACAAGGAGCTGGCGGAGGGCCAGTACCTCGATCAGCTGGCCTACGAGGAGCTCGCCCGGACCCTGCGCAGCGTGCTCGAGGCGGCCCGGCAGGCCGAGCAGGGCGCGCAGCAGCCGCTCGCCGCGATCCAGCAGCAGCTCGCGAGCCTGGGCCCGCCGCCGGCCGCCGGGGCGCCGCCGGAGGAGGCCAAGATCGCCACCCTGCGCGCCGAGCTCGGCCGCCAGCTCGCCGAGGCGCAGGCCCGGCTGCATCGCGCGGCCTGGATCCGGATCCGCGCCAGCGAGCTGGTCGGCAATCTCCTGAGCGGCGAGCAGGCGAGCCTGCAGCGCGCGCTCCTGACCCCTTCGCCGCCGGCCTGGCGGCCCGAGACCTGGACCGGGGCGCTCGCCAATCTCGAGCGCGTGTACCGGCGCGCGACCGCGTGGCTCGGCGCGCCGCAGGCCGCATCGGACCCGCTGCCCGGCCGGCGCGCCGCCGCCCTGCTGGCGTCGGCGGTGATCGGCGCGCTGGTGGTCGCCTGGCTGCTGCGCGTGCGGCTCGCGAGCCTGGCCCCGCGCGATCCGGCGCAGGCGGACCCGGCCCCTGGCAGCCGGATCGCCGCCGCGGTCGCCAACGGCACGGCCAACGTCGCCGCGCTGTCCGTGATCCTGGTCACGGTCTTCGGCGGGCTCGGCGCGCTCGGTCAGATGACCTCGGCGCGCGCCGCGCTGGCACTCGACCTCACCGTCCTGATCCTCGCGGTCGGCTTCGGGCGCGCCGCCCTGTCGCCGATGCTGCCGGCCTGGCGGATCGTGCCGGTCACCGCCGCCGGCGCCCGGCCCGTGTATGCGCTCGGCCTGACCATCGCGATCGTCACCCTGGCCTTCCGGCTGTTCAGGGAGAGCCTGCTGGCGGCCGGCCTGCTCGGCGCCGAGCTGCACACCGTCGACGTCCTGATCGACACCACGGTGGTCGCGGTCGCGATGATCCTGATCACCAGGACGACCTACTGGCAGGCGAGCCCCAAAGCGGTGGTGCCGGCCAGATGGGCGCTCGCCCGGTTCCTGTTCCGGTTGCTGGCGCTGGCACTGCCGGTCCTGGCGTTCCTCGGCTACGGCCCGCTCAGCGACTTCCTCCGCTACCGCCTGATCCTCACCGCCCTGGTGATCGGGATGGCGCTCTTGATCCGGCTGGTCCTGCACACTGCCCTGCGGCCGCTGCTGACCGGGCCGAGCGCGCTGCTGCGGCCGCTCGCAAGCCATTACGGTGTGACCGACGAGTCCGTCGAGGCCGCCCTCTTCTGGGGCCGCCTCCTGATCGACGCCGTGGTCGCACTGGCCGCCGGCTACCTCCTGCTCCTGCTGCTCGGGGTGCCGGGCGCGACCATCAGCCTGTGGGCGCAGGGCCTGCTCACCGGCGTCACGATCGGCAACGTCACGATCTCGCTGGTCAACATCCTGGCCGCGGTCGCCGTGCTGGTCGCGGGCCTCGTGCTGTCCGGCATGCTCCGGCGCTGGCTCGCGCAGAAGGTCCTGCCCAACACCCGCCTCGATGCCGGGGTGCGCCACTCGATCGCACTCGCCGCCGGCTACACCGGGGTCACGATCGCGATCGTCGCAGCACTCGGCATGCTTGGGGTGAGCCTCACGAGCCTCGGACTGGTCGCGGGCGCGCTCTCGGTCGGCATCGGCTTCGGCCTGCGCACCCTGGTCGAGAACTTCGTCGCCGGCCTGCTCCTTTTGATGGAGCGGCCGATCAAGGTCGGCGACTGGATCGTGATCGATGGCCACCAGGGCACGGTCAAGGAGATCTCGGTGCGCTCGACCGAGATCGAGACCTTCGATCGGGCCGCGGTGATCCTGCCCAACTCGCTCCTGATCGGCTCGCCGGTGATCAACTGGACGCACAAGAACCGCCTCGCGCGGATCGTGATCACGATCGGCGTCGCCTACGGCAGCGACACCCGCAAGGTGTGCGATCTGCTGCTGGCCTGCGCCGCCCAGACGGCGCACGTGGTCGCGACGCCGGAACCGGTGGTCGCGTTCACGGGCTTTGGCAATTCCTCGCTCGATTTCGAGCTGCGCTGCATCGTCGCCGACACCGACCACCTGCTCGCCACCCGCACCGCGCTCAATCTCGCGATCGACGACGCCTTCCGGGCGGCCGCCATCGAGATCCCGTTCCCGCAACGCGACGTCAACCTCAAAGCCCCGCCGGCCACGCCGCAGGCGGGCGACGCGGCGCCGGGCGGCGAGCGGAGCGCCGCCGCCGCAAGGCGAAGTGCGGGGTGACGCCTTGCTGGCGCGTGCGCAGGCCCGCAGCGTGGCAGGGCCTGGAGCGTTTTTCACTTCAGGTAGACCCATAGCCGCAGTGGCTCATATCGTTGGAATATTCGGATGCAGGCAAAAAATCGCTCGGAAAGCCGCGTTCGGCAGCGGTACCTTTGCCAAAGACAGGCCGAATGGGAATACCGGCTTCAGGATTGCGTTGGTGCAGCGAAACGGAGGTAATCGGATGCGCACCATGAAATCGGTACGGCTGGCGGGGCTGGCGGCGGGCCTGTGCGGCAGCCTGACGCTCGCCACGGCGTCCCAGGCGAGCGCCGGGACGGCCGCGGAGATCGATGCCGGCGTCCAGACGGCGCGTGCCCAGTGCGTCGCGCAGATCCCAGGTTGCAAAGCCGCGGCCGAGAAAGCGCAGGGCATGCTGGTCTTTCCCGAGATCACCAAGGCCGCCATCGGCGTCGGCGGCTCCTACGGCGAAGGCGCTCTGATCGTCGGCGACCAGACTGCCGGCTACTACAGCACCGCCGCGGCCTCGGTCGGCCTGCAGCTCGGGGCCCAGAAATACGCCCAGATCATCATGTTCCTGACCCCGGCAGCGCTCGACAAGTTCCGCAGCAGCTCCGGCTGGGAGGCGGGCGCCAACGCCCAGGTGACCATGATCGACCAGGGCAAGGCCGCCGACATCAACTCGGTCATGGCCAACAACCCGGTCCTCGCCTTCGTCTTCGGCCAGAAGGGCCTGATGGGCGACCTGTCGATCCAGGGCACCAAGATCACCAAGCTGGAGCGCTGAGCCGCCGCCGGACGGCGGCGCGCGGGCATCAAAGGCGCGGCGCCCGGAGGCCACGCGCCCGTGGGCGCCGGTCTGGGGACTGGTGGCGATGCGCATGGGGCCAAAGGCGGGCGGGGTCGAGCGGGGCTCAACATGGCAGTCGCGCATTGGGGACTCTACGCGACGATTGAAGCCGTAACGCGCGGCCCGCCGGCCGATCGCAGATCCGCCAAGAACTCTGAGCCCGGCTCAACGCCAGTGACCAGGACCTGATCCCGCGCTCGAGTGCAGGCGACGTAAAGTAGATGGCGCTCGGTGTCGTAAATCTCGTCGAGCTCGGATTCGTCGCTCGCCTGTTCGACCCGTGACGCCAGTGGCAGGACGTCCTCGTCGCAGGCCATCACTGCGACGGCCTTGAACTCGAGCCCCTTCGCCAGGTGCATCGTGCCGATCGCCACATAGCCTTCTTCTTCCTGAGGCTTATCTGTGAGCGTGAGGAGCCGTTGTCCTGCCGCTTTGACGGCCCGCCGGGCCCGGCCGAGCTGCTCCTCGGCGCGCACGAAGATCCCGATCTCCTCCGGGCGCGCGCCGCCGTCGACCGCCGATCGGAGCCACTCGCCGACGAAGGCGATCTCGCCCTCTTCATTCTCGAAAGTCCGGATGACCGGCTCGGGCCCCTCGAACACCGAGATCGTGCCGGCGCGGCTGTCCTCGTAGCCGTCGACGTCCCGGATCTGACGCGGCAGCAGCACGTCGACGCGGCGGCGGATCTGGTGCGAGGTCCGGTAGTTGACCTTCAGCGAGAACGAGCGCCCGCGCACGTCGATGCCGAGCGACAGCCAGGAGAAGGGATGCTGGAAGATCCGCTGGCCGAGATCGCCGGCGAAGAAGAGCCCGTCGGGATCGCCGGCCACCAGCGCCGCCAACATGCGCAGTTGCGGCACCGACAGGTCCTGCGCCTCGTCGGCAACCACATGGGTGAAGGGCTTCTCCTTCCCGGCCGCGACGTGCTCCGCCACCCGCCCCAGGATGTCGGCCCAGGTCATGACCTTGCGCTCTTGCAGATGGTTCCGCGCACGCTCGAACACCGCCCAGAGCGCCTCCCGCTGCTTGCCGCCGACCCGCGTCCTGCGGCCGAGACGCGAGATGTCGCGGTAGGCCTCCCAGCTCCTGAGCTGCCAGGCGTCGACCACCGTCTGCCACTCCGCCAGCAGAAACCGCCGGCTGAACCGCTCCTCGCCCAGCTCCTTGGCCGCGCCGATCAGCGCGTTCTCGATCTGCGCGGCCGAGGCGACGTTGGGCCGCGCGCGGAAGAACAGCTCATACAGCCGGTAGCCGATGCCATCGACATGCGCCACGGTCACCCGCGCGAGCGCCGCCGGGTCCTTGTCCAGAAGGCGCTTCAGCTTGATCTCGAGCGCGAGCGCGAGGCGCCTCGAGAAGGTCGTGACCAGCACCCGCGCCGTCGGGTCGCGGCGAGCCAGGTGCGCAGCCCGATGCAGGGCGACCACCGTCTTGCCGGTGCCGGCCGAACCCGCGACCCGCGCCGGCCCGCCGAACCGGCGCTCGACCAGCTCCCGCTGGGCCGGATGCAGGAAGATGGTCCAGCGCTCCCACGGATACTCCAGAGCCTGGCGCAGCTCGTCCACGTTGGCCATGACCCGGAAGCGCCGCTGCGCGTCGGGATGCGCGAAGGCGTCCTCATGTGCCGGCAACACCTCCGCAACCTTCGGCGTCGCACCGACCGCGAGGTCGAGCAGCGCCTCCGCCGCCTCCTGCGGCAGATGCTCGGCGAGCGCGAACAGCCCGTCCTCGTCGACCTGCCGCACGGCGCCGAGCCAGTCCTCCGGCACGCCATAGGAGAGCAGGACCTCGTCCGGCTGATGGGCAAACAACGGCGGCTTGGCTTCGAGCCGCCGGCGCCGGCGCCTCGCGCGTAGACCGGCACCTCCTCGACCCGCTCGCGGATCTCGACCAGCTGCGCCGCCCCGGTGCGCGGATGCCGCTCGATCCGGCGCCGCTCCGCCCAGGCATAGGCCCGGTCGTGATGGTCGACATAGCAGAGCAGCATGCTCTGCTCGGTCTTATGGACGATCAGCCGGACGTCCCGATTCACCCGCACCGACCAGAAGCTCGGGTCTTTGGCGCGCTCGATCCGATGGAACTGCAGCCCCGGCTGCGCCGGGTTCACCTGCAGATCGAAGGCCGTGGTCTTGACCGCCTTCTGATCCTGCCCTGGCAACCGCGCCAGGCTGTCGGTGAACGTGTCGGCGATCCGGAACTCCATGGTAGTGTCACGAACCCGCTAACGCCTCGACCACGACCTTTCGTTTGGCAGCGTGTCGGACGAGTTCAGCGGCTTGTTCGGATTCATCGAGCCATTCAAGAAACCGTTGCACCCCGTGCCGCGTCGTTGTCTCGTCTCTGCATTGAGCAATCAGTACGAGCTGAATGCTTTGGACGGGATCAACCACGTAGACGCCGAAGGGCGCCGACACCACCGTGGCATTGGGAAATCCCAACATTCGGATGGCTTGAGATTCCGTCACGTTCTTGTGGCAAGCGATCAGATGGATCGGTCCACCTTGCAACTCCGTGAGCTCTCCCCGCAGCGTATGATCGAGAAGATGGGGCTGACCCACCAGTTCGCGCGCCGCCGGCACCGACATTGCGTCAGGAATGGCACTGACGACAAACAGTAGCATCCGACCCAAGATGGCCCTCGTGATCAGATTGCTGTCGATACTACCTCCATCTCCGCTCTTATCCATGCCAGCCAACGCGGCGGCTTTCATCCGCAGAACCCTCTCGCTATAGCTCTGCCGGCTCCAATCGAGCTCGGGACCGATGTAGCTGGTGCCTCGGCTCGCATCCCTGACGCCACGTTGGACAAGTTTTATGGTTGCGTCGGCTACGGTTCTTCTGACCGCGCTTAACAATTGGCGTTCATCTTTCGCCGCCCGCGCATCAAATCTTCTCAAGACTTTCATGTATTTCTGGAAATGGATATCGCATCGAGCTCGCGGAACCAAGGGATCTTTGGGTTCAAAAATGTTGACAACGAACACCTTGCCTGGCGCCGTGTTGTACGCAATCATGAATTCGGCATGGCAAATTCCAGTCGTTCCATTATAATCTGGCCAGCGAGCGTTTCCGTTGACAATGTGATAAAAATATCACAGATCCGCGCCTGTTCCAGGCAATGATCCCAAGCTTGCTGGCTTGCGTCCTCGATCGCCAGTTCGTTGATCCAGACCTCATAAATCAGCTTGTCGAACATGCGTATATTTTCAATTTCCTGCTTGAGCTGTTCTTGATCTGGGAGAGCTGTCTCGCTGCCGGATCGGACAGCGGAAATCGATCCCCGCACCGGCTCGAGATCAGAATCGTGATTCTGAAGAGATTGACATGGCTCAGCCCGCAGAAAACACCTTCATCACCTCGTCACCGACGTGGTTGATGACCTTGACCGCGAAGCGGCCGGTCGAGGGTTTCGGGAACGGGCGCGAGGTGGCGCGGTAGAGGCTCGCCCAGGCCTCCTCGTCGATCTCGGCCTTGAGCGTCGTCTTCAGCGCCTTGTAGGGATCGTGCGCGCCCAGGAAATAGGCGTGCCGGACGAAGAAGCTCTCCTCGTCGTAGTCGGTGTCGATGAACCAGGCCGCGATGTCGTCGGTCCCGCCCGAGCGCACCTCGCCGGTCTGCGGGTCGAAGACATCCACGCCGTGGATGGTGACTTGTGCATAGTGGTCAGTGGTTAGTTGCAGCGGGAAATCGCCCGGCCTCAGCGCCTCGATCGCCTCGACCTCCTCCGGGCCCCAACCGACCACCAGCCACTGACCACTGCCCACCACCTTCTCACGCTTTCGTCCCCAGCGCCTTCGTCAGCCCCGCGAGCATGCGCCCGATCTCCGCCGCCGACGCCAGCAGGATCTCCCCCGCTGCCGCCGGCAGATAGCCCAGCCGCTCGGCGAGCGTCAGCTGCGTCTCGACCTCCGCCAGCGAGCCCTTCGCGATGCTCAGGAACTGGAGAAACTCCCTGGTCCCGCGCCGCGCCGCCCCCTCCGCGATGTTCGACGGCACCGAGACCGCCGCCCTGCGTATCTGACTGGTCAGCCCGAACCTCTCGTCCGAGGGCCAGGCGCTTGAGGCGCGGTAGATCGCTTCCACCAAGTCGATTGATCGCCTCCAGACTTCCAAGTCCCGATAGCTGCGCAAGGCGCTCATGAGCGACCACCATCCTTCCACCACTGGCCACCAGCCACTGCCCACCAACCACCTCGACATCCGGCTCGCCGAACACCACGAACAGGTTGCCCGCCCCGGTGTTCTTGAGCTCGTCCGCCATGTGCAGATCGGGGTTCATGCGCGCGCGCAGCACCGGCAGCGCCCCGAGCCGCGAGAACTCCGAGGCATGGGCGTCGTAGGCGAAGCCGCAGGCGATCAGCACGTCGAACCCCGCCTCCGCCGCCTCGCGCGCCGCGGCGACCAGGTCCGGCCGCGAGATCGTGCCGAACTCGGGCCCGATGAAGATCGCCGCCCGCTTCTCCCGCTCGCCCTCCATGAACCGCCCCTCGGCGCCGACATACTCGCCCGGCCAGGGCGAGAGGCTCGTGAAGCTGATGCGGTCCTGTTTATGCGCCTGCTGCACGCCCGCGGTGCGCAGATGCTCGAGCACGACCTGGGAAAAATCGGTCTCGCCCTCGCGCTCGTAGGGCAGCTTCGACCTGCGCCGGCGAGCGCCTTCGACCGCCTCGACCTCCTCGCCCGCCTCGTACTCGTCGCTCGGGATCACCCGATGCGGCGACAGGCTTTCCACGGTAAACGGCCCGGCGACCCGGACCTTGCTGCTGTCGGCATAGGGCTTGTCGTAGAGCAGCTCGACATCGGCAGCCCGCGCGATCGACCCGTCGATCTCCTTCTGCCGCGCGATCCGCGCCTCCCAGAACTGAGTGAGCAGTGAGTCAGTGGCTGGTGGCCAGTCCGCCGGCCTGGAGCGCGGAACCTCCCACTCCTCGATCGCCGCCTTCTGACCACTGAACCGACCACTGACCACTCACCTCACTGAGCCGCAGGCGAAGCGGCCCCAAGCACCGCCTCCCACTTCTCCCAGATGACATCGATCTCGGCGTTGTTGGCGATCGACTTCAGCGTGATGTGCGGCACCCGCTCGTAGACGAAGCCCTGGCGGATGTCGCCGTAGGTCGGCCCGTCGGCCGGCACCTTGCCGGTGATCTCGGCTTCCTTGCGCCGCCCGTCCTCGCTGTCGGCGAGCAGATAGTAGGGATAGCGCGCGCCCATGATCCGCGCCCGCGCGAGCGCCAGCGCCACGCGGCTGGTGTCGATGGTGATCCACCGCCGCCCCCACTGCTCGGCGACATAGGCCGTAGTGCCCGAGCCGCAGGTCGGGTCCAGCACCAGATCGCCGGGATCGGTGGTCATGAGGACGCAGCGTTCGACGACCTTCGGAGCTCGTTTGAACAACATAGATCTTTGTCTCGTGTAGCCTGCCGAGCAGTATCAGTCCAAATGTTGATGATCGGATATGCCGCGAAAGTCATCGAGAAATCGAACATATCGCAAGCTGTCGCGTTGCTATCGAGTCGATCCGCTTTGCGAGTCGCTCGATCCCGCAGCTTGGTTTCCAACGCTGTCTCATGCCGTAACCTACACTGATCTTGCCAGAAGTCGCACTCGAATGGTGTTCGAGCTCTTGCCACTTGCGGAAGGCATCGGGATATCGAGCCTGGGAGTTTATTTGACGTTAGACTCGTCAGTCTGACATCGCTCGCCTGTCATCAGTCGATCTGATCGTCGACGTGCGCTCCGTACCCATGCTCCGATGCACTTCGTACAATGAAGCTGTCGGTACTTTAGCGCAGTCTCGATCTCTTGCGATACCAAAGAACATAATCTCGATATGCTCGAAACATAGTCGCTCGACTGGCCCGCCTGTCTTCTGAAAAGTAATTTCAGAAACAAAGTTCTCGTCACCGAACACCTCGTCCATCAGCGCCCGCACGCGATGGACATTCTCGTCGCCGATCTGGACGAAGATCGATCCGCTTTCGTGCAGCAGATCGCGGGCAACTGCCAGCCGGTCGCGCAGGTAGGTCAGGTAAGAGTGGATGCCGTCCTTCCAGGTGTCGCGAAACGCCTTGATCTGCTCCGGCTCGCGGCTGATCTGGTCGCTCTTGCCGTCCTTGACGTCGCGGGAGCGGGTCGAGACCTGCCAGTTGGAGTTGAAGCGGATGCCGTAGGGCGGGTCGAGGTAGATGCACTGGACCTGGCCGCGCAGGCCCTCGCGCTCGGCGAGGCTCGCCATCACCTGCAGGCTGTCGCCGAGGATCATCCGGTTCGACCAGTTCTGGTCGTGCTGGTAGAACTCGAGCCGCGCTTCCGTGTCCGGCAGGCCGTTGAAGTCGGCGAAGAGGTCGGGTTGGAAGGAGTGGTCAGTCTAGTGGCTGGTGGTCAGTGGTTGGTGATTGGTGGTTGGTCGACTGACCACCAGCCACTGCCCACTGACCACTTGCTTGACTGGCCACTAACCACTGACCACCGACCACTCCGCCGGCTCTGCCGCCGCAGGTCCTCGATGATGACCTTCGGGTGGACCTTCTCCTGGATGTAGAGCGGCGGCGCGTGGACCACGAGGTCCGACCAGTCCTGCTCGTCCTTGCCCCGCCAGACCAGCTGCGGGTCGAGATCCGGGTTGCGCTCGCGCTGCTCGCCCGGCTCAAGCGGCGTCGCGCGCGGATAGCTGATGCTCAGCGGCGCCGCCGCCGGCTCGCGCGGCATAGAGCGACTGCATCTCCGCCGTCGGAATGTTCCGCCGCTTGGCCTCGTCATGGGTGAGGCTCTCGATCTCCTTGAATCGTGGCTTCGGCATGCGCGCCATGTAGCCCTCTCGTCTTCCGCCTGGCGCCCGCAGGCTGCCCGGCCCCGGCACGGTCGACTGCAGGCCGTCGATGTGCTCGAAGAGGTCCGCGTTGATCTTCTGCCACAGCGGGTCGAGCACGAACTCCACGCCTTCGCGTCGCGCCAGCTTGGCGGCGGGAACGAAGTCGCTGTCGCCGGCCACGAGGACGATCGTGTCCGCCTGTTTCTTGAGGGTGAGCGTCGAGATGTCGAGTCCGATCCGCATGTCGACGCCCTTCTGCTTGAGCCCGAAGCGACACGGCTCCGCCGTCGAGGAATGCCAGAGGTCGAGCAACCGATCAAGCTACGCCGCTCGCCGGCATCAGTTCCAGGCTCGCGGGCTCGGTTCGCGTCGGCGGCGCCGGCCGTCGAAGCGCCGCCATCCATGGCGGGTGCGCAGTTCCGGGTCTTCAGGAGGCGCTTGGTGAGCGAAGGGGAGATCGCCCAATCACGCTCCCGGGTCACCTTGCCCAAGCGCAAGGCGAGCTTGCGCTGCTTGCGAAGCACATCGAACAGCGCATGCCGGCTCTGCGCCACATCGGTCCGGGCGAAATCGATTGGACGGTTCATCGATCGGGTGATGCGCTTTCCCATCATAGGGAATCGCGTCGTAGTAGAAGATCCGATGAACGTGATCGAGCCAGCGGCTGTGTCGTCCCGCTCCCGCTCGCCGATCAGTCTTTGAACATGGCCCCTGCAGAGGATGCGCGCGGATCGACACACGTCCGTCCGGGCGTGTCGGAACCTGATGGTCGGACGATCTTCGGCAGGCGCTTGAGGAAGAAGCCGCCGTCGATCAGGATCGCGACCCGGCGCACCCTCACGGCGACCCGGCGCCCACGAAACATGCGAAACGAAAGCCCCGCGGGTTTCGGCACACGCTCCGGATAGGTGAGCGGGCGTACTGCCACGGGGCGGATACCCGCCAATATAGGACGAGATGGCCAGTAATTCAACGGGAACCGGCGGCGACGCTGGATGCGCGTTCTGCGACTCGTGTCCGCCTCGCCTGATCATGCCGCTGCCCTGGTCACGAAGGACTCGATCAGGCGGTCGAAGGCCGCGCTGATCTCGAACACGTCGGTGAACTCGGCGAACGCCCAGCGGCCGTAGGTGCCGAGGTTGTTGACGCCCGGGACCCAGAGCGTGCGCATGGTCTCCGCCTTCAGCTGCGCGTCGCCCTTGCGATAGCCCTTGGTCTCGACGATCAGGTTGAGCGGCTCGGGCCCGCCGTCATCGATCCTGAGGACGAAGTCGGGCAGGTACTTGCGCGGGATCGCGCCGTCGCGATAGGGCACCTCGAGGCCCAGGCCCTGGTTCTTGACATAGGCCAGCACGCGCGGATGCGCCTCGGCGACGCGGGCGAACTCGGCCTCCCAATCGCTGTCGCAGACCACCCAGTTGACGTGGCAGCGCGCGGGCGAGGTCGCGTAGCGGGTCTTCTTGCTGGTCGTGAAGTTGACGTGGTCGGTGGAGCCCGCGGGGTTGTACGGATCGGGGATCGCCTTGATCCGCTTCTCGCCGCTGCAGGCTGCGCTGGCAGGCGAGGTAGATCCGCTCGACCGCCTTGTCGGCGATCTCCTGATAGAGGAGCTGGGCCGGGAACGTGCCGCCCTTGCAGACCAGGTAGCCCTCGTCGATCCAGCGCCGGGCGATCTGCTTGAGCTGGCCGAACAGGTGCAGCTTCGGCTCCTCGCCGGGATCGCGGAACTTCCGGAACAGCAGGTGCTTGGCGAGATGGTAGGAGATCGAGCTCGGCCGGACGTCGCCCAGGTGCTTGAGGTCCAGCGTCACGCCCTCGCCGACGATGCCCTCCAGCAGCACCTCGCAGGGGCCGACCAGCTCGGGCGTCAGCTCGAGCCGCGAAGTCCTCGGTGAACTGCGCCGTGAGGCGCTCGTTCGGCAGCTCGACCCGGTAGCCCTCGATCCGCGGGAAGCGGATCTCGAGCGCCGCGCGCTCCTTGACCGCATGGACGCGCACGGTCTCGCTCGGCCGCGCCGGCTTCGACGACCACGGGCTTGGCGGTGAAGTCGAACGGCACGCCCAGGATGTCGGCGTACTCGACGTCGAACAGGCCCTCCTCGTTCAGCTCGTAGGACTGACGCCGCAGCGCCCGGCCCACCACCTGCTCGCACAGGAGCTGCGTGCCGAACGCGCGCACGCCCAGGATGTGGGTGACGGTGTTGGCGTCCCAGCCCTCGGTCAGCATCGAGACCGAGACCACGCAGCGGACCTGCTCGCCGAGCCGCCCTGGCTTGCCGACGGTGTTCATCACCTCGCGCAGCAGGTCCTGATCGGTGATCTTCTCGGCCGCCGCGGCGCCGGAGCGCTGCGCCATCTCGCGCTTGAACTGCTCGATCTCGGCGCCGGCGTAGTGCCGGAACTCGTCGCTCAGCGCGTCGCCCGATTCGAGCTGCTCGCTGTCGATCAGCAGCGTGCGCGGGCGCGGCAGGCGGTTGCCGTACTCGTCGTAGTTGCGGAACAGCTCCAGCCGACCCGGGACGTAGCGCGATTCCTCGCCTTCCTCCTGCTCTCGCTCGAAGCCGGAGATGAAGTCGTAGACCAGCTTCGAGGTCGCGGTGTTGTTGCAGACGACGATGAACACCGGCGGCACGCCGATGCCCTCCTCGCTGCCAGAGCTCGAAGGTCTTCTCGTAGTGGCCGTAGAGGGCGAAGAGCGCCGTCTGCAGCTCGGACGGCAGGCTGAGGGGGTCGAGCGCGCCGCCCTTGCCGCGCCCCTTCTTGGGCATGCGCTTGCCGATGTGCTCCCAGAGGTTGCGGTAGATCGGCATGTCGCCGGTCGGCAGGTTGTCGGCGACCGGCACGCGCGGCAGCTTGACGATGCCGCACTCGATCGCGTCCATCAGCGAGAAGTCGCTGACCGTCCACGGGAACAGCGTGCCCTCGGCGTAGCCCGAGCCGCGCAGGAAGAACGGCGTCGCCGAGAGGTCGTAGACGGCGCTCAGGCCGAGCTTGCGCTTGACGATCTCGATGCCCTGAGATCCAGAGCCGCGCCGCCTCGTTGTTCTTCTTGGCCTCGTCCTTGTCCTCGCCCTTCAGGTCGTCCTCGTCGGCTCGGCGTCGGCCTTCTCGCGGTAGCAGTGGTGCGCCTCGTCGTTGAGCACGACGATGCCCTTCATGCTCATCAGCTCGGGCAGCACGCGCTGGAGCATCTGCCCCTCGGTCTCCAGCGTGTTCAGCTCCGGCCCGCGGCCCTTGAGCAGGGCGCGGCCGACCTTGGAGATCTCGACGCGCTCGCGCAGCTTGAAGGCGTGGTAGTTGGTGATGACGATCTTGGCCTTGTCCATGTCCGGCAGCATGTCCGGCGGGACCAGCTCGCGGTGCCGGTAGTAGCTCTCGGGGTCGTTGGGCAGGAGGACGCGCAGGCGGTCCTTGATCGTGATGCCTGGCGTCACGATCAGGAAGCCGCGGCTGAAGGTCTTGCTGCCCGGGTGACGCACGGCGTTCAGCGTGTGCCAGGCGATCAGCATCGCCATCACGGTCGTCTTGCCCGCGCCGGTGGCCATCTTCATGGCGAGCCGCACGAGCTCCGGATTGGCCTGCTCGTTGGCGCCCAGGATGTGCTCCCGGAATTTCTCGGCCCGCCTGCCGAGCTTGGGCGCGACCTCGGTCAGCCAGATGATCGTCTCGACCGCCTCGACCTGGCAGAAGAACGGGCGGACCGATTCGAAGCGGTGGTGCCGCCAGTGCTGCAGCAGCCGGGCGGTCGCCGGCGTCACCTGCCAGTCGTTCGGGTTCGGCAGGCGCCGCCAGGCGTCGACGTAGTCGCGGATCTCGTTGATGATCGGGGTCGGGTTGTACTCCTGCTCGGCGTCGCTGAGGCCTTCCGGCGTCGGCGAAGACGATCTCGGCCTGCTTGGCCGAGCGCTGCTTCCGTTTGCGCGGCTTGGGCACCGGCGTGATCAGTGCCGAGCGCCGGCGGCCCTGGAGCGGCGGCCGGTTCGTCGGCTGCCCGTCCTCGTCGAGATCGTGATGGCGCGTGGGAATCTCGTAGGGCGAATTCAGGATCGGTTGCTCGAAGAACGTCTCAGCCACTTGTCTTGACCTCAGACACCGCCGCCCGGATCACGCGCCGTCGGCGCCAACTTCTCACTAAAGGCGGTTTAATCTGAATCATCTCCCGGTTGCAACGCATATCCACAATTTTCATGAAACGCAGATGGAGAGCGCCCAGTGGTCGAAGCGCCCCATGGCGCAGATCTGCGTCACTTTTGCGCCCGAATTCAGCGGTTTTGCGCCGACCTCAGCAGGCCAAATCGCCGGTATGGCGGCCGCGCGGAAATTCGCAGGAAAATCTGAATACCTCCGGAAATTGGCGACACCCGCAGACGCGCCACAGGGCACAGATCTGCGTCACTTGTGTGCCCTGGACCAGCGGTTTTGCTGCCAAAAATCAGCGGTTTTGCGGTCGAAATCAGCGGTTTTGCGGCCGGAGGCCAGGGCCAAGTCGCCAGTTTAGCGAAAAACCATGTAACCGCAAAGACTTACGTATGTGCACACATCTGTCTCATGAGGCTACACAAGTGTCGCATTGGTGAACCACCCGGAAATTCTCGTCCGCGCCTGGAAATTCCTTCGATAATTCCTGAATATTGCGAAATGGCGGTGCGGCGCTGCAGCTCGCTGGACCAGGCCGGCCTTGGTGGGTGGCCCTGAGTCCCAGGCGGGCCGCCAGGTTCGCCCTCGGCAGCGGCCCCGCATCGGTATATTCGGTAATAATTCTTATATGTAGGATTTTCCACGCGCCGTCGCATGCGCAGAAGCGTGCGCAACTGTGCGCAACCGTTACGACATTGGGCGGTTCTGGGCAGCGTGCCGGACAACCTGTGCTTGCATATGTTCCTATTCGCTGCTACGGTTACGAGTTCGCTTCCCAGCCGCGCCGATGGCTCCGACAAGGCCACGACCTCATGACCGACGACCCCCGAACCCCCGCCCGCCGGTTAAGTCGCGGCCGGCGGCGCCCTTCCAAGGGCCCGGTGGTCGCGCAGACCCATCTCGAGCCGCTCGAGCGCGCGAACCGCGCTGATGCCGCATGGTGTGGTGCCCCTGTCCCGAAAACCAAACGAACCCGAGAACAGAGCCGGAATCAAATGCTTAGATGCATGAGCCACGCGCCTTCGTGCCCTCGCCGGCACCCATTCCTGGCGCCCCTCCTGTCACCGCGGCAGCAACCCGGGAGGGCATACCGACCGGTGCTGCCCGGTCGCGCCCGTGAGCTAGCCTTGCGGCTCCGCGGGAGCGCCACCGTGCAGGACCTCCTCGCCGCGCTCGATGAGCAGCGGCACGACCAGGTCCTCCTCGTCGTCGAGGTGGCGGCGGAGCTGGCGCCCGAGGGTGGCCTCTGCGTCGCGAAAGCGGGCGAGCGCGGCGTGGAACAGCGCCCGGTCGGCGCCGTCCTGCGCCAGCACGCGGTTGGCGTGCGCCGCGAGGTCGCCGAGGCTTGCGTGCAGGCTGTCGTGGTCGCGCTCGAGCAGCTCGAAACCCGAGGCCAGGCGCGGCTCCGCCCGCCGGAACACCGGAAAGTAATGCAAGTCCTCGACCTGATGGTGGCCCTCGAGCTGCCAGAGGAGGGTCTGCACATGGCGCGCGAGCCAGGGCTTGAACGCGGCCGCCTCGATCGCCTCAGCGAGCGCCGCCTCGCTGCCGGTGCGCAGGATCTCGTCCAGCTCGCGGAACAGCGCATGGCGCGCGAGCCAGTAGCGCGCGAGCTCGCCGAGCCGCGGGTGGTCCGCCCAGCTCGCGCGCGGATGACGGCGGGCGAGAAAACGCAGCTCCTCGCCGAGCGCCGTCCGCTCTGCGAGGTCCGTGCCCGCGCCCCCAGGCCCGGCCTCGGCGGAGGGGCTCGGCCTCAGCCGACGTGCTCGGCGAAAAAGGCGAGCGTGCGCTCGCGCGCGAGCCGGGTGCTCTCGGCGTGGTAGGACTGGCGCTGGTCGCAGTTGAAGCCGTGCCCGGCCGGGTAGATGAAGACCGGGATCTCCGGATGCGCCGCCATCATCTTGCGCACCTCCGCGATCGGGATCGACTGGTCCTGCTCGCCGAAGTGCAGCTCGATAGGGCAGTTGGGCCGCTCATCGGCGAGCCCGGTGACGCCGCCGCCATAGTAGCCGACCGCCGCCGCGAAGGTCTTCGAGCGGGTGGCACACACCCAGGCGACCGTGCCGCCCCAGCAATAGCCGACCGCGCCGATCTTGCCGAGGCCCGCGACCTCGCTCGCTGCCGCCTCCATGTCGGCAAGCGCGTTCTCGAGCGATACCGGCTCGCGCAGCGCCCGCCCGCGCGCGATGTCGTCCGGCGTATAGCCCAGCTGCACGTCGCGCTCGACCCGGTCGAACAGCGCCGGTGCCACCGCGACGTAGCCCTGCTTGGCAAAGTCGTCGCACACCGCCCGGATGTGGCTGTTGACCCCGAAGATCTCCTGGGCGACCACGATCGCGCCGCGCGGCGCCCCCGCCGGCTCCGCCCGATAGATCCCGAACTCGTGGCCATCCGCGGCCTTGCCTTGCACCATCTTGCCCAATGCTCTCTCCCCCATGCCGACGATCGCTCCAGCCGATCGGAGCCAGCCTCGCCCCGAAGGGCAGGCTGCCGGGCTGAACGCGCTACCGGCGCAAACCAAGCGGATTTGCCCGTCCCTGCCAAGCCCCTTGCGCGGCCAAGGGTTAGCAATCTGGCGCAGTCGGTCGGGACCGGAGCAGCGCGTTGTCGGTCCGATACAGTCATGCGTTCAGCAGGGCCGGACGCGTCGCAGCTTGCTAACATTGGGGATATTAGCTAAATGAGGCTAGCTAAGGCGAGTGACGGACATGGCGACGGTCACCATTCACAAGGCCAAGACGCAGCTCTCCAAGCTGATCGAGCAGGCCCTGCGCGGCGAGGAGGTGATCATCGCGCGCGGCAAGACGCCGGTCGCCCGCCTGGTGCCCTTTGCGCAGGCGCCGCCCAAGCGCGGCTTCGGCTCGATGAAGGGCAAGGTGTGGCTGGACGAGAGCTTTTGGGAGCCCCTGCCGGAAGAGGAGCTCAAGCTCTGGGAGGGCGGCTAGCGATTGCGGCTGCTGCTCGACACGCACGCGCTGATCTGGTGGCTGGCGGGCGATGCGCGGCTGCCGACGAGCGCGGCGGACGCGATCGACCAGTGTCGCCCGGATGTGTTCGTGAGCGCAGCCTCCGCCTGGGAGATCGCCACCAAAGTCCGGATCGGCAAGCTCCCGGGTGCGGCGGCGATCGCTCCGGATATATCGGGCGCCATCACTCGCGAGGGTTTCCAGCCGCTCGCGGTCACAGTCGAGCACGGCCAGCGCGCGGGCGCGCTGCCCGGGCCGCTCCGCGACCCGTTCGACCGCATGCTGATCGCCCAGGCGATGCAGGAGAACCTGCACCTCGTCTCGATCGAGCGCGCCTTCGACGCCTACGGCGTGCTACGCCTGTGGTGAGCGTCCGCCGCCGGCTTGCCCGCTTTTCCTTGTCAGTTTTTCGCGGCACCCAGCACGGGTCAGGACCGCAGGAGACGCATGAATTCGTCCGGCGAAAGCGGAACGTCGGCCAGGATGGCCCGAATCAACGGCACAGCGAGATCGCGACCCTTTGTGAAGGGGCACGGTCGTGGTTCGACCGTCGGGATGGCGATAGAAGACGTGGCTGCCTCTTTGGCGCGCCCGAGCGAAGCCAAGCCTTTTCAACACGCGCTCCATCGTCCGGGCGCTGACCGGCGTGAGGCGCGCCAACTACGCCACCTCGATCTGCTGCACCCCCACGAATTTCGGAAGGTGGTCACGCAGATCCGCCTGCTCTTCCAGGCAAAGCGCCAGCACCTCCTGGAGGTTGGCGCGAAGCTCGTCCAGGCTCGCCGCCTGGGTATGCGCGCCGGGTATGCCCGGCACGATGCCGACGTAGAGCTTCGTCTCCTCGTCGAATTCGATGTAAGCGGTGAAGGTCATCGTCATCACGCCCTGCTTTCAGTCAGCAAGCGCCTTGAAGCCGGCGTAGGCCGAGTCAATGTCGTCATGCGCCGGGACCACTGAAATCGCCTCAACGAGAACAGCTCATCCCATACCTCGTTCGATTGAGTCAGCAGGCGCCTCATCTTCCACGCCATCACGCCACCTTGAGCGGCTTGTACTTGATCCGGTGGGGCTGGTCGGCTTCGGCGCCGAGGCGGCGGTGGCGGTCGGCTTCGTAGTCCTGGTAGTTGCCCTCGAACCAGACCACGGCGGAATCGCCCTCGAAGGCCAGCATGTGGGTCGCGATCCGGTCGAGGAACCAGCGGTCGTGGCTGATCACCACCGCGCAGCCCGCGAACTCGAGCAGCGCGTCCTCGAGCGCGCGCAGGGTGTCGACGTCGAGATCGTTGGTCGGCTCGTCCAGCAGGATGACGTTGGCGCCGCTTTTCAGGACCTTGGCCAGATGCACCCGGTTGCGCTCGCCGCCCGAGAGTTGTCCGACTTTCTGCTGCTGGTCGGGGCCCTTGAAGTTGAACGCCGAGACGTAGGCGCGGCTCGGCATCTCGCGCTTGCCGAGCTGGATCTGGTCGCGCCCGCCCGAGATCTCTTCCCAGACCGACTTCTTCGCATCGAGGGCATCGCGGCTCTGGTCGACGTAGCCGAGCATCACGGTCGGGCCGACCCGCAGGCTGCCGGCATCGGGGTGCTCCTGGCCGGTGATCATGCGGAACAGCGTGGTCTTGCCGGCCCCGTTGGCGCCGATCACGCCGACGATGCCGCCCGGCGGCAGGCGGAAGTCGAGCTCGTCGATCAGCAGGCGATCGCCATAGCCCTTGCGCAGGTGCTCCGCCTCGATCACGAGATCGCCCAGGCGCGCCCCGGCCGGGATCATGATCTGCGCCTGGCCCGGCGCGCGCGCTTCCGCCTGGCTCAAGAGGTCCTCGTAAGCGGTGATCCGGGCCTTGCTCTTGGCCTGGCGGGCGCGCGGGCTCTGGCGGATCCATTCCAGCTCGCGGGCGAGCGTGCGCTGGCGCGCCTCCTCCTGGCGCTCCTCCTGGGCGAGGCGCTTCTGCTTCTGCTCGAGCCAGGACGAGTAGTTGCCCTGCCAGGGGATGCCGTGGCCACGGTCGAGCTCGAGGATCCAGCCAGCGACATTGTCGAGAAAGTAGCGGTCGTGGGTGATCGCCACCACGGTGCCCTTGTAGTCCTGCAGAAAGCGCTCGAGCCAGGCGACCAATTCGGCATCCAGATGGTTGGTCGGCTCGTCCAGCAGCAACAGGTCCGGCTGCGCCAGCAGCAGCCGGCAGAGCGCGACCCGCCGGCGCTCGCCGCCCGAGAGCGTGCTGACGTCCTGATCGCCCGGCGGGCAGCGGAGCGCATCCATCGCGATCTCGATCGTGCGCTGCAATTCCCAGCCATTGACGGCGTCGATCTTCTCCTGGAGCTCGGCCTGCTCGGCCATCAGCGCGTCCATGTCGGCATCGGGATCGCCGAACCCGGCCGAGACCTCATCGAACCGGTCGAGGAGATCCTTGGTCGCGCCGACCCCGTCCATGACGTTCGCCAGCACATCCTTTTTGGGATCGAGCTCCGGCTCCTGCGCCAGCATGCCGACCTTGACCCCCTCCGCCGCCCAGGCCTCGCCCGAGAAGTCGTGATCGAGCCCGGCCATGATTCTGAGCAGGGTCGACTTGCCGGCGCCGTTGACGCCCAGCACGCCGATCTTGGCGCCCGGCAGGAAGGCAAGCGTGATGTTCTCCAGCACCTTCTTCCCACCGGGAAAGATCTTGGTCAGGCGCTGCATCACGTAGATGTACTGATAGGCGGCCATAGGGGAGCTCCTGGGCAATGTGGGCGGCCTTCTACCAGGGATCGGAGCGGCAAGATAGGGCGGGGGTACAACGCGTCAACGCGTCACGGCTCGGGCCGGCGCGGGGATCAGCGGACGATCCCGAACAGGGCTGCGAGCCTCGCCTGGACCTCGGCGATGACCGCCTCTGGCGCGTGGCCGGCAGCCGCAGCCTGCGGGCGCCGCGGTCGATCGAGCGGACCTGGTCGACCAGGACGGCTGCAGGCTCGCGACCGCTGCCTTGGGCGGGCGGACGCCAGACTGTTGCCCCGCCTGCCCGAGAGCTGCAAGTTGGAACCCCGGCCGCGCGAAGGTGCTCTGGACCGGAGCTGCCGTGCCGGCTAGAAGCGCCTGGAGATTTGTCGAGAGGGAGGAACCATGTCGGTCGAGATCGCGGTGATCGGCCCGCAGCGCCCGTTGGTGCTCGAGGCGCTGACCAAGGAGTACCAGGTCCACAACGTCATCGAGGCGCAGGACAAGATCGCGGCGCTGAAGCCGGTGGCCGGACGTATCCGGGGCGTGGTCAGCAACGCCATGACCGGCCTCTCGGCCGAAGTGATCGATGCGCTGCCCAAGCTCGAGCTGTGCGCGATCATGGGGGTCGGGCTCGAGACCACGGATCTGCCGGCCGCGCGCGAGCGGGGCATCGTCGTGACCACGACGCCCGTGCTCTACGACGACGTCGCCGATCTCGCCGTGATCCTCGGCATGTGCGCCTCGCGCCGGATCGCCGCGGCCGACCGGTTCGTGCGCTCGGGGCAATGGCTGAAGGGAAGAATAGCACCGGCGCAGAAGTTCAGCGGCAAGCGCGCCGGGATTCTGGGACTCGGCCGGATCGGCAACGCGCTGGCGCCGCGGCTGCAGGCGTTCGGGATGACCATCGCTTACTACGATCCGCTGCCCAAGTCCGGCGTGCCCTATCAGGCTTATCCGAGCCCGCTCGAGCTCGCGCAGAACGTCGACATCCTGTTCCTCGCGGCCGCCGGCGGCCCTGGCGTCAAGCACATCGTGAATGGGGAAATCCTGAACGCGCTCGGGCCCAAGGGCATCTTCGTCAACGTCGCGCGCGGCTGGCTGGTCGACGAGGTGGCGCTGGTCCAGGCCCTGACCTCGGGCCGGCTGGGTGCTGCGGGCCTCGATGTGTTCGAGTACGAGCCCAAGGTGCCGGAGGAGCTGCTCGCGCTGGACAACGTCGTCCTGACCCCGCACATCGCCAGCAACACCGAGGAGACCATGCGCGCGATGGGCGATTGCGTGCTCGACAACGTCCGCTCCTGGTTCGCGGGCACCGGCCCGGTCACGCCGGTCGCGTGAGGGCAGGGGCCATGGTCGAGGCAGTGCTGCCGCTCGCGGGCCAGGTCGCGCTCGTGACCGGGGCCGGCCGCGGTCTCGGGCGGGCGTTCGCCGAGCGGCTGGCCGGGCTCGGCGCAGCGATCGGCGTGCATGGCATGCGCGAGGAGGGGCCGGCGGAATATGGCGAGGGCACGACGCTGACGGCGACCGCGGCCGCCATCGGGCAGGCGCATGGCGTCCGCACCTGCCGCGTGCTGGGCGATCTGACCGATGCGGAGCAGGTGGCAAGGGTCGTCGGGACGGTCGAGGCCGAGCTCGGCCCGGTCGATCTCCTGGTGCACAACGCCGGCGGCGACATCGCCGCGGCCGGCGGCCGGCCCGACCCGAACGATGCGGTCATGATCAAGGAGGCGGACGTGCGGGCGGTGCTCGAGCGCAACCTGCTCTCGACCATCCTGGTCTGCCAGCAGGTGGCGCGCAGCATGATGGCGCGCCGGCGGGGCCGGATCCTCACCATCAGCTCGATCGCCGCCTTCAAGGGCCGCGAGCACGGCGCGATCTACGCGACCGCCAAGGCGGGCGTGGTCCACTACACCCGCTGCCTCGCCGACCAGCTCCGACCCTACGAGATCGCGGTCAACTCGCTGGCCCCCGGCGACACCCGGACCGGCCGCTTCCTCAATACCCGCGCGGTCGACCCGGAGCGCCTGGCGGAGGCCGGCACGCTGGATCGGATCGGGACGGTCGACGAGGTCGCGCGCGTGGTGGAGTTCTTCGCCGGCCCGCTCGGCGCCTTCGTCTCGGGCCAGGTGCTGCGGGTCGACGGCGGCGCCCAATGCTGGCCAGGCTGAGCGGCCGAGGCGGGCTCAATCGGCTCGGCGGGCTTAAGCGGCCGGGACGGCTGCGGCGCCTGGCTCTCCATCGGGCAGCGCCGGCAAGCCGAAGGCCGTCTGCCCGCGTCACGCTCAGGCGCATGGCGGAGATAGGGCTCGGAGCCGCAGCACCGAGGGAGACAGGAGGCCACTGATCATGCTGAGCACGGCGAGTGGGCGCAGAACCGGCCTCGCCGGCACGATCGGCAGCCTGCTCGAATGGTACGACTTCACCGTCTATGGCTTCCTCGCCCCGATTCTCGGCAAACTGTTCTTCCCCGCCGACGATCAGCTCGCCTCGCTGCTCGCAGCTTTTGGAGTTTTTGCCCTCGGTTATGCCGCCAGGCCGCTGGGCGGTGCTGTCTTCGGCCACATCGGCGATAAGTTCGGGCGCAAGCCGGCGATGATCATCTCGGCGATGATGATGGGCTTGGCAACGTTGGCCATCGGGGTCCTGCCGGACCACGCCCAGATCGGCACTGCGGCCGCGCTGCTCCTGGTCGTCTTGCGCGTCCTCCAGGGTCTCTCTTTGGGCGGCGAGTTCACCAACTCGGTCGTCATGTTGGCGGAGCAGGCCCCACCCGACCGACGCGGCTTTGTCGCCAGTTGGCCGGAAATCGGCGGTATCGTGGGTATGCTTCTCGGTTCTGGCATCGGTGCGCTCACAAGCAGCGTGCTCGGCGAGGCCGAAATGCTCGCCTGGGGCTGGCGAATTCCGTTTCTGCTTGGCGCGGTGCTGGCCGTCTTCAGTGTCGTATTGAGGCGGCAGATCACGGAGTTGCCGGCGCTCGAGCACGTCGAGCGTGTCGCCGGCTCGCCGGTCATCTCGGCACTCCGCCATCACTGGCGGCCGATCTTGCGCATGGTCTGCCTGCTCCTGATGCAGGGAATCGGCTTCTACATGGTGTTCGTCTATGCGGCGTCGTACTTGACCGTGCAGATGCACGTCACCACGGCGCGCGCGCTCGACATCGACACCCTGGCCCTGCTGGCCATGCTGGCGGGCGCGCCGGCGGCCGCGATCGCCTCCGATCTGATCGGGCGCAAGCCGATCCTGTACTTCGTCGTGGTCGCGACGTGCATTCTGGCCTGGCCCCTCTGGGCGCTGATGCACCATCAAAGCTTTGCCCTGATCCTGGCGGGACAGCTCGGCTTCGGCGTGCTCATGGGACTGGCGTTTGGGGTGACCCCGGCGACCATGATCGAGATGCTGCCCGCCGAGGTCCGCTGCAGCGGTGTCGCAATCGGCTACAATCTCTGTTTTGGGCTATTCGGCGGGACGGCGCCGTTGATCGCCACCTATCTGGTGGCGCGCACGGCCGACGACTTCGCCCCGGCCTATTATCTCATGGCGGTCACGCTCGCCTCGTTCGTCGCCCTGTTGGGATTGCCCGAAACGGCGCGCAAGCCACTGCGCTGATCGCCGCCACGCCAACCAAAACCCAGGAGGATCCGCCGCCTCGAGGCTCGGTCGCCGGCGAATGCAGGCTGGCATCTGCCGGGGAACCCTCGAACGACCTTTACCCCCCCGTGCTGGCGGTCTATCCGAACCGCGCCGGGGCCGCGATGGATGGTGACGTCTCTCGCCTCGGGCAAGCGGCTCGAAGACCTGTGCGGCAGCCGGCACCAGCGCCCGGCGCCGGCGGCAGGCTGGCGGCCGACCGCGCGATCCGGAGGTCCGCTCCCGGGTGGGTCCGGATGCCGCCCGGAACGCGTGCGAGCGGCGGACGGTCCTCGATGCCTCACTCGGGACCTCGGCGAATGAACGGTCCGAGCGAATGATCGCACTGCCGCGGAGGACGAGGTCACGGTGATCGGCGGCGGGATCGCGGGCGTCGCGACCGCCTACTATCTGGCCCGGGCCGGGGTGCCGGTCACCTTGTGCGAGAAGGGCCGGATCGCCGGCGAGCAGTCGTCGCGCAACTGGGGCTGGATCAGGAAGCAGGGCCGCGATCCGCGCGAGCTGCCGGCGATCATCCTGGCGCTGCGGCTCTGGGAGGAGATTTCCCGGGCTCTCGACGAGGACATCGGCTGGCGGCGCGGGGGCATCGCCTACGTCGCCCTGACCGAGGCCGAGCTCGCCCGCCACGCCGCCTGGCTGCCGCACGCCAAGGCGCATCAGCTGGACACGCGCCTCTTGTCGCCGGCCGAGACCGACGCGCTGCTCGGTCAGGACGGGCGCCGCTTCAAGGGTGCCCTGTTCACCGCCAGCGATGCCCGCGCCGAGCCCGGTCTCGCGGTCCCGGCGCTCGCGCGCGCCGCCGCGGCGTTGGGCGCCAGCATCCACGACAGCTGCGCCGTACGCGCGCTCGACATGGCGGCCGGCCGGGTCGCAGGCGTGGTCACCGAGCGGGGCAAGGTCGCGTGCCAGGCGGTCGTATTGGCCGGCGGCGCCTGGTCGGCCCTGTTCCTCCGCCATCACGGGCAGGAGCTGCCGCAGCTCAAGGTCAAGGCATCGGTGCAGCGGACCACGCCCGGCCCGCTGATCACCGAGACCGCGGTCGGCGCCGCGCGCGCGGCCTTTCGCCGGCGCCAGGACGGCGGCTACACGCTGGCGCGCAGCGGTGCGGTCACCTTCGACATCACGCCCGCAGCCCTCCGCCATTTCCGGGCGTTCCTGCCCGCGCTGAGGGAAAAGTGGGGCGAGATGAAGCTCCGGGTCGGCCGTCCGCTGGTGGCCGAGCTGATCACGTCCGCAGCCTGGAGCGCCGACCGGCCGACGCCGTTCGAGCGCACGCGCGTGCTCGATCCGACCCCGGACCACGCCGTGCTCGACCAAGTTCTGCGCGCCGCGGCCGAGCTGTTCCCGCAGCTCCGCGAACTGCGCCCGGCCGAGCGCTGGGCCGGCATGATCGATGTCACCCCCGACGAGATCCCGGTGCTCGGGCCGGTCGACGCGCTTCCTGGCCTGCTTGATCGCGACCGGCTTCTCGGGCCACGGCTTCGGCATCGGCCCGGCCGCGGGCTACCTCACCGCCCAGCTCGCCCTGGGCCAGACGCCGCTGGTCGACCTCCACCCCTTCCGCTTCACCCGCTTCCGCGAGGGCGACGTCGTCGGCTTCCCGAGCCCGTGAGCGGCCCGGCGCCCTTGCCAGATCGCCCCTCGAGCGCTATTTCCGATTTTCCGACATTCGGAGGTCCTGCCTTGGCGCTCGTCACGATCAAGGACAAGTTTCAGGTCACGATCCCGGCAAAGCTGCGCGCGCGACTCCGCGTCCGAATCGGCGATCTGATGGAGGCTACGGTCCAGGGCGACGGCATTCTGCTGCGGCCGAAGGCCCTGGTCGACCGCGGCGCGCTCGCAGACCGGCTCGAGCAGGTGCTCGGGAGCGCCTCGACCGCCGCCGCGGACCGGGCAAGGTCGGAGGAGGCTATCCTCGAGGACTCGATTGCTGATGTCGCCTCGGCGCGCCGCCGTCGGCGCCAGCGCGGCGCATGAGGATCGTTCTCGACTGCAATGTGGTCATCGCTGCCGCACGTACCGCTGGTGTCTGCCGGTCGGTTCTCCTGCTGGGCGCGCGAAGTCACGAATTCGTCCTGTCGACGCCGATCCTCCGGGAGTACCGCTCGGTCGGAGCCCGGCCGAAACACAAATCATACCAGCAAACCATGCTCGCGATCACCGAGCTCATGGAGCAGATGGCGGTGCTCGTCGATCCGGATCCGCAGCGCTCGTTTGGTCTCAGTGACGCCGACGACGAGATCTACCTCTCCACCGCCATCGCCGGCCAGGCCGACATTCTGATCACGGGCAACCGCCGCCACTTTCCCGAGCCTCGCTATGGCCCGATCACAATTCTGAGCCCCGCCGACTTCCTGGCTCGGCACGGCCGCTGACGCACATCGATTGAAACGACTTCGGCCGGCCCGGTTGCTGCATCCGCCGCAGCCCGGAGCCCGATCCGGGAGGCTCAGCGGCACAAGGCGCGGAGGTAGCCCTGGCGGCGTAGTCGGAGCAGCAGCGGCTCAGCTGCGGTCGTCATCTTCGCCGATGTAGAGGATGCCGCGCTCGGCGTGCCAGTCGAGCTCGATCGGGCTGATGATGTCGCCCTGGATGGTGACGGTGCCCCGCATGCAGCCGAAGATCTCGCGTCGCGGCTCCTCCTCGACCGGCACGAGCCTGGCGACCGGCTTGCCGCGCTTGGTGATCACGATCGGGCGGCGGGTGACGCGGACCTCGTCCATCAACTTGAGGCAGCGCGCCTTGAACTGGCCGGCAGGGATTTCCAGGGCAGTCTCGGTCATGCGAAAACGTCCATGGTCACAAGATACGACCATATGGCCCGCAGCCGCTCCGACGCAAGCCCGTCGGCGATCGGCCTCGTCGCCGCTCAGGACGGGCAGATGTAGCCGGCGCCGGTCGGGCTCTTGAAGCAGCCGACCGATTCCGGCAGCACGTGCTTGGGCAGCCAGAGCACGACGTCCGGGAAAAAGATGCAGAACGCGATCGTGGCGAAAAAGACCAGATAGAGCGGCAGCGAGGCGTACATGGCGGTGGTGAAACGGACGTCGCAGAACTTGCTCGCCATCAAGAGCGACAGGCCGTAGGGCGGCGTGATCAGGCCGAACACGAGCGTGGTGATGATCACGACGCCCATGTGCACCGGGTTGATGTCGCCGAGCTCGGTGAGCTTGTTGACGATCGGCATGAAGATGATGATCGCCGGGATCGCGTCGATGAAATCGCCGACGATCACGAACAGCACCACCAAGAGGAACATGATCGTGTGCGGATCGGTGCCGGCGGTGCTCTCGATGAAGTTCGAGACCATGTCGGGGCCGCGCAGGTAGGCCAGCATCCAGCCGAACGCCGAGGCGCCGGCGACCGCGGCCATCGGGATCGCGTAGAGCAGGCCCGCGTGCATGAAGTCCTGCGGCAGGACCTTGATGTGGGCGGGCCGGAGCGCCGGGATCAGAACGATCACGATGTAGCAGACCGCGACCATCCCGGCCTCGGTCGGGGTGAACCAGCCGGTCAGGATGCCGCCCATGATGATCACCGGGATCATCATCGGCAAGGTCGCGTGGCGGGCGGCGACCGCCATCTCGCGCAAGGTCGCGCGCGGCTTTTGCATCCCGACCGGCCCGAACAGGTAGCTGTAGACCATCAGGCCGATGCCGATCAGCACGCCCGGCACGACCCCGCCCAGGAACAGCCCGGCGATCGAGACGTTGCCGGTGGCACCATAGACCACCGCCATGATCGAAGGCGGGATCAGGTTGGCGATGGTCGAGGCGGACGCGATCAGGGCGGCGGTGAAGCCGCGATCGTACCCTTCCCGGTCCATCTCGGGCGCGATCGTGCGGCTGAGCACCGCGACGTCCGCGGTCGATGAGCCCGAGATGCCGGCGAAGAACATCGAGAACAGGGTCACGACCTGGGCGAGCCCGCCGCGCGAATGGCCGACGAAGGTCTGGGCGAGCTGGATCATGCGCCGGGTGACGTCGGCCGAGGTCATGAGCTCGCCGACAAGTAGGAAAAAAGGCACCGCGAGCAGCGCCTCGACGTCGAGCCCGACGAACAGCTGGCCGACCATCGAGAGCAGGCTCACGGGCGTCAGCATGGTCGCGGTGAACACGCCCGCCATCAGCGCGAACGGCACCGGCACGCCGATGTAGCCGAGCACCAGGAACAGCCCGGCCATGATGAACAGCACCCAGCCCGGGTCGAGGATCACAGGATGTGCTCCTTCTCCTCGAGCGCACGCTCGCGCACCGGGAAGCCGTTACGCCAGCCGTTGACCAGCTGCTCGAAGGCGAACAGACAGATGAAGCCGCCGGCGATCGGAATCGCGAGATACCACCAGGCGAGCGGGGTCAAGGACGGCATGCGGTAGCTGCCGAAACCGTGCAGGAAGTTCTCCCAGCCGAAGCCGACCATGCAGCCGCCGCACGCCAGGATCACCAGCCGATTGAAGATCTCGACCACGAAGCGCACGCGTCGGGTCATCGATTCGCTGATCGCCGAGAGCATCAGATGGTCGGCGCGCCGGGTCGCGACCGCCATGCCGATGAAGCTGCCGTAGATGAAGAACGCCGAGGTCACCTCCTGCAGCCAGAGCCAGGGGCTGCGCAGCGTGCGGGTCACGACGTCGAGGACGACGCAGATCGAGAAGCCGGCGATCGCGATGCCGCACAAGACCATCAGCAGGAGCTCGAGCCGGTCGAAGGCGCGCCACTTGAGGTGACGGTCGCGCTCGAGCACGATCCGCGGGCGCTCGCTCATCTGGTCTTGTGACGCGCCCACGCGCCTACCCCCCACCCTGACCCTCCCCCACGAGGGGGGAGGGAGTGACCGCGGCCAGGCTGCCCGCGCCCCGCCCAGACCAACCTTCCCCCCTCGAGGGGGCGGCGGGTCAGGGTGGGGGTGACCCGCGCGAGGCGCTTTGAGCCGCCTACTGAACCTTGCGGATGACCTCGACGATCTCGACCGCCTGGGGCCCGAGCTCCTTGGCGAGCTTGTCCTGGATCGGGGTCGCGATCTTGATGAAGCCGGACTTGTCGACGTCGTGGTTGAGCTTGACGCCGATCTTCTCGAGCTTCTTGGCCGACTCCGCCTCGAGCTTCAGCGCGTAGGGCGGCTCCTGCCTGCCGACCTCGGCGGCCGCCTGCTCGACCCAGCCCTTCTGCTGGTCGGACAGGCTCTGCCAGGTCTTGTCGCTGATCCAGAGCAGATTGTTGTTGGCCTCGTGCCCGGTGAACGACATCACCGGCGCCACCTCGTAGTGCTTGTTCGAGAGGTAGACGTTGACCCCGTTCTCGGCCATGTCGACCACGCCGGTCTGCAGCGAGGTGTAGACCTCGCCGAACGGCATGTGCACCGGCTGGGCGCCATAGGCCGGGAAGAACGAGTCTTCGGTCTTGGTCGCCTGCACCCGGATCTTCTTGCCGTTCATGTCGGCGACGCTGTGCACCTCCTGCTTGGAATAGATGTTGCGCAGACCAAGGGTGATGAGCGTCAGCACATGCGCGCCCTTGACCGTGTCCTCGACCAGCTGCCTGACCGCCTTGTTGAGCTCGGGCGAGGTCACCGCCTTGACCAGATGGTCCTCGTCCTTGAACAGGAAATGCAGCGACATGACGCCCAGCTGCGGCGACACGGTCGCCCCATTGGCCGAGGCGGTGAAGATGAAGTCGATGTCGCCGGCGCGGATCTTCTCCAGCATGGCCGGCTCCTGACCGAGCTGGGCGCCGGGGAACTGGTTGATCTTCATGGTGCCGCCGCTGAGCTCGTCCAGCGTCTTGGCGAACAGGTCGGCGCCCCAGCCGTAGGCGGTCGTGTGCGGCTGGTCGTAGCCGAAGCTGAACTCGCGCGTCTGCGCGTTGGCCGCCGGCCCGAGCCCGGTGACCGCGAGGACGGCCGCCGAAGCGAGCAGAAGCTTGCCGAAGGTCATGATAAGCTCTCCCTGAGCCTGTTGTTGATGGGCCCCGACGCCCGCAGCGCCGGGAACCGGGACACGCCGGCAGGTTGACGCGGCCGGCGCGCGGCCGATGTTGTGGCCTTTTGCCCGCCAAGGCAAGCGCGCGCAAGCGGGCGGCCCTCGCGGGCAGGCTCAGGAGAGGCGGTTCGGGAGCCGATCGGCGGGCCGGCTCGAGCTTGGCGGGGCGGCGATGCCGCGCAGGGGCGCGCCCCAGGTCCAGGCGAGCCGGGCGAGCTGGTAGAGGCCGGCCGCGATCGCATAGGCGCCGTAGGCGAGGCCCAGGAGGATCATGAACAGTACGTAGCCATGGCCGGTGGTCGCGAACCCGCCCTCCAGCCACGCCCAGCCGAAGAAGGCGGCAACGCCCCCGAACAGCGCGCCCGACGCGACCATCACGGCCGCCATGCCGCCCTCGCCGACCAGCCGCGAGAGGCCTGCCGAGAACACCTCGGCGTGCGCATCGACGAACGCGATGCCCCGGGCGACGGGCGCGGCGGCGGCCGCAGGGCTGGCAGCGGCGGCACCCGGCGCCTCCAGGCCCAAGGTGGCGGCGATCCTCGCCGGCAGCTCGATCAGCTCTTCGAGCCAGGCGCGGTAGGCGGGCATCCAGGCCTCGACCGGCTGCAGCAGCCGCCAGACCGCGCAGCGCCAGCGCATGCCCTTGAACGCGATCAACAGGTGGCGGTCGCGGAACGCGCAGGTGAAGCCCCGCGCGTGGGCCAGCTCGTCCAGCGCCTTCAGGCGCTCGAGCATGGTGGCGGTCAGCACCACCCGCGCCTGCACCTGATCGAAGCCATAGGCCTCGAAGATGCCCTCGAAGTGGGGGTCCTCGAGCGCCACCCGCTCGATGCCGCTGCCGGCGCGGGCGATCAGATTGCCGAGCACCCCGCGCTCGCGCGTGACGATGGTCAGGCCCGGCCGCGGGCGTGGCAGGCGAAAGCTCGCGAGCACGCCCCCGAACACGCGGTAGCCCTTCGGATCGAGCAGGCGCAGCTGCGCGAGGGCGAACGGCACGGCCTGCGAGCGGCCGGTGAGCACGTGGTCGACGCGCGCCGATGCGAACGGCTCGGCGAGGCCGCTCGCCTGGAACGCGGCGAGCTCGAAGGCGTCCGACGCCAGTGCTGCCTGGGCCTGGCTCTGGCGCTCGCCGTCGATATGGCTGATGTCCGGGCGGCCCCGGACCACCTCATCGAGCATGTGCAGCTCCATGAAGCGCGCCCAGGCGCGCACGATCCAGGGCGCAGCGATCACGCCGATCAGCCCGGCCCAGGCGAAGACGCCAAGGATCGTCTCGCGAGTCTCGTCGCCCTGGTCGTCGACCAGCAGAACGACCGGCCAGCAGACGACGCCCAGAGCGAGCGCCGCGAGCGCCCACCAGAGCGTGCGCCGGCGACGCCGCTCCAACCGGGCGAGGCCGGACACCCCGCCCGCCGTGGCGGCGCTCACGGCTGGCGCTCGACCGGGGGCGCAGCCGGGCTGGCCGCGGCCCGCGGACTCGGGGCGCCGAGAATGCCGTCCACGCTCGGCGCCTCGCGCGCCGCGGCCGCGGCCTCGAAGAACGGCATCGGCTGCGCGCCCGCGAGGCCGGCGAGCAGATTGCCGGGGAAGACCTGGATCGCGGTGTTGAGCTGGTTCACCGCCGCGTTGTAGAAGCGGCGCGCTGCGGTGATCTGGGCCTCGACCTCGGTCCAGGTGCGCTGCGCCTCGAGAACGGTGGCATCCGACTTGAGCTGTGGATAGGCCTCCATGGTCACCAGCAGCTGGCCGACCCGCTGGGTCAGCTGGCCCTCGAGCGCGAACCGCGCCTCGACCTCGCCCGGCGCGCCCGAGAGCGGCCCCTCGACCAGGCGGCGCAGCCGCGTCACCTCCTCGATCAGCCCGCGCTCGTGCTCCATGAAGCGGGCCGCGAGCTTGACGATGTTGGGGACCAGGTCGTGGCGCTGGTTGAGGTGGACATCGACCGAGCTTAGCGCTTCGCGCACCTTGTTGCGCCGGGCGACGATCGCGGCATACCAGAGGTAGACGCCGACCAGCAGCCCCGCGAGCACGAGCAGCCAGACCCAGGTCATCGCGCCACCTCCCGGCGGAATTACTCAGGTCGACTGTAGCATATCCGCTCGTGGCGGTACCAGAGCCGATGCTAGGCGGCGAGGTCCTGGGCGCCCTCGGCCCTGATCCGGGCCTCGGCGATCGCCTGGCGCAGGCGCTCGATCTCATGGCTGCCGAGCTTCACGAGCGGCGGCCGGACCACCGCCCTCGGCAGCCGCCCGAGCAGGACGAGGGTTTCCTTCATGCGGTTGTGCATGTCGAGGAAAGGCGGCGCGTAGAACGCCTGCTGGAGCGGGTACAGGCGCGCGTTGATCGCCTGGGCGCGCGCCAGATCCTTCGCCCGGACCGCCTCGAACAGCGCCACCTGGAGGTCGGCGATCACGCTGCCGGCGCCCGACAGGAGGCCGCCGCAGCCGAGCACCAGCGAACTCAGCAGCCAGGCGGAGTGGGTCGAGAGCACGGTCACCGGCCGCGCCAGGCTCTGCAGCGTGCGGATGTGGCGCTCGTGCAGCCCGGGATCGGCGCACCAGTCCTTGATCGCCCGGATCTGCGGCACCTCCTCGACCAGCCGCAGCAGGGTCTCGAACGGATAACCGAGCCCGGATGCCATCGGGTACTGGAACAGGATGATCGGCAGATCCGAAGCGTCGGCGATGGTCCTGAAGTGCGCAAGCGCCATCTCCGGCCGCAGCTGGCCGCCCATCGCCATCGGGTTGGGCGGAAAGACCAGCAGGCAGGCGGCCCCGCCGCGCGCGGCCATCCGCGCGAGCCTGGCGCCTTGATGGCTGCCATCGGCGTAGATGCCGTTGACCACCGGCACCCGGTCGCCGACCTCGTCCAGGGTCAGATCCAAAACCCGCGCCTGCTCCGCCTCGCTGCAGGAGGCGGCCTCGGAGGCGTGCGCGTTGATCGTGATCGCGCTGATCCCCGCGACCCCGACCACGTCCCGCAGGTGCTTGCGATAGCCGCGCTCATCGATCGCGAAGTCGTCGAAGAACGGCAAGAGGCAAGCCGGGATCACGCCGGTCGGCTGATCGTCCTGGAACCGTGGCATGGTCTCCTCCTTGCGCAAGCTCGATCGTCCGACCGTACCGGTCGCCCCGATCCCTGACAAGCAGACCCGCCGGTCTGGTCCCGGTCTCGCTGACGACCAAGATGTCGCGACGCCCTGGCGCCGGGTGAGAACACCTCACAGCCCGGGATCATCGGCGCGCTGCCAGATGAGGTCATTGCGCTCGATCTGAAGTTCTTGCACGATGCGTGACACGATCTCGGTAATTTGATCTACGCTCCGATATTCACTCGGGAGGTAAATGGTCATCGTGTTGGTCGGATGCCCTTTATAGTGCCGAAGCACAAACGGGGTCTCATTATTTAATATAAAGGCTGCACCGTAGTATTCGTCAAGATCGTCGCTGCCAGAAGCCATCTTCACTCGCAGATTCTTCTCGAAATAGGTCGCTGGATGGCCGACTACCGCCTGCGGTACGAAGTCGATCTGACGGAGCTTGGCGGAGCGTAGTCGGCGGATCATCACGGCACCTGCGTATTTTTGGTCACCGTTGCTGGTATGACGGCATAGCCAGCACGATTTTGGGTGACCCCCGGAGTCCCCACATACCAGCGCGCCTCATGGGGCGTTCCCGATCCCGGGGTCGGCCGGACCGGGCTGACGAATTCGATGCCACGCCGGTTGGCGGGAAGCTGATTTCGATAGGCCTTGACGCATGGGATGTGGCTTCCTCGGGCAGGACGTCCCCAAATCTCGCCGGATGCAGATTGCGCCCGAGCGTCGGCGCTGGTCTGAGTCGGCGATTCAAGCCGATGATAGCATGGCTCGCGTGACCCCGGAGGCGACATGACAGGGGCGCCCACTCAGATAGACACTGGCCGCCGAGCGGCATAGCCCGTCTCCCTCCCAACCCGATGCGAACTCGGTGCCGATGCCACTCACGCCCGTCGCCGACGCTGGTCGGCGCTGCCCGCCTTGTCAAGGTAGCACGATACGGCTCTCCGATCCCGTCCCAGGCGCCTACCGTAGTGCACTCACGGCGCACCCCCGCCTGCTCCTAAGCTAGGCAGCGTCGACCAGGCTTAAACAGTACGCGGAACCGAGATCCTGCGGCGCTGGGCTTGCTTGACCGCTTGCCGGCGGGCACCCTAGACTCCGAGTTCAGGGTGATCGTCGAGAGGGAGGCCAGGGCCGGTGCTGATCCGGATGCGCGTGGTCAGCTTCTGCCACTATCTGCAGGGGCCGGCGGCGGCGCAGTACCTCGCCGACATGGGCGCCGACGTGATCAAGGTCGAGCCGCCCGGCGGCGCCTGGGAGCGCCATTGGTCGGGGGCCAACGCGTTCGTCGACGGCATCAGCGCATTCTACCTCTGCGCCAACCGCAACAAGCGCTCGCTCGCGCTCGACTTGAAGCACCCGGACGGCAAGGCCCTGGCGCTCCGCCTTGTGCAGACGGCCGACGTCGTGATGGAGAATTTCCGGCCGGGCGTCATGGACCGCCTCGGGCTCGGCTACGAGCAGGTGCGAGCACTCCATCCCACGGTCATCTACGCCTCGGCGACCGGCTATGGGGCAAGCGGGCCGATGGTGGGGCAGCCGGGCCAGGATCTCCTGATCCAGGCGCTCTCCGGCCTGATCGCCGCGACCGGCAACGAGCGGCCGACCGCGATCGGCTTTGCGGCCGCCGACCAGCACGGCGCGGCCCTGCTCGCGATGGGCATCCTTGGCGCCTATGTCCGCCGCCTGCAGACCGGGGAGGGCACCCGGATCGATGCCAACCTTTTGAACGCCGGCCTCGACCTGCAGACCGAGCCCTTGACCCTCTACTACAGCGGCCACGCGACCCGGGACGCCTTCCGGCGCGACCCCAACCTCGCGACCTGGTACCACGAGGCGCCCTACGGCGTGTACCGGATTGCCGACGGTTATCTGGCCGTGTCCCTGAACGATCCGCACAAGCTCGCGGCCGCGCTCGGCAGCGAGGCGCTGGCGGCGCTTGCCGGCCTCGACCGTTACCAGCAGCGCGACCGCTACGCGGCAGCCCTGGCCGAGGCGCTCGCCGCGCGCCGCTACGACGATCTCGCACCCGATCTCGACGGGCATGCGATCTGGTACGCCCGCGTGCGCGACTACGACCAGCTGCCGGACGACCCGCAGATCCGCCACAATCAGGTGTTTCGCGAGGTGCCGGTCGGGCAGGGCCGGGCGACGCTCGTCAACCATCCGCTGCGCTACGACGGCCTGGTGCCCGAGCTCCGGCAGCTCGCGCTCCGGATCGGTGAGGACACGCGGGCGGTGCTGGGCGAACTCGGCTATGGCGAGGCCGAGATCGAGGACCTGATCGCGCGCCGGGTGGTCGCCGCGCCGGAACCTCGGCGAGAGGAGGCGGCTTTGCCAGAGGGGGAGACTTCGGCATGAGCGGGTTCCACGTCGCGGTCGGCGACCAGGTACGCTTCGCCAAGACGGTCGGCGAGAGCGACGTCTACCTGTTTGCGGGCATCACCGGCGACTTGTCCTCGAACCACGTCAACGAGGCGGTCATGCAGCGCTCGGCCTACGGCCACCGGATCGCCCACGGCGCCCTCCTCGTGGGCTTCATGTCGACCGCCTCGACCCTGATGATCGAGCAGGCGGGCGGCGTGCCGGCGGACGAAACCCCGGTCTCGCTCGGCTACGACCGCATCCGCTTTCTCGGACCCGTGTTCATCGGCGACACGATCACCGTGACCTACCGGATCGCCGAGATCGACCCGGCGCGGCGCCGCTCGCGCGCCGAGCTCGAGGTCACCAACCAGGACGGCGCCCTGGTCGCGGTCGCCCAGCACATCCTGAAGTGGGTCCCGAACCCGACCGCGCCGCCGATCGAAGCGTGAACCATACCAGAGCGGCTGCCGGACCCAAGGAGCGCCGCTGCCACTGCGCAACCTTGGGAAAAAATGGAGCGGGTGAAGGGAATTGAACCCTCGACACGAAGCTTGGGAAGCTTCTGCTCTACCACTGAGCTACACCCGCGCCCGACCCTGATGTGTAGCGCTACGCCGCCCGCCGGGCAAGGGCCGCGAGCCCTCAGGGCGGCCGGGCGGAGCGGGTTGACGCGCGCCCGAAAGCCTCCTAGCTAAGGCGCCTCGGGGCGCATAGCTCAGGTGGTAGAGCAGCTGACTCTTAATCAGCGGGTCCAAGGTTCGAGTCCTTGTGCGCCCACCATAAAACTCAACGGGTCACGCGCGGTGCCCTCGCCGGCCAGGCCCGCGCGCGCCGATCGCAACCGGCGGCGGCGCCGCCCGTCGGCTGCATCTCGAAGGGGAACCGGCCCTGCTACCGCGCCGCGGCCTTGGTCGGAATGCGTGACAGGCCGAGCAGGACGGCCAGCGTCGCCATCGCCAGCAGCATGGTCAGCGCCGCACCCAGGAAGACTTCGCCGCGGTCGGTGAGCGCGAAGATCCCGACCGGCAAGGTCACCCAGCCCGGGGGATAGACCATCGCCGTGGCGCCGAGCTCGCCCATCGAAAGGGCAAAGCTGAGGCTGAACGCCGCGATCAGGTAGGGCTTGATCAGCGGCAGGGTCACGTGGCGCAACAGGTACGCGGGCCGCGCTCCGAGGCTCGCCGCGACTTCCGCGTATTCCGGCGCGAGGCGCGCGAGGCCCGCCGAGACGTTGCCGTAGGCGAACGCCGAGATCAGGATGAAATGCGCGATCACCACGATCGCGGTGGTGCCGTTCAACAAGACCGGCGGCCGGCTGAAGGCGACCAACAGCCCGAGGCCGACCGAGACCGACGGCACAGCGCTCGGAATGAAGAACAGCGTGCCCAGCAGCCGCTTGCTGGCGCCTGAGAAGCCCCGCAGGGCGAGCGCCGCCCAGGTGCCGGCGACCAGCGCGACCGTGCTCGACAACAGGCCGGTCAGCAGGCTCACCCGCAACTCCGCCCCGGAATCGCCGTGCACGGCATCGACGTAGCGGCGCAGCGTCAGGTGGCTCGGCAGGATGCCATTCCACTGCCCGGTGATGCTGGCGAGCGCGATCACCGCCAGAGGAATCCCATAGATCACGCCGAACAGGAGCCCGAAGGTGAGCCAGGCGCCGACCCGACCGGACCTACTCCAGACCAGCAAGGCGCCCTCCGTACCTGCCGACCACGAACCGGTAGAGCGAATAGAGCGACAGCGACAGCGCGATGTTGACCACGGCGACCACGCAGGCCGAGGTGTAGTCGAACTCCTGAATGGCCTTGTCGTAGACCAGGAGCGGCAGCGTGATCACGCCCTTGGCGCCGATGAACATGACGATGCCGAACTCGTTGACGGTCAACAGCAGGCAGAGGCTGCCGCCCGCCAGCAGCGCCGGCAAGGCGGCCGGCAGGATGATCTGGCGGATGATGCGCCAGGGTCCCGCGCCGAGGCTGCCGGCGACCTCGATCTGGGCCGACTCGATCAGCGAGAAGGCGGCCAGCAGCGGGCGCAGGATGAAGGGCGTGTAGACCGTGACTTCGGCGAGGATCACGCCGGCCGCGGAATAGAGGAAGTCGACCGGCGGCAGCGGCAGATCCAGGCTCTCCATCAGCGCGGCGTTCAGGAGCCCGGCCGAGCCGTAGACGAAGGTGAACGCCAGCGCCACCAGGAAGGTCGGCAGTGCGATGAAGGTGTCGATCAGCCGCGCCAGCACGCGGGCGCCGGGAAACGGCACGAAGGTCAGGATCAGCGCGAAGGTGAAGCCGAGCACCAGGCAGCCCGCGCTGGCGGCGAGCGCGATCTCGATCGTATGCACGATCGCGCTTTGAAACAGGCGGGAGCGGAAGACCGCCGCGAAGTGTTCCAGGGTTGGCGGCCCCGCCTCGCCGAGCAACGCCTGGCGCAGGACGAACGCCAGCGGATAGAAGAACGTCCCCGCCAGGATCAGGAGCGGCGGCGCGAGCCAGAGGCCGGCGCCCGGGTTCGACCGCCGCGCGATCGTCCCGGGCAAGGGCAAGGCGGCGCTAGACATGTTCGCTATCGTCGGCCGGAATGAGGATCGAATCCTGCGCCGAAAAATGCAGCTCGAGCGGATGGCCGGGCCGCGGCGGGTCGCGCATCGGCGTGCACACCAACCGCAGGATGCAGTCCTGCATCTCGAGCGCGATGCTGTGCAGGTCGCCCTGCCAGACGACCGACTGCACCGTGGCCGTCAGCGTGTTGTGGTCCTCGGCGGGCGGCGCCAGCGAGACTTCATGCGGGCGGATGCACAGCAGGCAGTCGTCGCCGACCTGCAGCTGCGGGTGCCGCTGCGCCTGCAGGCGGCCGCTGCCGAACCGGACGCTGGCCATCCGGCCAGCTTCCATGATGCCCTCGATCGACACCCGCAGCAGATTGGCGCGGCCTAAGAACTCGGCCGCGAAGCGGTTCGGCGGCCGGCGGTAGAGCGCCTGGGACGGGCCATAGGCGACCAGCCGGCCATCGCGCATGATGGCGATGCGGTCGGCGAGCGTCAGCGCCTCGGTCTGATCGTGGGTCACGTAGAGGATCGTCAGCTCGGGCAGCTCGCGATGCAGCCGGGCGATCTCGTCGAGCATGTTGCGCCGGATCTGCGCGTCCAGGGCCGAGAGCGGCTCGTCCAGCAGCAGCACCTGCGGCCGGATCGCGAGCGCGCGCGCGATCGCCACCCGCTGCTGCTGGCCGCCGCTCAGCTCGCGCGGATAGCGCTTGCCAAAGTCGAGCATCCCGACCATGCGCAGGCATTCCTGAATGCGCTCGGCGATCAGCGCCTCGGGCGAGCGGCGCGCGCGCAAGCCGAAGGCCACGTTCTCCTCGACCCGCATATGCGGGAACAAGGCGTAGTTCTGGACCACCATGCCGATGTCGCGCGCATAGGGCGGCAGCGCGGTCACATCCCGATCGCCGATGCGAACACTGCCCTGGACTGGCCGGACGAATCCGGCCACCGCGCGCAAGGCCGTCGTCTTGCCCGAGCCGGAGGGGCCGATCAGGGCGACGATCTCGCCGGGCGGCACGGCCAGGCTGAAATCCTTGAGGACGATCGCGCCGCGGTAGGCGACGCTTACGCCCTCAAAGCCGATCCCGGTGCCCGCGGCGGGAGCCAGCGCCGCCCTTGCGGGCGCGCGCTGAACTCCCTCGAGAGCGAATTCCGAGGCCGTCAACTACCGGTCACCTCATGCCAGCGGGCCACGTCCTCCTTCAGGTCGGTCAGGACCTTCGCCCAATCCGGCGTCCAGATCGTGACGCCTTTCATCTTCGACAACAGCTCCCCGTAGTTGTCGTCGGTCGGATGCACGTCCTGGCGCACCGGCATGCCCTGGGCGATCGCGCTGACCTGCATCTGCGCGTCCGGGCTCAACAGGAAATCCATCAGCTTCTTGCCGGCGTCGGCGTGCGGCGCCCCCTCCACCAGACCGATGTAGTAGGGCAAGGCAAAAGTCGAGCGCTGGCCGTCCGGACCCGCCGGCCAGAAGATCTGGATGTTCGGGTTGTCCGCCATCTGCGCCATGTTCATCTGCAGATCGCCGTTGGCCACCCAGATCTCACCCTTGTTGACCAGCGCGGTCAACTTGCCGGTCGAGGAGGACGGCCCGCGATTGTTGGCCTGCAGCTTCTTCAGATAGTCAAAGCCGGCATCCTTGCTGCCGAAAGCATGATTGACCTGGAGCATGACCGCGGTGCCGTCGCCGGCTTGGCCGGGCGTCGAATACTGGATCTTGTCCTTGTATTTCGGATCGAGCAGATCTTCAAAGCTGTCCGGCGGCGTGCTCAGCGTCGAGCCGTTGTAGATGAAGTTGAAGTAGTTATCGACCAGCGCATAGTAGCGTCCCTGCGGGTCCTTTTCACCAGTGGCGATCTGATCGGCGCCGGCCGGACTCGAGGGCTGCAGCAGGCCGTCGGCCGCGGCCTTCTGGATGAACGGCGGCAGGGTGACCAGGAGGTCGGCCTGGGGGTTGCTCTTCTCCTTGGCGACCCGGTCGACGACCACGCCGGAGCCGCCCTCGACATATTGGACCTTGATGCCGGTCGCCTTGGTGAAGGCATCGAACTGCGTCTGATACCAGTTGGGCGATCCATCGCGCAGGCCGTCGGCGCTGTAGACCGTCACCACGTCCGATTGCGCGAGCGCCGGGCCCGCGGCGAATGCCGTCGCCAGACCGGCGGCCAGCAGCAGGCGTTTCGAGTGCAACATAGACTGCTCCTCCCTTTTTGATCCGAACATACCCCGCCAGTTCAGCAGGCTAGGGGCCTGAAATGACAAAACGATGACGCCTCGCCAGCCGACGCCAAGCCGCGCGGAACGACCGGCAGCTGCCGACGGCCGAGGTGACCACGCAATTGTTGCCAGCGATCGGGGGACGGTGCAACGACTACCGCCATACCGTGGCCTTCCTGGACCACCACATCTCGCGGACAGCCGAGATGAAGTCCAAGCGCCGCCATCCTGGGTAGAAGCGGCCGTCGGGCGATCGACCCGGTCATCGACGCTCTGACGGCCCGGCGCGCGGTTCGGCGGCGGGTCGGGGTGCATATTGACCGCGGGGTCGCGAAGGCGCACCCTTCGCCGATCGAGGGCGGCGCCGGCACCAGGGAGGCCGGTGAACCTCCCGTTGGAGCCCAGGGTGAAAGCGGCGGTCTGTCGCGCGTTCCGAAGCCCGCTCGCGATCGAGCAGGTCGACCTCGCCGAGCCTCGGGCGGGGGAGGTGAGGGTCAGGATCGCGGCCTGCGCGATCTGCCACAGCGACCTGCTCTTCCTCGCGGGCGCCTGGGGCGGCGAGCTGCCGGCCGTGGCCGGGCACGAGGCGGCCGGCATCGTCGAGCAGATCGGCGTCGGCGTCGAACGGGTCGCGCCGGGCGACCACGTCGTGGTCACGCTGGTGCGCGCCTGTGGTCACTGCCCGTTCTGCGCCCGCGGCGAGCGCTACTTATGCGAGACCAGGCTGCCCCTCGATCTGGCCTCGCCGCTGCGCGCGAGCGGCGACGGCGCGCCGATCCGCCAGGGGCTGCGGACCGGCGCGTTCGCCGAGCAGGTCGTGGTCCACGCCTCGCAGGTGGCAGCGATCCCGCGCGAAGTGCCGCTGGACAGCGCCTGCCTGCTGGCGTGCGGCGTGATCACCGGCATCGGCGCGGTCCTCAACACCGCAGCGATGCGCCCCGGCAGCCACGCCCTGACCATCGGCACCGGCGGCGTCGGCCTCAACTGCGTGCAGGGCGCGGCGCTCGCTGGCGCGCGCACCAATATCGCGATCGACATCTCGGACCAGAAGCTCGCGGCCGCGCGCAGCTTCGGCGCGAGCCATACGATCAACCCCGGCCAGGAGGACGTGCGCGCCGCGGTGCGCGCGCTCACCGATGGCCGCGGCGCGGACTACGTCTTCGTCGCCGCCGGCAGCGCCGCGGCCATCGAGCAGGGCGCCCGGCTCCTGCGCCGGGGCGGCACGCTCGTGGTCGTCGGCATGACCGCGGACGGCGTTCAGGTCCACTTCGAGGCGGTCGACATCGCCGATCGCGCGCTGCGCATCCTGGGCAGCAAGATGGGCTCGGTGCGCATGCCCCTCGACGTCCAGATGCTGGCCGACTGGTACCTCGAGGGCCGCCTCAAGCTTGACGAGCTGATCTCCGCTCGCTACCCGCTGGAGCGGATCAACGAGGCCCTCGCGTCGGCCGCCGGCGGCGAGGCGCTGCGCAACGTGATCACCTTTTGAGGGGCGGCGGACACCGGGTCGGCATGCGCATCACGAGCATCGAGACCTTCAGCACCCGGGACCTGGGCCTGCTGCGCGTCCGCACCGACACGGGCGCCGAGGGCTGGGGCCAGGTCTCGCCCTACAACGCCGACCTCACCGCGCTGATCGTCCACCGTCAGATCGCGCCCCATGCGCTCGGCCAGAGCGCGCTCGAGACCGAGCCCCTGGTCGACCTGATCACCGATCGGGAGCACAAGTTCCCGGGCTCCTACGTCTGGCGCGCGCTGGCCGGGCTGGATACCGCGCTCTGGGATCTGCGCGGCAAGCTCGAAGGCAAAAGCGTCTGCGAGCTGCTCGGCGGCGAGCCGCGGCCCTTGCGGGTCTACGCCTCCAGCATGCGCCGGGACATCACACCAGCGGCCGAGGCGGAGCGCCTCCTCCGCCTGCGCGAGCGCCACGGCTACGACGCCTTCAAGATCCGGGTCGGCAGCGAGTGCGGCCACGACCGGGACCAGTGGCCGGGCCGGACCGAGGCGATCGTGCCCGCGGTGCGCAGGGCGCTGGGCGACGACGTGGCGCTCCTGGTCGATGCCAACAGCTGCTATTCGCCGGGCCAGGCGATCGAGGTCGGCCGGATGCTCGAGGAGCATGGCTTCTGCCACTTCGAGGAGCCCTGCCCCTACTGGGAGCTGGAGTGGACCAAGGAGGTCGCCGACGCGCTCGAAGTCGCCGTGACCGGCGGCGAGCAGGACTGCGAGCTGCCGACCTGGCGGCGCATGATCCGGATGCGCGCGGTCGACGTCGTCCAGCCGGACATCTGCTATCTGGGCGGCCTCACCCGCACGCTCAGGGTCGTGGCCATGGCGCAGGCGGCCGGCCTGCCGATCACCCCGCATTCGGCCAATCTGTCGCTGGTGACCGTCTTCACGCTGCACATGATGGGCGCGATCGCGGGCGCCGGCGCTTATGTCGAGTTCTCGATCGAAAGCGCCGATCACTATCCCTGGCCGGATGGTATCTTCGCGCCGGCGCTGGTGGCCAAGGACGGCAAGGTCGCGATCCCGGACGGGCCCGGATGGGGGGTCGAGATCAACCCGGACTGGCTCGCGCAGGCCGTCTACCAGTCGAGCGAGCTCGACTGACCATGCGCCGCCATCCGGCCGCCCCGCCGTCTTGGGCTTGTCTTATTTCCGTCACAAACTTGCGGGCAGCGTCACCTTCGTGCGTTGTTGCCCAACTGAGAAAGGGAGGACTGCGATGACAGATCACCTTCGTGCCGGGACCGGATCCGGCGGTGCGCGCTCGCAACCGGGCGTGCGCGCCAGCGCCGGGTGGCTCCTGGGAGCGGCGGCGGTCGCTGCCCTGACGCTCGCCTGCGGCAGCGCCGGCGCGGCGGATTCGAAGGCGGCCAGCGCCACCAGCGCCGCCGACTTCGGCGGCATGGACCAGCTGGTCGCGGCCGCCAAGAAGGAAGGCGAGCTCAACGTCATCGCCCTGCCGCCCGACTGGGCCAACTATGGCACGATGATCGAGACCTTCACCAAGAAGTACGGCATCAAGATCAACAGCGCCCAGCCCGACGGCAGCAGCCAGGACGAGATCAACGCCGCCAACCAGCTGAAGGGCCAGGCGCGCGCGCCCGACGTCTTCGACCTCGGCAGCAACGTCGCACTGCGCAACACCAAGCTGTTCAGCCCCTACCAGGTCGCGACCTGGGCCGACATCCCGGCTGCGCTCAAGGACCCGAAAGGGGTCTGGGTCAGCGACTACGGCGGCTACATGTCGATCGGCTACGACGCCGGTAGCGTGCCCGCCCCGATGAGCGTGAACGACCTCCTCAAGCCCGAATACCGCGGCAAGGTCGCGCTCAACGGCAATCCCACCCAGGCGTCCGCGGGCTTCCACGGCGTGATGATGGCAGCGCTCGCCAACGGCGGCTCGGGCGACAACATCGCGCCCGGTGTCGAGTTCTTCCACAAGCTCAAGGAGGCCGGCAACTTCCTGCCGGTCGATCCGACCCCGGCCACGATCGCCTCCGGCCAGACCCCGGTCGTGATCGACTGGGAGTATCTGAACGTCGCCCAGACCGCCGCGCTCAAGGGCAAGCGGGACTGGAAGCTGGTGGTGCCCGCGGGTGCTGTGGTCGGCGCCTTCTATGTGCAGGCGATCAACAAGGATGGCCCGCACCCGGCGGCCGCGCGGCTGTGGGAGGAGTTCCTCTACTCCGATGAGGGCCAGAACATCTGGCTGCAGGGCTTCGCCCGCCCGGTGCGCATCGACGCGATGGTGCAGGCGGGTACGGTCGACAAGCAGGCGGTGGCGAACCTGCCGGCGGTCCAGGGCACGCCCGTGTTCCTGACCCAGGCTCAGCTCGCCAAGCAGCAGCAGTACCTGCTCGAGCATTGGGAGCAGGCGGTCGAGTGACGCCCGGCGCGATCGTAAGCGGACGCGCGCCCGCTCGCCACGCCGGCGACCCTGGCCGGTGCCGTCGCGCCGCGCGACGGCATCGGCGCCGCCTTGCGCCGCCGGCTCGACTACCTGGGCCTGCTGCCGTTCGCGGTCTTCGTAGCCCTGTTCCTGCTCTGGCCGACCGTCTGGTCGTGCTCGGCGCGTTCGAGGATCCCGACGGCGGGTGGACGCTCGCCAACCTCGCGCAGACCGCGCAGGGCAGCTACCTGCAGACCTTCGTGACCTCGGTCCTGTTGTCGGCGATCACGGCGGTGCTGGGCGCGGTCTTCGGCGCGCTGCTCGCCTGGGCGATCTCGGTCGGCCGCCGCGATGGCCTCTTGCGCCGCCTCGTGCTCGCGGGCTCCGGCACGCTCGCCCAGTTCGGCGGCGTCATGCTGGCCTTCGCCTTCCTCGCGACCTTCGGCTTCAACGGCCTCGTGACCTTGTTCCTGCACGATCGCCTGGGCGTCGACACCTTCGCCTGGGGCGCCTGGATTTATGAATTGCCCGGCCTCGTCCTGGTCTACACCTACTTCCAGATCCCGCTCATGGTGATCGTCTTTCTGCCCGCGGTCGACGGCCTGCGGCCGCAATGGCGGGAGGCCTGCGAGAGCCTGGGCGGCAGCGGCTGGACCTACTGGCGCTATGTCGGCTTCCCGATCCTCTGGCCGCCCTTCCTCGGCGCCACGTTGCTGCTGTTCGCCAACGCCTTCTCGGCCTATGCGACCGCCAAGGCGCTGATCTCCCAGGCGAGCCCCTTGGTGCCGCTCAGGATCGGGACCTTCCTCACCAGCGAGATCGTGCTCGGCCAGGCAGAACGTCGGCAAGGCGCTGGCCTTCGGCATGATCGTGATCGTGGCGCTCACCATGACGGTCTACGCGCTCCTGCAGAGGCGGACCTCGCGATGGCTGCGCTGAGCCGGCCCGGGCAGCGCTCATTGAGCGGCGCCGGCGCGCTCCGTTACGCGGTGCTGCTGGTGACCGGCGTCTACATGCTCCTGCCGCTCGCGGCGATGCTCGAGTTCTCGACCCGCGGCATCGGCGGCGCGCGCAGCTTTGCCGCCTGGGTCGCGATCGGCGCCGACCCGGATCTACTGCAGGCGATGCAGGTGTCGTTCGAGCTCGCCGTGCTCACCGTCCTTTTGATGCTCGTGCTCCTGGTGCCGACCATGGTCTGGGTCCAGCTCCGCCTGCCGAAGCTCCTGCGCGTGGTCGAGTTCGTCTGCCTTTTGCCGCTGACCATCCCGGCGATCGTGCTCGTGGTCGGGCTGACCCCGGTCTACCGCTGGGTCTGGGATCTGCTCGGCGAATCCCCGAACACCCTGACCTTCGTCTACACCATCCTGGTGCTGCCGTTCGCCTACCGGGCGCTCGCCGCCGGTCTCGGCGCCCTCGACCTCGTGACCCTGGCCGAAGCCGGGCGCAGCCTCGGCTGCTCCTGGTTCGGCGTGATCTGGCGGATCGTCGTGCCCAACATCATGGGCGCGATCATGTCCGCGGCCCTGATCTCGGTCGCCCTCGTGCTCGGCGAGTTCACGATCTCGTCGCTGCTCAACTTCGATACCCTGCAGGTCGTGATCAACCTCCTGGGCAAGCGCGACGCCAGCATCGCGGTCGCGGTCTCGCTGGCCGCCCTGCTGCTGGCCGCGGCCCTGCTGTTCCTGTTGTCGTTCATCGACCAGAGCGGCCGCGCCCGCGTGCGCGTGGCGGACGAATGACCCTGCAGCCGCCGCTCGAGCGTCCCACGGCGGCCGCGTCCGGCTCCTCCCGCGCCGGGGTGCGCGTGCAGCTGGTCGAGCTGCGGCGCCGGTTCGGCGAGGTCAGGGCGCTGGATGGCCTGTCGCTCGATCTGGCCCCGGGCGAGCTCGTGGCCTTGCTCGGCCCCTCGGGTTGCGGCAAGACCACGGCGTTGCGCTCGCTCGCCGGCCTGGAGCGGCTCGACTCCGGCCGCGTCCTGGTCGCCGACCGGGACATCACCGACACCCCCGCCAGCCGGCGCGACATGGGCATGGTGTTCCAGGCCTACAGCCTGTTCCCCCATCTGAGCGCGCGCGAGAACGTCGCCTTCGGCCTGCGCCTGCGGCGGATGGCGAGCGCTAAGCGCCTCAAGGTGGCGGACCGGCTGCTCGAGCTCGTCCACCTCGCGACCCAGGGCAACCGCTACCCGCACGAGCTCTCGGGCGGCCAGCAGCAGCGGGTGGCGCTCGCCCGGGCACTCGCGATCGAGCCCCAGGTCCTCCTGCTCGACGAGCCGCTCTCGGCGCTCGACGCCAAGGTGCGCTCGAGCCTGCGCGACGAGATCCGCCGGATCCAGACCGAGGTCGGCATCACGACCGTGTTCGTGACCCACGACCAGGACGAGGCGCTGGCGATCGCCGACCGCGTGGCGGTCATCTTCGCCGGCCAGGTGGCCCAGATCGCCCCGCCCGCCGAGCTCTACGAGCGACCGCGCAGCGCCCAGGTGGCCGACTTCGTCGGCCTCTCCAACCGCATCCGCGGCGAGGCCAAGGCCGGCGCGGCGGTCGTGCTGGACGCCCGCCTGCCGCTGCTCGAAGGCTCGGCGCCCGAGGGGCCGGTCACGGTCCTGGTCCGGCCCGAGATGGTCGAGCTGAAGCCCGACCCTGCCGGCCCGGACCGGGTGGTCACGGTCAGCTTCCTGGGCTCGATCGCACGCGTCCAGGTGCGCCTTGGCGACGGCACGCTGGTGCTCGCGCAGGTGTCGAGCACCGAGGTCCGCCGTTTCGCGCCGGGCGAAGCGGTGCGCGTCGGCCTGAAGCCAACCCCCGCCCTCGCCGTCAAAGCCTGAGCGCCCCGGAGCTGCCGCGATCTTTGGCTCGCCGCGCCACCTGCCCCTTAAGGCGCGGTGATCACTGTCCGGCCGGCAAAATCCGCGGCGGCGTCAGCGGATTGGGCGGCGGCCGCCGCAGCAGCAGGACGAGCAAAATGCCCAGGAGCGAAACCCAGGCGATCAGCCAGAACGCGTCGATGTAGGCCAGCACGTAGGCTTGGCGGCGCACCGCGTTGGCGAGCACGCCCAGGCCCTGCACAGTCGCCTGGCCAAGCCCGGTCGGGCGGCTGTCGAACGGGGCGGCCAGTTGGGTCGCCGCCCGGCCAACCGCGAATGACCCCTCGGTGACATGCAGACCGATCAGGTTCGAATGGACCTGCTCGCGCACGCGCACGAAGGTCTGAATCACCGCGTTGCCGGATTCGATGCCGATCAGCCGCGCGATCTGGATCGTCGCGGCGATCGCCGCCGCCTGCGGCGGCGTGATGTTGGCGACCGCGAAGGTGACGAGCGAGGTCAGCGCAAAGGCGAGCCCGACCGCCTCGATCGCCGCCGAAGGGACGAAATTGGCGCTGACCCAGTCATGCGTCAGCCCGGTATTGAGCCAGCTGCCGACCGCGATCATCGCGAACCCGAACACCAGCAGCAGGCGCGCATCGATCCGGCGCAACAGCCACGCCACGAGCGGTATCAGCACGAATTGCGGCAACGCGATCCAGTAGAGCGCGTCGTTGATCTGCAAGGCGCGCAGCCCCTGAACCCGGGTCAGGTAGTCGGGCAGGATGAAGGATGTCGCCGCGACGCCGAACCCGTACACCGCGATCAGCAGAGACGGCACCGCGGCATTGGGCTGGATCAGCACCCGCAGATGGATCAACGGCGACTGGGCGCGGCTCTCATGGACCAGAAAGGCCGTGATCAGCAGCGCGCCCGCGAGCAGGAGACCGGTGACGGTGCCGGAACTGAGCCAGTCGAGGCGATTGCCCTGATCGAGCCCGGCATAGAGCAGGCCGAAGCCGACGCCGGCGTAGACGATCCCGCCCCAATCGGTCCGCTCCAGCAGCTCGCGATCGATCGGGCGGCGCGGCATCGAGAACGCCGCGAGACCGGTCATGACCGGCGTCAGCACCACGTTCTGCCAGAAGATCCACTGCCAATGGCCGGTGTCGGCGTACCAGCCCTCGATCGCGCCGCCGATGTTCTGCGAAAACACGAAGCGGAACGCGTAGGCGGCGATGCCCCAGATCCACCATCGCGGCGCCAGGCTGCGCAGGATGAAGCCGAGTGCTGCCGGGATGAAGGCGCCGACCGCGAGCCCGCGGATGAATTGCAGCCCGATCAGCGTGTCGTAATCATGCGCAAACGGCGGCAGCAGCGAGGCCGCGGCAAAGATCGTCCCGGTCCACAGCAGGACCCGCCTGGCGCTGAGCACGGTGCTCATCCAGGCGGCCGCGGGCGTCACCACCATCTGCGCGGCCGAGAACACGGTGCTGACCCAGGACGCCTCGTCGAAGCCGAGGCCGAGCGCGCCGCGGATGTCGGCCAGACCGGAGACGGTGATGCGCACGTTCAGGGTCGAGATGAACGCGCCGAGCAGCACCGCCATGACCCCGATGACCGGGCGCTCGCAACGTCCCCACCCGGCGAACGGCAGCGCCGGGGCGGCGGCGACGCTCGCGGGCATGGTCACGGCGGTGCCGTGTCGGTCAGGATGGTCGCGATCACCGACATCCCGGGGCGCAGCCTGCCCTTGAGCGGATGGTTCGGGTCGAGCCGCAGTTTGACCGGGATCCGCTGCACGACCTTGGTGAAATTGCCGGTCGCGTTGTCGGGCGGCAGCAGGCTGAACTGCGAGCCGCTCGCCGGCGCGATGCTGTCGACCTGGGCGTCGACGACGGTGCCCGGGAAGGTGTCGACGCGGATCTCGGCCCGCTGGCCGACCGCGACATGGGTGAGCTGGGTCTCCTTGTAGTTCGCGATCACCCACACGTTATCGAGCGGCACGACCGAGATCACCTGGGTCCCGGCATGCACGTACTGCCCGTCGCGCACGCCGCGCTCGCTGACCTCGCCCGCGACCGGGGCGGCAATGCGCGTGTAGCCGAGGTTGATCGTCGCGAGCTCGAGCGCCGCGGCCTTGGCCTTGTAGTCGGCCCGCAGCTGGGATTCCTCGGTGTCGAGCACCGCGAGTTGTTGGCGCTCGGCGGCGAGCGCGGCCTGGTCGCGGACCAGGGTCGCGGCGGAGCGTTTTTCCGCGGCGATCGCCTGCTCGACCTTCTGCGCGGTGCCGAAGGTCGTCGCGAGCAGCTCGCGCTGCCGCTCCGCCTCGTCCTTGGTGCGCTCGACATCGGCCTCGGTCGCGGCAATCGCGGCTTCCGCTGCGGCCACCTGCGCTTTCTGCATCGCCTTGCGTGACTTGATGTTCGCGATCGCGGCTTCGGCCCCCAGAAGCGCTGCCTGGGCTTGCGCGACCTGGGCCTGGTAGTCGGCATCGTCGATCTCGACCAGGAGCTCGCCCTTCTGCACGCGCTGGAAGTCATTGACCGCGACATGGCCCACATAGCCGTCGACCTGGGCGCTGAGCGGGGTCACATCGCCCCGGACGTAGGCATCGTCGGTGACTTGCCGCGTGGCATCGCCGACCCAGCGATCCCATTGGGTCGTCAACAGCACGACGATGGCGCCGGCGGCAGCGAGGACGGCGACCCGGACGAGGACGTCGACGGACCAGAGCCGCCGCCGGGCCGGCGATGGGGCTGCAGGCGGCGCGAGAGCGGTCGGCGATGCTGCGCCCGCGTCGTCACGTTCGGGCAGCAATCGGGGCTCAGCCATGCCACTCGCTCCCTGTTCTCGCGCCGTCTCGCATCCCCCGTACCCGCCGTCAGGACGCGCTCATCGCAGCCGAAGGTCGAACGGCGCCGGCTGGTCCCAGGTCCAGGCCTCTCCGACCTTGCGCATCTCGACGAAATGGCCGGGCACGATCCGGTCGGCCTGCGCCAGGATCGCCGCGATCGAGGCCCGGCTCGCCGCGACCGTATCGAGCACCAGATCGCCAACCCCGATCATCACCTCCTTCGGATATTTGATCGCATCGCTCGCCAGCACCACCCGGCCGCGCGCCGCGGTCTCGAGCGCCAGCGCATAGAGGCCGGGCGTATGCCCGGGCGCCGGAAACGCGGACAGGCCGGGCCCGAGCCCGGTCGGGCCTTGAAGTTCGGTCACGCGGTGGCGCTGCAGCTCTTCGAGGATGCCCCAGGGCAGGTACATGTCCTCCGGATGCGGCGCGCGCGCGTACTCGAGCTCCCGGCGGCTGACCAGGATCTCGGCATCCGGGAAAAGATCGACGTTCAGGCTGTGGTCCCAATGCAGATGCGAGAGCATGACCCGCGGTACGTCCCGGGGCGTCAGGCCATGGCGGGCGAGGCCGCGCAGCAGCGCCGGCCGGTTGCCGTAGTGGCCGGTATCGAACAGCAGCGGGCCCAGGGCGGTGGTCACCAGGACCACGCTGCTGATGCCGAGCGCGCCGTCGGCGTAGGCGAGATTGTTGCCGGTGATCAGGACGTCGTAGTCGATCATGAGGCTGCCTTTCTTCGCGCGGCGTCAGGATGCACGTGGTGTCGGGATGGCGGGCGATCCAGTCGACCGGCCGGAGGCCTCCGCCCTGGGCCGCTCACCGTCCGCCGACAGCGGATCCCAACTGCGATCGTAGCTCATCGAGGGCGTCCTGGACCGTGCGGTTCGCTGTGTCGAGGACGATCCGCGGCCGGTCCCAGGCTTCGTACTCGCGCTCGACGACATCTCGCCAGGCAGGCAGCGCGAGACCGGCCAGATCTGCCCTGCGGGTCTCGACCCGGCGGCGATGCTCGATCGGGTCCGAGCAGACGACCTCGATCTCGGCGATGTCCGCTGAGGTCGTGACCGCCACCCGGCGCCACGCAGCGCGCGTGACGGCCAGAGGGTTGACCGAATCCGCGACCACCACCCGGCCAAGGCGCAGGTTGCTCTCGGCCAGCGCGTAGCCGACCAGATATCCGCTCGGACCCACGTCGCCCGCCAACGTCCCGGACGACCGCAACGCCTGCTCGATCGTGTCGATCCTCCGTTATGAACGTTTTGATGACTTGGTCGCACGGGCCAAATCCGGAGCGGCATTTTGGCAGTTATTGTAATTCATCCGGGAAATAGGCTGCTCCTTCATCTCGCCTCGGTGGCGAGCCAGGCGCGACCGAGAAAGACTGACAAAACTGCGTGAAGCGCAACCGCGGGCCATAGCAGGACGCCAGCCAACCCACCTGCGAACCCGAGGTAAGCAAGATATATCGCGACCACTGCGCTGTAGGTCAACATGCCGATCAGCGGCGGGCCCGGCCAGCAGGCGAATGCTAAAGCAACCAGGGCGATGCCCGCGACGCGCGCCACCGGTATGGCGACGCCGGTAAGCTCCTCACCCAACAACAACCACCCGACCAGCGCGGGAGCAAGCAGCAACGCCAATCCGGTCGCGCCTTCGCCGACGGCCGCAAGCATGAGCACCTTTTTCATCAGCCATTGGCACCCAGGGCGGCCCGCGCGCGGGCCGCGCCGCGGTTACTGTTTCGCCGCTGACTGCCCCTCGCCGAGTTCGAAGGTCAGCTGGTCGATCTTGCCCGTGAACTTGAACGGCACATCGTAGCGATACTCCAGCAGCGCCAACGGGGTGCGGGTGTCCTGGCCGATGTCGAAGGTCTCGTCTTCCGGAAAGGTGATCGGGGTGGTGTGGTCCAGGGAATTCCTCGCCACTTCCTTGCCGTCGACAGAAAGCACGCCCGTGCCGCCCTTGCCCAAACCGGGACCCTCCGGCTTGAAGTCGAACACGATCGTGTGCTTGCCCGCTGCCAACTCAGGCCCCTCCCACGCGGTGCGCTTGAGGTCGAGCAGGTTGTACAGGAACACGACCTTGCCCCGATTAAAGCCGAATTCGCCTTTGCTCAAGAACAAACCGTAGCCACCGAAGCGCCCGCCCTGGGTGACGATCATGCCTTCGGCGCCACCTTCGGGAATCTCGACCTCGGCCTTGATGGTGTACGACTTGTTCAGGATGTCCGGGGCCGTGCTGGCCGGCACGCCCGTCAGTTCGCCGGAATAGGTGAAGACCGTCCTGCCTGCCGTCAGGCTCGGGCGTGGCGTATTCCAGCGCGCAAGCGTCGAGTTGTCGAGCGGCAGCACGTTGTACGTCTGCGCCTCGGCATAGAACAGGTCCTGCATCTGCTTGAGCTTGTCCGGCATCTTGGCGGCCAGGTCGTCGGCCTCGGTGGGATCTTTCAGGACGTCATAAAGCTCCCAGTTGTACCCGGTGATCACGTCGGGCGGTGTCTTCGTGCTCAGTTCCCACGGCAGCGTCACCGGCGTCGTGCACGCCACCCACCCGTCATGATAGATGGCGCGATTGCCCAGCATCTCGAAGTATTGCGTCGTGTGCCGGGTCGGGGCGTCCGCGTTCGCCTTGTCCCACGTATAGACCATGCTGACGCCTTCGATCGGGCGCTGCTTGATGCCGTTGATCATCTCGGGTTGCGGAATGCCGCTCGCTTCCAGGATGGTCGGCACGATATCGATGATGTGGTGAAACTGGCGGCGGACGCCGCCCGCATCCTTGATGTGACCGGGCCAGGACATGGCCATGCCCTGGGCCGTGCCGCCGAAGTGCGATGCCACCTGCTTGACCCACTTGAACGGCGTGTCGAACGCCCAAGCCCAGGGCGCCGCAAAGTGCGGATAGGTCCGGGCGGACCCCCAGAACTCGTACCAGAGGAACTGGTCCTTGACCGGCACTTCAACGCCATTGAAGGTGGTGAACTCGTTCGGCGTGCCGTTCAGCATTCCTTCGGCGCTCGCGCCATTGTCGCCGCTGATGTAGATGATCAGGGTGTTGTCGAGTTGGCCGAGGTCTTCGACGGCCTGGATGACCCGGCCGATCTCGTGGTCGGTGTAGGCCTGGTAGGCGCCATAAACCTCCGCTTGCTTGATGAACAGCTTCTTCTGCTCGAAGCCGAGGGAATCCCACTGCGGCAGCTCTTTCGGCCAGGGCGTCAGCTTGGCGTAGTCGGGCATGATGCCCAATCGTTTCTGGTTGGCGAAAATCGTCTCCCGCAGCTTGTTCCACCCGTCATCGAACAAGTGCATGTCGCTGATCTTCTTGATCCACTCCGGCGTCGGATGATGCGGGGCGTGGGTGCCGCCCGGGACGTAGTAGACAAAGAACGGTTTGTCGGGCGCGAGCTCCTTGAGCTGTTTCATGTACTGGATCGCGTCATCGGCCATGGCCGTGGTCAGGTTCCAGCTGGGATGGCCCTGGAAGGGGTAGATGGCCGTCGTGTTGCGGAACAGGTTCGGCTGCCACTGGCTGGCGTCGCCGCCGACGAACCCGTAGAAATAGTCGAAGCCCATGCCAATCGGCCACTGGTCGAACGGCCCGGCCTGGCTTGCCTGATAGGACGGCGTGTTGTGGTCCTTGCCGAACCAGGCGGTAGCGTAGCCGTTTTCCTTCAGAATCGTGCCAATGGTGCCGTTCGCGTGCAAAATGATCGAGTTGTAGCCTGGATACCCTGTGCCAATTTCATCCACGACCCCGAAGCCGGCGACGTGGTGATTGCGGCCCGTGATCAAGGCGGCCCGGGTCGGCGAGCACAGCGAAGTGGAATGAAAGTTCGTGTAGCGCAACCCGGCCTTGGCGATGCGATCGAGCGCCGGGGTCGGGATGACGCCGCCGAAGGTGCTGGGCGCGCCGTAGCCGTCGTCGTCCGTCATGATCAGCAGCACGTTGGGCGCGCCCTTCGGCGGCACGACGCGGGGCGCCCACCACGGCGTCGACTCCGAGGCCCGCTCCTTGATCACCCCGCCGAACTTGGGATCGGGCGGCGGAAGTTGCCCGCCCTCGATCGTGGTGGTGGCGGCGGGTGAGCCTGGCACGCCCGTGATCTGCTGAGCCGACACCGAGACGCAACTGACGGCAAGAAAGCCTGCGGCCGCAAGCACGCTCCGGATCTTCACGGCGGACCTCCCGTTGAGGTGCTGTTCCTTGGCAAGGAAGCTCGCGCGAGAGTGGTCGCATGGGGCGGTCCACACTTTGACCCACATCAACCCGATGACCGGCTTGCTGACCGCGGATCCTGCACGGATCCGAGCCCGGTCATCCGCAATCAAGCTTGGCTTGCCACGGTGGCAGGGTGCGCGCCGTCAGCGTGCCGCGGGTCGGGCCGACCGGTGCGAAAGCGGTCGCGGTAGTCCGAGGGCGTGACCCCGATCCAGCGCAGGAAGCTGCGGCGCATCCGCTCGTCGTCGCCGAACCCGCAGTGGCGCGCGACCCAGCCGATCGGCCTGGAGGTCTCCTCGAGCAGGCGTCTCGCCGCCTCGACCCGCATCGCCTCGACCGCCTTCGCGGGCGTGGCCCCGGTCGCCGCCGCATAGACGCGGGCGAAGTTGCGCGGGCTCATGGCCATCCGCTCGGCCAGCCGCTCGACCCTGAGGTCGCGTCCGAGATCGGCCGAGATCCAGGCGTGCAGATCGCCGAAGCGGCCGTCACCCAGGGCCTGCCCGGCGAGCGGGGCGCTGAACTGGGCCTGACTGCCCGGCCGCTTCAGGAACACCACCAGATAGCGCGCGACCTCGATCGCGGCGGCATGGCCGAGGTCGGCTTCGACCAGGGCGAGCGCCAGATCGATGCCCGCGCTGACCCCGGCCGACGACCAGATCGGCCCGTCCTGCACGTAGATCGGATCGGCCTCGACCCGCACCTTGGGATAGTGCGCCTGGAGCGCGCTCGCCCAGCGCCAGTGGGTGGTCGCGCGCCGGCCGTCGAGCAACCCGGCGGCGGCCAGCAGGAACGCCCCGGTGCAGACCGAGCAGGTGCGACGCGCCAGGGTCGCGCGGCCGGCGATCCAGGCGACCATCTCCGGGTCGCGCCGGAGCGCATGGACGCCGGGGCCGCCGGCCACGATCAGGGTGTCGATCGGCCGGTCCGCGAGGTCTGCGAGCGCGTCCGTCACGATTGCGATGCCGGTCGAGGTCGCGGCCGGGCCGCCCGACTTCGTGACCAGGGTCAGGCGATAGGGCGGCGCCGCGTCCTGGGGCGCCAGGGCCGCCGCGGTCGTGAACGCCTGCGCCGGACCGGCGACGTCGAGCAGGTTCACGCCCGCGTAGGCCAGAATGACGACCTCGCGGCTCGGAGCTGGCGGCGCAGGCATGGCAGGAATCGTGGTCATGTTGTCCTTTATGCCACAACCGCGCGCCGCTACAAGCCGGTGATCGCCGCCTGCTCGTGCGCATCGGGGGTGAAGAGGGGACCATGACCGCGGAACCAGGCCTGTCGCGGACGGCCATGCTCGCGATCGGCTGCGGCTCGGCGATGGTGCTGCTGTCGTTCGGCATCCGCTCGAGCTTCGGCCTGTTCCTGCAGCCGATGAGCCTCGATCTCGGCTGGGGCCGCGAGGTGTTCGCCTTCGCGATCGCGCTCCAGAACCTGGTCTGGGGCGTCTCGCAGCCGTTCGTCGGCATGCTCGCGGACCGCTACGGCAGCGGCCGGATGCTCGCGGTGGGCGGCCTCCTGTACGCGCTCGGGGTCTTCCTGATGTCGACGACCAGCACGCCGCTCGGGCTGCATCTGAGCGCCGGCGTCCTGCTCGGCCTGGCGCTCGGCGGCACGGGCTTCGGGGTCGTGCTCGCCGCGGTCGGCCGCAGCGTCGCGCCCGAGCGCCGCTCGATGGCGCTCGGCATCACCACGGCGCTGGGCTCGCTCGGCCAGTTCCTGATGCCGCCGATCGGCCAGGCGTTCCTCGCCGCCTACGGCTGGCAGACCGCACTCATGCTCATGGCCGCGGGCGCGCTCGCCATGGTGGCACTCGCAGCCGGCATCCAGGGCCGCCCCCAGGCCGCACCCGGCGATACCCAGACGCTGCGCCAGGCCCTGACCGAAGCCCGCCGGCACCCGGGCTATCTCGTACCTGACCGCAGGCTTTTTCGTCTGCGGCTGGCACGTGGCCTTCATCGCCGTCCATCTGCCGGCCTACCTGGCCGACGGCGGCCTCTCGACCCAGACCGCGGCCTGGTGCCTGGCCTTGATCGGCCTCTTCAACGTCATCGGCTCCTACCTCTCGGGCCTGCTCGGCGGCCACCTCAGCAAGAAATACTGCCTGAGCTTCCTCTACACCGCGCGCGCGGTCCTGATCGCGGTCTTCATCGCTGTGCCGCTCTCCGCCACTTCCGCCCTCGTCTTCAGCGCGATCATGGGCCTGCTCTGGCTCTCGACCGTGCCTTTGACCTCGGGCCTGGTCGCTCAGATCTTCGGCCCCCGCTATATGGCGACCCTTTTCGGCTTCGTCTTCCTCGGCCACCAGCTCGGCAGCTTCTTAGGCGTCTGGCTCGGCGGCTGGCTGTACGACCGCTACGGCAGCTACGACCTCGTCTGGTGGCTCTCGATCGCCCTCGGCCTGATCGCGGCCCTCCTCCACTGGCCGATCGACGAACGCGCGGTCACCCGCCTGCGCACCCAGAGCTGAGGCGGCGCACCCGGCTACCACGGAGGGGGGAGGGTGCCGCCTGATCGCACCGACGACCTTACATTCGACCGGTGCGGCCATCTCATCCGCATGAAACGCCCTGCTGCGCGCGGGGTATCGAGGCGCACGAGCCGCGGAGTCCGGCAGCGGGCACTTCACATCCGGCGGCCACCAGGCAGCGGCCGGCGCCGGCATCGCGGCCGACCGTGACAGGCACCGAGCGGTATTCTCCCGCGTTCGTTCTCGTCGGTCGTCAAAGCCGTCAAGATCGTGCTTCCCGTTGGGCCCTCAGAGTCTCTGTCCATGTCCAGAAGTTGGCCACCAGCGGTCCGAACACGGTGTGACACAGACTGAACAAAGCGCCAGGCAGAGCAACAACCGGACTGAAGTGGATGGTCGCCAGGGTGATCGCCAGGCCGGAGTTCTGCATACCGACCTCGAAGCACATGGCTTTCTGATCGGCGACCGGCATCCGCATGACGCGCGCGATCAGATAGCCGGAGCCGAAGCCGAGCAGGTTGTGGGCGACGACGGCGCCGATCAGGGACGCTGGCATCGTACGGAAATGTTCGTAGTTCGCGCCCATCACGAAACCGACCAGCAACATGATCGCGAGCACCGAGATCAGCTGAAAGGCTGCGCCGATCGGCTCGACCTTGGCGCCAAGCATGGCATGCACCAGTACGCCTAGAGCCACCGGTACGATGATGATTTCGACGATGGAGAGAAAGAGGGCGGCCGCCGAGACGTCGATCATTGTACCCACCAGCCAGAGCGTGAGGAGCGGCGTCATCAGGGGTGCAATCAGCGTCGAGACCGATGTGATCGCCACCGACAACGCAACATTGCCCCGGGCGATAAAGGTCACCAGGTTCGAGGAGGTGCCCCCCGGGCACGCACCGAGCAGCACCATCCCGATGGTGAGGTCGGTCGACAAGCCAAACATCAGCGACAGGGCGATGGCGAGGAGCGGCATCACGAGGTATTGTGCGGCAACACCTGCGAGTACTTTCCACGGCTGCAAGAGCAAGGCCTGGAAATCACTCCTGCGCACCGTCACGCCGACCCCGAACATGACGAGGCCGAGTAACAACGATATGTTCGGCCCGACCCATGCGAACGCCGCCGGCGCGTACCAGCCAAACGCTGCGGCCAGAATCACCAAGATCGCGAAATACTGCCCGGCAATCAGAGCAGCTGTACGCAGTAGTCGGGTCACGGGTTGGCCACTCCGATGGGATGACGGTCCACGAGGTCGCTCAGCCGCGGCAGGCTCTCGGCCAGCGATCACACCGGGGTCGAAGCCCCATGACAACCTCCCTTCTCGAATTGCTGAGGCCAGGGCCAAATCTGCACCCTATCGGCGGAACGAACAATCCCGGCAAAAACCTACGCGGGCCAGGAAACGCGATCAGTCGGGCAACGGCGTCACCCGCGATCGTCAGGCGCAGGGAAACCACGACCGCGACCCAGGCCGGGTTCCTCTCAGCCAGGTCGATCATCGCACGGTCGCGGGTGATCTCCGCCCTCCGCCACTGGCCAATCGACGAACGCGCGGTCGCGCGCCTGCGCACCCAGAGCTGAGGCGTCCGCCGTTGCCCTTGGCAGATTCTCTGACTATAGTCAGAGAATGGACGCGAGCAGCGTTGCGCGGGTTCGCAGCTTCAACCGGACGGTCACCCAGCGGATTGGCGCGCTGGACGACCGCTTCCTCGGCCGCGGCCGCTCGCTCGGCGCGTCGCGCCTCTTGTTCGAGATCGGCCTCGAGGGTGCCGGGGTCCGCGAGCTGCGCGCGCGGCTCAGCCTCGATTCGGGCTACCTCAGCCGGCTTTTGCGCACGCTCGAGCGCGAACGGCTGATCGAGGTGCGCCCGAGCCCGGCCGACCGGCGGGTCCGCGCGGCGCGGCTGACGCCCGCCGGCCAGGCCGAGCTCGCCCTGCTCAACCAGCGCTCCGACGAGGACGCGGCCTCGCTCCTGGCCCCCCTCAGCGCCGGCCAGCGCGAGCACCTGGTCGCGGCCATGGCCGAAGTCGAACGCCTGCTGCTCGCGACCGGGCTCAGGGTCGAGGTCGAGAATCCGACCAGCCCCACCGCCCGCTGGTGCCTCGAGCACTACTTCGACGAGCTTGGCGCGCGCTTCGAGCACGGCTTCGACCCGGCCCGCAGCATCCCGGCCGACGCCGCCCAACTGGTGCCGCCGGCCGGCGTGTTCCTGGTGGCCAGGTCCTGCGCGCGCACACTCGGCTGCGGCGCCCTTAAGTCCGGAAAAAACGGCATCGGCGAGATCAAGCGCATGTGGGTCGCGCCCGAAGCGCGCGGCCAGGGCGTCGGCCGGCGCCTGCTCGAGGCGCTCGAGAGCCACGCCCGCAAGCTCAGGCTCGCAATCCTGCACCTGGAGACCAACCGCACGCTGCACGAGGCGCAATCCCTCTACCGCCGCCACGGCTACCTGGAGGTTTTGCCTTTCAACGCCGAGCCCTACGCCCACCACTGGTTCGAAAAACGCCTCGACCTGGCCGAACCCGCGTAGTCGAGATGCCATACCTCGCGCACCAGGCTTCAGCCGCTCATTGTCGAAGGCGCCGGTCCTTCGCCGAGATCCGCCAGCGTCTGCGCGTGCTGGAATGGGCAGTCGGCGCCAACACGGTCATGCTGATTGGGTTGCTCCTGAAGCTGATCGTCTTCGGTTGAGTCAACCCCAGGCCGCCGGCGTATCTTGCAGCGCGGCGGCTTCAGCGCACCACGTTGCCCGAGCCGGCGATCTGCGTCGTGACGTTCTGATCGCCGGTAACGTTGGCGATCTGGGTGATCCTGTCGCCGCCCTTCTCCCGGATCTCGCCGACGAGCTTTTCCAGCTCCTCCCGGAACGCCGGTTCGGAACGCGCGGTCGCCCGCCTGCGCACCCAGAGCTGATGGCTCGCTCTATTCTCGGGGCGTGCGACGGCAGCTGAGACAAAATTAGGCCCGCCTCGCTCAGGAAAGCTTGCTCGCGGACGGCCTTCGCCGGCCGTCGATGATGATGATCTCGGCGGTCGGGCGACCCGCCTGCGCCTCACGATTCTTCAGCGCAAGGAGCCGCTCGTCCTTCCGGCCCATGCCTCCTACGTCGAGCACAACATAAAAACCACGGGTTGTCTCCTCGGCCTCCTTATACGTCGCAAGCTGCCTGGTGTAGCCAGCCACCACTTTAGGATTTGTCGAAAGCTTGATCTCGACGAGCACGCGACCGTCAAATCCAGAGGACATCTTGAAGTCGACCGGACCGTTTCCGGTGTCGGCTTCGGGCGTGAGATCGAGCTTGTTAGCTTTGCAGTAGGCATAGGCCACGGCAAAGAATAGCCGCTGCGCCGCCTTCTCGGGCCGGGGCCGTCCCTGGTGGTACAGCTGTTCGGAGAGGCGCCGTTTTTCGAGGAGAAATTGAAACTGCCCAATGATCTCCTGAACTACGCGCGCGACCGCCTCGGCATCGGCGTGCTTCGGATCGACGAGCTTGAAAGGCTGCTCGCCCGCAATCGTCTCGGCGATCCGCGGCCACACAAGCTCGCCAAGGGGATCGCTCGCGAGATCATACGGCTTCGGGTTCGCGCCGCGAAGCAGCTCCAGAAACGTCTCGAACGCGGACCGGCTCGAAACGGCCCAGCGTCTCAGCTCCGCTTTGTCCTTGAGCGTTTTTCGACGCCAGATATCGGCAATCTGCCTATTTACTTTTTGCCGAAGGGCCGCGTTCTTGGCTGCTGCATCTGCCACGTCAGACCAGTCGGTAACGATAGGCAGATTGCGCAGTATGTCCGCCGGAACGAGAATGACGGGGGTCTGTCTGGTCTCAAACGGGTTCAGCGGAAGATCCGCTTCGTAGCAGTTGCCGTTCTTGAGCGTAAGGGGGACCCGCTTCGTCGGCACGCCCAGAGATTTCAAAACCCGCTCGTTGAAACTCAGCAGCGCCGGCAGAATGACGTTGGCCGTCATGTCGCTGATGCGGTCTGGCCCGATCCCCTCCTCGAAGACCCCGAGGGCGACGAAGAGGTCGGGGTCATCAACGCCGAGATCGACGACCGCCTTTGCCGTCTGCATCACCCCGTTGGTGACGAACGGGCCGGAACCGCTGCCGGAGACCGACTGGGCCCCATAGCCAAGACACGTCCACTTCACTTCAGGAAAATTCATCAGCCTGCGGGCATTCCGCCACGCCACATCCGTGTCGTCCTGCTGTTTGGAAACCCGCAGCAACTTGATGACCTGCTCGAAGTGCTGTTCATAGATCGCCCGGCCCTCACGCTCGATTTCTTTGTGCGCGCTCTCGGGAATCAGAAACGGATCGATGAAGAGCCTTGTGTCGACGTTGAGAGTCGGGTCGAGGACTCCGGCCCGCGCCAGGGCTGCGTCTGGAATTCCGAAGTGATCCGAGAAGCGAACAGGGTTCCTGATCTTTGCCATCAGAGTCCCCTCACACTCTCGGCGGTATGTGCGAAGCGTCGAGGCGACGATGGATCAGGGACACGAGCGAAAGGAGGTCCTCGGCATCCTCCTTGCTGATGGACCAGTGTATCCGCGCCTCGTGAGCGGTAGGGTTGCGAAACATGCCGAAGGTGCCCCTCACGAGGTTGGCGAAGCCCTTCTGCTCGCTTCTGTGACTTTCCGTGGCGAAGGGATTCACCGCGACCATCGGAGGGCTGCCCGACAAGGCCCGATCGATCAGGGTCCCGCCGTCGTCGGTTAGGCCTGTTTTCAATCTGATCTTGTCGGCGACGCTCTTTACCGCTTCGAGGACGGCGTGAAAGTAGTCGTCGGCCAGAAGTTCGGCCTTGCAAAAGCGCAAAACATCAGGGTGGACGCCGCGTGCCGCCAGATCGGCACGCAGCTCTTGCGCCCGCCGCTGCGCTTCGCCGATGGTCCGGACTTTATCCGCCATGCTAAGCGTGCCGTCCTCGTCAACGCACAGCCCCGCAAAGGCGAGCGCGCGGTTCAGGTTCGCCCGCAGGGGCTCGAAACGCTCCGGCATTCTCGCGAAGCGCTCCGGTTTCATGGCATGGCGGATAAACCCGAGAATACGTGTACGATCCTGGCGCTGGTTCTGCTCCCGCGCGAAAGCATTATAGAGCCGGTGGCGCTTGGTTATTGCAGGGTTCGGATCGGCCATCTCGCATGACGCTAGAAGGTGCGCAATCTCAGAACCGGTCAGCCCGTCTGCAGTGTCTCCGAGAGCGCCCGCAATGGCCTCGAGTTGGCTTTGTGTGAAGACCGGCTTACTCACATCAACCGCCTTTAACTTGCCACGCGAGGAAGTTGCCGGAGCCGTCAACCGCTGCCTGCTGTTCCATCGGAAGGCGCAATTTCGCTCAAATCACCTCCACGCACGGTTCCATGCTACCCCGGATTTCCGCCCGACGCGAGTGCTTCCCGATCCATTCGCGCCTGCACCGCACGCCTCATGCGCCACATGTCACACTTCCGTGCCCCCTGTCGCCTGGGGAGTCGCATCAACCGCCTCTCAATTCATCGCGTTTACTTATCGCTACTGTCCGGTTCGGAAATGATGCCAAAATTCACGATTCAGTAAATGCCAATGCAAAACAAGTATAGATAACTATTACTTGATCAACTCTACGATTGATGCGCGCTTGATACGATGGATTTAGCGGTTTGACTTGCCAGCGGGTGCGCCACATGTGAGTTAAACGCGCCGCACTTGTGCGCCACCATCAAGCAAAACATGCGACAGATCCGGCCTGTCGCAAGTCAACCGTTCACGCTTCGTCCGCCCGCCGGACAGTGTCGGTCATGATCTGGCCGCAGTGGACTGGATGAGATCAGAGAGACGGCGTCCGTCCGTCTGGCTACGAGGCATCGAAAGATAGCTATTGCTGCGCCGGTCATTGGTCGTTGATTGGCGGCCACAGCACGCCGGCAGCCCGATCGGGCTTCAAGTCGAGGCCCATGGAATACTTTCAGGATCAAGCGGATGGAGCCTGTTCACCCGCTTCAGGCGCGCAACCTCAGGTTGTGTGGATCGTAGGGTGATTCCGGGATCACGGTCACCCGGCGCGTCTCGCCGAGGATGTCCATCGAGAGCTCGGTGCCAGGTTCGGAAAGCTCGGGGCGGACCATGGCCAGCGCCAGCGATTTGCCCAGGCGGAAGCCGTAGTTGCCGCCGGTCGCGCGCCCGACCAGTTTTTTCGCACTGTAGATCGGGTTGTTGCCGAGGGCGTCGGCATCGGCCACGTCGTGGACTTCCAGGGTCACGAAAGTGTTGGAAAAACCCCGCTCGCGCCAGCGCACGAGCGCGTCACGGCCGATGAAGTCGCCCTTGTTGGGATGCACGAAGCGATCGAGGCCGGACTCGTAGGCCGCGTACTCGATCGACAGCTCGGTGCCGATCAGCCGGTAGGACTTTTCCACGCGAAGGGAATCCATGGCGCGGATGCCGAAGGGCTTGAGGCCGAGGTCCGCGCCGGCCGCCATCAGGGCATCGAAGATGTGGTTCTGGTACTCGAGCCCGTGGTGCAATTCCCACCCGAGCTCGCCCACGAAATTGACCCGGAGCGCCTTGGTCGGCGCCAGGCCGACCGTGATCTCCTGAGCCGTCAGCCAGGGGAAGGCGCAAGTGGAAAAGTCGGCCTCGCTGACCCGCTGCAACAGCTCGCGCGACCTGGGGCCGGCCACCACCAGGACGCCGATCGCGCCCGTGAGGTTCTGGAACTGGACCGAGCCGTCGCCCGGCATGTGCTTCATGACCCAGTCGTGGTCGAGCCGCTGCCAGGCACCGGCCGACACGAGATAAAAGCTTTCCGGCCCTTCGCGCAGGATCGTGAACTCGGAGTGCACGCCGCCCCGGCTGTTGAGCGCGTGGCAAAGGTGCACGCGGCCGATTTTTGCCGGGATGCGGTTGGCGACCAGGTGGTCCAGGAACGCTGCGGCCCCGGGGCCGGAAACCCTTGCCTTGGCGAACGCGGTCATGTCGAGCAGGCCTACGTTCTCCTGGACGTTCCAGCACTCGGCGCCGACATGCTCGAACCATTTCGAGCGGCGGAACGACCAGTCATCGACCGGCGGCGTGCCCGCGGGTGCGAACCAGTTCGGGCGCTCCCAGCCGAACTTCTGGCCGAACACGGCACCGAGTTCCTTCATCCGCTCGTAGCAGGGAGCCGTCCGCAAAGGCCGGCCGGCCGGGCGTTCCTCGTCCGGGTAGTGGATCACGAACACGTGGGCGTAGGCTTCCTCGTTCTTGGCCTTGAGGTAGGCCTTGGTCGCATAGTCGCCGAAGCGGCGCGGGTCGACCCCCAGCATGTCGATCGTGGGCTCGCCCTCGACGATCCATTCCGCCAGCTGCCAGCCGGCGCCGCCGGCCGCGGTGATGCCGAAGCTGTGGCCCTCGTTCAACCAGAAGTTGTGCAAGCCCCAGGCGGGGCCGACGATCGGGCTGCCGTCCGGGGTATAGGGAATCGCGCCGTTGTAGACCCGCTTCACCCCGACCTCGCCGAACGCCGGCACGCGATGGATCGCGGCCTCGATATGCGGCGTCAGGCGCTCGAGGTCGTCTGCGAAGAGCTCGTACTCGGCATCCTCGCGCGGGCCGTCCGGGTAGCAGCAGGGGGCGCCCTTCTCGTACGGCCCGAGCAGCAGCCCGCCCGCCTCCTCGCGCAGGTACCAGGAGCCGTCGCTCTCGCGCAGCACCCCCATCTCGGGCAGGCCCTGCGCGTGACGCGCGACGATCTCGGGATGCGGCTCGGTCACGATATACTGGTGCTCGACCGGGATCACCGGGATGTCGAGCCCGACCATGGCGCCGGTCCGGCGCGCGAAATTGCCGGAGGCGCTGACCACGTGCTCGGCCAGGATGTCGCCCTGGTCGGTCTGGACCAGCCAGTCGCCCGACGGCTTGCGGGTGATGCCGGTGACCCTGGTCTGGCGGTAGATCTCGGCGCCGCCCTGGCGCGCGCCCCGGGCCAGCGCCTGGGTGACGTCGGCCGGCTGGATGTAGCCGTCCTCGGGGTGCCGGATCGCGCCGACGATGCCGTCTGTGTTGCAGAGCGGCCAGATCTCCTTGACCTGTCTGGCGGTCAGGAACTCGACCTCAACGCCGATCGTCTCGGCCACGCCCGCGTATTGATGATACTCGTCCATGCGGTCCCGGTTGAGGGCGAGGCGGATGTTCGAGACCTTCGCGAAGCCGACGTTCTGGCCGGTCTCCGCCTCGAGGCTCTGGTAGAGGGCGACCGAGTGCTTGTGGATCTGGCCGACCGAATAGCTCATGTTGAACAACGGCAAGAGGCCCGCGGCATGCCAGGTCGAGCCGGAGGTCAGCTCCTTGCGCTCGACCAGCACGACGTCCGACCAGCCCTTTTTCGTGAGGTGATAGAGCGTCGCGACCCCGACCGCGCCGCCGCCGATCACCACCACCCGCGCCTGCGTCTTCATGACCAGCCCCCGCTCTGCCGCCTCGTCCAGCGCCGCCCCGCCTTTCTAGCGCCGCACCATACCGCCGCCTTGGCCCAGGCGTCCAACCCTTGCCCCAGAGCGGCACGGACAGGCGCACCCCAGCTCGCAACGATGGAATGGCATCTCCGACAGGCTTGAACCGGCGTACCGCGCGCATTCTCGAGGGCGATGCGTGCTGGTCCGGGATGGTGAAGCCGAGCGCTGCCGAGGCTTGAATGCGATGCCTCGCCGAGCCAGGTATCGAGCAGCAGCTGGTCTGCTAGCCGTCAATCCTTGCCTTCGAAGCCGGCGAGGATGTCGGCCGGCAAAGGCGCGTCGAAGTTGTCGGCGACCCGGACCTTGCCTTCCCAGCCGCCAGGCTCGCGGAGTTCGCCACGGCTGGCCGACGGCATCAACCGCGCCCTGGGCTTGCCTGCCTTGGCGATCGCGCGCACGAAAGCCTCGCCGGGCGGCCGACCGTGGTGTCGCGGCAAGGCCGCTATTCGTTGGCGATCGCGTAGACCTTGCCCTTGTAGGGGGCGTTCTGCTTGTCGTCGACCGCCATCACGTAAACGGTCTTGCCGTCGGGGCTGAAGGTGAGGTTGGGCGCCGCCGGCGAGGGGACTTCGAGCTTGCGCACTAGCTTGCCCTCGGTCGTGATCACGAGGATGCGCCCGGCGCTGTACTGGCCGATGTAGAGATTGCCGTCGGGGCCGAGCTTGATGCCATCGGGGTAGGCGCCCTCCGGCTCGCCCAAGGCGGTCAGCCTGACGAACAGCCGCCGGTCGGTCAGACTGCCGTCCGCCTGGACCGCGAAGGTGATCACGCGCCCGGCCTCGGACTCGTTGACGTAGAGGAGCTTGCCGTCGGCCGCGAGCTGGATGCCGTTGGCATAGTGCAGGTCATCCGCGACCGGCGTCAGCGTGCCATCGGCGCTCAGATGATAAACCTTGCCGACGATCGGCGCGCTTTCCCAGGGTCCAGATGCGGTGACATAGGCGCCGCCATGGCCGTCCGACGTTTCATCATTGGGGCCCTGCAGCGCGGCCCCGGTCGAATCCTTGTCCCAGACCCGCTCGGTCTTGCCGTCGGCGTTGAGCTTCACATAGCTGCCATTGTCGTAGCAGGTCACCAGCATGCCGTCCCCGAGCGGCATCACCGCTGACGGGCCGCAACCATCCTGGGTCCAGAGCGCACGGTTCGACGTCCCGTCCCAGACGCTCACCCGGTTGCCGCCATATTCGGCGTAGGTGAGCTTGCCATCGGCCCAGAACGGACCTTCGGGAAAGGCCGCATCGCCATTGATGACCTTGGCCTCGCCGGCCCAGAGCGGCGCGGAAAAGCTCACGAAGCAGGATAGAATCAGAGCTGCGAGGCGCACATGGCCGCGACCCTGATGGTTCCGACTGCTCCAAGATCCTGACGCCACGCCGCCGCCGATCACCACCCGCGCCTGGTTCTTCATGACCGCCTCCCGCTGCGCCTGCCGCAAACCTTCGCAGCATCTTAACCATACCTCTGCCTTGCCCGGGGCGTCCAACCCTTGTCGCCGAGCGCCACCGTCGGCGGGACCCACCATATTCCCACGGAACGACGATCCCGGACCCCACAGGGCCCCAGGAACGGACCAGAACCGGCGGCCCGCAACCGGGCGCCGGCTTGCGGTTCACTCGAACTTGGCCGGCGAAGAGAACGGCTTGGTGGCATCCACCACGAACATGACCAGCGCACTCAGATCGCTCGTGCCGCTGCTGGAGACTTCCATTGCCATGCCGGCGCCATGTCCCGGCATCGCCTGGCCAGCCTCGACATGGATCACGCCGGACGGCGTCTTCTGGCCCAGCTGGCCGGTCAGCACGTAGAAGGTTTCGGAGCCCGGATGGTTATGCACCGGCGTCTTGACCCCGGGCGGTCCGCTCGCGTGATTGATGCGCAGCAGATACTCGGGCGCGCTGATCGTGGGCACGGGCCCGATCTCGGCGACCTCGGCGGCGCCGGGCGTCGAGCCGCCTTTGGGGCCGAGCGTGAACAGCCAGACCTTGCCCGCGACGTCCGCGGCCAGGGACGCCGGGCCCGCGGCGGCCTGCGCCTTTGCGAGCGTGGGAAAATTCTCGATCCGCCAGTACAGCGGTCCGGCCGGCAGTTGCTTGAGCTTCTTCTCGGCGACCTTCTTGATGACGAATTTCTGTTGCGCCGTGGCGGTGGACGGCGCCACCCACAGGCCCATCACACCTAGCGACAGCGCCAGGACGATGATGCGCCGGGCACTGGGCATTCGCAGGTTCATCCCTGTCCTCCTGGAATTGATCGTCCGGGCTCGCCGCTGCGAGGCCCGGCCATGCCGCGACTTTCTCAGTCTCCCAACGTGGAACAGACGCAACCTTGGCCGCCTGGCCGGCGGTTGCCGCAATAGAGAAACTCGCTCCCATCCTTTCCAAGTGAATTTTCGCTAATGATTGAAGCGCTGGGGTCAAATGTCGCGGGCCATCGCAGCGACCACCTCGAGCGAGGCTGGCACCGGAGAACACCGGGCGGCTCGCGTTGACGGCCGGGCCGGCTGGTATAGGATGGCGCGAAACGGCGCCCGCGGGCGGCCAGGGGGGAAGGAATGGCATGAAGATCACCGCCGTCGAGGCGCTCTATCTGCGGCTGCCCGAAATCCAGGCGCGCACCGACAGCTCCCAGGACGCGCTCCTGATCCGGATCGAGACCGATGCCGGCATCACCGGCTGGGGCGAGGTCGACGGCTGCCCCTGGGTGGTCAAGGCGATCATCGAAGCGCCGATGTCGCACACGCTGGTGACCGGCCTGCGCGCGCTGCTGATCGGCGAAGACCCGCTCGAGACCGCAAGGCTCTGGCAGAAGATGTACCAGGGCACGCTTTATTACGGGCGTGAGGGGGCGGTGATCCAGGCCATGGCCGGGATCGATCTCGCGCTTTGGGACATCAAGGGCAAGGCGCTCGAGCAGCCGGTCTGGAAGCTGCTCGGCGGCCGGCATCGCGACCGGCTGCGGGTCTACGCCTCGAACATGTTTCAGTTCACCGCCCAGGCGACCGCGGACCGGGTCCGGAAAGCCAGGGACGAGGGCTTCACCGCCGCCAAGTTCGGCTGGGAGCCGTTCGGGCGCGACCCGAAGACCGACTGCGCCTATCTGGAGGCGATGCGCAAGGCGGCCGGCGACGACTTCGACCTGATGCTCGATGTCGGCTTGGTCTGGGACGCGACCACCACGATCCAGCGCGCGAAACTGTTCGAGCCTTACGGCCTGTTCTGGATCGAGGAGCCGCTGCCGCCGGACGATCTCGAGGGCTACGCGCGGGTCAGTCGCGCGATCCGCCAGCGGCTTGCCGCCGGCGAGGAGGAGTGCACGCTGCGCGGCTTCAGGCGGTTGATCGACGAGGGCGGCATCGGCCTTGCCCAGATCGACATGACCCGCTGCGGCCTGACCCAGTCGATGCAGATCGCGGCCCATGCCGCGAGCCGCGGCGTGCCGGTCGCCAACCACAACTTCACCACCGACATCAACACCGCGGCCTCGCTGCACTTCCTGGCGGCGGTGCCGAACGCGCTGGTGCTCGAGTACTGCGTCGAGCCGTCCGAGATCTCGCGCCGCCTGATCAGGAACCCGATCCGCCTCGAGGACGGCCACATGCGCGTGCCCGAAGAGCCGGGGCTCGGCGTCGCGCCGGATCTGGCAGTGATCGAGAAATACCTCGTGCGCGATTGACGGCACCTAGCACAAAGGAAAACCTGGGCGCCGCGACGATTGGCTGAACCTCAGCCGAGCGGGTCCGGCGCTCGAAGATGGAGGAGGAAAGGCGCATGCGTTGTCTGATCGTTGGTCTCGCAGGACTTGCCGCCGTGGTCGCCGGCGGGGGCGCCCCGAGCGCCCAGGCGGACGAGTTCTACCAGGAAACCAAGCCGATGTTCGAGAACTGCGCCGACGGTTCGCTCGACCGGGTGCGCAAGGACGGCATCGTGCTCGGCGAATCGGCGATCGCGCCGCATTCGATGCTCGATCCCAAGACCAAGGAGGCGAGCGGCATCGACGTCGAGATCAACAACGCCGTGCTCGACTGGCTCGGCGTCGAGAAGCGGACCTTCGAGTGGATGCCCTGGGAATCGCAGATCCCCTCGCTGCTGTCGAAGCGGACCGACGTGATCGCCCAGAACATCCACGTCAACCCCGACCGGGTGAAGGTGATCAGCTTCACCGGCCCCGCCTGGTGGTACGGCCCGGTCGTCCTGGTCCAGAAGGGCAATCCCACCGGCATCAAGTCCTACGACGACTTCAAGGGCCAGACCGTGGGCGCGATCTCGGGCTCGGCCGCCGAGAACTATCTGCGCCGGATCGGCGCCAACACCCAGCCCTTCAAGGCGCCCGCCGAGGAGCTCCAGAGCCTGGACCAGGGCCGGGTCAAGTCGGTGGTCGAGGACGACGTCATCTACACCGTGTACGCGAGCGAGAACCCTAACAGCAACGTCGAGGCGCTCTGGGACATCGCGACCCCGGACGACATCGTGTTCGGCGGCGGCTACGGCAACGCCCGCTACGGCATCCGCAAGGAAGACTGCCAGCTGCGGGTCGCCTACACGGCCGCCCTGGCCGAGCTGCGCGCCAACGGCTTCGTCAGCTCGGTCCTCAAGAAGTACGGGCTCTCCGATCGCAACCTGTTCTGGTTCAAGCTCAATCCGTGAGCGCGCCGTCCCGGGGCGGGCCACCCTGAGCCTCGCCCCGGGCCCCGCCCGGGCGCGTTTCTGACATGGAGCTGTTCAATCCCGAGGTCGCGATCGAGGCCTTCGGCCCGCTGCTCGCCGGCCTCCTGATCACCTGCGAGCTCACGGTCGTCGTCATCTGCTTGAGCCTGATCCTTGGCCTGTTCGTAGCACTGGCCCGCATGTTCGGCCCCAAGCCCCTGGTCTGGCTGGTGATCGGCTACGTCGAGGTGATGCGCAACACGCCGCTGCTCCTGCAGCTGGTCTATGTCTACTACGTGCTGCCCGAGGTCGGGATCCGGCTCGATAGCTTCACGGCCTCGGTGATCGCGCTCACCCTCAACTACTCGGCCTACATCTCCGAGGTCTACCGCTCGGGCATCCAGGGCATCGGCCGCGGCCAGAGCGATGCCGCCGCCGCGCTCGGCATGACCCGGGCCCTGGCGCTGCGCCGGATCATCCTGCCGCAGGCGGTGCGCCTCGTGGTCCCGGCACTCGGCAACTATCTGATCTCGCTGTTCAAGGACACGGCGCTGTGCTCGGTCGTGAGCGTGCAGGAGGTGCTGTTCAGCGCCCAGCTGATCGCCGCCCGCAACTATCAGTACCTGACCCTCTACACGGTCGTGGGCGTCCTCTACTTCATCGTCGGGTTCGCGGCCGCCCGGCTCGTGAACCACCTCGAGGCGCGCACGCGCCAGGGCTACCGCCGCCGGAGGCGGCCGGCGTGAGCGCTCAGACCCACGACCGTCAGGCCCCGCACCGGCCGATGATCGAGGCCCTGGACCTGCACAAATCGTTCGGCCCCATCGAGGTCCTGAAGGGCGTGAGCCTCAGCGTCGCGCGCGGCGAGGTGATCTGCGTGATCGGCCCCTCGGGCTCCGGCAAGTCGACGCTGCTGCGCTGCCTCAACTGGCTGGAAGTGCCCGAGCGCGGGCTGATCCGGATCGACGGCGAGCCCGCCTACCGCGAGCAGACGGACGGCCACCTTCGGCTCCAGGCGCCCAAACGCATCGCCGCGATCCGGGCCCGGGTCGGCATGGTCTTCCAGGCCTTCAACCTCTTTCCCCACCTGAACGCGCTCGAGAACGTGATGGAAGCCCCGGTCCACGTCCTCAAGCGCCCGAAGCCCGAAGCGCGCGAGGCGGCGCGGGCCTTGCTCGCCCAGGTCGGCCTCGCCGATCGCGCCGACCACTACCCCGAGGAGCTCTCCGGCGGCCAGCAGCAGCGGGTCGCGATCGCGCGCGCGCTGGCCATGGGTCCCAAGGCCATGCTGTTCGACGAGGTCACGAGCGCGCTCGATCCCGAGCTGGTGGGCGAGGTCCTGAACGTGATGCGCGACCTCGCCTCACGCGGCATGACCATGATCGTCGTCACCCACGAGATGAACTTCGCCCGCCAGGTGTGCGATCGCGTGATCTTCATGGACCAGGGCGTGATCGCCGAACAGGGCATCCCGACCGAGATCTTCACCCGCCCCAGCGAGCCCCGCACCCGCGCCTTCCTCCGCGAAATCCTCGAGCGCTAAAGCCTTTCGCCGCTGCCCGACGCCCTTAGCTAGCTGCGGCCGCCCGACCCGAGGAAATACTCCTCAAACCCACAAGATCTGTGCCAGAATACGACCTCTCGTCCGAGCAAAGGCTCATGGAGAAGTGTCATGCAAGGCATCATCGGCTTGATCATCGAGATCATCGCGGGCGCGATTGGCGGCAACGCGGCGGGCGCGGCCGTCAAGAACTACAGCCTCGGGCCCGCCGGCAACTCGATCGCCGGCGGCATCGGCGGCCTGGTGCTGGGGCAGATCCTGGCCGCCCTGGGCCTGGGCGAGCCGTCGATGGCGACCGAGGGGGCGGCGACGGCGCCCGGCGCGGGTCTGGACATCGGCGCCCTGATCGGTCAGCTGGTCGGCGGCGGCGCCGGGGGCGCGGTGCTGACGATCATCGTCGGGCTGGTCAAAAACATGATGCAGAAGTAGCCGGCACGGCGCTGCACAGCCGGGATCACCGACCGGCGGCACCGCGAGCCGGCCCAGCTTTTCACAGAGAAACGGGCGCGGGGCGGTCTGGTCCCACGCAAAGGTTCCGCGTAGCTCTCGGCAGTTACGGTTGATACGGACGCGTGTTCGGTCTGGGACGGTTGCGCGCAGGCGCGCCAAGGGCTCCTTACGGCGCTCGACGGGGCCGGCACAAGGGGGGCCCGATCCCGTTGGCCCCGTCGACCGTCGCGGAAGCCCCGGATTGCGCGCCTACTCTCGACGATCGGTAGCCGCCGGCTTGAGCAACGGTCGGCTAGCCAGCCCGCCGGGCGGCGATGAACATCATGGTTTGCGGGACCGTCCGGTGGATCTTGGACAGGGTCGCAAGGTCGTCCCCCGGAAACGCGCCGCGATAGGGGCTGGTTCGATGGTCCCAACGGGGTCTGCCGAGCGGAATGATGCTTTGACTCAGGAGGCGCGCAAGGTCGCGTTGCGTGGCCGGCATTTGCTGCATTCTTACCAGCCGCTTGGGATTTCCGAGCTTCTCCGACAGAGATCCGAATTGTGAGAACCTGCCATCCAAATCGATCACGCCTGCGAGGCGCGCACCGAGATTGGCCTTATTACGAAAATGATGCGAGTAGGTAATGCCCGAGCTAAAGCTTGACACAACCACGTCGGATATCGATGCCAGTGGCGCCGACCCGGACATGTCATTCGACTTCAACATCCCGAAAATCCGGCTGACGATCGGCTCCCAGCGCTGTGGCAAGATCCCGCAGTCGTTTGCCGTCCCCCAGGTCATCAGCGGCATGACCATGACCCGGCCGGTTCCGGCCGCGCAAAACTGGGCGCCCATCCGGCTCGATAGATAGTAAAATAGGTTCGACCAGTTGCCCAGAGCCTGATAGTTGGCATCATCATACCCCCCCTGGCCGGGCGTCGGGTGAAAGAAGATATGCGCTTTGTCGAAACTGCTGACGCCGTCCGGAACCAGCACGCCGAACCACCTCGGGACCACTTGCTCGTCAAGCTCGAAATACGAGATTTTGCCTTTGCCGGCGACACTGCCCCATTGGAAAACGAATTCTGACAGAAGCGATGCTTCGCTGGGCGTGTCCGTGTTGTGGTCGACCGCGGTCGCGAGGCCGCCGGCATTCCTCATCGGTCGTAGGGTTGCCGTCTGAACGGGCGTTGGTGGTGGCGGCGGCATCGCGCCGCGATCGGGACCCTTGCTGCTGCGCCGCAGGCTCGCCCGGCCTCGCCAGACTCCACCGCGGGGTGCCGGCAGGTGTTGCAGCCCCTGGGACGCCTCGATCGCCTGCCCAAGTCCTTCGGGCGTCAGCAGCGGCCCGCAGGTGCCGCGAGGGTCCGGCCCGACTGCCACCGACGCCGCGCCAATCCTGGCGACGTCGGGAGCCCGGTGGTTGCCGTTTCTGCCGGCACTTTGGTCAATGGCGGCCCAGGACATTTCAATGTCTCCGGTTTTGACAGGTGTGTGACGAAATTCCCGAGCCCCCAGGCCCTGAACCGGGATTCCCAAAGATGCCGGCCAGGGAAGGCGAATGTGCACCGCTGGAGCGTGCGCGGCAAGGCCGCGAGGAGCTGGGCGACGTGCGCGTGCGCAACCAACGGTAGGACGTTGGCGAGCCCGCAGGATGAGCATCGCCGAGGTCGGGGTCGAAAACATCTCTCGCGAACCGTGTCAGGGCCCTCATGGGAAGGCGAAGCGGCGCGCAGGACCGTGAGACGCGTTCCGGGCCGCTCGAGGTGGCGACGGAAAGGGGCTTTCGTGGCGGGCGGAGTTGCGGGAGTATCGGGAGCAGGTCCGCGGGGGAGGGAGCCATGAGTGGGGGAAGGAGGCCATGAGTGCGCCGGCCCTGATCTTCGATCTCGACGGCACCCTGGTCGACAGCGTCTATCAGCACGTGCTGGCCTGGCACGAGGCGCTGCAGGCGGCCGGCATCGAGCTGTCGGTGTGGCGCATCCATCGCCGGATCGGCATGAGCGGCGGCCTGTTCACCCGCGCGCTCCTGCGCGAGACCGGGCGCGAGCTCGACCAGGCGCTGCTCGCGCAGCTGCAGGAGCGCCATACCGCCGCCTATAAGGCTCGGATCGCCGAGGTCGTGCCGCTGCCCGGAGCGCGGCGCCTGCTCGCCCGGCTGACCGAGCTCGGCTGCCCCTGGGCGATCGCGACCAGCGGCCGGATCGAGAGCGCCGGGCCGGCGATCGCCAAGCTCGGCGTGCCCGAGGGGGTGCCGATCGTGACCCGCGATCTGGTGCCCCACGCCAAGCCCGACCCGGATCTGTTCCTGGAGGCGGTCCGCCAGCTCGGCTGCCCGGTCGAGCAGGCGGTGGTGGTCGGCGACAGCGTCTGGGACCTGCTCGCGGCCAGGCGGGCGCGGACCCTCGGCATCGGGGTGCTTTCGGGCGGCTATGGCAAGGAGGAGCTGGAGCGGGCGGGGGCCTACCGGGTCTACGAGGACCCGGCCGACCTTTTGGTGCATCTGGACGAGGTCGGGGTCCGCTGAGGGGCGACCGGCCGCGAACGGGACGCGGCCGCGGCGTGTTCAGAACGGGAGGCGGACATGGCGGAGATCAGGAAGGCGCTGCTGTTCACCAACGAATACCCGCCCAACGTCTATGGCGGGGCCGGCGTGCACGTCGAGTATCTGAGCCGGGCGCTGGCCGGCAAGATCGCGGTCGAGGTGCGCTGCTTCGGCGACCAGCAGAGCGCGGACCCGAAGCTCACGGTGCGCGGCTATCCGCGCTGGGCCGAAAGTTCGGAAAACACCGACCCGCGCTTCGGCGGCGCGCTCGATGCCTTCTACCGTTCGCTGGCGATGGCCAAGGACCGGGTCGATGCCGATGTCGTGCACTGCCACACCTGGTACACCGACATGGGCGGCCTGCTCGCCGGCAAGCTCTGGGGCGTGCCCTACGTGCTCAGCATCCATTCGCTGGAGCCGCTCCGGCCCTGGAAGGTCGAGCAGCTGGGCAACGCCTATCACCTCAGCAGCTGGATGGAGCGGACCGCGATCGAGCAGGCCGATGCCATCATCGCGGTCTCGAAGGAGACCCGCGAGGACGTGCTGCGGCTGTTCGAGATCGACCCGGCGCGGGTGCACGTGATCCACAACGGCATCGATCCGCAGGAGTACCGGCCGAGCGGGGCGACCGACGCGCTGGCGCGTCACGGCATCGATCCGGCCCGGCCCTACCTGCTGTTCGTCGGCCGGATCACGCGCCAGAAGGGCATCATCCACCTGGTCGATGCGCTGCCAGAGATCGATCCGGAGCTGCAGATCGTGCTCGCCGCCGGCGCCCCCGACACGCCCGAGATCGGCCGCGAGATGGCGGCCCGGGTGGCCGAGGTCAGCGCCCTGCGCCCGGGCATGATCTGGATCCGCGAGATGCTGCCGCGCGCCGAGACGATCCAGCTCTACGAGCACGCGGCGGTGTTCTGCTGCCCGTCGGTGTATGAGCCGTTCGGGATCATCAACCTCGAGGCCATGGCCTGCGAGACCGCGGTGGTCGCGTCCCGGGTCGGCGGCATTCCGGAGGTCGTGGTGCCGGGCGAGACCGGCCTCCTGGTCGATCTGGCGCTCAAGCCCGGGACCTTCGAGCCGACCGACCCCGCCGCCTTCTCCGCGGGCCTCGCGGCCGCGATCAACCAGCTCGCCCGCGACCCCGAACTGCGCGCGGCGATGGGCAAACGCGGCCGTCAGCGCGTGCTCGACCACTTCAGCTGGGATGCGATCGCCCTGACCACGCTCGAGCTCTATCGCACGCTGCGCTGATCCCGCGGAGGACCGTCCGATGTCCGTGACCACGATTGCCACCAAGCCCTTCGAGGGCCAGCGCCCCGGCACCTCGGGCCTGCGCAAGAAGGTGCCGGTGTTCCAGGAGCCGCACTACCTGGAGAACTTCGTCCAGGCGGTGTTCGACAGCCTCGAGGGCTTCCGCGGCCAGACACTGGTGGTCGGCGGCGATGGTCGCTACCACAACCGCGAAGCCGTGCAGACGATCCTCAAGATGGCCGCGGCCAACGGCTTCGGGCGCATCCTGGTCGGCCGCGGCGGGCTGCTCTCGACGCCCGCGGCCTCGGCCGTGATCCGCAGGCAAAAGGCGTTCGGCGGCATCATCCTCTCGGCCAGCCACAATCCCGGCGGCCCCGATGGCGACTTCGGCATCAAGTACAATGTCACCAACGGCGGCCCGGCGCCCGAGGCGGTGACCGAAGCGATCTTCAGGCGCACCCTCGACATCCACGAGTACCGCACGCTCGATGTGCCCGACCTGGCGCTGGATCGGGTCGGCAACAACGCCGCTCGGCGACGCCCTGGTCGAGGTGATCGATCCGGTCGCCGATTACCAGGAGCTGATGGCGAGCCTGTTCGACTTCGCGCGCCTGCGAAAGCTGTTCCAAGGCGGCTTTCGCATCTGCTTCGATGCCATGTCCGCGATCACCGGCCCCTATGCCAAGGCGATCCTGGAAGAAACGCTGGGCGCCGCGCCGGGCTCGGTGATCAACGGCGAGCCGCTGCCCGACTTCGGCGGCCACCACCCGGACCCGAACCCGGCGCATGCCAAAGAGCTGATCGACCTCATGATGGGGCCGGACGCACCCGACTTCGGCGCGGCCTCCGACGGCGATGGCGATCGCAATCTGATCGTCGGCCGCGGCATCTACGTGACGCCCTAGCGACAGCCTTGCGATCCTGGCCGCCAACGCCCATCTGGCGCCGGGCTATGCCGGCGGCCTTGCCGGCATCGCGCGCTCGATGCCGACCTCGCAGGCGGCCGACCGGGTCGCGCAAGCGCTCGGCATCGCCTGCTATGAGACCCCCACGGGCTGGAAGTTCTTCGGCAACCTTTTGGACGCGGGCCTTGCGACCCTGTGTGGGGAAGAAAGCTTCGGCACCGGCTCCAACCACGTGCGCGAGAAGGACGGTCTCTGGGCGGTCCTGCTGTGGCTCGACATCCTGGCTGCCCGCCGCCAGCCGGTCGCCGAGATCGTGCGCGAGCACTGGGCCCGCTTCGGCCGCAACTACTATTCTCGCCACGACTACGAGGAGGTCGACGCGACCGCGGCAGCCGGCCTGATGGCCGAGCTGCGCGCCCGCCTGGCCGCGCTGCCCGGACAGCGCTTCGGCGACCTCCTGATCGAGCAGGCCGACGACTTCAGCTACACCGACCCGGTCGACGGCTCGATCAGCACCGGCCAGGGCATCCGCCTCCTGTTCGCGGGCGGCGCCCGGATCGTCTACCGCCTGTCGGGCACCGGCACCGCGGGCGCCACTTTGCGCGTCTACCTCGAACGCTTCGAGCCCGACCCGGGCCAAGCCACGACCAGGATCCGCAGGCGGCGCTTCGCCCCCTGATCACGCTCGCCGATCAGCTCGCCGGCATCGCCACCCGCACCGGCCGCTCCGCGCCCTCGGTGATCACCTGAGCAGCACGCCAAGATGCTGTCCTCGAAAGGACCGACATCCTGCTGCCCTCTGTGTGACGCCACCGATCAAGGTGGCGCAGTGACCGCACACGACCTTATGCGAGAAGCTAGTCAAGATCGGCGTCCGGATCGTGCACGACGGCCGCTATGCCCGTACTCCAGCTGACGGAGGTGACCGTGTCGCGCGCCGTGCTCGCCGCGCATCCTTGGTGGCTCGATCGCTTGCGAGGGCCGCCCGTGGCGGCGGCGCGACAGGAGTGGGACCATGGATCACCAGGGCCGAGAAAGAGGCTCATGCGGCGAGATCGACCAGCGGCAAGAACGCGGCCCGAATCGGTCTGCGGGCCATAGCCCAAAGGCTCTCTAGTGCAGCGATTCGGACGAAAGAGTCCCGAACGAGCCTGCTGGGTTTCGAGCCGGGCATCGAAGCCGATGCCAGGCCCTCCGGGTGGATCGACCGAACCTGGCCCGGCAATCGGCAGGGGATTCGAGCGTCTGCATCACTGCACTAGCTGCGATCTACCGCAAGATGCGCTTCCGATTGACCGAGGATCGTTCGCGGAGTACGATGCCATCGTAGCCCATCCGGGTGGTATTGGCAAAAGAGGACGCTATGTGGCTTCCTACCATGTCGGATCTCGAAAAAGCCCTGACGTTTGCAGACGACTTGCAAAATCCGAAGACCGGAGGCGTCATTGCGGAAGCCTTCGATGTGTTACGCCGTGGCCGTCCAAGTTTCCTTGTCTTCGGGCCCGGCGGTATGGGCAAGACAGCATTGAAGTGTTTTTTGGAAACCTTCTCCAGTGATGAATCGCCTATTGAATACAACATGAGTTGCCGCCGCGAGAAGGGCAAACTTAAAGGACGGCGATATTCCGATGTGTATGTTTATCCTGGACAGCCAGACTTTCGCGACCCGCAAATAGATCTCTACAAACGCTCCATAGCAAAAGCAAGAAGACCGATAATCACAACGGTTGTATCATATGGATACAGATCGGTCGATCCGAATTCTGGAAACTTTCGGGATGCCCCACAAGGACCTCAAGCGCGTGACGAAGAGCTTGATTACACCCGCAAAATGCTTGGAACGATACGCAATATTGCAAGTTACAAGCGCTGGACAGTTTTCTCCGTGATTGCAAAAGCTGATCTTTGGTGGGACGAGAGAACGGATGTAGATGCATTCTATGCTAATCAGTACCAACCTATAATCGACGATTTCCGTGGCCGAGTTGGAACTGATAAATCAGAACACTATATCCTTCCGATTAGTTTGCCTCGTACTCCCCTATTGGACGTAAACGGCGCAATAATCCAACGATCTTCTCAGGATTATGATGACTCGTTGAAACGAAAGCATATCGGTTTTTTTATCAAAACCTTGCGCGATGTTCTTGAGGAGTAAGCACGTCATGCTCGAACCCCGAGATGCTTATGGCCCTTATTTATCATGTTTAGGGGCTTCCTGCTTGGTAGCTCTTAGGTTGAGCTTGAGTGAATTGAAAGCGATCGTTGCTCTCGGCTTTGGACTTTTTTTTATGAGCATGGCATCGTTCTGCTTGTATTATATTTTGTCGTACCGACCATTGCTCTACGTCGCAGTGGCGGTATCGATACTTGGACTCGTCGGATCGGTTTGGCCGCTGTACCTCTATTTTTCGTCAAGACGTGAGCTGCTAGAGTCTCTTCTATTCCTGAAAAAAGACTTGGACTGGCTAAGTGGTATCGTCATGTCGAGCGATAGCCAGGTTAGTGGCATGTCGAGCGATAGCCAAGGTAGTGGCATGTCGGGCGATAGCGAAGTTGGCCAGATATCTTCGCACCAGATCCGGCCGATACAAGTCGTTTTGGATTCTTTGGAGCAAATTCATAAGGATAGAGTTCTGTAGCGTCGTGTTGCGGAAGTATATTGATCTTGGCGTCTCAATACTTATTTGGTGCTTGCTGCGCGTGTCGCTTCCTTGCTGCGATCTCGCTTGATGGCAGAGGGTGGTTGACGCTAAAGTGGTCGGCATACCGTGACGCAATCAGCCACAAGGTTCGATAGGGTCGTGGTGGCGAGCCGCTGTGTGCCGGCCAGGCGGTATCAAGGGCTTTGCCGATAATCAGGTGCGCGTAGAGCTCGAGCATCGCGTCGTCGAGTAAGAGCTCCGCGAGCTCCGTCGGGCTGACACCGAGCTCGAGCGCCTTACGGATCTCGGCCGGCAGGGTGATCTGGCCGCCGCAAAGCAGCTTTACCGCCGACATCGTGTTCTTCCCCTTCGCGATTTCGAACAGTTCGCGCCGGCGGCCGACCCCGGCGCTAGACATCGCAGTTCTCCCGGGACTACCTTCAGCGAGGGCGGCTGGTGCTGGAAAAGCGCGGCGCCGGGGCTTGCCAAACCTGCCTGGCCACCCCATATCCGCTATGTCCCCGGAAAAGTCGAACCAATGCGTGGACCTGGACGCCTGCCGAGACGCCGGGAGCGGTGCTCGACGGCGGCTGTCCGCGGGCTCGGGGACGACGTAGCCAGAGGTTTTGGAAGCAGCACCATCATGAGCTCGAACCTTCTCACCGCCCAACTGGGCTCCGACCTCGAGCGCTATCTCAAGGAGGTGGCGCGCTACCCGTTGCTCGACGTCGACGCCGAGCGCGAGCTCGCCGAGCGTTGGCGCGACCAGCGGGACGAGGACGCGGCGCGCCAGCTGGTCGGCAGCCATATGCGCCTGGTGGTCAAGATCGCCCGCGGCTTTCGCGGCTATGGCCTGCCGTTCGCCGATCTGATCGCCGAGGGCAACGTCGGCCTCGTGCAGGCGCTCGCCAAGTTCGACCCGGAGCGCGGCTTCCGGTTCGCGACCTATGCCATGTGGTGGATCCGGGCGGCCATCCAGGAGTTCGTCCTGCACAACCGCTCGCTGGTCAAGATGGGCACCACGGCGGCCCAGAAGAAGCTCTTTTTCAACTTGCGCCGCCTGAAGAGCCGGCTGGGGGAGGTGGGCGACGGCGATCTGCCGCCCGCCGCGGTGGTCAAGATCGCCAAGGAGCTGGGCGTCGCCGAGGACGACGTCGTCCAGATGAACCGGCGCCTCGCGGCCACCGACCATTCGCTCGCCGCGCCGGTGTCGAGCGAGGGCGATCGCGAGTGGCAGGACACGCTGGTGTCCGAGGACGAGGGCCAGGAGAGCCTGATCGCCGAGGCGAGCGAGCTCGCCTGGCGGCGCGGCCTGCTCGCCGAGAGCATGCAGGTGCTGAACGCGCGCGAGCGCCACATCCTGGCCGAGCGCCGGCTCAAGGATCAGCCCAAGACGCTCGAGGACCTGAGCCAGATCTACGGCGTGTCGCGCGAGCGCGTGCGCCAGATCGAGGCGCGCGCGTTCGAGAAGCTGCGCCACGCCATGCTCGAGGTCGCGGCCAACAAGAGCCGCGCCGCGCTCGCCGCCTGAGCATCCGCGCCCGGCTCGACCCGGGCGCCTCAGGTTTGCTTTGGCGCCCGGTCCAGGCGGGTCGGGCTTTCCTTTGGCGCTTGGTCCAGTCCAGGCCCGGGTCGACGGCCGGCCGGGTCGTTGATCTCGGCCCGGCCGCGGCCATATCATCGGGCAGGCACCCGCGGGGAGCAGGATGGAGCAGGCGGAGACCATTGCCGATGAGCAGGCGCTGATCGCGGACGACTTCGAGCTGTTCGAGGACTGGCGCGAGCGGATCGAGTACGTCCTCGACCTCGGGCGGCGGCTCGAGCCGCTGCCGGCCACCGACTACGCCGAGCCGAACAAGGTCAGGGGCTGCCAGTCGCAGGTCTGGATGACAGCCGAGCTCGATCCGGCGAGCGGGCGGGTGCGGTTGCGCGCCGACTCCGACGCCTTCATCGTCAAGGGGCTGATCGCGCTCTTGTTGCGACTGTACGCGAACCGCACGCCGGCGGAGATCCTGGCCAATCCTCCCGAGGTGTTCGAGAAGATCGGCCTCGGCGCGCATCTGAGCCCGACCCGGGCCAACGGCCTGCACGCGATGATCAAACGCATCCGCCAGCTCGCGACCGGCTTCGCCCACGGCGCCCCGGTCGCGAGCGCCGCGGGCTAGACGTTCCGGCGCGAGCGGACGCGCCGGCTCAGCGCGCCGGGCAGCCCGGATCGGGGAACGATGGGCCGGGCAGGGCGAGCTTGGGGTCAGGTCCGGTCGGCGCCGCCGGTGCCCCGGCGACCTGAAACTCGCCCCCGCCAGCCGCCTCGGCCTGGGTCAGCTCGGTCGTCAGCTCCCGGATCTGGTCGTGGGCGAGCGCCAGCTCGTGGCGCAATTCCTCGGCCTCGCCGGCGCGCGCGTCGGCCAACGTCAGGGCACGTTCGCGGGCGGCTTTGGCGTCCGCCATCTCGGCCACCAGGTCGGGCACCGCCGTGGCCTTGGGGCCCTCCTCCTGGACGTTCCGGGATTCCTCGACCGTGGTCCGCAGCGTCTTGGTGATGCTCTCCAGCCGGGCCAGCTCGCGGCCCTGCTCGACGGTCTCGATGTGCTTGGCGACCGCCGCGTAGGAGGCGAGCACCAGCCACAGCACCGTGACCCCGACGGCGACCGCGACCGAGATCTGGAGCGAGCGCGACAGCGCGACGTAGCGGCTGGTCAGGCCACTGCGCACGTACACCTGACGGTCGGCGAACAGCTCTTGCAGCACAGGCGTGGAACGACGGTCCTGAGGCATGGCGGGCTCCGGCGACGAGCGTTGGGCCTGCGACGACGGCGCCGCAGGCTGGTAGCTGGTCAGACGACGCTCGGTTGATGCCGAAGACGACATCAAAGTGGCCTTGGTTGGCCTTTCTTGAGCCACCGATTGCAGCGGATGCGCGTGGCCGTCAACTGCAAAGTTGCCGAGACGAACCGGGCCCGGCGCCAAGATAATCCGATACATTGATTTTCATCCTTAGATAAATCTATTTACGGTTTTGCTCTCGAGAGGCGGTCCAGGTCGACCATCGAGCTTGCGGTCGACGCCGACCGGTGCTCGGATGCACAAGATCACGAGCTCGGCGGGGTGAGGGCGGCCATGCCTGGACATTTGCTCGACGAAGGCACGCGCGGCGTGTTCGCGATTGCCGCAACCCCGTTTGCCGACAATGGCGCGCTCGACCCCAAGAGCCTGGAGCGGCTGATCGGCTTCTACATCGACGCGGGCGTGCACGGCATCACCATTCTCGGCATCATGGGCGAGGCGCCAAAGCTCACCTACGACGAGGCGCGCCTGGTGATCCAGGCGACTCTTCGCCAGGTCGCGGGCGAGGTGCCGGTGGTGGTCGGCGTCAGCAGCCCCGGCCTTGCGACGCTGGCGGCGCTGACCGGCGATGCCATGTCGTTGGGTGCGGCGGCGGTCATGGTGGCGCCGCCCGCGGGCCTCGCGACCGACGAGCAGACCCTGGGCTATGTCCATCAGCTGTGCGCGGCGATCGGCGCGGACGTGCCGCTGGTGCTCCAGGACTACCCGCAGGCGACCGGCGTCCATCTCTCGGTCGGCGTGCTCAACCGCCTGATCGACGATCTGGCCCAGCTCAAGGTTCTCAAGCACGAGGACTGCCCGGGGCTCGGCAAGCTCTCGCGGCTACGGGCGAGCGCGGTCCGCGACGGCCGCCGCCGGATCGCGATCCTGATCGGCAACGGCGCCCTCTACTACCCGCTCGAGCTCGCGCGCGGCGCCGATGGTGCCATGACCGGCTTTGCCTATCCCGAGCTCCTGGTCGAGGTCTTCGAGCGCTTCACGGCCGGGCACGAGGACGACGCTTTCGACCTTTATGACGCCTATCTGCCGCTGATCCGCTACGAGCAGCAGCCGGGCATCGGCCTCGCGATCCGCAAGGAGATCCTGCACCGCCGCGGCGTCATCGCGAGCCCGACCCTGCGCCCGCCGGGCGCCCGCCTCGACGCCGCCGATCACGCCGAACTCGACCACCTGCTCGCGCGCCTCGAGCGCCGGGTCGCGCGCGGGATCTGAGCGCAAGGCGACCTCTGCCGGGAAGCGTCCGACTCGACCCTCTGCGCCTTTGAAAGGCCCTGACACCCTTTGGCCGGTTGGTTCTGGCTTGCTGGAATTGAGCGAGGGCCTCCCTCCGGGCAGTGCGGCAGACCGACCCCTAATAGAGCCCCGGAAGCAGCCGTGATGTGCGGGCGCGGTAGGCATCGTACGGGTCGCCGAAGTGCGTGCGCAGCAGGGTCTCTTCGGCCCGGATGCGGGCGAGGATCGGCAGGATCAGGAGGGCCGCGAGCAGGACGCCGACCGTGGAACGGAAGGCGAGCGCCCAGCCCAGCGTGTTGACCAGCAGTCCGAGATAGCTGGGGTGGCGGATCAGGGCGTAGAGGCCGGTGGTGACCAGGGTGTGGCCGGGTTGGATCGCGACCAGGCCGCTGAAGCGGTGGCCGAGCACGTAGACCGGCCAGAGGCGGAGGCAGCCGCCGGCGGCGAACAGGGCGACGCCGAGCCAGCGCAACGTGTCGCCGTCGAGGGTCCAGAGGTCCTGGCGGTCGGTCAGGGCCGGCAGCCAGGCGGACAGCGCCCCGATCACGCCGATCGCGACGATGACCCAGCGGTTGCCCCGATCCTCGCGCACCCCCGGGCTCAGATTGCCGCCGGCGAACAGGGCGGCGCCGGTCAGTGCCACGGTCACGATCGCGAGCGCGGTCCGCGCCGGGTTGGCAAAGAAGGCCGCGAACCCGCCCCAGCCGAGGATGGCGAGGCCGAAATAGAACGCGGTGCCGACGACGATGAGGATCGGTCTGACGATCGGGATCACGGTGGCTGCCTCGACGGTTCCAGCCCCGATCCGGGGCCCCCGGGATCAGGACTGGAGCCCCGGCGTCGAGATGGATGGAGTGTGCCGCTCATGGATACGGCACCAGCAGGTCGGCCAGCATCGGAAAGTGGCGGGCGTTGCGGGTCACGAGGCGGGCGCCGTGGACCTTGGCGGTCGCAGCGATCAGGGCATCCAGCATATGAACGCGGTGGCTCCGGCTGTACTGGCGTTGGTAGAGCCCCGCTTGCCGCGCGATCGCAAAATCGATGTCGATGATGTCGAGTTGTGAGCGAAGCCCCGAGAACAGCGACGCCTGTCGATCGAAGTGCAGGCCGGCATGCAACTCGGCGACCGTGACCGCGGAGATCAAAGGCGCTTCCGGCAGGGAGCGCAAAAAAGCACGCGTTTGGGCGCGCCCGCGCAGGTAGTCGATGATCACGCAGGTATCGATCAGGACTCTTGCCACAACCGCTCAAGCCGTTCGTCGGCCTCGCGCCGAAGCTTAGGCACGAAGTCGTCCAGATCGGTCCGATCAGCCCACATCCCGAACAGTGGCTCGAGCGCCTCGAGCCAGTGCTTGGGTTTGTGCTGGACGAGATAACCATCGATCGCGTCGCGAATCAGCTCGCTCTTCCGCTTACCGGTCGCCGCGGCCAGCTGCTCGAGCTCCTGCTTCTGCGCCTTGGAGAGGTAGATCTGGGTCCGCACCATGAAGGGCGCTCCGGCAGCGATGTACGAAGGTCGGTCGATGATGTATGCTTGCTTGCCGGCTGGAGCAAGCGATCTCAGGCGGATGGCTCGACCTGCACCCCATACTCCAGGCCGGCGTCTTCCAGCCAGGTCCAGAGATAGGGGGCAAACGAGCGGGCGACGTAGAGGTCGAAGGTCGGGCCGGCCTGCGGGTCGTCGTCGCGCAGGTGGAGCAGGACGTCCGCCTTGGCGAGCAGGCTCTGGGCGCATTGGCCGGGCTTGAAGGCGCGCGGGTGGAGGTCGAGCGGGCAGCCTTTGGCGAGCAGGTCGCGGGCGCTGGGGCCGGCCAGCGCGAGCGCGACGCGGCCGTCGGTCACCTCGGTGAGGGCGGCGTGGCTGCCGGCGAGGGTCTGGCGCAGCGTGTTGATGAAGAAGGCGACGTCGTCCGCCGGCAAGGTCAGCAGCCATTGGTCGGGGCCCTGCCAGAGCGCGGTGATCGAGCCTTTGGTCGCGGTGGTGTTGGGCTCGGTCGGCAACAGGAGATCGAGGACGCGGCCGATCGCGGCCATGAAGGGGCGCTCGGAGGGATCGCCGCGCAGGTCGATCTTGCCCAGGCCCGTGCGCTCGGCGAGCCGGATGCCGCGCGGCTGGAGCCGTTCTGGCGGCAGGGCGGGTTGGCGCAGGAGCCGCTCAGCCATGGAGCCTGGCACCTTCCGGGTCGAAGAAGACGGGCTCGGTGACGGTGACCGCGAGCGTCCGGTCGAGCAGTGGAACGTAGAGCTTCCGGCCGATCCGGGCGCGACCGTCCTGAAGCAGGGCGAGCGCGAAGGCGCGGCCGAGGTTGGGGCTGATGTAGGCGGAGGTGACGTGGCCGAGCATGGTCATCGGGATCGCTTCGCCCGGACCCGCCACCAGCTGGGCGCCCTCGTCCAGGAGTGCGTTGGGATCGTCGGGCAGCAGGCCCACCAGCTGCTTGCGGCCCTCTTTGCCGAGGTCGGCGCGGGCGAGCGAGCGTTTGCCGATGAAGTCGGGCTTCTGCTTGCCGATGATCCAGGCCATCCCGAGATCCTCGGGCGTGACCGTGCCGTCGGTCTCCTGGCCCGCGATGATGTAGCCCTTCTCGGCGCGCAGCACGTGCATGGCCTCGGTGCCGTAGGGGGCGATGCCATATTTCTCGCCGGCCGCTATGCAGGCCTGCCACAGGGGAAGACCGTAGCTCGAAGGGATCTGGATCTCGTAGCCGGGCTCGCCCGTGAAGCTGATCCGGAACACGCGCGCCGGGACCCCCAGCACGTCCGCCTCGCGCACGCTCATGTGGGGGAAGGTTTCCGGGTCGAGGTCGAGGTCCGGGACCAGCTCGGCCATGAGTTTCCGGGATAACGGGCCGGACAGGCCGACGGTCGCCCACTGCTCGGTGACCGAGGTGCAGAAGACCCGCAGCTCCGGCCATTCGGTCTGCAGCCACTCCTCGAGCCAGGCGAGCACGCGGGCAGCACCCCCGGTCGTGGTGCTCATCAGGTAGTGCTGCTCGCCAAGCCGCGAGGTGACGCCGTCGTCGAACACCATGCCGTCCTCGCCCAGCATCAGGCCGTAGCGGCAGCGGCCGACCGCGAGCTTGCTCCAGGCGTTGGTGTAGATGCGGTTGAGGAGCTCGGCCGTGTCGGGCCCTTGCAGGTCGATCTTGCCGAGCGTGCTGGCGTCCAGGATGGCGATGGTGGTGCGCGCCGCCAGGGTCTCGCGCGCGACCGCCGCGGCCATGTCCTCGCCCGAGCGCGGGTAGTACCAGGGGCGCTGCCACTGGCCCACCGGCTCGAAGACGGCA
>CAVWDE010000014.1:0-136693 GCA_963753685.1 uncultured Alphaproteobacteria bacterium
CGATCAGCACGGCGCCCGTCTCGATCACTGCGTCGACGCACAGGTGCTGGCCGCCCGACCACGGGAACAGCAGCGGCACCTCGAGGCGCACCGCCGACGCTGGCCAGTCCCACGCCTCGGCGCCCGGCAGCGGCGGAAGGTCGGCCGGCCGCAGCAGGAACGCTCCGAACGTGTACGGGGCCGGCGCCGCCGACGACTCCGAGCTGGTGAACTTGTCGCTGGCGATCTCGTTGCCCGGGACGCGGCCGTAGATATCGCGGATGAGGTCGATTGGCACGCCGGGCAGCAGCGTTGCGGCCAGCGGCTCGAAGTCGTCGGTGACGCGGTCAGTCTGCAGTGTATTCTCCAGCGTGTTGTGTGCGGTCAACGCCGGCGCGACCCCCACGGCTCGCAGGCGATGCCGTCGCGGTCGCGATCGTGGGCTCCGCCAGTAGCTGGGCTGCCCCCGCCACGCGGAGGCAAGACCGACGACGCGTGCCGCGGCGTAGTTCGGGGCGGCCAACAAGTGCCTGGCCGTCATCAGCGGTGGCCACGGTGATAGGATCGCCAAGCCGAGATAGGCGGCTGCGGTCCCGGCAGCGACCAGCGCGGCAGCCTTGCCCCGGCGATAGATACGACCAAGCGTGTCATAGCCGGTCACGTCGCCCTTAGAGGCGTCGATCCCGATCTTGCCGAGCAGGGTGTGTTGCAGGCCGGGGCGGTCAGCGTGAACATCCAGCCGACCCGCGCGGTACCGCGATGCCGGGCCTTGCGCAGGCCTCACGCGTCTTGATCCAGCCGAACGCCTCCTCGATCCGCTTGCGCACCCGCACGCCCGCGGCATAGCCGGGGTGGCGCGTGGTCCGAGCGTCGATCGCCGAGCGCCGGCCGGCATGCTCTGAGCGACCTGCAGGGTGACATTCAGGGCGCGCGAGACCGCGTGGAAATGATCACATGGGGTCCCGGTCGTCCGGTACGGCGATGCCGAGATCGGCGAGAGCGTTCAGAACGACCGCGCGGCTGAGCGGAGAAAACGATCGCTCTTGCCCCGCCTCCCAATCCGAAGTCGTTCTCGCGCTCGGTCGGCGATCGATGCCATCGTAAGCTTGCACGCATGCGTTGTGTTGCCCCGGTTCAGCTCTCACAGCTGCGTCATTGACGAGCCTGGGGCGGCCACGCATCCTCAATTCAAGTCGGCCACGACTTCCAGGTAGCGGCGACACGGTGATCTTCCACTTGAGAGACCTGTTCTCGTGGCTCGGGTCATTGTTTCGACGGAACCGACCAACGCCTCCAGCTCTCGGGGAACCAACCCGGACCATGGCCGAACTCGTGAAGCCGCTCGCGTCCGTTCTGCAGGCGCTCCTCCAGAAGGAGCAGCAGCTCGATGCCCTCGAGCTCGCCGCTGAAGTTCCCGACCGCGACCAGCTCGATCTGTGGCGCCGCACCAACCTGCAAGCGATCGGGGCGCTCGAGCAGGCGATCGCCTGCCTGCCCGCGAGCACCCTCGACGAGGCCACCGTCCAGGTGCTGATCGCGGAAGGCACCTTGAGCAGTCTGGCCGACGAGCTGCCCGAGACGGACGCCGTCGGGGACCGGATCGAGACCGCGGCTCGTCTGATCAAGGCGGCCCTGCCGGTGATTGCCACGAGCGCCGGCATCGACCTCGATCAATATGGCGGCCGGCGCTACGGCCATTCAGGGGGTCACTGGCCGTTCTCGCCGGATCGGCTTCCGGAGCCGTAAGCCGCCGGCCCCGCCGGGCGCCGCCCTGACGCTCGGTCCCAACGCGCCGGGCCCTGAAACAGCGGCTGCGGCGAGGCTTCCACCCATGGCCCGGGCGCGCCGATCTGGCGCTTCTGGCCATGACGCGCTAGGGACGAGGATGTGCAGTCGGCGAGAAGCTGCCGACGAGGCTGCAGTGGTCGACGCCTGACGCGTGACGCTTGCGCGCTCGGTCGAAGGATCGGCGGTTCAGCGGAGGAAGTCGCGGGGGTCGTACAATCGGGATGTCTGGTAGCCGCAGCCGCAACGTAAATCGTGCTGCTCGATCCCTTCGGCGCCGAACTCAGGGTGCGACCGGGCGGCGATTATCACCAGGGTCAGCTGATGGCAGCGCGGGCATTTGCGGCTGCGATGCAGGGGCACCAATTCAGCCTCGAGAGCTTCAACCTTCTGCTCCAGTCGCATCACAAGCGCCACCAAGCGGCCAAATTCGGCCACCAAGCGAGGAGTGGTCTGAGGGGCACGTGTATGCGTCGGGACGCCCGCCATGGTGTCGAGCACCGCATCAAACAGACGAGTGTTCTCGTCCACATCGATAAGCTTTAAGTGCGGCGATCCGGCGTCGTCCATTGGTGGCACTCCGGGATCCTTTGCGACAGTTTAGCGGCAATCTGGCTGCAGATTATAACAAAAAATGAGCAACTTTTGATGGAATCGCTCTACCCACGGTATAGGGCTGCGGGCAGCGCTACCAGGCGGGGAAAAGCCTTTCCAGGCGCATCGCCTTCGGAGCAATGGCCAAGATCGTCAACAGCGCCCCGCCCAGCGTCTACCGCGCTTTTGGCCAAGCTCTCCTCTCGCGCATGCGGGAGAGGAGACGCGGACAGCTCGGAATTCGTGAACCCGGGTAGCGGGTACGCCGAGTTGAATTCGCCTCAATAGGGGTAGAGAAACAGTTCGGGGAAGCTCTGGGTCAGCACGAGAGGCTGCCGAACAGCGCCACCGTCGGGGCGGCTGGCAGTAACCAATACTTCTTGCGAAGGCACAGAAACCGCCAGAGCTGGGCGAAGAATGGCATCGGAACCGCTTCGAACTGGATGGACATTCTATTCGAGGAAGTCGAGCAGGATGCCCGCATCGTGGCCCGTGCGGTGCCGTCGCGGGTCGAGCATGACCATCTTGTCTGCAGGCCGGCGGGAGCACTTGTCGTCAGCTGGGCGAAGCTGGCAAGGAGGCGTTCCTTGCAGACTGCGCATACTGCACCGGCCTGAATCGCTAAATTCCGGATCTCGGTCCCGGCTTCGGCGACCAGTGCGACGACGGGGCGAGGTTTCGCCGTCCGGATCAGAGATCGGAACACCTCTATGTCCTGCATGGCCACCGAGCAGAAAATCGCATCGATGGCCTCACGTCTGAGGACATCCTCGGCAGCGGAGAAGCTTGCAGCTGTGACGATAGCGGAAGCGGCTTGGCTCGCCCGCATGACCTGAGCAAGCACTGCGGTGTCGACCGGGTCACGCTCAACGAGGAGGACCCGGAGCACTGGCTCGGCATCAGCTCTGACGATGTCCATGATCGCCCCTTGCTTCGCTGCCGTTGGCTCTTGGGAGCGCGCCTACGCCTGCGGCGCGGCGGTCGCAAGCCGTCGACGCTTTGGCAGCGACCTATCCTGAACTGTCCTGCCAGGAGTCCATTGAAGGGCACTGGCAAGACACCATCCGAAGAAAGCGCCGACGAGGCCAGCAGTCACACTGGTCCCGAACGCCCGAGCCAATGGCAGGACGGCGTCCTGGTAGACGAAGGCGCCGGCGAGCGACGCCATCGTGATCATCGAGCAGAGTGCGGCAGCTCGGAGCCTGGTTTCCACGGAGGGGACTCTCGTAGATAGCGTGTTGGTGAATAGAAATATCTATCTGTGATTGAATTCCGCGTCAAGCGCGACCGCTTCACCTGTACGGTGCGACGGTGCGTGATCTGTGCCTCTCTGCCAAAGCGCCTACCGATCCCAGCGATACCGACTGGCATGAGCCGAGCCCGGGCAAGGTGTACCAGTCAGCTTGAGCTCGGCCTCACGCCGCAGCTGTGAGACCAAAACTCAGGCTTACTGCACACGCAAGACGCTCCCGCCTCGAGCGCTTCCTGCCGCTGGCTGTCGTCGCAGCGCTCCACGAGGCCGATGACCACGGATTCGCCCGACTTGTTGGCGAACCAATGGATCGTTCGGGGATGCGTCCGGCCATCGAGACCTGAGGCAACGAAGATGGCCGCGACCGGCTCGTGCATCAGCATGCTCTGGGCTTCGGCCAAGCTGATTGCCAGCCGCACCCCGAGATGAAAACATAGTCTCTCGATCGCTCTGACAGCGATCGCACCTTACCCTGGCTGCGGTCCGCGACGAGCAGCTTGGATACGCCCCCTGCTTGCCTCGGGGCTCGACCTAGATAGACCGTATTGCGGCGCTCAGGCGATGGCCGGCGCTGCGAAGAGGTCGCCGCCGGGCGTGAGGTCGCGGCGGGCGGCGCCCGCGATCCACGGCCTGGACCTGTCGAGGAACGCCATTGGCGGCGGATGGAGGAGGCATTGGCGCGGACTGTGGAGCCCGATAACGACGACCCGGCATCGGCTCGGCTCTCCTCGATGCGTCCGCCCGCGCGGCAGGTGCTCCACAGTGACTGCATCGCCCGCCAGTCTGCCGCCCGAGAAAAAATTGGAATCGACGCGCATTTGAACAATGTTGGTGCATATGCTGGTCGAGTTCCGTTGACCGAGCGCTGCACTTGTGATTGCCTCGGCTCAAGCTCGCGCTCGCGACCGGACGAAGGTGGCTCAACCATGAAGAGTACGGCTATGAGCTACGAGCAGGCACCGGAACCGCCGATACATCGTATCCGGGAGGAGTTCCGCCGCAGTGCACGCGATCCTGCGATCGCCAGCAACGCCCTGAAGCTAGCAGATGAGATCGTCGCCACGCTTTCAACTTCCGATCCCGAGGACGCGCGCCGGCTGATCAAGCTGGTGCGTGACTTGTTTGACACACTTGAGCCGGGAATTGCGCGGCAGGAGTAGACGCACCCAGTCCGGCAGCTGTTGAGCTCTCTTAAGACGCTCAGTCAGACCCTTGCGCGCCAGAGTTGATGGCGAACCTGAGGTTGCCGGAAAACCAAACGACTGACACATGGCGCTGGTCAACGCGGCGTAACTTCGTTATTCCAACTATAAGTTGAAAAACAGAGAGCGTCTGCGGTGTCCCACGTAGCTGAAGCGGGTCAGCCATGGGTCGAACAGCCTCAGGAGGATGCTCCTGCGGACGAGGCCCTTTGGGTTGCCCAGTTGCTCGCGGCGGGCGGCGACCCGACGCCGCAGTTGGAGCGCGCGCGAGTTCTGTTGCGCGCGCTTGGTGGTTTGAGCGGGCTCCTGAGCGCCAACCCTGAGCAGCTTGCGGCTGCGGATCTCCTGGAGGGTGGAGAGGTGCCGGTGCTCGCGGCGGTGCAGCAGATCGTGAGCTCGGCAGGTGGCCGGCCGGTGATCGGCTCGTTCCATGCGCTCAAGCGCTTCCTGCGCGGGCAAACGGTGGGGGAGGGCGTTGCCGTCACGCGGGCTCTGCTGCTCGGCGAGCAGCACCGGTTGCACGCCGACATGGTGCTCGCGAGAGGCGGCGGTCTCCTGAGCAAGGATGAGCTTCAAAGCCTCATCCGGTCATGCCTCGAGCATCGCGCCTTCGCCGTGGTCCTTGCCCGGTCGGCGCATCGGGCCGAGTCAGCGATGCTGGAGTTAGCCAGAGAGGCGAGCGTGGTGGCCGGCTCGCTCGAGATGCTGGAAATGCGTCTGTTGGACTACGTCCTGGTCGGCCCCTCGGAGATCTTGCGAGTCCCATGGTGCCGGGCGTCTGCCGCCACCTCGTTGGCATCCTGAAGCCCGAGAGCTCGATCGTGGAGCGGTGAGACACCGCGTTGCAGGTCTAAGCCCGCCGCCGTGAGCGCGGCAAAGCTTGCCGCGCTGCGGCGGCGGGCGTAACCATGGGCCGACGACGAGCGGTTGTGGCTGTCCTTGAAGGCGTGGAGGGCCAGGCGCAGCTCCTCGACGGTGTCGAAGCGGCGCCCCCAAAGCAGGTTCTCCTTCAGAGTCCAGCTGGAGCGCTCGACACAGCCGTTGCCCTCGGGCTCGCGCACGAAGGCGGGCGAGCTCGCGATGCCGAGGAAGACGAGCTCGCGCTGGAAGTCGTCGGCGACGAACTGGCTGCTGTGGTCGTGCCGCAGCTGCAGGCCTTCGGCGATGGCCTCGCCGAAGGCACCAAACAGGTGCGAACGGCCTGGCGGAGCGGCTCGAGCGCTTCGAACCGGGTCGCGCGGCGGGCAGCGTGGATGCCCAGGCACTCGGTCGAGGCGTGATGGACGGTGACGAAGACCGCGGCCTGGCCCTCTCCGGTCAGGGTCGAGGTCAGATCAGTGCCCCACATGTCGACCCGCTCGGCTCGGATCGTGCCGTCGTGGCCTTCGGGCCGTGCCGCCTCGCCCGACCCGGCCTGGCGCCAGCAAGTCGTGGGGCCCGCATCAGTCGCAGGACGCGGCGCTTGGAGGTGCGGATGCTGGCGAAGCGCAGCCGCACCCAGACCTTGCGGTAGCCCTCACCGTGGAAGGAACACGCGGCCAGCAGCTCGCAGATCGCCGCGACCAGCGCCGCGTCCGACATGGGCCCGAGCGGGCCGGGCCGCCACCTAGGGCGCGTCGCGTCGCACCGCCGATGACGATAGATAGTGGCCCGGGACGCGCCCCAGATCCGGGTCACCAACAGGACGCTCGACATGTTTGCAGAGCCCGCAGGTCGCCATCCCGACCGAGGTGCCCTGGTGGAACAACCTGGCGCGGGAGCTGCGCGCGTTCCCAAACGTGCGCTACGACGACCAGGTGGATTCGATCTCACAGTTTCTCGGCTGGATCCAGGGACGGCAGGGCCGCGGCTTCATGAATTGGGATCGCGTGACCGGACGTCCCCTCGGCACACGCCGACGCTGAGCATCGGCCGTGTTCGTGCACATCGCCCGAACGCAGCCTCGAGAGAGCCCGCCCGGCGGTCCGTGAGCGGGCCCTTTCGGTCCGACATTTCCGTTGGACTTCGGCGGCGACTCGAGCGTGCATGCAAGTCACGCCTCGACGCTCTCCCGGGCTCGTCTCGGTGCAAGGCCATGGATCCACTGATGGCCCCCAGCACCGGAGACGAGCATGAGCAAAACGCCCCACCCGCAAGCGCAAGACGGCGGCCGCGCCGGACAACACCACCCGCGCGCAAGATGTCGCCGCGGGCGGACAGCAAGGAGGCGCAGCTGATTGCCCGGCTGGAGGATCGCTGGGTGTCGATGTCGCCACCCTGAGCACGGAGCTGGGCTGACAGCCGCACAGCACCCGCGCCGCCCTCACCGGCCTGCGGAAGGACGCTACACGATCGAGCGCCTCCCATCCGAGCCCGACCAGCCCGCGCGCTACCGGGTCGCGGACGCCGCGGGATGAGCAGGCCACCCGATTCCCCGGCCGGCAACGGTCTCGGCGCCCAGCCCGCAGATCAGCCCCCACCTCAAAGCCTCGGCGGGCGGCCTCCTCGCCAGGTTCGATGATGCCCTCTCGACCGGGCGGCTTCACCTTATCCGAGAGGGGCGCGTCGTGCCGGGCCAGCTCATCTTGACACTTGACCGTGCCGTCCCTGGCCGCTGCTCTGGCCATCAACCCGGCTGCGATCGCCGATGTCGCGTTGTCCATCGAGACGCCATTCCAGCTACGCCGGCGCGGGGTCGAAGCCCGGATCGCCACCGGCCTCGAGCCACGATCGGTCGATGGCATGCTCTGCCGGACCGTCGCCCGCGCCCTGGGCTGGATGGATCAGGTCCGGGCGGGCACCTCGATCGCAGCGATCGCACAGACCGAGGGCGTCAGCGAGCGCTTTCATCTTGGCCCGGCTACCCCTTGCGCTGCTGTCGCCCCGAATCGTCGCCGGGATCGAGCAGGGCCGGCAGCCGGCCTCGCTGAGCACCGGGCTGCTGGTGTGGACGTCCCTGCCATCCGACTGGGACGAGCAAGCCCGCCTGCTCGGCTTCTAGAGCTCGCTCACGCACTTCCCTCTTCCGATAATCCGATTCCCTGCTCCTCCCTGAAGTTCCCTGCAAACTCGAAGACATTCCCTGCTCGCTGGTTTAGGGAATTACCGCGCAAACCATCCGGAATCCGTGCCTTCGACGTCATCCCCACGGCGCGCCACTCGGCGTTTGAAGTTCGGATTCCCTGCAAAACCGCCCGGAACAGGGAAAAAACCGCAAGCGTGCTGTTAGGGCTCATGGTGGAGACCATAAGGTCGCGCGTGTCTGCTTGAGCTTGGCGGTCGCCTGGCCTAAGAAGGGGTCTCTTCTCGGATCATGGGGATCCGGCCGATGACCACCACCGCCCTGATCCGTGCCGCCGACCACGTCCCGGTGTTCCCGCGCTCGCTGCGCGCGGCCCTTCTCAGCCTGTTGTCGTTCGAAGCCTCGCTCGTGCTCTACCTGTTTGCCGGCCTGTACAAGGGCGACCCGCGGTTCGACTGGATACCCTTCGACCCGACCGGCCTGTTCTTCACGCTCAGCGCCCTCATCGGCATCTCGATCCTGGTCTCGCGGCCGCTGTTCTGGCCCGGGCTCTACCCGGTGCTCGCCGGGGTCATGCTGGTCCTGTGGTTCGCCCTTTCCCTGTTCTGGTCGCCGAGCCAGGTCTACGGGCCGGACAAGGTCTTCTTCCTGGCCACGCTCGCCCTGTTCGGGCTGATCGCGGGGGCGCTGATCATTGCCCCCGACCGCACGCGCCTGCGGCGGCTGTTGATGGTGCTGGTGGTCGCGTCCCTGATCGCCGCGCTCGAGGCGATCTCGATCTATCTCGAGTTCGGCGGTGGCACGATCCGGGTCGGCAGCGGCAACTACATCGCGCTCGGACGCTTGTGCGGCCTCGGCGCCGTGGTCGTGCTCGTGGCGTGGCTGTTCAGCCGGGCGCGCTTTGGACCCTATGGTCTGGTCTGCCTGGGTCTGTTCGGTCTGTTCGGCTTCGTGCTCGTGGTCGGCGGCGGCCGCGGGCCGCTGGTCGCGACCGTCGCCAGCCTGCTGGTGCCGTTGCTCGCCGGCGTCTGGAGCAGCCGGCATGGCCTGCACCTCGCCCGCTATCAGCTGCCGGCGATCGGCCTCGGCCTGCTCGCGGTAAGCGCGCTCACGGTCTGGATCGGGTCCAGCGAGCAGACCCCCGAAACCTTCCTCCGCCTGGAGCAATTGGCTGGCCACCAGGGCTTTGGCGGCTCGGTCGATACCCGTCTCGACTACTATCAGGTGGCGCTCGCCTTGTGGGACGCCGCGCCGGTGCTCGGTCACGGCGCCGGCAGCTGGCCGCTGCTCACCGGCGCTCCCGATCATCCCAGCTGGCCCCACAACCTGTTTGCCGAGGTGGCGGTGGAAGGCGGCCTCGTCGGCCTGGTCCTCATCGCCCTGCTGCTGATGATGGCGCTGCAGTGGGTGTCTTTGGCCAGGGTGCGCCGTGATCCGCTGTCGATGTGCGCGCTGATGCTGTTCATCAATGCGTTTCTCAACGCCATGGTGAGCGACGACCTGCCGGGCAACCGGCCCCTGTTCCTTCTGATCGGGACCCTCGCCGTGTTCGCGCTGCCTCAGCCCGCGAAACTCGTGCGCCGAAGACGGCGGCGCGCGCGCCGATCGCCCCAAGGATCCCCGGGCGAGCTCGATCCGGCCGCCGCCACGAGCCGCCTGCGCTGGCCTGAGGCCTCACCCTAGCTCGCCTGCTGGCTGGTCCGCCCGAGCCCGCCCACATGCCGATCGCCGCCCCGGACCGCCCATCAACACCGGGCAGTTCTCCTGTCCTGGTCGGAGGGAACGGCTCCCGCCGACCGCCCGACGGCGCCGAGGACGTTGCTGGCGGGGCTGTTCGGCAGCAGACAGCGTGGACTCGGGCACCAGCGGCGGGTAGTCAACGTGCCGCGCCGTCGCGCCCGAGTTCGCGACCGAGGCCTTGATTTGAGCGCTCGCGTTTGGCCCGCTGCCCTGTCCGAACGCCGCCTGGCTTGGATCAGCCTGCTCGGCGCGGTCCTTGGCGTGCTCGCGCTGGGCGCCTTCGCCCGCTTCGACGACCTCGGCGGGGCGCCGCTGGCCGAAGACGAATACTACACCGCCCGCAGCGTCGAATGGATCCTCGCCAAGGGCGTGCCGGCGATCCCGAGCGGCGGCTACTACATCCGCGCGCCGCTGTTCGAATACGCCGCCGCCGGCTGCGCGCGCCTGTTGGGCGCCGACGCCTTCGCCTACCGTTTGCCGAGCGCGCTCTGCGGCCTGCTCGTGAGCGCGCTCGGCTGCCTCTACGCGCGCCGCTTCGGAGGCCTTGCGATCGGCCTCGCGGTCGCGGCCGCCCTGCTGCTCTCGTCCTGGGACATCGAGTTCAGTCGCATGGCGCGCTTCTACACGCCGTTCCAGATCGCGGTGCTGCTGTTCGTGATCGCCCTCGATGCGGCCTATTTCGAGGCCCGCCCCGGTTGGCGCTACGGGCCGCATGCCATGCTGCTCCTGGCCGCGCTCGTGCATGAGCTCGCGATCCTGCTGGCGCCGCTCCTGTTCCTGCCGCTCCTGCCCGGCTGCACCCGCCTGCGCCTGGCGGGGCCGCGCCCCTGGCTCGGCTTTGCGACCGTCTCGCTGCTGGTCGCGCTGGCGGTCGCGGTGATCACCGTCTTCGCGGGCGATCTCCACAGTTATGGCGCGATCGAGCCCTATCCGGCCGGCTACGACCATGCCTCGCGCTTCGGCGGCTCGCTCGCCACACCGGTCTTGCCGTTCTTCAGCCTGTTCACCTCGCCGATCCTGCATCTCGCCACGGTCGGTCTGATCGCCGCGGTCCTGGTGGCGGCCTTCCTGGCGGCGCGCCGGGCGGGCGCGGGCACGCCCGAGTGGCCCGATCTGCTGCTCGCCCTCGCCCTGCTGGCCGGCCTGTTCCATCTGTTCGCGGCGATGGCCCTGGTGCTCGGCTTCGCTTTGGCCCGCTTCGATCTGTGGCGCCTGCCCGCCCAACCGATGCGCCGGATCGTTCTGCTCGGCGCCTCGCTCGCGGTCGTTCTGGGATGGTTGGCGCTCGCCCTGATGGCGCCCGAGCGCATGGTCACCGAGGCCGTGGTGGCGCGCTGGGACGTGCCCGACCCGAGCGCGCCGGGGGCGTTGCTGCGCGCCCTCTGGAGCACCTTCTTCGGCTGGCCGGACTTCTATCGCTCGACCCTGCGGCCGTTTGCGACCGAGTTGCCGGAGCTTGGGCTCGCCCTGCTCGCAGCACTTGGCTGGTTCGTGGTCGCCCACCGACATGACCGCCCGCCCGACCTGCTTCGTCATCCCGGGTCGCTCGTGCTGTACTGGGCGCTGACGATGGCGCTGGTCACGGTCGAAATCCTCGACCACCCGCTACTGGCTCCCCCTTCTCCCGGTCCTCTATACGCTGATCGCCGTCAGCCTGGCCGAGGCGGCGACCCGGTGGCTGCGCGCCAGCGAGACCGCCGCCCGCCGGGGGGCGGGCCTTGCCTTTCTCCTGCTGTTCGCGCTCGGACCGGACTTTCAGCCGCGCCACCTCCTGAACGTCGGGTCTGATGCCGTGCGCTACCGGACCGGCGCGTTCGCGCGCTTCGCCGACACCTGGTACCCGCGCTCGGACGTGCGCAGCGCCGCCGCGACCCTGGAGCATTGGCATGCCGCGGCGCCGGGGGCGCGGATCGTGGTCGACACCCTGCCGGCGCTGTCCTACTACCTCGGGGTCGAGCACGCGGTCTACCTCGACCGTGACCACAACCGGTTCGCCGAAGACAGTCGGGAACAGGGCAAGCGCGACAAGTGGTCCGACCGGAGGCTCCTCAGCACTCCGGAAGAGCTGCTCGCCTATGCCGACCCGGCCGCCGAGCTCTGGCTCGTGCGCGCGATCGACCCCGCGAACCGCGGCGCCGATCTCGACGCGCTGCCCGCCGGCCGGCTCACCGAAGTGGCGCGCGCCGTGCTCGGCCAGGACGGCCGCATCGAGCTCGTGCGCCTGCGCCCGGCCGGCGCCAGCGCCGACCGCGGGGCGCCGATGCAGGGTTTCGGCGGCAGGGGCGGCGAACCGAGGTGACCCCGAGGTTTCAGGATTATCAGGACGTCTTGCGCGGGCCGCACAAGCCGCCGCGGGCCGGCTGCACCGGGTCAAGCCGGTCGTAGATGGCGAGCAGCGCCCGGCTCTCGGCCTGCCAGGTGTAGCGCTGCTCGACCGTGGCGCGGCCGCGCCGGCCCATGGCCTCGGCCTCGTCCGGATGTTCGAGCAGCCATTGGACCGCGCCGGCGATCGCTGCGGGATCGCGCGCGTCGACCACGAGGCCACAGCCCGCGGTCTCGACCACTTCGCGGCAGAGCGGCAGGTCGGCCGTCACCACCGGCAGGCCGGCGGCCATGTATTCGAACAGCTTGACCGGAGTGTTGGCTTGATAGTGGGGCACCGGCTGGAGCGGCACGAGGCCGACCCGGGCGCGGGCCAGCCGGCCCGTGACCGCGGCGCGCTCGAGCCAGCCCAGGAAGTCGACCCGCGCCCAGCCGGCCTGCGCCCGGCAGGCGGCCTCGAGGCCCGGCTCGCTGAACCGCCCGCCCAACCACAACCGCACCGGGCTGGAGGGCGGCAGCAGCGCCATGGCCTCGACCATCTGCAAGGCACCCCGCGCCCGGGTCAAGTCGCCGACATAGACCACGGCCGCTGCGCGCGCCGCCTGGCTCGGGACCGCCGTATCGAACTCGGCAAGATCGGGCAGGTTGCGCACCGCAACCGTCCGCGCCGCGGGAAAGCGGTTGCCATGCGCCGGGTTGGCGACCACGACGACATCGAACAGCCGGGCCAGGCCCGCCTCCAGAACCGCCACCACGCGCGCCACCGGCCGGCGCAGAGCGGGCGTGATCCAGGCCTTGCTCAGGACCGCAGCCGGCAGATCGTCGTGGACGTCGTAGATCACCCGCTTGCCGGCGAGCTTGAGGCACAGGCCGACCGGGATCAGCTCGGGATCGTGGAAGTGGTAGACATCGGCCCGCTCGGCGCGCGCCGCGCGCAGCACCCGCAACGCGGTCCCGGTCATGCGCCCGAGGCGCGAGCCCGCGCGCGCGACCGGGTGCACGCGCACCCCGCGCAGGGTCGCCCCGCGCTCGGCCACCGCCACCAGGACCACGTCGTGGCCGGCGGCCGCGAGGGTCGCCGCCTCCTTGTGCAGGATGCGCGTGTCGACGACCGGATGGACCGAGGTCAGATGCGCGATTTTCATCGGGACCGTGAGCGAGCACGAGCGCCGGAGGGGTTCTACAGCCGGCGGTCGGCGCGGTAAACATCAAGCCGGGGGGACGCGGCGCCGACCTCGGCGGGCACGCGCAACCACCGTGGGCGATGGCAGATCCGATGCTCGACCCTTCGACCCGGCAGGAGGACACCACCCGCCACGCTACGGCGCCGCGGCAGGTGGTCGTGGTCATCGCCGGCGTCGAGGATTTCGGCATCCGGACCCTTCTTGTGACGCAGTTCCGGCATGCGCAGCCGGCCGGGATCAGCTTTCGCTACGTCGCCGTGGAGGATGGCGACTGTGCCGGGGCGCTCCGCGCCGCGGGCGCCTCGGTGGTCGTCGGCGGCGGCCAGATCGCGCTCGGTCATCCGGGCCATCCCTTGCTGCTGCCCTTCTTCTGGTGGCGCCGGCTGCCCCATCTCCGTCGCGCCTACGCCGGCATCCGACGCTACTTGCAGAGCACGCCCTGCGAGATCCTCTACACCCAGTCCTACCCCGGCCTCGTGATCAGCCGGCTGGCCGCGCGCGGCCTCGACCGTCGCTTGGTCTGCCACCTCCACACCAACCTCAACCGGACGCGCCTCCTGGGGCTCCAGCGCGTCCTGGTCTCGCTCGCGCTCGCCGCCCTGGCCGACAAGCTGGTGGCGGCCTCCGACTTCGTCGCGGGCTCGCTCTGCGGCTTCGCGCGTCGGAAGGTCTGTCGGGTCGACAACGGCATCGAGGTGCGCGCGATCCTCGACTCGGTCCAGGGCGTGGCCAAGGATCGCCGGCGGATCGTGATCGTCGGCCGCCTGACGGGCTTGAAAAAGCAGGAGATCGCGATCCGTGCCATCCAGATCCTGCGCGACCGTGGGATCGACTGCGAGCTGGAGCTCATCGGTGGGCCGCTCGCCCCGTCGGTGCGCCAGTATCGCGTCCTGCGCGACCTTGTCCGCGGGCTCGACCTCGCCGATCGCGTGCGTTTCATGGGGGTCCTTTCGCCGCCCCATCGCCGCGTCGCCTCGGCTCTCGCCTCGGTCAGCTGCTCGACCCGTGAGTCCTTCGGCCTCGCGATCGTCGAAGCGATGGTCTGCGGCACCGCGGTCGTCGCCGCCCATGCCGGCGCGGTCACCGAGCTGATCGAGGACGGCAGGACGGGTCTGCTCGTTCGCCCCGACGATCCGGCGGCCCTCGCCGATGCGCTGGCGGAGCTCCTTCGGGATCCGGCGCTCGGCGCCGCCTTGACCGCGGCCGCTCGCCGACGGGCCCTCGAGCGCTACGACATCGCCTGCCATCTGCGCGCGCTGCGAGGTTGCTTCGAGACCGTCCTCGGTGGCGGTGACGGTCCGCCGGCGGCCGGGTCATGATCCTCGGCGGCGCGCCCGGTCTGAGTTCGCGGCCTCCTTGGGCTGCAAACAGGTGCTCGGTCGCCGCGGGCGCGCTCGATCGGATCGCACGCCCGCCGGTGCAGGCAGCCGCCCCGCCGGAATCGGCAGGGGACGCCGACCGATGCGTGGTAATCGCGGCATGATTGGCGAGCAGCGCCGTTGGAACGCTGCGCATGCCGGGCCGCTGCGCTTCCAGCCCCGACACCGGCAAATCGTAGCCGCGGCCGGGGTCCGCCCGGGCCTGCGCGTCCTCGACCTCGCCTGCGGTCGGGGCGAGGTTGGCGCCCTCGCACGTCGGCAGGGCTCCGAGGTCGTGGCGCTCGACATCGGCCCGGCGCTCGCCAGGGCCGCGAACGAGAACATCGGCGCGCCCGCGGTCTGCGCCTCGATGATGGCCCTGCCGTTCACCGCCGGCAGCTTCGATCGCGTGCTGGGAGCCTCCTGCCTGCACCACCTCTCGCCCGCCGATGTGCGCCTGGCGGTCGCCGAGGCGCGCCGGATCCTGCGGCCGGACGGCCGGGCGGTATTCCTCGAGCCGATCGAGAACAGCCGGCTCTTCGATCTCCTGCAGAACCTGGTCCCCGGCCGGAGGAAGGCGCGGCCGTCGATCCTGCGGCGGCGGCAGTGGCGGGCGTGGCTGGCCCGCCAGGATGATCGGGCGATGACCGATGACGAGCTGATCGCCGCCGGCGAGGGCAGGATCGTCGCCTACCACGGTTTCCTCGTCCGTCTGCTACGCGGCCGCCTGGTGGAAGGGCTCGACCGGCTCCTGACCCACGGCCGCTCGCCGCTCCGCCGGCTGGCGCAGACCGCGATCGTCGAATACCGCCCGGCGGTCCGGAGTTTCCGAATCGAGAGCTTGTCAATCGATCGAGCCCGCCGCCCATGAGCCACGCGCCAGCGCGCGCCGCGGCCGGGTGACCGCTCATACCAAGCGCAGAAAGTCCTGACGTTCGCGCTTGGTCTGCGCGCCCCGGGTTGGCGGGCGGCGGGCGCGCCCCGCGAAGGTCAAAACTTCGCGGGAACCGTATCAGACGTAGACTTCCACCTTCCTGATCCAGGCCCACGCCTCGGCCTGCGCCGGCAGCGTGCCGCCGTAGGTCAGCTCGAACCACGGCCCGACCATATTCGCGCGCAGATGCAGGTTGTCATCGCCGCCGACATCGTCGGCCTTGCAGAAGTAGATCAGGCCGTCGAGCGAAGCGATCAGCTCGCGGGGGCCCGCCGGACCCAGCTCGCCATCGATGTCCTTGGCCAGATAGATCCGCGCGTAGCCGTCGCCGGTCCGTGACGGCTTGGTCGGGGGGTTCGAGCGGCGCGCATTGTCCGGGACCGTGGCCGGGTCCGTGAGCTGGATCTCGAGCTCGATCCGGTGCCACACGCCGTGGATGCCAGGCTCGTCGCCGGTGTGGTCGGAATAGGCGATCTCGCCGAACCGCTTCGGCCGGTCGAAGTTGTAGATGTAGGTATGCAGGCGCCTGCTGGTCGGCGCGCACTGGACCCGATGGCCGCCGCGCCGGATCGGGAATTTCGGATCGCCCCACCAGTTGGTGACGCCGCCGCCCGAGGCGGCGTCGCCGGCATAGCTGCCGATGTAGTATTTGACGTGCGTCGGCTTTGGCGTCTGCTTGCTGTCGATCCAATCCGGATAGCGGCCGCCGGTCGTGCCGACACCCTGGCCCTTGTAGGTCGTCGGGTCGCTGGCCTGGCAGGTCTTCAACTCGAAGACGACCCGCATGTAGCGGGGCGATCCCGCGAACTTGTCGAACAGGTCGACGGTGAAATTGCAGCTGGTGGCGACGCCGGCGACCGAGCGGATCTCCAAGGACGGGTGGCCGGTCGGCGCCCGGTTGAAGCACTTGTAGCTCGCGGGATGGCGTGCAGCGGAGACCGACTTGACCAGATCGCCGCCGAGCGAAGCGCCGCCGCCACCGGCAATCGGGCCCCAGTGGACGGGCTGCACCACGTTCTTGCCATCGCGCCGGTCGAGCGGCACACCGTCGATCCAGGAAGCCTGCGGTTGCCACAGGTAAACCAGCGTGCCGGCCTGCGGGACCTCGCTCAGCGCGGCGATTTCCTGGGGTTCGAGTCGCCGGCCGTCAGCCGGTACGCTGCTGACTGCGCCCGGCAACACGGCTTGCGAGGCGCCCAGCATCAGCTGAAGGGTCTGCCTGCGGGAGAACGCTTCCACCTCTCAGTGCCCTGGCCAAACCAAGTTCTGGCGGGCAGCTTCCGTGATCGAACCAGAGCGACCAGCCGACGGCCAACCATGCGCCGCTCCGGCGCCGGAGGCAACACCGCGAGGGCCGCCGTGATCACCAACCCTGGTCGACCTGCGCCACGCCCGCGGCGCGGCTCGTGATAGCGTCCCTCTCGGTAGGACAAGCGCCGGCAGCCGGAGTCCAGGACGATGTCACCCTCGCATGCCCTGATCGCCATCGTGCCCTGCAACGACCTCGATGCGTCCGAGGCCTTCTACAACCGGCTGGGCTTCATCCGGCCGGACAGCGAGCAGCCGGCCGGCGATGAGGCGGACGGCTACCGCATGCTGTCCGATGGCAAGGGCGGCCAGCTGCACCTGACCGCGGCGGTGGCGGGCTGGCTGGTGCCGGGCAGGAATCCGTTCGGACTCTATCTCATACACCGAGGACGTCGACGCCCTGGCCGCCCGGTTCGGCCGCGAGCTGGTCGCGCAGGCCGGACCCGAGGACAAGCCCTGGGGCATGTACGAGTTCGCCCTCTCGGACCCGGACGGGACGCTCGTGCGCGTGGGCTGGCCAACCCGTCTGCGGCCGCCCGGCCGGGCGAAGGGTTAGCGCCGCCGGCGAACGACCCGTCGGCACCCGTCGCGCGGACCTTGGCAGGGCTCCGGTCGGTCGCGGCCGGGTCAGCCGTGGCCACTGGCCGGCTCGGGGCCGGGCTCGTCGAGGCTGCCCCGGCGCCAGGCGTAGACCCGGAAGGGCTGGCGCGGCTGGGCGGTCAGCTCGACCACCGCCTCGCGCACGAACCGCCCGCCGCCCGCGGTCTTGGCCGCGGCGCGGACCGTGTACATGACCTCGCGCGAGGGGATCAGATAGGGCTCGACGTCGAGGACGCTGTCGTCCTGGATGTCGGCCAGCGGATCGTCGTCCGGGCCGGCCTTCGCGTAGGCCTCGATCAGCTGGTCGGTCATCCCCGGGATCGCCGCCAGCACCGTCCTGGACGCGCGCCGGGGGTCGACCGCCTCGGCGCCGGAGAACACGGTGATGTAGGGCCGCAGGCGCCGGTAGAGATCCGGGGTCATGTCGGGAACGTGCAACAGCTCGCTCTCGGCGGCGAACGGATGGCCGTCGGGCGGGCTGCGGGCATCGTCGATCCGCTCGGCCAGCGCCTCGGCGTCCTTCGCCGCCAGCCCGAGCTGGCGCAGCAGGCCCGCCAGGAGCTCCGGCGGCGCGTCGTTGAGGTCGATCTTGCCGTCCTCGTCGGCGATCGTCACCTGCACCTCGCCCTCGCCGTACGCCAGCCGGTGGACCTGGCCGTCGGCGCGCCAGGCGGCCTCGGGCTCGAGCCTCAGCAGGCCCAGCGCGGCGCGCTGGACGGCGCCGTCGGCGAGCGCCTCGGCCTTGGCGTTCTCGACCAGATTGTGCGCCAGGAGGGTCTCGGTGCGGCCGCTCGAGACCAGGCCCGCGGCGATCACCGCGAGCAGCGCCGTGATCCACAGCACCAGGATCAGGGCGAAGCCGCGCGCGTCGCCGCGCGTCATGGCTGGTGCCAGGCCAGCTTGCCGGTGAGCGGTGCCACCGACTGCAGCCGGCGGCGCATCTCGTCGGTGACCGCGCGCGCCTCCGCTACGCCCCGAATCACGCGCGGCGTGAGCAGCACCAGGAGTTCGGTGCGGTCCTTGGTGTGGTCCCGAGTGCCGAACAGGGGGCCGATGATCGGCAGCCGGGAGAGGAAGGGCACGCCGCTTCTGGAATTGGTCTGGTTGTCCTGAATCAGCCCGCCGAGCGCGATCGTCTCGCCGCTCTGGACCGCCACGGTGCTGCTGATCTGGCGCTGGGCGATGGTCGGCGTCGACTGCTCGGAGGTGGTGGTCTGCTGCGCGCTCCGAGCGACGTTGCTGACCTCCTGCTGGAGCTCCATCACCACCAGGCCGCTGGCGTTGACCCGCGGCGTGACCGAGAGGATGACGCCGGTGTCGCGCAGCTCGATCGAGTTGACGATTGGCGCGTCGGGATTGGTCACGCTGGTCGCCTGCTGGACCGTGATCGGCACCTGATCGCCGACCTGGATGCGCGCGGTCTGATTGTCCAGGACCAGAAGATGGGGTGAGGACACCACGTCGACGTTGGTCACGCTCTCGAGCGCATTCAGGACCGCGGTCACGTCGCCGCCCTGGAACAGGGCCGAGAAGCCTGGAAACAGGCCGTTCACGAGCCCGGTGTCGAGCCGGCTGAAGCTCGCCGAAAAGTCACCCGAGTGGAAGAACCATTCGACCCCGTAGCGCAGCTCGTTGTTGAGCGTGACCTCGGCGACGGTCGCCTCGATCAGCACCTGGAGCGGCAGGATGTCGAGCTGCTCGAGCGCTTTCCTGATCTTGCGATAGTCGCGCGGCGCGGCCCAGATCACGAGCGAGTTGGTGGTCGCGTCGGCGATGATCCGGATCTCGGGCTGCCCCTCGGCCGCAGCTCCCGGCGTGGCCGGCTGCACGGTCGGCGACCGGCCCGCCCGCAGGGTCGGCGGCCGGGTCGCCTGCAGGCTCGGCTGCGCGCCCGGCTCGCGGCCGGGCTGCTGGAGGCTGCCCGGGCGGGCCGGTTGCAAGGTGGTCGGGCGGGGCGCGGCGGGCTCGGCGGCGGCCTGGCCCGTCTCCGACTCGCGGCCCATCAGGCTCGAGCCGATGGCGGCCGGCTGGAGACCGGGCGCCAGCAGGTCCTGTGGACCCACCGCGGTGCTCTTGACGTTGAAGATCTCGCCCAGGACGTCGGCGAGGTCGGCGGCGCGGCCGTTCTGCACCGAATACACGAAGACCTGGGGCTCGCCGCCCTCGCCGGCCTGGTCGAGGCGCTGGATCCAGGCGTGGGCGCGCTCGAGATAGGCGGGCTGGCTGGTCATCACGAGCACGGCGCCCAGGCGCTCGATCGGCAGGAAGCGCACGACGCCGCTGACCGGGCCGCTCTCGAGGTCGAAGATCTGCCCGAGCTCGGTGACCAGCGCCGCCGGCCGGGCAAACTCGAGCGGATAGAGCCCGAACGACATGCCGGCGAGCCAGTCGACGTCGAACATCGAGACCAGGTCGGTGAGCGTGCTGAGCTCGTCGGGGGTGCCCGCGAGCAGCAGCAGATTGCGCTCCGGATCGACCTGCAGCGAGCCGCCGGGCGGCGCGAACGGCTCCAGCAGCGGCGCGAGCTCGGCCGCGGAGACGAAGCGAACCGGCACCACGCGGACACTGAACCCGGGCCGGTTGGCCGCCGGCACCGGATGGATGCCGGGCGCCGGTCCGCTGGTCAGCGCCTGGTCGATCGGCACGACCTTGTACAGGTCGCCGACCTCGACCAGGGCGGCGCCATTGACCCGCAGGATCGCATCGAGCATCGCCGGCAGACTGGCGCTCGGCACGGGCTGGCTGGTCTGGACCGTGATCGTGCCGTGGACCGCCGGGTCGATCACGTAGTTGACGTGCAAGGTATCCTCGAGGACCAGGCGCACCACCTCGCGCAGATCGGCGTCGACGACGTTGAGCGTGACCGCGCCGGCGGCATCGCGCGCGATGCTGGCGCGCGATCGGGCGGGCGGCGACTGGGCGAACAGGCCGGTGCCGCGCTCGACCACCGGCGCCATCTGCGCCGGGCGCTCGGGCGCTGGCGGCGGCGCCGGTGGCTGGAGGGGGGTGGGCGGCGCCGATGCCGGCAGCGGCTGCGGCTCGACCGGCGGGGGCTGGTGGCGCGCCCAGGGCTCGCAGGCAGCGAGTCCCGCCGCGACGGCGGCGACCAAGCAGATCTGCAGGAGCCTTGGTCTCGCGCCCATCTCTGGCGGAAGCGCCCTGGTTCATATCGTTTCCAGGGAGTTGCCTACCATTCATGAGATGAGGAATCAAGAACACAACGTTAAGCTCTTGGCTCGTCCGGTTTTCCGATCTCCAGCAAGGGGCATCCGGAGGCCGACGATCGCGGCGCCGATCGGCGGGGCCAGGCGCCGGCCACGCCGGAGCTGGCTCACTCCTTGCGGGCGGTCGCCGCCGGCGCGGCCACCCTGGCTTTAGCCGCCTTGGGGACGCTCGGCTTGGGCTTGGCCTTCGGCTCCGCCGGCGCCTGATCGGCGCGCAGCTTGACGATCTCGACCCGGTCGCCGTCGCGCAGCTGCACGTGGTCGGCGGCAATCGCCTCGACCAACCAGCCGGCGACGGTCTGGCGCTCGTGCACCCAGTGCGCGGCCGCCTCGCCTTGCGGCTGGACCAGGGCGGCCCGCTCCTGCTCGGTCAGGAGGACCCCGATCAGCTCGATGCCGGTCGACGGCGCCACGGCCTCGGCTGCGGCCGGCCCCGCGGGCGGCACGAACGGCCGCCGCGATGGGAAAAACAGCGGCCGGGCGGAGATCTCGTTGAACTGATGCTGGGGCGGCGGCTGGTACTCGCCGGGCTCGGGCGGAGCCGCGGGCAGCACGGTCGCCGGCGCCGCCGCCGTCACGTCGGGCGCGATCGCGGCGTCGCCGGTCAGCTCCAGGACGACGATCGCAACCAGCCCGGCGATCGCAAGCGACCACAGGCCCGTCAACCAGTGGGTCGAGCGTCCAGCCACGGCGAGCGCCGTCCTCGTTCCAGACCGCCGACCGTATCAGGGATCGACACGCCGGGCCAGGACAGTTTGCGCACCGCCGCGGCGCGCGCTCAGCTCTCGGCGGCGCGGATGTAGCCGAACACCTCGAAGCTCACATCGAGCAGCGGCTCCTCCGGAATCTCGGTCCTGCCATGCCCGGTCCGGCGCTGGCGGATGGTCAGCTCGTCGATGAACAGGTAGGGCTGGCCGGTCTCCAGCTCGTAGAGCATGGTCTGCAACCCCTTGATCCTGATCGCGAGCTGGATTCGGAGGGCTGCCCGGCGCACCGGCGCCGTGGCCTCGACCGCGGCCGCCGGCAGGATCTGGGTGCTCTGCAGCTGGCCGCCGGCGCGCTCGATGGTGCGCCGGACGCGATCCTGGATCTCGACCGCCGCGAGCGCATCGGTGGCCCCCTCGAGGTAGCCGCCGGTCTTGGCCGCCCGCTGCTCGAGCTCGGCCAGCCGGTCGGTGAGCTGGGTCCGCTCGGCGGCGAGCGCCCGGTAGCGTTGCAGCAGGTCCTGCGCCGCCTGGATCGCCTCGCCGGTCTCCCGATAGGCGGCGACCACCGGCGCCACCACCAAGCCGTAGGCCGCGAGCAGAAGGCCGGCGAGCAGGGCGAGCGCCAGGAGCCGGCTCGCGGGCGCGCCGCGGCGGAGCATCAACCGCCCCCCTTGGCAAGCTCGACCGACAGCTGGAAACGCTCCTCGCCAAGCCGCGGATCACGGGTCACGGGCGAGCGGAACTGCGGCGTCCGAAACAGGGGCGACTGCTCGAGCAGACCGATCAGGTCGGAGGCCTTGTCGGCGAAGCCGCGCAGCTGCAGGGTGCCCTCCCGCAGATCCAGCTGCTCGACGTGCGCCTGATCCGGGATCACCCGGGTGAGCTCGGCCAGCACCCGGGTCACCATCGGCGTCCGGCCCTTCTGGTCGACCAGGAAGCGGACGTTGGCGCGCAGCTGGTCGAGGCGCGCGCGCAGCCTGGCGCTCTGTTGCGCGGCGTCCTTGGCGACCGCGACCTCGCGCTCGAGCTCGGCCACGGTCGAGCGCTGCTGCTGCAGCGGGATCGCGAGCGCGAGCGCCGCCAGAGCCAGCGCCACCAGGGCCAGCCAGCGGTGCAGCCGGCTCGCCGGCGCCGCCTCGGCCGGTTCGGCCGGCAACAGGTTGAGCGCCGGCGCCGCGCCCGGACCGGGGTTCGAGCCCGACGGCGCGGGCGGCGCCAGCTCGACCCGGGTCGGCGTCACCTTGCAGGCAGCGGCCGCCGCGAGCGCCTGCTCGACCACCGCGCGCGGCGCCACCTGCAGCTCGACCGTCATGCGCCGCTGGTCCGGATCGCTGCCCAGGATGCGGCGCGCGAAGACCACGTCCTCGGCGCGGAACGGGGTCAGACGGTCCATCTCGAAGCGGAGCAGCTGATCGAGGTCGCCCTGGGCGGCGAGCGGCAGGTCCAGGACCTTGCGCAAGCCCATGCCGGGGGCGAGGCGGAGCGTGATCCGGCTGCGCCGCCGGCGTGCCCGGCGCAGCAGCGCCGCGACCTTGGCCGGCTGGCCGGGCTCGCCCGCCGCGACCACGCCGAGCGCCTGCTCCTGCTCGCCGACGATCTCGGACACGCCCGTTCCCTCGGCCCCCAGGGCCAGGACCAGGCGATGCCGGTCGCGGCGCCTGGCGGGGCTGAGGCGCGCCGGGACCAGGCCCGCGAGCTCGCCGAGCCACCAGGCGAAGAACCCCTGGAGGCCGCGCCGGACGAAGCCGAGCAGGCTACCCATGCCGGGCGACCAACCTGGTCCGGGCCGTCGGCCGGGGCTCGCGGGACCGGCCGCGAGCGCGCTCAGAAGATCTGACCATCGATCATCGGCCGGACGATCAGATCGGGCCAGCTGCGCCCGTCCCGGTCCGGAAAGCGCAGCCGGACCCGGACCAGCAGGGGCGGGAGCGGCTGGTGCCAGGTCTCGGACCAGACCGGCGGCTGCTTGCGCTGGACCTCGCCGAAATAGGCGAAATGCAGCTCGGCGACATGGGCGAGCAGCACCCGGCTGTGGACGGCGTCCCGGGCCGTTGCGGCCTCCTCGGAGGTGGCGTTCGGGAGCGGGGCGTTCGCGGCGGCGGTGCCCGCGCCGGGTTCCGATGGCCACCAGGTGACCGCGAGATCCGGGCCGTCGGCGGCCGCGTTCAAGGCCAGAACCATGTGGTGGAAGCCGGCGCCCATATGTTCCGGCATCAATGTCACGAAGCTCAATCGGTCCGGCTCGCCGACGAATCCCGGCTGCACCGCCTGGCCCGTGGCCTGATTCCCTGCCTCGTAGGCCTCCGTCAGGCGGTCGCGCAGGAAATCCTGGACCGCGGCCAGCCGGGCCCTGTCGTCGAGCCGGGTCCCGCTCGTTTCCCAGGCGCGCACGCCAAGCCGCACGCCGCCGAACAGCGCCGCCATCAGCAGGCCGAGCAGGGTCACCGCGACCAGGATCTCGATCAGCGTAAAGCCACGCTCCGCGGGCGCGCTTGCAGCCGTCATCGCGCCGGCTCCGCGGCCGCCAGGCGCAGGCTCGTAAGCGTCAGCGTCTCCGCCGGGCCGCCCCCGCCCCAGGCGATCGTGACCGCGACCTGATAGGGGAGGATCGCCGGGCGCTGGGGCTGGTCGGCGGCGCCAGCCTGGTCGTCCTCGAGCGCGGCCGGCCGGATCACGATCCGCCAGCGAAAGCCGTCGCCGGCATCGCCGTCGAGCTCGCCCGGGGCGATCGGCACGTCGGCGCCGATGCGGGCGAGCTGCGAGCGCGCGAGCAGGGTCGCCGTGGTCATCGCCTCGGCCCGCCCCGATTGCAGGATGCCGGTCTGGACGATCCGCGCCAGCACCGCGAAGGCGAGGCCGAAGATGACCAGCGCCACGACCACCTCGATCAGCGTGAAGCCCTGGCGCCCCAAGGCAGGATCGAGGCCGGGATCAGGGTTTGACATCGGCGATCGCGACCTGCCCGGTCAGCCAGTCGACGGTGACCTCGGCCTGTTGGGCCTGCATCGTCAAGGTGATCCGGCCGCCGGTCGAGCTGCCGTCCGGGAAGAAGCGGATCTGGCCGCTCGCGGCATCGATGAGCTCCGAGCGCGCGGTATCGAGGCCGAGCCGGAGGCCGGCGTTCAGCGACTCGAGCTGCCGGTCCTGGCCGGGCCGGAAGCGGTGGCCGGCGACGTCGACGGTGAACACCCGCTCGCGGTTGGTCACGAGCGCGTCGCTGCGGGTCTGGCGCAGGCCGTCGGCGAGCGCCCGGGCCGCGACCTGAACCTCGAGGCCGGCGTGCGAACGCCAGAGATGGCCCGGGACGAGCACCAGCAGAAGGCCGATGATCAGGAGCACGACCATCAGCTCGAGCAGGGTGAAGCCGCGCTCCGCCGGCATGCCCACACCACACCTCGAGGCGTCACCAGCTGGTGACGTCCTGGTTCTCGCCCTCGCCGCCCGGGGCCTGATCGGCGCCGAGCGTGAACAGATCGTAGTCGCCGTGCTCGCCCGGGAAACGGTACTGGTAGATCTCGCCCCACGGGTCCGTCAGCGCATCGGCTTTCTTGACGTAGGGACCATTCCAGCGGGGCGCATCCGCCGGCTGCCGGAGCAGCGCCTCGAGCCCGTCCTGCTGGTTCGGATAGCTGCCGACCTCGAGCTTGTAGAGGTCGAGGATCGAGGCGATGTTGACGATCTGCGCCTTGGCGACGTCGGTCTTGGCCTTGCTCAGGTACTTCAGCACCTGCGGGGCGACGAAGGCCGCGAGCAGGCCGAGGATCACCAGGACCACGAGCAGCTCGATCAGGGTGAAGCCGGACGCTCTGGCCCGACCCTGCGCCGGGCGCGGGCGGACGAGGGCCATCAGGGTCGCTTTCCGGGTCATAGCTGCAGGTCGTAGGCCGACAGGATCGCCATCATGACCGAGGTGATGATCACCGCGACGATCGCGCCGAGCACGATCGTGAGCGCGGGCACCAGGAGCGCCATCAGGCGCTCGATCGTGCTCTTGACGTCGCGATCGAAGACCTCGGCGATCTTGAGCAGCATCGGGTCGAGCTGGCCGGACTCCTCGCCGACGCCGAGCAGATGGACCGCGAGCTTTGGGAACACGCCGGCGCGTCCGAGCGGTGCCGCGAGGCCGCCGCCGTCCTTCATGGCCGTCGCGGCATCGGCGAGCGCGCGGCGCAGGGTGGCGTTGGTGAGCGCGTCCTGGACGATCGCGAGCGCGGTCAAGGGCGGCACGCCGTTGGCGAGCAGCGTGCCGAGCGCGCGGGCGAAGCGTGCGGTGTCGATCTTGGCCAGCAGCTCGCCCAGCAGCGGCAGGCGCAGCAGCCAGCGGTCGACCTGCGCCCGGCGCGCCGGCTGGCGCAGCAGCCGGCGCGCGAGCCAGGTCGCGCCAAGCCCCCCGCCAAGGAGCAGCCACCAGTAGCGCTGCACGCCATCGCCGACCAGGATCACGGCGCGGGTCAGCCACGGCAGCTTGGCGCCGGCGTTCTCGAACAGGGGCGTGAACTGGGGCAGCACCACGGTCAGGAGGATCACGATCGAGACCGCCGCCAGGATCAGCAGCAGCACCGGGTAGATCAGCGCCGACTTGACCTGCTCGCGGAGCGCTTCGGCCTCGTCCAGATAGCGGGCGAGGCGGCTCAGAACCTCGCGCAACGCGCCGCCGGTCTCGCCGGCGCGGACCATGCTGACGTAGACCTGCGGGAACAGCTTCTCGTGCTGCGCGAGCGCGTCCGCGAGCGAGCTGCCGCCTTGAATCCGCTCCAGCAGGTCCGCGAGCAACCCCTCGAGCGCCTCGCCCTCGGCGAGCTCGATCAGGAGCTTCAGCGACTGGTCGAGGGTCAGCCCGGCCTCGAGCAGGGTCGCGAGCTCGCGGGTCATGATCGCAACGTCGCGCCGGGTCACCCGCGCCGAGCCGAGGATCGGCTGGCGCAGCCATTGCGCGAGGGTGAGCCGGCGCCTGTGACCGGCACCCGCCGCGATCTCGTCGGCGGCGAGCGGCAGATGGCCCTGGCCGCGCAGGCGCTCGATCACGGTCGCCTGGCTGGCGGCCGCCATCTCGCCCTGGACCAGCTCGCCCGAGGCGGCCACCGCCCGGTAGCGGAAGCGGCCCATCAGTCCGCCTCGCGGGTCACGCGCAGCACCTCCTCGATCGTGGTCACGCCGGCCACGACCTTGGCCATGCCGTCCTGGAACATCGTCCGCATGCCGGCGGCAAGCGCGGTGCGCTGGAGCAGGGTCGCCTCGGCGTGCTGGAGCAGCTGGCGGCGCACCGGGTCGGACATGACCAGCACCTCGTTGATGCTGACGCGGCCGAAATAGCCGGTGCCGCCGCACCGTTCGCAGCCGCGCGGGCGCCAGAACAGGGTCTTTTGATGCGGATCGAAGCCGATCTGATCGAGCAGCTCGGGCAGCGGCGCATAATCCTCCCGGCAGTGGCGGCACAGCTGGCGGACCAGGCGCTGGGCGACGATCGCGTTCAGCGTCGAGGTCAGAAGGTAGTCCTCGACCCCCATGTCGAGCAGGCGGGTCAGCGTGCCGGCGGCGTTGTTGGTGTGCAGGGTCGAGAGCACCAGATGGCCGGTGAGCGCTGCCTGGATCGCGATCTGCGCGGTCTCGAGGTCGCGGATCTCGCCGACCATGATCACGTCGGGGTCGTGGCGCAGCATGGAGCGCAGGATGGCCGCGAAGCTGAGGCCGATCTGGGGCTTGATCTGGACCTGGTTGATGCCGTGCAGCTGGTACTCGATCGGGTCCTCGACGGTCAGGATCTTGCGGTCGGGCGTGTTGATCTCGGTGAGCGAAGTGTAGAGCGTGGTGGTCTTGCCGCTGCCGGTCGGGCCGGTCACCAGGATGATGCCGTTCGGCCGCGCGAGCGCCTGGCGATAGAGCTGAAGCGCCTCGCTCTCGAACCCGAGCGCCACGAAGTCGAGCACGACGCTGCTGCGGTCGAGCACGCGCAGCACGACCGCCTCGCCGTGCATGGCCGGCATGGTCGCGACCCGAAGGTCGATGTCGCGGCCGCGCACCGCGACCTTGATCCGGCCGTCCTGCGGCAGGCGGCGCTCGGCGATGTCGAGGCGCGCCATGATCTTGATCCGCGAGATGACCGCAGCACCGAGCTCGGGCGGCGGCGCCTCGGCCTCGCGCAGCGCGCCGTCGATCCGGTAGCGGACACGCAGGCTCTGCTCGAACGGCTCGATGTGGATGTCGGAGGCGCGCGCGTCCACGGCGCGGGCGATCATCCGGCTGACGATCCGGACGACCGGCGCCTCGCTCGCCAGATCGCGCAGGCGGCGGACGTCGTCCTCGGCGCCGAACCCGCCCGGATCGAGCGTCTGCACGAGCTCGCCGGCGGCACCGCCGCGGCCGTACAGGCGCTCGAGCGCCGCCTCGATGTCGCCGGGCGCCGCGACCCAGGGCTGGACCGGCTTGCCGGCAAACAGCTGCATCGCGCCGATGGTGTAGTGATCGAGCGGATCGGCCATCGCGACCGCGAGGCCGTCCTCGGTCTCGGCGAGCGGCAGAATGTGCGCCTGCTTGAGGAAGTTGACGCTGACCCGCTCGCCCTGCACCGGCAGGTCGGGGAAGTCCGTGGGGCCGGCGAGCGGCAGCTGGAGCAGCTGCGCCAGCGCCTCGGCGACCGCGCGCTCGGGCACCAGGCCGAGCTTGATCAGGAGGCCGTGCAGGCGCTCCTCGCTCGCTTCGGCCAGACGCAGCGCCCGCGCGAGCCCGGCCGGGTCGAGCTTGCCCTGCCCGACGAGCAGCTCGCCGAGCGCCGCCTCGAAGCCCGCCGGGTCATCGTCGACGCGCGTCGCCAGTGCCCTGGTCGCCATTCCGATTCCGTCGCGGCCGGAGATCATCTGCCGGCCGAAATCTAGCGCGCCGGGGCCACCGCCGGCAAGCTGGCGAGCTCAAGGCGCCAGCGGCAGGCCGTCCGGCGGGGTCAGCATGAGCGGGCCGTACAGCCAGAACAGCCAGAACCCGAGCGCGAGGTAGGGTCCGAACGCGATCCGGGTGGCGGCGGCGAGGCGCGCGCCGAAGGCGGCCCGGGCGAGGGCCACCGCGAGCGCCAGGCCGGCCGCGACCACGACCAGGCCCGGCAGCGCTTGCCAGCCGAGCCAGGCGCCGGCGGCCGCGAGCAGCTTGGCGTCACCCAGGCCCAGGCCGGCGCGCCGACGCAGCCGGCGGTAGACCCAGGCGATGCCGGCAAAGGCGAGGAAGCCGGCCAGGGCCCCGATCGCCTGGTCCGGCAGCTTGGCCGGATCGATCAGCCAGGCGACCCCGAGACCGGCCGGGATCAGGGGCAGGCTCAGGCGGTCGGGCAGCCAGTAGTGGCGAAGATCGATCGCGGCCAGCGCGAGCAGGGTCCAGCCGAGCGCCAGGCTCGCCCACAGCAGCCAGCCCGAGAGCACGGCCGCGGCGGAGGCCGCGACCGCGAGCGCTGCCAGCTCGATCGCGGGATAGAAGGGGCTGAGCCTGGCCGCACCGCACGCGCATCGGCCGCGCCGCCAGGCCCAGCTGAGCAGCGGGATCAGGTCCTTGCCGCCAAGCCTCCGCCCGCACTGGTCGCACGCGGAGCGGGCGAGCAGGATCGGGCGGCCTGCCGGCATGCGGAGGATCGCGACGCCGAGAAAGCTGCCGACCAACGGGCTCACCAGCAGGGCGAACAGCGCCTCGGAGTGCATCGATCCAGGATAGCGGGTGCCGGACGATTCGCCACCTCCGACGACAAGACGCCCGAACGCGGCGCCCATGGCCCGCGTAGGAGCCCCGCCCGCGCAACCAGGCGCGGGCACTGCGGCGCTCGCTTGGTCAGTGGCGTCCGCTTCGCGGTCTGAAGACGTTGTCGACCTGGAAGCCCCACACGCCGCGCCGGTTGACGCGTGCGATCTTCTCCAAAACGCCGTATTCGAACGGCGCGTCCGGGCCGGCGACCGCGAAGCCCTGCTCGATCAGCCAGGCGCCGAGATCGAGCGGCGGGTCGAGGATCGAGCCCTCGCGGGCGTAGCAGATCGCGCCGATGCTGCCGTCGGTGTAGCGCTGCTGCGGCAGGCATTCGACGAAGCCCTGGATCTTGAGCTCGAGCGCGCGCACCGCCCGCGAGCCGCAGGCAGGCGGCCGGAGCACGGTCGCGCAGCCCTGCCCGGTCGGGGGAATGTAGAGCCCGAACAGCCGGATCGTCTTGCCCTGGACCCGGAGCGTGGCGTCGTCCTGGACGATCGCGTAGCTCTTGATCGTGGCATCGCTCGCCGCCGCCGTCCGGCCGCCGGGGCCGAGCAGCAGGGTCAAGAGCGATAGCGCGAGCAGCGCGCGAGCCATCCATAGAGCTCCGGTCGATGACAGGATAGTGGTCGATCCGGACCGCGGCGGCAATCCCGACGGCCGGGCGCCCGGCGGCGCGATCCGACTGCCGGCGCCGGGCCCTGCAACCCCCAGCTGGCTCGAGATTGACGGCCGATCGGCAAGGGAGCAGGCTCGCGCGGTCGCGGTGAGGCAGGGAAATCCGGCTCGGGCCCAGATGTCCGCTCCCAAGGGTGTGATCGCGCGCGTCCGGCTCGACCTCGACGCGGTCCTGGACCCGGCCGCCACGAGTCCGCCGGCCCGCGCCTTCCGCAGCGCCCAGCGGATGGCGATCGCGGCGGGCCTCGGCATCCTGATCCTCGGCACCGTGCCCGAGCTCGCCACGGCGCACCAGCGGGCGCTGACCGCGCTGGTCCTGATCATCGCCGGCCTGTTCGCGATCGAATATGGGCTGCGCCTCTGCCAGGTGCCCGCTGACCTCGCCAAGTTCGAGCCGGACCACCCGGCCGGCCGCAGCGCGCTCGCTCGCTGGCACTCCTGGATCGCCTGGCTGCGCCGGCTGAGCACGCCCTTGGCGCTGGTCGATCTCGCGGCCGGGCTCGCGGTGCCGGCGGCGCTGCTGGCCGGGATCGCGCCCGCGAGCGCGCGCCTGTTTGGCCTGATCTGGGTCTTCAAGCTGGTCCGCTACACGCCCGCCCTCGACATGCTGGTGCGGGTGGTCCGCAACGAGCGGGCGCCGCTCACGGGCGTGCTGCTGGCCTTCCTGATCGCCCTGCTGCTCGCCGCCACCGGCGCCTATCTGCTCGAGCGCGACGTCCAGCCGGCGACCTTCGGCAGCATCCCGGCGGCGCTCTGGTGGGCGATCACGACGCTCACGACCACCGGCTACGGCGACGAGATCCCGATCACGCCGCTCGGCCGCCTGCTCGCCGGCATGGTGATGATCAGCGGCATCGCGGTGTTCGCGCTCTGGGCCGGCATCCTCGCCAGCGGCTTTGCCCAGGAGCTGCGCCGCCGCGAGTTTCTCAGAACCTGGGACCTGGTCGCGCGCGTGCCACTGTTCGCGAACGTCGGCGCCCAGACCATCGGCGAGGTCGCGCGCCTGCTGCGGCCGCGTGATCTGGCGGCCGGCCGGACGGTGGTCCGCCGCGGCGAGCCCGGCGACTGCATGTACTTCATCGTCGAGGGCGAGGTCGTGATCCGCCTGCCCGGCCATCCGGTGCGCCTCGGCCCGGGCAGCTTCTTCGGCGAGATGGCGCTGATCACCGGCGAGCCGCGGGTCGCGAGCGTGGTGACCGTGCAACCGACCCAGCTCCTGGTGCTCGACGTCGCCGACTTCCGCGGCCTCGCCGCCGGCCGGCCGGAGCTGAGCCAGGCGATCCACGCCGAAGCGCATCTGCGCCAGGCCGATCTCCACCAGCGGGCCGCCGCCACCCCGGCGGCCGGCGACTGACGCGCCGGCGGCCGACCGGCCCGCGACGCCGACGTTGCCCCGGCGGCCAGGGTTTGCTAACCCGCCCTGCGACGAGGGTTGGTACGACGGTGCGACCGGAGGTGTCATGTTTGCCCCGAGCGACGAGGTGAAGAAGCTGGCGGTGCTGGTGCCGACCGCGGTGTTGCCCCGGCCGCTGCGGATCGCGAGCCGGCGCCACCTGCTGGCGCGCCTCGAGCTCGCCAAGGCGGGCCGCACCGATCTTCTGATCATCGGCCATCCGAAGAGCGGCAACACCTGGCTCAAGGTCATGCTCTCGCGGCTGTACCAGGTGCGCCACGGCCTGCCGGCCTCGGTGATCGTGACCTCCGACGAGCTCGCCCGGCGTCATCCCGGGGTGCCGCGGATCACCGCGACCAATGGCCACTACAGCTACGAGGGCGCGGTCGGGGCGGCGCTCGCGCCGGACGCGCCTGATTCGCCGCTGCGCCACAAGCCCATCCTCTTGCTCGCGCGCCATCCCTGCGACATCGCGGTGTCCTGGTTCTTCCAGTTCACCCGGCGCCAGTCGGCGCACAAGCAGGAGCTGATCAACGCCGCGATCGACCATCCGATCGACCGGCGCACCGTCGAGATGTGGGAGTTCGTGCGCGCGAGCGACATCGGCCTGCCCAGCCTGATCGACTATCTCAACCGCTGGCAGCGCAACCTCGCGGAGCTGCCGCGAGCGCTCATGGTGCGCTACGAGGACCTGCGCGCCGAGCCGGCGCGGGAGCTGGGCCGGATCACCACGCTGATGGGCGAGACGTTCAGCGACCAGGAGCTCGCGCAGGCGGTCGAGTTCGGCGCCTTCGACAATCTGCGCGCCCTCGAGAGCCGCGGCTTCTTCCGTCAGGGCGGCCTGCGGCGCCGCAACCGGGGCGACCCGGACAGCTTCAAGGTGCGCCGGGCCAAGGTCGGCGGCTATCGCGACTACTTCACCGCCGAGCAGGCGGCCGAGCTGGAGGCGCTGGTCGCGGCGCGCCTGTCGCCGACGTTCGGCTACGCGCCGGTCGCCGCCGCGGGCGCCCGCGTCGCGGTCTGAAGCGGGAGCCGGAGGCCGCGCGCTCGCGGCTGGTATGCAGACGGACCAGCCGGGGCACTGGATCGACGGGCCCGGGATCAGCGACAAAGTGGAAAACCCGCCGCGGACCTGGCTGCTGCTCGGCGACAAGCGCGGCGACAATGGCCAGGTCGAGGCGATCGCGCAGGCGTTGGGCTGGCCCTGCGAGGTCCGCCGGCTGCAGATGCGCGCCCCCTACGTGACCGGCAAGCCCTGGGTCAAGGCCTCGCTGCACCACATCGACCGGGCGCGCTCCGATCCCCTGACCCCGCCCTGGCCCGATCTGGTGATCACGATCGGCCGCCGGCCCTCGATGGTGGCGCTCTGGATCGCCCGCCAGTCGGGCGGCCGCACCCGGCTGGTCCTGGTCGGCAAGCCGTCCGGCAAGATGGCGCGCTTCGACCTCGTGATCACCAGCGCCGAGACGTCGATGCCGCCGGTTGCCAATCTGCTGCCGATCCCTTTGCCGCTGATGCGCGCGGACGAGGCGGCGATCGCCGCCGCGGCCCAGGCCTGGCAGGAGCGTCTCGCGCCGCTGCCGCGGCCGCTCGTGGCCTTCCTGATCGGCGGTCCGACCGATCCCTTCGTCTACGACGACGGCGTCGTGCGGCGGCTGCTGGCGCTCGCGGCCGAGGTCGCGGCGATGGGCGGCACCCCCTACCTCACCACCAGCCGCCGCACGCCGGCGGCCGTCGTGGCCGCGCTCGCCCGGGGCCTGCCGGCCGGCGCCCGGCTGTTCCGCTGGCAGGAGGGCGCGGCCGACAACCCCTATCTCGGCCTGCTCGGCCACGCCGACGGCTTCATCGTCACCGGCGACAGCCTCTCGATGGTGGTCGAGGTCATCCGGTTGCGACGGCCGCTCGCGATCCTCGAGCTGCCGACCGCCGGGGTCGGCGACCAGCTCTACCGCGCGCTCGCCCGCCGCGTGTTCGAGCCGGCGGCGGCAGCACCCCCGGCCGGCTGGCGCCGCCTCCTGGCGCTCGCGCTCTACCACCTGGGCGTGGTCGGCTACCGCGACCTGCAGGCCTTCCACCGCCTGCTGTTCGAGCGCGGCCTCGCCGTGCCGGCCGGCCAGCCACTGGCGCCGCCCGCGGGCGAGGTGCCGGACGATCTGGGGCGCGTGGTCGCCCGCATCCGGGGCCTGATGGGCGGGCCTCAGGCGGAGCGCTCGGCCGCCTCCACAAGGCCATAGCCGAACAGCGGCAGCGGCCGGGCTAAAAGCATGGCATCGAGGGTCCGGGTCTGGTGCTCGTCGAAATAGTCGCGCCAGCCGCCGACCTTGCCGCGCCGGACCTTGAACGAGTTCGGGTTGCTCTGGTCGCCCGGCCGCAGCCGGTTGCCGTTCAGCCAGAACACCCGCTTCTGCTCGAGCTGCTTCATGTTGTCGTAGGCGGCGTAGGCAACCGCGCCCTCGATCTGCTCGCGCGTGCCGGGGGTGCCGAGGAACGTCAGCACGCGCCCGAGCACAGCCGCGGGATCCGCCCGCATGTCCTCGTAGCGGACGATCGTCGAGGCCTTGACCTTGGGCAGCTCGCGCTGCCAGATCTCGAAGAACTCGAGGATCTTGGGCAGACCGGCCCCTTGGTGCATCACGAACTCGTACACCCCGATGTCGGTGTTGTGCGGCGGATAGTCGTTCAACAGCTTCTTGACCGGCCGCATCCGGAACTTCCATTGGAAATACTGGGAGACGGCGACGTCACGCGGGTCGCGCACCAGCATGATGACCTGCTTGCCGTAGAACGCCTGCTTGGTGGTCCAGTCGCCGGTGTAGTCGCGCAGGTAATTGCTGTGGGTGAAGAACAGGCGCGGAATCTTTGGATTGGCGCGGTGCAGGTTGTCGAACTCGAGCAGCCGGCCCTCGGGGATGCCGTAGGCGAGCTGGTAGAAGCGCGAGAGCATGAGCCTGAGCCAGGTCCGGCCGCTCTTGCCCCAGGACATCAGCACATGGTCGGTCTCGGCCAGCTTGCGCGCCTCCTCGCGGCCGCGCAGCCAGCGGTCGATCGCTTTGCGCCGCGGCGGCGGCAGGAAGCCCAGCGACGCCATCAGCACCTCGCGCGCCGCCTCCCGCCAGACTGCATCCATCGATCGAGATCTCCCCGCCAAACGCCGCCCACGTGCGGCAATCCGGGTATAGCAACTTCGGCGTGATCCTGCTAATGCTCGCGACCGCATGCAGCAGACAACCAGCCGGCCTCGAGGAGATATAATGGTGGCACATGCGAGCGCGGCAGTCGCCCGACCGGCGCCGCCGGCGCAGTTCGCCGGCCCGCTGTTCGACTGGTCGGCGTTCGACGCCGCGCCCCTGGTCCGCGAGCCGTTCGACTACCTGATCGTACCGGGCTTCATCCGCGCCGCCGCGCTCGACGCCCTCAACCTCGATTTCCCGGTGATCGAGGGTCCGGGCAACGTGGCGCCCGAGGGTCTGCAGTACGGGCCTGCCTTCGCGGCCCTGCTCGACGACCTGTACGGCGACGCACTCAGGGAGCGCTTCGCGGCCAAGTTCGGGATCGACCTCGAAGGTGCCGAGGCCACGATCGCCGTCCGCCGGCACTGCGAAGCGACCGATGGTCACATCCACACCGATCACCGCGCCAAGCTGATCACGGTGCTGTTCTATTTCAACCAGGAATGGCCGCACGAGGGTGGTCAGCTGCGCATGCTGCGCTCGGCAACCGACCTCGAGGACTACGCCGCCGAGGTGGTGCCCGCCGGCGGCAACATGCTGGCATTCCGGCGCAGCGACAACTCGTTTCACGGCCACAAGAGCTTCGTCGGCGAGCGCCGCATCCTGCAGCTGAGCTTTGCCCGACCAAGCGTTCTGGTCGACACCCAGCGGCGCATCGGCCGGCTCACCAAGCCGATCCGACGCCTGCTCAACATGAGCTGACCGCCCGCGTCCAGGGCGTCGGCGCCCGCCCCTTCGCGACCTGGGATTGGCGAACCGATGACAAGCTGCGTCTTCATCCATACCAATCACCGCCAGATGGTCGGCGCGCTGGTCTCGCAGCACTCGATCCGGCGCAACAGCGCCCACAGCGATCGGTTCGAGGTGCGGCTGATCGACACCCGCGACCATCCCTTCCTTAAGGCGCGCGAGGGCCAGCTCTACCTGCGCGACGGCCAGCAGCGGCAATGGCTGAACGATGATCTGCAGTCGTTTACCCCGCTGCGCTTCATGCCGCCCGAGCTGATGGGCTACCAGGGCCGGGCGATCGTGATCGATCCCGACGTGTTCGCGGTCGCCGACATCGACGGGCTCCTGACCCGCGACATGCAGGGCAAGGCGATCCTCTGCCGCACCCACAGCGGCATCAAGCGGACCGTGCGCGGCAGCTACGCCAGCTCGGTCATGCTGCTCGACTGCGCGAAGCTCAGCCATTGGCAGGTGGAGAAGCAGTTCGGGCAGCTGTTCACCTTCGAGCGCGACTACACCCCCTGGGTCGGCCTGCACGACGAGGACCCCGAGACGATCGGCACGTTCGAGCCGGAGTGGAACGACTTCGACCGGCTGACCGAGCGCACCCGGCTCCTGCACAACACCCGGCGCAAGACCCAGCCGTGGAAGACCGGCCTGCCGGTCGATTTCCGCCCGACCGAGCACTTTCCGGCGTTCCCGCCGTTCGGCTGGCTGATGACCGCGCGCCGCAAGCTGTTCGGCGAATACGCCCTGCTCGGGCACTACAGCCGCCATCCCGATCCGCGCCAGGAGGCCCTGTTCTTCGGCCTCCTGCGCGAATGCGTCGAGCAGGGCGTGGTCAGCGAGGATCTGTTGCGCGAGGCGATGGGCGCCAATCACATCCGCCACGACGCGCTCGAGCGCCTGGCCGAGGCGCCGCCGGTCGACGACCTGCTGGCGGGGCTCGCGCTGCCGCGGGCGGCCTGAGGGTTGGAGCGATCCGGGGAACCGGGGCGCGGCAGCGGCTCCGGGGACGGCGTCTCGGGACATGGCGTTGGACGATCGCGCGCCCCGGGTCTGGGCGGTGATGTGCTACCGCGCGGGCGAAAACTCGCAGATCCGCGCACTCGCGGATGCGCTCGGCTGGCCCTACGAGGTGAAAGAGCTCCGCTACCGCTGGTGGGGCTATCTGCTCGACGTCTGGCGCGCCACCACCGCCCTCGGCATCGTCCGCCGGCAGTCGAGTCCGCTGGCGCCGCCCTGGCCCGATCTGATCATCTCCGCGGCCATGCGCAACGAGCCGGTCTGCCGGTGGCTCCGGCAGCAGTCCGGGGGCCAAACCCGCTACGTCCATCTCGGCAAGCCCTTTGCGCCGGTCGCGCGCTTCGATCTGGTGATCACCGCGCCGGAGTATCCGGTGCCGGATGCGCCGAACGTTTTGCGCAACAGCTTCAGCCTGCACCGGGTCACCGAGGCGAGCCTGGCCGCCGCGGGGAGCATTTGCGCGCCGCGCCTTGCCCATCTGCCGCGGCCCTACATCGCCCTTCTGGTCGGCGGCTACAGCGGGCGTTACGCGCTCGACCGGGAGAAGGCGGAGCGCCTGGGCCGGGAGGCGAGCGCGCTGGCACGCGAGCGCGGCGGCTCGCTGCTGATCACGACCAGCGGGCGCACCGCGCGCGCGGCCGCGCTGGCGCTCGAGCAGGCGATCGACGTTCCCTACGAGCTGTTCCGATGGGCGCCGGGCGCCACCGACAATCCGTACTACGGCTATCTGGCGCTGGCGGATGCGATCGTCGTCACCTGCGAGAGCGCCACCATGCTGGCCGAAGCCTGCGCCACCCGCAAACCGGTCTACATGTTCGATCTGGGCCGGGACGACAGCGCGGCGTTCGCGCGCCCGTCGGAACCCTGGCAACGCCGCCTGCGGCGGGTCTGGTCGCGGTGCAACCTGCAGCGGCTGAAAGCGCTGCTCTACGCGCGCGTCTTCCTGCGCTTCGCGCCGCGCCCGATCACGCGCGACATCACCCGCGTCCACGACCTGGTCATCGCCTCGGGCCGTGCGGTCTGGCTCGGCCAGCCGTTTCCGCCCGGCACGCCGGAACCGGAGGACGACCTCGCGCGCTCGGTCGAGCGGGTCCGAGCACTCGTCCTGGACCGGGCTGCCGCTCCGTCCGGCGCCCGTTCGAGCGGCGCACCGGTCACCGGCCGCGACGACCCGTCGCCGCCGCACCGGTCCGGGGCCGGACAGTCCTCGCAGCGGGTCGCATGACCCGCCCCGCCGGACCGCTGCGGCGCCCCCGGCCGGCCACGAAGCCGATGGCCGCGCGCGAAGTCCCCCTGTACCTGCGCAGGGTCCTGGCGCGCACCGGCCTGCTGCGACCGAACATCGTGTTCCTCGGCGCCGCCACGATCGTGTTCGCGGTCGTCACCGTCCTGCTCTCGCTCGCGAGCGGCGCCCCGTTCGTCATCCCGATCGACCAGGTGAGCCCGGCGCTCGGGCTGCGTCCGGCCGTGCCCCTCGAAATCGCCCTGATTGGCGGTCTCCTCGGGCAGGTCATCGGCTGGAAGCTGAGCGACGGCAGCCATGACTACAACCAGCTGCTGCGGCGGACGACCACCGATCTGGCCTACCTGGCGCTGTTCATGATCGTCATCTATTTCCATTTTCACCTCAAGATGTGGATGCCGTTACTGAACTCGCACCTCTACGATGCTCTTTACTTTCAAGCCGATCAGGATCTGCGGCCGGTGATCGCCGGGATCGACCGCATCCGCGCGGCCGTGGCGGTCTGGCTGCCCGCCGCCGACCTTTGGTATCAGGGCGCGCAATTGGGGCTTTTCATCGGCTCCTTCTGGCTCCACGGGCTGGGCAGGCGACGCTGGCATCACCACAACATGACGGCGCTGCTCGTGAACCTGATGATCGGGCCGCTTGCCTATCTGATCGCGCCCGCGGTCGGGCCCTTCATCTTCGAGCCCGGTCGCAACCAGGTGGCGACCGCCGCCCAGCAGACGATGTATGAGCAGTTCACCGAGCTACAGGCCCAGGGCCCGTCCTGGCTGCTCGCCCACGGCAGCGAGTACTTCACCGCACCGCTCGCCGCCATGCCGTCCCTGCACGTCAGCGCGGCGGTCATCGTCTGCTACTATGCCATCCGAGCGCGCTCGCCGTTCGCGCTCCTGATGATCTTCTTCGCCTTCTGGATCTTCATCGATTCGGTCGGGTCGCGATGGCACTACCTGGTCGACCTGCCGGCCGGCGTTCTGCTGGCCGCCCTGGCGATCGTGATCGCCAATCGGGTCTGCCGAGCGCGGCCTGATCCGCTTGCCGAGGCGAGCTGACCCGCGCCGCCGGCGGCGGCCGGTTGTCAAGGGCGGGTGCGGCCGCTTAGCCTGTCGGCTCTCGAAGGTGGGCCGGACGGACCTCTGCCGATGACGCTGCGCCTTGCCGCACGGCTTGGCCTTGGCCTGATCCTGACGCTCGGCGGGCCGCGGCCGCTGCAGGCGGCCGAGGGCGCGCTGCCGCCGAAGGCGGACCCGGTCGCTCAGCCGCAGGTCGCCGCAGCCGGCGATGTCGCCCACGGTGAACGCCTGGCGCTCCGCCATTGCGGGCGCTGCCACGTGGTCAACGAGAAGAACCGGTTCGGCGGGATCGGCTCGACCCCGTCGTTTGCGGCGCTGCGCGCCCTGCCGCAGGCCGACGACAAGTTCGCGGCCTTCTGGACCTTCAACCCGCACCCGGCGTTCATGCAGGTCGAGGGTCAGACGAAGCCGTTCGACGCCGCGCACCCGCCGTCGGCCGCGCCGGTGATCCTGACGCAGCAGGAGGCCGAGGCGATCGCGGCCTATGCCGCCACCATCCCGCCGCTCGATCTGGGCGCGCCCGTGAAGCCACGCTAGCGATCAGGTCGGCGCGAGGTCGGCGGAGGTCGCGCCGTACGCGGCGCGTCGGCCTGCGCGCCGGCCGGAGGCGAACGCCCAGGCGAGGTGGTGGCCATGGCCCTTGAGCAAGAGGCCGCCCTGGCCGGTGGCACCCGCGGCATAGAGGCCGGCGATCGGCCGGTCGGCCTCGTCCAGCACCTGATGGTCGGCGTTGACCGCAAGCCCGCCCTCGTTGTGCACGAACACGCTGCGGACCGGTCCGAGTGCTGTGAAGGGCGGCGTCTCGAGGGGCGGCCGCGGCGCCCGGTTCAACCCTGCCGTCTTCGTTTCTTCCGCGACCTCGCGGTTGTAGGTCTGGACGCTCGCCTCGAGCGCTGCCGAAGCCATGCCGAGGCGTCCGGAAAGCTCCGCGAGCGTGCTCGCCTCTTTGTGGATGTCCGGCCGGTTGCGGCGGTAGTCGGGCAGGTAGGCGTAGGCGACGCCGGGCGCGGTCGAGATGAAGTGCGGCCAGGCGGAGAAGCGCGCCGCGACGCTCGCATCGAGGACGATGTAGCCGAGCTTGTCCGGCTGGTCCGGGAGCGCCAGCGCCGGCCCGTTCAGCTCGTCGCAGAAGCGCTCGCCGCAGGCGTTGACGAGCATCGCCCCCTGCTCGAAGAGGGTGGGCGACGGCGCCAGCGCCGTGGTCACGAAGCTCATGACGAACGGGCGCAGGAGCCACGCCGGCAGGTGATCGAGCGACCAGGCCATGAAGCTCGCGAGCGCCGGCCACGGCGGCAGGCGGCGGACCAGGGTCTCCGTCGCCGGCGGCACGAAGCGGAGCTCAGGCCCGAGTGCCAGGTCGCCGTTCAGGATGCGGGCGCCGAGCGCCAGCGCCATGGTCTGGCCGTCGCCGGTCGCGGTCGGGTTGACGCCTTCGACCTTGGCCGCCTGCGCTCCGATGTAGCGCGCCTTGAGCTCGGCGCCGTTGGTGAAGTCGCCGGCCGCCAGCACCACGCCGCCAGCGGCTTTTCCCACCCGCTCCTCGCCCTGCTCTTCCCAGAGGGCGCCGGCCACCCGGCCATCCTCGACCAGCAGGCGCCGGACCCGGCAGCCGGTCCGGACGGCGACCCCGATCCGGCGCGCGCGGCGCTCGAGATGATAGATGTAGGCGCGCGAGTTCGGCAGCACGTTGTGCATGCGCGGCTGCCTGTGCGGCGGCTCGGGCATCGGCCCGTAGAAGCGGACGCCCAACTCGAGCAGCCAGCGGAAGGTGTCCGGCATGGCCTCGCAGAGAATGCGCCGGAGCTCCTCGTTGTCGCGCGGCTGCAGCTCGCCCGCGAAGCCGGGCATGTCGAGAAAGTGCGCGCGCGGCGAATCCTTGATGCCCTTTTTGATCTGATGCGGCGTGGCGCTGGCCGTGACCGAGCCGATCGACCACGCGGTCGAGCCGCCGAGGCGCTCGTTCTTCTCCAGCAGCAGCACATCACGCCCGAGTGAGCGCGCCTCGATCGCGGCCGCCAGCCCGGCGCCGCCACCGCCCACGACGATCACGTCCCAATGATCCGTGCCAGCCGTCATGTCCGCTGCCCCAGACTCAGACCGGCCAGCCGGCGGCCGCGAGCGCGGCGCGGCTCGCCGGGAACTCCGTCTCCGGCCGGGCGAGGATCAGCTCGAGCACGACCGGGCCGTTGTAGCCAACCGCCGCGAGCGCCTGCGGGACCCGCGCGAAGTCGACCGTGCCGCTGCCGATCCGGTCGTGGCGCCAGACGTCGCGCCCGGTGTCGGAGGCATGCACGAGGCCAAGGTATGGGGCAACCTCATGCAGGCCGAGGGTCGGGTCCTCGCCGATGAAATGCGCATTCGCGAGGTCGTAGCAGATCCCGAGCGCCGGGCTTTTCCACATCCGGCAGAACGCGGCGAGCCCGGCGGCAGCCGGCAGCGGGGCCATCGGGATGTTCTCGAGCAGGATCTTGACGCCCGCCCGCTCCGCGACCGGGAGCAGGCGCTCGATCCCGTCCCGCACCCAGCCCAGCAGCCGCTCGGCCGCCGGCCGCAGCAGAGGATGGACGCGGCCGGTGACCGTCACGACCGCCGGCACCTCGAGGTCGGCCGCGAGCTCGATGAGCCCGGAAAACATGGCGACCGTGTAGGCGCGCATCTCCGCAACCGGGCTCGCGAGGTTCTGGTCGGCGCTCGGCGGGTTCAGCGAGGTGATGGAGAGGCCACGCTCCGCGAGCGTCCGCCGCAGCTTCTGGCGCGCGCCCCGATCGAGCTCGGAGGGCCACAAATGCCCGGGCGCGATCATCGCCTCCGAGCGCTCGAAGCCAAGCTCGGCGAGTCGCAAGAGACAGTCTGCCGCCGGCCGCTCGTAGATCCAGGAATAGGTGCTGCCCGCGAGCGTGATCGTCATTCCCGATTTCCCCCTGTCACGACCACCACCATCCGGCCCGACGCATTGACATGCAACCCGTCCGGAGCGGAAGTTGCCGCCTCGAGCCATCGAGGAGCATGGGATGAAGGGCGGGGAGATCATCGTCGAGGCGCTCAGGCGCCAGAAGATCCCCTACGTGTTCGGGATCTGCGGCCATGGCAACGTCGGGCTGCTCGACGCGCTGCACGCGGCGCAGGCCGACATCACCCTGATCGCACCCCGCCACGAGCAGGTCGCAGGCCACATGGCGGATGCCTATTTCCGCGTGAAGCACGAGCCGGTCGCGACGCTCACCTCCTGCGGCCCCGGCTCCTGCAACATCGTGATGGCGCTCGCGGTGGCGCTGACCGATTCCTCGGCGCTGCTCGCGATCACCGCCAACGTCCCGACCTCGCAGTTCAACCGCAGCCCGTTCCAGGAGCTGAACCGCCACTTCCAGGCCGACTTCCCGAACGTGCTCAAGCCCGTGGTCAAGCGCGGCTTCCAGCCGACCCGGGTCGACATGCTGCCGCTGGCACTCCGGCAGTCGATGACCGAGATGCTGAGCGGGCGTCCGGGGCCGGTCAATCTGGACGTGCCCTTCAACCTCTTCCAGGAGGAAGCCGACGTCGTGCCGGAAGCGCCGGCGCCGAGCCACAACGCACGCCGCAGCGCCGCCTCGCCCGAGGACGTACGCGCGGCGGTCGATCTGATCGCGGCGTCCGAGCGGCCGGTCCTGTTCATCGGCCACGGCGTCACGCTCTCCGAGGCCTCGGAGGAGCTCACGGCGCTCGCGCACCGGTCCGGCATTCCGGTGATCAGCTCGCCCAACGGCATGGGCTGCATCGACATGAGCGATCCGCTCTCGCTCGGCTTCATCGGCCGCAACGGCGCCTATCAGGCAAACCAGGCCGGCCGCCACACCGACCTCGTGGTGGCCCTCGGCGCCCGCTTCGACGACCGCTCCGCCTCCTCCTGGCTGCCCGGCTATTCCTGGAACTTCGGGCGCGCGAAACTGATCCACGTCGACCTCGACCACGCCGAGCTCGGCCGCAACTACCCGCCGACGCTCGGCATCCTCGCCGACGCCCGCACCTTCCTGCGCCAGCTGCTGGCCGAGGCCGAGGACCGCCCCCTGCCCGGGCCCGAGCGGCTTGCGGGCTGGCATGAGCAGCTCGCCGGCTGGCGCGCCGAGTGGGAAGCGCATACGGCGCCGAACTTCGGGCTGCACACGCGGCCCATGCGGCCCGAGCGCGTGGTCGCCGACTGCCGGGCGGTGCTTGCCGGACGATGCGATCATCTCGCTCGACTCCGGCGTCCACCACAACTGGTTCATGCAGTTCTGGCGGGCGCGCCGGCCGCAGACCATGCTCAACACCTGGGGCTTTTCCGGCATGGGCTTCGGGCCCGCGGGCATTCTGGGCGCCAAGCTCGCCGCGCCGGATCGCCCGTGCGTCGCGATCTGCGGCGATGGCGGCTTCAGCATGGTGCCGCACGTGCTCTGCACCGCGGTCGAGTACGACATCCCGGCGGTCTGGGTGGTCTGGAACAACTTCGCCTGGGCGGCGATCCGGGACATCCAGTACGGCCTGTTCGAGGGCCGCGAGATCGGCACCGCCTTCTACCAGGGCGACAACCGGCGGCCCTACAACCCGGACTTCGCGGCCTGGGCGCGCGCGGCCGGCGCCGAGGGCATCAAGGTCGAGCGCTCGGAGGATTTCGCCGGCGCGCTCGAGCATGCGATCGGGCTCAACCGGCCGTGCCTGCTCGACGTCCATGTCGATGCCGAGGTGCGGCCGCCCGCGACCGGCACCTGGGCGCTGCCGCCGATCCCGCACAAGGAGCCGGTGTTCGGCAAGCCGCTCGTGCTCGAGCCGGCCGGGGACTGAGGGTGGCTCGCATCCTGGTCACCGGGGCCGGCGGCTTCATCGGCCTTGCGACCGTGGCGGCGCTCGCCGCGCGCGGCGATCAGGTCACCGCCTTCGACCTCCGCATCAGCCCCGGACTCGCGGCGCTCGCCGAACGTTTTCCCCACGTTCAGCCGATGATCGGCGAGCTCACCGAATGGGCGCATCTGGCGGGCGCGATCCAGGCGGCGCGGCCGGACGCGGTCGTCCACCTGGCGGCGATCGTCGGCGTGCCGGCCTCGGTCGGCGCCCCGGTCTCGACCATGCGGGTCAACGTCGAGGGCTCACTGAACGTGCTCGAGGCGATGCGCCTGTTCGGCGTGCCGCGGCTGATCAACCTCAGCAGCGAGGAGGTCTACGGCCATTTCCAGGCCGACGTGATCGACGAGGAGCACCCCTGCCGGCCGCTCATGCCTTACGGCATCTCGAAATACGCGGTCGAGGGCCTCGCCCGCAGCTATGCGGAGCTGCATGGCCTCACCTGCATCCACATCCGCACCTGCTGGGTCTACGGCGCTGGCCTGCCGCGGCCGCGGGTGCCCAAGACCCTGATCGATGCGGCGCTGGCCGGCCGGCCGCTGCATCTTGAGAGCGGCGGCGACTTCCGGGTCGACCACACCTACATCGACGATCTGGTCGCGGGCCTGCTGCTCGCCCTCGACCGGGACCCGCACCCCTTCGACGTCTACCACATCGCGAGCGGCGCGGCGCCCTCGCTCAACCAGATCGTCGCGATCCTGCGCGAACTCGTGCCCGGTGCCGATCTCGCGGTCGGCCCCGGCCCCTACCGGTTCGATCAGCGGCTGCAACCGGTGCGCAAGGGCGCGCTCGATGTGACCCGCGCCCGCCGCCATCTGGGCTATGAGCCGCGCTTCGACATCCGGACCGGGCTCGCCGCGACCATCGAAGCGCAACGCCGGCAGGGAGGCCTTATGCCATGAGCGAAACGCCGCGCGCCACGATCACCAACATCGCCGAGGTGCCGTGGGAGGAGCCGCCCGCGCACTACGGCGGCGCCTGTTCCAAGATGCTCGTGCGACCCGAGGTCAACGGCTCCCGGCGGCTCGATCACCGCATCTCCTGCTATCAGCCGAAGGCCTATGTGGCGCCGCACAAGCACCAGGTGCAGGAGCAGATCTACCACGTGCTGGACGGCGAGGGGCTGATGGAAATCGAGGGCGAGCGCCGGGTGGTCCGCCGCCACGACGTCATCTTCCTGCCGCCCGGCGTCGAGCACGCGATCTCCAACTCGGGCCTCACCGACCTGGTCTTCCTGGTCATCACCTCACCGCCCGACGACGGCTGATCGGCCGCAGGAGCCGGGCGCCGCGGCGACTGTCCCCCCGGGGTCAGAGGCGGGCGACCTCGGGCAGCGCGCCGCCGGCCCAGGCGCGCTCGAACAGCCTGCGGGTCGCCGCCGCGGCGGCCGCATCGCCCGCCGCGTCCTCCGCCTTCATCAGCCCGAACAGCGCCCAGCCGTTGTTCGGCGCATCGAGCAGCGCGGCCTCGAAGACCTTTGCCGCCTCGTCGGCGCGGCCGGCCATCAGCAGCGCGGCGCCGAGCGACTGGCGCACCGGATAGTACCAATAGGGCGGCTCCATGTAGGGCAGCGAGTCCTGGATCTGGACCGCCACCCGGTACTCGCCGATCGCCCCCTCGAGGTCGCCGCCGGCCTGCGCGATCCGGCCCTCGAGCACGTGCCGGGCGAGCTGCAGGATGTCCGGCGCCGGCACGCCCCATGCCTTCAGGAGGCTGAAGTCGGCGCTCTGATTGAGCGCCGCGATGCGCGCCGCCTCGGTGCGCGCGCCGTCCAGATCGCCCTCTGCGGTCAGCGCTGCCCCGCGCGCGTAGTGCCACATCGCCTGAAGGTACGGAAACCCGTCGCCCGGGTCGGGCAGGGCCAGGGCCTTGGCCGGCTCGGCAAACTGCACATAGGCGAAATACGGCGCCGCCTTGACCGGCTGCACCAGGCCGACCTTGGCGGCGACCGCGTCCGGGATCAGGCCCGCGAGCTTGTCGGACGCCTGCAGCGAGGTCGCGGCGTCGCCCGCCATCTGCGCCGAGACGAGCTCGAAGTGTACGTTGTGAGGGTAGTAGCCGTACGGATAGATCCCGTCGGCGTGGACCTTGCCGACGTCGACCTTTGCGAGGTAGCCCTCGTCGACCTTGACGGCCGCGATGTTCGCCTGCAGCGCGTCCAGGTAGCGGCCGACCCGGTAGTAGGTGTGCGACGGCATGTGCACGATGTGGCCGGCACCGGGCATCAGCGCCGCCAGATGATCGGCGTAGCGCTCGGCCCGTTCGGGCGTGCTCGAAGCCTCGGTCAGGTGGATATACAAATGGATCGCGGCGGCTTGGTCCGGATTGGCGGCGAGCACCCCTTCGATAGCGCTCACCGCCTCGCCCACCCGCCCCTTGGGCGTGCGCTTGTCGGCTTCCCAGTAGTCCCAGGGCGTGGTGTTCATGACCGCATCGGCGAACAGCACCGCGATGTTCTGATCGTCCGGAAAGCGCGCGTGCAGCCCGGCCATGGCGTCGGCGTAGGCCTGGTCCAGCGCCTTGCGGTCGGCATCCGGCGCATCCGAGTAGCGGGTCGCCAGAGCCGCAATCAGCGCCTGCTCGCGCTCGCTCGCCTGCGGCGCCAGCGCCTGCGCCTTCCTAAGCGCCGCGAGGGCCGGAGCCTTCGCGTCATCCTCCATCGGCGCATTGATGTTCGGGCCGAGCGCGAACGCCTCGCCCCAGTAGCAGAGCGCGCACTGCGGGTCCTGCCGCTCGGCCTCGCGGAACGCGCGCAACGCCTCGGCGTGGTTGAAGGCCCAGGTCAACCGGAAGCCCTGGTCGAAGTAACGCTGCGCCATTTCGCTGCCGGTCGCGACCCGGTAGCCGAGATCGCCGAGCCCGTCCCAAAGCGGCGGCGGCGCGTCGGCGACCTCCGCAGCGTGGGCGGGGGGGACCATCGCGAGGCGCATCAGCTGGAAGGCGCTGGCGTGCCGGTTGCCACGACCGCACACGCCCGCGGCCACATAGCCGGGGTCGAGCAGCCGCACGACATCGCTCTCGTCCGGCCCCATTGCCGACCGCCAGACGATCGCGCCGCCGGCCACGAGACCGGTGCTCAAGAGCAGCGCGAGTGTCAGCTTTCGATTGGCCATCACAGCTACTCCCCGAGGATCGTTGCCCGCCTGGCGGCAGGATATCCCACTCTACGTTGTTCTTATCCGAGCCCACGGCCGCGGTGTTGTGAACCAGTTCACAACTCACCCCTCCCGGACCGCAGGACCGCCTTCAGGGCGGTCAGCAGCAGAGCCTCGCCGGTCGCGTGGATCATGGGCGTCCTCATCTCCAAGGCCGGTCCGATGACCATAGATACGCCGCTTTGCCGGATGATGTCAGGATCGAGCGCCCTGGGTATCGATTGTTTCTGCGCCCGCCGCAGCCTTGCGGCCGTTCCGGACCCGGGCCTATAAGGCTCGCGATCCCTGGCCACGAGCGCAAACCCAGTGCCGCTGCTTGCCATCCCCTTCCCGGCGATCGACCCGGTCCTGATCCAGTTCGGGCCGTTCGCGATCCGTTGGTATGCGCTCGCCTACATCTTCGGCCTGGTGATCGGCTGGCGCTACCTGCGCTGGCTGGTCCAGCGCCCCGGCTGGCAGATGACCCCGGAGCAGCTCGACGACCTCTTGGTCTACGTCACGCTCGGCGTCGTGCTCGGCGGGCGGATCGGCTACATCCTGTTCTATCGGCCGGATTTCTACTTCAGCCACCCGCTCGAGATGCTCCGGGTGTGGGAGGGCGGCATGTCGTTCCACGGCGGCATGCTCGGGGTCGTGGCGGCGAGCGCCCTGTTCGCCCACCTGCGCAAGCTCAAGGTGCTCGAGATCGGGGATGCGATCGCGTGCGCGGCGCCGATCGGCCTGTTCCTCGGCCGGCTCGCCAACTTCATCAACGGCGAGCTCTGGGGCCGACCGAGCGACGTGCCCTGGGCCATGGTGTTCCCCAACGCCGGCCCGGAGCCGCGGCATCCGAGCCAGCTCTACGAGGCCGGGCTCGAGGGCGTGCTGCTGTTCCTGGTCATGACGTTCCTGGCAGTGCGCCCGCGCACGCCCGGCTCCGAGGGCCGTCTGACCGGCGCTTTCCTGATCGGCTATGGCATCGCGCGCTGCGTGGGCGAATTGTTCCGCCAGCCGGATATCCAGCTCGGCTTCCTCGCCGGCGGCCTGACCATGGGCCAGCTGCTGTCGCTGCCGATGATCGCGGTCGGCCTGGCACTGGTCGCCTGGAGCCAGCGCGGCGCCCGCCGCTCGAGCCTTGAGCGACCTTAGCGCGGTGCTGGCCGCCGAGATCCGCGCGCGCGGCCCGCTCTCGATCGCCCGCTACATGGCGCTGGCACTCGGCCACCCGGCGCACGGCTATTATCAGCACCGCGACCCGCTCGGCGCCGCCGGCGACTTCACGACCGCGCCCGAGATCAGCCAGATGTTCGGCGAGATCGTCGGCCTCTGGCTCGCCCAGGCCTGGGCTCAACGCGGCCGGCCGTCCCCCGCCCGCCTGGTCGAGCTCGGCCCCGGCCGCGGCACGCTGATGGCGGACCTGCTGCGCGCCACGGCACGCGTAGCGGGCTTTCGCCGGTCGCTGGCGGTCCATCTGGTCGAAAGCAGCCCCCGGTTGCGCGAGCTCCAGGCGGAGCGCCTCGGCGGCATCGATGCCGCCTGGCATGACCGCTTCGAGCAGCTGCCGCCGGGACCGCTGTTCCTGGTCGCGAACGAGTTCCTCGACGCCCTGCCGGTCCACCAGCTGGTCCGCACCGGGCAAAGCTGGGTCGAGCGCCGGGTCGGGCTTGCTGGGGACGCCAGTCTCGCCTTCGTCCAGGACGACCGGCCATCGCCGCTCGGCCGGTCGCTCCCGGACGCCGCGCCGGGCGCGGTTGCCGAGCTCAGCCCGGCCCGCGCAGAGCTCGCGCAGCAGATCGGCGAACGGATCGCGGCCGAAGGTGGGGTCGCCCTGCTGATCGACTACGGCGCCTGGGTCGAGGGCCCGTCCGGCGACACCCTGCAGGCGGTCCGGGGCCATGGCCGCGCCGATCCGCTGGCAGCACCAGGTGCGGCGGACCTCTCGACGCAGGTCGACTTCAAGGCGCTCGCCGAGGCCGCCCGGGATGGCGGCGCCGCGGTCTTCGGCCCGGTGCCGCAGGGCACGTTCCTGCGCACGTTCGGGATCGAGGCGCGGGCGCTGCAGCTACTCGAGCGCGCGCGCCCGGAGCAGCGCCGCGAGCTGCGCGCCGGCCTCTTCCGCCTGACCGATCCCGCCGCCATGGGCGAGCTCTTCAAGGTACTCGTCCTCGCCCGTCCGAAGGGCCCGCCGCCGCCCGGCTTTCACGCCCCGACCCCGATGCCGGCCTGACCCCAGCGCCATGCTCCAGGCCACGAACCTCGCCGCTCTTCCCCGCATCCGCCACGGCTTCTTCACCCGCGCGGGCGGGGTCAGCCAGGGCGTGTTCGAGTCGCTGAACTGCGGCTGGTCGAGCGGCGACGATGCCGACCGGGTCGAGCACAACCGGGCGCTCGCCGTGGCCAGGCTCGGCGCCGCCGCGGGCAGCCTCTGCACCGTCCGCCAGGTCCACGGCACCGACGTCGTGCTCGCCCGCGCGCCCGAGCCGGGCCGCCCGAGCCGGCGGGCCGACGCCCTGGTCAGCGATCGCTCTGGCATCACGCTCGGCGTGCTGAGCGCCGACTGCGCGCCGGTCCTGTTCGCCGATCCCGCGGCCGGCGTGATCGGCGCCGCCCATGCCGGCTGGCGCGGGGCGCTCGCGGGCGTCATCGAGGCGACCGTCCGGGCCATGGCGGACCTCGGCGCCCGCCCGGCGCGCATCCGGGCCGCGGTCGGCCCCTGCATCGCAAAGCCTTCCTACGAGGTCGGCCCGGATCTGCAGCAGCCGGTGCTCGCCGACGACCCCGCGAGCGCGGTTTTTTTCGAACCCCTCGCCGGTTCCGACCGGCTGCTGTTCGACCTCGAGGCCTACGCCCTCCAGCGCCTCGCGCGCGCCGGCGTCGAGCACGTCCTCGCGCTCGGCGCCGACACCTTCGCCGACGAAGCCCGCTTCTTCAGCGCCCGCCGCACCCGCAAGGCGGGCGGCGAGCGCTTCGGCCTCCTGCTGTCCGCGATCCTGCTGCTCGAATGACGGCGCGACGCTGAGGTGGTGTCTCGTCCTGTCCTGGACCGGAGGTCTGTATTCAGCTTCTCTCGAAGAGAGGCATTAATCTGGGGATCTCAAAATTACCCCAGCATTTCTGAGAGAGCTCGCTGCTGGTGGGAGGAAATGCTCCGTGAATGACCTTAATGCCCTTAGATTGTAGGAATTCCGCGACCGGTACAAAATCGCGATCGGCCGAGACGAGTACAGCTGCATCATAGCTTTCCGACCATGCAAGGCTTATGATATCAGTAGCCATTCGCGTATCGACGCCTTTCTCTTCGGTTCCTCTCATGTCTCCGCCACAGACCTTGCAATCTGGAACCTCGGTTTGGCAGTGCGGGCATTTCGGGTAACTTCGCTTCTTTTTACGCTCTAACAAGACGACGTTGACGCCAGGCATCCGATCAAGCGTATTAGTGAACCAATGCCGGAATGTTCCATCCTTTGGTTTGTTGGGGTCATATGAGCCATAAACATGCATGGCTTCATAGTGCGCCGTGGATGTCGGCTCTATGAGCTTACCAGCCTCGCTGGCGAGCGTGGGGCCGAGCTTACGCCAATCGACACGGAAGCTCTCTTGGCGCGATCGAATCGATAGGCTGAAGTTCCAAAAATCGACGAAAATTCGCACGCGCAAACGGCTAAACTGGCCACCGGGGTTCAGCGTCATAGGACGTTCTCGCCCCTGAAAACGAATGCGGGGACGCGCAACGGCGTCCCCGGGGTAGTCATACTCGGTTCGCCGTATCCGACGATGCGGGCGGCTCCCCGAGGGGTTTTCATGCACGCATTATCTATACGCGCCACGCTCAAAAGTCAATTAGCGAATCGCGGAGGGTGACGTATAGGAGTTTGTGTCAGAGGCGGGAGGGGGTACTCCCCGGCGGAGTTGATGAGACCCGCAAGATGGAGCACCGCCGATGCCGCAGACTGCGACGATCAAGAGCTTACCAGCAGCGTTCCGCATGATGAAGGCCATGCAGGCGGAAGACGTCGAATGGGGCGAGGACTACCGGCTGGCCGCCCGCCAGGCGCTGGCCGAGCTGCTCGAGGGCCGCATGGCCGCGACCATCGACCGGCACCTCGAGCGCATCGCCGAGCTTGGCCAAGCGGATCGCCGCAACGGCTGCTACCGGCGCTGGCTGCTGACCGAGCCCGGCGCGATCGAGCTGGCGGTGCCGCGCACGCGGACGTTCAGCGCGCTCAGGGTGGTCCGCGCCTACGCCCGCCGGGTGCGCGACGTCGACCGGATGATCCTGGCCTGCTTCGCCCTCGGCCTGTCGACGCGCAAGGTGGCGAGAGCGCTGTTGCCCGTCCTCGGGCAGCCGGTCAGCCCGGGCACCGTCAGCCAGGTCGCCAGGCAGCTGGACGCGGCGGTCGTCGCCTTTCACCAGCGGCCGCTGCAGGACCAGTATCGGGTGCTGGTCCTGGATGGTGTCGTGCTCAAGCGCAAGACCGGCGCCGGCGCCCTGGCCAGGCCGGTGCTGGTGGCGCTCGGCCTGCGTCCCGACGGCAAGAAGGAGGTCATCGACTTTCGCCTCGCGACCGCCGAGAGCGCCGCCCAGTGGCAGCTGTTCCTCGGCGATCTGATCCGCCGCGGGCTGACCGGCGAGCACCTCGAGAGGCTCTGCGTCGACGGCGGCGCGGGCCTGCTCGCCGCCCTGCCGACGGCGTTTCCTGGCCTCCCCGTGCAGAGATGTTGGGCGCACAAGATCCGCAACGTGCTGAACAAGGTGCGCAAGCCCGACCAACCGGCCATCCAGGCGGACCTGCATCGGATCATGAAGGCCTCGACCTTGCCGGCCGCCTGGTGCGCCGCCCGCCGCTTCGCCGACCGCTGGCAGGACCTCTGCCCCAAGGCGGTCGCCTGCCTGCGCGCCGACCTCGACGATCTGCTCACCTGCTGGCGCTACCCGACCCGCGCCGAGCGCAAGGCGGTGCGCACCACCAACGCGATCGAGCGCCGCTTCCGCGAGGTCCGCCGCCGCACCCGCCCAATGGGCACCTTCCAGGACAAGACCTCCATGGACCGCATCCTGTTCGCCGTCTTCACCCACGAAAACCTCAACCAGGGAATCGCTACCCCCTTCCCACTGACACACAACTCTTGACGTTACCATCGCGGAGTCCCCTCTTGTGCCCCCCTATTGGGCGCCTTTCTTATCGGGGCCAGATAGGAAGCTCCAGCCGGATGCGAACCCGGCGGTTGAGAGCGCCGAGTTTCAAACTGGGACACTAACCCGCGCCGAACAGGGCTTGTCGAACCGCGCCCGCAGATGCACCCTCAGCATCGAGCGCCTCAGGGAGGAGTGCCCGCCATGGCCAGCGACCACCTTCACCATCACCGCCCCCGGCTCGTGCGCGCGACCGCGCTCCCGGAACGCAGCGTCACCCGGGCCTCGCGCGCAACCATGGCGAGCCTGGCTGGCAACCTCCTCGAGCACCTCGGCCCCGAGCAGCGGCGGACCGCGCAATGGCCGTTCGCGACCGACGAGCGCGCCAACTGGCACTTCGTTCCGCGCCCGCGCGCGGGCGTCCCGATCCAGGCGATGAGTGCGCCCGCCAAGGCCGCCGTCCACGACCTGCTCCGCCATTGCCTGAGCGAGATCGGCTACCAGAAGGCGACCGACATTATGGCGCTCGAGGAGCCGCTCGGCCTGATCGAGAACCACCAGCGCCACTACCGCCACCCCGAGAACTACAGCGTCACGGTCTTCGGCGAGCCCGGCCGGCTGCCCTGGGGCTGGCGGATCGAGGGCCACCATCTGTCGCTGAACTTCACCGCGGTCACCGAGGAGCTGATCACGGTCGCCCCGGTCTTCTTCGGCGCCAACCCCGCTAAGGTGCCCGACGGCTACCCGATGGCCGGCCACCGCACGCTCGCCCGTGAGACCGACCTCAGCTTCGAGCTGATCCGGAGCCTGGACGAAGCCCAGCGCGCCCGCGCGATGATTGCCGCGAGTGCCCCCGCCGACTTCCTGACCGTCCCGGGCCGCGAGCATTTCCTCACCGAGCGCCAGGGCCTGCCGCTCGCCGCGATGCCCGAGCGCCTCCGGAACCTCGCGTTGCAGCTGGTCGCCGACTTCACTCACAGCCTCCGCCACGACCTCGCCGACACCGAGCTCGAGCGCATCCGCGATGCCGGCGTCGGCGAAATCCACTTCGCCTGGGCCGGCGCGCTGGAGCCAGGGACGCCTAACTACTGGCGCCTGCACGGGCCGCTCAGCGTGATCGAGTACGACAACACCCAGAACCAGGCCAACCACATCCACTCGGTCTGGCACGACCTCGAGCGCAACTTCGGCCGCGATCTCCTGCGCGAACACTACGAAACCGGCCACCACGGCCACGCTTGAACCGCGGCCACCTCGGTCGAGAGGCTCAGGCTACGTCCTCGGTGGCCCGGCCGTGAAGGTAGGAGACGAGGTGATCGCTGAGGTCGCTTGCGTCGGCCGCGGCGCCGTCGATCAGGGCCGACTTGCGGCGGCGGAGAAATTGCAGGCCCATCACATACAGGCCGGGTGAGGCGACGATCCCGCCGTCGTGGCGGATCTGGCCCTTGCGGTCGAGGACGGGCACCTCCAGCCAGGAGTAGTCGGGGCGATAGCCGGTCGCCCAGACGATCGTCCGGATGGCGCCGCGCGCTAGATCCAGGCTGAGCGGCGGCGAGGGGGCGACCTCGGTCGGGGAGAAGCGGTGCGGCGGCTCGATCTGGTCGTCGAGGCCGTGGTCTGTCGCCCAGCCGTCGATGGTGTCGAGCAGCCGGCCCATCTTGAGGTCGGACAGCGCGCACTGGTTGGCAAGCGAGCCCGAGAACAGCAGCCTGCCGTCGTTGACGCCCGCGAGGCGGCCGACCAGCCGGACGCCGCTCGCGGTCAGCGCATTGAGGTCCAGCATCGTCCGTGCGGGCGAGCCCACCAGCTGGAGGGAGGGGACCTTGCGCGCGCGGGCGAGGTCGTCGACCTCGTCGAAGCGCTGGTCGAGCACGCCGGCGGCATCCATCCACCACTGGAGGTCGCGGCCGCGGTAGGTCCTGGGCGCCCGGATGTGCTCGCCCACCGCCAGCGTGACCGGACGGCCGGAGCGCTGGATCTCGTCGGCGAGCTGAACGCCGGTCGCCGAGGCGCCGACCACCAGCACGCCGCCCGCCTCGAGCTGGTCCGGGGTGCGGTACGCCATCGGTGTCAGCGTTTCGATGGTTGCCGGCAGGGCTTCGGCGAGCCGCGGGACACAAGCGATGTTGCAGGCGCCGCTCGCCAGCACCAGGGTCCGTCCATGCCAGTCGCCCCGGTCGGTGCCGACCAGGTAACCGGCATCGGTGCGGCGCACCGAGGTCACCCGCGTATGGATCTGCACCGGGGCCGCGATGGTGCGCGCATAGCGGTCGATGAACGCGATCACCTCGGGCATCGTCCGGAAGCCGTCGGGATCGTCGCCCTGGTAGCCGAAGCCGGGGAGCCGGCTCTGCCAGTTGGGGGTCAGCAGGCGGAGCGAGTCCCAGCGCTCGGTGCGCCACGAGTTGGCGACCTCGCCGCGCTCGAGCACCACATGGTCGATGCCGCGCGCGGTGAGGCAGGCACTCATCGCCAGCCCTGCATGCCCGGCGCCGATGACCACGGTGGTGATCGTGCGCATGGGACCCGCTCCCTGCTGATGTCGCGCGGTCGGTCAGTTGACCTCGACCGTGACGTTGGTCGGGTTGGTCACGATGTCGAAGACCGCCGAGCGCTTCTGCGACTGGGCGACCAGCGCCCTGATCTCCTCGCGGCTGGCATCGGCGTCGATGGTGTAGGTCACCTTGATGCCGTCGAAGCCGTTGCGGACGTCGCTGTCGATGCCGAGGATGCCCTGCAGGTCCATGGCCCCCTCGAGCGTCGCCTTGACCGAGCGCAGCTGGATGTTGCGGTGCTGCGCGACCGCGGCGACACCGGCGGTGAGGCACGCCCCCAGCCCGACCAGCACGTACTCGACCGGCGTGGCACCCTTGTCCTCGGAGGCGAAGACCTCCGGGTGATCGGCCTCGAAGCTGAACTCGGTCTTATGCCTCTGGTTCGCGCCGAGGCCGAAGAACTCCTCGACCGTCGAATGACTGTGGGTGCCGTTCATCCACTTGCAGGTCGCCTTCCAGCGGAAGTGAGCGGCCTCGGGCGCCGCGGTCAGGGCCTCACGGGCGCCGATCAGCGCCTCGACGTTGACGCCGTTGTCGACCCGGCTGTGGGACATGGTCATGGTCATCGACTTTCTCCTTGCTTGCTCGGTTGCGTCAGCTGGGAACGGGAGCCCGGGCCACGGCGACCACGAACTCGCCTGGGACCTGGTAGCCATCGCCGGCCCGGAAGGCGGCGATCGAGTTGAGATACTCGGCGTGGACCGCGCGCTTGGTCGCGTCATCGAAACGGCCGTAGGCGAGCGCCACCGGCCCGCCGCGGAACACAGCACCGAGCGCGTCGTCGGCGGTGGCGTAGCGCAGGCTCGTCCGCAGACGTTGCGAGCGGATGTCGGTGAAGCCCGCCGCCGCAAAGCCGTGCGCGAGCATGTCCTGGGTCCCGAGCTGGAAGAACATGGGGCAGACCTCCGAGGCCACCCTCTTGTCGGTGATCGGGAAGATCTCGGCCCAGCCGCAGTTGCGCCGCGCGCCCCACACCGCCGCGGCCGCCCGGCCGCCGGGCCTGACCAGCCGGCGCATCTCGCAGAGCGCCTTGACCGGGTCCGGCACATACATCAGCCCGAGGCCGCAGACGGCGGCATCGAAGGTCGCATCCGCGAACGGCAGCTGTTCGGCATCGCCGCGCTCGAAGCTCGCGTTGTCGAGCCCGCGCCCGGCAGCGCAGCGGCGCGCGGCCTCGACCATCGCGCCCGAGATGTCGGTGCCGACGACCGCGCCCCGCGGGCCGACCATCTCGGCCACGCGCAGGCTGACCAGCCCGGTGCCGCAGGCGACGTCGAGCACGCGCTCGCCAGGCTTAAGCGCCACCATGTCGAGCATCAGAGAATGCGCGGGCTCGAGCTGGACGCGCCAGCCCTCCTCGTACGCGCTGACCGCCCGGTCCCAGCCGTAACGCTGGACGCGCCGCTGCAGCCTCGGGTCCATGGGTCAGGCCTCCGCGCCGTTCAGGTGCAGGACGCGGCGGAGCGTCATGGCCCGGCCGAAGACGTCCAGATAGGGGCTGTGGCGCTCGGCCATGCGCAGGAGCTGATCGACCTCGTCCCTGGGGGCCGGGCTCTCGACCCTGACCACGTAGCGGACTTCGCTGTAGCCGGGCGGCACGCCGGTCGCGACCCCGAGTTCGCCCCGGGCGTCGAAGTCGGCCTGGACCTCGACCTCGAGCGCGTCGAGCGGCACGCCCAGGCGCGCGGCCCAGATCGCGATCCCCATCGTCAGGCAGCTCGCGAGCGCCCCCCGGCCGAGCACGCCCGGGGTCGGCGCGCTGTCGTCGCCGCCCGCCTTGGCGGGCAGGTCGGCCATGAATTTCCAGGGGCCTTCCACGATCTCGCAGCGCACGCCATCGACCAGACGGGCCCTGGTGGCGCAGCTGAGATGGCCGCGCGCCGGCTTCAGCGCCAGCAACTCGATGTTACGCTCGACGATCGCCCGAATTGCGCCCTGATCCGCCATCGCATCCTCCATCAGCTGCGGCCGCTCTCCGGCGCCTTGTTTTGCCGGATCAGCAAACCCGCAATCGACTACGATGGATGCTAGATTCGCGACCGTTTCCGACAGATGTCAGAAGTCAGGCGATTTGGTTTCAATTGTATCCGCCCGGTCGGATTTTCTTGTTTCGAGCGCGTTACCGCCGGAATCAAGCGGAGCCACCGCGCCTGGGCCGGTCAGGCCTCTGTGCATGCCCGGGTCCGCTCGACGCATCACGGGACAAAAAGGGCCGAGGTTTCGACGCGCCGTCTCGATCCCGGGCGGGCGACGGATCACGTCTGGATTGCGAACACGCGGGCGAGGTTGCCGCCGAGGAACTGGTCCAGCTCGGGGGCCGTGAGGAAGCGGCAATGGGTGCGCACGTAGTCCAGGCTCTGCTTGTAGGTGCAGAACCGCTCGACGTTCGGCATGTCCGAGCCCCAGACCAGCTTCTGCGCGCCCAAAAGATCGCGCAGCCCGCGGATCAGCACCTGGGCTTCCGGGAACGGGTAGTCCCAGATCCCGCCCCAGGTGATCGGATAGCAGACCTCGAGCAGGACGTTGTCGTGCCGGTAGACCCGTTCGACCGGCTCGGGGAATTGCCAGCGGCCGTCGATCGCGAAGAACTGTGGCGGCGGCGCCGTTCCGAATATCCAGGTGACGTTCGGACAGCGCTCGATCAGGCCCGCCAACCGTCGGAACACCTCGATGCAGGACGCGAGGTCGTAGTGCGGGATCGGCGTGATCTCGAAGATCACCGGCAGTCGGTGCTGATCGATCAGGCTCCAGAAGGCCTCGAAGCGCGGATCGTCGAACCAGACGTCGAAGCCGTAGCGGCTGAAGTGCTCGAGCTGATAGAAGAGCCCCTTGAGCCCGAGCTGCCCGATCGCGCGGCCGGCTTCCGACCACCAATGATCCTGATCGGCCCTGGCCTCGTCGACGTGCAGCAGGCCGGTGAACCGGTCCGGATAGTGTTGCTGGGCGAGCGCATTGTAATCGTTCATGTAACCGTATGTGAAACCGGCCTGCAGAACGCAGTGGTCGACCCCGGCGGCGTTCATCTGGGTGATCATGAACTCGGGCGTCGATTCGATCTCGGCCATCGCGACCGGCATGTACTGGACGTAGTGGTCCTCGCCGGCGATCGTGAACTCGATCCGGCCGTAGGGCCCGACCCGGAAATCGATGTCGTCGCGCAGGCCATCCCAGGCATTCGTGCCGGGTCGGAACAGATGCGAAGCCTCGGACGGCGCCCCGTCGCGGGCACGGAAGACCTTGGCGGCCGGGCGACACAGGTTCTTCTGCAGATAACGCCAATGGATCGCGCGCGAGGGGAGGCCGCAGGCCCCGGACCACTTCTCGAAGATGTGCGCGTGCGAATCGATGATCATCGGCAGGTTCCTCAAGCGTCGGCCTGAGGGCGACCCTACCGATCCTGGCGGCCGGTGTACATGTCTAGGATGCCCGGCCTTGGAGCCGCAGCTCGAAGGCGCCGGCCGGCCCGGGCCGGATCTCCCAAAAAATGTTCAGCCGAGGGAACCGGTCGCGCCGGCCGCTGTTTCGCAAGCGTCCAAGAGCGTCGAGGAGCGCCATGCCGCGTCTGCCGGCCGCCCGAGCGTCTTTTCCCGTCCAGCCACGATGCGATGCGCAGCATCGCTTGCGCAAAAGCGCAGCGAGGCCTGCCGCCTCTTGGCTCACCGCGTTCCTGCTATTGATGGTCACCGGCGGCCCGGCCGGTGCCCAGAACGACCAGCCGGCGGCGCAGGATCTCCAGGTGCTGAGCCAGGACGCGGCCCAGTGGGTCATGCCGGCGCACAACTACGCCAGCACCCGGTTCAGCGAGCTCGATCAGATCACCACCCAGAACGTCTCTCAGCTGCAGCTCGCCTGGAGCTTCTCGGTCGGGGTCAACCGCGGCCAGGAAGCAGCGCCTCTGGTCGTGGGCGGCATGATGTACGTGGTCGGGCCGTTTCCCAACAAGCTGTTCGCGCTCGACGCCACGACCGGCGAGCTCAAGTGGGTCTACGCGCCGCCCACGGAGGAGGCCGCCCAAGGTGTGGCCTGCTGCGACGTGGTCAACCGCGGTGCGGCCTACGACCACGGCCGGATCTTCTACAACACGCTCGATGATCACACGGTCGCGGTCGACGCCATGACCGGCAAGGAGGTCTGGCACAAGAAGCTCGGCGACATCAGCCTCGGCGAGACCATGACGATGGCGCCGCTGGTGGTGAAGGGCAAAGTGCTGGTCGGCAACAGCGGCGGCGAGATGGGCGTGCGCGGCTGGCTGACCGCGCTCGATGAGAACACCGGTGAGATCGCCTGGCGGGCATATTCGACCGGCCCCGACAAGGACGTCCTGCTCGGCGACGATTTCCACCCCGTCTACGACTGGATGAAGGGCAAGGATCTGGGGGTCAAGACCTGGCCGCCGGATCACTGGCAGCAAGGCGGCGGCACGGTCTGGGGCTGGATCTCCTACGATCCCGAGCTCAACCTGATCTACTACGGGACCAGCAACCCCGGGCCCTGGAACTCCAACCAGCGCCCGGGCGACAATCTCTGGACGGCCACGATCTTCGCCCGCAATCCCGACACCGGGATGGCAAAATGGGCCTACCAGACCTCGCCCCACGACCTCTGGGACCACGACAGCATCAACGAGGTCGTGCTGGCCGATCTCCAGATCGACGGCAAGCAGCGCAAGGTGCTGATCCGGCCGGGGCGCACCGGCTACATGTACGTGATCGACCGCGCGACCGGCGAGCTCATCTCCGCCGACGCCTTCGACACGGTCACCGCCTACAAAGGCGTCGACCTCAAGACCGGCCGCATCATCCCGAACGAGGCGCTGACGCCGACCCTCGGCAAGAACATCCAGAACATCTGCCCGGCGGCGCCCGGCGCCAAGGACTGGCAGCCGACCGCCTTCTCGCCGCGCACCGGCCTCCTGTACGTGCCGCACCAGCATTTGTGCATGAACATGCAGACCTCGGAGGTCGGCTACATCGCGGGCACACCTTATCTCGGTGCCACCGCCGACATGTACGCCGCGCCGGGCGACGGCTATCGCGGCGAGTTCATGGCCTGGGATCCGGTCGCCAGGAAGAAGATCTGGGCGATCAAGGAGAAGTTCCCGGTCTGGAGCGGCACGGTGGTGACCGCGGGCGACGTCGCTTTCTACGGCACGATGGATCGCTGGCTGAAGGGGGTCAACGCCAGGACCGGCGAGGTGCTGTGGAAGTTCCGGGCACCGTCCGGGTTCATCGGCCAGCCGGTGACCTACCAGGGCAGCGACGGCCGCCAGTACGTCGCGATCCTCTCGGGCGTGGGCGGCTGGTCGGGCGCGGTCGCGATCGCCGAGCTCGACCCGCGCGTGCGCAATGGGGCTCTGGGCTTCGTCGGCGCCACCCAGGATCTGCCCGCCTATACGACGGGCGGCAGCACGCTCCTGGTGTTCGCCGTACCCGAGCCTGCCACGGGCGCCGAGCATGCTTCGGCCCGATAGAGCGATCGGCATGGCACTCGCGGTGCTGGCGCTGGGCGCGCTCGGCGGCGCCGACGCTCTTCGGTCAGGAGGCCGCGCCGCAGGGCCAGACGCTGCGCGTCTGCGCCGATCCGAACAACCTGCCATTCTCCAATGCCAAGGGCGAGGGCTTCGAGAACCAGCTCGCGCAGATGGTCGCCCAAGAGCTGCACTGGACGGTCAGCTACACCTGGTGGGCGCAGCGCCGCGGCTTCATCCGCAACACGCTCAAGGCCGGCAAATGCGACGTGATCATGGGCGTGCCGCCGCTCGACATGATCACCACCACCCGGCCCTACTATCGCTCGACCTACGTCTTCGTCAGCCGCCGCGACCGCAAGCTCGGCTTCAGCTCGATCGAGGCGCCCGAGCTGCGCAGCCTCAGCATCGGCGTGCATCTGATCGGCGACGACGGCGCCAACACGCCGCCCGCGGACGCGCTTGGGCAGCGCCACATCGTCGATAACGTCAAGGGCTTCATGATCTACGGCGACTACCGCCAGGACACGCCGCCCGCCCGGCTGGTCGAGGCGGTCGAGCACGGCGAGCTCGACGTCGCCGCGGTCTGGGGGCCGCTCGCCGGCTGGGCGGCGAAGCGCTCGCCGGTGCCGCTGCAGCTGGTGCCGATCACCGGCACCGAAGCGTTCCGGCCGCTCGTGTTCCAGTACGCGATCGCGATGGGCGTGCGCCAAGGCGATACCGCGCTCGCCGGGCGGCTGAACGCGATCATCCTCGAGCGCGGCGACGACATCCGGGCGCTGCTCGAGCGCTACGGCGTGCCGCTCGTCCGGGAGCCCTGAGGCATGGCCGAGCCGTACAGACGATCACGAACCTGGCGCACGGCGGCGGTTCCTGCCGTCGGCGTCGCCGCCGCCCTGACCATCGGATTGCTGGCCGGTGGACTCACGGCGCCGCCCGCCCTCACGGCCGAGGCGCAGCCGCAGGCGAACGCCGATGACACCACGGGCGGCGGCGTCGCGAGCCGGTTGCTCCACGTGCCGGTGGTCAATCTGCAGCCAGGTGGCGTGCAGGAGCGGCCGAAGATAAGCAATCCCGACGCCGACGACCCGCAGGCCGCGCAACGCGGCATGGACTACTTCGCGCAGATGAACTGCGTCGGCTGCCATGCGGCGAACGGCGCTGGCGGCATGGGGCCGGCGCTCAGCAATGCCAAGTTCATCTACGGCAGCGCGCCCGAGAACATCTACCTCACGATCCTGCAGGGGCGCCCGAACGGCATGCCCGCCTGGGGCGGCCTGCTGCCTGACCAGGTGATCTGGGACCTGGTCGCCTACATCCGCGGCATCAGCAAGGAGCCCGCGGGCGAGTGGGGCAAGACCACCTCGGCCGGCGGCTTCACGGTCGAGCAGGTGCCGGCCGAGTTCAAGTCGACCCCGACGCCCTGGCAGTACACCGAGCCATTCACCTCCGGCCAGCCGCCCGCCGAGACGGCGAAGGGCGGGCCGGCACCGGCGGCGGCCGAGACCACGCCGCCCCAGACGCCGAAGTGACATGGCGGACCTTCGCCGCACCAGGCAGAGAGCGACACCGCCGGCGGTCCGGCGGCGCTGGGGGCAGACCGCAGGCGGCGCCGCCGGCCTGATGCTCGGGCTCGCCGGCGGGGTTCGCGCGGCGCGGGCGGCGCTGGTTGACGCGCCGATGTACTACCTCCACTCGTTCGGCAGCCGGGGCCAGCCGATCGCCCATCTGACCATCGCGCTCCTGATCCTGTCGATCGCGGTCGTGCTGATCATCAGCATCGCGGTGCTCGTCGGCGTGCTCAGCCGGCGCACGCGCGCGGTGCCGCTGACCGCAGGCCGGCTGCCGGTCGAGCGCGGCGGCAGCGGCATGGTCTGGATCTATATCGGCCTCGCGCTCACCACCCTGGCACTCGCGGGCTCGGTGACCTGGACCATGGTCACCATGGCGGCGATCGCCAGCCCCGCCAAGACGCCCCGGATCACGATCGCGATCCGCGGCCACCAATGGTGGTGGGAGGTGCGCTACCAGAACGGCGATCCAGCCCGCCAGTTCACGACCGCCAACGAGCTCCACATCCCGGTCGGCGAACCGGTAGGGATCGAGCTCACGTCGGCGGATGTGATCCACACCTTCTGGGTGCCGGCGCTGGCCGGCAAGACCGACCTGATCCCCGGCCAGACCAACACCGCCTGGATCGAGGCCGATGAGCCCGGCGTCTACCGCGGCCAGTGCAACGAATATTGCGGCCAGCAGCATGCGCACATGGCGCTGACCCTGTTCGCCGATCCGCCGGACAAGTTCCAGGCCTGGTGGGATGCGCAGGTCGCGGCCGCGAGCCCGCCCGAGGCGGTCGCCGACGGGCGGACCCGGTTCACGCGCCAGTGCGGCATCTGTCACACCGTGCGCGGCACGCTCGCCGGCGGCAAGGTGGGCCCCGACCTGACCCATCTGATGAGCCGGAGCACGATCGCCGCCGGCATGCTGCCCAACACGATCGGCAATCTCTCCGGTTGGATCGCCAATCCGCAGGTGATCAAGCCGGGCAGCAAGATGCCGGATCTCGATCTCTCGGGGCCCGACCTCCAGGCGATCCGCAGCTATCTCCTGACCCTGAAGTGAGGAAGCCGCGCGTGGCCGCCGCTCACTATCTTCGAACGCCCAAGGTCGAGACCGCGAGCGAGGGCCTCGCGCAGCGGCTGCAGGCGCTCTGGGAGACCAAGCCCGGGCTCTTCGGCTGGATCGGCAGCGTCGATCACAAGCAGATCGGCATCCGCTACATGGTGACCGCGTTTGCCTTCCTGATCGCGGGCGGCATCGAGGCCCTGATCATGCGGGTCCAGCTCGCACGGCCCGATCAGCACCTCCTGACCGGGGCGCAGTACGACCAGCTGTTCTCGATGCACGGCATCACCATGATCTTCCTCTACGCCCTGCCGATCCTGTCGGGCTTCAGCAACTATCTGTTTCCGCTGCTGCTCGGCTCGCGCGACATGGCGTTTCCGCGCCTCAACGCCTTCTCCTACTGGATCTACCTCGCGGCCGGCCTGTTCCTCTATGCGAGCTTCGTGATCGGCCAGGCGCCCAACGACGGCTGGTTCAATTTCGCACCCTATTCCGAGCGCGCGTTCAATCCCGGCCTGAACATGGATTTCTACGCGCTCGGCATGATCTTCCTCGGCATCTCGACCACGGTCGGCGCCGCCAACTTCGTCGTCACCGTCATGCGCACGCGCGCCCCCGGCATGTCGATCAACCGCCTGCCGATCATGATCTGGGGCACGACCACGGTCTCGGTCGGTATCCTTTTGTCCGTGCCCTCGGTCAGCCTTGCCTTCTTCCTGCTCTGGATGGACCGCCAGTTCGGGACCCACTTCTTCGACGCCGCGAACGGCGGCCAGCCACTTCTGTGGCAGCACCTGTTCTGGATCTTTGCCCATCCCTGGGTCTACATCATCGTCCTGCCGGCGATGGGCATCGTCTCGGACGGCCTGCCGGTGTTCTGCCGCCGCCCCCTGGTCGGCTACACGCTGGTGGCGCTCGCGACCGTCATGACCATGGTCCTGGGCTTCGGCGTGTGGATCCACCACATGTTCGCGACCGGCATCCCGTTCCTGGCGCTGTCGTTCTTCAGCGGCGCCTCCTTCATCATCACCATCCCGAGCGCCATCGCGGTGTTCGCCTGGGTCGCCACCATCTGGAGCGGCCGGCCGGTGATCACGACCGCCTTCCTCTACTTCGCGGCCTTCATCCCGATGTTCGTGATCGGCGGCGTCTCCGGGGTGATGACCGCGGCCGTGCCGGCCGACTTCCAGCTGCACGGCACCTATTTCGTGGTCGCCCACATCCACTACGTGCTGATCGGCATCAATCTGTTCGCGGTGCTCGGCGGCCTCTACTTCTGGTTCCCCAAGATGACCGGCCGCCTGCTCGACGAGCGCCTCGGACAGTGGAACTTCTGGACCGTGTTCGCGGGCTTCAACCTCGCCTTCCTGCCGATGCACTGGACCGGCCTCTTGGGCATGCCGCGCCGGATCTACACCTATCCCGCGGACATGGGCTGGAACACCGCCAACCTGATCACCACGATCGGCGCGTTTGTGTTTGCGGTGGGCCTGCTGCTGTTCCTCATCAACGTCGTGGTCAGCCTCCGGCGCGGCGACCCCTCCGGCGCCAATCCATGGGACGCGCCGACCCTCGAATGGGCGATCCCCTCGCCGCCCCCGCCCTACAATTTCGCGGTGATCCCGGTGGTCGCGAGCCGTCATCCGCTCTGGGAGGAGCGCCTGCAGGAAGGCTCGGGCCATTCCTCGGTCGACCGCGGGCTGGTCCTGGACGACGGCAAGCAGACCATCGCGACCACGGTCCTCGATGCCGACCCGGACGTCATCCTGAGGATGCCCGAGGATTCGGCCTGGCCGTTCCTCACGACGCTCGCGATGACGGCGGGCTTCGTCGGGCTGCTGCTGCACTGGTGGTGGCTCGCGACCGCCGGCGGCGGGGCGATCCTGATTTGCGTCCTGATCTGGCTCTGGCCGCGCGCGAGCCTCGGCCAGACGGCGCGCTCCGCCCCGGTTGCGAGCGCGGAGATGCTCAGATGAGCGCAGACGCGCCGGGACGCCGGCTGACCATCGGACCGCTGCTGGTCGGCAGCGTCGACCGGCGGGCCTCCGGCTGGTGGGGCATGCTGACCCTGATCCTGACCGAGGCCTTCCTGTTCGCCTATCTGCTGTTCACGTACTTCTACTTCGCCGTTCAATACGGTCGCAGCTGGCTGCCGGCCGAGCTGCCGTCGTTCCGCCTGTCCCTGCCGGCCACGGTGCTTCTGCTCGCGAGCAGCATCGCGGTCTGGGCCGCCGAGCGCAGCATCCGACGGGCTGCCCGCGGCGGGCTCCTGGTCGGGTTGCTGGTTGGCCTGCTGCTCGGCGCGCTGTTCGTCGGGGTCGAGCTGCTGGAGTGGCAAAGCAAGCCCTTCACGCTCGCCTCGAGCGCATACGGCTCCCTCTACTATACCATCACCGGGTTCCACCTGGCACACGTCGTGGTGGGCCTCCTCATCCTGGCGGCGGTCCTGATCTGGTCGGCGCTCGGCTACTTCGATCGCGAGCGACTGGCGCCGGTTTCGATCGGCGCGATCTACTGGCATTTCGTGGTCGCGGTGTGGCTGGCCCAGTTCTTCACCCTCTACCTCACGCCTTATCTGAGCTGAGCCATGGCCGCGCTCGACGATACCGGCTTCGACATCGGCCACCCGGCGCCGCACCGGGGCGAGATCTACCACGCCCTGCTCGCGCTCGGCCTGCTCCTGGCGCCGCTCGCCTGGAGCGCGCAGCTCCTGATCCTCTACGCCTTCGCCAGCAATGCCTGCTGGCCCGCCGGGATCGCGTCCGTGGGCACGGCGGGGCCGGCGTGGCTGGGCTGGGCGCTGCCGCTCGTCAACCTGGTCGGCCTGCTGGCCGCAGCGCTCGCGATCGGTCTGTCGCTTCGCAACCTGCAGCGGACCCGGGGCGAGCACGAGCGCCAGTCCGGCGGCATGCTGGACGCGGGCGAGGGCCGCACGCGCTTCCTGTCGGTCTGGGGCTTGTGGGCCGGCGTCATCTTCCTGCTGGCGATCGGCTTCAACACGCTCGCGGTCTTCTGGGCGGGCCGATGCGCCCTCTGATCGCAGCGCTCGCCGGGCTCGGGGTCGCCCTGACCCTCGGCGGCTGCGGCCAGGAGAAGGACGTGCGCGCCGGCTACGCCGCGACCGGCGATCCGGACCGGGGCGCGGCCGAGATCGCCGCGGTCGGCTGCGGCGCCTGTCACAGCATCCCGGGCATCGCCAACGCCGATGGCCTGGCCGGGCCGCCGCTCGATCACATGGGGCGACGGATCTTCGTCGCCGGCCTGCTGCGCAACACGCCCGACAACCTGGTCACCTGGCTGCGCGACCCGCAGTCGGTCGTGCCCGGCAACGCGATGCCCGACATGGCCCTGAGCGATCAGCAGGCACGCGACATCACCGCCTACCTCTACACCCTCGACTGATGCCGCCGGCCGCCGACATCCTCGGCCGAGGCCGCCCGCAAGTGACGGGCTCTTGCTGATCTGAGGCCCGATGGCGCCCGTCAGGCCCGCATCAGCGGGACCGGCCGGCTCACAGCATGCCGACTCCGATCACGAGCGCCAGGAGCAAGGTCAGCAGCACGTAGGCGGCATAGGCGTTGACCTGACCGATGTGCATGCGCCGGAACAGGCTCGCCACCCGCCGCAGGCCGCCCACGGCGGGCGTCAGGACCAACCGGTCGAGCAGATGTTCCTCGTCGTACCCGCGGCGCACCGCCGTCCGGAAATGCTGGGCGATCGCCTCGGTCGAGTCCTCGATGGTCGCCGGCCGGAGCAGGGCATGGAACACCACCCGCACCGGGTTCGAGAACCCGGTCGCGGTGTAGGTGATGCCCGGCCGCAGGCGGCGCAGCCCGCCGTCCCAGGCTGCCCGCCGGGTGACCCTGCGCCCGAGCGTGACCAGGCGGAACACGACGAAGGCGAGCGCCAGCAGCGCCGCCAGCATGAGCACCGTGTAGGAGGTCGACATCGCGAACACGACCGGGTTCAAAGCCCCGCCGCGGTGCAGGACCACGAGGCCGCGCCCAGGCAGGCTGCCGCTGCCGACCTGCGCACCGAGATCGTGGAACTCGGCCATGAACTCCGGCGCGATCCCTTCCTGCCCGGCCAGCTGCGGCCGGAAGAACGGCGGCACCAGCGCCTGGGCGGCGTTGGCATGGACGATCGGCGCGACCGCCCGGTCGAGCGCGGGTATCACGTAGGTCGGCAGGACGCCGAGCAGCACGCACAGCAGGCCGAGCGCCGCCATCGACCCGCGAATGCCCGCCCGACCTTCCCTGACCGCGACCGCCTCCGGGGAGCGCGGGATGCCGAGGAAGCTCATCGCGAACGCCTTGGCAAAGCAGGTGACCGCCAGGCCCGCGGTCAGCGCCAGCAGCGCGCCTGAGAGCGCGAACCCGATCTTGACCACGCTCGAGGACAGCAGCGAGGCGCGCAGCAGCGTCTGCAGGGTCAGCCATTCGGAGACGAAGCCGTTCAAGGGCGGCAGCGCCGCGATCGCGAGCACGCCGATCAGGAACAGGGCGGCGGTCCACGGCATGCGGTGGATCAGGCCGCCGAGCCGGTCCATGTCGGTGCTGCCGACCCGGTCCCCGACCGCGCCGGCGCCGGTGAACAGCAGCGCCTTGTAGAAGGCGTGGTTGACCAGGTGATAGAGGGCCGCGATCAGCGCCATGCCCGCGATCACGCTCAGCCCGGCGGCGGTGAACACGAGGCTGGCGCCGAGCGCTGCGATCACGATCCCCATGTTCTCGATCGAGCTGTGGGCGAGCATCCGCCGCAAATCGGTCTCGATGGTCGCGTAGAGGATGCCGACCAGGGCGGTCAGGCTGCCGATCACGAGCGCGACCATGCCCGGCCCCGCCGCGACCGGCGGCAACAGGTCGGCGTTGACCCTCAGGATCGCGTAGATGCCAAGATTGGTGGTCGCGCCGGCGAGCACCGGCGTGAAGCCGCGCGGCGAGGCGACGTAGGCGTCCGGCAGCCACTGGTTGACCGGCAGGACCCCGGCCTTGACCCCGAAGCCGAAGAAGGTCAGCAGGAAGACCGCCCATCTGAGGCCGCCATCCAGTCCGGGCAGCCCGCGCAAGGCGCCAAAGTCGATGCCGCCCGCGGCGCCCGCGAGCAGCAGCAGCCCGATCAGGCCCGCGATCGTGCCCGCCTCGCTCGAGGCGAGCATGACGTAGCCCGCCCGGCCGGCGCTGCGCTGCCCGTGGTCGAAGGTCACGAGCGCGAAGATCAGGAACGACATCAGCTCCCAGCCGATGATGAACGAAACGATGTCGCCGGCGGCCAGGACCAGGACAATCGCGCCGAGCAGCAGCTGATAGAGCGCGGCGAAGCCCGCCGGCTGCGGTTGGCGCTGGCTGTCGCTGGCGGCAAAGCCGACCCCGATCAGGAACACGAGCGCGGTCACGGCCAGGAACAGCGCGGCGATCGGATCGAGCACCAGGACCAGCGAGCCGAACGACGAGAGCTGCCACAACGGCAGCTCGATCGAGGTGCCGCTCGCCAGGACGGCGGCGCCGGCGCCGAGGGCCGCAAGGCATTGCGCGGCGACGAAGGCTACGAACACCAGACGTTGCCGGACCAGGCATACGGTCGCCGCGCCCGCAGCGCAGAGCGCCAGGCACCAGACCAGGAGGCCGCCGGGCTCAGGCATGGCGTTTCATGTCCGATCAGGGTCCTTGGGCAGGGGTCCGGGCGTGGCTCTCAACTCAGGTGAATTCCCAAGCCGGTCGCCAGCAGCAGGAGGATGTCGTGGCCGCGCCCGACCAGCAGGGCGAGGAGCGCCATCACCAGAACGTAGGCGGCGTAGGCATTGACGGGCCCGGTGTGCATCCGTCGCAGGGTCCCCGCCAATCGCCGGATGCCCGTCACGGTCGGCTGCAGGAGCAGCCGGTCGACGACATGGACCTCGTTGTACTCGCGCCGGATGGCGGTCCGGAAATGCAACGCGATGGCGTAGGTGCTGTCCGCGACGGTCGCGGGCCGCAGCACGGCATGGAAGATCACCCGCACCGGATTGGCAAAGCCGGTCGCGGTGTAGGTCCACTCCGATCGCAGCCGCCGCAGCCCGCCGCTCCAGGCCGGCCGCCGCAACACCGCAGAGCGCCACGTCGGCAACCGGAACACGGCATAGGTGAGCGCGAGCAGCAGCGCCAGCATGACGATCCCATAGGAGGTCGACATGGCGAACACGACGGGATTCTCCGACCCGCCCTGATGGAGCACGACCAAACCCCGCCCGGGGAGCACGCCGCGGCCGACCTGGGCGCCGAGGTCATGGAACTCGGCCAGGAACTGCGGGCCGACACCGGGAGCGCCCGCCCGGGGTGCCGTGAAGAACGGCGGCACCAGAGCGTCGGCGGCGCGGGCATGAACCACGGGCTCGATCGCCCGGTCCAGAGCCGGAATCACGTAGGTCGGCAAGATCCCGAGCAGCACGCAGGCCGCCGCCAACAGGGCCATCGGCGTCTTCGCGGTCCATCGCGGCTCGCTCGCCATGGCCGCCGGCCGGGAGCGGGCGATCCCGAGGAAGCCCATGGCGAAGGCCTTGACGAAGCAGGTGACCGCCAGCCCGGCGGTGAGCGCCAGGGCGGCCCCGCACAGCGCGAACACGATCTTGACCGCGCTCGAGGGCAGCGCCGCCGAGCGCAGGATCGACTGCAGCGTCAGCCACTCGCTCACGAACCCGTTGAACGGCGGCAGGGCAGCGATCGAGAGGGCGCCCACCAGGCAGAACGCCCCGGTCCAGGGCATGTTCCGAATCAGCCCGCCCAGGCGGTCGAGGTCGCGGGTGCCGGCCGCGGCCTCGATCGAGCCGCTGCCGATGAACAGCAGCGCCTTGTAGGCCGAATGATTGATCATGTGATAGAGCGCCGCAGCCAGCGCGATCGCGGCGAGGGTCGGAAAGCCCAAGGCCATGAACACGAACGCGGCGCCAAGCGCCGCCGTGACGATCCCCATGTTCTCGATCGTGCTGTGGGCGAGCAGGCGCTTGAGGTCGTTCTCCACGGTCGCATACAGAATGCCGACCAGGGCCGACAGGCTGCCGATCGCCAGCACCACGAGGCCGCGGCCGACGTCGGTGATCGGCATCAGGTCGCCGTTGACGCGCAGGATGCCGTAGATGCCGAGATTGACCATCACGCCGGAGAGCAGCGCCGACACGTTGGTGGGGGCGACCGGGTGTGCGCGCGGCAACCAGCTGTTCAAGGGCACGAGGCCGGCCTTGACGGCAAAACCGAAGAACGAGAGCAGAAACACCGCGAGGCCGGCAGCACCGGTCAGCGCCGTCGAACTCGCGCGCAGAGCCGAAAAATCCAGCCGGCCGGCGGCGTTGGCCAGGATCGCGAAGGCCAATACGACCGCGACCGCGCCGGCTTCGCTCATGGCAAGCATCAGAAAACCCGCCTGCGCGCTCTCCACCCGCCGCTGCTCGTAGCTGACCAGCAGATAGCTCACCACCGACATCACTTCCCACGCCACCATGAACGACAAGATGTCGTAGGACACGACGACGAGCACCAGGGACAGCAAGAACAGATAATACAGGATGGCGAAATACCCGAGGCTGTCTTTGCCCTGATACTTGTCCATGTAAGAGGCGGAAAAGATCGATACCGGCAGGAACACGAGCCCGATGGTCAGGATGAAGACCGCGGACAGCGGATCCAGGGCAAGCGTGAGCGGTCCGAGGGTCATCAGCGGCCACAGCCGCAGCTCGAACGTGCCGCCCAGCAGCAGAACGTCGATGCCGGCGGCGAGCAGCGCCAGCGACGCGAGCGACGCGAGCCACGCCAACACGGCCGACTGCTGGCGCTCGGGCAGCAGACAGGCCGCCGCGAGCCCCGCAGCGCACAGCGCCAGGAACAGCATCAGGCAATGCGCCGCCGTGATCACGGCGCGGTGGCCTGGGGCATCGGCGAGACCAGGGCCACCGGGGGCTTGCGCTGCACCACGACCAGGAGGCCGTGCAGGATCGCGAGCGGTGGCGGCGGGCAGCCCGGCACCATGACGTCGACCGGGATGATGCCCTGGACCCCGCCCTGCGATGCGAACGTCCGCCCGAACACCCCGCCCGAGAGGGCGCAGACGCCCATCGCGACCACGCGCTTGGGCGCGGGCATCGCCTCGTAGGTCTTCCTGAGCGGCAGGATCATGGCGTCGGTGACTGGCCCCGCGACCAGCAGGATGTCGGCGTTGCGCGGCGAGGGCGTCATGAAGAAGCCGAGGCGGTGGATGTTGTAGTACGGGTTGTTGAGCTGGCGGGCCTCGCTCATGCAGGCGCCGCAGGCGCCGGCGTCCAGGTAGCGGATGTGCAGCGAGCGGCCGAACGCGTTGCCGAGCCGGCGCTTGATCGCGTCGGGATCGCTCGCCTCGGCGGCCCACTCGTAGCCGTCCTGCCAGTCGATGCCGGCGCCATCGTCGGTCCTGGCGCAGCGCTGGCAATGGACGCAGCGGGTGTAGTCGACGGTGACGCCACCCCGCTCCGAAGCGAGCGCCCTGGTCGGGCAGACCGCCGTCAGCCGGGCCGCCGCCCCGGCTTCAGCCGCAGGGGTCGTGCCCGGCCGGCCGGGCGAGACGCCGGCGGCCGGCTCCGGAGCATCCGGATAGCGGGTGCTCTTGATCCCGGTGCGCAGCCCCGCGAGGACCCACTTGCTCATCCGCCCGCCCTCAACGGTCGCATTCGACGTTGGAGAGCCCAAAGCTCGCCATGATGATCGGAAAGTCCTGGAAGGCGAAGTTCTCGGCGGCGAGGTGGAAGCCGTGCCAGTTGGTGAAGGACGGCGGCGTGATCCGCCAGCGCGCCACGCTGCCGTCCTCGCCCAGGCGCAGCCAATGGAACGTCGCGCCGAGCGGCGCCTCGACCGCGCCGAGCGCCGCCCCGGCCCGGACCCCGATCGGGGCGGCGACCGGCCCGGACGGCAGGGCGGCCACGAGCTCGCGCATGATCAGGACCGATTGTCCGGCCTCGCGGAATAGGACGCGCAGGCGCGCGTAGCCGTCGCCCTCGGTCTCGGTCGGCACCTCGAACCCGAGCCCGTCATAGGCGGCGTAGGGAAACAGCTTGCGCAGGTCGCGCTCGATGCCCGAGGCGCGCGCGATCGGCCCGACCAGGCCGTAATCCTGCGCCGGCGCGCGCGCGACCATGCCGACCTCCTCGAGCCGGTCGAGGAAGCTCGAGGAGAAGCGGAGCATGCGCTCGAGCTTGCGGAGGCGCTCGAAGATCGCCTGGGCGTCCTCGGCCAGGCGCCGGCAGGCGTCGCCCTCGAAGTCCCGGGTGAGCCCGCCCGGCTCGAGCAGGCCGAACAGATAGCGGTGGCCGCCGAAGGCACCGCTCAGGCGCAACAGCTCCTCCTCGAGGATCTGGGCCTGGGCGGTCGCGACCGCGAGCGCGGTCGAGGCGCAGATGCCGGCGATCGCCGCGACGTGGTGGCGGAGCCGCTCGAGCTCGGCCAGCATCGTGCGCAGGGCCTGCGCCCGCGCCGGCGCCTCAATGCCGCAGATCGTCTCGAGCGCCTGGCAGAAGGCCAGGCCATGGGCGAAGGCGGAGCTGCCCGAAAAGCGCTCGGCGAGCAGCAGGACGCGGTCGGCCGCCTGGCCCTCGGCGATCTTTTCGACGCCCCGGTATTTGTAGAAGAAGCGCGGGGTGGTGACGATCACGTCCTCGCCGACCGTCTCGAGCAGGAAATGCGCGGCCTCGGCAAAATCGGAAAAAACCGGGCCGACCGGCATCGCGAAGGCGCCCGGCGCCTCGACGATGGTCTTGGGCTGCCATTGCGGGTCGAGCTCGCGCATGGCGAGCGGCTGGCTGGCATCGAACCCGCGGCGCATCGGATTGACGCCTTCCGGCCATTCCTCGTGGAGAACGAACTCGCCGAGCTTGGGATGGCCCTCGAAGGCAATGCCGAACAGGTCCTCCGCCTCGCGCTCGTGCCAGTCGGCGGCGTGCACCCGGTCGCTGATCGAGGGTACGGTCATGTCGGCGAGCGGCTGGTCGAGATGCAGCCAGGCCCAGCCCTGGTCGGCGCCGCCATAGAAGAGGTGGGTCAGCGACCATTCGCTTGCGCCCTCCTCGACGACCAGGGTCGCGAAGGCCAGGCCCAGCTCGGCGAACAGCCAGGCCGCGACCTCGGCCAGATGGTCGCTCCGGCAGTGCAGGTGACAGATCCGCCCCGGATCCTCGACCACGGTCCGGACGCCGCCGCCCCAACGCCGCGCGCAGAGATCCGGCAACGCGGTCCAGCTGGTTGCGGAGGCCTCAGTGCCGGCGGCGAGCTCGGTCATCGGATCAGCCCCCGAGCGCCGCGGCGGCGGCGCTGAGCAGGCTCTGGAACGCGGTCGGCACGTAGAGGCCAAGCACCGTCATCGGGATCGCGGCGAGCAGAAGCGTCGCCCGACAGGCGAGCGGGGCGGCGACGATGGTCGCCGCCGGCTCGGGCGCGCCGAACAGCATGCGGCCGATCTGCAGGAGGATGCCGCAGAACGCGACCACCACGAAGAACGCCAGCAGCCCGATCGTCCAGTACTGGCCGGCCGCGAGCCCGGCCTTGAAGATCGCGAACTCGCTGACGAACACCGCGAACGGCGGCGCGCCGGCGATCGCGAGGCCGCCGAGCAGGAGGGTCAGGGCAGCGCCCGGCGAGCTCTGCAAGAGGCCGCGCACGGCCGCGATCTCCTGGGTCCCGACCGCGAGCACCGAGATGCCGGCGGCGTAAAAGCAGAAGGACTTGGCGAGCGCATGGGCGGTGATCTGATAGGCCGCACCGAGATGGGCAGCACCGCCGCCGAGCCCGACCGCGACCAGGATGATCCCCATGTGCTCGACCGTCGAGAAGGCGAACATGCGCTTGTAGTCGCGCACATGGATCAGGAGCAGCGCCGCGACCCCGACCGAGATCAGGCCAAACACGATGAACCAGCTGCGCACGTTGGCGATCCCCGCGGCCTCGAGCGCGGGAAACAGCCGGAGGATCATGTACAGAACGGTCGTGGTCTCGACGCCTGAGAGCAGCGCGCAGATCGAGGCCGGCGCCTGGCTGTGGGCATCGGGCAGCCAGGTATGCATGGGCACGAGCCCGGCCTTGGTGCCGAACCCGACCAGGATCAAAAGGAAGCCGGTCCAGAGCAGTGCTTGCGGCATCTTGGGCGCGGCCGCGACCAGCCCGGCCCAGGTGAACGGGCCATCGCCCGCGGTGCGGGTCGCCCAATAGAGGATCAGAATGCCGAGCAGCGCCAGGATCGCGCCGAGCGTGGTCAGGACGACGTATTTCCAGGCCGCCTCGAGCGCCTCCGGCGTGTCCTCGTAGCCGACCAGAAACGCCGAGAGCAGCGTGGTCAGCGAGACCGCAATCCACATCAGCGCGATCTGCGCGACCATCGGCACGGCGAGCATGGAGAGCAGGAACAGGTTGAAGAGCGCGTAGTAGCGGCGCGCGTCGCGGCGATCGTCGTGGTGCCCGCGGGCACCCAGATAGCCGGTCGAGAACAACGCCGCGGTGGTGCCGACGAACGCGACCAGGAGCAGCACGAGGGCGCCCAGCGCATCCGCGCTCAAGAGGCCCGCAAGCCCGGTCATCGGGCCGGAGCCGACGATCGTCGCGGCGATCGCAAGCGCGAGCACCAGGGCCAAAGCACTCGCCGCCAGGGTGATCGCGGCCGCGTAGCGAGCCAATGCCGGATGCAGCACCAGACCCGCGGCGAGCGCCGGGACGAGGAGCACGGCGGTGAGCTCCATGGGCCCGCCTACTCCTCGCGCAAGGCGGCCAGCAGGCCGACCGAGGTGTCGCCGACCCGCTCGTGGATGCGGCGGATCAGGAGCCCGATCACCAGGGTCACCACGGGCACGTCGAACGCGGCTGCGAGCTCGGCGATCACCGGCAGATCGAACGCGATCGCCACGGCCGCGAAGAACACCCCGTTCTCCATCGCGAGCAGGCCGAGCAGCTGCGAGAGCGCCTCGCGCCGGACCGCGATGGTGTAGGCGCCGAGCAGCAGCGCCGCGACCCCGATCGGCAGGTTGATGCGCACGAACGGCCCGGGCGCGGCGCTGACCATCGGCGCGACGATCAGGTACGCGAACAGGGTCAGGCCGGCGCCGATCAGGAGCGAGGTCGGGATGTTCATGACCTGGACGATCTCGCGGCGGCCGTAAATCTCGCCGCGCACCGTGCGCCGCAGCAGCCAGGGAATCGCCAGCACCTTGGTCGCGAAGGTGATCACGGCGACCGCCGCCAGATGCGGCGAGCCGAGTGCTGTCGCGAGCAGCGCGGCCGAGGCCACCAGCAGCAACGCCTGGAGCACGAACAGGCGGACGCAGGCGAGCATCTGCCGGGTCGCGACGATCGCGAAGGCGGCGAGCAGGAACAGGCCGCCGACCAGCGCGTCGAGATGCACCAGTACGGGCGAGATCGGCTCGGCCATGCCCTAGATCCCCGACAGCCTGGTGATCATGGCCACGACCGAGGTGACGAAGGCGGCGCCGATGAACTCGGTGATCCGGAACAATCGAAGCTTGGCGAGCGACGATTCGATCATCACCAGCACCACCACGAACAGCAGGATTTTCGCCAATATCAGCGGGATCGCCAGCAGCACCGCCGCGAGCGACTGCGAGCCCGCCAGTCCCCAGGGGGTCACCAGCACGTTCATGAAGATGCAGACCAGCACGAAAAACTTCATGGCGCCGGCCCATTTCATCAGGGCGGCGCCGCGGCCGGAATATTCCAGCGACTTGGACTTGTCGATCATGGCGAGCTCGAAATGCCCGGACGGGCTGTCGACCGGGATCCGACCGTCCTCGGCCAGGATCAGCATCAGGAACGCCAGCATGACGAGCACGTGCGACGGCTCGAAAAAGTTGCTGAGCGGCGTCACCCACACTTTTTGCACGATGTAGGGAATGGTCGAGCCGGCGACGAACGAGACCGTGAAGAACACGATGATGAACACCGGCTCGGCGAGGAAGCCCACCATGCGCGTGCGGCTGGCGCCCATCGGGCCATAGGGATTGCCGGTGTCGACCGCGGCGAGCGTGGCGAAGAAGCCGCCGAGCGCCAGGATGAAGCCGCCGCCCAGCATGTCGCCCATGAAGGCGAAGAACAGAGGGTAGCTGGTCAGCACCGGGATCAGCAGAGCGACGAACACCGGCGTCACGAAGGCCAGATACGGCGCCGCCCGGAAGATCCAGGAGCTGTGCTCGGAGACGATCTCGTCCTTGTGCAACAGCTTCCAGAGGTCGCGATAGGGCTGGAAGATGCTGGGGCCGCGCTTGGACTGCACGATCTCCTTGAGGCGACTGAGGACACCTTCCGCCAACGGCGCGAAAGCGATCACCACCAAGGCCTGGAGCAGGTTGTAGAGAATCCTCTCAGCCACGGTCGCTACCCGCAGTTCCGGAGCGGAAACGGCGCCAACCGGGCAAGCCAGCTCGGAGGCCGGGTCCGCCGGGGATCAGCGGGGAATAGCGTGGGATCGTTCCGACCCAGCCGAACGGCTGCGGTCCGGGCCGTGACGCCCGACACCACACCTGAGCATCGCGCCGGGCGGATCGCAAACCAGCGGCGTCGTGATCGCCAGGGCCACTGCAACAGCCACACCCCTTCCGCCGACCAAACCCTACACACCATCCCTGCCGACCGGGATCAGCTCGGGACCATGGTAGGAGTCATCAGCCCGGAAGGGCGCTTGCGGTGGACTCCATCACCCGTCAAGGCGACACCTACCCCGACGCGCCAAGTGACTAGCAGAGCGATGTGGTGATGACAAGCCCGGGCCGGTCGTGCCCGCGCAAACCGCCCCGACGCCGCGAGCTTCGTCGGCGAGCTGGTCAAAGAGGCTTGTAGGCCATGACCTTCATCTCGATGCGAAAGTCAAACATGAAGTCGGTGCGAAAGACTGAGCGGACCGGCCGATTGGTCTCGAAGTAGCCGGCGTAGATTCGATTGAGCTCGTGAAAGTCGCGCGGGTCGCGCAGCCACACCTGGCAGTCGATCACATCGGCCAGCGTGCAGCCGGCGAGGGCCAGGGAATCCTGCAGCACCTTGAAGGTGGCGTGGACCTCTTCGGCGAAGGTCAGCGCCTGCAGCCGCGCGCCGGTGGAGACGACGCGGCCGTGCTCATCGTAGAGCGCCTCCTCGGGCGTGAAGACGCGGTCGCCCACGGCGCAGGTGATGACGAAATCGCCCGCGCGTACGGCGCGCGAGATCGGGAACGGCGGCGCCCCGCCAAAGAAGACGGCCTTGGCCTCGGTCTCCGCCATGGTCGCCTCCCCTGCAAGCTCAGTCGTGGCTGTCGAGGGTCAGGCCGGTCATGTCGATCGCGGGCTGGCGGCCGGCGATCAGGTCGGCGACCGCCCGGCTCGAGCCGCAGGACATGGTCCAGCCGAGGTGGCCGTGGCCGGCATTGACGAACAGGTTTTTGAGCGGCGTCGGCCCGAGGTAGGGGTTGCCGGACGGCGCCATCGGCCTCAAGCCCCCCCAGAACAGCGCGGTGCTCGGGTCGTAGCACCGGGCGAACTCGGGAAACACGCCGATCACGTTGTCGACGATCGCCTGGCAGCGGGCGCGGTTCGGGGTTGCGTCGTAGCCGCCGATCTCGACCGAGCCCGAGCAGCGATAGCGGTCACCCAGCCGGATCAGGCCGAACAGCCGGGTGTCGTCGATGATCGGCACCTTGGGGCCGTCCGGCCAGCCGGCCGCCGGCACGGTCACGCTCACGCCCTTGGCCGGATAGATCGCGAGCCGGATCCCGAGCGGCCCTAGGAGCAGTGGCGTGAAGCTGCCCATGGCCGCGACATAAGTATCGGCGCTCATCGGGCCTTTGGACGTCTCGACCGCCTCGATCCGATCGCCGTTGCGGCGCAGCGACTTGATCTCGGTACCGTAGTGACGCCGGACGCCGAGCTTTGCCTCGCAATACTGGCCAAGGCCGGTCGTGAACTTGTGGCAGTCGCCGTGCTCGTCGGGCGGGAAGAACAGGCCGCCGGCCAGGCTGTCCCGGATGGGCGCCAGCGCCGGCTCGATCGCGACGCAGCGCCCTGGGTCCGCGACCTCGAAGACCATGCCGTGCGGCCGCATCGCCTCGCATTCGGTGCGGTTCTGCTCGAGCGCCTCCGGCCTCGTATAGATCTTGAGCGTGCCCTTCTGCATCAGATCATAGTCGATCCCGGTCTCGGTCCGGATTTCCTCGACGCACTTCAAGGTATAGAACGAGAGCCGCAGATTGATCTGGGTGTGGCGGCGATAGCGCTCCGGCGTGCAGTTGCGCACGAAGGCGAGCCCCCAGCGCCACATCTTGGGCAGCGCGCTGTAGCGCAGGAGCATCGGGGCATCTTCCCGGCCCAGCCACTTCCAGATGTTGGCCGGCATGCCGGGGCGCGACCACGGCTCGGCCTCGCTGGTATGGAGCACGCCGCCATTGCCGAAGCTGGTCTCCAGCGCCGCACCGTCGCGGCGCTCGATCAGGTCGACCTCGTGACCGAGCTTGGCGAGATAGTAGGCGGTCGACGTACCGATCACGCCGCCGCCGAGGACGATCGTCTTCATGGGGCTCCGACTGGCTCGTAACCGCGGGCGTCGATCGGCCAGATCTCGACCAGGCGATCGCCGCGCATGACGTGGAAATGGTCGTGGAGGTTGACGGTCGGGTCGCAATGCGGCGCCACGAGACGGACCAGCTCGTTGACGCCGGGGCGCACCGCACCCTCGCCGTAGCGCAGGCCGCCGTGCTCGTCACCCATGAACTGATAGCTGACCGCCGACGCCGCGCCGCCCTGCACCAGGGCCGGACCGGCGTCGGTCGCCATGGCCTTGAACCCGGCGTCGATCACCGCGAGGCCCGGCTGATTGACGCTGATCACCCGCGCTGCGATCGAGAGTGCCACCTCGAACGGCGAGCCGACGCCCTGCGCCAGCTCGATGGCACCATACTGCTTGTCCATGAACAGATACGAGCCTGGCTGGATCTCGGTGAAGGGCCCGTCCTCGAGGTCCAGCTGGTGGGTGCCGGTGCCGCCGCCGGTCACAATTGCCGGCGCCAGACCCTCGGCGCTCAGAGCATCGAGAAACGCCTGCAGCCGGGCCCACTGCTCGATGGCCCTCGCCTTGCGGTCGGCGTAGGCCGGCACGTGCTGCAGATGTCCGTAGTAGGCCTGGACCCCCAGATAGCGGAGCTGCGGCAGGCCCGCGATCCGCCGGGCGAGCCGGCGCGCATCCTCGGGCCGGGTGACGCCGGTCCGCCCCTGCCCGACGTCGATCTCGACCAGGACGCCCAGCGGCTTTGCGGATGATGCTGCCGCCGCCAGGGCGTCGACACCGATGTCGCTGTCGGCGACCACGGCGAGGTCGCCTGTCACCGCGTGCGCCCGCAGGAGGCGCTCGACCATCGTGGGTGCGACGACCGGCGAGCTGACCAGGATGCCCGCAAGCCCGGCCGCCGCCATGACCTCGGCCTCGCGCACAGTGGCGCAGCAGAGGCCAACAGCACCGGCCTCGAGCTGGCGTCTCGCGATCGCCGTGCACTTGTGCGCCTTGACGTGGGGCCGAAGCTGGCGCCCGTAGCGGCGGACCAGCGCCATCATCGCCCCGACATTGTGCTCGAACGCGTCGGCCTCGAGCAGCAGGCAGGGCGTCGCGAGCCGGGCGCGCGCGTCCGGCGCGCCGATCAGCGCGGCGTTGGCTGCACGCGCCATCGGCTCAGCCAACGAAGCTCAGCCCGACGACCACGATCGCTCGCAACAACCGACCATCGCTGCCCTCCCGCATTCACTGGCGAGGATCGTAGATCGGCCGTGGGCGCCTATGCAAGCATCGACGCCGCCCGCCGTCCGGGACGGGTTCAACCTTGACAGGCGACACGGCCGCGAATGTGTTATTGTTGGCCTCGGCGGCCGCATCACGCCGACGCCGACACCGCCCCTTTCCGATGACTCGCTGGTCGCGGTGCGGGCTCTGGACCGTGGCGGGTATCGACATCTCGAGCGCCCGGACGAGTTCGATCATGCACCGGCTGACGATCCTTTGGTCTATCTCCGTCACCCTCGTGCTCGTGGTCAGGTCGGCTGCCGCCGCGTCACCGCCTGCCGTCTCGAGCGCATCGCCTCTCACGGACCGGGCCGCGATCACGGCATCGGCGCCGGCGGGGGCGATCGGCGCGTTGCCCGTGGGGGCCATTCTGCCCGCGAGCGATACGCCGCGGCTCACCGCGATGGCGACGATCGCATCCGCAGCGCCCGACGCGGGCGCCGCAGCCGCGCCGGCCGCGGCGGCCACGTCGTCAGCGATGGCCTCGGTGGCGCCGGTCGTGACCGCGGCCGCCGCCGCCGCAGGACGCCATGCCGACCCGCAGCTCGAGGCCTTGCTGCCGACCACGCTGGGCGGCGTGGCGCTGACCATCGAGAGCCAGGCCGGTGCGGATCTCGCGACCAAGAGCGCAGCCTTCGATGCCTTCCTCAAGAGCCTGGGCAGGACCCGGGCCGACTTTTCGCTCGCGAGCGCCTATTCCCAGGGCGGCGGGCTCAAGGCCGAGGTGGGTGCCTGGCGCGTCAAGGGCGCCGACCCGGCGCGCCTGCTGCCGGGCCTCAGGAAGGCCGTCCAGGCCTCCAGCACGACGCCCCTGACCGTGGCCCAGGCGACCGTCGCCGGCCGCGCGGTGACCCGGATCGGCGACCCGGGTCAGCTGACCCAGGGACCGCTCTACGTCTTCGTGCGCGGCGACACGCTCCTGTTCGTGCAGACCCCTGAGCGCGCGCTTGCCGAAGAGGCGATGGGCAAGCTGCCGGAGTAAGGCTCGCGGCGGCTCGCACTCACAGCTCGGCGTTGACGATGAACCCGGCGTCCACCAGGAGCGTCGCCGAGGTCACGTAGCTGGCGTCGTCCGAGAGCAGGAAGGCGATCGTCGCCGCGAGCTCGGACGGGTCCGCGATCCGCTGCAGGGCGATCCGTTCCAGGTAGTACTTCATCACCTCGGGCATGTCGAACATGGGCGCGCTCATGTTGGTCTTGACGGCGCCCGGCTCGACCACGTTGACGCGAATGCCCTGCTTGCCGAGCACCGCGCCCAGCGCCTTGCCCAGCATGCTGATGGCGCCCTTGGTGCCGCAATAGGCAACCTGTTCCGGGGAGCCGACGTGCGCCGAGATCGAGCTCACCATGACGATGGCGCCGCCGTGGCCCTCGGCGACCATCTGCTTGGCCGCCTCGGTGCACACGACCCACGTGCCGCGCACATTGGTCTCGAACAGCCGGTCGAAGTCCTCGATCGCGGTCGCGTCCCAGGTCATGAAGGGGTTGATCGCGGCGTTCGAGACGACATAGTCGAGGCGCCCGCCGCGCCTGGCCACCTCCTGCACCATGGCCTTGACCGCGTCCGGGTCGCGCATGTCGGCGACCACCGGAAAGGCCTCGCCGCCCGCCTCCTTGACCAGCCGCAGCGTCTCGCTCGGATCGCCGGTCGGGCGCTGGTTGACGCCGACCAAGGCGCCTTCGGCGGCGAGACGTACCGCAGTCGCCCGCCCGATGCCGTTGGTCGCGCCGGTGACCAGAGCGACCTTGCCTGCAAATCGCCGTTCCATGATCTTCTCCCACCTGGCCTCGTGCGGCTCAGAACATGGCGATCGGGTTCCAGGGCGAGCCCGTGGCCCCAGGCAGGCGAAGCGGCAGGCCGACGACCATGAACTCGAAGCGTTTTTCCTCTGCGCAGGCCTTCGCCAGGTCCTCGAGCTGCAGGCTGTCCGAGACCAGCATGCCCATGGCCGTCAGCTGCAGCGGATGGATCGGGTAGGGCATGTCCTCGACGTTGCTCGGCACCGTCTCGCCGTCGCCATCGGGCAGGAAGGCCGCAATTTTGCGCTCGTGCATCCAGGGCACGGTGTCGACGTGCAGCCCGGCCTTGCCTTCGCCCGCGGGCGGGTACTCGTTGCTCCAGGCGCCCAGTGCCAGCCGCCTGGCATGGTGGCCGGTGCGGAACACCAGGATGTCGCCCTCGCCGAGCCGGACGCCTTCCTCGGCCTCGATCGCCTCGATCTCCTTCCGGGTCACGGCCTCGCCGGGCTCGAGCCAGTCGACGCCGCGGTGGCGGGCCGCGTCCAGCAGCACGCCGCGCCCGACGATGCCGTTCGCATAAGCCGCGATGCTGCCCCACTCCGAGCCGCGCGAGGTCAGCAGCGCCGCGGGCTTGCCATTGTAGAGCTGGCCTTTGTAGGCGACGTGGTTCAGCGCATCGACGTGGGTGTGACAGTCCCCGTGGCTGGCCATCCCGAGAAAACACATGCCGAACGACAGGCCGCTCGCGCTGATCGGGATGTCGTGCATCAGCGACATCAGGTGCACGGCGGGGTTCGGGTTGTCGGGCCCGGCCGCCTTGTTGATCGGGATCGCCATCGACACGGTGCGCCCGCTCTTCACCAGAGCAGCGGCGGCGGCCACCTTGTCGGGGGTGATGTAGTTGAGCGTGCCGAGCTCGTCGTCGGGCCCCCAGCGCCCCCAGTTCTTGACCGCCTCGAACATGGCGTCGAAGGCCGCCAGGGTGACCGGAGCGGGCGGGGTCAGGGTTCGGGTCATCGTCCGGGGCCTCTACCTTTGAGCGCGTGCGCTGCCGTCGTTGGTGAGCTAGGCCCGGGAGCGCGCGAGCACCCCCGGGCCCGTCAGCGTGGTCGCAGGAGCCGTCGCTACTCGGCGCCTTCGGTCGCCTTGAGGATGGTGTCGACATTGGCCTCGGTGACGAAGATCAGGCCCGAGTCGCCGATCGCCGGCAGTGGGTTCTGCAGCCAGTGATCCATGTTCAGATTGCGGATGATGTCGTTGTGGAAGGTATAGAGATACGACACCCCGAAGAAGTCCATGGTCTCGTACTTCTCCATGTTGATCATCTTGACCGAGCCGTCCTTGATCGTGTTGAGAAAGTCACGGCCGGCCTCGTTGGAGGTGATGATGATCTTGCCGGCCTCGCCGGCCTCGACGACCGCGCGGACGATCCCGGGACCCGCCTCCGAGTCGAAGCCGACCATGCCGGTGAGATCCGGGTGGCCCTGGATGATGGCGGCGGTGTTGGCCGCCACCTGCTCGACGTTGGTGCCGGACTCCTCGTCGGCCACCACCTTGACCCCCGGGCACTCCTTGGCGAGGGCATCGCGCAGGCCCTGGCGCGCCTGGATGAAGTTGCTGGCGGCGAGGAACGAGATGGTGCCGATCTCGCCGGCCTTGAGGCCCGCTTCGGCGTGGTAACGGCACTGATACTCACCGTGCTGATAGCCGAGGTTGTACCAGTTGGTGCCGAGGTAGGTCAGGCGCTTGGACATCGGCAGGTCGCCGTCGGTGACGATCGTCGGCACCTTCTTCTCGATGCACTTGTCGACCTCGGAGGCGAGCGCGTCGTCCCAGCCGCCGACCACGATCACGCCGGCCGGATTCTTGGTGCATTCGGCATCGACGGTGGTGATGAAGGCGCCCAGATCGACCGCCGTGGGACCCGCGATCCGCACTTTGACGTTCAGCGCCTTGCGCGCCAACTCCAGGCCCGGGTAGACCCGCTCCACGAACAGCGGCAGGTTCGAGGCGTTGCTGATCCAGACGTATTCCTGATCCTTGCGGCTCGGGTCGCCGATCGGCACGTCCAGGCCGGTGGGCGCCGCCTTGGGCGATGCCGGATCGGTCGCCGCGAGGAGCGTATCGACGTTCTCCGCGGTGATGAAGATCAGGCCCGAGTCGCCGATCGCCGGCAGCGGGTTCTGCAGCCAGTGCTCCATGCCCAGGTTGCGGATGATGTCGTTGTGGAAGGTGTAGAGGTACAAGACGCCGAAGAAGTCCATCGTCTCGTACTTCTCCATGTTGATCATCTTGACCGTGCCGTCCTTGATCGTGTTGAGGAAGTCACGGCCGGCCTCGTTGGAGGTGATGATGATCTTGCCGGCCTCACCGGCCTCGACGACCGCGCGCACGATCCCGGGGCCCGCCTCGGAGTCGAAGCCGACCATGCCGGTCAGATCGGGGTGGCCCTGGATGATGGCCGCGGTATTGGACGCCACCTGCTCGACGTTGGTGCCGGACTCCTCGTCGGCCACGACTTTGACCCCCGGGCAGTCCTTGGCGAGCGCATCGCGCAAGCCCTGGCGCGCCTGGATGAAGTTGGTGGCGGCAAGGAACGAGATGGTGCCGATCTCGCCTTTCTTGAGGCCCGCCTCGGCGTGGTAGCGGCACTGATACTCGCCGTGCTGGTAGCCGAGGTTGTACCAGTTGGTGCCGAGGTAGGTCAGGCGCTTGGACATCGGCAGGTCGCCGTCGGTGACGATCGTCGGCACCTTCTTCTCGATGCACTTGTCGACCTCGGAGGCGAGCGCGTCGTCCCAGCCGCCGACCACGATCACGCCGGCCGGATTCTTGGTGCACTCGGCATCGACCGTGGTGATGAAGGCAGCCAGATCGACCGCCGTCGGGCCGGCGATCCGCACTTTGACGTTGAGCGCCTTGCGCGCCAATTCCAGGCCCGGGTAGACCCGCTCCACGAACAAGGGCAAATTCGAGGCGTTGCTGATCCAGACGTATTCCTGATCGCTGCGGCTCGGGTCACCGATCGGCACGTTCAGCCCGGTGGGTCCTTCAGCGCGGGCCGGCGTGCCGGCCAGGGTCGCCAGGAGCGCGACCAGCGCGAGTGCGGATAACCCCGTCCGTCTCATGATTTCCTCCCTTTTTGCCCGCTCGCGCCCTCGATGGAATCTCCGGCGCACCTGTTCGAAGTGGTCTCAACCGGCGCCCACCGTCAGGCACGGCTGCGCGCCCGCGCGAACTGGTCCAGCCCGACGCTGATCAGCAGCACGATGCCGACCACGATCAGCTGCCAGAAGGGGTTGATCCCGGCGATGATCATGGCGTTCTGCAACAGCGCCATCAGGAGCACCCCCAGGAAGGCGCCGAAGATGGTGCCGACGCCGCCGGACAGGCTGGCGCCGCCCAGCACCACGGCGGTGATGACCTTCAGCTCGACGCCCTGCCCCGCGAGCACCACCGCCGTGTTCAGGCGTGACGCCAGCAACGCGCCCGCGAGCCCGGCCAAGAGCCCCATGATCACGAAGAAGCTGAACACCGTCCGGTCGACGTTGATGCCCGACAGCTTCGCCGCCCTGGCATTGCCCCCGATGTAGTAGGCTTGGCGGAAATACCGGGTGCGGCCGACCAGGAAGACGAACAGCAGGACGATCACCGCCATGAACCAGAAGGGCGAGTAGATGCCCAGGATCTCTGTCTGGCCGAACACGGTGTAGCCATGCCCGATGTTGGTGACGCCGGCGCCGGAGACCAGCTGGAGCAGGCCGCGGTAGATCGACAGCGTCGCGAGGGTGGCGATCAGCGCATTGATCTTGAACCTGGTGACCAGGACGCCGTTGACGGCGCCGAGCAGCACGCCCCATGCGCAACCGACCAGGAACGCCAGGATGGGGGGGAAGCCCAGGTATTTGGCGGCCAGACCCGCCATGATGCCGGAGAAGCCGAGGATGCCGCCGATCGAGAGGTCGAACATGCCGGCGATCAGGAGCACCATCATGCCGCAGGCCAGGATGCCGGTCTGAGCGGTATCGAGCAGGACGACGGCCGCGTTCGGGCCGCGCGTGAAGGTGGTGGGCTCGAGGACGGTCATCACCGCGATCAGGGTGCCGATCAGAACGATGAGCAACAGCTGCCGCTCCGTGGCGATCCGGACGAGCAGGTCCTTGCCGCGCGAGCGCTCGATGGCCGGGCGTTCGACCGCTTCGCCGGGCACGACCGCAGCGCTGGTACCGGAGGACGGAAGGTCGCTGCTCATGCCGTAGTGTGCTCCAGCTCGTGACGGGCTCTGGGGGCGGCGAGTTCCAGGATGGCGATCTCGGTGGCGGTCGCGGCGTCCAGCTCGCCGGCCACCCGACCCTCCGACATGACCACGATCCGATGCGCGAGCGCCAGCACCTCCGGCAGGTCGGAGGACACCACCAGCAGCGCGATGCCGCTGGCGGCCAGGTCACGCAGGATGCGGTAGAGGTCGGCCTTGGAACCGACGTCGACGCCGCGGGTCGGCTCGTCGACGATCAGGATGCGCGGCTTGCGCGCCAGCCACTTGGCGAGCAGCACCTTCTGCTGGTTGCCGCCCGACAGATAGCGCACCTCGCGCTCGACGCTCGGGGTGGCGATGCGCAGCTCGTCGGCGTAGTGCTGGCTGACCTTGCCCATCTCGGGCTTGGACAGCAGACCCGAATGCGTGTACGCGGCGAGGTTGGCGGCGACCACGTTGGCGGTGATCGTGAAGTCGGTGAACAGGCCGCTTTCCTTGCGGTCCTCCGGGAGCATGGAGATGCCGGCAGCCATCGAGTTCGGCAGGACTGCGCGGGCGCAGCTCGCGGCCTTCGACCAGCACGCTGCCCGACTGGATCGGGCGCGCGCCGAAGATGGCCTGGCAGGCCTCCGTGCGCCCGGCGCCGACCAGGCCTGCAAGGCACAGGATCTCGCCGTAGCGCAACGCGAAGGAGGCCCTGACCACCGGGTCCGCGACCAGGTCCCGGACCTCGAGGGCGACGGCCGCATCGGTCGCGGCGCGACGGGGATCGGGCTCAAAGGAGAGTTCACGCCCGACCATCAGCGAGATGAGCTCGTCATGCGTCACCGCTGCCGTCTCGCGGACGCCCGTGACGCGGCCATCCTTCATGACCGTGACGCGGTCGGAGATCTCGAAAATCTCGGCCATGCGGTGCGAGACGTAGACGACCGCGACGCCCTGGGCCGCAAGGCGCCTGATGACCCGGAAGAGGTGGCGGCCTTCGTTGATGGTCAAGGACGAGGTCGGCTCGTCGAGGATGAGCAGCTTGAGATCATGCGAGAGGCCCTTGGCGATCTCGACCATCTGCTGCTGGCCTGGGGACAGCAGGGCCACCGATGTGCGCGGGTCGATGTCGACCTCCAGATCGGCCAGGATCCTCCGCGTACCCTCATACATCGGGGCCCGCCGGACGACGCCCAGCGCGTTGACCGGCTGGCGGCCGGCGTAGACGTTCTCGGCGACGCTGAGCGCACCCACGAGGCTGCGCTCCTGGTAGACCATGGCGATTCCGGCGTCGGCGGCGCCCTGCTCGTTGAGGCCGACGATCGAGGTGCCGTCGACCTCGATGGCGCCGCTGTCAGGCTGATACACGCCCGCGACCAGGTGCATGAGCGTCGACTTGCCGGCGCCGTTCTCGCCGATCAGCGCGTGCACCTCGCCGCGCCGGACCTCGAGCGAGACGTCATCGACCGCACGGACGCCCGGGAAGGTCCTGATCACGTTGCGCATGGCCAAACGCGGCCGCTCTGAGGACGCTCCCCCATCGCCCGGCCCGGCGGCCACGGTCGCGGTTCCCGCCTCCTGGCTCATGGCTGGCCGGAGCGCCGACGGGCTCGCGGACCTGGCGCCTGCGGCATGCTGGCCATCTCCGGTGCGACCGCGTGCATTCGTCTGTCCAGGGAGCGCTCGAGCGCCCGCCGGACCCGGCACGGGTATTCACACAACTATGCGCCGCCCGGATGGACCATGTCAAAGGGGTGGCCCGCCCGAACCAGGTCGGTGACTGGTGCTTGGCGCGTCACTCGGTCACTTCGGTCCAGGTCGCGTCGGGATCGTAGGCGTCGATCGCGGCCGCCGCCCGGGCCGTGTCGGGACCGAGGTCCTTCTCGAACACCTTGCCCTGGTGGTTGACCAGGAAGGTCATGATCCCCGAATGTCCGTATTCCGCCGGCCAGGCGATCAGCGCGAAGCCGGCGATCATGTTGCCGTTGATCACGTAGTCGTAGGCGCCGCCGGGCGGGTTGGCGCCCTGCCGGGTCAGGATCCGATAGTAGTAGCCATTGTAGGGATCGCCGACGTCGTGGGTCTCGACCGCGGCCGCGAGCAGGGGCCCAATCGGGCTTTGCGCCTGGTCGCCCTCGGACGGCCAGTAGAGCCCGTCGTGCTGGCCCGGCGAGCTGCGGATGTGCTGCGCATACTCCAGCACCTGATCGCCGTCGCGATCTGCGCTCGCGTATTCGTTCTGGGCGTCGACATAGGCGCGCACGCTGTCGATGGTGCTGAGCTCGTTGCGGCCGATCCGCTGATTGGCGAGCTCGTCGACGCCGGCTTCGGTATCGAAGCGCCAGACGCCGCCGCTCTCCACGATCGGGATCGGCAGAGGCGAGGCGCGCGGGCCGACATAGGCGATCCGGCGACCCTCACCGTCGGGGCGCAGCTCGAGGCTCTGATCGGCGGCGGCGACGAACCGCGCCTGCTCCTCGTGCGCGGCATCGCGGTCCTGGCCGAGGATCTGGTCCGCGTACTGGGCCCCGAAGATCGCGAGGACCGCATCGTCGTCCTGGCGCTTCAAGGCCTCGAGCAGCGCCGCCATCGCCGCTTCCGGTGAATCGAAAGTCCGCTGCGCCTGCGCGCGACCAGCTCCCGGTGCGAGCGTCCAGACCAGGCCGACCAGCGCGGCGGCCACCACCAGCCGCAGATGCGCCTTGTGCCCTTGCAGCATCATCTCTTCCCCCTGCGGCTCTGGCTGCCGCGCTGCTGGCCGCTCGCGGCCGCCTTGCCACCCCCGCCGCCCTTCTGGGCGAACGCGCTGCCACCTCCACCGCCGCGGTTCGGCTTGATCTCGGTCTTGGCACCGGTCCGGCTGTGAAGGCCCCGGTTGGAGTCCCGCCTGGCCTCGCTCGCGCTCCTGGCGCCGCCAAAGGCGCTCGCCGCCTGCGTCTGCTTCCTGTCGCCGGGCCGCACGGCCGCCTTCTTGCTGCTCGCAGCCGCCGGGCGCGCCTGGGCGCTGCTGGCTGGCTTGGCCTTTGCCTTGGCCTGATCGACCCTCCCGGTCAGCTCCTTGCCGCCGGGCGACTGGCGGGTGGCAAGCGCGGGGGATTTCCTGGCGCCGCTGGTGGCGAGGCCCGAGGGTTTGCTCCTGGTCGCGGGCGCCGCGGCGGGGGCGCGGGTCTGCGTCTGAGCATACTTGCGGTTGAGCTCCTTCTTGGTCTGCTCGCGCTGCTCCGTGACCTGCGCATCCCGCTTCAGGCGCTCGTTCTCGGCCCGGAGCTTGAGATTGTCGGTATTGCCCGCCGGGCCGCCGCCACGATTGACGGTGATGGTCGAGTCCTCGATGTTGACGTTGCCGCGACTGACGCTGTTGCTATCGCCGTGGTCATGGTCGTCATCGTCGTCGGCGATCGCCCAACCGACCAGGCCGCCGACCACGGCGCCGCCCGCGAAGGTCGCAGCGGTGCCGAGCCATGAGGGCGACGGGTCGGAGTAGGTCATCGGCGGGGGCGGGTAATAGCCCGCTGCGGGATAGGCCGGTGCGGCGGCCGGCACGGCTTGGGTCTCCGGCGCCGGGGCCGGCGCAGGCTCGGCGGCCGGCGCGACCGGCTCGCTCGGCGCCGTCGCCTCCGCCTCGGGAGCGGCCGCCTCGGCGCCCGCGACCGCGGGCTCAGCCGCCGGGGCCTCGGCGGTGCTGTAGAGCGCCGTCAGCAGGGCCTCGGGGTCGTACTGTGGGATGAAGACGGCATCCGGATCGGTCGGCCTGATGCTGATGTTGTCGCCTTCGACGACCACGATCATCTTGTCGTTGCTCTCGAGCCCGCCGACCGCGCGCATGAAGGAGCGGACGTCCTGGACCGCGTCCTGCACGCCCTCGAGCTGGTCCAGAACGGCCTCACCCAGCGTCTGGGTCCAGTCGAGGTCGGCGTTCATCTGGCGGATCACGGTCGGATAGTTGAGCAGGCCGACCACGCTCTGGTCCCAGTCCGGGTCCGGCGTCAGCGATGGATCCTCTGCGTAACGCTCCAGAAAGCGCGCCGCCTGGACGATGTCGAGCGGCGCCAGCGACGCCTGCAGCGTCAGCACCAGCACGAGGTCAGGGTAGAGCGCGACCGGCGCGACCAGCGCCTGCAGCTCCTCGGGCGACAGCGCCCCCGCGGACGGCGCGCTGGGTTCTTCCGGATCGACCGCGGGCGCCACCTCGACGGCGGCGGCAGCCGGCGCCGCCGGGGCAGGCGCCTGCGGGGTGTCCTCGGCCCTGGCTTCGAGCTCGCCAAGCATCAGCACGATCGCGAACATGGCCGAGGCGGCCAGCAGCCCGCATCGACCAGCATACCCCTCCCGCGACGTCATTTTGTCTGTCCCCTTGCGGGTATCATTGACCGCGACCCTAGGTCCGCGAAGCCGATGCCACAAGCGTGACACCGCCGAGCCGGGCCCGCCCTCCGAGCGCGGCAGGGCCCGCGGACCTTGCCGTTGAAAGGCGGCGCTCATAGCAGCAGGAGCCCCTTGGCGATCTTGAGCAGCTCCTTGACCGGCAGCTGGGTGGCGCCGGCGGCGACCAGCGGCAGCAGTGCTGCGCCGGCGACCGGCAGGATCGCCGCCCGTGAGATCAGGTAGGTGGACAGTTTCTGGGCCGCCGCATAGAGCTTGGCAGTATCCGGAAGGTCGCCGGCGGCAGAGGCATCCGCGTCGGCCGCGGCGCTCAGGTTGCGGCCGAGCAGCGCGCGCTCGAGCGCGCGCTCATGGCGGGTGGCGGCGGCGCTGGCGGCGAGGACAGTCGTCTCCTTGAGCCGCTTCAGCGGCCCGGTGAACGCCAAGAGCGGTGCGCCGAACAGAATCATCACCACGACCAGCCAGGCGGTCATGAGCTGGCCGTAGGCGGCGGCCGTGAGCTCGCCCCGCAGCAGCGTGTGCGCGATCGCCGCGCCGAGCACGCAGCTGAGCGCGAATACGAAGGCGGCGAACGCGTTCGGGTACTGGCCGATGAAGGCGAGACCGCCGGCGCCGTCCGGATGGGTCGCGACCAGGCGCAGCTCGAGCCGCGCGAGATCGCGCAGCAGCAGGCCCCAGACGGCATGCCGCCACAGCCAGCGCAGCAGCAGGAACCAGAACATCGGGCTGCTGACCAGCGCGCACCACCAGCCCGCGGCGGTGAGCCGCGCCCCCTCGGGGCCCACGACCACGATCCAGGAGGAGGTCTCGCCAGCCAGGAACAGCTCGGCGCCGCCCAAGGTGATCGCATAGGCCGCGAGCACGCAGACCAGCTCGGCGAGGTGCGCATCACGCCGGCGCAGCGCCCGCACCACCGCCTCGGCCGCAGCCGGCATCGCGCCGGGGGCGAGCAGCGGCGCACGCACGAACTGGCCGAGATGGACCCGCAGCCGCTCCTCGACCATGCGCTCCATCAGCACGAAGATGCCGATCGCGATCACGAAGCGCGCCCAGGCGCCGAGATCGAGCAGGAACGGCCGGCTCGCGGCCGGACCGATCGCATGGCCCGCGAGCGCGCTCAGCAGCAGCGGCACCCCCCAGGCGAGCCCGACCAGGATCGCAGCGCGCCGGCCCGCCTGCAGCGCCTGCGCGCGCAGCAGCCCGAGCCGAACCTGCAGATCGTAGAACGGCCCGCCGCGCGCGATCAGAAAATCCCCGATCGGGCGTGCAGAATCGCCGGCCACTCCGGCCGCCGCTGCGCTCTGGTCCAGGGTCGCGACGCTCATGGTCGGCGGCTCCTCCTGCGCGGGCCTGTCTGCCGACGCCAGGGTCAGCGGCCCATCCTCTCCATGACGTACCGATTCCAATAGGGTGTCCGGCACACCAGCGCCTTGCCGGTGCCTTCGTAGACCCGCAACCGGGCCTCGCCGGAGAACATCGACTGGACGAGCGTGGTCGCGCGGCGGAGGCGATAGTCGAGACCCTCGGTGCGCGCGGGCACCTGCGTGTGGCCGCCTGCCATCTTGTCCCGGTCCATCTCTGCCCTCCCGGTCGAGGCGGCCCTGTGGCTTCCGGCCTAGTCCTTTCCCCGGTTCTTGAAGGGGCCGCCGTCGTCCTTCTTCCGGTCCCGGTCGTCGATGCCGAGCGTGTCCCGCGTCGTCTCGCCGACGTCGCATCGATTGCCCCGAACGCCGACCACGGCTTTCGTGGCGGCGCCCCTGGCAGCCTTGGCGACATTGCAGTCGGGATCGACCGCATCCTTGGCCTTGGCGAGCGGCCCGGCCAGCGCCGGCCCGCTCAGGGCCAGCAGCACTGCCACCAAGCCGGCGCGCACATGCTGACAAGTCATCGTGACACCCTCCTCGGTTTCAACCGACCTTCACCGCAGCGTCAGGGCGGCCAGTTGACGAAGCGCCGGAACGCGCGGTTGGTCACCGGCGTGCGGTCAAACCAGAAGCCTTCGAAGACATTGCGTCGGCATGCGGGCTCCGAGGCGCACCGCCGAGCTCTGTCGGAGACGGGCCAGGGAGGCAAGTAAGTTACGGTAAGCTTACCCCGACGCCGGCGGCGGCTCGCTCGCTCTCCCCGGCTGTTCGATTGATTTGCGTCAATGCCGGTGGCCTCGAGCGACCTTAGTCAGTTGGCACCGTCCGGAGACAGCGGCAGGCTAGAGTTGTAATCCTCGTAGCTACGCCGGTCGTCTGGTCCCGAGAGCCGCAGGACGATGGAATGCCGGCGGTCGTCGGTGTGGCATGCCCGGCGTTCGCCTCGAGCGCCGGGCGAATTGAGGAGATCTCGGATGGAGCATCAGGTTTACGCGCGGGTGAGGAGCCACCCGAAGTTCGTCGAGCTGATCGAGCGGCGCAGCAGGTACGCCTGGACGCTCTCGTTCATCATGCTCGCGATCTACTACGGCTTCATTTTGGTGGTCGCCTTCGCCCCCGGGCTGCTCGGGGTGCCGCTGTCGGCCGGGGCGGTGACGACCGTCGGGATTCCGGTCGGGATTCTGATCATCATTGCCGCCTTCATCCTCACCGGACTGTACGTCCGGCGGGCCAACAGCGAATTCGACGCCCTGAACCAAGAAATCCTGGAGGCTACCAAATGATGCCCCTGATGGTAGCGCTCGGGCTCGCCGCCGGGGCGCTGGCATTCCTCGACCCGACCCTGGCCGCCGCGGCCGAGGCCGTGACCGGCGAGGTCCAGCGCCAGCCGGTCAACATCCCGGCGATCGTGATGTTCTTCCTGTTCGTCTCAGGCACTCTCGGCATTACCTACTGGGCCGCCAAACGCACGCGGTCCGCCGCCGACTTCTATGCCGCCGGCGGCGGCGTCACCGGCTTCCAGAACGGCCTCGCGATCGCCGGCGACTACATGTCGGCGGCCTCCTTCCTGGGCATCTCGGGCCTCGTGTTCGCGTCCGGCTTCGACGGCCTGATCTACTCGATCGGCTTCCTGGTCGGCTGGCCGATCATCCTGTTCCTGATCGCCGAGCGCCTGCGCAACCTCGGCAAGTACACCTTCGCCGACGTCGCCTCCTACCGGCTGCAGCAGACGCCGATCCGCTCGCTGGCGGCGGTCGGCTCGCTGACGGTCGTGGCCTTCTACCTGATCGCGCAGATGGTCGGGGCCGGTAAATTGATCCAGCTGCTGTTCGGCCTCGACTACCTCTATGCGGTCGTGATCGTCGGTGTCCTGATGATCCTCTACGTCACCTTCGGTGGCATGATCGCGACCACCTGGGTGCAGATCATCAAGGCAGGCCTCCTGCTGATCGGCGCGACCTTCATGGCGCTGGCCGTGCTCTGGCACTTCGGGTTCAGCTTCGAGGCGATGTTCGCGAGCGCGGTCGCGGCCCATCCCAAGCACCAGGCGATCATGGCGCCGGGGGGCCTGGTGTCCGACCCGGTCTCGGCGATCTCGCTCGGCCTCGCGCTGATGTTCGGGACCGCGGGCCTGCCGCACATCCTGATGCGCTTCTTCACCGTGCCCGATGCCAAGCAGGCGCGCCGCTCGGTGTTCTACGCCACGGGCTTCATCGGCTACTTCTACATCCTGACCTTCATCATCGGCTTTGGCGCGATCACGCTGGTGATGACCAACCCGGCCTTCCTCGATCAGGCGGGCAAGCTGCTCGGCGGCAACAACATGGCCGCGATCCACCTTGCCAATGCGGTCGGCGGCAGCCTGTTCCTGGGCTTCATCTCGGCGGTCGCGTTCGCGACCATTCTCGCGGTCGTGGCCGGGCTGACGCTGGCCGGTGCCTCGGCCGTGAGCCACGACCTCTACGCTTCCGTGTTCGCCCGCGGCCGGGCGAGCGAGATGCAGGAGGTGCGGGTGTCGCGGATCGCGACGGTCGTCCTCGGCATCGTCGCGATCGCGCTCGGCATCCTGTTCGAGCAGCAGAACATCGCCTTCATGGTCGGACTCGCGTTCGCGATCGCGGCCAGCTGCAACTTCCCGATCCTGTTTCTCTCGATGTACTGGAAGCGGCTGACCACGCGCGGCGCCTTCTTCGGCGGCTTCCTCGGGCTGATTACAGCGGTCGTGCTGGTGATTCTGTCGCCCACGGTCTGGGTCGCGGTCCTGGGTTACCCGACCCCGATCTTTCCTTACAAGGAGCCGGCGCTGTTCTCGATGACCGTCGCCTTCGCCGGCATCTGGCTGTTCTCGCTGCTCGACCACAGCCGGACCGCCAAGCAGGAGGAGGAGGCGTTCGAAGCGCAGTACGTCCGCTCGCAGACGGGCCTCGGCGCAGCGGCTGCCGCCGCGCACTGAGCGCCGCTGTCGGTTGTCGACGCCCCGGGACGGCGACGTCCCGGGGCGCTATCTTATCGACCGGAGGCGCGCCTTGGTCAAAGCGTTCGACTTCAGCCACCCGCCGTTCGACCGGCTGACCGGTCCCGAGATCCAGCGTTTCAAGGCGAGCCTGGACGTCCAATTCTTCCGGGAAGGTGAGACCATCATCCGGGCGGGCGCGGTCCCGGACGCCTTCTACATTGTCCTCAAGGGCGCCGTGCGCGAGGTCGACGGCACGGGCGTCGTCGCGGTTCACGGACCCGATGACTGCTTCGATACCAGCCTTCTGGTCGAAGGCAGGTGCCGCTACGACCTGGTGGTCGAGGAGGAGGCGATCTGCTACGTCCTGCCGGTCGACGAGCTGCTCGATCTGACCGCCAACAACAAGGCGTTCGCCGAGTTCTTCTACCACGACATCTCGCTACGGCTGGAGGCGCTGTCGGCGCGCCAGACCATCCGCGAGCTGCAGCCGGTGATGATGGCGCGGGTGCGCGACGCCTACCTCCACCCGCCGCTCTACGTCGAAGCCGCGACCTCGATCTTCGAGGCGGCGAGCCTCATGAAGGCCAACAAGGCGACCTCGCTCCTGGTGCGCGCCCAAGGGCGCACCGGCATCGTCACCGGCATCGACATGCGCGAGGCGGTGATCCTCGGGCGCCGGCCGGTCGAGACCCCGGTTGGCGAGATCGCGACCTGGCAGCTCGTGACCATCGCGCCCGCGGAGCTGCTGGCCGAGGCGCTGCTCCGGATGACCCGGCACGGCGTCAAGCGGCTGGTGGTCGAGGAGCGGGGACGGATCAGCGGCGTGCTCGAGCAGGTGGACCTTTTGAGCTTCCTCTCGAGCCAATCCTACATCCTCGGTCTGCAGGTCGAGCGGGCGGCGTCGATCGACGACCTGCGCGCGGCGAGCGAGCAGCTGCCGGCGCTGGTCCAGGTGCTGCACGGCCACGGCACCAAAATGCCTTACATCACCCAGCTGGTCGCCGAGCTGACCCGCAGGATCGCGGCCCGGCTGTTCGGCATGCTCGCGCCGCCGGAGCTGAGCTCGAACGCCTGCCTGATGGTCATGGGCAGCGAAGGCCGGGGCGATCAGATCCTCAAGACCGACCAGGACAACGGCCTGATCCTGCGCGACGACTACGACGCGCCGGAGCTGCGTCGGGTGTGCGAGGCGTTCACCGATGCCCTGGTCGACTTCGGCTATCCCCGCTGCCCCGGCGGCATCATGGTCAGCAACCCCGCCTGGGCGAAGCCGCTCGCCGGGTTCAAAGACGACCTGCGCAGCTGGATGCTCTCGCCCGACGAGCAGGCGCTGATGAACGTCGCGATCCTGGTCGACGCCGCCCCGGTCGTGGGCGACCCCGCACTGCTGGCCGGGCTCAAGACACAGCTCTTCGAGCTCAGCCGCGGCGAGGCCGCCTTCTGCGCCCGCTTCGCGCGCGCCATCGAGACCTTCGAGACGCCCTCGCTGGGCGGCATCCGCAGCCTGCTGGGTGGCCGCATGCTCGGTCGCGAACCGCTCGATCTCAAGAAGAGCGCCATCTTCCCGATCGTCCACGGCGTCCGCGCGCTGGCCCTCGAGCACCAGATCCCCGAGACCAACACCGCCGAACGCATCCGGCGGCTCGAGGATCTCGGGCTGTTCGACAACGCGTTCGCGGTCGATCTGATCGAGGCCTACGGCTTTCTGCTCGGCCTGCGCCTCCAGGCCCGGCTCGATCGGCTGCGCCTCGAGCAGGAGCCGGACAACCTGATCCGGCCGCACGAGCTCAACAAGTTCGAACGCGACCTGCTCAAGGACTCGTTCGCGATCGCTGGCCGGTTCAAGGAGCTCGTCCGCCACCACTTCCACCTGAAGATGCTCTGAGCATGCTCGGCGGGCTGCGCCGGCGCTGGTGGCGGCGGCGCCTGAAGGACCCCGCCTATGCCTTCCTGGCCGAGCCGGACCCCGAGGGCGAGCTGGTCAGCCTGGATTGCGAGACCACCAGCCTCGAGGTGGCCTCGGCCGAGCTGCTCTCGATCGCGGCGATCCGGATCCAGGGCGATCGCATCCTGACCAGCGCGGCGCTCGACCTCCTGGTGCGGCCGGTGGTGCGCCCGAGCGACGCGGGCGTGCTGATCCACCGGCTCCGTTCTGCGGACGTCGCCGGCGGGTTGTCGCCGGCCGAGGCGATCGAGCGCCTGCTGCACTTCGTGGGCGGTCGGACGCTGGTCGGCTACTATCTCGAATTCGACCTCGGCGTCATCAACCGCTACCTGCGGCCGAAGCTCGGCGTGGGGCTGCCCAACCCGCGCATCGAGGTCTCCGCCCTCTACTACGACCTGAAGACGCGGCGCCTGCCCGGCAGCCACGTCGATCTCGGTTTCCAGGCGATCCGCGCCGATCTGGACCTGCCGGACCTGCCCGAGCATGACGCCTTCAATGACGCCCTGATGGCGGCGATGATGTACCTGCGCCTCGCAGGCCCCGGCGCGCGCGTCTGAGATCAAGGCCGCCGTTCGATTGCATGAGCAGCCCCGGCGCCGACATCTGGCGGCAAGCTTGAATATCTACATGTGAGCTGAGCATTCTTATTATCTTCTCCTCGGTGATCTTGCTCAGATACCGACTTAGGATTTCCCCTTAGTCTAGCTCCGACCCGGTCGGGTGGCCGCGCGCACCGAGGGACAGATCGGCGATGATGGGGTAGTGGTCGGAGCCGAGCGCAGGGCCCCGCCGCAGGCGAAGCACCGCGAGCGAGCCTTTGACCAGAACGTGGTCGATCGGGATCTGCGCCGGCCAGAACCAGCGCGGCCAGGTCGCGATGTAGCCCTGGCCGTCGGCGGCGTTGCGCAGCCCGGCCGTCCTGACCAGGTCCCGGAACTGCCGCGACCAGGGCGTGGCATTGAAGTCTCCCGCCAGGATCACCGGTCGATCGATCCGGCTCACGATCCGGGCGAGCCGGTCGAGCTCGCGCTGCCGGCGGTGGTGGCCGCGCGCGCCCGGCCCGGGCCAGGTCGAATGGACGCCCGCGACCACCAGCGTCTGCCCGCCGACCGCAAGCTCGACCACCAGATACGGCCGCGGCGCCCGGTCGCTCGACCTTGCCTCAGCCACCACGTCTTCGATCCCGAGGTCCGCGCGCACGATCGGAAAACGGCTGAGCACAAAGACCGGCGGGGGCTTGGGCCACGTCTGCGGGGCACGGTACGGGTACGGCCGGCCAAGGTCGGAGATCACCTGGCGCCAGCGCCAGCGCTTGGCGTCGACCAGGACCACCAGATCCGCATCACTCTCACGGACGAATTCGAACACGGCATCCGGCGTCAGGTTGTGCTCCAGCACGTTGAAGCTCAGGACGCGCAAGGGCACGCCGCCGGCCGCCGCGGCGGGCGTTCCGCCGCGCCAGAGATCCTTGATGGCCACCCCATGCACCAGCGCCACGAGGGCGAGGACGGCGGCCGTCGGCCAGGCGCGCGTGGCCAGAGCGACGACGCCGAGCATCGCGGCCGCGACCACGTATTGCAGCCGGAAATGGCTGAACAGATCGAGCGGCCACCAGAGCCTGGCCGCGAGCGTGCACCCGGTCGCCAGGACGAGCCCGGCCGCAGCCAGCGTCAGGAACAGGGTCAGGGTGCCTGATCCTTGCCCGATCGCCGATCGAACTGGCGCCTCACGGCCGCGGCGTCAGGCACGGCAACCGGCTCCGGTCCGCGACCGACCCGAAACCGACCTCGGCGCCGGAGCCAAGGGGCGGGGCACGCCCCCCGCCCCTTGCGGTCAGCTCGGGATCAGTCCGAGTAGACGAACTTCCGGACCTCGGGATCGTCGATGTTGCTCTTGTCCATGACGGTGAAGCCGGTGCCGATCCGGATCGGGACCGATTCCCCGGTCACCGCGGCGAACGCGGTCACGACGCCGTAATAGCCGATCTCGGCCGGATGCTGGGCGATCGCGAGGTCGATCAGGCCGGACTTGAGGTCGTCGACGATCCGCTGCGGAGCGTCGAACGCGACCACCCGGATCGCCCCGGTCTTGCCGACCCCCTTGACGCCGTCGGCGGCGCCGATCGCCGAGAACAGGTTGGCCCCGAACACCCCGGCGAGATCGGCATTGCGCGCGAACACCGCCTGCAGCTGCGCCGCGGCCTTGTTGGCATCGTCGTCGTTGAACTGGGTCTCGAGCACGGTAATGCCCGGGTACAGCTGGCTCATCGCGAGCTTGAAGCCCTGCTCGCGCTGATCGGTGGTCGAGATCCCGGGCTTGACGTTGGACACGTAGACCTTGCCCTTGCCGTCCAAGACCTTGCCGAGCGCGATCCCGCCCAGAAAGCCGCCGAGCACGTTGTCCGAGGCGACGTAAGACAGCGGAAAATCGCCGGCGCCGTTGCCGTCCTGGTACTTGCCGTCATCGATGAAGGTGTCGACCGTGATCACCTTGATGCCGGCGTCGACCGCCTGCTTGAGGGGTGCGATCAGCTGCTGCTTGTCGGTCGGCGCGATCAGGATGGCGTCGGGATGGCGCGCGATCACCGCGTTCAGGACCGGCACCTGCGTGGTCGGGTTGAAGTCCGGCGCGCCCTGGAAGATCAGCTGGGCGCCGAGCGCATCGGCGGCGCGCTGCGCGCCTTTGTGCATGGTGATGTAGAAGGCGTCGGTGGTCAGGCCCGGGATCAGCGCGATCACCGGCTTCTTCTGGGCAAAGGCGTGGTCGGCCGACGCGCCGACCAGCAGGAGCGCGCCGAAGGCGACGGCGAGCAGCTTTCTCATGGGGACCTCCCTGGATGCAGCGCCCTGGCTTGCCGCGGTGCCAGAACGAGCGCCGTCACCGCCGCGAGGGTTGAGCCGGACACTATCGGACCCCCGACGTCGACGGCAAGCAGCCGACGCGGCGGGATCAGAGCAGGCGAAAAGCTGTCCAAGCTCGGCGGCCTTGCGGTCGAAGGTCGCGGTCGCCTCGCAGCCTGACTCTGCGGTTGATGAGGCCGATCAGCGACATCGGCGAAATCGACCTTGCCTCGTACGATAGTCCACGAGCGCGCGCTCGACCAGGTCGCCGTGCTCGACCGCGAGCAGCGGCGCCCGGAGCAACGCGTCGATCGGCCGCCGCGATCTGCGCCGTCGCGCAAAGCGATAATGCGCTCTCAGCACCCAGACGACCTCGCAGAGCACGACGAGGTTGATGAAACCGAGCCGATCCGGAGTGCATTCCCGCTCGAGCAGACGCTCGGCTCGATCGACCATCTCCGGCTCGTCATCGGTCAGATACCGGACCAGGACGTTGGTATCGATCCCGATCACGACTTGGTCGATCGGAGGTAGCGCGCGACGGCGGCGTCGGCGATCGCCTCGTTCATCTCCTCGACCGTCGCCGGCCGTTCAGGCCGCGGCAGGATGCCCCTGAGATCGCGCAGGGTCAGATTGGCCGCCACCAGCCTGACCGAGCCGTCGGCATTGACCATGAACTTGATCTTGTCGCCGGGCTTCAGGTTGAGCCGGTCCCGGATGTCCTTGGGAATGGTCGTCTGACCCTTACGGGTCAGGGTGGAGGAGCTCATCGCGCTTCTCCTTACATCGGTCATGGTTCATTACAATGGACTCTCAAGCAAGGAACTGCAAGGCCGGTCGTGATGAGCTTCGCTGACCCGTGCCGTCGGGGGCCACCAGCCTCGCACCTACTCGGCCAGGATCTGCTTGATCCGGGCGATCGCCTCGTCGACCGCCTGCTCGGGGGTGGCGCCGTCGGCGGCGACCCGGTGGATCGCCTGCGCCCAGACCGTCTCCTTCTCGACCAGGTCGTGCCGCCAGTTGCCCGACAGGGGGGCGTAGCTCTGCAGCGTCGGTCGCGACGCGATCTGCATCACCGCGGCCATCAGGTGCGGGTCGCCCGGGTCGAGCCAGAACGGCTGGTCGAGCAGCTTCGAGAGCGTGGGCAGGATGCGCCCGCCGGAGAAGTCGAGGTAGTGGGCGAGCCAGCCCTCGCCGACCAGGAAGCGCACGAACTCCTTGGCCGCGGCGACATGGCCGCCGTCCTTGAAGACGACCGCGACGAAGAACTCGCCATAGATCGGGAACGCCTTGCCCGTGGGGCCGAGCGGCCATTCGATCGTGGCGACGTTGTGATAGTAGTCCTGCGGCCGGTCGTTCTTGAGCGCGTTGACCGCCGAGAGCGTCTCGTTCGGGGTCATCACGACCCCCTGGGCAAGGAGCTGCTCGTTGTTGTCGCGATAGCCCCAGGCGACCGACCCCGGCGGCGTGCAGCCCTTGCGGTAGATCGCGGTATAGCTGTCGAGCGCCGCGACCAGCCGTTGCCGGATCTCCGGATCGTCGATCACCAGCCGGCCGTCGAGCGTCACATAGTCCGCCTCGTAGGCGGATTTGAACTGGTTGAAGGGGATCCACGCCTCAGGGGGCGACATCGGCAGACCGATGCCCCAGATGTCGTCGCGGCCGAGCGCCCGCCGCACGGCCGGCTGGACCTGATCGCACCAGAAGCTCCAGAACGCGTCCCAATCGCGCGGAATGTCGGCGAGCGCGAAGCCCGCCCGCTCCAACAGGCTCTTCCAGACGTGGATGTGCGAGGTCGAGCGGCCCATCGGCAGGCCGTAGAGGCCAGCCTGCCCGGTCCGGCCGTCGACTTGCCTGACATCCGCGATCGCTGTGGCCTCGAACATGTCGGCGAAGCCGCCGATGGTATCCGTGAGATCGACCAGCCGATCCTCGAACGCCCATTGCGAGAAGGTTTGCGGCAGATCGATAGCTGAAGGCGAAGTCGGGCGGTCGCCCGGCCTGGTACGCCGCCTCGGCTTTGCCCGGAAGCTCCTCGATCGGATAGAAGTCGAGTTCGACCTGCTTGCCGGTCTCCTGCTCGAAGGCAGCGACGATCTCACGCGTGGCTGCCTCCTCCTGGGGGTAGAACCCCTTGTCCCACCACACCACGAGATCGGCAGCCCGGGCGCCGGGCGGCGTCATGACCAGCGCCGTCGCGAAAATGAGTCCCAACGTCCGCATAATGTCTTCTCCCGGAAATGATCCCGAAGGCGACTACTCAGCCAGGATCTGCTTGATCCGTGCGATCGCCTCGTCGACCGCCTGCTCGGGGCTGATGCCGTCGGCGGCGACACGATGGATCGCCTGCGCCCAGACCGCCTCTTTCTCGACCAGGTCGTGCCGCCAGTTGCCCGATGTCGTGGCGTAGCTCTTCAGCGTCGGGCGCGACGCGATCTGCATGACCGCGGCCATCAGGTGCGGGTCGCTTGGGTCGAGCCAAAACGGCTGGTCGAGCAGCTTCGAAATCGAGGGCAGAATGCGCTCACCGGAGAAGTCGAGGTAGTGGGCGAGCCAGCCTTCGCCCACGAGGAAACGCACGAACTCTTTGGCCGTGGCGACATGAGCGGCGTCCTTGAAGACCACGGCGACGAACATCTCTCCATAGATCGGAAACGCCTTGCCTGTGGGGCCGAGCGGCCATTCGATCGTGGCGACATTCTGATAGTAGTCCTCGGGCCGGTCGTTCTTCAGCGGGTTGACCGCCGACAGCGTCTCGTTCGGTGTCATGACGAATACCTGATCGAGAAACCGCCTGTTGTTGTCGTACCACTTGTCCCATGCCACCGAGTCCGGAGGGGTGCAGCCCCTCCGGTAGATCGCGGTATAGCTGTCGAGCGCCTTGACCAGCCTTTGTCTGACCTCAGGGTCGTCGATGACCAAGCGGCCGTCAGGAGTGACGTAGTCCGCCTCGTACGCCGACTTGAATTGATCGAAGGAGACCCAGCCCTCAGGGGCCGACATCACCAAGCCAACGCCCCAGATGTCGTCGCGGCCAGTAGCCCGGCGCACCGCCGGCTGGACCCGGTCGCACCAGAAGCTCCAGAACGCGTCCCAGTCGTGGGGGATGTCGGCGAGGGTGAACCCCGCGCGCTCCAACAGCGTCTTCCAGACATGGACGTGCGTGGTCGAGCGGCCCATCGGCAGCCCATAGAGGCCCGTTTGCCCGGTCGTGCCATCGACAAGCCGGACATCCTCGATCGCTGCGGCGTCGAACATGCCGGCGAAGCTGCCGATGGCGTCGGTCAGGTCGACCAGCCGGTCCTCGAATGCCCACTGCGCAAAATTGTTGGGAACATCCAGGCCGAAGACGAAGTCGGGCGGCCGCCCCGTCTGGAGCGCGGCCTCGGCGTTGGCCGAAACCTCCTCGATGGGGTAGAAGGTGATCTCGACGTGCTTGCCGGTCTCCTGCTCGAAGGCAGCGACGATCTCGCGGGCGGCCGCCTCCTCTTGCGGATAGGAGCCCGTCTCCCAGAACACGACGAAATCAGCGGCCCTCGCGCCGAGCGGCGTCAGGAGCAGTGCCCAAGCGACGAGAGCTGGAACGAGCGGTTGCATGGCTGCTCACTCCGCCAGGATCTGCTTGATCCGGACGATCGCCTCGTCGACCGCCTGCTCGGGGCTGACGCCGTCGGCGGCGACGCGGTGGATCGCCTTGGCCCAAACGAGCTCTGTCGCCACGCGCTCGTGTCGCCAGTTGCCGGACGCGGTCGCGTAGTGATGCAGAAGCGGTCGCGCGCTGAGCTGCATCACCGAGGCCATGCGGTGCGGGTCGCTCGGGTCGAGCCAGAACGGCTGATCGAGCAGCGCCTGCATCGGGGGCAGCAGGCGCTCGGCCGAGAAGTTGAGGTAGTGAGCGAGCCAACCTTCGGCGACGAGGAAGCGGACGAGGGCCCTGGCGTTCTCGGGATGGCCGCCCTCCTTGAACACGACCGCGGGGTGGATCGTACCGCCGATCGGAAAGGCCTCTTCGCGCACGCCCAGCGGCCATTCGATGGTCACCACGTTGCCGAAGTAGTCGTCGGGATGCTCGTCCTTGAGCTCGTTGGGAATCGAGAGGGTCTCGTTCGCGGTCACGACCGTCGCCCCGGCGAGGAACGCCGCGTTGTTGCCATAATTGTCCCACGTCACCGCGTCGGGCGGGACGCATCCCTTGCGGTAATTTCCGGTGTAGCTCGTCATCGCCTCGATCAGCCCGCGACGGATCTGCGGGTCGTCGATCACCAGCTGGCCGTCGCGCGTCACATACTCGGCATCGTAGGCGGCGACGAACTGCAGGAACTGGAACCAGGTGTCGACCGCCGGCGACATGGGCAGGCCGACGCCCCAGACGTCCTCGCGTCCGGTGGTCTGGCGCAGGGCCGGCTGCACCCGATCGCACCAGAACGACCAGAAGGCCTGCCATTGGTGCGGGATGTCGGCCACCGTGAAGCCCGCCCGCTGGAGCAGGCTCTTCCAGACGTGGATATGATTGGTCGATCGGCCGATCGGCAGGCCGTAGAGAGCCCGCTGCCCGGTCTTGCCGTCGAGCAGCGTCACCCGCTCGAGCACGTCCTGATCGAACATGCTGGAGAGCGCACCGACGGCCTCCGTCAGGTCGACAAGGCGATCGTCGAACGCCCACTGCGCGACGTACTCAGGGAGATTGTAGCCGAACGCGACGTCGGGAGGCCTCGCGGCCTCGAGCGCGGCGACCGTCTTGCCCGGTAGCTCTTCCTGAGGAATCAGGACGAGTTCGACCTGCGTGCCGGTGTCGTGCTCGAAGGCGGCGATCACCTCTGCGACCGCCTCGTCCTCCTGCGCATAATAGCCCTTGTCCCACCACACCACGAGATCGGCGGCCCGGGCGCCGATCGGTGTCAAAAGGAGCATCGCGGCGAGAGCAACGGCGTGTGTGCGCATGGCCGTCTCCCTGATCAAATTTGCGCCAGTATGCCCCCGGAAGGCGGGCGCAGCAACGACCATTGCTCGCGATTGGCGTTCGGCATTACCGACCGCGCAACCGCGCCGGGATGGTGGCGGCTGGTCTAACAGACTCTGCGGACCATCACATTGACCCGCTACCCAAATCGCGGCGAGCGCTTGCTCATCAGGACGTAGTCGAGCTCGACCGTCGCGCGCACCGGCCAACGCGCCATGCGCACCCGGCGGTAGCCGAGCGCCTGGTAGAAGGGCACCGCGTTCAGGCTCGACCAGACGTCGAAGCGATAGCGCCTGGCTGCGACCGCCGCGGCCTCCGCGACCTCGACCAGGCGGCGGCCGATGCCGCGGCGCACGTGGTCGGGGTGCACGAACAGATAGCGGATCCAGGCGACGTCTGCCTCCAGGCTGTCCGGCGACCAGCCGCCGACGCCGAGGCGCAGGCCTGCCTGCTCGGCGACGAAGAACTGGCCGTCCTCGAGCAGCACATGCTTGAACTCGTGACCGACCCGCGCCCAGGCCCGGGCCTTGGCGAGGCCATAGGCGGCGACCCCGTGGCGCATGATCGAGGCTTCCTGGAGGGCCGCGATCGGATCGACGTCGGCCGCGGTCACCGGCCGGATCGCCAGGATGTCAGCCATTCTGCCCCTGGCCCGGCAGGCGGACGCCGATCCCGGCGAGCAGGCCGCCGTCGACCTGGACCAGGGCGCCGGTCATGAAGGAGGCCCGCTCGCCGAGCAGGAACAGGATCACCTCGGCGACCTCGGCAGCGCTCGCGATCCGCCCGAGCGGGTGCATGCGGCCCCAGTCGGCGAGCGTCGCCTCGGCGCTCGCCGCGCCCTTGAACAGCTCGGCCGAGTGGCGGAGCATGGGCGTGTCGACCGAGCCCGGACAGACCGCGTTGACCCGGATGCCATCGCTCGCGTGATCGAGCGCCATGGCGCGGGTCAGCGCGTTGAGGGCGCCCTTGCTGGCGGCATAGGCGGCAACCCCGGTCTGGCAGGCGAGGCCCTGGACCGAGGAGACGTTGACGATCGCACCGCCGCCGCGCAGGGCCATGCGCGGGATCGCGTGCTTCGCAGCCAGATAGGCGCCCTTCAGGTTGACCGCGAACGTGCGCTCCCACACCTCCTCGGACGTGTCGACCACGGTGCCGTAGGTCTGGATGCCGGCGCTGTTGACCAGGAGGTCGACGCCGCCGAACGCGCCGACCGTCTCGTGACCAGCATCGCCATGTCGGCCGCGGACGTGACGTCAGCGCGCAGCGCAATCGCCTCGCCATGGCTCCGGATCTGTGCGTGCGCCGGTGCCAGCGTCGCCTGATCGTGGCTGCAGAGCGCCACCTTCGCGCCCGCCCTGGCAAGCGCCACCGCGGCCGCGAGTCCGATCCCGGTCGAGCCGCCGGCGACGATCGCGATCTTTCCGGACAAGGACATGGGCAACCCCGCTCAGCCGGCGAAGCGGCCGACCGGCAGGCCGCGCACCCCCGCATCGAGGACCAGGAGGCCACCGGCAGCCGGCGCCCTGGCGAGATCCTCCGCCCTCATCCCGATCGCCGCCGTGGTCACGTAAAGGTCGGAAAAATCTGGTCCGCCGAAGGCGCAGCAGGCGGGCTGCGGCACCGGCACCCCGAGCACGCGCTCGATCCGGCCGTCGGGCGCGTAGCGGGTGATCCGGGCGCCGCCCCAATGGCAGCTCCAGATGCAGCCCTCGGCATCGATGCAAAGGCCATCCGGAACGCCGGCGTCGGCCGGCACCTCCGCGAAGACCCGCCGGTTGTCGACCTCGCCGGTCTCGAGGTCGTAGTCGTAGACCCAGAGCGTCCGCCGCAGTGAATCGGTGTAGTAGAGCAGCCGGTCGTCCGGGCTCCAGCCGAGACCGTTCGAGAGATGCACATCGGTGCATTGGACGTGCATCGAAAGGTCCGGGTCGAGCCGGTAGAGCGTGCCGGTGCAGGCCACCTCGGCGTCGTCCATGGTGCCGGCGAGCAGCCGGCCGCGGCGATCGCACTTGCCGTCGTTGAAGCGGTTGTCCGGCAGGTGCGGCTCCGGGTCGGCGATCGGGGTGAGCGCTCCGGTATCCGGATCGATCCACTTGAAGCCGGTCTTGAAGGCGCCGATCAGGCCGCCATTCTCGCGCAGCGCCACGCAGCCGATCCGCTCGGGCATCGGCCAGGTCCGGTTCGCGCCGGTCGCCGGATCGTAGCGGAACAGGCGCGGCTGCTTGACGTCGATCCACCAGAGCACCCGACGGCGATCGTCCCAGACCGGCCCCTCGCCGACCAGGGCATGCGGGTTGGCGACCGGGCGGATCTCGCTCATGACCGGCCTCCAAGTTCGGAAAACTCGCCGGTGGGCGGGGCGAAGTCGGCGGGCGGCGGCTGCAGCGCCTCGATCTCGCGCCGGACGCCGGCGATCGCGGCGGCGCCATCAAGGACGGAGAGCCGGGTCCGGTAGTCGCGGACCTCGCCATGCTCGAGCGTGGATCAGCTCGCCCCGCTGCTCGGCGAAGGCGCGCCCCTGGACATGGTTGGTCGAGGGCTCGATGCCGAGCACGTAAAGCCCGGACTGCAGGCACTGCCACTCGATCAGGCAGGGCAGCGCCGCGCGATCGTAGTCCAGCCGGATGCCGAAGCCGCCCTGGCCGAGCTTCGGGTTGATCAGCGCGCTCGGCACCATGCCGCCCTCGCCGGCCACCATGTCGTGCTCATAGACCTGCTCGCGGAAGTCGGGCTTCGGTGGCCCCTGGATGCGGTAGCCCACGCCCTGCGCGCGCAGGTCCTGGTGCATCGTGTGCACGACCCTCCGGCTCGGCAGCAGCACCTCCGCACCTTCGTCGAGCAGGGGGAAACCGAAGTTATAGTGGTAGAGCAGCATGTGCGGGGTCGGGCGGAAGCCCCGGTTCTCGACCCGGTCGGTGATGCTGATGCTGGTGCCGCCGAGCGCTGCCTCGATCCGCCGGGTCAGCACCAGGTTCTCGCCGAACACCGCCATCTGCGCGACCTCGCCCTCGGCATAGAGGGTGCAGGCGTCGCCGTCCCAGCGCTCGCCATAGCTCGAGAGGCGGGCCGGGATCTGCGCGATCCGGCCGTGCAGCGGGTAGTCGATCTCGGCGATGCCCCGGTAGAGGTAGCCGGCGGCGCTCGAGGTCGCGGGGGCGAGCGCATGGTCGAGGCCGCAGGTCGCCAGCAGGCCCGTGAACGACCGGAGAAAACCCCAGCCGCGGCTGTCCTCGACCGAGGCGAGCGCCGGATGGCGTGGACCTGTCGGCGAATGCCAGCCGATCGGGATGCCCCGGTACTCGGCGGCCAGGAGATCGAAGCCGCGCTCGACCGCGACCTGGAAGCTCAAACCCGATCCGGTCCGGAACGCGAGCACCCGCACGCCGCGCTCCGGGCCGTCGGCGAGCTCGATCAGCTCGACGCCCGCCACCTGCGCGAGCCCGCCGGTGCGCGCCGCGAGCTCGGTCCGCGACCAGCTCCGCCCGAACAGCTCGATCATCGATGCCTCCCCCTGCCGCCCTCCGACCGTCTGCTGCCGGCCGCCCGGTGCAGGCGCTTGCGTCCGGACCCACTATACCCTAGCGCATGCGGGCCGGGCACCGCGACCTGTTGGCGGACGTCGGTGCCGGCTGACCGGAAGGACCTTCGAGATTGAGCCTCTACGCGCGGCGGATCCTGCCCCGCCTGATCGACTTCGGCATGCGCCGCAAGCCGTTCCTGCGCCTGCGCGAGGATCTGGTGGCGGCGGCGAGCGGCCAGGTGCTCGAGATCGGCGTCGGCTCCGGCCTCAACCTGCCCTTCTACCCGCGCGATCTCGAGGGGCTGTGCGGCATCGACCCTTCGCCCGAGCTCCTGGCGATGGCGAGAGCCCAGGCCGCCTGGGTGCATTTTCCGGTCAGCCTGGCCAAAGGCCGGGCGGAGGATCTGCCCCTCGACGACCACTCGGTCGACAGCGTGGTCATGACCTGGACGCTCTGCAGCATCGCCGAGCCGGAGCAGGCGCTGGCCGAGATCCGCCGCGTGCTACGGCCGGGCGGCAGCCTCTTGTTCATCGAGCACGGGCGGGCGCCCGAGGCCGGCGTCCAGGGTTGGCAGAACCGCCTGACCCCGCTCTGGCGCAAGATCGCCGGCGGCTGCCACCTGAACCGGCCGGTCGACCGGCTGATCGAGGCCGCCGGCCTGCGGCTCGCCGAGCTCGAGACCGGCTATCTGATCGCCGGCCCGCGGCCCCTGACCTTTCACTACCGCGGCCGCGCGACCCGCTGAGCCGCGTCCTCCTGCCGGACCCTCACATAGGGATGCGCCGGACCCTCACACAGAGATGAAGGCGCGCCAGAAGTCCCGCAACAGCCAGCGCAGCGCGCGGAGCCATGCCCAAGCGAAGATCATCCAAGGGTGACGTTGCGCCCAGGCCGGCGCCACCGGGCCATAGTGCGAGGACGCCGGCGGCGCCTCCGAGAGAGGCAGCGCTTCCGCGACCAGACCGCCGGCCGTACCATGGGCGATGCCCGCGCCGACCCCATACGGCTTCCCGGCGATCGCGCGGTCAGTCAGATTGGCCGATGCCAGCACGTCGTGGGTGGGCGCCTTGGAAAACCGCGGCGGTTCGGGCGGGCCCGGCCCGGCATTCACGCAGCCGGGATCCACGAGGCCCCGCAGGTAGGCGATCTTGGCGAACCTGAAGCTCATTGAGAAAGGCGCCATCCGATTGGTCTCCTTGGTAATCAACACACCGGGTGTCGATTGCATTCAATTTTCGAAGTATCGATACGCTGCGACGCCATGCCGGGGGGCGCGGATCGCTGACTGGTAGGATAAATATCCCCTGCCTCGGGCAGATAGTGTGAACCAGTTCACAAAATCAGGCTTTATGTCATGACGACAGCGGGGAGCAGCGCGAGGCCCGCGCTCGCGGCCGGGCGCGAGCACCTTGCCGCCGGCGATGCCAGACTGACGACGGCGATCGCGGCGTTTCGGGAACAGCTCGCGGCCGCGCGCCGGCAGGTGGCGGCATGGCCGCTCCGGGACGCGGGCTTCGAGGTCCTGGCGGCGGCGGACGGCAGCTTCGGCGCGGACAGCGCGCACACGTTGCTGGAGCTCGCCCGGCGCCGGCAGGCCGAGCTGCGCGCCGCCATGCAGCCCTCGGGCGCGCGCCTGTACGCCGAGCGCCGCAAGCCGCTCGCGCGGCGCTACCGCGCCTACTGGCGGGCCTGGCAGAGCGCGGCGGCGACCGGCGACGAGTTGCCCAAGGTCGCCTGAGCGTGGCCGCTCCTTACGCTCCGGCCCGCTTCGAGTACCGGATCTGGGGCCATGCGTTCCCCGAGCTGCCGGCGCCGGATGACGTGGCCGAAAGCGCGGAAGTCTACCTGCTGCCGGCCGGCGTCGACGACATCAATGCCAAATTCCGCCGCGGCGCTCTCGAGATCAAACGCTGGCTCGGGACGCGGGCGGGGCTGCAGCACTGGCTGCCGGCGCTGCGCTGTCCCCTGCCCTTGCCCGCGGCCGTGATCCAGCGCGAGCTCTGCCCGGCGCTGGGCGTCGAGGCGCCGCGGCTCGCGCGGGCGAGCTACGACCTCGAGCGGTTCCTCGAGGACGTGGCAAGCGCTTGGACCGGCGTGCGGAGCGTACGCCTGGTCAAGCGGCGCCGCTCCTTCGAGGTCGCGGGCGCGCGCGCCGAGCGCACCCGGATCGTGATCGAGGGCGCCACGATCGAGACGGTCGCGATCGAGGCCGAAGCGTTCAAGGCGGCGCGCCGGGCGACCGCCGAGCTCAAGCTGAAGCGGGCGCCGAACCTGGACTACGTCGCGGCGCTCCGGCTGCTGCTTGCCGGCGAGGCGCTCGGCGCCGACCTCAACCCTGCGGATTGAGCTGGCGGAAGGCGTGCATGATCCGCTGCATGGCGGCAAACGCGGTCAGCGCCACGAGCAGGTAGACCGCCTCGGGCAGCAGCCCCGACATCAGGCCGAAGGCCACCAGCAGGACGCGCTCGGCGCGGGTCATGATGCCGACCTTGTACTCGAGCCCGAGCCCCTCGGCGCGGGCGCGGGTGTAGCCGACCAGCACCGAGCCAAGCAGGGCCAGCACCGCGAGCGCGGCGTCGACCGGCTGCCCCCGGCTCGCGAAGTGATAGGCGATCGCCGCGAACACCACCCCCTCCGAGACCCGGTCCGCGGTCGAGTTCGAGGAGCGCGCCGAACCGGCGCGCGAGCTTGGCAAGGCGCGCCAGCACGCCGGCGAGCAGGTCGAGGCCGGCGGCCAGGATGTACAGCACGCCGGCCAGCTGCAGCTGGCCATCGACGATCAGCGCGGCCGTCACCAGGGTCAGCAAGACGCCAGTCAGCGAGACCTGGTTCGGGGTCACGCGGCACCACAGGAGCAGGGTCGCGACCGGCGTCGCGCCTCGATCGAGGAGCGCACGCACGTAGTCCCGCAGCGTCTCCATCCCCGCACCGATCCTCGAGCCGGAACCCCCGGCGCCGTTACGGACAAGGTTCCGGTGCGGCTCTTGCATTCCGCGATCCTTGGGCGCCCTCACCATAACAAAGGGCGCGGCGGCGGCGGAGCACAATCCCGGCTCGGGACCGGTCCGCTGGGGCAGCCCCCGGTTGCGCCCGGCTCTAGTTGTGGTGGCGCAGCTCCGGGTAGAAATCGGGGTTGCGGTAGACGAACAGCTCACCGTCGAGCGGGACATCGGTTTCGATCTGGTCGAGGATCACGTTGGTGGGGTAGCCCTGGGCGTCGATCACGGTCCAGCCGCGCAGCGCCATGGGCTGCTCGGCGAATTTCATGATGATCGAGCCCTGGTTTGGCTCGTCGGTCTGGACCAGGCTGACCCGGAGCTCGCCGCCCCGATGCTCGAGGTTGGTCACCGTGACGTCGCCGCTCAGATGGATGTGCTTGGTCAACAGGAAGCCGAGCGGCGTCTTGCTGGTGAACAGGTGGCTCACCTGGTCGAGCTTGCGGTCCTGATACACCAGGTCCCAGCCATTGGCGATGATCAGGAGCTTGCTCGGCGGGTCGTAGTCGAGGCGCATCTTGTCCGGGCGCTCATAGGCGAGCGTCCCGGTCACCATGGCGCCGTCCGGATTGATCTGGACGAACTTGGCCCGCAGGCTGTGCAGGCTGTTGAGGTAGGCCTCGATATGCGCCACGTCCTCGGCCCGGGCGGCGTCCGGATCGCGGACCGCGGCCTGGGCGGGCAACGGCGCGCCGCCGCCAGCCAGGAGCACAAGGAGCGCGCAGATGCGGAGCGCGGCGCCAACCCGCGTCTCCCGGGGCGAAGATCGTCCGCTCACCAAGGCGTGCTGTCGGCCTCGGCGTCCTGGCCACCGATCAGCACCTGCCGGCGGCCGACGTGGTCGGGATGGCTGACGTGGCCATCGGCCTCCATGCGCTCGATCAGGCGCGCCGCGCTGTTGTAGCCGATCCGCATCTTGCGCTGCAGGAAGCTGGTCGACGCCTTGCCCTCCTGGGCGATGATCTGCAGCGCCTGGGCGTATTGGGCGTCCTCGCCGTTGGCCGCCGGCTCGCTGAGCCCCGGGCCCGGGCCGAGCGGGGCAGACGCGTCCAGCGCCGCCTCGTCGGTGACCGAATCGAGATACTCGGGCTCGCCCTGCTTGCGCAGGAAGCTGACCACGCGCTCGACCTCCTCGTCGGTCACCAGCGGCCCGTGGATGCGGGTGATGCGCTCGCCCGGCATCATGTGCAGCATGTCGCCCTGGCCCAGCAGCTGCTCGGCGCCGGGCTCGCCCAGGATCGTGCGGCTGTCGATCTTGGACGAGACCCGGAAGCTGATCCGGCTCGGCAGGTTGGCCTTGATCACGCCGGTCAAAACGTCGACCGAGGGCCGCTGGGTCGCGACGATCAGGTGGATGCCGGCGGCGCGCGCCTTCTGCGACAGGCGCTGGATCGCGGATTCGATCTCCTTGCCGGCGGTCAGCATGAGGTCGGCGACCTCGTCGACGATGACCACGATCAGCGGCATCGTGCGCATCTCGATCGGCTGCTGCTCGAACAGCGGCACGCCGGTGCCGGGCTCGAAGCCGGTCTGCACGCGCCGCGACAGCTGCTCGCCGCGCTCCATGGCCTCTTTGATCCGGCGGTTGTAGGCGAAGATGTCGCGCACCCCCAGGTGCGACATCAGGCGATAGCGCTCGTCCATCTCGCGCACCACCCACTTGAGCGCGACCACGGCCTTGTGCGGCTCGGTGACCACCGGGGCCAAAAGGTGCGGGATGCCCTCGTACACCGACAGCTCGATCACCTTGGGGTCGATCATGATCAGTTTGCAGTCGGCCGGCGGCAGCCGGTAGAGCAGCGACAGGATCATGGCGTTGATCGCGACCGACTTGCCCGAGCCGGTGGTGCCGGCGATCAGAAGATGGGGCATGCGCGCGAGATCGACCACCACCGGGTCGCCGCTGATGTCCTTGCCGAGCGCGAGCGTCAGGCGGGCAGACGTGTCCTCGTAGGCGGGGCTGGCCAACAGATCGCGCAGATAGACCGTCTCGCGCTGGTCGTTGGGCAGCTCGATGCCGATCACGTTGCGCCCGGGCACGGTCGCGACCCGCACCGACATCGCGCACAGCGAGCGGGCGATGTCGTCGGCCAGCGCGATCACCCGGGCGGCGCGGGTGCCGGGCGCCGGCTCGAGCTCGTAGAGCGCCACCACCGGGCCGGGGCGGACGTCGACGATCTCGCCGCGGACGCCGAAATCATCGAGCACCTTCTCGAGCGCTTTGGCGGTCTCGGCGAGCGCCGCCCGGTCCAGGCTGACGCTGGCGCGCTGGCGCGGCTGGGTGAGGAAGTCGAGCGGCGGCAGCTTGAACTCGTCGTCCGCAATGAGCTCCGCCGCAGCCGCCGCGCGCGGCTCGCTGGCCGCGGCCGCGGGTGGCGCCGCCGCGGCCGGTTCGGCGGCGGCGGGACGCGGCTCGGGCTTGGCAGCCGGCCGCCGCCGGCGCGCGCTGTCCGCGGCCGGGCCGGCGGGCTCGACGGTGCGGATCAGATCCGGGGGCGTCCGCCCGGCGGGGTCCCTGGTCGGCTTCAGGCGGGCGGCCAGGCCGCCCACGAACTGGCTGACGAAGCTGAAGCCGGCGGCGAGCGGGCGGCGCGGGGGTGGCCCGGGCGGGGCCGCGCCGAAGCGCTGGTCGATCGCCTGGGCCCAGCGCGGCTCGCTGCGCGCGGCCGCCACCGCCGGCCGGTCACCGCGCCGGAACGGGGCCAGCAGCAGCGGCTGCACGATCTGCCAGATCTCGCGCCAGCTCAGGCCGACCGCCAGAACCACGCACACCAGAGCGACCGCGCCGGTGACGGTCGGATAGAGGTCCGCCCCGATCGGGTACTGCAGGCGGTTGAGCATGAAGTCGCCGACGAAGCCGCCGAGGCCGACCCAGAACGGCCAGGTGTCCGGCATCGGGCGGGTCGCGAGCCAGGTCGCGGTCGCGAGCAGGGCCAGCGGCAGCGCGCACACCGGCAGCCACGGCCAGGCGAGCGGCTTGGCGAAGATCAGGCGCAAGGCCCACAGCGGCGGCACCAGCACCACCAGCCAGGCGGCGAGCCCGAGCGTCTGCTCGAGCACGTCGGCGATGCTGGCGCCGAAGATGCCGAGCGGATTGGAGCTCGGCCCCGCGGTCGCGTGGTTGAGCGAGGGGTCGTTCGGATCGTAGCCCCAGAGCGCTACCGCGACGATCAGGGCCAACGCCAGCAAGGCGAGGCCGAGCGCCTCGGCCGCCCGTCGGGCCAGGAAGTCGGAGGCGCCGCCGCGGTCGGCTGTGCGCAGGGAAGGGGCGGCCATGGTGCGCTTGTCCTCCTCCTCAGGCGTGGTCAGCCAAGGTGGCGACGAGGTCGGCGAGCGCCGCGTCGGTGGTCGCCAGATCGTGCACCAGGGCGACCCGGATCGCACCCTCGCCCGGGTTGCGCCCGCCTCGATCCGGACGCCCGATGTAGGTGCCGGGCAGGACCTTGATCGCGGCTTCGGCCCACAGCCGGCGGGCGACCGCCTCGCCGTCGCCGACCTCGAGCCACAAAAAGAACCCGCCATCCGGCCGGTAGTAGCCGAACCGGCGGCCGAGCCGGTCATCGGTCAGGTCGAACTTCTCCCGATACAGGCGGCGATTGGCGATCACGTGCTCCTCGTCCTGCCACAACGCGGTTGCGGCCGCCAGCACCGGCAACGGCTGGACCGCGGCCGCATAGCTGCGCAGACGGGCAAACCCGGCCAGGACCGCGGCATCTCCGGCCACGAACCCCGAGCGCAGGCCGGCCACGCTCGAGCGCTTCGAGAGGGAGTGGCAGACAAGCAGCGAATCCAGTCGCCCATCGATGGCGACGGCCGCCTCGAGCGCTCCGGCCGGCGGGGTCTCCGTGTAGATCTCGGCGTAGCATTCGTCAACGATCAGCAGGAAGCCATAAGCGCGCGCCAGCTCGATCAGCCGCTTGAGGTAGTCGAGGTCGGCCGCCACGCCCTGGGGATTGGCGGGCGAGCAGAGGTAGAACGCGGCGGTCCGCTCGAGTAGCTCCGGGCTCAGGTCCTCGAGCGCCGGGAGATAACCGGTCGCCGCGGTCACCGACAGCAGCACGGGCTCGGCCCCGGCCATCACCGCCCCGCCCAGATACACGTTGTAGAACGGATTCGGCAACAGCACCACCGGCTGCCGGCCCGCCTTGCGCTCCGGCACGACCGCCTGGGCGATCATGAACAAAGCTTCCTTGGTGCCGGCGACCGGCAGGATGTGGCGGTCCGGGTCGAGCGTGGTGGCCGGCAGCCGGTAGCGCCAGGTCAGCCAGGCCGCGGCGGCCTGGCGGAACTCCGGGCTGCCGTTGACCGGCGGATAGCGCCCCCAGAGATGGCCGTGGGCGCGCAGCGCCTCGATCATGAGCGGCGGAATCGGGTGCATCGGCTGGCCGAGCGCCAGATCGACCGGCGACCGGCCGCGGGCCGGCTCGATCGGCGCCAGCAGCGTCGCCAGGCGCCGGAAGGGATAGTCGCTGAGGGTCTCGAGCCGCGGGTTGAGCATGATCGACCGCTGGTTAGGGCGTCCGGGGCGGGCAGCCGCGCCCGCCGTTCCAGGTCACATTAACATTTCCCGGCAACATGCTTCAACCAGGCAAAAAAGATCTTGAACGACCCGGTTGGCTTTGGGCGGCTGCGACGGCATGCCGCACGAACCCTGGCGGCCCGCGCCGGCACACTTTGCCCCGTGGTGCAGGACGCAGCCTTCGACCTCGCGATCATCGGCGGCGGCATGACCGGCCTCGCGCTCGCCTGCGCCACCGCCGGCGCCGGGCTCCGCGTCGTCCTGGTCGAGCGCCAGCCGCTCGCCGCCACGGTAGCGCCGCCGTTCGACGGCCGCGTGACGGCGATCGCCCCGGGTTCCAGGCGCCTGCTCGCGGCGATCGGGGTCTGGCCGGAGCTCGCGGACGCAGCCGAGCCGATCCAGGACATCCGGGTCGGCGAGCGCCACTCGCCGCTGACCGTCCACTACGACCATCGCTCGCTCGGCGATCAGCCGCTCGGTCACATCGTCGAGAACCGGCTGATCCGGGGCGCCCTGCTGCGCCGCGCCGGGCAGCTGAGCGCGAGCTCGCTGACGCTGGCCGCACCCGACCGGATCCTGGGCCTGGAGCGGGGCATCGCCGGCGCCGGGCTGCAGCTCGCCAGCGGAGCGACCGTGCGTTCGACCCTGGTCGCCGCGGCCGAGGGCCGCTCGTCCCCGACCCGTGCGGCGGCCGGCATCGAGGTCCTGCGCTGGGACTACCGCCAGACCGGCATCGTCGCGACCATCGCCCATGAGCGCGCGCACCAGGGCCTGGCAGTCGAGCGCTTCTTCCCCGATGGCCCGCTCGCGTTCCTGCCGATGACCGGGCGACGCTGCTCGATCGTCTGGGCGGCCGAGGACCGGCTGGCCCGCGAGCTGATCCTGCTCGACGACGACGACTTCCTGGGCGAGCTCGCCGAGCGCGCCGGCGACCGGCTCGGCGCGCTGACCCTGGCCGGGCCGCGCTGGCACTATCCGCTCGCGATGGTCCAGGCGCAGCGCTACACCGATCACCGGCTCGTCCTGGTCGGCGACGCCGCGCGCGCGATCCATCCGATCGCCGGCCAGGGCTGGAACCTGGCGCTACGCGACGTCGCAGCACTCGCCGAGCTGGTGATCGACGCCAAGCGGCTCGGCCTCGACCCGGGCAGCGCCACGGTGCTCGCCCGCTACGAGCGCTGGCGGCGGTTCGACGCCCTGGCTCTGATCGCGATCACCGACGGCCTGAACCGCCTGTTCGGCAATGATCTGTGGCCGGTGCGCCTCGTGCGCGAGCTCGGCCTCGGCCTGGTCGAGCGGACCCCGCCGCTCAAGCAGTTCTTCATGCGCCACGCGATGGGCCTCTTGGGCGACCTGCCGCGGCTGATGCGCGGCGAGGCGCTCTGAGGCTGCGGACCGGCAGGTCCATCGGCGTCCCCGCGAGCTCGCTCCGGAGCTGATTCAGGGAGTCGAGGCTGGCGATCGTCTCGGCCGGCCGTTCGCTCGCGACCCCGACCAGCAGCGCCTCGATCAGCCCGAGCGTCGCGGTGTGCATGCTGAACAGATCGGCGCGCCCGCGCGCGACCGGCAGGACCAGGCCGACCCGGTCGCGAAGCGCGTGCCGAGGGTGTCGGAGACCAGCATCGTGCGCGCGCCCCGGCGCTCGGCCTGATCGAGCAGCACCGTCAGCTCCCGGTAGACCCGGCTGTAGGCGAAGATGATCAAGAGATCGTCCGCGCGCAGCTGCTGCAGGCCGTCGGCAAGCAGCAGGCCGGTCTCGGTCAGGCTGTGCGCCTCGAGCCCGAACCGCCCGAGCTGGATCGCGAAATAGGTCGCCATCGCGCTCGACGGCCCGATCCCGAAGATCAGCCGCCGCCGGGCGCCGACGATCGTCTGCACGGCGCTGCGGAACAGCTCCGGCGTGACGTCCCGACGCAGGCGCTCGAGGGAGTCGCGGTGGATCTCGAGCGTCACCTCGAGGGCCCGCCCGAGATCGTCGCCGGTCGCGCCGAGCGTGCGTGCCAGGCGGGCGGCGGGCGACAGGTCCTGGCGCAGCTCCAGGGCGAGCGCGCGCCGCAGCTCGGTCATGCCGGCAAATCCGAGCGCCTGCGCGGTCCGGATCACGGTCGCATCGCTGGTTCCGGTCTGCTCGGCGAGCGCTGCCGCCGACGCCAGCAGCACCTCCTCGCGGTGCTGCTGGAAGAAGCGCGCGACGCTCCGTTCCGCGCGGCTGATCCGCTCCCAGCAGGCGCTCACCCGCTGATCGAAGGCCTGCAAGGTCACTGGCGCAGATCCCGGTTGACCTGAGGGTTCCGTCGCATACACTACAGAATGTTATCTGACGTAGCAAACGCTACGGAGCGAGGTGATCGCGATGGATCTCGGGGCCTGGAGCGTCGCCGCCCCGGCGATCGGCGCCGCCTTCGCGGCCTCGCTGGTCGAGGTCGTCGAGGCGTTCACGATCGTGCTGGCCGTGGCCAGCCTGCGCGGCTGGCGGCTCGCCACGACCGGCAGTGCCGCGGCCCTTTGCGTGCTCGGGCTGCTGGTGGTGGCGCTCGGCCCCCTGCTCGATCGGGTGCCGCTGCACCTCCTCCAGTTCGTGATCGGCGTCCTGCTCCTGCTGTTCGGCCTGGGCTGGCTGCGCAAGGCGGTATTGCGCTCGGCCGCGGTGATCCCGTTGCACGACGAGGATGCCGCCTTCGCGGCCGAGACCCGCGAGCTCGCCCTGGCCACCCGCCGGGCCACATCGCTCGACTGGATCGCCGGCCTCGCGGTCTTCAAAGCCGTGCTGCTCGAAGGCCTGGAAGTGGTCTTCATCGTGCTCGCGGTCGGCGCCGGACGCGGGCTCTTGTGGCCCGCCTGCCTCGGTGCGCTCGCCGCCTTCGTTGCCGTGCTCGCGGTCGGCGTCGTGGTCCACCGGCCGCTCGCGCGCGTGCCCGAGAACACGCTCAAGTTCGGGGTCGGCGTGATGCTCTCGGCGTTCGGCGTGTTCTGGACCGGCGAAGGCCTGGGCGTGCCCTGGCCGGAGCAGGACCTGGCGCTCCTGGTGTTCGCGGCGCTGTTTCTCGCAACCGGGCTTTTGACCGCGAGCCGGCTGCGGCGCGCCGCTTTGGCGAGCGCGCCATGATCCCGTTGCTGCGCGAGATCGGCAGCGAGCTGCTCGGCATGTTCATGGCCGACGCCCGCCTGAGCGGCGCGATCCTCGCCCTGGTCGCGATCGTCGCGGGCCTGATCCTGGCCCTTGGCGTCAACCCGCTGCTCGCCGGCGGCGCGCTGCTGGTCGGCTGCCACCTGATCCTGGTCGAGGCGGCGCTCCGCGAGGCACGCCGGCGGCGCCTCGGCCCCTGACGGATCTCAACGCACCCAGGCGATCCGCAACAGATTGGTCGAGCCGGGGGTCCCGAACGGCACGCCCGCGGTGATCACCAGGCTCGAGCCGACGCTCGCGATGCCGCTCTCGAGCGCGTAGTGGCAGGCCCGCTCGACCATCTCGTCGATGTTCTGGGCGTCCTCGCAGACCACGGCGTGCAGACCCCAGAGCAGGGCCAGCCGGCGCGCGGTGCCGAACTGGGTGATCAGCGCCAGGATCGGCTGGTCCGGGCGCTCGCGCGCCGCCCGCAGCGCGGTCGAGCCGGTCGTGGTGTAGGTCACGATCGCGGCTGAGCGCATGGTGCTGGCGACCGCGCGGGCCGCGAGCGTGATCGCATCGGCCGGGGTATGCTCGGCCTCGGCGTGATAGGCGTCGAGATAGCTGCGGTAGAGCGGGTCGCGCTCGACCTTGGTGATGATCCGATCCATGATCGCGACCGCCTCGGTCGGATAGGCGCCGGCCGCGGTCTCGGCCGACAGCATCACCGCATCGGCGCCGTCGTAGACCGCAGTCGCGACGTCGGACGCCTCGGCCCGGGTCGGGGCCGGCGCGCTGATCATCGATTCCAGCATCTGGGTCGCGACCACCACCGGCTTGCCGGCGGCGCGCGCCGCCCGGATGATCCGCTTCTGCAGGCCGGGCACGTCCTCGGGCGGCAGCTCGACGCCGAGGTCGCCGCGCGCGATCATGATGCCCTCGGAAAGGTCGACGATCTGGTCCAGATGGTCGATCGCCGCGGGCTTCTCGATCTTGGCCATGATCGCCGCCCGGCCGGCGACCAGACGGCGCGCCTCGGCGACGTCCTCCGGGCGCTGCACGAACGACAGCGCCACCCAGTCGGCGCCGAGCTCGAGACCGAACTGCAGGTCGCGCCGGTCCTTGGCGGTCAAGGGCGATAGCGGCAGGATCACGTTCGGAACGTTGACGCCCTTGCTGTTGGACAGCCGGCCGCCGGCCAGGACCACCGTGTCGGCGTAGTCCGGACCGACCTGCTCGACCCGCAGGCGGATCTTGCCGTCGTCGAGCAACAGCTCGGTGCCGGCGGCGATCGCCTGGAAGATCTCGGGGTGCGGCAGAGAGACGCGCTGCTGGTCGCCGGGCTCGGCCGTGAGGTCGAGCCGGAAGGGGGCGCCGCGCTCGAGCTCAATCGGACCGTCACGGAACGTGCCGACCCGCAGCTTCGGCCCCTGCAGGTCGATCACCACCGCGATCGGCCGCTGGGTCTGGGCCTCGACCGCGCGCACGGCCTGGTAGCGCCGGGCCTGATCGTCGTGGCTGCCATGGGAGAAGTTGAGCCGGAACGCGTCCGCCCCGGCTTCGAACAGGGCGTGGATCTGCTCGAGCGACGAGGTCGCCGGGCCGAGGGTGGCGAGGATCTTCGCGTTGCGTCTGCGCCGCATGGCCAGCCGTCTCCAGGCGCCCGCACGCCGGCGGGGCGCCCAAGGGTCACGACTCGATAGTCCCTGGCGCGGCCGATGTCACGACGCGTTCGCGTCCGGCGTGGCTTGACGCGACGCCTTGCCGCCACCTATTGCTGGGACCCGACCTGCAACATCGAGGGTGCCGTGCTTCCCACACTGGTTGGCGGCGGGATCGCGCTGATCGTCGCGATCCTCTTTCTCGGGACCATCCTGGTCAAGATCTCCTCGATCGCGCTCTGGATCGTGGTGCTGGTCGGCATCGCGATGATGGTGGTCAGCGTGGTCGAGGCGGTGCGCGGCGGCGAGGACCAGTTCGGCGGCTCCTAGCCCGCCCCATCGGACGCGACCTCGGCGCGCAGCGTCTCGACCAGCCAGCGCGCGGTCCGCAACAGCCTGGCGTCATCGCCCTTCTGCCCGACCAGCTGCACGCCGAGCGGCAGGCCGTTGCTGGCCTGCAAGAGCGGCAGCGTGACCGCCGGCATGCCGCAGAGCGTCCAGATCGTGCAGAACACCGGGCTGCCGGTCGATCCGAGGCCGTGCGGCGCCGCACCGGTGGTCGCAGGCGTCAGGAGCGCATCGTAGCGTTCGAACAACGGCTCGAGCGCGTGCGCGAGCCAGGGGATCGCATCGACCGCCCGGTTGTAGTCGACCGCCAGGCACTTCTGGCCGCGCTCGATCATCTCGCACAGCCGCCCGGTCAGCTGGTCCCGCCCGCGCTGATACTCCGGCGCGAAGCTGCGCGCGAGATCGGCTTCCATGATCGTGGCGTGGAGCGCAACCGCGTCTGCGAACGCCGGCGGCAGATCGGCCGCGGTCACCCGCCCGCCCAGCGTCGCCACCAGCTCGTCGAACGCCGCCTTGGTCTCGTCCTCGGCCTGATCCCAGACCGGACTGCGCACGAAGCCGAGATCGGGCACGACCGGCGGCGGTTCGGAGGCGACCTCGAGCAGCCGCGCCTGGGCGACCGGCCGGAGTGCTGGATCCTTGGGGTCGTAGCCCATCAGCACGTCGGCGAGCAGGGCCAGATCGAGCACCGAGTTCGCCATCACGCCGACCGTGTCCAAGGGCGGCGACTGGCGCAGGATGCCGGCGCGCGAGATCAGGCCATGGCTCGGCTTGAAGCCGTAGACGCCGCAGTAGGCGGCGGGCCGGATCACCGAGCCGTTGGTCTGGGTGCCGAGCGCCAGCGGCACCATGCGGGCCGCGACCGCCGCCGCCGAGCCCGACGACGAGCCGCCCGGCGTGTGCTCGAGATGGTGCGGGTTGCGCGTCTTGTTGGGCCCGTACACGGCAAGCTCGGTGGTCACGGTCTTGCCGACGATCACCGCCCCCGCAGCCCGCAGCCGGCTGACCACCGTGGCGTCCGCGCGCGGCCGCCGCCCGGCGTGCAGCACGGTGCCGTTCTCGGTCGGCATGTCGGCCGTGTCGATGATGTCCTTGACGCCTACCGGCAGGCCGTGCAGCGGCCCCAGCGGCCGGCCGTGCTTGCGCATGTCGTCGAGGGCGCTGGCCTGCCCCAGCGCGTGCTCCGGGTCGAGGAAAGCGAACGCCTGGACCTCCGGCTCCGTCGCCTCGATCTGCTCCAGGCAGGCGCGGGTCAGCTCGAGCGCGCTGAGCTTGTGGTCCCGGACCAGCCCGGCCGCCTGGATGGCGGTCAGGCCGACGAGCTCGTTCACGGCTTCGACCATCGCTCCCTCGCGCTGCGGCGGCCCCGGCTCAGCTGCTGTAGAGATAGCGCGGCAGCCACTCGACCAGGCCCGAGAAGTTGTACACCAGGATCATGGCCAGCAAGACCATGAACAGGAACGGCATCACGCCCCGGAAGATGTCCATCAGCTGGACGTTGGGCGGGGCGATGCCCTTGAGGTAGTAGGCCGACATCGCCATCGGCGGGGTCAGGAACGAGGTCTGGAGATTGAGCGCCACCAGCACCCCGAAGAAGATCGGGTCGACGTTGAAGTGGTGCAGCAGCGGCAGGAAGATCGGCACGAAGATGATGATGATCTCGGTCCACTCGAGCGGCCAGCCGAGCAGGAAGATGATGAACTGGGTGAGCATCAGGAACGTGACCGTGCCGAGATTGAGGCTCAGCACCAGATGCTCGACGACGTGGTGGCCGCCGAGATAGGAGAACACCGAGGAAAACGTCCAGGAGCCGACGAACAGATAGCAGACCATGGCGGTGGTGCGGGCGGTCAGGAAGACCGCCTCCTTGAGCCGGACCCAGGTCAGCGCGCGGTAGGCGGCGGCCAGGACCAGCCCGCCCAGCGCCCCGACCGCGGCCGCCTCGGACGGCGTCGCGAGGCCGAACAGGATCGCGCCGAGCACGCAGGTGATCAGGATCGCGAGCGGGAAGAACGAGGTCAGCAGCTGGTAGATGATCTGCCCGAACGGGACGTCGGCTTCCGCCGCCGACAGCTTCGGCGTGAGTTTTGGATTGATCACCGCGCGGCCGATCACATAGAGGACGTAGAGCCCGGCGAGCAGCATGCCCGGCAACATGGCCGCGGCGTACAGCTTGACCACCGAGACCCCGGCGGTGGCGGCGTAGACGATCAGCATGATCGAGGGCGGGATCAGGATCCCGAGCGTGCCGCCGGCGCAGATCACGCCCGCCGACAGCTTGGTGTCGTAGCCGGCCTTGAGCATCGCCGGGAAGGCGAGCAGGCCCATCAGGGTGACGACCGCGCCGACGATCCCGGTCGCGGTCGCGAACACGGCGCAGGTGATCAGGGCCGCGACCGCCATCGATCCGGGCACGTGCCGGGCCGCGATCTGGATGCTGTAGAACAGCCGGTCGATGATGTTGGCGCGCTCGACGATGTAGCCCATGAACAGGAACAGCGGCACCGCCACCAGCGTGTCGTTCGACATGATGTCGAAGGTGTTCTGGACCAGCAGCTGAAAGATGTGGTCGCCCATGGCGTAGTAGCCGAAGAACACGCCCATCGCGACCAGCGTGAACGAGATCGGGAACCCCAGCATGATGATGAGAATGAAGATCAACAGCATCGTCACGCCGATTTCGGGATTGGTCATCGAGGCGTCTCCCGCGCCGGCGCGTCGTGAGCGTGCGCGATCTCGTCCTCGTGGTGGTGGAGGATCGCGGACTCCAACTCCTCGACGTCATGATAACGCGCTGGCCAGTAGCCGTCCCGGATACAGCGGATGCAACGGACGAGCTCGGAAATGCCCTGCAGAAACAGGACCACGCCGGCAACCGGGATCAGCGCCTTGAGCTGGTAGATCGGGATCTGGGCCGGGCTGTAGACGCTGGTCTCGCCGTAGCCCCAGGACTGGCGGGCGAAGATGAAGCCGGAGTAGATCAGCGCGGTCACGCCGGGGAAGAAGAACAGCAGAAAGAGCGTCAGGTCGATCATCGCCTGCACGCGCTGCGGCCACAGCCGGTAGATGACGTCGCCGCGGACGTGGCCGTCGCGCGACAGCGTGTAAGCGCCCGCCATCAGGAACAGCCCGCCGTACATGATGTAGCTGACGTCGTACGCCCAGGAGGTCGGGTCGCGCAGCACGTAGCGCACGAAGACCTCGTAGGTGACGGCGAAGGTCAGGATCAGGATACACCAGGCAAAGACCTTGCCCATCCACATGCTGAGCCGGTCGATGAACATCAGGTACCGCTCCACGGTCCCTCCCTCCCCGACGATCGGAGCACGCGCCTCCGGATGTGCACGACGCGGGGCGGTGCCGGCCGGCACCGCCCCGTCGCTGTCCCCTCGCGTCGAGCCGACTAGAAGCTCAACGGGCCGAAATAGTGCTCGTAGGCCAGCTTGTAGTCGGCGCTGTTGTACAGGCTGTAGAACACGACCCGCTGCGCCCAAGCCCTCTGCGACTCGATCACCCGCTTGAAGAACTCGTCTTGGGAGAAGTTGGCGACCACCTTGTCCCAGGCCTCGAGCTGGGCCGCCGAGACGTCGCTCGGCGTGCGATGCACCGTGACGCCGTCCTCCTTCTGCAGGGCGTCGAGGTCTTTGGAGTAGCGGTCGAAGGCCTTCCACAGAGTGGCAGAGGATGCGGCTTCGCTGGAATGCTTCAGGATCGCCTGCTGCTCCGCTGCCAGACCGTCGTAGACCTTCTTGTTGAAGATGATCTCGAAGAACTCGTTGGGCTGGTGGTAGCTGCCCATCATGTAGTGCTTGGCGACGTCGGGCGCGCCCAGCAGCCGGTCCGAGGTCGGATTGTTGAACTCGAAGGCGTCGATCACGCCCCGCTCCATCGCCGGGATGATCTCGCCGCCCGGGATCTGGGTGACCGCGAGGCCCATGTTCTGCATCACCTCGGTGGCGAGGCCGACCGTGCGGTACTTGATGCCCTTGAGGTCGTCCATCGACTTGACCTCTTTCTTGAACCAGCCAAGCGGCTGGGTCGGCATCGGGGTCGAGAAGAAGCTGACGATGTTGAAGCCCAGGATCTTCTGCATCAGCTCTGTGTGCAGGGCGTCGCCACCGCCGAAGTAGATCCAGGCGAGCGCCTGGTGGGCGTCCCAGCCGAAGCAGGGCCCGGTGCCGAACAGCGAGGCCGCCTTGTTCTTGCCGTAGACGTAGGCGGGCACCGTGTGGCCGGCGTCGAGCACGCCGTCGTTGACCGCATCGTAGACGCTGAACGGCTTCACGATCGAGCCGGATACCAGGTATTCGATCTTGAGCCGGCCGCCGCCCATCGCGTTGACCCGGTCGACGTAGTCGACGGCGAACTCGTTCAGGATGTCCTGCGGCGCCCAGGCGCCCTGCATCTTGAGCGCCACGGTCTGCGCGCGCGAGATGTTGGGCGCGGCGAGCGCCGCGGTCGCGCCGGCGGCGGTGACCGCAGCACCTTTGAGGAACTTGCGCCGCGATGACGCCGGTGCCGGCTCGGCCGGCCTGGCCGGATGCTGGTTGCTCGTCGTTACTCACTCTTCAAACCTCCCAGTTGCGTACGGGCTACGATCGATGATGCGGGATGCCGTCTCAGCCCGGTGCCGCCCACCGCACTGATGCGCGCTAAACTGAGGCAGAACCTCGGTGCTGTCAAACCGGAGCCCGCCTGACGGCGGCGTCGCCGGCCGCCAGCAGCCCCGCTGCGTTCGATGCCGCCCGGGCGCTCGGATATTCCCGGTGCGACAACTGGTTTGCACGACCGGGTCCGGTCTATGCCTAATCGCGTCGACGAGATCGCAACGGAGGCGACGATGCGCCGGCTGCTCGCCGTCCTGCTCCTGATCCTGGCCCTGGCCCTGCCGGGCAGCGCGCGCGCCGCCAAGGACGAGCTGGTGATCGGCATCACCCAGTTCCCCTCGACCTTCAACCCCAACATCGATGCGATGGCCGCCAAGAGCTACATCCTGGGCATGGCGCAGCGGCCGTTCACCGCCTACGACGCCAACTGGCAGCTGGTCTGCATGCTGTGCACCGAGCTGCCGACGCTCGAGAACGGCAAGGCGAAGATCGAGAAGCAGGACGACGGCAGCGACGGCATCGCGCTCACCTACACGATCCAGCCGGACGCGACCTGGGGCGACGGCACGCCGGTGACCACCGACGACGTGCTGTTCACCTACGAGGTCGGCCGCCATCCCGACAGCGGCATCAGCAACGCCGAGCTCTATCGCCGGATCCTCGCGATCGACGTGGTCGACGCCAAGACCTTCGTCATGCACGTCGACCGGGTCACCTTCGACTACAACGCGATCAACGATTTCCGGCTGCTGCCGGCGCATCTCGAGCGGCCGGTGTTCGAGGCCGACCCGGCGGCCTACCGCACGCGCACGACTGTTCGACACCGAGACCGACCAATCCCGGGCTGTGGTTCGGCCCCTACCGGATCACCGAGGTGTCGACCGGCGCGCTACGTCGTGCTCGAGCCCAACCCGACCTGGTGGGGCGAGCAGCCGTACTTCAAGCGCATCGTGGTCAAGGTGATCGAGAACACCGCGGCGCTCGAGGCCAACCTCCTGTCCGGCGGCATCGACATGATCGCCGGCGAGCTCGGCCTGACGCTCGACCAGGCGCTGGCCTTCGAGAAGCGCCACGGCGACGACTACCAGATCGTCTACAAGCCGGGCCTGTTCTACGAGCACATCGACCTCAACCTCGACAACCCGATCCTGGCCGACCAGCGGGTGCGCCAGGCGCTGATGCATGGGGCTCGACCGCGAGGCGCTCTGCCAGCAGCTGTTCGAGGGCCGCCAGACGGTCGCCGACACCTTCGTCAGCCCGCTCGACTGGGTCTACACCGAGGACGTGCCGAACTACCCCGAGGACCCGAGGCCGCCGCCGCGCTGCTCGACGCAGGCGGGCTGGAGCCGAGCTCCGGGACGGCGTCCGCCACAACGCCGAGGGCAAGCCGCTGTCGCTCGAGCTCATGACCACGGCCGGCAACCGCACGCGCGAGCTGGTCGAGCAGGTGCTGCAGAGCCAGTGGAAGCGGCTCGGCATCGAGGTGCGCATCCGCAACGAGCCGGCGCGCGTGTTCTTCGGCGAGACCGTCAGCAAGCGCAAGTTCAGCGCGCATGGCGCTGTTCGCCTGGATCAGCGCGCCGGAGAACGTGCCGCGCACGACGCTGCATTCCGAGGAGATCCCGACCGCGGCCAACGGCTGGGCCGGGCAGAACTACACCGGCTTCACGCAACGCCGAGATGGACAAGCTGATCGACGACATCGAGCGCGAGCTCGACCGCGACAAGCGCGGCGATGTGGCACCGCCTGCAGCAGATCTACGCCGAGGAGCTGCCGGCGCTGCCGCTCTATTTCCGCTCCGAGCCGCACATCTGGCCGAAATGGCTGGAGGGCGTGACGCCGACCGGCCACCATGGATCCCAGCACGCTCTGGGTCGAGCACTGGCGCGCCGAGGCCAGCTGAGGCGGGCGCCGGCGCCGGCGGTCCGGTGCTGCGCTATCTGATCCACCGCCTGCTCGAGGCGGCGCTCGTCCTGCTGCTGATGTCGTTCGTGATCTACGGCCTGATCGGGCTGATGCCGGGCGACCCGATCGACCTGATGGCGGCGGCGACCCCAACATCACCCGGCCGACGTCGCGCGGCTGAAGGCGGTCTACGGCCTCGACCGGCCGCTGCTCGAGCGCTACGGCCACTGGCTCGGCGGCGGCGCTGCAGGGCGACTTCGGCTATTCGCGCGCCTACGCCCGGCCGGTGCTCGAGGTGCTGGCGCCGCGGCTCGCCAACACCTGCCTGCTGATGGGCGCTGAGCTTCGTGCTCGCGCTCGCTGATCGCGCTGCCGGCCGGGCATCCTCGCCGCGGTCCGGCCGCGCAGCATCGCTCGACTACGGCCTCAACCTGGTCGCCTTCGCCGGCATCTCGGTGCCGTCGTTCTGGCTCGCGCTGCTGCTGATCATCCTGTTCGCGGTCGAGCTCGGCTGGCTGCCGGCGGGCGGCGTGCAGGCGGTCGGCGTCGACAGCCTCGGCGACCGGCTCGCGCATCTCGTGCTGCCGGTGCTGACGCTGACCGTGCTGACCGCCGGCAGCGTGCTGCGCTTCACCCGCAGCGCGATGCTCGAGACGCTGCGCCAGGACTACATCCGCACCGCCCGCGCCAAGGGCCTGGGGCCGTGGGCGTGGTGCTCGGCCACGCGCTGCGCAACGCCATGATCCCGGTCGTCACCATCGCTCGCGCTGCATTTCGGCACGCTGTTCTCGGGCGCGCTGATCGTCGAGACCATGTTCGCCTATCTCGGCATGGGCAAGATGATCTACGACGCGATCATGGGCAACGACTACAACCTGGCGCTGGTCGGCCTGCTGTTCGCGACCGCTCCTGACGCTGCTGAGCAACCTCGGCGCCGACCTGGTCTATGCCTGGCTCGATCCGCGGATCTCCTATGCCGGCTGAGGCCGGCGCGGCGCTCGGCCGCGGCGCGCCGCGGCCCCGAGCGGCCGGCGCCGCGCCCGGCCGCCTGCTGCTGCGCCGCTTCCGCCGCCATCGCGCTGGCGCTCGCGAGCGGCCTGCTGCTGGCGGCTGCTCGCGCTCGCCAGCCTGGCGGCGCCGCTCGCCGCCGCCTGGCTCGGCCACGACCCGAACGCGGTCGACCTGCTCGACCGCTTCGCCGCCGCCGTCGCGCGCAGCATCCGCTCGGCACCGACGAGCTCGGCCGCGACCTGCTGCTGCGCCTGCTCTACGGCGGCCGCGTCTCGCTGTTCGTCGGGCCTCGTCGGCGCGCTCGCGGCGGCCGTGCTCGGCACCGCTGTCGGCCTGGTCGCCGGCTATCTCGGCGGCCGCATCGACGCGCTCGCTGATGCGCCTCACCGACGGCGTGATCGCGCTGCCGCTGCTGCCGCTGCTGATCGTGCTGGCCGCGGTCGACCTCGCCAAGCTCGGCCTGCCCGCGGCGCTGGCGCAGTCCGAGGCCGTCAGCCTCTATCGGATCCTCGCTGATCGTGCGCTGGTCGGCTGGACCACGGTCGCGCGGCTGGTGCGCGGCGCCACGCTGTCGGTGCGCGAGCGCGACTTCGTGCGCGCCGCGCGTGGCGCTGGGCGCCGGCCCGGTCCGCATCATGCCGCGCCACATCCTGCCCAACATCGTCTCGCCGATCATCGTCGCCACCACGCTCTCGGTCGGCAACGTCATCCTGACCGAATCGGTCCTGAGCTTCCTCGGCCTCGGCATCCAGCCGCCGCTGCCGAGCTGGGGCAACATGCTGACCAACGCCCAGGAGCTGATCTGGCCGGCGCCGGCGCTGGCGATCTGGCCGGGCCTGCTGATCTTCCTGACGGTGATCGCGTTCAACTTCCTCGGCGACGGGCTGCAGGACGCGCTCGATCCGCGGGCGAGCGAGCCGTGAGCCGGGCGGCAGCGTCCGCTGCCGGTTGCCCGGCGCCGCCCGCCGTGCCAGAGAAGGCGGCGATGACGCAACGCGTGGTCATCGTCGGCGCCGGCCAGGCGGGCGCGCAGGTCGCGATCAGCCTGCGCAGCAGGGCCATGCCGGCGCGATCCTGCTGCTCGGCGACGAGCCGGCGCCGCCCTATCAGCGCCCGCCGCTCTCGAAGGCGTACATGAGCGGCGAGATGCCGCTCGAGCGCACGCTGATCCGCTCCGAGGCGTACTATGCCAAGGCCGCGATCGACCTGCGGCCCGGCTGCCGCGTCGAGCGCATCCTGCGCGCGGAGCGTGCGGTCGTGGTCGACGGGCAGAGGCTGCCCGACGACGTCCTGGTGCTGTGCACCGGCACGCGGGCTCGGCGCTGGCTGCCGGGCGAGGCTCTGAGCGGCGTCTTCTATCTGCGCACGCTCGCGGAAAACGAGCGCATCCGGGCCGCGGTGCGGCCGGGGGCCCGGGCGGTGATCATCGGCGGCGGCTACATCGGCCTCGAGATCGCGGCGAGTGTCAGAAAACTCGGCGCCGAGGCGACCGTGCTCGAGGCGCTGGAGCGGGTTATGAACCGGGTCGTGGCGCCGTCGGTTTCCGCCTTTTTCGCGGCCGAGCACGCGCGCCATGGCGTGGCGATCGAGACCGGCGCCCAGGTGGCGGCACTGGAAGGCGCGGGCGCTGCCCTGCGCGTGGTCTGCCGGGGCGGGCGCGAGTTTGCTGCCGATCTGGTCGTGATCGGCGTCGGTGCCGTGCCCAATGACGAATTGGCGGGCGCGGCGGGCCTCGAGGTCGAGAACGGCATCGTGGTCGACGAGTTCGGCCGCACCGGCGATCCTTCGATCTTCGCCGCCGGCGACGTGACCAACCATCCGAGCCCTCTGTTCGACCGCCGTCTGCGGCTGGAATCGGTGCACAACGCGATGGCGCAGGCCAAGGCGGTCGCGCAGGCGATTCGGGCAACGCCCGTTCGTTATGCGGAAGTCCCCTGGTTCTGGTCGGACCAATACGACCTCAAGCTGCAGATCGCGGGCATTGGAGATCCGGACGACGAATTGATCCTGCGCGGCGATCCCGCGGCCCGGAGCTTCTCGGCCCTGCACCTGCGCGCCGGCGGGCTGGTCGCGATCGACTGCGTCAACCGCGGCGCCGATTTCCTGGCCGCCAAAAAGCTGATCGCCGACGCCCGGCCGCTCGACCTCGCCCGCGCTGCCGACCCCGAGATCCGGCTCGCCGAGCTGTAGGTGCCTGCTCGGGCAACCACCGGGTTGGCGCCGCGGACCGCCAGCAGCCTCCTCTTTCCACATGGATAGAAATCAGTGAGTTGGTCGGGAAAATCCAAACAACCCGCAACCAATAGCCGTCGCGAGAACACGAGACCTGGTTCTGCCCCTCGCGTCAAACCCCACCACGCCTCAACACGGCGAGCGCCTGGGAACGGTCAGCGAGCCTCGGCCACAGATTCCCCGACAGGACGCCGCGATCGACCGGTCCTGCTGCAGAGGCACGGTCAAGCTCCAGACCGTGCAACGTCATTGACAAGGTAAGTCGAGGTTCCTTTCATCTGCGATCTGTCCGAAAGCCCCGATGGCCAATGGTTGCATACTTTGTGCAACGAACATGGGGAGGATGCCGTGCAATTGGAGGAACAGATCGCCGAACGCGTTTCCGGATTTGCCTACGATCGCATCGACGCCGATCTTCTCCACCTGCTCAAGCGAAACGTCGTCGACAGCTACGCCGGCATCTGCGGGTCCCTCAAGGACAAGACGATGCTGGCGAACTTCGATCGTCTCGCCGCGGGCCCGGCGTCGGCCAGGACCTCGACGTCTGGGGTATCGGCCGGAAGGCCGCCTACCTGGACGCATTCTTCATGAATACGGTTCTTGCCCGCCGCAGCGATCTGCTCAACACCTACATTCCCCCCAACGGGATGGGCGGGGCACATCCCTCCGATAACGTCGCTCTGGTCCTGACGCTGGCGGACTGGTGGGATGGACGGCCGCGCTGTCCTGACCTCCATCCATACCGCGTTTTACCTTTCGGCGGCCTTCGCCACCTACTACGACCCGGAATCGGCCAGATACGATCACGACGCCGCCGCGACGCTCTACACGGCGCTGATTATCGGCCACGCCATGGGAATGGCCCGCGACCAGCTCGTGTCGGTCCAGCGCATTGCAGGCAGCTTTGGACTTGACACCAATCAGACGGCGGTCGGGGAGGTCACCGATTGGAAGCACTGCACCTACGCCTCCTGTGTGCTGCGCGGCCTGGAGGCGGTCAAGCTGGCGCGCTCCGGCTTCGAGGCGGCCTCCGAGATCTACAAAGGGGCCGCGGGCATCAACCGGTTCTTTCCGCATGCCGAAGCGTCTCGACCCGCCGCCGGCGCTCGAGCGGATCATCTTCAAGCGGTGGCCGGCGCTGGTCTTCTGCAGACCCCGATCGACGTCGCGATCGACATCGCGGCGCAGGTCCCCGACAAGAATGCGATCCGGTCGATCTCGGTGAAGACCTACGCGGTCCCGCCAGGAACGGTGCCACGGCTGCTGCCTGGCATCCGACGGCCCGCGCCGGGCGGACGCACTCGATCCCCTACTGCGTTGCGACGGCGCTGCTCAAGCCGGCGCTCGCGTATGAGGACTTCGACGAGCCACGTGCGTCCGATCCGGCCCTGACATCGTTGATGGCGAAGATCGCCGTTGCCGAGGATCCCGGGCTGAGCAAGGCCTACCCGGGGAAATCCGGCTGCACGATCGAGGTGTCCCTGGCGGACGGCTCGACGGTGCGGGAATCGAGGGACTATCCCAAAGGCGATCCTGCCGATCCGCTTTCGGACTCCGAGATCGAAGACAAGTTCCGACAGTATTTCTTTTTCGCGGAGAGCCCTGCCGAAGCCGGAGCCGTCATCGACCGGCTCTGGACGCTCGACCGGCAGACCGATCTCGACTTGGCTGACCCGGCCATTGAAGCGGCGCATGGACGAGGTCACGGCACCGCAAGCAGCGCCGGGGATGACACCGTGCTGATGACTCTGGAACCGGCAACAACCCCGGCCACAGCGGGATTCACGAGATCGTGCACGTGAAGGATGGGGGCGGCCGCCTCGTCGACGGGCGGCGCCATCGTCACGGCTCGCGCCACGTGCCGGTCCGGTAGAAGCGCTCCAGGGTTTCGCGATGGGCCGCCGGGTCGATGCCGTTCCGCTCGAGCCAGGCGTCGTTGTAGTAGGTGTCGGCGTAGCGATCCCCGGCATCGCAGATCAGCGTCACCACGCTGCCCGCCTCGCCCGCGGCGAGCATCTCGGCGACGAGCTCAGCGCGCCCCAGAGGTTGGTCCCGGTGGAGCCGCCGACGCTGCGGCCGAACAGCGCGCGCAGGACGCGCATCGCCGCCATCGAGGCGGCATCGGGCACCTGCGATCATGCGGTCGACGACGCCCGGCGACGAACGACGGCTCGACCCGCGGGCGGCCGATGCCCTCGATGCGCGACGGCCGGTCGGTCGCAGGTCGACGTCGCGTCGCCGGTGCCATGGCAGTCGAAGAAGACCGAGTCGCTCCGGGTCGACGACGCACAGCCGGGTGTCGTGCCGGCGGTAGCGGATGTAGCGGCCGATCGTCGCCGAGGTGCCGCCGGTGCCGGCGCCGCACCACGATCCACGCGGGGACCGGGTGGCGCTCCAGGGCCATCTGGCTGAAGATCGACTCGGCGATGTTGTTGTTGCCCCGCCAGTCGGTCGCCCGCTCGGCGTAGGTGAACTGGTCCATGTAGTGGCCGCCGGTCTCGGCGCGCGAGCCGCTGCGGCCTCGGCGTAGATCTCGCCGGGCGGTCGACCAAATGGCACGTGGCCGCCGTAGAACTCGATCAGCGGCGATCTTCTCGGCGCTCGTGGAGCGCGGCATCACGGCGACGAACGGCAGGCCGAGCAGCCGGGCGAAGTAGGCCTCGCGAGACCGCGGTGGAGCCGCTCGAGGCCTCGATCGACGTCGTGCCCTCGCCGATCCAGCCGTTGCACAGGGCGTAGAGGAACAGCGAGCGCGCCAGCCGGTGCTTGAGGCTGCCGGTGGGATGGGTCGACTCGTCCTTGAGGTAGAGCCGGACCTCCGGCACCGCAGGAACGTCGAACCGGAACAGATGCGTGTCCGCCGATCTGGTGAAGTCGGTCTCGATCCGGCGAATCGCTTCCTTGAGCCAGTCGCGCGCTGTCTCGGCCATGGGCGGCATCCCCCGATGCATGGGGTCGAAGTATGGGCTGAGGATTCCCTTCGGGTCGACAGACTATCGGTCCACACGCCGCCGATCCATCCAGAGACGCCGAGGCAATGATCGCGCGCGGCAGGAGTCGAGCGGAGCGTGCGAATTTCGATCCCGACGTCCAGGCCGCCCAGGTGCGATCCGCGGTCATCGCAGGCGCACCGCGGGCTCGCGCCAGCGCGAGGCAGGCCCGGTCGCCGAGCGACAGCCCCCGAGCGCCGGTCACGCCGCGCAGGTCGCCCGCGATCCTGGCCTGGGCGGCGTCGAAATCGATCACGCTCAGATCCAGGTCGACCAACCACGACCACGCGCTCTCGGCGGGCGTCCGCGTTCGACCAGCTTCGCCTGCACCTCCGACAGATTGACGGCGCTGATCGCGGCCTCATCGAGCACCTCGACCACCTCTGCCCCTGGCTCCTCGCGCAGCACCGCCATCAGCGCCGAGGCGTCAGCACGATCTCACTCACGTTCGGCTTCCCGACGCCGGTGGTCTATCAGGCTCTGGGTCAGGTCCTCGTCGCTCGGAACGTAGCGGCGGATCATCCGCCGCGCGCGGGCGAGCGCCTGGCGCCGGGTCGAGAGCCGCAGCTCGCCGTTCTCGACGCGCATGATCAGCTCGTCGCCGGGTCGCAGGTCGAGCGCCCTGCGTACCGCCGCCGGGACCACGATACGACCGTTGGCGTTAAGTTTGGCCTTGGCCTGCAGCATCGGTCACATTGCCTAGATCTGTCCATATCCGATACAATATGTCATTCGAAGTCAGATGGGCAACAATTCGGCGGAGCGCCCAATTCGGCATCGGGTCGATAAGAAGCTACTCCGCCAGGATCTGCTTGATGCGGGCGATCGCCTCGTCGACCGCCTGCTCGGGGCTGATGCCCTCGGCGGCGACGCGATGGACGGCCTTGCCCCAGACGTTCTCTTCATAGATCCGGTCCGACTGCCACTCGTGGTCGCGAACGTTCATGTTCATCAGGTGTTGCCGGGTCAGGATCTGGATGGCTGCGCGCATGCGATGCGGGTCGCCCGGGTCGAGCCAGAACGGCTGCTCGACCAGCTTGCGCATCGGCGGCATCAGGCGGTCGCCGGCGAAATCCAGCCAGTGGGCAAGCCAGCCCTCCTCGGCGAGAAAGCGAACGAAGTCCTCGGCGAGCGCCGGGTTCCTGCCTGCCTCGAAGACCACGGCCTGCCGGATTCCACCGTCGATGAACAGCGGCTGGCCGTTGGCGCCGTCGGGCCAGTCGATGGTCGCAGCATTCTTGTAGTAGTCGTCCGGACGCGCGGTGCGCAGTGCGCCCGGGATTGAGAGCGTCGTGTTCACCGTCATCACGACGGTCTGGGCGAGGAACGCCTTGTTGTTGTCGATGTTGGTCCAGTTCACCAACTCGGGCGGCGTGCAGCCCCTGCGCCAGATCGCCGTGTAGGCCTCCAGCGCCTTGATGATCCCGCCCGCACCGCGGGATCGTCGACTTGGGTTCGGTGGTCGAGGTCGAACCAGGGCGTACCATAAGCGAGCTGAAACTGAAGCAGCTGGTCGTCGGTGTCGTTAGCCACGGCGGACATCGGGAGGCCAACGGCCCAGATGTCGTCACGGCCCAGCGCCTTGCGTACGGCGGGTTGCACTTGATCGCACCAGAACGACCAGAAGGCCTCCCACCCAGTCGGAATGTCGGCGAGGGTCAATCCGACCCGCTCCAGGAGGCTGTTCCAGGCATGGATGTGGTTGGAGTACCGGCCCATCGGGAGGGCATAGAGGCCGCGCCGGCCGGTCTTGCCGTCGAGCAAGGTGGACACTTCGATCGTGTCGCCGTCGAACAGGTCGAGGGCCGGGCCCAGGACGCCCTCGAGGTCGACCAGCCGGTCCTCATAAGCCCACTGGGCAGCCCAGCGTTCGCTGGTGGCGCCAAACAGGAAGTCAGGCGGCGCCCCCGCCTGAAGGGCGCTCGCGGCCTTCTTCATAATCTCATCCTGTGCGGGTTGGACGAGCTCGACCTGCTTGCCGGTCTTCCGCTCGAAGGCGGCGATGATCTCCCGGACCGCCGCGTCCTCCTGGGGATAGAACCCTTTTTCCCACCACACCACGAGGTCGGCGGCCCGCGCGCCGGGCGGCGCGAGGAGCAGTGCCGAGGCGAGCAGAGCCGGGACGAGCCACCGCATGCGCTTTTACTCCGCCAGGATCTGCTTGATCCGCGCGATTGCCTCGTCGACCCCCTGCTCGGGGCTGATGCCCTCGACGGCGACGCGGTGGACGGCGTCTTCCCAGACGTGGTGCTGGAAGACGCGCGTGAGGCGCCAGTCCCGGTTCGTGACCAGGAAGGGATCGTAGCGCGGCCGATCGAGCACCTGGATGGCCGAGCGCATGCGGTGCGGATCGCTCGGGTCGAGCCAGAACGGGCTGTCGATCAGCTTCGTCATCGGCGGGAGGAAGCGGTCGCCGGCGAAGCTCAGCCAGTGCTCGCGCCAGGCACCCCCGATCAAGAAGCGGACGAACGCCCGGGCCGTGTCGGCGTGGCCGCCGGCGGCAAACACGGCGGCACGCGTCAACGATCCATAGATCGGAAGCGGCCGGCCGTCGCGGTCGCTCGGCCAGTCGATCGTCGCCGCGTTGTCGTGATAGTCGGCGGGTCGCGTCGCCTTGAGCTGGTTGGGGATCGATAGCGTGTTGTTGATCGTCATGACCACCCTCTGTTCGAGGAAGGCCTGGTTGTTGCCGCTGTCCGTCCAGTCGACCGAGTTGGGCGGCGTGCAGCCCTTGCGCCAGATCGCCGTGTAGCTGTCGAGCGCCTGGATCATCCCGGCCCGCACCGCCGGGTCGTCGACCTGGAGGCGGCCGTCGCTGCTCGCCACGGCGTGCCGTAGGCGAGCTGGAATTCGGTGTAGTTGATCCGCGTGTCGACGGAGCCAGCCGACATGGTCAGCCCGGTTCCCCAGATGTCGTCGCGACCGAGGGCCTTCCGGATCGCCGGCTGCGCCCGGTCGCACCAGAACGACCAGAAGGCATCCCACCCCGTCGGAACGTCGTTCAGCGTCAGGCCCGCCTGCTTCAGCAGGCTCTGCCAGACGTGAACGTGCGTGGTGTCGCGGGCCATCGGCAGAGCATAAAGGGCGGTCCGGCCGTCACGGCCGTTGCGTAGCGTTGAGAGCTCGAGGGTATCGGCGTCGAACAGGTCGTTGCGCGCGCCGATCGCATCGGTGAGGTCGACCAGCCGGCCCTCTTCCGCCCAGCGCGCGATCTGATTCGAGGCAACCTGGCCGAACAGGAAATCGGGCGGTCGCCCGGCATCGATCGCCGCCTGGACCTCGACCGTCTGCTGGTCGAGGTGGCGGCCGTTTCGGACCAACTCGACCTGCTTGCCGGTTTTCTGCTCGAAGGCGGCGACGATCTCCCTGACCGCCGCGTCCTCCTGCGGATAAAACCCCTGCTCCCACCAGACCACGAGGTCGGCCGCGCGGGCGGCGGGCGGCGCCAGGAGCAGTGCCGAGGCGACCAGAGCCGTGACGAGCCGTTGCGTGGCCGTCACTCCGCCAGGATCTGCTTGATCCGGGCGATCGCCTCGTCGACCGCCTGCGCGGGGGTGATGCCCTCGGCGACGACGCGGTGGGCGGCCTTGCTCCAGACGTGCTCTGTCCGAACGAGGCTGTGGCGCCAGTCGCCCGAGACCGTGGCGTAGTTGTATTGCGTGGGCCGCGAGGCGACCTGCATCACCGCGGCCATGCGGTGCGGATCGCTCGTATCGAGCCAGAACGGCGCCTCGAGCAGCTTCGGCATCGGCGGCAGCATGCGCTCGCCCGCGAAGTCGAGATAATGCGCGAGCCAGCCCTCGGCCACGAGAAAACGGACGAAGTCCTTGGCGGTGGTGGTGTGGCCACCGTCCTTGAAGACCGCGGCGGCATGGAAGAAGCCTTCGATCGGAAAGGCCGCGCCGTCCGGGCCGAGCGGCCACTCGATCGTGGCCGTGTTCTCGTAATAGTCCTTCGGATGCTCGCGCTTCAGCGCGTTGGGAATCGAAAGCGTGTCGTTCACGGTCATGACGACCACCTGCGTTAGGAACGCGTTGTTGTTGCCGTAGCCGTCCCACGTCACCGAATCGGGCGGGGTGCAGCCCTTGCGATAGATCATCGCGTAGCTGTCGACCGCCTTGATGAGCTTGCGCCGCACCTCGGGGTCGTCGATCACCAGCCGGCCGTCCCGGGTCACGTAGTCCGCCCCGTAGGCGTCGCGGAACTGTCTGATCTGATCCTCGGTATCGAACTTGCCCGACATGTTGAGGCCGACGCCCCAGATGTCGTCGCGCCCTGTCGCCCGGCGCACGGCCGGCTGCACGCGGTCGCACCAGAAGCTCCAGAACGCCTCCCATTCCTTCGGGACACTGGCCAGCGTGAAGCCCGCGCGCTCGAGCAGGCTCTTCCAGACGTGGACGTGGTTGGAGGTACGCCCCACCGGCAGCGCATAGAGCGCCCTTTGCTTGGTCTTCTCATCGAGCAAATCATACCAGGCGAGCGCGTCCGGATCGAACAGGTCCGAAAAGGATCCGATCGTGCCGGTGAGGTC